>NZ_LBDA02000123.1 GCF_000980885.2 Streptomyces malaysiense | reverse complement strand
CGTTTGGGTGATTTCGGGGTGGATGGGTGGTGAGGCGTCCGGCGGTGATGGATTACTTGCGCTATCGCCCCCGGAAGGACCGCCCACCTCCGTGCCGGGAGCCGACCGCGACCGAGCCCGCAGCACCTACAGCTCGGCGACCCATGGTGGACGCTTCCTGGAAGCCTGACCGCGTACACGCGTCACGACCAGGCTCGTTGACTCTCGGCAGCCCCACCCCCGTCACCGAACTACGGCAAGAGGGGGCATCCCATGTCCGCACAACCGACCTCCGCCTGGCGCCGACTCCTCAACTTCCGTCCAATCAACCGCCCACGCCTCACACTCCTGTCCGACCCGACCGTCACCGTCGGCGACTTCCCCATCGACGTCGCGATCACCCCCGACGGAACCACCGCCTACGTCACCAACGAAGACGACAACACCGTCAGCGTGATCGACACCGCGACCCAGACCGTCACCAACACCATCACCGTCGGCAGCGTCCCCTTCCGGGCCACGATCGCCCCCGACGGCTCGACCGTCTACGTCACCAACTCCGGTGACAACACCGTCAGCGTGATCGACACCACCACCCAGACCGTCACCAACACCATCACCGTCGGCAGCGTCCCTCTCGGTATCGCGATCAGCCCGGACGGCTCCACGCTCTACGTCGCCAACTCGGGTGACGGCACGGTCAGCGTGATCGACACCGCGACCCAGACCGTCACCAACACCATCACCGTCGGCGGTGCACCCTTCGGCGTCGTGATCAGCCCGGACGGCTCGACCGTCTACGTCACCAACTCGGGTGACGGCACGGTCAGCGTGATCGACACCGCGACCCAGACCGTCACCAACACCATCACCGTCGGGAGTTTCCCGCTGGGAATCGCGGCTGCTCCGGATGGTTCCCAGGTGTACGTGGCGAAAAACGGTGACAACGCGGTCAGTGTGATCGACACGGCCGGCCAGACCGTGATCGGCACGATCCCTGTCGGCAACGCGCCCGTGGGGGTGGCCGTCTCGCCCGACGGGGCCCATGTCTATGTCACCGACAACAGTGACAACACGGTCAGTGTGATCGACACGGCCGGCCAGACCGTGATCGGCACGATCTCCGTCGGGACAGCGCCCTTCGGTGTCGCGATCACCCCCGACGGGAGCACGGCCTACATCGTCAACAACGGTGACGGGACCGTCAGCATCACCTCCACCGCTCCCTTCCCCACCACCACCGCTCTGACCTCCACCCCCGACCCCTCCGTCTTCGGCGAGACCAAAACCCTCACCGCGACGGTCAGCGCCACACCGCCCGTCACCGGCACGCCCACGGGTACGGTCGATTTCTTCGACGGTGCGACGCTGTTGGGCACGGGCACTCTCGTCGGTGGTACCGCCACGCTCACCACCTCCACCCTCGTGGTCGGCTCGCATTCGCTGACGGCTGTGTACAGCGGGGACGCGGACTTCAGCGGGTCGACCTCCCCGGTGGACATCCAGACGGTGACACAGGCGGCCACGACGACCGGCCTCACATCGGCGCCGGACCCCTCGGTCTTCGGTGAGGCGAAGACGTTGACGGCGACGGTGGCGGCTGTTCCGCCGGGTTCTGGTACGCCTACGGGTTCGGTCGATTTCTTCGACGGTGCGACGTTGTTGGGCACGGGCACTGTCGTCGGTGGTACGGCCACGCTCACCACGTCCACGCTTGCTGTCGGGTCGCATTCGCTGACGGCTGTCTACAACGGCGACACCAACTTCAGCGGTTCCACGTCGCCGGTGGACACGCAGACGGTGACGCAGGCGGCGACGACGACGGGTCTCACGTCGGCTCCCGATCCGTCCGTTGCCGGTGAGGCGAAGACTCTGACGGCGACGGTGGCTCCCGTTCCGCCGGGTGCCGGCACGCCTACGGGTTCGGTCGATTTCTTCGACGGTGCGACGCTGTTGGGCACGGGCACTCTCGTCGGTGGTACCGCCACGCTCACCACCTCCACCCTCGTGGTCGGCTCGCATTCGCTGACGGCTGTGTACAGCGGGGACGCGGACTTCAGCGGGTCGACCTCCCCGGTGGACATCCAGACGGTGACACAGGCGGCCACGACGACCGGCCTCACATCGGCGCCGGACCCCTCGGTCTTCGGTGAGGCGAAGACCCTCACCGCGACGGTGGCCGCCGTTCCGCCGGGGGCCGGCACTCCGACCGGCACGGTCGAT
>NZ_LBDA02000122.1 GCF_000980885.2 Streptomyces malaysiense | reverse complement strand
TCCCGCATCTCGGGGGAACCTCACCCGGCGTACCCGCGCCTCGCCTGCTTGGCCGGTGCGGGGTACCTGCCAGGCGTCCAGCAATGCCTCGCCAACGGCTGGACATCGGTCGAGGTACCAGGCGAGGGTGTCGCTGTGGAACAGCTCCTTGCTGCCCCTGGACATCGCGAACACCACATCGCCGGTCAGCGACTCCACCAACGTCGCGAGCCGGACAGACGGGTCGTCCAACACCTTGCCTCCTCAGTGCTCCGCGAACCTTTCGATACTTGATGGATCGATCAGTATCGAATCTCGACGAGGCGCCCTTCTGGATCCGGCTCGGGCACCTCAGGAACCCGGTTCGCTGTCCCGAGCGCGATCCGGTGCGCCGACCAAGCCTCGACAGCGGCGTCGAGTACGTCGTCCACGGGAATGCGGTCCGCCTCACCAAGCTCGTCTGGGAGCACGAGGCCGGCCTCGGCGAGCAGGGAGCGGCGCAGGTTCTGGCCGCGCCAGGTCTTCTTGGCGTGGGCCAGTGGCACTCCGTCGGCCAAGGCGTAGAAGGACACCTCGGGGTGCGCCTCGTGGATCCGCTCATCGGCGAGCGGGCCGAACGGGCTGCGGGACATCGACCTCACCCCCAAGTCTCAAAGCCGACATGAGCATAGGGGTAGTGCGAGTGCCGAGCAGCGTGCGCTGCAACCAGTCGACAGGTGGGCTACCTGCAGCCACCGCCGGGCGTGTCAACTACCCGATCCCACTTCAGCCTGGCGGCTGGGATATCTGAGAGCCTGGGCGCGGACCCGGTCAGCGTCGATCTAGGACACGAGTGGCCGGTTAACCGGCCGCATGCCAGGATCGGACCGTGCCTGCTTTCCTGGACGCTGCCGAGAGCTCGAGGTGCCCTGCCGTGCCGTCTCCCAGGATGCGGCGGGTGGTGTTCGTTGCGTTGCTGAGCTCGGACGGGCGGCTTGCCCTGGTGGCAGATGACCCGCCTGGAGCTGTTCCCCGATGGGTGCTCCCTTCAGGATCCGTCCGAGCCGCAGAACCCTACCGTGAGGCGGCAGCACGTGTCCTCCGCGATGCGGTCGGCGCGATGCCGGTGCGCGGGGGCGCCGTTGAAGGATGCCGCTGGGCTCAGGTGCCTGTGCCTGTAGGCCGGAGCCGTCGAGAGGCGCACGTGTTCATCTTTCGCCTCGCTGCGGCTGGTGATCCGCCGAAGCTTCTGCCCTGGAAAGGAGCGACACACTGGGCGGGACCTGAGCAGTGGCAGGAGTTGTGCACGCGGTGCGATCTGCCAGATGTGGATGTGCTGTTGACGGGATACCTGGAGGGATGGATCCCGGACGGGCGGATCACGTTGGGGCCTTGAGCCCCGGCACCTCGGCACCCGCTCTCACTCTGCCCTGGCGATCGTGGCGGCGGTCTCCTGCAGGGCCGTGGCAACCGCTGGCATGTCCTGTTCGCGCAGACGCACAGCGGGTGCGTACACGGAGATCGCGGCGAGCGGTTCCCCGATGCGGTTGCGGATGGCCACGCCTACGCCGTGCAGGTCGTGTGCACTTTCCTCGAGGTCTGCCGCCCACCCCCGGACTCTGACTTCCTCCAACTCCACCTCAAGCAGCGGCCACTCAGTGATGCTCCCTGCCGCCGTGGCAGGGAGCGCGGCCGGGAGTGTCGCGCGTACATCTGCCGGGTCGCGCAGTGCGAGCAGGGCCTTGCCTGCCGCTGTGACGTGGGCGGGGAGCTCCTGCCCGAGCGGAACACTGACGCGCAGGACGTGCCGGCACTCGACTCCGTCGAGTAGTCGGACAACGGCCGCATCCAGGGAGTACAGGCACACCGTCTCTTGTAGCTTCTCGGAGAGCTCCTCCAGGGGTCTGCGCGCCTGTCGTCGGACGTCCAGCTGGGCGATCGCAGCCAGTCCCATGCGTACGAGCTGCGGCCCCGCTGAGTATCCGTGCTGGCCAGGATCGTGGCGCAGGAAACCCGTGCGCTGCAGGGTGACCAGGATGCGGTGTGCGGTGGAACGTGAGATACCGAGCTCCCGGGCGGTTTCGGTAACACCGACTTCCCCCCGGTCATGCGCCAGGACTAGAACATCCAGGGCCTTCGTCACCGACGCCAAGGCTTCCGTCGCCGACAGATGCTTGCCATCCACCATGAAGAAACCGTAACGCTCAAACGTTCCCGGAGACCGGGAGCTTCGACAGAATCCACATGTCAGGATTCTGTGATGGCACGTCTCGCAGTTCCGGTGTGGCATCACACGAACCCAGGAGCCAACTCTGCGCCAAGACAGGTCGAGTCCTGCGATATCCCCGACCGGACTTGCCGTCCTTGAGCGCACTGTTGACCGTTTGATAGCGCCTCACAGGAACTGCGTGCGTGCCACAGTGTGCCGTCCCTACACTGGCAGCGACCTTCCTTAGGAGTTCGCTATGGCGGGATACCGGACCAGCGCACCTGCGTCAGACAAGGGTGTCTACATCGACCAGGCCCGGCATGCCGTGAAGGAGCTGATCACCTCGCTGCGCGGCGAGTTGGCGACATTGGAAGCTGTGTACGCGATGATGTGCCAGGGCGTCGAATCCACCGATGTCCGCGAAGAACCGCCGGACACTGGCGAGGGCGCGGAAACCGCCCAACCTTCGCGGGAGGGCCCGTCTGAAGTTTCTGTCGCCGACGAGGATCCTTCGTCCGAAGATGCGCGCCCGGGGATTGGCACTCGGACCCTGGGGCCACCGCGTAACGGAAGCATGCGCGATGCGATCCTCACACTCCTGTGCGCTGCTCAAGAGGCAATGTCCATCACCGATATCGCGGCGGCGGTGCGCCCGGGAGCGGACGCGACGGTCCGCTCATCCGTAGGAAAAACCCTCAACCGCATGAAGCAACTTGGCGAGGTGGAAAACGTAGCACCGGGAATGTTCCGGGTCGTGCTGTCATCCCGGGCTGCTTGATCCACCCGAGAACGACCCTAACCCAACCAGCAGGCCTCCCTCGATTAGCGGTCGAGGGAGGCCGCCAAACACGCGAACGGACGCTTCTCCTAGCAGGGTTCCGGTCCGTCGCGCACGTTCACTCTAGCGCCCCCATGGGTGGCGCTATAGGGCGTCTACGCCATTCCGTACTTGAGCGTGCACGACTGACCTCAAATTGGCAATTGGGGATCAGTCATGAGCACATTGGGTCGCATTCGATCCGGGCCAGAGCGCCAGGCCCAGGGCGCGCTCCAGTCGGCAGACCGTCAGCACATCCGGCCAGGTGGCGCCCGCCAGCAGATCGCCGATGGTCTGTCTGCCGACGTTGCTCTGGGCGGCCAGGGCACGCAGCGAGAGCTCCGGCCTCTCACACAGGGCGGCGGCGAGGCGGCGGGCAATCGTCTGGACCACCGCTGCGGCGGGCTCCCCGGCGATCCGGGCATCCGGCCACTCCTCCGGATCGACGGCGTAGCTCCATGGCGGCGCCGTGCGCGCTCGGCCTCCGGTCATAAAGATGCGTTCCTTCAGATCGTGATCGACACTGACACCAGTGGCCGGTTAACCGGCCATCTGTCATGGGCCTTGCGCCTGGAGGTCGCTGTGTCGAATCGCCTGCTGGCCTACGCACCGAAGGCGGAGACGGTGCCGCCCGCCCAGTGGCACCGCATCGCTCCGGTCGTCCGCTCGCTGGGATTCATGGCCGTCGCAGCGGGACCCTACGGCCCAGACGTGGTCATGACGCCGCTCGCACGGCTGGTCGCCTGGGTCGAGGCCCAAGGCCTCCCGCTCGAACCCTCGGTGATCCTTGACCAGAGCACCGTCGAACGGTTCATCCTCGTCGGCTGCCGCGACATGGCCGCCAACAGCCGCCGAACCTGCAGCAGCCAGCTGCGCCGGGCCTCCGAAGCACTCCTGCTGGACCAGCTCGGACAGCATCCGCCGATCCGGCTCAAGGCCACCGCCGCCCCAGTGGCCCCCTACCCGCCAGCAGAAATCGCCTACTGGCTGATCTGGGCGCAGAGCCTGCCCACCCCCGCCCAGCGGCGCAACGCCTGTCTTCTGTTCTGTCTGGGCGTCGGCTGCGGGCTTGCCGTTGAGGATCTTGTGTACGTTCAGGGGCGGGATATCCTCGCGGGCCCCACCGGCCGGGCACTGGTCAAGGTGCACGGGCGCCGTCCGCGCACTGTCGTATGCCGGTACGCCTACGAGGAACTGCTGCTGTCGGAAGCCGCCCACATCCCGGCAGACGCGTACGCCTTCCGGCCGGACTGGCAGGACCGCACCAGCAAGCACATCGCATCGGACTGGCTGGCCAAGTACCCGCGGATCATCGGCCGTTGTGACGGCGCAGTGCTGCAGACCCAGCGGCTGCGCACGACCTGGCTCGTCGATCTGCTCAATGCAGGCATTCCGCTGAAGGTGATCCTCAAAGCGTCCGGACTCGGGACCCTGCACAGCCTCTCGCGCTACCTCGTCTTCCTCCACGACGTGCCCGAAGCGGAGGCATCCGATCTGTTGCGGGGGGCGGCATGAGCAGGAAGAACCCTGAGGACAAACCCTGCCGGCGTACCGGCCTCGTTTTACGCCCTGCACCGCAGGCCCCCGGCCGTACCCTCAGCGACCGCGTTGTGAGGCAGGTCTTCGACCTCGTGCGCCACAGCGGGGTACTGGAACGCCTTCCCTCCAACGAGCACCGGCCAGGCCCGAAGGGCTTCCCGTTCCGCACAGTGCTGATCGGCCTGATCCTGTCGCAGTACATGGGCAAGAGCGCGAACATCAACGACGCGTGGGAGACACTCTTCTTCGCCCTGTCTCCAGGGTCCAAGGCCCTCCTTGACGTCCCCAACGTCGACCTGCACATCCCCGAGGGTGCAACCCGAGAAGAGATCGACCGCGTCGCGCACCACCAGTACGCGACGTCGAAGCGCGTCTACCGGTCCTGGGCCTCGATGACCCGGCGCCTCAACCCGGCACCACACGACCGCCGCAAGCGGCTGTCGCTCAGCGAGGCCAAGAAGATCCGACGGAAGTGGAATGCCCGCGCCAATCAGGACACCGTGCGCAATCTGGAGGCCATCGCCCAGGATCTGGTTCTCGCTCCGGTGATGGCTTCCTACCGGCGCGGCGACTTCGCTCGGTGGCCTGGCCACATCGCGGTCGACGACACACCGGTTCCGGTCTGGGGCAAAGAGCCGGACTACCACCAGGACCGGGCCTCGCTTGAGATCACCGCCGGGATGTACGTGAAGGGAGGAACGCAGAAGAAGTCGGGGCCCAGCGGCAAAGCTGCGGCCTCCACGAACACTGGCACCCGGCGCGGCACGACAAACAAGCCACCGCCTCGCAAGACCAAGTCGGGACAGGGGAAGAAGGCCAAGGCGCCGGAGAAGAGAGAGTTCCGCTACGCCATGATGGCCGCGTTCCCGGGCCATGGCCATGGCGACCTCGCTGGCGCCTACCCGGCGGTCTGCCTCGGCATGATCCTTCATACCCCGGGCACCGAACCCGGCCCGGCCGCCCTGCGCGCCATCCAGCCGGCCTTCGAACGTGGCCTGGTCAAAGACCTGTTCTGCGCCGACCGGGGCATCACCCAGGCCAAGCCGCACAACCTGCATCTGCAGCTGATCAAGCTCGGCCTCAACACGGTGAAGCACTACAACGACGACAAGGTCGACCGGCAGGGAGAGTTCCGCGGCATGCAGCTGGTCGGCGGCGAGTTCTACTGCCCGCTGATGCCCACCCCGCTCATCACTGCGGGCGCCACATACATCGACAGCCGCACGGACGAGGACCGCGCCCACGCACTCAACCTGATCCAGTCCCGGAAGGACTACCAGACCAAGGTCAAGGAGTACGGGCCCGCAGGGGACCAGCGTCGACAGTGCCCCGCCCTCGGGTCCCACGCCACGGTCACCTGCTACCGCCGGCCCCAGCCACGCCCGTCCACCGTCGTCGACCTCGACGCCCCCACTGTCCGTACCCCGGCAGCCCTCCCCACCATCCCCAGGCCCAAGCGGGACACCCCCGTCTACCCCGACATCTGCAGGGGGAAGAGCATCACCGTCCCGGGCACCGTGTTGGCCAAGTGGCGGCAGAAATACC
>NZ_LBDA02000121.1 GCF_000980885.2 Streptomyces malaysiense | reverse complement strand
GCGGAGGCGTCCAGGTCGATCTCCTTGGTGCGCGAGCCGAACAGTCCGCGACGCTTGGCCGCCTGCCAGCCCAGCCCCATACGGACCGCGGTGAGGGAGCCCCCGTCGTTCTTCTCCAGGCTGATGGCCTGACCCTTGCTCAAGTTGACGGACACGGCTGAATCCCCTCTCGAAGGTCCCCTGTTGCCGCATACCGCGCGGCTGATCAGAACCCTACGCAGGGGCGCCGACACCGCCGAACCCCGGTCCGCGCTTTGTGTCGGTGTTGCAACACTCGGCGCGTTATGCCGAGATCCGGTGGCATCACGCGGATCAGGCGATGCCCGCCTCCCGCATCTGGCGCAGCTCCTTCTTCATCTCCGAGACCTCGTCGCGCAGCCGGGCGGCGATCTCGAACTGGAGCTCCGCGGCGGCGGCGCGCATGCGCTCGGTCATCTCCTCGATCTGTTCCGCGAGTTCGGCCGCCGGACGGTCCGTGGGCACCGTCGCCGCGGCCTTGCCCTTCGCACCCTTGGCCGCCTTGCCGCCCTTCGCCGCCTTGCCGCTCAGCGCCGGCACGGGAGCCTTGGCACCCTTGCCGTCCTTCGACTTGCGGTAGCCGCTGCCGAGGAGCTGCTCGGTGTCGACCTCCTCGCGGGCGATCTGCGCGACGATGTCGTTGATCTTCTTGCGCAGCGGCTGCGGATCGATGCCGTTGGCTTTGTTGTAGGCGATCTGCTTCTCGCGGCGGCGGTTGGTCTCGTCGATGGCCCGCTCCATCGCCGGGGTGATCTTGTCCGCGTACATATGAACCTGGCCGGAGACGTTGCGCGCCGCGCGGCCGATGGTCTGGATCAGCGAGGTGCCGGAGCGCAGGAAGCCCTCCTTGTCGGCGTCGAGGATCGCCACCAGGGAGACCTCGGGCAGGTCGAGGCCCTCACGCAGCAGGTTGATGCCGACCAGGACGTCGTACTCACCGGCGCGCAGTTCGCGCAGCAGCTCCACGCGGCGCAGGGTGTCGACGTCGCTGTGCAGATAGCGCACCTGGATGCCCAGTTCCAGGAAGTAGTCGGTGAGGTCCTCGGCCATCTTCTTGGTGAGCGTGGTGACCAGGACGCGCTCGTCCTGGTCGGTGCGCTTGCGGATCTCGTGCACGAGGTCGTCGATCTGGCCCTCGGTGGGCTTGACCACGACCTCGGGGTCGACCAGGCCGGTCGGGCGGATGATCTGCTCGACGACGCCGTCGGAACGCGACAGCTCGTAGTTTCCCGGGGTGGCCGACAGGTAGACGGTCTGCCCGATGCGCTCCTGGAACTCCTCCCACTTCAGGGGCCGGTTGTCCAGGGCGGAGGGCAGGCGGAAGCCGTGCTCCACGAGGGTGCGCTTGCGGGAGGCGTCGCCCTCGTACATCGCGCCGATCTGCGGGACGGTGACGTGCGACTCGTCGATGACGAGCAGGAAGTCGTCCGGGAAGTAGTCGAGCAGGGTGTTGGGCGGGGAGCCGGGCAGGCGGCCGTCGAAGTGCATCGAGTAGTTCTCCACGCCGGAGCAGGTGCCGATCTGGCGGAGCATCTCGATGTCGTAGGTGGTGCGCATCCGCAGCCGCTGCGCCTCCAGGAGCTTGCCCTGCTTCTCCAGCTCGGCCAGGCGCTCGCCCAGCTCCTTCTCGATGTCGTTGACCGCCCGCTCCATGCGCTCGGGACCGGCGACGTAGTGGGAGGCCGGGAAGACGTACAGCTGCTGGTCGTCGCTGATGATCTCGCCGGTGAGCGGGTGGAGCGTGGACAGCGCCTCGATCTCGTCGCCGAACATCTCGATGCGGACGGCGAGTTCCTCGTAGACCGGGAAGATCTCGATGGTGTCGCCGCGGACGCGGAAGGTGCCGCGGGTGAAGGCGAGGTCGTTGCGCGTGTACTGGATGTCGACGAAGCGGCGCAGCAGGTCGTCCCGGTCGATCTCGTCGCCGACCCTGAGGGGGACCATGCGGTCCGCGTACTCCTGCGGGGTGCCCAGGCCGTAGATGCAGGACACCGAGGCGACCACGACGACGTCACGGCGGGTGAGCAGCGAGTTGGTCGCCGAGTGGCGCAGCCGCTCGACCTCCTCGTTGATCGAGGAGTCCTTCTCGATGTAGGTGTCCGACTGGGGGACGTACGCCTCGGGCTGGTAGTAGTCGTAGTACGAGACGAAGTATTCGACCGCGTTGTTCGGGAGGAGTTCGCGGAACTCGTTGGCCAGCTGGGCGGCCAGTGTCTTGTTCGGCGCCATCACCAGGGTGGGGCGCTGGAGCTTCTCGATCATCCACGCGGTGGTGGCGGACTTGCCGGTGCCGGTCGCGCCCAGCAGGACGACGTCCTTCTCACCGGCCTCGATGCGCTTGGCCAGGTCGGCGATGGCCGTCGGCTGGTCACCGCTGGGCTGGTAGGGGCTGACGACCTCGATGGGCGCCACCGTGCGTTCGATGTGGGAAACGGGCCGCATGCCATCAACCGTACGACCCCCCACTGACAACGGGTGCCGGTCAGCGGTTCTGCGGAGTGCGGGCGCCCTGCCGCACGGGCCGACTGTCGGGGTGTCGGTGCTGGTGGGCGGCGAGGGCGGCGGCCGGGACGCCCGGGGCGGGCAGGGCCGGCGGGGCGGGCGCCCGGTCGGGGTGGCGCAGGACCAGCATCGGCTCCAGGAGCACGACGACCCCGGCGAGGACCAGGAGGACGAGGGGGCCGAGCAGCATCGGTACGAGCGTGGACGCGTCCGGTGCGTCGGCGGTGGTCTCGGCGGTGCCGTCGAGATGGACGCTGAGGGCGGCCATGGCCATGTAGTGCATGCCGCTGACGGCGACGCCCATCAGGACGCTCGCCCCCACGCTCGGCAGCAGGCCGCGTCCGCGTCCGGCGGCCCACAGGGCGGCGGTGGCGGCGGCGACCGCTATGGCGACGGAGGCGACGACTTTGGGCGTGCTGTAGGCGAAGCTTCCGTGGAAGCGCATCCCGGCCATGCCGAGGTAGTGCATCGAGGCGACGCCCAGTCCGGTGACGGTGCCGCCGGTGAAGAGCGGTGCCCCGGTGGCACCCCGGTAGCCGACGATGAACACTCCCACGCCGACCATGACGACGGCGAGTCCGAGGCTCGCGTAGGTGACCGGCTCGTCGTAGTGGACCGGCGCCTGCTGGATGCTGAAGCCCATCATGGCGATGAAGTGCATGGTCCAGGTGCCGCAGCCGAGCGCGGCGGCGCCGAGGGCCAGCCAGGCCGGCCGTCGCGCGTGCGTGACCAGCAGGGACCGGGTGATGCAGCGCAGCCCGAGGGCGCCACCGAGGCAGGCCATGAGAAAGGCCACCAACGGGGTGACGGCCCCGTAGCCGAAACCGTCGACCGTGCCGTGCATCCGCGACTGCCCTTCGCCCTCGTATGTCCCGGAAACCCTGAATATCCGCGCCGTACCAGGACCGCGCGGGCGGCCGGGGGTGTCGCAGAGAGTATGACTGCCACCGGAATGGTCGAACGACTTTCCGGCAAAGAAACACGGCCTTGCCCCAGTTGTGGGGCCCAGGTGAGCACTCGGAGGTGTCCTGCTGCCATATGTGGGCTTCGTGCGGTCGCGTACCGTTGGCGCTCTGCTGTCACTCTGGTGCTGTCGGTCGCCGGTCCGGCGTCGGCGGGTTTTCGTTCGACGCGAGGAGCAAGCATGCGCGCGCGCCTGGTCGCCGCTCTGGCCGCCGTGGTCCTGGCCGTGTTGTCGGCGGTGGCCCTGGTGAGCCTCACCTCCGACGCCAAGGCGGGCGTCCGGCCGCCCCTGGTGATCGGGCACCGGGGCGCACCCGCCCACGCCCCCGAGAACACGCTGCCCTCGATCGACGAGGCGGCGCGGCTGGGCTCCACCTGGGTCGAGAACGACGTCCAGCGCACCAAGGACGGCGAGCTGGTGGTCATCCACGACGACAGCCTGAAGCGCACCACGAACGCAGAGAAGGTCTTCCCCGGCCGGGCGCCGTGGAAGGTGAAGGACTTCACCGCCGCCGAGATCGCCCGGCTGGACGCGGGCAGCTGGTTCTCCCCGGCCTTCGCGGGCACGCGCGTGCCGACTCTGGAGCAGTACATGCGCCGGGTCGAGCACAACCACGAGAGCCTGCTCCTGGAGGTCAAGAACCCGGAGCTGTACCCGGGTATCGAACAGCAGATCCTGAAGGTCCTCGGCAACGAGGGCTGGCTGGACCGCGGCCATCTGAAGCGGCTGGTCGTGCAGAGTTTCAGCGCCGACAGCGTGCGGACCGTGCACGAGCTGAAGCCCGCGCTGACCACGGCCCTTCTCGGAGCGCCCCCGGTCTCGCGGCTGAAGCAGTACGCGCGTTTCGTCGATCTGATCAATCCGTCGTACGGATCGCTCACCAGGTCCTACGTGTCGGCGGTGCACGGTGTCCGCGGGCCGCACGGCCGGCCGCTCGGGGTCTACGCCTGGACGGTGGACGACAGTGCCACCGCCCGCAAGGTGGCCGGGTACGGAGTCGACGGGATCATCAGCAGCAAGGCGGACGTGGTGCGCGCGGCGCTGGCGACGAAGTGAGCCGAGCCTCGGCCGGGACGGGCGGGTGATGGCCGGGTGGCGCCGGGCCGGCGGTCGTTGTCAGTGGCGGGTCGTACCGTGGGCGCATGGACAGCCATGGGCAGGACGAGCAGCGGGTGGTGTGGGCCGTCGTCGAGACCGACATCGGCCCGCTGATGCTGGCGGCGACCAGGAGCGGACTGGTCAACGTGGTCTTCCATGCCACCGACGCGGTGCGCGAGCGGGCGCTGGAGCGGCTGGCGGCGAGGTTCGGCAGTGCGCCCGTGGCGGATCCGGGGGCGCCGGTGCTGGTCGAGGCGATACGCCAGTTGCGGGCGTACTTCGCGGGTGAGCGGCGGGATTTCGAGCTGCCGCTGGACTGGTCGCTGATCTCCGGCTTCAACCGGCGGGTGCTGCGGGAGCTGGCGTCCGGGGTGCCCTACGGCAGCGTGGTGGGGTACGGCGACCTCGCCGGGCGGGTCGGGCAGCCCGGCGGGGCGCAGGCGGTCGGCATGGCGATGGGCGCCAATCCGCTGCCGGTCGTCGTACCGTGTCACCGGGTGGTCGAGAGTGACGGCGGGATCGGGGGTTTCGGGGGCGGGCTGGAGACCAAGCGGCAGTTGCTCGCCCTGGAGGGAGTGCTTCCCGCGCCGCTGTTCTGAGCGGCCGCCGGCCGTATCCGGCCGGCGCGGGGCGCCGTTCGGCCAGGTACGGCCGTTCCGCGTGCGGCGCCGGGCTCCCGGGCGTTTAGCCGTGGCCGGTGCCCGCCAGAGATACCGGCAGGGACCGGCGGACAGGAGGCGGGCGCATGGTGCTGGTGGTGTCGGAAGAGGTCCGGGAGGCGATCGAGACGCGGCGGCCGGTGGTGGCCCTGGAGTCCACGATCATCGCCCATGGTCTGCCCCGCCCGCGCAATCTGCGGGTGGCCCTGGAGCTGGAGGAAGCGGTCCGCGGCGAGGGCGCGGTGCCGGCGACCGTGGCCGTGCTCGACGGGCGCCCGCTGATCGGCCTGGACAAGGCGCAGCTGGAGCGGGTCGCCAATGACGGCGGCGTCCGCAAGCTGGGCCACCGCGACCTGCCGTTCGCGGTGGCGGCGCGGGCGAGCGGGGCCACCACGGTGTCGGCGACCGCGCGGCTGGCCGCGCTGGCGGGCATTCGCGTCTTCGCCACCGGCGGGCTGGGCGGGGTGCACCGGGAGTGGACGGTGACCCAGGACGAGTCGGCCGACCTGGGGCTGCTGGCGCGGACCGGGATAACGGTGGTGTGCGCGGGCGTGAAATCGATCCTGGACGTGCCGGCGACCCTGCAACGGCTGGAGACGCTGGGCGTGGCCGTCGCCGGATACGGCACAGACCGGTTCCCCGGCTTCTATCTCAGCGACTCGGGACATCCCGTGGACTGGACCCTGCGCAGCCCCGAGGAGGTCGCGGAGGTGATGCGGGCCCAGGACGCGCTGGGTGCGGCGGAGTCGGCGCTGATCGTCGCCAATCCGGTGCCCGAGGCGGAACAGCTCGACCCCGGGCTGCACGCGCGCGTGCTCGACGAGGCGCTCACCGCCTGTGCCGAGCGCGGCGTCACCGGCCAGGCCGTGACCCCGTTCCTCCTCGACCACCTGGTGCGGCACACGGACGGCGCGTCGCTGCGCGCCAATCTGGCGGCGGTGCGCGGCAATGTGCGGCTGGGGGCGCGGATCGCCACGGCGTGGGCGCGGGGGTGACCGGGGGCCGCACGGGGGCGCTGCTGGTCGTCGGGGACGTCGTCACCGATGTGGTGGCTCGGCACCGGGGACCGCTCGCGACCGGCACGGACACCACCGCGACGGTCCGGACGCTGCCGGGTGGCGCGGGCGCCAACGTGGCCTGCTGGGCGGCCCACTCGGGCTGTGCGGACGTACGGCTGCTCGGCCGGGTCGGTGCGGACGCGGCGGCGTGGCACGAGCGGGAGCTGGTCGCGGCCGGGGTACGGCCACTGCTGGTGACCGACCCGGAGGCTGCGACCGGAACGGTGGTGTGCCTGGTCGACGCGGGCGCGGCGGCAGAACGCACGTTCCTCACGGACAGCGGGGCGTCGTTGCGGCTGGAGCCCGCCGACTGGTCGGACGCCATGCTCGACGGGGTCGCCCGGCTACATCTGTCGGGTTATCTGCTCTTCACGGAGTCGAGTGGGGCGCTCGCCCGGACCGCGCTCGACGCCGCCCGCGCACGGGGTGTGCCGGTCAGCATGGATCCGGCGTCGGCCGGCTTCCTGGCGGACCTGGGGGTCGACCGGTTCCTCGCCTTCGCCGCGGGCCTGGACGCCCTGCTGCCCAGCCGGGACGAGGCGTGTCTGCTGACGGGGCTGGCGGAACCGGGCGACGCGGCGGCCGCGTTGAGCCGTGTCGTGCCGCTGGTGGTGGTCAAGGCGGGGGCGGACGGGGCGCTGGTGGCCGCTTCCGGAGGCGCACCGGCGCGGGTCCCGGCCGTACCGGCGACCGCGCGGGACACCACGGGCGCCGGTGACGCCTTCACCGGCGCCTTCCTCGCAGCCCTCCTCGCGGGCGCGGACCCGCGGGAGGCGGCGGCTCAGGGGTGCCGGGCGGGCGCGCGAGCGGTGGGCCGGGCCGGCGGCAGACCACCGCAGCGGGGCGGGGCGGCCGAGGCGGGTGTGGCGCCCGGCGGCTGAGGCGCGTCGGTCGGGACACCCGGGAGGTCCGTGGCCGAGGTGTTCGAACCGGCCCGTCGGCTGACACGGGGGCGAGTGGGTCGGCCGTGTCAGGAGCCGGGCGGCTCGGCCCTGTCAGGAGCCGGGCAGTCGGGCCGTGTCAGAAGCCAGGCAGGGTGACCGCGACGGAGGTGCCGAGCCTCGCGGCCGGGGGTTACGCCTTGCGGCCCCACGCCGAGATCATCGGTGCCGTGGCCAGGTCCATGCCGCCGGCCTCGACGTTGGCGAGGTGCCGGTCGATCTCCTCCTCGGTGGCCAGGCCCGCGTCGAGCAGCCGGCCGCGGATCTGGCGGACCGTCGCGGCCTCCAGCGCGACACAGGCGGACGAGGTCATGGGGAAGAAACCGTCCGCCTCGACCTCGCGCAGTCCGGCCTCGCGGAGCAGGCGCGGCAGTCGGCGGCCGTAGGAGAGGTCGGCGCCCCGTTCGGCGAGCAGGCCGCGAAAGCCCTGCCGGAGCCGGTTGGCGAGCCGCTGTTCGGGGCCGTGCTCGTCGGGGCAGGTCAGCGGCTGGAGGGCGGGGTCGGCGTCCTCGACCAGAAGCCGGCCGCCGGGCTTCAGCGCCCTGATCATGGATGTCAACGCGCTGGCGCGGTCCGGGACATGGACGAGGACCAGCCGGGCGTGGACCAGGTCGAAGCCCTCCCCCGGCGGTTCCTCGGCGCCCACGTCGTGGGTGCGGATCTCCACCGGCGGCTGGTCGACGGGGGCCAGCCGCGAGGTGTCGATGTCGGTGGCGACGACCGTGCCGTCCGGCCCCACCCTTCGCGCGAGCCAGGACACGACGGAGGTGCCACCCGCCCCGACCTCCCAGCAGCGCCAGCCCGGTTCGATCCCGAGGGCATCGATATGCCGGAAGGTCGTGGGGTCGAACAGGGTGGCGAAGGCGTCGAAGCGCTCCCCCGCCTCGCGCTGCCGGTTGTCCAGGAGATACCCGTCGGATGCTGTCATGCCGCGCATCATCCCAGGTGACAGGCGGATAGGGGCGGTCGGCTCCGCGGGTCCGGGCGGTCGGCTCTCCGGATACGGGCGGAGGTTTTCCACAGGCGAGAACAAAGCGGAACATCGTGTTCCCACAGGCTTGCCCGCTCTTTGCCCAGGACTGGCACACTTCGGGCCAGGAACGCGAAAGCGTCACACGAGGAGATCCACGCGAGGAGATCCAGAATGTCCATGGCAGGGAATCTGCGGAAGGTCACGAAGCTGGGCACGGCCGGTGGCCTGCGCAAGGTCGCACAGCTGACCCGGCGGCGGCCGCGCGTGGACCTGAGCCATCCCGCCCGCTCACCCCTGGGCTCCTCCGTGGTCAACTGCGTGACGTACCAGGACGGCATACGGGTGCCGCAGTGCACCGATCTGCTGGAATCGGTTCGCATGGTCCGCAAGACCGGCGAGGGCTTCGTCTGGCTGGGGCTGCACGAGCCGACGGACCACGAATTCGCCGGCGTCGCCGAGCTGTTCGACCTCCACCCCCTCGCGGTGGAGGACGCGGTCGAGGCCCATCAGCGGCCGAAGCTGGAGCAC
>NZ_LBDA02000120.1 GCF_000980885.2 Streptomyces malaysiense | reverse complement strand
GGAGATCGACCTGGACGCCTCCGCGGTGCTCTTCGCCGAGAAGCAGCCGGTCGACGTGGTCTTCTTCCGGCACCTGGTGAGCGACGACGGATCGGTGCGCCACACCGGCGACAACCTGGTGGGCGGCGTCGGCCAGGGCGGCGACGACGAGGCGATCCTGGTGGACCTCCAGCGCGTCCCGGTCCACATCGACCAGATCGTCTTCACCGTGAACTCCTTCACGGGCCAGACCTTCCAGGAGGTGGAGAACGCGTTCTGCCGTCTGGTGGACGAGTCCAACGGGCAGGAACTCGCCCGGTACACGCTGGCCGGGGGCGGCGAGTACACCGCCCAGATCATGGCCAAGGTGCACCGGGTGGGCTCGGGCTGGACGATGACCGCCCTCGGCACCGCCGCCAACGGACGCACCTTCCAGGACCTGATGCCGACGATCCTGCCGCACCTGTAGCGGCGGATCCGGCCGGGCGGGGCCGCACGGCGACACGACACGGGGGCGGCCGAGCTGGTGCGGGGACAGAACCACCCGCTGTCCCAGGTCCGGCCGGAGATCCGGATCTCGGCCGGGGTCCCGGTCCTCGCCGGGGCCGCCCCCGGCGTGTCGCCCACCCCGGCGCCCCCACGCTTCCCGGTGTCGAGGCACCGGGAAGGCCGCCGCCGAACACCGCCTGGCCGTGGACCGGTCGGCCGTACCCGAGGCCGTCCACCGGGTCGCTGTCTTCCTCGCCCTGCCCGTCGGGACCACGGGGCCGCTCCGGTTCGGCGCCGTACCCGCCCCGCGCACCACCGTGCACGGCCCTGCCGGCACCGAGATCGCCCGCTACGCCGTCACCGGGCTGGACACCGAGGCGGCGGTGGTCGTCCTGGAGCTGTACCGCAGACAGGGCGCCCGGAAGATCCGCGCGACGGGTCAGGGCGCGACCTGGCGCGGATGGCGGTGCGGGTCGGCGCGGCCGGGTCCCTTCCGGACGGCGTGGACACCACTCGGCAGCTGTTGATCGTCAGCGACTTCCCGCACGGCTTCGACGACCGGGCCATCACACGGCTGCGCCACCCGATGGACGACGGCCCGGCCGCCGGCGTGCACCTTCTGCTGGTGGCGGACCGTGCGGACGCCGCCGCCGGCCCTCTGTCGGACCCGCTGTGGCGTTCGCCGACGCGCCTCACCCCGGTCCCCGACTACCACGTCGCCAGCCCCTGGGTGGGCCATGCCTGGACCTATGAGCCGGCGCTCGTACCGGTCGGCAGCCGGATCGTGGAACAGGTGCTCGGCGAGGTCGCCGCCGCACGGATCAAGTTGAAGTAAAGCCGCTTTGAGCTGCTACTTTGAACTTTTCTTTGCCTTTCACTTTACCAATGCTTGGTGATTGGGGTACGGTTCTTCGAGCGGAGGGGAGTACTCCCTGACTGCGGCGCACCCGTCAGTACGGACCGGATTCCGGCCCCGGGGCGTCGGCCCCCGCGCGGGTGGAAGAGACCTCCGGCAGTGACAACGCATCTGTGCGTGCCATCTCGAAATGCCGGAGGTTCTCGTGGAAGTCTCGATGACCCTGTGGGTCCTGACCGTCGTGGGCCTGGCCGCCCTGATCGGGATCGACTTCCTCGTCGGGCGCAAGCCCCACGAGGTGTCGGTCAAAGAGGCGGGCGTCTGGACCCTCGTCTGGATCGCCCTCGCCGGCCTCTTCGGCCTCGGCCTCCTCCTCTTCGGTGGCGGGCAGCCGGCCGGCGAGTTCTTCGCGGGCTACATCACCGAGAAGTCGCTGAGCGTCGACAACCTCTTCATCTTCGTCCTGATCATGGCGAAGTTCGCGGTTCCCGCGCTCTACCAGCAGCGCGTCCTTCTCGTCGGCGTCCTGATAGCCCTGGTACTGCGAGCGGTGTTCATCGCCGCCGGAGCCGCGATCGTCACCAGCTTCTCCTGGGTGTTCTACCTCTTCGGCGCATTCCTGATATGGACCGCCTGGAAGCTCGTCCAGGAGGCCCGCGCCGACGACGAGGGTGAGGAGGAGTTCGAGGAGAACCGGCTGCTGAAGGCCGCGGAGCGCAGGTTCGGCGTGGCCGACCGGTACCACGGCACCAAGCTGTGGATCCGGCGGAACGGCAAGCGGATCATGACCCCGATGCTGGTCGTGATGCTCGCCATCGGCACCACCGACATCCTGTTCGCCCTGGACTCGATCCCCGCGATCTTCGGCCTGACCCAGGACCCGTACATCGTCTTCACCGCCAACGCCTTCGCGCTGATGGGCCTGCGCCAGCTGTACTTCGTCCTCGGCGGCCTGCTGGAGAAGCTGGTCCACCTCTCGTACGGCCTGTCGGTCATCCTCGGCTTCATCGGTGTGAAGCTGGTGCTGCACGCGCTGCACGAGTCGGGCGTCCCGGTGCCCGAGATCAGCACCCCGGTCTCGCTCGGAGTGATCTGCGTGGTCCTGGTCGTCACCACGGTCACCAGCCTCATGGCCTCCCGGAAGCAAGCGGCCGGCGCGGCGGCCACCGGCACCGCGGGCGCCGGGAAGAAGGAGACCGTGGACGTCTGACCGCACGGCCCGCACGGCTCACGAGGGCAGCCGCCCACGGAGGGTCCTCCGCCCGCGGAGGACCCTCCGTCGCACGCGATCGGCCACGCGGGGGCCCGGCCCGAGCCGGCGCCGGACGCCGCCGGGAAGGGCGGAAGCATCCGGAACGGGCGGAATGCGAACCATGTGGCTCTCTGCGACGATCGCGGCATGATCACTTGGCTGCGTTGGCTCGCCCGGCGATGGACGATCCCCGTGCCGGTGCTCGCGGTCGTCCTGCTGATCCTCACCTGGCACCGGGCCGTGCCCGGCCCGGTCATCGCCCTGGTGACGGTGGTCCTCGCCGGGGCCGTCCTCGCGGCGGTGCACCACGCCGAGGTGATCGCCCACCGCATCGGCGAACCCTTCGGCTCCCTGGTCCTGGCCGTCGCCGTCACCGTCATCGAGGTGGCGCTGATCGTCACGCTGATGGCCGACGGCGGCGACAAGAGCTCCACCCTGGCCAGGGACACCGTCTTCGCCGCCGTGATGATCACCTGCAACGGCATCGTCGGCATCTGCCTGCTCGTCGCCTCGCTGCGGCACGGCACCGCCGTCTTCAACCCCGAGGGCTCCGGCGCCGCGCTCGCGACGGTCGCCACCCTGGCCACGCTGAGCCTGGTGCTCCCGACCTTCACCACCAGCAAGCCGGGACCGCAGTTCTCCTCGCTCCAGCTGACCTTCGCCGCGCTGTCCTCACTGATCCTCTACGGCCTGTTCGTGACCACCCAGACCGTGCGGCACCGGGACTACTTCCTGCCCATCACCCGGCAGGGACAGGTCATCAGCAGCGAGGACCACGCGAGCCCCCCGTCCAGGCGCACCGCCCTGATCAGCCTCGGCATGCTCGGACTGGCACTGATCGGCGTCGTCGGCCTGGCCAAGGGCGTGTCACCCGCCATCGAGGCGGGAGTGACGGCGGCGGGCCTGCGCCAGGCCGTCGTCGGTGTGATCATCGCGCTGCTCGTGCTGCTCCCGGAGACCATCGCCGCGTTGCGCGCCGCGCGCCGGGACCGCGTGCAGACCAGCCTCAACCTCGCGCTCGGCTCGGCGATGGCCAGTATCGGACTGACCGTCCCCGCCGTGGCGCTGGCCTCCCTCTGGCTGTCGGGACCACTCGTCCTCGGCCTCGATCCCGTCCACATGCTGCTGCTCGCGCTGACAGTGGTGGTCGCCTCCCTCACCGTGGTGCCGGGCCGGGCGACCCCCCTGCAGGGCGGTGTCCATCTGGTGCTGTTCGCGGCCTACCTGGAGCTGGCGGTCAACCCCTGACCGAACCCGCCACCGGCTCCACCGCCGGCACCGGCGCGGGGTTCGTCTCCGGCAGCAGCGCGAAGCAGGCCATGCTGAGCAGCGCCATGCCGGCCAGGTAGCCGCCCACGCCCCAGGGAACGCGCCCGCCGCCCCGCGCGAGCGCCGTGGCCACCACCGGGGTGAGCGCGCCACCGAGCACCCCGCCGAGGTTGTAGCCCACCGCGGCGCCCGTGCAGCGCACCCGGGCTTCGAACAGCTCCGGCAGATAGGCGGAGACCACCGAGAACACGGTGACGAAGGCGAGCAGCGCGCCCAGCATCCCGAGGAACATCAGCAGCGGCTCGCCGCTCGCCAGCAGCGAGACCATGGGCAGCATCCACAGCGCGCAGGCGGCGCATCCGGTCACGCACATCGGCCGGCGCCCGTACCGGTCGCCGAGCAGCGCCGCGGCGGGGATGAGCGGGGCCTGCACGAGGACCGCCGCCATGACACAGGTCAGCATGACGCTCCGGCTCACGTCGAGCCGCTCCGTCGCGTACGACAGCGACCAGGTCGTCACCGCGTAGAACACCGCGTACCCGGCCGCCAGCGCCCCCGCGGCCAGCAGCACCAGCCGGCCGTGGTGCCGTACGACCTCCATGAAGGGCACGCGCGCGTGGTCGTCGATCTCCAGGAACCGGGGGCTCTCGGCGAGCGACGAACGCAGCCACAGCCCCGCCAGAGCGGGCACGGCGGCCGCCCAGAACGGCAGCCGCCAGCCCCACTCGGTGAACTGCGCGTCGGAGAGCCCGGTGGACAGCGCCAGCATCGCCCCGTTGGCGAGCACGAAGCCGATCGCGGGCCCCAGCTGCGGAATGCTCGACCACAGGGCGCGCCGGCCGGCGGGCGCGTGCTCGACGGTCAGCAGTACGGCCCCGCCCCACTCGCCGCCGAGCCCGAGCCCCTGCAGGAACCGCAGCATCAGGAGCAGCACGGGCGCGGCCACGCCGATCGTGGCGTAGGAGGGCACACAGCCCACCGCGATCGTCGAGGCGCTGGTGAGCAGCAGCGAGGCCATCAGCACCGGCCGCCGTCCGCGCCGGTCCCCGAGGTGCCCGAACAGCACCGAGCCCAGGGGCCTGGCCACGAATCCCACGCCGAACGTCGCGAACGCCGCCAGCGTCCCGGTGGCCGGCGAGAAGGAGGGGAAGAACAGCGGCCCCAGGACCAGCGCGGCCGCGGTCCCGTAGGCGTAGAAGTCGTAGAACTCGACCGCGGTGCCGGCGAGGGAGGCGGCGGCCAGACGCGGCAGAGAGGCTGTCGTGACAGCGCGTACGTCGTACATGGTGCGTCAACTACCCACTGTGATCAGGGGTTACGGGGGCGTACAGGGGTGACCGCGTGGCCGAAGCGCGCGCCCGGGGCGAGTGGGGCACGGGGCCGGAGCGCACGCCGGAGCCGTGATAGACCGGGGGCGAGCGGCGGTCGCGGACGCACCGCCCTGAACGACCGGAGGAACCGTGCCCCGCACCCTGGCCAACGCCCCGATCATGATCCTCAACGGGCCCAACCTGAACCTGCTGGGCCGGCGCCAGCCCGAGATCTACGGCAGGGAGACCCTCGCCGACGTCGAGGCGCTGTGCGCCCGGGCGGCGGCCTCGCACGGCGGCACGATCGACTTCCGGCAGTCCAACCACGAGGGCGAACTGGTCGACTGGATCCACCAGGCACGCCGGGACCACTGCGGCATCGTCATCAACCCCGCTGCCTACTCCCACACTTCGGTGGCGATCCTGGACGCGCTGAACACCTGCGACGGCATGCCCGTCATCGAGGTGCACATCTCCAACATCCACCAGCGCGAGACGTTCCGGCACCACTCGTACGTCTCCCTGCGCGCCGACGGCGTGATCGCGGGCTGCGGCGTGCAGGGCTACGCGTTCGGCGTCGAGCGGGTCGCGGCACTCCTGGGCGCGACGCGGGCCGACGCGTAGCCCCGCCGTCCCGGAGAAGGCCCCCTGCGGTCCTACAGGCGACCCGGCCCGCCTCGACGATCCGCCGCAGGAAGCGCCGGGTGCGTTCCCGCTGCGGGTCCTCGAAAACCTGCTCGGCGGTGCCGTGTTCGAGGACGACCCCGACGTCCAGGAAGCACACCTGGTCGGCGGCGTCCCGCGCGAAGCCCATCTCACGGGTGGCCAGCACCATGGTCATGCCCTCGTCCTTCAGCCCCCGGACCACCTCCAGCACCTCGCCCACCAGTTCGGGGTCGAGCGCGGCCGTGATCTCGTCCAGCAGCAACGGCCGGGGTCGCACGGCGAGGGCCCGTACGATCGCCACCCGCTGCTGCCGGCCGCCGCTGAGCCGGTCCGGACAGGCGCGTCCGCCCTGCCGGCCTGCCCGAGGCGCTCCAGCAGTTCCCCGGCCCGCTCCTCGGCCTCGGCGCGGGAGACGCCGTGCACCCGGCGCGGGGCGAGCGTGATGTTGTCCAGCGCGGTCATGTGCGGGAAGAGGTCGTACGCCTGGAAGTACATGGGCCCTGGCCCCGGGCCGCCGGCCCAGGGCAGGGTGGGCAGACCGGCGGCCCTGCCGCTCGGGAGCCGTCATCCCGGGCGGGGGCTGCGACCAGTTGACCGCGTGTCGACGGTTCGGGGGAGCGTGCGCGTGCGCCGGGTGTGTGCGAAACGTTCACACGGGGCGCGCGGGCCGGTATTTACGCCGGGCGCTCGCGCCGGTCGTACGCCATCCCCCTACGGGCGGCCGGGGTTACCACCCGCGCGCGTGCCACTCCGGCAGACGCGGGCGCTCGGCGCCGAGCGTGGTGTCGTCGCCGTGGCCCGGATAGACCCAGGTCTCGTCCGGCAGCACGTCGAAGATCTTCGTCTCCACGTCGTGGATCAGGCTGGCGAACGCCTTCGGGTCCTTGCGCGTGTTGCCGACACCGCCCGGGAAGAGGCAGTCGCCGGTGAAGACGTGCGGATGGCCGTGCGGGTCGTCGTAGACCAGCGCGATCGAGCCCGGCGTGTGCCCGACGAGGTGGCGGGCGGTGAGCTCCACCTGTCCCACCCGGATGACGTCGCCGTCGTCCACCAGCACGTCGGTGGCCACCGGGATGCCGGGCGCGTCCTCGCGGCCGGCGTGCGTGCGCGCGCCCGTCGCGGCCACGACCTCGGAGAGCGCCTGCCAGTGGTCGCCGTGCTGGTGGGTGGTGACGACGGATGCGATGCCGTCGTCACCGATCATCCCCAGGAGCGTCCGCGGCTCGTTCGCGGCGTCGATCAGGAGCTGCTCGTCGGTGGCCCGGCAGCGCAGCAGATAGGCGTTGTTGTCCATCGGCCCGACCGCGATCTTCGTGATCATCAGGTCCTTGAGCTCATGCACATCCGCCGGCCCGCCGACCCTGACCTCGCCCGTGTACGTCATGGTGATCAGCCTATGCCGTTCGCGCCGGGAGCGGCGTCTCTGCGGCACACGCGGTCCGGACCGCGGACGGTCCCCCGAACGACGCCGATGTCCGCGAGTGCCGAGGCGCCGCCGCCCTCCCGGGCGAGCATCCGCCGGGCGAGTTCCCGCGCCCGGCTCCACCCGGCGTCGTCGAACAGGGCCGCTGTGTCCCACCGGCCCGGGGGACGGGTCGCGGGGCGAAACGCGGCACCAGGACTTCCCGCGTCCTGATCGTCACATGCCCGTGAGCCGGCGCGCCCTCTTCGGCCGGCGGCCTCGGTCGGCGGCCTTCGTCCGGAGCCGCCGACCGCTCCGCCGTGCGGTGCTCGGAACCTAGAGCGGCGGCAGCTTCGGCAGGGTCCCGCCGTCCGCCGCCAGGGCGGAGCCGTCGCGGCGGCCGGCCAGCCAGCCGACCAGGTCGGCCGCGGTACCCGTGACGGTGACCTCGGGCCTGTCCGCGGGCCGTCCCGTGGTCCACGCGTGCGTACCGTCCGTGACACGGGTCGCGGGGACGTCGGCGGCGCCGGAGAAGCGCCTGGTCAGGAAGTCGGCCTCCCGCTCCAGGAACTCGGCCGGGAGGTCCTCCAGTTCGTACCCGGTCCCGAGGTCCACATGGTGCAGCTCCACCTCGGCCCACCGGCGGAACGGCACCCGGGCCGCGTCGTCGGTGACCCCGTTGCGCAGCTCCACTGTGCGCGTCCAGTCCGCGGGCGCGTCTCCCGCGGCCCGGAACCGCTCCGCCGTCTCGCGCAGGTCGGCGAGCTGGGTCTCCAGGGGGCGTCCGGCCCCGTCGGCGATGTCGCCGTCCCGCGCCTCGGCGCTCGCGTACATGGGGCGGCCCTCCAGGACGTTCACGAGCGCGTCCGCGTTGCGGGCGAGGTGGGCGAGGACATGGCCGCGGCTCCAGCCGGGAAGCCGTGACGGCTCGGCGAGTGAGGCGTTGTCCAGTCGCGCGACCGCGTCGAGAAGCCGCTCGGTCGCTTCACGTACACATGCCAGGTCATGAGCGTGATCAATCATGGGCCCGACCCTAGCCCCGCCACTCGTTCGGGTGAAGCTGGTGAAGCTCGTCCGTAATTCGAATGCGCGTGCTATATGGTCGGAGGCGGCGTCGGGCATGCTGGAAGGCCGGGGGTTGTTATGCAACCGAGCAATCCGACCGGCGTTGTCAGTGGCTCCCCCTAGTGTGAAGAGCACGGGGGGCTCCGCCCCTGTCACTCCCCCCAAGAAAGGTGCGGACCGGCGTGGCCGACCGTCTCATCGTCCGTGGAGCGCGCGAGCACAACCTGAAGAACGTCTCGCTCGACCTGCCTCGTGACTCGCTCATCGTCTTCACGGGCCTGTCCGGGTCGGGCAAGTCGTCCCTGGCCTTCGACACGATCTTCGCCGAGGGCCAGCGGCGCTACGTGGAGTCGCTTTCCTCGTACGCACGGCAGTTCCTCGGGCAGATGGACAAGCCGGACGTCGACTTCATCGAGGGCCTGTCCCCGGCGGTCTCCATCGACCAGAAGTCCACCTCGCGCAACCCCCGCTCGACCGTCGGTACCATCACCGAGGTCTACGACTACCTGCGTCTGCTCTTCGCGCGCATCGGCAAGCCGCACTGCCCCGAGTGCGGCCGTCCGATCTCGCGCCAGTCGCCGCAGGCCATCGTGGACAAGGTCCTGGAACTGCCGGAGGGGAGCCGCTTCCAGGTGCTCTCGCCGCTGGTGCGCGAGCGCAAGGGCGAGTTCGTCGATCTCTTCTCCGACCTCCAGACCAAGGGCTACTCCCGCGCGCGCGTGGACGGCGAGACCGTCCAGCTGTCCGAACCGCCGGCCCTGAAGAAGCAGGAGAAGCACACCATCGAGGTGGTCGTGGACCGCCTCACGGTGAAGGACTCCGCCAAGCGCCGGCTCACCGACTCCGTGGAGACCGCGCTCGGCCTGTCCGGCGGCATGGTCGTGCTCGACTTCGTGGACCTCCCCGAGGACGACCCCGAGCGCGAGCGCATGTACTCGGAGCACCTGTACTGCCCGTACGACGACCTGTCCTTCGAGGAGCTGGAGCCCCGTTCCTTCTCCTTCAACTCGCCCTTCGGCGCGTGCCCCGAGTGCACCGGCATCGGCACCCGCATGGAGGTCGACCCCGAGCTGATCGTCCCGGACCCCGACAAGTCCCTGGACGAGGGCGCCGTCCACCCCTGGTCGCACGGACACACCAAGGACTACTTCGGCAGGCTGATCGGCGCCCTAGCGGACGCGCTCGGCTTCCGTACGGACATCCCCTTCGCGGGCCTGCCGCAGCGCGCCAAAAAGGCCCTGCTGCACGGCCACAAGACCCAGATCGAGGTGCGCTACCGCAACCGGTACGGCCGCGAGCGGGTCTACACCACGCCCTTCGAGGGCGCGGTGCCCTTCGTCAAGCGCCGGCACAGCGAGGCCGAGAGCGACGCCAGCCGGGAGCGCTTCGAGGGCTACATGCGCGAGGTCCCCTGCCCCTCCTGCGAGGGCACCCGTCTCAAGCCGATCGTCCTCGCCGTCAGCGTCATGGGTAAGTCGATCGCCGAGGTCTCGGCGATGTCCATCAGCGACTGCGCGGAGTTCCTGGGCGAGCTGAAGCTGAGCGCCCGCGACAAGAAGATCGCCGAACGCGTCCTGAAGGAGGTCAACGAGCGGCTGCGCTTCCTGGTCGACGTCGGCCTGGACTACCTCTCGCTCAACCGCGCCGCCGGCACCCTCTCGGGCGGCGAGGCCCAGCGCATCCGCCTGGCCACCCAGATCGGCTCCGGCCTGGTCGGTGTGCTGTACGTGCTGGACGAGCCCTCCATCGGACTGCACCAGCGCGACAACCACCGGCTGATCGAGACCCTGGTCCGGCTGCGCGACATGGGCAACACGCTCATCGTCGTGGAGCACGACGAGGACACCATCAAGGTCGCCGACTGGGTGGTGGACATCGGCCCCGGCGCCGGTGAGCACGGCGGCAAGGTGGTGCACAGCGGTTCCCTGAAGGAACTGCTCGCCAACACCGAGTCGCAGACCGGCGCCTACCTCTCGGGCCGCAAGGCCATCCCGCTCCCGGAGATCCGGCGCCCCCGCGACTCCTCGCGGCAGCTCACCGTGCACGGCGCTCGCGAGAACAACCTCCAGGACATCGACGTGTCCTTCCCGTTGGGCGTGTTCACGGCGGTCACGGGCGTCTCGGGGTCCGGCAAGTCCACCCTGGTCAACGACATCCTGTACACCCACCTGGCGCGCGAGCTGAACGGCGCGCGCACCGTCCCCGGCCGGCACACCCGCGTGGCGGGCGACGACCTGGTGGACAAGGTCGTCCATGTCGACCAGTCGCCGATCGGCCGCACCCCGCGGTCCAACCCGGCGACCTACACCGGCGTCTTCGACCACGTCCGCCGGCTGTTCGCCGAGACCACCGAGGCCAAGGTCCGCGGCTACCAGCCCGGCCGCTTCTCCTTCAACGTCAAGGGCGGCCGCTGCGAGAACTGCGCGGGCGACGGCACCATCAAGATCGAGATGAACTTCCTCCCGGACGTGTACGTCCCGTGCGAGGTCTGCCACGGCGCCCGGTACAACCGGGAGACCCTGGAGGTCCACTACAAGGGCAAGTCCATCGCCGAGGTGCTGAACATGCCGATCGAGGAGGCCATGCACTTCTTCGAGGCGGTCCCGGCGATCTCGCGCCACCTGAAGACGCTGCACGACGTCGGCCTCGGCTACGTCCGTCTCGGCCAGTCCGCCACCACGCTCTCCGGCGGCGAGGCCCAGCGCGTCAAACTCGCCAGCGAACTCCAGAAGCGCTCCACCGGACGCACGGTCTACGTGCTGGACGAGCCCACCACCGGTCTGCACTTCGAGGACATCAGCAAGCTGCTGAAGGTGCTCGGCGGCCTGGTCGACAAGGGCAACACGGTCATCGTCATCGAGCACAACCTCGATGTGATCAAGACCGCCGACTGGCTCGTGGACATGGGCCCGGAGGGCGGCGCCGGCGGTGGCCTGGTGGTCGCCGAGGGCACGCCCGAGGAGGTCGCCGGGGTCCCGGCCAGCCACACCGGCAAGTTCCTGCGCGAGATCCTCGGCGCCGACCGGATCAGCGACGCGGAGCCCGTCAGGGCGCCGCGCGCCACCCGGAAGACGGCCGCGGCCAGGACGCCGGCGAAGAAGGCGGTGACGGCCAAGGCCGACGACACCGCGACCAAGAAGGCCGCCGCGGCCACGAAGAAGACAGCCGTGGCGAAGAGGACCGCGACGAAGACGGCGGCCGCGACGAAGAAGGCGACGCCCGCGAAGAGGACGACGCGGGCGAGCAAAGCCTGACATCGGGTCAGAAAAGCGGCGCCCCGCGGGAACTCTCCGCGGGGCGCCGTTCGTTCCACCATCAGCCGCATGAACCGGCGGCGGCTCCTTGACAAGAGCAGACGGAAAGCGGACGGCTCACACATCGCCCAGCTCATCCGCGTAAGGCGGCTCCGCCCCCGCCCGTGAACAGGTGAGCGCCGCCGCACGCGCCGCGAAGCGCAGCAACCGCGCCCAGCCCTCCGTCCCGAGGGCGGCCAGCGCCTCCCGCGACAGCGCGTCCATGGCGGACAGGCCGTGCAGCAACGCCGCGTTCACCGTGTCTCCGGCGCCGATGGTGTCCACGACGTCGACCTTCTCGCCGGGCACGGAGCACTCCCCGCCGTCCCGGGTGTACACGGTCAGGCCCTCCCCGCCCCGGGTCACCACCACGGCCGCCGGCCCCTCGGCCAGCCACTCGCGCGGCGTCCCGCCCAGCCACGCCGCGTCCTCCGCGGACACCTTCAGCAGCGTCACCGAGGGCAGCCAGCCCGCGAAGCGCGCCCGGTAGGCGTCCGCGTCCGGGATCAGTCCCGCCCGGATGTTCGGGTCGAGCGCGGTGAACAGCCCCTGCGCGGCCGCCCCGCGCATCAGTTCCTCATAGGCGCTCGCCCCCGGTTCCAGGACGAGCGACAGGGTGCCGAAGGACACCGCGCGGGTGTCCGAGGGGAGCACGGCGGGGGCGGTGAAGAGACGGTCGGCGGTGCCGTCCACGTAGAAGGAGTACGACGCAGAGCCGCCGCCGTCGACCGTGGCCACCGCGAGGGTCGTCGGCTCCGGGCCCCGCTGTACGCCCGACACCTCGACCCCGGCCCGCCGCAGCCCGTCGAGCAGGGCCTCCCCGTAGGCGTCGTACGACGTCCGGGAGCAGAAGGCGGTGGGGGAGCCGAGCCGCCCGAGGGCCAGGGCGGTGTTGTACGGGCCGCCGCCGGGCGCCGGTTTCAGGGCCGCGAGGGCGCCGGGGCCCTGCGGTACCAGGTCGATCAGTGCCTCACCGGCGACGACGATCACGAGGCGGTTCCCTTCTCGGACGGGGGCTCGGGCGGGATCTTCGGTAGGGCGGAGGACGCGGTGCGCTCGGCCGCCTCGGACGGCGTGGCTTCCTCCGGGCAACCGCAGGACGTGCGGTGGACGAACGCGCAGGGCAGCCGTACGGTCCGGGACGGCCGGCCCGGTTCGGCCAGGCGATCGAGCAGCAGGCGCACGGCCCGGGTGCCCAGTTCCCTGCTGGGCTGGGCGATGGCGGTGAGCCGGGGCGAGAAGAGGTCGGCCCAGGGGAAGTCGTCGAAACAGCACACGGCGATGTCGCGTGGCACGGACAGGCCGTGCCGGCGAAGGACGCGCAGCGCACCGAGGGTCATCGCGTTGTTGGCGGTGACGAGCGCGGTGGGCGGATCGGAGAGAGCGAGCAGGGTGGCGGTGGCCCGCTCGGCACCCGCGGACTCGGAGCTGCCGGACAACAGGAGCCGGTCGTCGTGCGCCAGGCCCGCGGCGGCGAGGCCGTCCAGATAGCCGGTGACGCGCTCACGGGTCGTGCTGAGCCCCGGTAGGCCCGCGATCAGGCCGATCCGGCGGTGCCCCAGCCCGGCGAGGTGGGCGACGAGACGGGCGGTCGGTTCGGCGCTCTCCGCGCAGACCTGATCGAAGAACGGGGCGCCCGTGGCCGCGGCGGCAGCCGCCCCGTCGCCGGATCCGGGCGGGTCGATCAGACGGTCCAGGAACACGGTCGGTACGGCATGGCGGCTGAGGTAGTCGACCAGCTCGTCCGGCCGCGCGGACGGGGCGACGATCAATCCGTCCACCCGCCGCTCGTGCAGGAGCCGCGCGACCTCGCGCTCGTGGAGAGGGTCGTCGTGCGGATCGGCCAGGAGCAGCCCGTAGCCGGCCTCCAGCGCCGCCGTCTCGACGCCCTGGAGGATCGCGGTGAAGTACGGGTTGCTGATCGCCGACACCGCGAGCCCGATGGAGCGGGTGCGCGCGGTCACCAAGGAGCGGGCCAGGGTGTTCGGGGTGTAGCCGAGGGCGTCCACGGCGTCCAGGACGGCCCGACGGGTGCCGGGCGAGACGGGGCGGGTGCCGTTGAGGACGTGGGAGACGGTCGCCACGGAGACTCCGGCGCTCCGCGCGACGTCCGCCATGGTGGCCATCGAAACCCCTCCTCGCCGCGCGCGGTGCGGGCGCCTTCCGGCCGGGAACGTACCCCATCGGGTGACCCCGCGTAAACGCTTGCGCAAGCGTTT
>NZ_LBDA02000012.1 GCF_000980885.2 Streptomyces malaysiense | reverse complement strand
GCGGCTTGTTCCGCCCCGTCCACGCGCCCGTCGCCGGTCCTGCAATCGCCGTTCCGCATGGCGCGCTGATCTGTCCGGACAGCCGCTCCTGAACGTAGGCGTGCAACCGCGGATTGGCGACCAGCTTCGACGTCTTCGGGCGGCGTGCAGCCATGACCGATTTCCATTGCGCGACCGACGCTCGGTAATCGCGTTTCCCGCCCCTGGTGGCCGCGTTGCGTCGCAACTCCCGGGAAATCGTCCCCGGATCGCGGCGGACTTGCCGAGCGATTTCGCGCACGCCCTTGCCCTGGGCATTGAGGAGCGCGATCTCCTCCCGCTCAGAGAACGACAGGTACCTGCCCGAAGGCGGCTTCGGATCGAACGGTCGCATGCCGCCACACTGTCGATACCAGCGGTTCGCCACCGCCGGCGCCACGCCGACAACCCCGGCCGCTTCCTCGGCGAGAAGACCCTTGGCGATTTCGTCCCAGAACGCCGTTTCGATATGACGCTGGAATTTCGGATGCCCAGGGGACCGCAACTTCGGGCGCACCGCCCGATCGGCCGCTTGCTGACAACGCACCATCCAACACCTCGCTGGTCACGAGGTGTTGCGACGACCAGTTGAATCCGCCCTGCGACCCGGCGTCCGAATGATGTATCAACTCGCCCGGCTGGATGGGATGTTGGTCACGGTCGCGCTGCCAGATCGCCATCTCCAGGGCGTCCAGTACGAACACCGTCTCCTTCACCGCGGCGGCCGACCAGCCCACGATCCGGCGCGAGAAGGTGTCCACGACGAACGCGACGTAGACGACGCCGGCGAAGGTCTTCACGTGCGTGAAATCGGCTAACCAGCAGCGGTTCGGGGCGCCGCCGACGAAGTCGCGGTCGACCAGGTCCGGGGCCCGCTCGGCCTGTCCGCCGGGGATCGTGGTGATGACGCGTTTGCCGCGCACTGCGCCCTGGATGCCGAGCTCGCGCATCAGGCGCTCGACGGTGCAGCGGGCCGCCGCGTGTCCCTGCCGGTTCAGCTCGCGCCAGATCTTCCGGGCCCCGTAGACACGGTAGTTGGACGTGTAGACCTCCTTGATCTTCTCCTTGAGCTCCTCGTCGCGCACGGAACGGGCAGAGGGAGTTTCGAGGCGTTTCTTGTGGGCGTAGTACGTGGAAGGGGCGATCCCGCAGTCGTGTGCGGTGAGCGTCCTGCAGATCGGCTCGACGCCGCCGAAGCGGTCCCGGTGCTCGTCGATGAACGTTACGAGCGCGTATGTGGCCGGTCGAGCTCGGCCGCGAAGAAACCCGCGGCGGCCTTCAGGATCTCGTTCGCCCGCTTCAGCTCGGCGTTCTCCTTCTTCAACGCCTTGAGCTGGGCGGACTCCTCCGTCGTCGTCCCTGGACGCTGCCCCGCGTCGATCTCGTACTGCTTAACCCAGTTCCGCAGCGTCTCGCGGGAACCGATGTCGAGCTTGTCCGCCACCGCCTGCAGGGCGGCCGTCTCGTTCGGGTAGTCGTCGCGCACCTCGGCGACCACGCGCACCGCGCGACGGCGCAGCTCAAGCGGATAACGGGAGGGTCGTGCCATGACTCGATCCTTTCACGGAATCGAGTCTCTACCTGACACGGGGCGGTTCACTCCGCACTGGTTCCGCCACCGCGGCCGGCGGCTCGGCCAGTACCTCGGTCACCGTTGCACGGGCATCCACCAGACGCTGAAGCGCGCGTTCCGCCTCGCCGAGCGCGGCCTGCACCCGCTCGGCCTCCTCCTGCAACCGTGCGACCTCTTCCCGCACCTTCTTCTCCCGAGCCTCCAGCAGACCGAGCACCGACGGCACCAGCCACCTCCACAAGCGACACGAGCGAACCGTCCGCATCTCTCCCGCCGTCAGCCGCAGTTCATGCCCACCCAGCCCGAACCAAGCGATCGCGTTCGGAAAGCGGATGGCGTCTTACGGCTCCGATCGCCGCGGGGGGCCGTACTTGCGAAGCTTTTTCGCGTCCATCTCCTGGTCCGAGCGCCGCCGCATCCCGGCGTAGAACAGCGTCGCGGCGGTGGCGGCGAACAGGCCGCCGGTGGCCGATAGGTTGACGGGTTTGAAACTGCGGTCGTCCGTGGCCTCGGCCCACGGCTCGAGGACGCCGAGCGGATCCTTGTACAGGATGATGTGCTGCCCCGGCTTGAACTGACCGTGGCAGTTCTGCTGTTCGGACAGGTCCTGGACCTTGCCCGAGGTGTCCACCACGCGGCAGACGTTGCGCTCGTTGTTCCTCCTGGCGTTCTCGTACTTCGCGGTGTCGGCGACCAAGGCGTCGGCCTTCTCGCCGTACAGCTTGACGTAGGTCTCGTACAGGGTGGGCCCCGCGAAGAGCCCGAGCGCGAACGTGGTGACAGCCGCGAGGGTCGCTGCCCCCGCGCGGTTCCACGCGCCTCCGGCCACGATGGGGGCGGTGAACCCTGCGATGACCACGATGGCGATTCCGATCCAGTGCCAGGGGAACTGGGCGAGGACCGCGCCCACCACGGCCACCAACGGAACCGTGAACGCCCACAGCAGGGAGTTCAGCGCGCGTGGTGGTGCGGGGGGCGGAGTGGGGCTCGGGTCCGCGGCTCCGTGTGCGGCCCCGGCACTGCCTGCTGTCCCGGACGTTCCCACACTGATCCCCTTGTCCCGGCTGGCGGTTGCTGTGCGGGGCTAGCTTATGAGAGGGCGACTCGGCGCCTGATCGGCACTACCCGCAACCAGCTGGCACACCCCGCAGAAACAGCACTCTGCGGGCACGTGACCTGTGCGAAGCCCTCGAGCTCGGCCTTCTGCCGAAAAAACATCGAAGGCGTCCGTTCCAAGTCCAAGCGTCTCGTCGCCCGCCGTATCCTCCACGAGCTCGAACCCGGATTGTTCGCCCAGACCCGGCCGTAGGACATCCGGTGCCTCCGCGATCAGCGAACCTCACCCAACGTAAGTTGCGAAAGCCAGATCAACTCCCGTATCGCCCCCTAAATCCTTCGGGGCTTGACATGGTGGTTGACTTGCGACATCTGCGCCTGGGGCGCTGACGAGGGGCGATCACTATTTTTTGCGAGGTATGCCCAGTTCGCCTGCCCGTAGCCCGGCCTGGAATCGGGAGTCGGCCTCGAGTTTGGCCATCAGGTCGGCCACGCGCCGCCGGTAGGTGCGAAGCGAGATGCCGAGGCGTTTGGCAGCCGATGCGTCGGTGAGTCCGGATGCGAGTGTTTGGAGGATCAAGCGTCCGTCTGCGTCGAGGTGTGGGGCGTTGCTGTGCAGGTAGGTGTTGAGATCGGTGGCGGTGTCCCAGATCGCCTGGAACAGCGAGTGGACGCCGTCGACCAGGGGCTGTGACGTCGTGACGGTGTATTCGCGGCCGGTGGGGGTGTGCCGGCCGGCGAGGATCATCACGCGCCGGTCGATGAGGATGGTCTCGTGCGGCATCGGCGAGCTGCTGATCCGGACGGCAGCGCCCTTGCGCTGCACCATCCGCAGGTGCGCGCGGTCCTCCTCGTCGGCGAGGGCGACCGGGCTGAGCAGCTTGCGGGAGGTGAAGCCGGTCGAGTCCGTGGCTCGCATCCGGTTGCGGATCGCTGCCCTGGCCTGCGGTTGCGACCAGGTCCTGAGGTCCCGGGCGCCGCACAGAAACTCGGCCTGCGCAGACTCGAAGAGGTGCCCGGCGCGTGTGATCAGCTCTGCGTCCCCTCGGACGGAGAACACCTGTTCTTTCCGCATTGCTCCAGTCTGGCAGCAAGCTGCCACGCGTTCGCGGGGCGTGGCCGGGGGCGGACAGCATGGGCCTCATGACGATCAAGACTTTCTCCCTCGGCGGGGATCTGACCATCAATCGCCTCGGCTTCGGTGCGATGCGCCTGGCGATGGGGACCTTCGACGGCCCGGTGCGAGCGCCGGAGACCGGCATCAGGGTGCTCCGGCGCGCCGTGGAGCTTGGTGTGAACCACATCGACACGGCCGGCTTCTACGGCCGCGGGCCGGTGCAGGCCAATGAGCTGATCCGTAGGGCATTGACGCCGTACCGGAACGGCCTGGTGATCGCGACGAAGGTCGGCCCGCTGCGTGGTCCGAAGGGTCTGCCGAGTGAACAAGCGACACCTGAGCAGTTGCGCGGCCTGGTGGAGGCGGATCTGCGCTCTCTCGGGCTGGACCGGCTCGACCTGGTCTATCTGCGCGTCGGCGGGATGGGCGGACCGGGTGGCAAGTCGATCGCCGAACGGTTCCAGGTGCTCGCCGAACTCCGCGCTCAGGGGCTGATCCGGCATCTGGGTGTCAGCAACGTCGACGCCGCCCAGTTCGCCGAGGCGAAGGCGATCGCGCCCGTCGCGGCGGTGCAGAACCGTCACACTGGTGACATGGCGCTGCTGACCGCATGTCAGGAAACGGGTATCGCCTACGTGCCGTACTTCCCGCTCGGCGGCGGTGGAGAGCCGCCCCACACGGAGCGGCTCCGCAAGGTCGCAGCGCGCCTCGGCGCGACCATCGCACAGGCGGCGATCGCCTCGCTGCTGGCGATGTCCCCGTCGGTGCTAGCGATTCCAGGCACCGGATCACCCGATCACCTGGAGGAGAATCTCGCCGCCGCCGATCTCAGCCTCACCGAGCAGGACTTGGCCGACCTCCGGCGCTGACGGGCTGATTCCGAGGGCCGACCTTCCCGCCATGCCCATGACCACTGCCGGCCCGATATTCCCGACCGCAGCCGAGCGCAAGAGACTGCAGACGATGGCCTTCGGCCTCAAGACCGAGTACCGGCTGCGGGTACGGGCCCAGGTGGTACTGCACGCGGCGCGCGGGCGGTCCAACGCACGCATCGCCCGCGAGACCGGGCTGCACATAGACACCGTGCGGACCTGGCGCGGCCGGTTCGCCCACGGCGGGCTGTCGGCCCTGGCAGACCGCAAGCGCAGCGGGCGCCCCGCCCGCTTCACTCCCGTGCAGGTCGCCGAGGCCAAGGCCCCGGTCTGCCAGCTCCCGGCCGAGACCGGCGTACCCCTGGCCCGCTGGTCGTGCCCGGAACTGGCCGCCGAACCGACCGGGCCACCGGCCACGTGGTCCGCCGCTACGAACGCGACCGGCCCGGCGAACTGGTCCACGTCGACATCAAGAAGCTGGACAACAGTCCCGACGGCGGCGGTCCACAAGGCCCACGACAGAGCCCAGAGCAGCCGGAACAGCTCCGCACAGCGCGACCCCGCACGGCCCCGCATCCGTCACGGCCGCTCCAACCTCGGCCACAGCTACCTGCACACCGCCGACGACGACCACTCCCGCTCGCCTACAGCGACATCCATGCGGACGAGTTGGGTGTGCCGGTTGAGGCGGCCTCGTCCTTGTGTGTGGGGACGGTACGGGAGAGGGCCGCTGACACCGGTCAGATCGGGCACGGGGGTGGAGTCGTGTGCCGCGCGGGTCCCGGTGGTCGCCGGGCGCCGGGGTGGAGAACTGTGGCCTCTGGCACCGGAGCGAAGGCTGATCAGGTGTGGGGCTCAGGCGACCGTCAGTACGATCTTGCCGGTGGTGCGGCCCTGTTCGCCGATCTCGTGCGCCTTCGCGGCCTCGGCCAGTGGCAGGACGGTATCGACCACGGGCTTGAGGGCACCCTGCTCCACGAGGGCGGTGATCTCACGCAGGCCCAAGTGGTCGGGTTCGACCAGGAGCCATTGCGCCCGCACTCCGTCCTGGGCTGCGGGGACGTCGTCCGGGCCCGGCAGGGTGATCAGCCGGCCGCCGGGCCGCAGAACCTTCAGGGACCGCTCGGCTGTTTCTCCGCCGAGTCCGTCCAGTACCACGTCGATGTCGCTCACGGCGTCCTCGAACCGCACGGTGCGGTAGTCGATCACCTCGTCCGCGCCGAGCCGGCGTACCAGGTCGTGCTTGGCGGCGCTGGCCGTGCCGGTGACGTGCGCGCCGCGGGCCTTGGCGATCTGTACGGCGAGGTGGCCGACTCCGCCGGCGGCCGCGTGCACCAGCACCCGCTCGCCGGGGCGCAGACCGGCGGTGTCGACGAGGGCCTGCCAGGCGGTGAGCGCCGCGAGTGGCAGGGCGGCCGCCTCCACGTGGGTCAGGGTCGTCGGCTTGGGGGCGAGATGCCGGGCCGGTGCGACCACGTACTCGGCGTAGGCGCCGGCCTGGCGGGGGAACGACGGCATTCCGAAGACCTCGTCACCGGGGCGGAACATGCCCACACCGGGGCCGACGGCCTCGATGGTGCCGGACACGTCCCATCCGACCGCCGGTACCGGGCCCCACTCGATGAGGGCCCCGGTCGCACGTGTCTTCCAGTCCACCGGGTTGACCCCGGCCGCGTGTACCCGGACCAGGACCTCGTTGAGTCCCGGTTCCGGGCGGCGGGTCTCGCGCTCGACCAGGTTCCCGGCCCCGCCCCACTGCTCCACGACCACCGTGCGCATCGTCTTTCCTCGCCCTTCGCCGTTGTCCACTGTTGTTCGCCTCGATTCCGGTTCGCGCCGGACGGTTGTCGGCGCGACGCAGTCCAGGATGGGCCGGCGTGATCCGTCACGGTGTTGGCCGTACGGCCACTATGTGACAGGATCTGGCCATGGGTGGCACGCGGTGGGCGGTGACGGAGAGCGGGCCCGGACGCGCGGACGGCGTTCCGCGGCGGCACCGGATCGCCGTGCTGGCGCTGCCGGGAGTCCCGCCGTTCGAGCTCGGTATCCCCTCGCGTGTCTTCGGCAGCGTGCAGGACGCCGGGGGCCGCCCGCTGTACGAGGTCACCGTCTGCACGGCCGACGGTGCACCCGTGCCCAGTGACGCCGGCTTCACGGTCCAGCCCGCGGCCGGACCCGAGGCCCTGGCGGCGGCGGACACCGTGATCGTCCCGCCCACGCACGCCATGCCCGAACTGAGCCGTGGCGGACCACTGCCCGCCGAGGTCGCCGCGGCCATCGCCGGTATCCGGCCCGATACCCGGCTGGTGTCCATCTGCACCGGGTCCTACGTCCTCGCCGCGGCCGGGCTGCTCGACGGCCGTCCGGCCACCACCCACTGGAACCTCGCCCCGGAGTTCCGCCGGGTCTACCCCGAGGTCAAGCTCGACGAGGAGGTCCTCTTCGTCGACGACGGCGACGTGCTGACCTCCGCGGGAGTTGCCGCGGGTGTCGATCTGTGCCTGCACATGGTCCGCCGTGACCACGGGGCCGCCGCCGCGAACCGGGCCGCCCGCATGTGTGTGGTGCCGCCCTGGCGGGACGGCGGGCAGGCCCAGTACATCGACCGTCCGGTCCCCGAACCCACCGTCGCGAGCACCACCGCGACCCGTGCCTGGGCCCTGGAGCACCTCGGCGAGCCGCTCACCCTGGCCCGGCTCGCCGAGCATGCCCGGATGAGTCTGCGTTCCTTCACCCGCAGGTTCCGCGACGAGGTCGGCAAGACCCCGGTGCAGTGGCTCACCGCACAGCGTCTGGAGCTCGCCAAGCAGTTGCTGGAGACGACCGATCTGCCGATCGACCTGGTCGCGTACCGGGCCGGGTTCGGCACGGCGAACTCGCTGCGCGCGCACATGAGAACGGCTTTCGGGGTGTCGCCGGCCGCCTACCGCCGTGCCTTCGGCGGGCACGAGCCGTCGTCCGCCGGCCGGCTCCGCGCCGACGCGCATCCCGGGTCCGGGACGGCTGCCGGAGCGAATGCCCGCTCCCCCGCGCGGAAGGCGGGCGCGCAGGGCTCGCTCAGCGCCTGACGACCCGGGCGTTCAGCGCCTGACGATGTCGGCGGCGGCCGTCGGCCGGCAGTCGGGCGGCGGGCGGCGGCCTTGAAGCGACCGGGCGGGCGGCGACATCACCCGCCCGGGACGGCGGTCCCTGCCGCGGCGGCCCGGCTCGGGTCAGGGCGGCTCGGGTCGGGTCGGATCTTCGCCTTCGGTGAGTTCGGCCCGCTCAGGATCCGGGACCGCCGCGGACTCAGGCCGGGCTGCGGGCGCGGGCCTCGGGCACGGGCGGCGAAAAAGCACCCCGCCCGGTTGCCTGCCACGGATCACCGCGCCCAGGGCGGGGCGTGTGCCGCTTTTGTGGCTGCTACTTGGCCGGCCACGACATGCTGCAGGGCGTCCACCGCGGGAGGCAAAGTGCCGCGAACACGCTTGCCGCACCGGAAGCGTTCCGTGCGACCGGGCCGACGGCGCGCTCGTGCACGTGATCCCGGACCACGGGTCCGCGCACAAGGCCGTGGGCATCCGCCGCCGGGCAAAGATGAAGGTCGTCTTGTGCCTCGTGCCTCCTACCGATCTGCGCCTCGGGGGCGTACTCGGTCGAAGCCTGCTACGGATCGCTTCGGCGGTTCGCCACCGCCGGCTCCAGCCATTCCGACCGCACCGTGCAGAGCCGGGCCCTATGCGCGTCTGTCTGTGGTGACGCCATGCCTATTACGATGTCCGGCACCTTGGCGTGCCGGCCGGGCAGCGTCGGGAACGTGCCCGCATACGCAGCGCGGAAGGCATACGCCGTGGTGTACACGCCGGTTCATCGGCTGTGGCCTGGCCAGATCGCTCCGGACGCTCGGAACATCAGCGCAGCGTGCAGTCCGGTGAATCTCTCACAGAGTTCCCGCGTGGCGATCGGGTCGATCTCCATCTGCGCACGGCACACGTCGTCGCCGCCGGGAACCAGCCGCACCACGAAGACGAAACCGTCCCCAGCGGGCTCCGCTGTCAACGTCAGCGGATTTGTTCCGGCCGGGAGTCACCACCGCCGAGAAACGTGCACCCGACGGAGTCCGCGAGCGAGAGAGCATGCGGGCCGCGACGGCCACGACCTCGGCGGCACGGAGATCCGCGGTGAAGTCAACTGCCGGCCACACGCAGCAATCTGCGCCGACCTGACAGATGTCGCCGCCGGTGCGAGCCAGTTCCAGCCACACATCACCACTGGCGAGGCGTATCCGCGGCTCTTCCCTGCCTGCCCTCCGACATCCGTGCCTGGGTTCAAGTTCCCATGGGGGCGGATCTCCGCCGCCGGGAAGTCGTCGCGTGCCGTCCAACGTCCCGGCAACCCGGTGAGCCTTCCCGGTCAGAGCACCGGGTCTGAGCAAAGCGGCCGGGTCCGAGATCCTCCCCGCAATCGAGACCGGCGTCCCGGAGAGCGTCGTCCCCTCCCCCGCTCCCGGCGCGGAGGAGCAGCATGACAGCGAAGGCACGGAAGGGGAAAGCGCCAAGGAGCGGTGCGGCGGGGCAGGCGGGCGGCGTTCCCGCAGACCGCGTTCCCGGAGCACGCTGCGGCGTACAGCATGCGGACGGCCTGCGTACGGTCATGAGACGTCCCGCCAGGAGAAGGCCGCCTGCCGGCCGCGCCCCGGACAACGCGGCCGCGAACCTCAACTGCTGCCGGTGACCGCCGAGGGCGGTCACGGGATCTGCGGAAGATCTGCCAGGACTTCAGACGTGCTATGGCGCGTCCGACGGGCGCTCGGGCCTGAGCAAGGGCGCGGTTGACGGTGCGCTGGGCGGAGGTGAGCTCCCCGCCCGGCGGCCGATTGAGGAGGGGAGATGACCCAGGCGCCGGTGCCGGTGCAGGCGCGGTCGGCGAGGACCGGGATGCCCTGGCGTTCGCAGATTCGGATGATCCGGTGGATGCGGGGCGCGGTCAGGTCGTGGGTGCGGCCTGGCAGGGCGGGCGAGGTCCACGGCAGGTTCCCGTCCGGGTCGGTGGCGGCCTGCACGTTCACACCGTGCCGGCGATGCTTGGCCGAGTAATCGGCACGGCTGTCACCGACGCGGTCGCACTCGACGAGGGGCCCGCCGAGCAGGACGAGATCGGGTTCGGGATCTCGCAGGATCTTCGGCAGGCCCGGGGCCCGGTCGGCCGGCAAGCCGGTGACGGCGGTGACGTAGGCGTCAGCTGTGCCGACGGATATCCCGAAACCGGCCGCGACTCGCGAGGCTGTCGTGACGGCGCAGGTACACGAGAGGGACAAGCGTACGCCGGTGCGGCGGGAATCTGCGCCGCCGGTCACCCTCGCGCGTGACGATGAGCATCGTGGCCCACTCGACCAGGGCGTGTGGGGTGTCGAGTGCGGCGGGATACGGAGCCAACAGGGCTGCTGCGCCGACGGATTGAGACGTCGAACACCTCCCTCGACGGCACGGGGCCCCGTCCGTTGTGCGCCCGCTCCCCGCCCTCACACCGCCCCGCCAACCGGTCAGCGGCCTCGCTGAAAACGCTCACTGGCCACGCCGAAAAAGCTCCGCGTCCGAGCGCGTGACCCGGAGGGCGCCACCGACGCTGTGCGTGGCCGGGGGCGGCAGCATCCCGTTCCGCGGGGCTTCGTCGCCGCACGTGCCTTGGGAGACCCGCCTCCGGGCTCGAGGTCACCGCCAGCGTGGCGGAGTCGTGGTTCTGATGGCCTGTCAGGGGCATGGTGCTGAGCACAGACCCCCGGATCCGAGGCCGGTTGCTCACCGGGGCGATCGGCGTGCCGTCGACGTCGGACAGGACGCGCTTCATACGGACGGACCCCCCGGGTTCCCCGGCCTCCCAGGCTCTCCGGCCGCGCGTCGCCCTTGCCGGGCGGCGGGCAGGCCGCCGCGGGACATCTGCCGGACCGCCGACACCAGCAAAGCTCCGTAAGGACGCGTCCTGACACGCCACACGCTTTTAGGGACCAACTCCTGGTTTATCCACCGCCGGAGAGAAGAAGTCATATACCGACGTCGCCAACAGGAGGATCCATGCAATGCAATCCAGGCTCCCTGCATCCACTTCGCCCCTTTCAGCTGGAGATAGTGCACCATCGAGAAAATATTCCCCGTATACGAGACTTGTCCGATCTGCGAATTTTACTTCCCTCCCGACAGCTTCACTACCGAGGGTGAGGGTTACCATACGTCGAGTTTCCTACGTGACACCGAAACCGACCCGGAAGTCATGTCCCACTATTCGATCAGCAGATGCGGAGCGAAATCCAGGATCCTCGGCCGAGGAAATCAGTGCGCAGCTCACTGCGCCGGCAAGAGCCGAGCAGTGGCCGCACCGCCGCAGGCCGGTGGGAAATGGTGAACGAGATGACAGAGCCGGATCGGGTGAGGCGGAGGCAGCGGTTGCGTGCCATGGAGGGCATCCGGAAAGCCTTTGGTTCCGGGCGGGGCGGGAGTTCAGGAGGAGGGGTTCGACGGGGCTTCGCTCGCGGGCAGCGGGCTTTCCGCATCGCCGGTCCGCGGGCAGGTCCCGTTCGGCCCCTGACGCGATCGTCGGTCATCCCGAAAGCCTTGAGACCCGATCGCCCACTCGTGATTTCGCATCCGAACCGGCCCCTCTCACGTCCGGGGCCGCAGGCCGGGTGAAGGTTTCCCGAAGGGCACCCCCGGCCGTCCGCAGTGGATGACCAATCCCCCCTCCCCCGGCACGTCGAGAGACGGACGCCTCGCATTCCGCCGGCTTCCATGGCCACGCATCGGTGCCAGGCCGAACGCCGGGCCGTGATGCCTGTCGGGAGGATTCCAGCGGAGCGCGAAATAAATCTCACAGAACCGACAGGTCATGAACACATTCTCACGAGAGAGCCTCATATAGTGGAGTCAACGCTTTCCCTCCCGAACACCAGCCGGCACATAATTGTCCCGCTGTTCTCTCGCCTGCGCACCAGCCGAGGACAGTCAAATCCCCTGGCCTCCTATCAGGAGCTCAGGAAACTGGGCGAAGTATTTCCGGCGCCCTGGGGAGGCTATCTGGTGACTTCCCACCGGCTCTGCCACCAAGTCCTGCGTGACAGATCATGGCGGGTTCCGGATCTGCACTGGCGTCTCAGCCAGGATGACTCCGCACGCTGGAGTTCTCCCGCTTCACGCCAGATGGCCGCCTCTCTTCCGATGCTGAACCCTCCCGATCATACGATGACGCGGAAATCGCTCGGGAATATTTTCGACCGTCATTCACTGGCCAGGCTGCGGCCATTCATAGAGAAAACGGCGGATCGGCTCACGGACCGGTTCCGCGAGGAAGCCCGTCAGGGACCGGCGGAATTCTGCTCGATCGTCGCCGATGAACTCCCCGTCATGACCATCGGGCATTGGATGGGACTTCCCGAAGCGGATCACGGACTGCTGCGCACGCTGACCCACGACCAGGTCCACACACAGGAACTCTTCCCCTCCCGAAGCCAACTGGCTCTTTCCGACGCCGCCACGGCCCGGCTCCGCCAGTACTTCACCGAAGCCGTCCAGGAACGCCGGAAAAATCCAGGGGAAGACCCGATCTCTTCCTGGCTCCGGGCCTGGGACAGCACCGAGCCTGATCGTGCCCGAGCCGACGCCGCCGTCCACTCCCTCGCACTGTTCATGATTCTCGCGGCTCTGGAGACGACCTCGCACGTGCTGTCCGCGAGCGTACGCCTGCTGGCCGGCCACCCCCACACATGGGAATGGCTGCGCCGGCACCCTGAGGACGTCCCCCGCGCGGTCGAGGAGACACTCCGATACGATGCCCCGATCCACATGATCAGCCGGGTGGCATCGAAAGACTCCGAAGTCGGTGGCGTACTCGTACGCGAAGGAGAAATGGTCCAGCTCATGACGGGCGCGGCCCACCACGATCCGGAGCACTACACCGACCCCCATGTTTTCGACATCCACCGGACCCAGGCCCATCTCAGCTTCGGCGGAGGCATCCACTACTGCCTGGGAAACGCCCTCGCCCGGCTGGAAGCGACCGCTCTCCTCAACTCGCTCCTGAAACAGGACGCACGGCCGCGTATCAGCACTCCCCCCCGATGGGAACCGCGCATCGCCTTCCGCCGCATGACATCACTGCAGCTGACCCTCGACTGAAGAACGATCATCTCGACGCGCAGAGCCTGAAGAAAGCAGCGGAAACATCAACAGCTACAAGACGCTCCTCGTCACCCTCGAATCCTCCGTCCTCACCGTTCAGCTGAACATCCCCGAAACCGACAACGCCATATCAGGGCAAGTTCTCGACGACCTCCTCGACGTCCTGTTCCACGCAGAGGCCGATCCAGGTATCCGCGTGCTCGTACTGGCCGGTGCCGGGAACGACTTCAGCGTGGGGGGAGACCGCACCGAGTTCTCCACGCTCCTCGCGGAGGATCCCACGGGCGAAGCGCTCAGCGCGCTCCTGACCAAGGCGGAACGCCTCTGCGACGCCCTCAGGGGAACCGAGCTGGTGACCATCGCACGGCTCCACGGACAAGTGATCGGAGCCGGCCTGGGACTCGCCGTACTCTGCGACCTCAGAGTAGGAGCGGACAACTGCCGCTTCCGCATGCCGGAATTGGGGCTCGGTGTCCCACCCGCGTGGGGCGGAATCCTCCCCCGCCTCCTGCGCGAAGGAGGACAACCCCGCATCCGCGAACTCCTCCTGACCTGCGCCGCCTTCGACGCGCCGACGGCGAAAGAGCTGTCCCTGCTGAACAAAGTCGTACCCCAGGACCGACTCGACCCCACCATCAAAGAATGGACCAAACCCCTCACCCGGCGCTCACCACTGGCGCTGCGTATGACCAAGAAGGCGTTGAACTCCTACGCCAACACCGCCCAGCTCGCCATCGGGTCCCCATTCGACACGGCGCTTCTGACGGCGGTGCTGTCCACCCGGGAGTTGACGCGCCGGCCTTGAACACACGCCCCGACCCCCCACACCCCGAAACGCCCCCGCCGACACACCGACCTCACCCCCGAAAACCAGCGCCACAGCAACCGCCGACCCGACTGGTGCCCTGGGCGTGGCTGTTCAGAGGCTGTGGGCGGTGATGTCGCCGTGGGAGGTGGTGGCGCGGATGTCGAGTCGGGGCGTGCCGTCGTTCCGGAGGGTGTTGTCGATGCGGCCGTGGGCGGTGCCGGCGTCCAGGGCCGCGGAGGTGCCGGGAGCGGCGCCGACCGTGATGTCGCCGGACTGGGTGCGCAGGACGACGGTGCCGTGGGTGGCTTCGGTGATCTGGATGTCGCCTCGTGTGGTGTCGATCTTCGCGGGTCCGCCCAGACGGCCGACTTCGATGTCGCCGTCGATGGCGGTGAGGTGCAGACTCGCGGTCTCGTCCAGCTTGATCCGGCGGTAGGCGCCGTCGAAGGTGACGTCGCCCAGGCGGCCGACGGTGCGCAGTTCGGCACCGGCGCTCCTGGCATCGACACGGGAGCCGGCGGGCAGCTTGACCGTCACCTCGATGGCCCCGGTGGGGCCGAGGTGCTGGTTCCCCGCCGGGGTGTCGATACGCAGGACACCACCGGTGTACTCGACGGTGGTGCGCTCCGCCGCCTTCACGTCGCGGGCCTTGGACACCTGGGCGGGGAGGACCTCGACCGTGGTGTCGGCCCGGTCGGCGGCGATGAACTGTACGCGTCCTGCGGGGACGGTGAGGACGGCGGTGATCGGGGCGGGGGTGTCGAACTTCTGCATCATGATCTCCGGCTTCTCTTCAGGTTTCCGACATGAGAAACGCTATGTTGCGTTTACCAGTCAGGCAATGCACTTGTTGCGCCTCACGTGAGAATGCGCAGCTCAAGGCTGGGATATCGTTGCGTCGATCTGACAGGTAATGCAACGAACACCAGGGCACTCGTTGCAATGAGTCAAGAGTGAACGCTATGCTGGCGGTTCCGTCGAGCACGAAGGAGACCGCGATGCCGGGAGGCAGGCTCACCCAGCCCGAACGCCAGCAGATCGCACTGGGCCTCGCCGACGGCCTCGCCTACGCGGAGATCGCCCGGCGGCTCGAGCGCCCCACCTCGACCGTCACCCGCGAGGTCATGCGCAACGGCGGGCCCACCGCATACCGCGCCGACCTGGCCCACCGCGCCACCGAACGCCGCGCCCAGCGTCGCCGACAGCCCGCGCCCCGAGGGCCGCGGACACCGCAGCAGGCCTACGGGCGCGACGCCGGGGCGGTACGCGAGTACGAAGAGACGCTCACCACCGTCTTCATGCAGTCGGGCACCCCCAGGATGATGGCCCGGGTGATGGCCTGCCTGTGCGTCAGCGACGCGGGCACCCTCACCGCCTCCGAACTCGTCCAGCGCCTCCAGGTCAGCCCGGCGTCCGTCTCCAAGGCCATCGCCTTCCTGGAGAGCCAGGACCTCGTCCGCCGCGAGCGCGACGAACGCCGCCGCGAGCGCTACTCCATCGACGACGACGTCTGGTACCAGTCCATGATCGCCAGCGCCCGCGCCACCGCCCAGGTCGCCCGGACCGCGCGCCAGGGCATCGGCATCCTCGTCCCCGGCACCCCGGCCGCGAACCGCCTGGAAAACATCAGCCGTTTCCTCGACTTCGTCTCCGAGAACCTCACCCGCGCCGCGGACCAGGCCCGCGAAGTGCTCCACACCAAACCCGGCACCGTCTCGGACGAACTCGGCCGGCCACGTCCCGAGCACGGACGGCCCCGCGAACCGGCCGCTCCTCTCCTCCAGCACGGCCCGCACCCCCAGGACGACTAGACGAGTGGTTCCGATGCCGGATGGGCGAAGAGGGGTTGTCCGACCTGCACGCTACGTTGAGCGCGTGACCTGCGCAGAGAGCAAGAGCCTGCGCATCGGGCCGGCATGTGCGTACTTCCGCACCGGGTCGCTCGCGGCCGGCGCCCGGTTCACACCGGCTGGTCCGTCGGCCGTGCAGACGGACCGGGTCACCATCGACACCCTCGCCGGCTCCCTGAGGACCTGTACCCCATGACGAGGCCGAGGCGCGGATCGCGGCCGCGTTCGCAGGCGGCAGCCGGCAGCCGGCAGCCGCCTGGTGAACGATGCCGAGGCGCCGTCGAACCGGGTACACCCCGAGGGCGACGAAGCACGCATCGGCGTGGCAGGCCCGCCCGGACCCGCCACCGACCGCTCGTGAACGCTGCCCGGAGAGGCCGTTTCGCCGGCCGAGGACAGCGATGCCCTTGAAGGTGCGTCCACCATGCTGTTCCAGGTCCGACTGACTGCCCCTTCGGTGCGTCGTTGACCGTCCTCGAACTCCTTGAAGGCGACGCCTTTGTCCGTGATGACGAGCGGCCCGGGGGGAGTACCGGCGGGGGCGCGTCGCTCAGTCCGCGGGCACGCACCAGGCGTCGAGGTCGGCGCGGTGATCGGGGTGCCCGTGGCTGATCAGAACGGCGTCGACGCTGCCGCGGTCGGGCAGGCGTGGCAGCGTGGCGTGTCCGGGGTCGATGCGCAGGCGGAATCCCGCGTGCTCGACAAGGTAGCCGCTGCATGCCTGGACGCGGTGAGTCAGGCAGGCACCGCATCCGCCGAGAACCACGAACGGGGGTACCGACGGACCTTCAGCGGTTCTCGTACCGGGAGTTACTGGTGGCCGATGGCCGGTAGCCGGTAGCCGGTAGCCGTGGTGACGGGTAACGAGGGTGCCCGGTAGATGAGTTGTGGTGTTCGTCATGGTGGCCTTCGCCGTCTGACGGGGTGTCATCGTTCGTGCCGGGGATGTCTGACGTGCTGGAAGAGGTACGCGTCACAGCGCGCTGGTGGACGTTGCCCTGTGCGTTCGTTCGTTGCTAGCTTCACTGCGCAAGTGAGTTGGAATTCCAAACTGAGATGGGACGAACATGAGCCTCCCTGACGGCCGGACCGCCGACACCCTCAGTCCCCCGGAGGAACGACCGCGGCTCGGGGTGGTCTTCACGGTGATCGCCGCCGGGGTGGCGATGGCCAACCTGGACGTGTTCATCGTCAATGTGGCGCTGCCGGACATCGGGCGCCAGTTCTCGGGGACGTCACTGGCGTCCCTGTCGTGGGTGCTGAACGCGTACGCGGTGGTGTTCGCGGCGCTGCTGGTGCCGGCGGGCAATTTCGCGGACCGGGTCAATCCTCGGGTCGCCTATCTGTCCGGCATCGTGCTCTTCACGCTCTCTTCGACGCTGTGCGCGCTGTCGCCGGGGATCTGGTTCCTGGTCGGGGCGCGGGTGCTGCAGGCGGTCGGTGCGGCGATGCTGATCCCCTCCTCGCTGGGTCTGCTGCTGGCGACCGCCCCGCCGGAGAAGCGTCTCGCGTCGGTGCGCGGGTGGACGGCGATCAGCGGTGTGGCCAGTGCCCTGGGTCCGGTGCTGGGCGGGCTGCTGACCGATCTGAGCTGGCACTGGGTCTTCCTGGTGAACGTGCCGATCGGTGTGGCCGCGCTGCTGGGCGGCCTGCGGGTGCTGCCGCGCGTGCCGTCGCGGGACCTGCCGCGGGCGGACGTGCTCGGTGCCGTCGTGCTGACCGTGGCCATCGCCCTGGTCGCGCTCGGCCTGGTCAAGGGTGACGACTGGGGCTGGGCGTCGGAGAGGTTCATCGGCGCCCTGGTGGTCGGAGTGCTGCTGCTGGTCTGGTTCACGGTGCGCTCCGCCCGTCACGCCTCGCCGGTACTGCCGCTGCCGCTGTTCAGGTTCCGCGGTTTCAGTCCGTCCTCGTTCTCCAACGTCCTGTTCGCCGTCGCCTTCGCGGCCATGCTGCTGTCGACCGTGCTGTGGTGCCAGGACGTGTGGCACTGGTCGGCGGTGCGGACCGGGCTCGCGATCTTCCCCGGGACCCTGCTGCCGCCCGCGCTGGCCATGAGCATCGGGCCGGTCATCCATCGCTTCGGCTCCAGCGTGGTCGCCTTCACCGGGTGCGTCGTCTTCGGCGCGGGCATCGCCTGGTGGCTCACGTTCCTCGAGCCGGACGCCGGGTACGCGGGTGGGATGCTGCCCGGCATGCTGCTCACCGGCATCGGCGTCGGCCTGACCCTGCCCACGCTGATCAGCGCCGGTGTCTCCGGTCTGCCGCCGCAGAGCTTCTCCACCGGTTCCGGCGTCATCACCATGGCCCGCCAGGCCGGCACCGTCCTCGGCATCTCGCTCCTGGTCGCCACCATGGGCGCTTCCACCGCCCACCAGGTGCACTCCTTCGACCGGGGCTGGGAGATGACTTTGGGGGCCACCGCGGCCGCCGCGATCGCCTGCTTCTTCGTCGGCAGCGTCGGCAAGACCCCCCGCGCGGCCGAGTCCGCCGAGCCCGCCCAGGCGGCCGACGGGGCGTGAGCGGCGGCCGTCACGGCCCACGCCCACGGGGTGGGGGCGGTGACGGCGAGTGAGGGCGGCAAACCCCGGCCGCTCCGAGCCGGCCAGGCGGCCCGTGTCCGACGGCCGGTCAGATCCATGGATCTGACCGGCCGTCAGCCTTTTCCGGAACCGCAGTATCGAATTCCGTTTTCGCGCGGGGTGTTCGGTCCATGGAGGGCGCGGGGATTCACGACCGTGGCATCCGTTCGAAACGTGGAGACATGGCGTACGCCACACAATGCCGGAGCGGGTCGATGACAACGGTGTCTCGGCTTCCACGGATACGGACCGCCTTATTCCGTAGGAGTGTTCACGGCCCCACGAAGCGACTTCATGCCCTCGATACACATTCCCGGCGGACGCGACCTTACCGGCGCGTAACTCTTGCGTATCCGCTGATCGTAGGGATTGCCCGGGGGCGACGAAGATTGTTATTGTCGCTCGAACAATCGAGTTGGACATTCCAACTCGACCGAGTACGACGAGTACAGAGAGCCCTTTGAGTTCGGGCTCTGCACCATTGCACCGCGAACCACGTGCCCGGCCGGATCACCTGCCTCGGACACGCTGATGCACCGCGTACCACCGGAATTTTCCGAACTCGCCCTGTACCGCGCAAGAACACCCCCGTACCGCACGCACCGCATGCCCGGCTGCCGTCGAATACCCGGAGTGAGAGTGAGTCCCACCGAAACCATGGCAGATCCGATCGACGTGATGGGCCGTCTGCTGTCCTTCGAGGGCAAGCAGGACCCCTACCCGCTGTACGAGCAGATGCGTGCCCACGGACCGGTCGTCGACGTGGGCGGAGCCCACCTCTTCGTCACCGGCCACGCCGAATGCGCGCGGGCACTGCGCGAGGTGGACCTGCTGTCGACCGACGCCGCCGTCCAGGACGGCAAGCTGCCCGGCTGGCGCGAACACGCCTCCTGGTCGTGGCTGACGAAGAACATGCTGTTCTCCAACGACCCGGACCACGAGCGCTACCGACGCTTCTTCTCCAGCGCCTTCTCCGCGCGCAGCGTGGAGGCCTGGCGGCCCTTGGTGGAACGCCGGGCCGCGAACACCGTCGAGCGCGTCGCCCGCCTCGCCGCGGGCGGGGAACCGGTCGACCTGGTCGCGGAGTTCTCCTTCCCGATGGCCGTCGGGGTCATCGGGGAACTGCTCGGCATCCCCGACGAGGACCACGACGCGTTCCGCGCGGACGTCGGCGACATCACGCTGACCCTGGAACCCATCCGCGACATGGGCCAGCTGAGCGCCGGGGACGCGGCGATGGAACGCCTCGCCGTCTACTTCGGCGACCTGGTCGCCCGCCGGCGCGCCCGGCCCGCAGCCGACCTGACCAGCGCCTTCGTCGCGGCCCGCGACGAAGGCGGGGAACTGAGCGAGACCGAACTGGTCGCCAACCTCATGCTGCTGCTGGTCGCCGCCACCGAGGCACCGCAGGACCTGCTCAGCAACATGGTCCGCCTCGCCGTCGAGCACCCCGCCGAAGCCGAACGGCTGCGCACCGACGCACAGTTCGCGGCGGGCTTCACCGACGAGACACTGCGTTTCGAGCCGGCGGCCCAGATCCTGAACCGCGTCGCCTCACGCGACCTGGACTTCTTCGGCGTGAAGGTCGCCAAGGGCGTACCGCTGACCCTGCTCATCGCCGCCGGCAACCGCGACCCGCGCCGCTTCACCGATCCGGGCGTCTTCGACCCCGCCCGCACCGACAACAGCCCGCTCACCTTCAGCGGCGGCGCCCACTTCTGCCTGGGCGCGGCGCTGGCCCGGATGTCCGCGGAGACGGTCGTACCGCTGCTGCTGCGGCGGCTGCCCGGACTGCGGCTCGCCGGTGAGGCGACGTTCCGCGACCAGATCGTCCAGCGCGGCCACGGCCGGCTGCCGGTCACGGCCGGCTGAGCGGCGCGCCATCCGGGGCCGCCGCGGCGGCCCCTCTGCGGGCGTCCCCCGGAAGGGCCGCCCGCACCACGGAGACGAGGGAGAGAGCACACTGATGGGCACGAACGTACGGTCCGACGAAGAACTCGCGGCATCACTCGAAGGCGACTTCACCAGCGAGTACGCCGACGTCAACGGGGTGCGGCTGCACTATGTGACCGGCGGGCGGGGCGAGCCGCTGTTCCTGCTGCCGGGCTGGCCGGAGACCTGGTGGGAGTACCGCAAGGTGATGCCGGTGCTCGCGGAGCGATACCGGGTCGTCGCGGTCGACATCCGCGGCATGGGCGGCTCCAGCCGTCCGGAGGCCGGTTACGAGAAGAAGAGCATGGCGGCTGACATCCGGGCCCTGGCCGAGCACCTCGGGTACGAGCGGATCAACATCGCCGGGCACGGCATCGGCGCCATGGTCGCCTTCGCCTACGCCGCGAACCACGAGGCGGCCACCAAGCGTCTCGCGATCATCAACACCACGCACATCGACGACAGTTACCAGCAGTTCCGGTTGATGCCGAAGCCCGAGGACCCGGGCCCGCACCGCTGGTGGCTCGCCTTCAACATCGTGCCCGGCTTCCCCGAGAAGGCACTCGCCGGCCGCTACCGCGTCATGGTCGACTACATGCTCGGCCTGAGCCTGGTCAACCCCGACGCCGTCCTGCCCGCGGACCGGGATGTGTACGCGCACGCGTACGACACCCCGGAGGCGATCCGTTCCAGCCAGGCCTGGTTCCAGGCCTACCAGCAGGACATCGACGACTTCCGCGGCTACGGCAAGCTGTCCGTGCCCGTGCTCGGCCTGGCCTACGGCGGGTTCTTCGACTACATGAACCGGGTGCTGCCCGCCTGCGGCAGCGATGTGCGCGTCGTCGAGGTCAAGAACACCCGCAACTACATGGTGGAGGAGCAGCCCGAGACCGTCGCGGCCGAGCTGTCCGCGTTCTTCGGCTGATCCCGGCCCGGCCGGGCGGGCTCCTGTACAGCCCGCCCGGCCGGCACCCCGTACGGCCCCGCCCCTCCGACAGGCTGCGGGCGGCCGTAGGGCACTCCCTTCCTTTCCCTACACACTCGAACGGGACGCTGTCTTCGCATGCTGAACACTGACGGGGCGACACCGGGAGCCCTCCTGAGAAAACCGGTGAACGGGTGGCTGCAGGCGGACGCGCATCTGCGCGGTTTCGGCGGGTTCCACGGCGGTCTCGCCCTCGCCCTGCTGACCTCCGCGATGCGTGAACACGCGCCGGGACTCGAACTGCAGAGCGTCACCGGCCGGTTCGACCGGCCCGTCGACCCCGGCTTCACCGTGGGCAGCTCCCTGGTGCGCGCCGGACGGACCCTGAGCGTGGTACGCGCCCACGCGCAGAGCGAGAAGGGCACCGCGATCGAGGCGTCCGCCGTGTTCGCCCGCCGCGGTGAGAGCACCTGGCAGGCCGTCAGCCCCGCTCCTCCCGCGGCGCCGGGGCCCGAGGAGTGCGAGGTGTTCGCCATCCCGGCGGAGTTCGTGCCCATCGCCACCAGCATGGAGATCCGTCCCGTCGGCACGGCCCGCCCCTACGCCGGCGGCCCGGAGCCCGAACTGATCGCGTGGGTGCGGCTGGTCGAGGACGACGAGGCCCCCGACCTGCTGCGCTTCGTCCTGCTGATGGACGCGCTCGCGCCCTCCTACGCGGCGGTCCTGTCCGCCCTCGCCGTCGTGCCCACCGTCGAACTGACCGTGCGCCCAGGCCCCGGACTGGCCGGCGCCGCCTCCCCCTGGATCCTGCTGCGGGCCACCACCCGCGCCGCCGGTCCCGACGGATGGGTGGACGAGCAGGTCGACGCCTGGGGCGCCGACGGCACCCACCTGGGCAGCGCCCAGCAACTGCGCGTGGTCCGCGCCGTCTGACACACCCCCCGCGCCCGTCCGCCGGCACCTGCTCACCACGGACCCACGTGTCCGCACGCCACGGACCCGTACGTCCACGCGCCCAGGTGCCGAGCCGCCACGGGCCCTCGCGTCCACGTGCCGCCGACCCGCGCGTTCCCGGTGCCGCACACAGATCACGCACGTGTCCCACACGCAGACCGACCCGAAAGGCCGTATTCCTGTGAGACCGCTGCCACCGTCCGCCCGCACCTCGCTGGTGCACGTCCTCGAACACCGCGCGACGCAGACACCCGACCGGCTCGCCTTCCGCTTCCTGCCCGACGGGACCGGTGACCACCCCGTCGACTGGACCTACGGCGAACTCGCGAAGCGGGCCGGGGCGGTCGCCGCCCACCTCCACGCCCGCGGCCTCACCCAGGGCCACATCGTCCTCGCCCTCGACCCCGGACTCGACTACGTCGCCGGACTGTTCGGCATCATGCAGGCAGGCTGCACGGCCGTACCCTGCTTCCCCCCGTTCGGGCGGCGCGCCACCGCCCGTTTCCTGTCCGTCCTCGACGACTGCGCGCCGCGCGCCGTCCTGACCGACCCCCGTTTCGCCGGACAGGTCGAGCAGTTCCACCAGCAGCTGACCCCCGCCGCCGAACGCCCCCAGTGGATCTTCCCCGAGGCGGACTTCTACCAGCTGCCCGACGACAGCCCGGTGCCGTCGCGGGCGGTGGAGCCGGCACTGATCCAGTACAGCTCCGGCTCCACCGGCGACCCCAAGGGCATCGTCCTCACCCACGCGAACCTGCTCAGCAACTGCCGTGTCCTGGACGCCCACATGGGATACGAAGAGGACCGCGTCGGCTGTTCCTGGCTGCCGCCGTACCACGACATGGGCCTGATGGGCACCATCATGCTCGCCGTGCACGGGGGCTGGCCGCTGGTGATGCTCTCCCCCATCCACTTCGTGCAGGACCCCTACCGGTGGCTCAAAGCGATCACCGACCACAAGGTGACCATCTCGGTCGGCCCGAACTTCGCGTTCGACCTGTGCGCCCAGAGCATCGGTGACGAGGAGCTGGCGACCCTCGACCTGAGCCGGCTGCGGCAGGTGTTCTGCGGCAGCGAACCCGTCTCCGGCAACACCATGGAACGCTTCGAGGAGCGGTTCGCCCCCGTCGGGTTCGACGCCGGCAGCCTCATCCCCTGCTTCGGGCTCGCGGAAGCCACCCTGTTCGTCTCCGGCAAACCCGAGGCGGCCGACACCATCCGCACCGAGCTCCTCGACAAGGACGCCCTCGAAAGGGGCCACGCCCGCCGCGTCCCCGCCCCCGGCACCACGGCCTCCGACGTGGTCGAAGTCGTCAGCTGCGGAGTCGTCGCCGAGAACCACCACGTGATCATCGTCGACCCGCACACCCTCATGCCCCTCACCGACGGCGAGATCGGCGAGATCTGGGTCCACGGTGCCAATGTGGCCGCCGGCTACCTGTCGCGCCCCGAACTGAGCGCCGAGACCTTCGGCGCCCGCCCCGCCGGCACCACCGACGACCGTGCCTATCTGCGCACCGGAGACCTCGGTTTCTTCCTCGACGGGGAACTCTTCGTCACCGGACGTCTGAAGGACCTCATCGTCATCAGCGGCCGCAATCTCCACCCCCAGGACATCGAACACTCCGTCCTGCGCGCCCATCAGGACCTGCGCCGCATCGCCGCGTTCGCCGTACGCAGCGAGACACGCGACGAGGAGGAAGTCGTCCTGGTCGCCGAATTCCGCGGGACCGCCGCGGAATTCGCCGCCCAGGAGAAGGAACTCCTCCAGCGGATGACCGCCGCGGTGACCGAGGACCACGGGGTACGGCCCGGCCGCGTCCACATCGGACCCCCCGGAACCGTCCTGATGACCACCAGCGGCAAGGTCCGCCGCCGCGACACCCGCAAGGCCTACCTCGACGGCACCCTCAGAACGTTTCCCGCCCCGGCACCGAACGGCACACCCGCGGGCGCACCGGCGGGCGTGTCATGAGCAGCGCCCGGACGGACGCGGGCCGGGCACTGCCCCGCACCACGGCACCGGCACAGGTCGACCGGGGGGCCCGCAGACTTGCCTGGGTCACCGTCGGCGTGCCCACCCTGGGCACCGCGGCCGCGATCGTCTTCGCCGTACGCTACGGCTTCACCTGGACCGACGCGTTCCTCCTGGTGGTGATGTACGCCATCACCTCCCTCGGCGTCGAGGGCGGTTTCCACCGCTTCTTCTCCCACCGCTCCTTCGCCGCCGGCCCGGTCGTGACCACCGCGTGGGCCATCGCCGGAAGCATGGCCGCGCAAGGCCCCGTCGTGTTCTGGGTCGCCATCCACCGCCAGCACCACGCCTTCACCGATCGCGACGGCGACCCCCACTCCCCGCGCGCGCTGGGCCCCGGGCTCGCCGGACGGCTGCGCGGATTCTGGCACGGACACGTGGGCTGGCTCTTCACGGTCCAACGCCAGGACTGGGCCCGACGCGCCCCCGACATGGTCCGCGACCGGCTCGTCATGCGCCTCAACCAGTACTACTTCCTCTGGGTACTGTCCGGACTCGCCCTGCCCGCACTCGCCGGCTGGCTCCTGACCGGCGGCACCGCACACGGCGCGATCGGCGGACTGTTGTGGGGCGGACTCGCCCGGATCTTCCTCCTCGACCACGTCACGTGGGCCGTGAACTCCATCGGCCACACCGTCGGCGCGCGCCCCTACCGCACCCGCGACACCAGCCGCAACGTCGCGCCGCTGGCCGCGATCTCCGTGGGCGGCTCCTGGCACAACAACCACCACGCCCGGCCCTCCCTCGCCCACAACCGGCACACCCTCCTCCAGATCGACCCCACCGGAGCCGTCATCCGCGCACTCGACGCCGTCGGCCTCGTCCGCGACGCCCGCTACCCCGAACGGATGCGCCCTGACAGCGCCGCCACAGAGCGGAGCGGGCGCACACCAGACCCGTCCACACCCACACCGGACGACCAACCCGGGCGCGCCCGGGAGCAGTCCGCGCCGGAGCAGTCCGCGCATGTCTCGCATCACGTCTCGGAACGAGAGGAAGGGAGTTGACGATGTCCGCGACCGCGGCCGCGAACGCAGTCGTCAGGCTCGATCCCGTCAGCCTGCGGATCAAGCGGTTCTCCGCCCTGACCACCATGACCCTGCCGCTGATCGGAACCGCGGCCGCCGGATACCTGCTGTGGACCGGCCGCTACACCGCGACCGACCTGTGGCTGTTCGCCGCCATGTACTTCGTGCACATGTTCGGCATCACCGTGGGGTTCCACCGCTATCTCGCCCACAAGGCCTTCAAGACCTCGCCCGTCTTCGAGGCGGTCATGATGATCGCCGGGTCGGTGGGCGCGCAGGGCCCGCTGATGTTCTGGGTCATCACCCACCGCCGCCACCACCGCTTCAGCGACCAGGAGGGCGACCCCCACTCCCCCAACCTCCACGGCTGGGCGTTCAAGGCCCGTATGCGCGGCCTGTGGTACGCGCACATGCCGTGGATGCTGAGCCCCGAGGCCAGCAAGGTCACCGTGTTCGGACCCGACGTACTGCGCAGCCGGCGGCTGATGTTCTTCAACCGCACCTACCCCCAGTGGGTCCTGGCCGGCCTCGCGATCCCCGCCCTGATCGACTTCGCGATCGTCCGCACCCCCATGGCACTCGTGGGCGGACTGGTCTTCGGCGGCCTCGCCCGGATCTTCGTGGCCAACCAGGCCGCCTGGTGCGTCGGCTCCGTCTGCCACGCCTTCGGCGGACGCCCCTTCGACAACGAGGACCGCAGCGCCAACAACTGGCCCGTCGCCCTCTTCACCTTCGGCGAGGGACTCCAGAACAACCACCACGCCTTCCCCGGCTCCTACCGGCACGGCGTCACCTGGTGGGAACCCGACCTCAGCGGCTGGCTCCTGATGGGACTCGGCCGACTCCGCGTCGTATGGAGCCTCCGCGAACCGGACAAGGCAGCCATCGCCCAGCGCAGGCAGGAAGCCAGGAGCGCCGCCTGACACCCCCACCCCGACAGGCAACACACGCACGCCGGGCACCGGACAGCGCCAGACACGAAGCAGCACGAAGCAGCACGAAGCAGCACGACGAGGAAAGGCACAAGCATGTTCAACCGCAAGAAGATCAAGCGTCCCCAGGGACCTCTCACCGAGCAGGCCCTGCGTCAGTGGCTGGTCGACTACCTGGTCGTCCACGTCGAGATACCCCGCGAGGACATCGACACCTCCAAGACCTTCGAGGCCTACGGCCTCGACTCACGCGTCGCCGTGCAGGTCTCCGGCGCCCTGGAGAAGGTCATCGAACGCCGTCTCTCCCCCGGCCTGCTGTACGAACACCAGTCCATCGACGCACTCACCGCCTACCTCACCGCCGAACTCAAGCTCTGACGTCGAAAAGGAGAACGAGAACATGGGGGCATTCGACTTCCCTTCGGCACCGGAGGAAAGTTTCAAGGCGTTTCTGCGCCAGTCGCAGCAACTCGAGGGCGAACGCCTGGCCGGATCCATACCCAAGGAATACTTCGAACCCCGCGTCGGCAGAGGCCTGATCGGCTTCGCCGTCAGCTGGCTCCTCTACGCCGGCGCCCTGGTGGGGATCGCCTACTCACCGACCTGGCTGCTGTGGATCCCGCTGTGGATCGTGGCCGGACTCGGCGGATGGGGCCTGCACTGCATCGCCCACGACTGCGGACACGGCTCCTTCTCCCGCTCACGCAGGTTCAACTACGCCGTCGGGCACATCTCGCTGCTGCCGCTGATCTACCCCTTCCACGCCTGGCGGCACGTCCACAACATGCACCACAGCAGCACCAACCACCTTGAGTTCGACACCGACTGGCGGCCTGTGCCCGCCGGCATGTTCGAGCGGATGTCCCTGTGGGACAAGACCGTCTACGTCTCCACCCGCACCTGGGCGTTCTGGGGCGGCACCATCAATTACTGGGCCGAATCCGCCCTGCGCCCCGGCTTCTTCCCCAAGGCCGGCCAGCGACGCGAAGTCCGCCGCTCCATGCTCTTCGTCGCCGCCGTCGCCCTCCCCTACGCCGCGGTCCTGGTGTACTTCACCGGGTTCACCGGGCTCCTGATCTACTTCGTCGCCCCCTGGATCGCCACCCACGCCTGGTTCAGCGCGACCACCCTCATGCACCACAGCGCCAGCGACATCCCCTACCTGACCGCAGAACACTGGACCCGCAACGCCAGCCGCCTCCTGGTCACCACCGACTACGTCTACCCGCGCTGGCTCCTCTTCCTCACCCACAACATCTCCATCCACACCGCCCACCACGTCGCCCCCGTCGTCCCCTACTACAACCTCCCCAAGGCCCAAGCCACGCTGAAAGCCCGCTACCCCGGCATGGTCCGCGAACGCCGCTTCTCCTTCGGGCAGATGTGGGAGATCGTGCGCCACCTTCACTTCTACGACACCGAGTCGGGCTTCTACGCCGACCTCGCCCGCAACAAGGTCGAGCCCCACCTCACCGCACGCACCGCCGAGGGCGCCCAGTGACCACCCGACGGCTGCGCAGACACGCGCACACCGCCCTGGGCGCCCTCGCGCCCGGGGCGGCGGCACGATGGGCCACCAGCGTCTTCAGCAGCACCCGCACCTACGGACTGCGCCCCGACGACGTCCTGCCCCTCGGCGCCGCCCACTTCACCGTCCACGGCGACGACCACGTCACCGACGGCTTCACCTGGAACGAGGACGGCGGCCAGGGCAGCGCCCTGCTGGTGCACGGGTGGGCGGCGAACAGCAGCAGCATGCACTCCCTCGTGCCCTCACTGCGCGAACTGGACCTGCGCGTCGCCGCGTTCGACGGACCGGCACACGGGGTCCGCAAGGGTGACCAGGCCACCATGACCCAGTACACGCACTCCGTCGGCGCCGTCCTCGACACCCTCGGGGACGTACGCGTGGTCGTCGCCCATTCCCTGGGCTCCATCGCCGCGATCGGCGCCATCGCCGCGCACACCGGCCACAGACCACAGTGCGCGGTGTTCATCGCGCCGCCCGCCACCCTCGGCGACGTACTCGAACGCTGGGACGGCGCCGGGCTACGACTCACCCGGCCACTGATCGAAGGCATCTACGGCGAACTGCACCGCCGCAACGGCGTCCCCGTCAGCCACTGGGACCTCACCGGTCTCGGCGCCTCACTCGATCTCCCCACGTTGATCCTCCACGACCCCGACGACCCCATGGTCCCCTACACCGACGCCCAGAAGGTGGCGGCCGGACTGAGGAACGCCCGCCTGGCCGACCGGACGGGCGGCCACGCCGGCATCCTCATGAACCACGGCACCGCCGCCGCCGTCTCCCGGTTCACCGCACAGCACCTGGCCGCCGGAGACGGCCCGCACCCGAACCTGCACCGTGAAGGAATCGTATGAGCGACACCCCAGGTAAACGCGCATGGATGTGCCTGCTGTGCGGCTGGGTCTACTACGAGGCCCTCGGCCTCCCCGAAGAAGGCATCGCACCAGGCACCCCTTGGGAGGAAATTCCCGACACCTGGGAATGCCCCGCATGCGGAGCGAGCAAGGAAGACTTCGTCATGGAACAGCTCTGAACCACCTACGCCCCGAGGCCGGCGGCCCAGGGGCGGCGTGGGCACGTGGGCACCGGCCCACTGGGGGAGCAGCTGGAGCGGGCGCGGACACCGACGCCGGCATCCGGGAGACCAGCCGGCGGTCCGGGGGGGTGCCGCCCGCACCGGCCTCCCGCCCGCTGCTCCAGCAGGCCGACGACCGGGCCCGCGGACAAGGGAGACGACTCAGGAGGCCGGTTCCGTGATGACGCCGCGACCGGAGGGCGAGTGGAGCTGCTCACGGGCCGGACCACCGCAATGCGCGCACACAACCGCCGCCTGGAAACGGTGTCCGCACGTGTGCTGGAAACGCATCGGCGGGTCCGCTGCGTTCAGATGCCGGTCGCCCCACGCCATCAACGTCAGGAGCACGTCGTTGAGTTCCGCGCCCGCCTCGGTCAAGTGGTACTCGTAGCGAGGAGGATGCTCACTGTAGAGCTCACGGCGCACGATGCCGACGGCCTCCAACTTGCGCAGCCGAGTCGTCAGAATGTCCCTCGGCGCCCCCGTGTTTCTCGCGATCCCCCCGAAACGCCGGACACCGTGGCTGAGTTCACGCACGACAAGAAGAGCCCAACGCTCCCCCACAAGGCTCAAAGCGTCCGTTATAGAGCATTCCCGAGGCGACATGACTTCGACGATATCCCGGACCTGGAAACGGATACATCCGGGGCACGAGACCGCACGGCCCTGGACGCGCTCGAACCGCTGACGTCCTGGCCCGAGGTCCGGCGCGGATTCCTCGGCGCGCGTCATGCCTCCGGCGCCGGATCAGGTCTACCCGCCCGGCGGGGCGGTCGGAGAGGGTGAAGCATGCGAGCGGACGACTGGCACCACACCCACGATGTCGACGAATTCCTCGACCAGGCAGGTACATTCCTGCACGCACGACCCGTCCGGCACATCGTGACTCTGTCCGCGCTCCAGAGGCTGCGAGAGCGGCGAGCGGACACGAGCGGCGCACAAACCCCCGTGAACGACACGCGGACCCCGGCGCACAGGACGCACGCACCCGTCCTCGGGTGGGTGGAGCGGGCCGGTGAGGTCCGTGGGACCTTCTACCACCTGCCCTCCGGCGGCATCGGACTCACCCCCCTCTCCCCCGCGCAGGCCGGCGCTCTCGCCGTCCGACTCGCCGGCCTCGGATGTTCGTTGCCGTACGTCAGCGCGGACCGCGACACCGCGGCCGCGTTCGCGAAGGCATGGCAGCGGCACGCCGGGGTGGGGGCGGCGGTGCGGGTGCGGCTGTGTCTGTACCGGCTCGGGGAACTGACACCGCCGCGGCCGGTTCCGGCGGGGCGGGGGCGGCTCGTCGGCGAGGGTGATCGGGAGCAGCTGATGAGCTGGTGCCGGGAGTTCGCGGCCGACGTCGAGGAGGACGTGACCATCGACGCCGGTACCTGGGCGGGCACACGGTTCGCCCGCAAGCGGTACACGTTCTGGGAGTCACCCGGCGGCGTGCCGGTCTCCATGGCAGGGGTGAACCCGGTGCTCGCCGGGGTGGCCCAGGTGGATCCCGTCTACACCCCGGCCCGGTTCCGGGGACGCGGCTACGCGGGGGCCGTGACGGTGGAGGTCAGCCGGGCGGCGCAGGCGGCGGGCGCCGAGAGCGTGGTCCTGTTCACGAACGCGGCCAACACGACGAGCAACGCCCTGTACCAGCGGCTCGGATACGTACCGGTGACCGACTGGGCGGTGTACGACTTCACGCGGCCGCGGCCGCGGCCACAGCCGCGGTCGGACGGGGCCGTGACGTCGCGGCCGGACCGTGGCCGTGCCAGGGAAGCGGCCGCCCCGGATCCGCCGCCCGCACGCCGGCGGCAAAGCGCTCCCCCCATCGGCCGTGAAGGACTGTCTTCCCCCACCGAACCTTTCCCGGTCTTCGTGCATCTTCAGGTGTGCAGGTGCGCACTGACCTCGCGCGCCGATTCGAAGTCGAAGGGGACCGAATCTTCATGAAGAGCAAGCTGACCGCCGTGGCGCTGGCAGCCGTCGTCGTCGCCGGCACCGCCGCTGCCGCCGTTCCGGCCTCGGCCGCACCCGCCGCGCCGACCCGCTGCCACACCGCCGACCTGAAGGCCGGCTTCGCCACGGGGGGCGACGCGAAGCCCGAGATGGGGCAGACCAAGAAGCAGACCCAGGCGTACATTTGGTTCACCAACAAGAGCAAGCACGCCTGCACCATGGCCGGCTTCGCCGGTGTCGACATGGTCGGGGCCCAGAAGACCGACGGCACCTGGTCCCTGATGCGCTCCGCGAAGAAGCCCCCGAAGATGACCCTCCAGCATGGTGACACGGTCGACTTCAGCATCACGCTGCTGCCCGTGGCCAGGTCCACGGCGCACAAGGAGAAGTTCGTCCCGGCGAAGTTCCTCGTCACGCCGCCGAACGAGACGACGCACTTCACCCTCAAGTGGCCGTTCGGCGGTCAGATCCTCAAGCAGGACGGCGCCACCCACCCGGGTACCTACATCGACCCGGTCGGACTGTAACCGGCAGCGGAAAGTCGCAAGCCCGGGGTGGCCACCCCGCCCCGGGCCGCGCGTCCTCGTGCTCGTCCCCCGGCCGGCGCCGGGTAGCACCGGTCGCCGGTGCTCACCGGCGGTACGCGGTCGTCGCGATCTCGACGAGGGACCGGATCAACGGGTTGGTGTCACCCTCGTTCCACACCGCCACCACTCGGCTCGGCGGCATGTCGGTCAGCGGCACCACGGCCAGCTGCGCGGGCAGCTCGTGTCCGAGTGGCGCCAGACCGACCGTGCCGTTCCACAGCACGGCTTGCAGGCATTCCTGGACGGTGCGCACCACTGGGCCCTCGCGCGGCCTGCCACCGTTCCAGTACGACTGCCAGGCGGGGTCGGTGCCGCGCGGGAACTGGAACCAGCGGCGGTCGCCCAGTTCGGCCAGCGGCAGCCGGTCGTGGCGGGCCGGCGGATCGTCGGCGCGCAGGACCACGCCGACCGGATCGGTCCGCAGTGCGCGCACCGTCAGGGCGGTCATGTCGAACGGTGCCCGGGTCAGCGCGATGTCGACCAGTCCTGCGCTCAGCCCGCAGGTGGGGTCGGTCAGATCGGTGTCACGGATGCGGATGTCGATGCCGGGGTGGTGCCGGCCGTAGGCTGCGGCCAGCCTGGCCACTCCGGGGTCGGTGCCGTCGCCCAGGATGCCGATGGTGATGGTCGCGGCGCCGGCCGCCGCGCTCACGCGCTCCCGGACGCGGTCGGCGTGGTCGAGCAGGGCCCGCGCCTCGCCGAGCAGCACCGCGCCCACCAAAGTGAGCGTCACGCCGGCGGGCGAGCGGTCGAAGAGCGGGGCCCCGACATCGGACTCCAGCTGTTTGATCGCCCGGCTCAGAGGCGGCTGGCTCATGTGCAGCCGGGTGGCGGCCCGGCCGAAGTGGAGTTCCTCGGCGACCGCCACGAAGTAGCGCAAGGTCCGTAGCTCCACGCTGCAACGATACCGGTGAGGTATCGGCACCGCAGGACAGGTCTTGGACAGCTCTCGGGTCCCGGCGGTGGACTCGGGGCATGACCGAAGAAGCGAAGACCAGCGAGCGGCGGCCCCACCCCGCGGTATCGGTGCGGGGCCCCGGCGAGGGCGAGGTGATCGTGCTGGGTACCACGCGCATGCGGGTCCTGGAGGACGGCAGCCACACCGGGCACCGCCTCGCGATCGCCGAGTCCGTCCTCGCCCCGCACACCCAGGGGCCGCCGCAGCACCGCCACGCCCGACACGACGAGGGCTTCTACATCCTGTCGGGGACCGTGCGGTTCACCGTCGGGGACGAGGAGTACGACGCGGGCACGGGCACGCTCGTGATGGTTCCGCCCGGTACCCCGCACACCTTCGCCAACCCGGCCGACCAACCCGCGGTGATGCTCAGCACGTTCACGCCCGACCTGTATGTGCAGTACTTCCGGGACCTCCAGGACGTACTCGCCGACGGCCGCCCGCTGACGCCTCAGGCCGGCATCGACGCGATGAGCCGATACGCGACCGAGCCCGCCGGCGATCTCCCTTGAGGACGACGGCACGGCACGGCCGTCCGGGCCGCCCTCCTTTCGGCACCGGAAGGGCTCGGCCTCACTTCGGGCCTGCGGGTCGCTCGGGCGACGGACCGGGATCCGCGGTGGTCGCGTGCGTCCCTGGTCGGAGCACATGATCGGACGAGGGCCGCTTCAGCGTCCGGCGAATGCCCGGGTGAGCCCGCTCGTCCGAAGCGCGTCGCGGGTCCGTCCCCCGCCGGGCCGACCTGACGGGAGCGTGGTCGACGTGACAGCCTCCGGCTGAGGGCCGCCTCCGTCAGAAGGGTTCGGCGGCCCGCAGGAGACCCGTAGGAAGGTAGCCGGACTCCACGCGGACGGCCCAGCCCCGGCGGCGGGCGTGGCAGGCCAGGGCGAGAATGTCCAGGTCGACGGAGGCGTCCGGGGCGGCACCGCGGTCGGCGACCGCGTAGTAGGCGCGGTGGGCTTCGAGAGCGTCGGCCAGGGCGAGGTTGAAGCTCTCCTCGTCGCCCTCCACCAGCTGCGACAACAGCACGGTCGGCGGCGTGGTGAAGCCCGTGTCCGCGGCCTTCTCGGTCTGCTGAAGCGCCCGTCGTACGGCCGGTTCGGCTTCGGTGCCCGTCAGGCAGGCGTGCAGTGCCTCGCGGTAGGCGCTGCAGGCGGAACCGTCCGGACGGGCGAAAGCGGGGCCGGTGAGGACCAGCGGGGCGGGGTCCTCACGTGCTCCGGTGATCAGGGCGAGGGCGACGGCCCGCTGCCAGTTGTGGGCGCCGGCCTCCTCGGCGCGCGTGGCCGGGTAGCGCAGCGTGCGGCCGTCGACGGTCACCTCGACCTCGGATTCCGGCTCGGCCAGGGCGATGCGGAACAGGGCGGCCCCCGCCCGGGAGGCCAGCCGCAGCGGCGCGAGCCGGACCTCCGTGAGATCGCCGGGATCTCCCGCACGCCACTTGAACAGGCGCTCCTGGTCGTTCATGACCCCGCCGAGGCGCCAGACGGCGAGGGGCTCTCCGTCGTCGGTGGTGAACGCCTTCTCGACGTCCTCCTCGTACATGGCCTCGGTCTGCGGGTGCACGGTCCGCTCGCAGGCCGGGCGTTCCACCAGCAGCGGACCCGCGGCGAGCGCGGCGACCGCGTCCGGCCGCCGGTCGCGGCCGAACGCCCCGACCCGCGGTCCTCGCGTCTCGAAGCCGGTGATCAGGGCGTGCGGGAGGTAGCCGCTGCGGACGGCGGGTGCCCAGCCCAGCGTCCGGTACGCGAGAGCGGCGAGGGCGACGGGGACCAGCGGGAGAAGGGTCTTCGGGGAGGCCGTCGCGCCGTGCCGGGTGGCGTGCTCGGCCAGGAGGCCGGCCAGCGCGGCGTCGAAGGCCTCCCGCTCCTCGGCGGCGGTGACGCTCTATTCGCACTGCCCGCTCCTCGATCGATCTCCCGTCAGCCTAGGTGCAGGGTCCGACAGGGGCGGGCGCCTGCCGTGACCCGGACCTCGGCCAGGCGTTCCCGGGGCCCGCAGGCGCTTGCGACCGACGCCGGGGGCGGAGTGGTTCTCGCTCAGGGGGAGTTGGAGACGGCAGGCTACGGTGTCGGCCACCGGTGGTGGCCGGAGCGGGGACGGGCACGGTCGAGCGGGAACACCGGACAGGGGCAGGGATGCCGGCGGTGCGGGCGCGGCCGTGTCCCGGTGCTGCGCGTTCGTGGCGGTGACCGTCCTCGCGGCCACCGTCGGCGTCATCCGGTGATCTGCCAGGACATGCCGCCGTGCAGCGACACGATGACGGCGAAGACGACGAGGTCGGCGATCCCGAGCCCGAGCCCCAACCGGGCGCGGAAGCGACGTGGTGTGTCCCGCTTGAGGGCGATACAGGCGAGGACGATGGCGAGGGGGCCGAGTACCAGATTGAGGACCAGCAGGCCCACGAGTCCCAGCACGAAGGAGGCCACCGCCATGCCCTCGGTGTCGCGGCGGCCGGTCGCCGCCGATGGGGGTGCCGTCAGACGCATGGCTCAGGCCCCCCTCGTCGCGGCCCGGCGATGCCGCTCCTTGACGGCGAACACCGCGAGCCAGGTCAGGACGATCAAGGCCGCGACCAGGGTGACGGGCCACGGAAGGTACATGGCCGACCCGACGACCATGGCGAGGACGACGAACGCGACGACCAGGAAGAGCATGGCCTACCTCCCTGTCTCGGTGTGCGGCTGCCGGCGGGAACCTGTCTGCGGGATCATGACCTACGGGTTACCCGTGAGTCACCGGGCATACCTGCTGGTTCCGGCCGCCGTCGGGCGTCGTGTTCCGGCCGGGACGGGCCGGAGCGCGGAAGGGTCAGGCGGTGCGGTCGTGCGCCGGGGCCCCGGGTTCGGTCGTGGGCCGGTGAGTTCCGGTTCCGGCCCGTCCCGTACGTCGCCACGCGGTGCTGCGAATATTTTCCGGCACGGCGGTCGGCATCGGGACTCCCATGGTCAGCGCCTCGCGGCGACGTCACACCCGGGGCGGGCCACGGTCGAAGGCCGTCTGCCCCGCGAGCGGCGGGGCGGACCTCCCGGGTTGCCCGCGGCGGACTCGAGGGGAGTCGGCAGCACGACCGGGGACGCCTGCGGCATGGAGGGGAGGGCGGGGGCCGGCAGGGGGTCTGCCGGTGTGCCTCGCTCTCCTCTTCGATGAGCCGCTCGACGAGGACGGTGGGGAGTCGTGCCCGGGGCCGGGGCCGCGCCGTGGTCATGGCCCGAGCAGGCCGGCGACCACGGGCCGGGCGCCGGCACGGCACACGCGGTGCCGGCGCCTTCGCCGCCCGCGGACGGGGCTCAGCGCTCCTCGCGCAGCCCCCACGGCGCCCCGTACTCGGCCAGCAGGTCGAGGAACGGCCTGGGCGGGAGCGCCTCGGGGCCGAGGACGCCGCTCCCCTTCCACGTACCGCTCGCGATCAGTTCAAGGGCGATCACCGGGTTGACGGCCGTCTGCCAGACCACGGCCTGGGAGCCGTACTCGCGCATCGACCACTCGTTGTCGACCACGTGGTACAGGTACACCTCGCGCGCGGCGCCGTCCTTCGTGCCCTTGACCCAGGTGCCCGCGCAGGTCTTGCCCTTCATCCGCTCGCCGAGCGTGGCCGGGTCGGGCAGGCAGGCGGCGACCACGTCGCGCGGCGAGACCTCGACCGGTCCGTCCGCGCCGGGGACGGCGACCTTCGCCGTGGAGTCGAGTCCCAGCTCGTGGAGGGTCTTGAGCCTGGCGATGAAGTCGTCGCCGAGACCGTACTTGAACGTCACCCGGCGCGCGTCCACCCAGCGGGGCATCAGCAGCACCTCCTCGTGCTCGACGTTCACGCACTCGACGGGACCGATGCCCTCGGGGAAGTCGAAGACCTCCGGCTCGCTGAACGGCGGCGTGGTGAACCAGCCGCGGTCCTTCTCGTAGACCACGGGCGGGTTGAGACACTCCTCGATGGTCGTCCAGATGCTGAAGGAGGGTGCGAACTCGTAGCCCTCGACGGTGAGATTCGCGCCGTCCCGGACCCCGAGTTCCTCGATCTCGTCGAAGAGTTCGTCGGCGGCGTAGCGGGCGAAGACGTCCGACAGGCCCGGCTCCACTCCCATCCCGACGAGGGCGAGGCGGCCGGCGTTCTCCCAGTCCGCGGCGCGGGCGAACTGCTCGTCGCCGAGCTTCACCCCGCACCGCTCGTAGGGGGCGGTCGCGTGCGGCACGGACAGCGACATGGCCATGTCCAGATAGTGCGCGCCCGCGGCGAGCGCGGCGTTGAACAGCGGCATCACGAACCGCGGGTCGGTCGCGTTGAGCAGGACGTCGCAGCGTTCCGCGACGAGGAGGCGGTGCACCGCTTCCTCGTCGGAGGCGTCCAGGCGGCACGGGCTGAAGCGGCCGTCCGGGTCGTCGAGCGTGGCGACGGCCGTCCGGGCACGGGCGAGGTCGTAGTCGGCGACGATCATGTGGGTCAGGAAGCCGCGACGGGCCGCGATACGGGTGACGGCGGTTCCGACTCCGCCCGCACCGACGAGAAGCACGCGCATGTCACACACCATTTCGTTGAGACGGTCCCGTGGGCGGGAGCCCTGGGAGGTGACCCGATGGAACACGAGGCGGCTTGTTAAGGTCTACGGCGTTGGCATAAGGAACGCGAGGCGGTGACACGGTGCCCAAGAAGGTGGTTCCGGAGGCGGAGCGGCGCAGGCGGCGGCCGACCCGGCAGGGCACCGTGCTGTCGGAGCGGCTGATCGTGCGGACGGCTCTGCGGATGCTCCACGAGCACGGAGCCTCCGGGCTGACCGCCCGCCGCCTGGGCACCGCTCTGGGGGCCGACCCGAGCACGCTGTACCGCTACTTCGCCGGCCTGGACGGCCTGACCCGAGCGATCGGCGAGGAACTGATGGGGCGGGCCCTGGACAGCTGGACGCCCACCGGGAAGTGGCGCGCCGACCTGCGCGCCCTGGGCCTGGCCGTGCACGCCTCGTACCTCGCCCATCCGCACGCCGCACTGCTGACGGCCAGCCGCGTCACCGGCCGGCCCCGCGAGATCGCGGTCGACGAGACGATCCTCGGCATCCTGCGCGGGGCGGGCTTCGATGACGCGGACGCCGTCGGCGTGTACCACGCCTTCATCGACCTGGCGCTGGCCTTCGCCGCCCTGGACGCGGGCGCACTCGCCATCAAGGACGAGGTCAGGGAGGCGGACGAGGACATGTGGACCTCGACGTACGCCCGACTGCCCGCGGAGACCCATCCGCACATCGCCGCCACCGCACATCTGCTGGCGGACCGGATGAACCACAGCGCCTATCCGGTCATGCTGGACACCCTCCTGGTCCAGGCCGAGGCACGGCTGGCCACCGCGCGGCACCGGGGCACCGGCACGACCTGAGGGGACCCGCGGCCGCGGACCCTGGTGTCGCACCGGGTCCGCGGCCCGCAGCCGTCGCGGGTGTCCGCCGTCACCGCTTCTCCGTCTCGTGGTCCGCGGGCGCGGTCCTACAACTCGCGGCCGACCAGGAAGTCCAGCAGCGTGAGGAGATCCTCCGCTGCTCCGGCGGCCAGCGGTGCGCGCGCGAGGAGGGTGCGGGCGGTGGCCGTGTGCGTGCGGGCCTCGGTCAGTGCCGCCGTGCGGCCGCCGGCCGTCTCGATCAGCTCGGCGGCCTCCTTGGCCCGCTCCGGTGAGTCCAGCAGCTCGGGCAGGGCGCGGGCCGCCGGGGTGTCCAGAGCGGCCAGCACCGGGTAGGTCTTCTTGCGCTCCCGCAGGTCGCCGCCCGCGGGCTTCCCCGTGACGGCGGGGTCGCCCCAGATGCCGAGCACGTCGTCGACCAGCTGGAAGGCGATGCCGAGATGCCGCCCGGCCCGGTCCAGCGTGCCGGTGGTGTCCTCGTCCGCTCCCCCGAGCAGGGCGCCCAGCGCACAGGCGCAGCCCAGCAGGGCACCCGTCTTGGCCTCCGCCATCGCCCGGTACTCCTCGACCGTCACCCTGTCCGGCCCGGTCCACGGCCGGCCGGTGAAGAGCAGGTCGTCGGCCTGTCCGCGCACCAGGTCGGTGAGGGCCGCCGACAGCAGCCGCACGGCACGGGCGCCCTGCGGCACGGCGGCGAGGGTCTCCACGGCCAGCGCGAACAGGGCGTCACCGGCGAGCACCGCCGGGCCCGTGCCGTATGCCTTCCACACGGCCGGGCGGCGGCGCCGGGTCGCGTCGCCGTCCATGATGTCGTCGTGCAGCAGCGAGAAGGTGTGCACCAGTTCCACCGCGACCGCCGCCGGGATCCCGGCCCGCGCGTCGGCACCCGCCGCCCGAGCGCCGAGGACCGCCAGCGTCTGCCGTACGCCCTTGCCACCCGGTGTGGTGGCCGGTGCGCCGCCCACCTCGCACCAGCCGAAGGAGTACGCGGCCATCTCGGCGGTCCACGGATGCAGCCGGCCCACCGCCCGGCGCAGGGCCGGGCGCACCAACGCGGCGCAGCGGGCGAGGACTTCGGGCGCGCCGGGCGGAGCCTTCAGCGCGGTCACCGTACGGCCTCCGTGTCGAGTTCGAACTCCTCCTGGGCGCGGACCACCAGCCGGTGCACGTGCTTGAGTCCGCTGCCCTCCAAGGAGCCTGCCAGTCGGGCGAGTTCGGCGGCCGTCTCGTCGCGGTCCCGGCCGAGCCGCGCCAGCGACTTGGCGAGGCCCAGGCGGGCGAGGGCCTCGCCGCGCGGCTCGCTCATCGCACGGAATTCCGTCAGCGCCAGCTCGTACATCTGCCGGGCCTCCTCGTGACGTCCGGCCCGGTACAGGACGTTGCCTCGCATCTTGTGGTTGTAGGCCAGCGCGCTGGACAGGCTCATCGCGCGGCAGCCGGCCTCGGCCCGCGACAGCAGTTCCAGTGCTTTCTCGGTGTCCTTGTCGCGTACCGAGAGGATGTCCGCAAGGCCGCGCAGCGCCCAGGCGTGGCCGCGCCGGTCCTCGGCCCGGTCGGCTATCTCCGCCGCCTCCTCGAACAGCTCGTACGCCCGGTCGTAGTCCCCGGTGTTGCGGTGCATCTGGGCGATGCCCTCCAGCGCCCACACCGTGTGCCGGGCCTCGCCGCGCCTGCGGGCCTCGGCCAGGAGCTGCTCGTGCAGCCGGCCGACCGCCTCGTAGTCGCCCTGGATACGGCCGGTCTCGGCGAGTCCGGCCAGCGAGTAGCCCCGGCAGACGATGTCACCGGCCCGCTCGCCGAGTTCGGCCGCGAGTCCGAGCAGCCGCCAGGCCAGCGGGAACGCCCCGCGCTGCCGGGCGAGGGTGCCGCCGCTCCACAGCGCCCACGCCATCGCCCCGGTGTCACCGGCCTCCCGAGCGGTGCGGTAGCTCGCCTTCCATGCCTGGTCGGCTTCCCGCACGTTTCCGAGCCGCCGGTGCGCCTCTGCTACCGCGAGCCCGCAGCGGGCGGCCTCGGCCGGATGCCCGGAACGCTCGGCCTCGCGCAGCTTCTCGATGCCTTCCGCCAGTACATCCGTCAGAGAGGAGTTCACGGACAGGGTGGTCAGGGCGCCCTGGTACTCGGGCGCGAAAGCCTTGCCGTACATACATGCCTTTCTATGCACGCCGTGTATACACAACGTGCATAGGGAGTCGGAGACACGCCCCGTCCGGGAGGACCGGGGTGTGTCGGTCTGTTGTCGATCAAGACGCGGGTACGGCGGCGGGGGTTGTCCGGGTGGTGCGGGTCATGATGTGAAGGTTCCGTGCCGAGGGCCCGACGCCGCTGTTCGGCAGCGCCGTTCAGTGCCGCGACGTCCAGGCCGCGTGGCCCGCGCCCGAAGCGCGGGACCTCACCCTTCGTCAGGGTCGCCTCCGCAGGCTCGCTCGTCGCCTTCCGGCTCTCGGCGGCGTCGTACCGGACGTCTTCGACGCGCTCGGCCGCGACAGGTTCCGGCCGGCCTCGAAAGGCCGGGACCGGTCCGAGTCGGCCACGACGAAGGTGGGCTCCCTCGGACGTCTTCGGTGCCGGCGGTCCGGACACCGCCCACACGGAACGGAGACGGGCCGGAACACGCCGGTGACCTTCCGTGAAGGGTGCGTGGCCGCTTCGTAGCATGATCCGGTGATCACGTCCGGCGGACAGTGTCCGCAGCAACGGCGCCCGCGGCACAGGTCGGTATGGCACCGCCTGCTCGCCCTCTGCCTGCTCGGGGCCGGCGTGGGGGTCGTCGCGGCGTGCGGGTTCCACGGCGGCCCGGGGGATCCGTCCCCCGCCGACTCTGCCCGGCCCTCCGCACGCAGGGCCGGGACCACGGCGTCCGGTGCGCCGGCGGCGCCGTTCCCGCACGGCACCGTACGAATCGCCGCCGTCGGCGACGTCGTCATGGGTTCGCTGCCGGACGACCTGCCGCCGGACGGCGGCGCCTCGTTCTTCGACCCCGTCGACGACCTGCTCACCGGGGACGTGGTGCTCGGCAACCTGGAGGGCACGCTCGCCACCGGCGGCTCCAGCAAGTGCGACCACATCGACGGCCCGAACTGCTTCGCGTTCCACGTCCCGCCGTCCTACGGCCACTGGCTCAGGAAGGCCGGGTTCACGGTCATGAACACGGCGAACAATCACATCGACGACTTCGGGGCGGAGGGGCGGCGCGAGACGTTCGACGCGCTGCGCTCCGCGAACGTGCGGTTCACCGGACGGCTGGGCCAGATCACCATCCAGCGGGTGCACGGCATCAGGGTCGCGCTGATCGGGTTCGCCCCCGACCGAGGGGCGAACGACCTGACGGACATCCCGGCCGCGAAGCGACTCACCGCCCGCGCCACGACGATGGCGGATGTCGTGATCGTCACGATGCACGCCGGCGCGGAGGGTTCGGACCGCACACACGTGGAGCCCGGCACCGAGTACTTCCTCGGCGAGAACCGGGGCGACAGCCACCGCTTCGGCCATGCGGTGATCGACGCCGGGGCCGACCTCGTCATCGGCAGCGGCCCGCACGTGATGCGGGGAATGGAGTTCTACAAGGGACGGCTGATCGCCTACAGCCTCGGCAACTTCACCGGCTACGGGGTGCTGGGCCTCGGCGGTACCCTCTCGACCAGCGGCGTGCTGCAGGTCACCCTCGGCGCCGACGGCACCTACGTGTCCGGGCACTTGCGCCCGACCCGGATCGTGGAGCCCGGCACACCGGAGCCGGGCGGCGACGCGATCGACCTCGTCTCCGGCGTGTCGGAGGAGGACTTCGGCCCGCACGCCGCCCGTATCTCGGCGGAGGGTGCGATCCGGCGCCCGTAGTCACGCACGGGGAACGCCCGCCTCGACGACACCCGTCCCACTCTCGTCCCGCTCCCGGCGTACGACCGCCGCGCTACCGGTGGAACCGCGGGAGGACCGGGCCGGCGTGGACCGCCTCACACCCCGCACCGCGGTGACGGCCGGCCTGGCACCGGCCGGCGTCGTGACCGGGGCGCCTCAAAGTCATCGACGCGGCCGGTGGGGGTAGGCGGGCCCGCCGGGTGGAGGGGGCCGTCCTCAGGGCCGGTCGTCCGGCGGTTCCTCCCGCCGGGGCCCGGGCGGCGGCTCGAAACGCACGCTCACCTTCTGGAACCCCTTGAAGGCCTCGGTGGCGGCGTACGACCGGTAGGCGCGGCGGTCGGCGGCGCTCAGCCGCACCCGGTCCGTGAACGGCGTCAGCAGGCTGCGGGGCCACAGCCGCATGACCCGCACGGCGCCCGCCTCGGCCGCCGCGACGAAGATCAGGGCTCCGACGTAGAGCCAGGCGAGCAGGCCGAGGACGATGCCGAACATGCCGTAGGTGGCGGTGGCCCCGCGCAGCACGTGACTGACGTAGTAGGACCCCACCCATTGCAGCGCCTGCCATGCGAGGGCACCCCCCAGCGCCACTGCGGTGAGCCGGCGCAGGGGCAGCGCGCGCTGGGTCAGCAAGCGGTAGCTCAGAAGCAGCAGGAAGGCGTTCAGGCACACGGACCCCGCGGTCGCGGCGATCCAGCTTCCGCCCCTCAGCCGCACGCCCAGCAGGTAACTCTGTGCGGCCACCACCGAGAGCAGCGTGGACGCGCACAACCCGACCGCGAGGAGCAGCAGGAACACCAGTCCCTTCAGCCGTGACCGGAGCGGGTCCGGACGGGCGTGCCGCGGGACCGCCCAGATCTTGTTGAGGGCGTACTGCGCGGCCTGGGCGACACCGAGCGAACCGTAGACACTGGCCACGATGCCCGCGGCGAGTGCGACCCCGCTGCCGTGGAAGGAGTGGATGTTGTGCCCGAGCTGGTCGCCGATGACCGGGAACTCGCTCAGCGCCGAGTCCATGACCCGCTGCTGAAGAGCCGGATCACCGCTGAGGAAGGTGCTCAGGACGGCGACGAGGATCAGGAGGAGCGGGAAGAGCGAGAGGAAGCCGTAGTAGGCGATCAGGGCCGCGAGGTACACGCCCTGATCGTCGTAGAACTTGTACACGACGGCGAGCGGCAGGCCCACCCAGTGGTGGCGCCGCTGGAAGCCGTCGACGCGCTCCAGGACTCTCATGGCCGGTACCCGGGTCGCGCCGGCGGTTCCCCGCCGGGCCTCGGGAGACCTGCCCGCGTCGGGTCGCGGACGAGCGGTGCGGCCCGCGTCCGCATGAGCGTCCGGGCGGCCGTCGGCTCGGTGCGTTCCGCGGCGGTCCCCGCTCGCAGCGCGCGGGTCTCGATGTGTTCGTACGGGGGTCTCCGCCCGGATCCGGGTGCCGGCCGCATGGGAACCACTCCTCGGTTGTCCGCGTCGTGCCCAGGGAAGTCTGCGTATGTGGGTGCAGTGTCAGGAGTCTCCCCCCGTCCGGCCGCGAAACGGGTACGCGGCGGCCGCCGTCCCTCTTTCACCGAAGGGTGCTTTCGACCAGGACGTGCTCCCGCCGAGGACGCGCTTTCGTTGAGGACGCGCTTTCGCCGAGGACCCGGGAGGATCTTCGGTCCCGGGAAGAAGTCGAGGACCCCGGTCTCGCATACGCCGCTCCATGTGGGATATCCGCAGGCATGTGAGAGCCCCGCCCCGGGGGCACACAGCGGAACGGAAGGAACATCCTCGTGGGCATCATCGCCTGGATCCTGATCGGTCTCATCGCGGGCGCCATCGCCAAGGCACTGACCCCCGGCAAGGACCCGGGCGGCTGCCTGGTGACGATGCTGATCGGCATCGCGGGCGGGCTGCTGGGCGGCTGGCTCGGCAAGGTGATCTTCGGCGTCCATTCGATCAACGGCTTCTTCAGCCTCTCCACCTGGATCGCCGCGATCGTGGGTTCCGTGATCGTGCTGCTGCTCTACCGAGTGGTGTCGGGGCGCTCGCGCTGACCACGCACGAGGAGGGCGGCTCCCGCGGGGAGCCGCCCTCCTCGTGCGCGTGATCTTCCGTGCACCGGTGTCGCGCCCGGCATCGGCGGCTGCCCCGGGCCCGCGTCGTCCGGCCGGGAAAGACGGGTGGCGGCGCACCTGGAGTTGAACCCGGAGGAGTGATCCGGGCGAGTGGGCGAGGCATGCGCGGGCAGAGCGCATTCTGAGGGGATAGTGATGACGTCCCTGCCCTGCTTCTCCGAAAGGGGTGTCACGGCCATGGCCGACGATGCCTGCCTGTTCCTCCTCCCCGAACGCCATCCGCGTCTGGGGGCGGCCCTGTCGGCGGTCGGCGAGCTGGACTGCGCCGAGAGTCCGGCGGTACTGGGCTGGCTCCACGCGCACGGGACACCCGCTTCCTCCGAGCGCGTCAGGATCGTTCCGGCGGGCTCCGAGGTGCTCATCCCCGAGGAGGCGGAGCGGCTGCCGGTCCCTCTCAGCGAGGAGGAGACACTGCGGGTCGAGCACGCCTGCGCGCCCGCGTCCCTGACGGACATGGAGTCCGAGCTGCTCAGCTTCCGGGACACCACCCACGACTGGCAGTCGCTGGTGCACCGCGCCCTGACCGCCGGTGTCCCCGCGCCGCGCATCGCCCAGCTGACCGGCCTGGATCCGCGGGACATCGTCCAGGCCGTCGGCGACTGACCCCGGGCGCCGGCCGCCGGCGCCCGAGCCCCGCCCCGCCCAGCAGGTCATCCGGGGTCCGTGCGACCGAACAGGCCGGCGTGCCCCGGTGGCAGCTGGGTGAGCAGCCGACGCAGCAGCGCGTGGTCCGCGGCCTCGGCGAGGGTGGGCAGTACGGCGTCGATCTCGCGCCTGGCCTCGGCCACGTCCTCGTTGCTGTGGTCGGCCACGGCTCGGACGAACGACGCGGGCGACAGCGCTTCGCCGGCCGGCTCGGCAGCGGTCAGCAGCGGCCCGCACCCCGCGGGGAGCAGGGCGGCCAGGTCCGTGCGGTCGGCGCCCACCAGGTGGGCGCCGAGAACCTCCAGCACGTTCCGCACGGCCCTGGCTCCCTCCTGCGGTCTGTCGTAGCGTGCGCGTGCGGTGACCTGGGTGATGAAGGTGTCCAGGCTCATTTCCATGGCGGCTCCTGTCGTAGGTCTCTCCCCGCGGCGGTCCGGATCGTCCGGGCCGGTACGGCCGGTACGCACCGGGCGTCACGCGGGGGCGGCGGTCCGCACCATGCGGTGCACGTTGGCGACGCTGCCGCAGCGCGCCGTCAGCAGGTCGGCTTCCGTCCGGGCGAAACCGGCGCCGAGTTCCTCCCGGCAGTGCCGGCTGAGGCTCTCCCGCACCTTGTTGACGAGAGTGCGTTCCTCCTCGTCGTTGTGGCGGGCCGTGGCGGAGGCCAGTTGCTGGAGCCTCCAGTCCCATTCGGCCGAGCCGATCTCCCGCACCCGCAGCAGCGCGTAGAGGACCTTGACGGCTTGCAGGTGTGCGTTCTCGATGTGCTCGACCGTGTCCGCGTCCGCGTCCTCGAAGGAGGCGAGGACGGGGTGCACCGAGGCCCTCTCGGCCTCACCGTGAGCGACCATCAGGTGCGCGAAGTCATGCAGCGCGCTCCGGCGATCGGCCTCCGTGCTGCGCATGAGACGGAGCAGCTCTTCCATCGCCCGGTGATCCTCCAGGATCATCTCGACGACATCCCGGGTCGGTGTCATGCGATGCGCCTCCCAACTGGAGTGGCTTTCACCTCCCGCTACCCGCACCGATGTCAGAGATTCCCCAATATGACCCGTTTGCCCAGTCCTTCCAGCTCAAGCAGGGTTCAGGATCGACACGCCGAACTCGCCACCCAACGGAGGTGGGGGAGCGAAGACATGACGGTCCCTCAGTTCCAGCCGTCGGTTCGGCCGGACGAGGTCCGGGCCACCGAGGAGCACGGGCGCACGCCGGTCCCGTCCGGCGCGATGGACGTCATGCCCCCCGCGCCGCCCCCGTGCTCTCCCGTTCGATCAGGCGGGGCACCGGCACCCTGACCGTCCTGGCCGGGCCGCCGTCGAGCAGTGCGGTCAGCTCACGTGCCGCGGTGCGGCCGAACTCCACGCTGTCCCGGGACAGGGCCGACAGCCACGGCTTGACCATGCGGCACAGGGCGGAGTCCTCCCAGGCCACCACCGACACGTCGGCCGGCACGGAGAAGCCGAGTCCGGCGGCGGTGGCGACGCCCGCGAGGGCCATGACGTCGTTGTCGTAGATCAGGGCGGTCGCGGGAGCGGCCGAGCCGAGGACACGGCGGGTGACGGCGGCGCCCGCCGCGTCCGAGTAGTCGGTGGTGATCGACTCCACGCCGGTGAGCCCGCGCCGCCGGGCCTCGGCCCGCAGTGTCCGGATCCGCCGCTCGGTGTGGGCGAGGCCGGACAGCCCGGCGATGTGCACGATCCGCCGGTGGCCGAGGGCGTACAGCCCGTCCACCACCGCTGCCATCGCGCCGGCGTCGTCGGCCCACACCGTGGACAGCCCGGGGTGCCGCTCGTCGGGCGCGCCGCCGATCACCACGGCGGGCAGGCCGAGTTCGTCGAGCAGGTCCGGGCGCGGGTCTTCGGTGCGCGGGTCCACCACCAGGACGCCGTCCACCCGGTGCTCGGCCCACCACCTGCGGTAGACCGCGCACTCGTCCGGTACGCCCTCCACCACCTGGAACAGCAACCCGAGGTGACGCTCCGCCAGCACTTCCTGGATGCCGGAGACGAGTTGGAGGAAGAAGGAGTCGACGCCGAGGGTGTCGGCGGGCCGGGCCAGCACCAGACCGACCGTGGCCGCGCCCTCCCCCGACAGCGCGCGGGCCGCCGTGCTGGGCCGCCAGCCCAGTTGCTCGGCGACCCGGCGCACCCGTTCGCGGGTGACGTCGGAGACGCCCGGTCTGCCGTTGAGGGCGAAGGAGACGGCGCTCTCCGAGACACCGGCGCGGCGCGCGATGTCCTTCATCGTCGGCCGACGCGCCGGGGACCGCTTGGCCGGCATGCTCGCCTCTTTTCTCAGCAGTGATCACTAAAGCGCTTGAGCAGATGAAGCCTAAAGCGCTTTAGTGTTGCTTGGCAATACTCTCGGATTCCTCTCTGACCTGCACTGATGTTCCACAGACAGCTTTAGTGACTTCAAATCCATTGACTTCCCCCGGAGGTGGCGGGCATGGTCCTTGCCGACACCAGCCGAAGACGCCGCAAGGGAGCCGTGTCACCGTGCCCATGTCCCGCAGAGCACTCGCCGCCGCCGTCACCGCCCTCGTCCTGCCGCTGAGCGCCTGCGGCTCCGGCGGCGGTGGCGGCTCGACGGACGCCTCCGGCAAGGTGGAGGGCGACATCACCTTCCAGACCTGGAACCTGCGCGCCAACTTCAAGGACTACTTCGACGGCCTGATCGGCGACTTCGAGAAGAAGTACCCGGGCACCCACGTCAAGTGGGTCGACCAGCCCGCCGAGGGCTACGCCGACAAGATCAGCGCCGACGCGGCCGGCGGCACCCTGCCGGACGTCGTCAACGTCTCCCCCGACCTGGTGGCACCGCTGGCCAGGGCGGGCCTGGCCATGGACCTCGACAAGGCCGCCGCGAAGTACAAGGGCGAGTACCTGCCGGGCGCCTGGGCCGGCCACCAGGTCCCCGGGATGACCGGCACGTACGCCTTCCCCTGGTACCTGAACACCGGCCCGCTGTTCTACAACAAGGCCCTGTTCGAGAAGGCGGGGCTGGATCCGGAGAAGCCCCCGAAGACGTACGGCGAACTCTTCGCCGACGCGCTGCGGATGGCGGACGAGTCGGGCGGCAGGGTGGCCACCCTCGCCAACATCCCCACCATCGAGGACTTCGGCCGCTACGGCGCCTCCCTCATGGACAAGGCGGGCACCGGCTTCACCTTCAACGACGCCAAGGGCGTCGAACTCCTGACCAGGTACAAGCAGTTGTACGACGCCAAGGCCCTGGACGCGCGGGCGCTGAACGCCACGCCCGAGTCGGCCGGGAAGGAGTTCCTGACCCAGGCCGTCGCCATGAACCCCGGCAGCGCCCTGGACCTGGACAACTTCAAGAAGCAGGCGCCGAGCCTGTACAAGAACATCGGCATCACCGACCAGATCACCAACACCGGCCACGTCAACATGTACGTGATGGGGTTGATGGTGAACTCCCGGACCAGGCACACGCCCGCGGCCGTCGCCTTCGCCCACTACGTCACCGACGCCGAGCACCAGATGTCCTTCGCCAAGAAGGTCGCCATCTTCCCGTCCACCGCCGGTTCCCTCGACGACCCGTACTTCACCGAGGAGGACGGCACCGACGAGACCCGGGTGCGCGTCGCCGCCGCCAAGTCGCTGAAGAGCGCGGTCAACTACACGCCCGTACTGTTCAGCGACCAGATGAAGACCGCGCTGCGCAACGAGGTCGGCAAGGCGCTGCAGGGCAGGCAGAGCCCGAAGGCCGCGCTCGACAACGCTGTCAGGGCGTGCGACCGGCTACTGAAGCAGCAGGGATAGCACGCCATGGCCACCTCGACCGCCCCCCGGACGCATGCGTCGCGTCCAGGGCGGCCCCCGGAGCGGCGCCGGGCGATCCGGATCCGGCGCCAACTGCCCACCAGTCCCTGGCTGTTCGCCGCCCCCGGACTGGTGATCACCGGCGGGTTCATCCTCTACCCGTTCGTCTCCACGGTGATCAACGCCTTCACCGACCGCCGCACGCTGCTCCCGGGCCGGTTCGTCGGCCTCGCCAACTTCCGCGAGCTGCTGCACGACGACATGTTCTGGATCGGCCTGCGCAACAGCGTGCTGTACGTCGTCGGCGTCGTCCCGGCGCTGGTGCTGCTGCCGCTGCTGCTCGCCCTGCTGGTGCAGAAGAACATCCCCGGCATCACCTTCTTCCGGTCCGCCTTCTACACCCCGGTCGTCGCGTCCATCGTCGTGGTGGGGCTGATCTGGGTGTGGCTGCTGGACGAGCGCGGCCTGGTGAACTCGCTCCTGGAGACGATCGGCGTAGGCAAGGTCGGATTCCTCAGCGACCAGTGGCTGCTGCTGCTCAGCGCCATGGCCGTCACGGTCTGGAAGGGCCTCGGCTACTACATGATCATCTACCTGGCGGCGCTCGCCAACGTGCCGCGCGAGCTGCACGAGGCCGCCGCCGTGGACGGCGCGGGCCCGGTCAGGCGCCTTTGCACCGTCACCGTGCCCGCCATCCGCTCCACCATGGTCCTGGTCGCCGCGCTCTCCTCGGTCTCCGCCTTCAAGGTGTTCTCCGAGGTGTACCTGCTGGCGTCGCCGAGCGGCGGCCCGGCGGGCGAGGACACCACCCTGGTGATGCTGGTCCAGCGCACCGGCACCGGCCTGACCGGCCGGGTCGGCTACGCCTCGGCGATCTCACTCGTCGTCTTCGCCGTCACCGTCGTCCTGATGCTGCTCGTGCTGCGCGCCGACCGGAGGGAGGAGCCGTGAGCGTCGCCGAGAAGGCACCGGAGAGCGGCGCGCGGCCGGACCGTGCCCGCGCGCCCCGCTTCACCGACGACAGCGGCCGGCGCGTGCCGGGGTGGGAACTGGTCCTGCGCTACGTGTTGCTGACCGCCGTACTCGTCCTGACCGTCGGCCCGTTCGTGTGGCAGCTGTCCACCTCGTTCAAGGGCCCCACCGAGGACATCTTCAGCTCCCCGCCGAAGTTCCTGCCCGGCCACCCCACCCTGCACAACTACGAGCGGGTGTCCGAGACCATCCCGGTCTGGGACTACGCCCTCAACTCCCTCAAGGTCGCCGCCGCCAACGTCGTCACCAACTGCGTCGGTTCCGCCCTCGCCGGCTACGCCCTGGCCCGGCTGCGCTACCGGGGCCGCCGGGCGGCCGCCCTGGTCTTCGTCCTCGCGATGCTGGTGCCCGCGGAGGGCATCGTCATCGCCCAGTTCACGACCATGCGCGAACTCGGCCTGAACAACACGCTCATCGGCGTCGTCCTGCCCGGCTCCATCGCCGCGATGAACGTCCTGCTCATGCGCAACGCCTTCCTCAACCTGCCCTACGAGATCGAGGAGGCCGCCTACGTCGACGGCGCCGACGTCTGGCAGCGGTTCCTGCGCATCGCGCTGCCCTCGGTCAAGGGCACCCTCGCCGTCGTGGCGATCTTCGCCTTCATGGGGGCCTGGGACGACTTCCTCTGGCCGCTCATCGTGCTCAGCGACCCGTCCAGGTTCACCCTGACCATCGGCCTCAACTACCTCCACGGCACCTTCGCCAACGACGAACGCCTCGTCGCGGCCGGCACGATCATCGCCGTGGCACCGCTGATCGCCCTCTTCGCCTGCCTCCAGCGCTACTTCTTCCGCGGGGTCGGCGAGGGCGCGGTCAAGGGCTGATCCCGGACCGGCCGGCACGACCGGCCCCAGGCCCCCTCCCGGACCCCACTGCCGCAAGGACCCCCGTATGCCTTCTGCCGTGCGCTTCGGCGTCAACTACACCCCGAGCCAAGGGTGGTTCCACCACTGGCTCGACTTCGACCTCGACGCCGTACGCGCCGACCTGGACTCCGTCGCCGCGCTCGGCCTGGACCACATCCGGGTCTTCCCGCTGTGGCCGTACTTCCAGCCCGACCGCGCCCTCATCCGCCCCCGCGCCGTGGAGCATCTGGTGCACCTGGTCGACGCCGCCGCGGAACGCGGGCTCGACGTCAACGTGGACGGCCTGCAGGGGCACCTCTCCAGCTTCGACTTCCTGCCCGCGTGGACCCGCACCTGGCACCGTCGCAACCTCTTCACCGACCCCGAGGTGCTCGACGGGCAGGCCGCCTACCTGCACACCCTCGCCGCCGCCCTGGCCGACCGGCCGGGCTTCCTCGGCATGACCCTCGGCAACGAGGTCAACCAGTTCGCCGCCGGCCCCCACCCGGACCCCGACCGGGCCACCGCCGACCAGATCGACGCCTGGCTGGAGCGCATGCTCGCCGCCTGCGAGAAGGGCGCCCCCGGCAAGCCGCACCTGCACGCCGGCTACGACGCCACCTGGTACCAGGACGACATGCCCTTCACCCCGGCCCAGGCGGCCCGGCGCGGCGCCCTCACCGCCGTCCACTCCTGGGTCTTCAACGGCACCGCCCAGCGCCACGGCCGCGCCTCCGTGGCCACCGAGCACCACGCCGCGTACCTGATCGAGCTGAGCAAGGCCTGGGCCGGGGACCCGCACCGGCCCGTCTGGCTCCAGGAGGTCGGCGCCCCTGCCCCCCTCGTCCCCGCCGAGCACGCCGCCGCCTTCGCCGAGGCCACCGTGGCGAACGCGCTGGACTGCCCCGACCTGTGGGGCATCACCTGGTGGTGCTCCCACGACGTCTCCCGCGACCTCGCCGACTTCCCCGAACTCGAATACGGCCTCGGCCTGCTGACCAACGACCGCCGACCCAAGGACCTCGCCCGCGTCCTGTCCCGCGCGGCCCGCGGCCACACCTACGCGCCGGCCCCGCGCACCACCGCCCTCACCGTTCCCGCCGACCCGGCCGCCCGCTCCCGCTGCGCCCCCGGCGGCGATGTCTTCGAGGCGTTCTTCCGGCTGACCGCCGACGGCGCCCGCCCCACCACCGTCCTCGACACCCGGGCGACCGACCGGGACCACCTGACCGCCCGCGCGCTCCGGGAAGTCGTCACGCCCGACCGGGTACTGCGCACACCCCGAGGAGGCACCCGCTCGTGAACCCCACCAGACGCACCGTCCTGCTCGCAGGCGCCGCCGCGCTCCTGTCCGCGCCGCCCGCCGGCACCGCCGAGGCCGCCCCGAAGACGACGGCCGCACTCCAGCCGTACGCCTCCTACTGGTTCCCGGACTCCCTGCCCGCCGGCAGCCCCGGCCCCGGCATCACCTGGCGCAGCCTGAAGACCTGGCGCGCCGCCACCGACGCCGACCTGCCCTTCAACGCCGCCGCCACCCCGCTCGCGCCCCGCTTCACCCCGACCCCGGTGAACACCACCGCCCGCGCCGGGCAGGCCCGCGTCCAGTGCCTGGTCTCGTTCGGACCCACCTCCTCCAACCCCTCCCAGGGTTCGGACACCGCCGACTACTACGCCCTCACCCACTGGGCCTACATGGACGAACTGGTCTTCTGGGGCGGCTCGTCCGGGGAGGGCCTGATCCTCGCGCCGAACGCGCCCGTCGTGGACGCCGCCCACCGGCACGGCGTTCCCGTCCTCGGCAACGTCTTCCTGCCGCCCGCCGCCTACGGCGGACAGCTCCGGTGGATCCGCGACCTGGTGCGAAGGGACGCCGCCGGCCACCACCCGCTCGCCGCCCAGCTCGTCGCGGTCGCATCGGCGCACGGCTTCGACGGCTGGTTCGTCAACGCCGAGACGGGCGGCGGCGACAGCGCCCTCGGCGCCGACATGCTCGGTTTCGTCACGGAGCTGAAGCGGCTCGCCACCGCCGCGGGGCAGCGGATCACCTGGTACGACGCGATGACCGTGAACGGCTCGGTGAGCTGGCAGGGCGCGCTGAACGAACGGAACCAGGCCCTCTTCCAGTCCGCCGACGACATGTTCGTCGACTTCCGCTGGAGCGCCTCCTCGCTCGCCTCCTCCGGACACAAGGCCGTACGACTGGGTCGTGACCGGTACGAGTTGTGGGCCGGCGTCGACGTGGAGTCGGGCGGCTGGAACACCTCGGTGGACTGGGACGCCATAGTGCCGGCCGACCGCCCGCACGTCACCTCCCTCGGCCTGTACCGGCCCGAGTGGACCCGCGGACACCTGCCCGCAGGCCACACCCCGGAGGACTTCCACGCCGCCGACGACCGGTTCTGGACCGGGCGCTCCCTCGACCCGTCCCGTCCCGACACCACCGACGGCTGGCGAGCCCCCGCCGTGTCCGTCGCCGACCGGTCGACCGTCGCCTCGCTGCCGTTCGCGAGCGTCTTCAACACCGGCCACGGACTGCGCTGGTACGAGAAGGGCGAGGTCACCTCCGACAGGCCCTGGAACCATCTCGGCCTCCAGGACCGGCTGCCCTCCAGGCGCTGGGTGGTGCGCACCGACGGCGGGCGGCCCACGGTCGCCCTCGACTTCGCGGACGCCTGGCGCGGCGGCAGCAGCGTCCTCGTGGACGGCGCGCTGGACCGTCCCGCCGTGCTGGACCTGTACGCGACACGGCTGCCGGTCCGCCCCGGCACCGTCGTCGAGCTGACCCATCGCACGGACACGGGGGCCGTCCGGGTCGAGCTGGCCGTGGCGACCGCGGAGCCGGACACGGCCGGTGCCGCACCGCCGTACACCTACCTGCCGGTGCCGGCCGGGCCGGGCGACGGCTGGCACATCTCGGCCGTCCGGCTCGACGGCCTGTCCGGCACCGTCCACGCCCTCGGTGTCCGGCTCACCGCCACCGGCGGCGGCCCGGTCGGCTGGCGGCTCGGCGCCCTCTCCGTCCACGACCGCACCGACACCCCGGCCGCCCCTCGTGGCCTGCGGATCACCGCGGCGTCCGGCGGCGACCTGCGCCTCGCCTGGGACCACCCGGCCCCCGGCACGGTACGCCACTACACCCTGCACCGCGTGCTGCCCGACGGCACCCGGCGCTTCCTGGGCGGTACCGGCCAGCGGGCGTACTTCACCGGCGGCCAGGCGCCCGCACCGGGCGAGTCCGCCGTACGGATCGAGGTGCGGGCGGTAGGAGAGCTGTACACCTCGTCCGCCCCCTCGACCGTCATCCACCCGCGCTGACCATCCGCCGGTCCCCCACCCGCCGAAACCCGACCTACGGAGCATCCCGCATGCATGACGACCGCAGTCTGGCCGAAGCCCGCCTCAAGCGGGTCCTCGACGAGCGCATCCGCCCCGCCGTGTACCCCGAGTCCGTCCCCCTCGAGGTCGCGGTGTGGCACGCGCCCGGCGAGCCAGTTCCGGTCGCCGACGCGCTGGCCGCGGAGCCGGAACCGATCCGGGTGGGCGCCCGGTGGGGTGCTCCGTGGGGCACCAGCTGGTTCCGGGTGAGGGGTACGGTGCCCGGCGAATGGGCCGGGCGGACCGTGGAGGCACTCCTCGACCTCGGCTTCGACGAGAACATGCCCGGCTTCCAGTGCGAGGGCCTCGTCTACCGCCCCGACGGCACCCCGGTGAAGGGTCTCAACCCGCGCAACCAGTGGGTGCGCGTCGGCGCGCCCGTCGCGGGCGGCGAGGAGGTACGACTGCACATCGAGGCCGCCTCCAACCCGGTCGTCCTCGACTACCACCCGTTCCTGCCGACACAGCTCGGCGACAAGGAGACCGCGGGCGGCGAGCCGCAGTACACCCTGACCCGCATGGATCTCGCGGTCTTCGACGAGACCGTGTGGCAGCTGGTGATCGATCTGGAGGTGCTCGGCGAGCTGATGGCCGAGCTGCCGGTGGACTCCCCGCGCCGCCACGAGATCCTGCGCGCCGTGGACAGGGCGCTCGACGCCGTCGACCTCCAGGATGTCAACGGCACCGCCGACCGGGCCCGCGCACGGCTCGGCGGTGTGCTGGCCGCGCCCGCCGTGCCCTCCGCGCACCGGGTCAGCGCCGTCGGGCACGCGCACATCGACTCCGCCTGGCTGTGGCCGCTGCGCGAGACGGTGCGCAAGGTGGCCCGGACCACGGCCAACATGACCGCCCTGCTGGAGGACGAACCGGAGTTCGTCTTCGCCATGTCCCAGGCGCAGCAGTGGGCGTGGGTCAAGGAGCACCGGCCCGAGGTGTGGGCGCGGGTGACGGAGGCGGTGGCCGACGGGCGGTTCGTGCCGGCCGGCGGCATGTGGGTGGAATCCGACACCAACATGCCCGGCTCGGAGGCCATGGCCCGGCAGTTCGTGCACGGCAAGCGGTTCTTCCTCGACGAGTTCGGCATCGAGAACGACGAGGCGTGGCTGCCCGACACCTTCGGCTTCGCCGCCGGGCTGCCGCAGATCATCAGGGCGGCGGGCTCCACCCGGCTGCTGACGCAGAAGATCTCCTGGTCGCGGACGAACACCTTCCCGCACCACACCTTCCAGTGGGAGGGCATCGACGGCACCCGGATCTTCACGCACTTCCCGCCCGTCGACACCTACAACTGCTCGATGAAGGGCAGCGAGATCGCGCACGCCGCCCGCAACTTCAAGGACAAGGGCGTCGCACGGCACTCGCTCGCCCCCACCGGCTGGGGCGACGGAGGCGGCGGGACCACCCGCGAGATGGTCGCCAAGGCCGCCCGGCTGCGTGATCTGGAGGGCTCGGCGCGGGTGGTGTGGGAGACCCCGCGGGCCTTCTTCGACAAGGCCGAGGCCGAGTACCCCGAGCCGCCCGTCTGGGTCGGCGAGCTCTACCTGGAGCTGCACCGCGCCACCCTCACCAGCCAGGCCCAGACGAAGCAGGGCAACCGGCGAAGTGAACACCTGCTGCGGGAGGCCGAGTTGTGGGCGGCGACGGCGGCCGTACGCACCGGGTTCCCCTATCCGTACGAGGATCTCGACCGGATCTGGAAGACGGTGCTGCTCCACCAGTTCCACGACATCCTGCCCGGCTCGTCCATCGCCTGGGTGCACCGCGAGGCACGGGCGACCTACCGGAGTGTCGGCCGGGAGCTGGACGCGATCATCGAGGCCGCCCAGCGCGCGCTGGCGGGCGAGGGCAGCACACCGCTGGTCTTCAACGCGGCTCCGCACGCCCGCGCGGGCGTACCGGCCGGTGCCGCCGCCACCCCGGTCGGGGCGGGCCGCAGCGGCCTGACGTCCCGTGAGGGTGGCGGGTACGTCCTGGACAACGGCCTGCTGCGCATCGGGATCGACGGCCGCGGCCTGGTCGTCTCGGCGTACGACAACGAGGCCGGCCGTGAGTCGATCGCGCCCGGCGGGGCGGCGAACCTCCTCCAGCTGCACCCCGACTTCCCGAACATGTGGGACGCCTGGGACGTGGACGAGTTCTACCGCAACACCGTCACCGACCTGACCGGCACCGAGTCGGTCACGCCCGGCGAGGACGGCGCATCGGTGCGGATCGTCCGGTCCTTCGGTTCCTCCCGCGTCACCCAGGTACTGTCGCTGGCGGCGGGTGAGCGGCGGCTGGTGCTGGACACCGAGGTCGACTGGCACGAGACGGAGAAGTTCCTCAAGCTCGCCTTCCCGCTGGACGTGCACGCCGAACGGTACGCGTCCGAGACCCAGTTCGGGCACTTCCACCGGCCCACCCACACCAACACCTCGTGGGAGGCGGCCAGGTTCGAGGCGTGCAACCACCGCTTCGTCCACCTGGAGGAGCCGGGCTGGGGCGTGGCGATCGTCAACGACTCGACGTACGGGCACGACGTGACCCGGACCGTCCGCACCGACGGCGACCGCGGCACCACCACGACGGTCCGGGTGTCGCTGCTGCGCGCTCCCCGCTTCCCCGACCCGGAGACGGACCAGGGTGTGCACCGCTTTCGGCACGCCCTGGTGCCGGGTGCGGGCATCGGCGACGCGGTGCGCGAGGGCTGGCGGATCAACGTGCCCGAGCGGCGGGCGGCCGGCGCCGGGGACGTCGCGCCGCTGGTGTCGGTGGCGGAGGACGCGGTGGTCGTGACGGCGGTGAAGCTGGCCGACGACGGCAGCGGCGACGTGGTGGTGCGCTTCCACGAGGCCCTCGGCGGCCGGACCAGCGCCACGCTGACCGCCGGGTTCGAGGTCGCCGGGGTCACGGTGACGAACCTGCTGGAGCGGCACCTGCCCGAGGCGGCGGCACCACGGCGGGACGGCGACCGGATCACGCTGCGCCTGCGGCCGTTCGAACTGGTGACGCTGCGGTTGCGGCGGGCCTGAGGCCCGGGGCCCGAGCGGTCGCCGGCGGCGGCCGGCCGGTTCGGCGACGTCCCGCGTGAACCTCCCCCGCCGGATCCGCGTCTTCCCCGGCGACCGCCACCACTCTCGAACCGGAGAACTCACCTTGACGGACAGAGGCGTTGAGCAGAGCCACGACCCGGGTCGCGGCCCGGTGTCCTGGTGGGCGGACCTCGGCGCGTGGGGGGCCGTCGCGCTGATCGTCCTCGGTGCTCTCGCGGCGGTGTGGGTCTCCTTTCGGCTGCCCGGCACCCCGCAGGAGCCGGCGGCCGGCTACTACGGGGCCGCCAGGGTCGTCGCCATCGGTCTGGTGATCGTGGGAAGCACCCTGGTGAGCCGCCGTCGCGCCCGGTCCAGGGGCACCGAGGAGACCACGGGGACGGAGCGCGCCTGACGCCGCGCGCTGTGCGTGCCCGACCGCGCCGGCCCCGCCGCACGCCGCGGATCACGCGGCCGGTGCGCGGCCGGCGCACGTATGCACGGCCCACGGCCACCGCCCGCGCCGCCGTCCGGCACACCCCCTACCACCGCCGGGCCTTCGGCCCTGGGCGAGTGGCCGGCCGTCGCCGACGGCCGCGTGGTGGGTGCCGGAGCGTCCCCGGGCCGGGCCCGCAGGGACGCGCGGCTGCGCGTCTGCGACTCCGTACCCGTGGTCCGCGGGGCACAGTGGCAGGCCCCGTCCCGACGGACCGGCCCGGCGGACGCGCCCGCCGGTCGCCCCGTTCTCAGACGACCATGACGCGGCGTCCGCGAGTGTGGCCTGCCCGGCTGTCGATGTGCGCCGCCGCGGCCTCGGCGAGCGGATACGACTTCTCGACCGGGATGTGGAGCTTTCCCCGCGAGATGAGGTCGGCGGCCACCGCGAGCGCATCGGGCACGCTCCCGGCCACGCCGGAGAACCGGACACCGAGCCGCGGCGCGCCGAGATCGGCGATGGAGACGACCTTGCGCGGGTCGCCGGTCAGCTCGACCAGTTCGCGGACCACGCCGGAACCGGCCAGGTCGAGGGCAGCGTCGACGGCGCCGAGCCGCCGCACCCGCTCGGCCCAGCCCTCGCCGTACGTCGTGGCGAGGGCGCCCAGGCCGCGCAGATAGTCCTGGTTCGCGGCCCCGGCCGTGCCGATCACGGTGATGCCGCGGTCGCGGGCGATCTGCAGCACCGCCGAGCCGACTCCCCCGGACGCGCCGCTGACCAGCAGTGTCTGCCCGGACCGCACACCGACCTCGCGGATGACGCGCAGCGCGGTCTCCACCACGGAGGGGTATCCGGCCGCCTCTTCGAACGTCAGCCCCTCAGGCATACGGGCCCAGGCCGACAGCACGGCGAACTCGGCGTAGGTGCTGGAGCCTTCGCCGAACACCGGGTCGCCGATCTCGACTCCTTCGACGCCCTCGCCGACCTCGTCCACCACACCGGCGGCGTCCAGCCCGACTCCGGAGGGCAACTCGACCGGATGGGCCCCCAGCTTCTGGCCCTCGCGGATCCTCCAGTCGACGGGATTCACGCCCGCCGCCCGCACGGCGACGCGTATCCGGCCGGGACTCGCGTGCGGCTCCTCGGCGTCCACGAGGCGCAGGACGTCCGGACCGCCGAACTCGTCGAAGCTCACTTTTCTCATGCGGAGATCGTAACACTAACGGTTATGTTTTTGGATCTGTTGCAGATTCGTATTTGATAGTGTCCCGGCATGACCGTGCCGATCGGACGCCGTGAACGCAAGAAGGCCGCGACCCGCAAGAAGATCGCCGACACCGCCCTCCGGCTCTTTCTGGAGCGCGGGTACGAGGCGGTGGGGATCCGGGACGTGGCCGCCGAGGCCGATGTGGCCGTCACCACGCTCTTCTCCCACTTCGCCGCCAAAGAGGCCCTGGTGTTCGAACGGGACGACGACTTCGAGCGATGCCTCACGCGGGCGGTCACCGGCCGGGCGCCGCACGAGCCGCTCGTCCCCGCGCTGCACCGCGAGGTCCAGTCCCTGGTCCGGCACTGCACGGCGGACAGCGCCCTCCCGGTCCGGCGACTGATCGACGGGTCTCCCGCCCTGCGGGAGTACGAGGAGTCGATGAGGCTGCGCCACGCGGAGTCGCTGGCGGCGGCCATCGCCGGCGATCCCGGCCTGTCGAAGGGCACGACGGCGAACCGGACGATCGCGAGGTTCGTGATCGACGCCTACTCACTGGCCCGCGAGGCGTCCGACCCGGACGCCGCCCTGGACGAGATCTTCCGGATGATCGAGGCGGCCTGGGCCGTCGCCCGCACGCCGGCGGACACCACCGGCACGGCCGGACCGTAGTCGGCGCTCGGCCCCACCCGACACCACCCCTCCGGGAAGCCGTCGCCAAAGGGCGCACGGCTCGCGGGGCGGCGCCGGGCGGCCGGCCGCGGGCCGAGGGATCCTCAGCGCAGTCGCCGCACGCGCAGCACCAGGTCGTCGGCATGGTGTGCGCCGGCACCGCCCTCGGGTGCCACGCGTGGCCGCCGCTCGTCCACCTCCACCCGCCAGTCGCCGTCGAGCAGTTCCGCGACGGCCGAGGGCCAGACGTAGTCAGCCGGGTCGAAGCCGCTGTCGCGCGCCTGCCCGTCGTCCATCCCCGCGTGGTGCACGAGCAGCAGCACACCGCCGGGCGCGACGGCCGCGAGCAGAGCGCGCTCGGCCGCGGCATCGGGGGTGCGCAGCAGGGCCGGGTACTGCGCGGAGACAAGGTCGAAGGAGGCCGGCGGAAGCCCGGCCTCCGTAAGTGCGGCATGGACCCAGTGAACGGTGAGGCCGGCGTCCCGCGCGTGCCCGGCCGCCCGCTCCAGCGCCACGCCCGAGACCTCCAGCGCCGTCACCTCCCATCCGGCGCGCGCGAGCCAGACGGCGTCCGCGCCTTCGCCGCAGCCCACGTCGAGCACCCGTCCAGGGGTGAGCCCGGCGGTCTCGGCGACGAGCGCACCGTTGGGCCGGCCGCTCCACAACTGCGGCCGTTCGGCGTACCGTTCGTCCCACTCCGCCCGGAGCGCGGGGTCTCCGGCGTACCCGCCGGCGGCCGAGGGAGCGGTGGACCCGGGGGATTCTTCAGCGATGTCGTCGGTCACGGGACCCACCGTCACCCACCACGCGCCGGCCGCACCACTCCTGTTGCCGCTCCGGCAAAACGGCGCTCCGGACCCGGGACGGGCGGGCGAGCTACCGGGCGGCTCTCGCCGGCGACGCGACGTTCTCGTGGCGGTGCCACCGGACCGGGCGGCGAGCGACACCCTCGGTCCGCTGGAACGCGAAATACGCACGCACCGTGCCCGCATGGAGAGCATGCGGAGAGCAGGCAGAGCGAGTAAGCGTCGTGCAGGGCCTCGATGGACGTCTCGGGGGCGATCCAGGAACAGTGCAGAAACTCCGCGGCGCCCGTGCGCGGTCGGCGACCAAGCTCCGCATCTGGGCCAGGCCCAGGCCGTGTGTCCGGCGCGCGGCGGCGGGGAGGGTTTCGGGAAGGCATCGCCGCGTCCCCCTTCGTCCTCCAGGACCTCTACGGCGCCACACCCCAGACCTACGCCCTGCTCTTCGGACTCAACGCCGCCGGGATGGTCGGCGTCGGCAGCTCAACGGCCAAGTGCTCCCCGCCGCTTCCCCGTCCATGCGATCGCCACCACCGGACTCGCCCTCCTGTTCATCGCCAGCCTGGCGATGCTCGCCCTCGCAGCCGGCGTATTCGGCCACCCCAGCCTGACGGTCGTCTGCGCGGTGCCGTTCGTCCTGATCTCCAGCCTCGGGCTGCTCATCGGCAACGCCAACGCCCCGGCCATGAACCGCACCAGCCACGGCGCCGGAGCCGCCGCCGCACTCCTCGGGTCCTCCAGCTTCCTCATCGGCGCCCTCGTATCGCCCCTGGCCGGTCTCACCGACAGCGCCGTCCCCATGGCCCTCATCCAGACCCTCGCCGCAGCCCTGGCCCTGATCTGCTTCGCCACCCTCACCCGAAGCCGCTTCGCAGCCGCCGACCAGCAGCCATGAACCCCTGGCCGGGGTCCCGGCGCGAGAGCCGCCGGGGCCCTCGCGATCTCACGGTGAGCAGTTGACCGCAGCTGCCACACCAGCACCTCCGATACACGCCCTAGAGCAGTTGCGTCATGAACGCGCTGTTGGGGTCTTCCTTGTAGTCGGCGAAGGGCGCGCAGTACTCGAACTCGAACTTCTCGTACAGGGCTCGGGCCGGCCGGAAGAAGTCGGTCGTACCGGTCTCCAGGCTCAGCCTGGAGCACCCCATGCGCCTGGCCTCGGCGATGATGTGCGCGAGCAGCTTCGAGGCGATTCCGCTCCGCTTGCGCGAGGGGGCCGTTCGCATCGACTTGACCTCGGCGTGGCCGACATCGAGTCGTCTGATCGCGCCGCAGCCCACCAGGGTTCCGCCGTCCTCGATCGTCCAGAAGGTCACCTCGGGCTTGCGCAGCCCTTCCAGGTCAAGTGTGTGCTTGCTCTCCAGGGGAGTGATCGACCTCAACTCCCTGACGTGCGCGTCGAGGAAGTCGATGATCTCGGGTCCGGAGAGGTCGTCCACCGAGATCTTCATCCTGCCACCTTCCTGGTGCGGTTGCCGGCCATCGTCAGGTTGCCACGAGGAGCCCGCGGGCGAAGAACCCGGTAGCCGACGCCTGGGCCGGGTACCGCTCCCCCGTGCGGATGCCCACCCCGTCGGCGAGTCGGCCAGGTTGATCATCCAGTCGGAGTTCCCGCAGTGGGAGTCGGGGCTACGGGGCCATTTCGTACGCCCCGGACAGCGCTTCGACGCGCTGCCAGACCCGGTCCGTGCGGGTCTGGTCCGGCACGGGGCGGCGGATCGCGCCGAGGGCCCAGTTCCGCTGTTCCTCGGTCGCCGAGTCCTTGCCGTGCAGTTCGACGGCCTGTGCGGAGAAGTCCCTCACGAGGACGGCGAAGAGTTCGTCGAGCACGTCCGGGTCGAGCCCGGTCAGGGCGGCCTGCTCCAGGACGAGCTGACCGTGCACGACGAGGGCGAAGAGCTGGCCGACCGCGAGGAGGAGGTCGAGGTCGCGGCTCTGCTCCGCGTCGGGAGCGGCGGTCGTGACGAACGCGCAGAGCGCGTCGGCCTGTTCGCGCAGGCGGCTCACGTTGGGCAGGTGCGCGTACGCGTCGAAGGCGGGCCGCCAGTCGTGGAAGCGCACCGAGCCCAGGCCGCGGGCCGGGCCCTGCTTGAACAGGAAGTCGTCGTCCGCCGCGTCATGGCGGGTCGGCACCGCGGGGTACTCGGCGGGGTCGAGGAGGTGACTGCGCAGGAACTTCAGGATCAGCGCCAGGTTGACGTGGACCGTGCCCTCCAGCTTCGGCAGGCCCCGGATCTCCACGGCCGCCTGGGCGAAGTAGTTGTCCTTCTCGAAGCCCTTGGCGGCGATGACGTCCCACATCAGGTCGATGACCTTCTCGCCCTCCGTGGTCACCTTCATCTTCGTCATCGGGTTGAAGAGCAGGTAGCGGCGGTCGTCGGGGCCCGCGCAGCGGAAGTAGTCGACCGCGCGGTCGCTGAACGCCTTCATGCCGACGAGCCGGACGTACGCGTCGGTCAACTCCCGCCGCACATGCGGGAAGTCGGTGACTGGACGGCCGTACAGGACGCGGTTGCGGGCGTGGGTGACGGCCTCGTACATCGCGTGCTCGCAGATGCCGATCGAGGCGGTGCACAGGTTGAACTTGCCGACGTTGACGGTGTTGAGGGCCGCGTCGAAGGCGGCGCGGCCCGTGTGCAGGACGTCCTCGGCCGCGACCGGGTAGTCCTCCAGGCGGAACTCGCTGACGAACTTCGAGGAGTCGACGACGTTCTTCACCAGGTGGTAGGCGGGGTGGCGGCTGTCGGCGCCGAAGAAGACGTAGCCGTCGGGGCCTTCGACGTCGGTGCGGCGGCCGAAGACGGAGACGAGTCCGGCGGCGTTGCCGTTGCCGATGTAGTACTTGGAGCCGGTGGCCCGGAAGCCTCCGCCGGCCTCGGGTTCGAGCAGCATGTCGGTGGAGTAGATGTCGGCGCCGTGGGCCTTCTCGGAGAGTCCGAACGCGAACACCTCACCCTGGTCGAGGAGTCCGGCGGCGCGGGCGCGGGCGGCGGCGTTGTCGCTCTGCCAGACCGGGCCGAGGCCGAGGATCGTGACCTGCCACGCGTACCAGTAGTCCAGGCCGTAGAAGCCGAGGATCTCGTTGAGCGCCGCGATCCGGGCGGTGTCCCACCGCTTGTCCGGCTCGTCCGTTCCCGCGGCGGAGGAGGGGGTGAGGAAGGTGGCGAACAGGTTCTCCTTCGCCGCGAAGGCCAGGAAGTCGCCGAGCCACGCGCGGCTGCGGTAGTCCTCGATCAGCCGCCGCTTGCCGCGCTCCTCGAACCAGTCGACGGTGGCCCGCAGCAGGCGGCGTGTCTCCGGGTCGAAATGCGCGGGGTCGTACGTGCGCGGGTTGAACAGCAGCTGGTCAGCCATGGTGAGGGCGCCTTTCGGCTGGTGGTCGGGTGGGAGGCGGGCGGCCGGTCCCGTCGGGCCCGGCAGGACCGGCGGGGGTCAGCTGTCCGGACCGAACCGGGCCAGCGTGGCGAGCACGTCGTCCAGCCAGCCGATCATCATCCGCTCGTAGGCGATGCCGCCGCGCAGTACGGCGTGCTGCAGCTCGCGCTCCGCGTCGGGCGGCGCCCCGGGACCTGCCGGGCCGGCTCCGGTTTCCGTGAAGTCCCGTGCCTGGCCCGCGAGATAGTGCGCCAGCCGGTCCCGGTGGGCCTGGCGGTGACGCTCCACCTCCCGGATCAGGGCGGCCGGGTCGTCGAAGGCGGCGCCCCGGATCTTGACGGCCAGGTCGTGGCGGACGCTCTCCGGTTCGATCGGGTCGTGCAGCCAGGAGGACAGCGCGGCGCGGCCGAGGTCGGCGACGCGGTACTCCTTCTTGTCCGGCCGGCCCTGTTGCGGGACGTCCCGCGCGTCGACCCAGCCGTCGTTCTCCATACGCTTGAGCACGCGGTAGATCTGCTGGTGGGTCGCGGTCCAGAAGTAGCCGATGGAGCGCTCGAAACGCCGGGCCAGTTCATAGCCGGAGCCCGGCTTCTCCAGAAGCGACACCAGGATCGCGTGTTCGAGCGCCATGCCGTCGATCTTTCTATGCAACTCGTTGCATAGCAAGCCTCGTCCGCACCGATGCGACGCGGGTCACCCTCCGGCCGCCCCCTGTCCCGAGAGCCGGCCGGCAGGCGTCCGCGACCCGGCCGAGCCCGTCTTCGGTGCCGTCATGTCCCCGCCCGGCCTTCACGTCCGCGGCCGCGTGCCGGGCGCCCCGCGGCGCGCCGGGACCTTCTTCGATCCGGGGGCGGGGGACCGGCGGGCCCGCGGCCGGCTCAGTGGCCGGCGGTGAGTTCGCCGCTGAGCCTGCCGTGGAGGTGGGCACTGGGGTTGTTCAGGCCGATGATCTCGACGGTCTTCCCGCGCTGGGCGTACTTGGTCTCGATGGCGTCGAGCGCGGCGACGGACGAGGCGTCCCAGATGTGGGTGCCGGTGAGGTCGATGACGACCTTGTCGGGGTCGTCCGCGTAGTCGAACTGGGTGACGAGGTCGTTGGAGGAGGCGAAGAAGAGCTGACCGCTGACGGCGTAGACGACCTGGGTGCCGTCGGGGTCGGTGACGGAGGTGACGTCGGTGAGATGGGCGACGCGGCGGGCGAAGATCACCATGGCGGTCAGGGAACCGACGACGACGCCGATGGACAGGTTGCCGGTGGCGACGACGACGATCACGGTGACGACCATGACGGCGGTCTCGCCGATCGGCATCCGCTTGAGCGTGGCGGGCTGGATCGAGTGCCAGTCGAAGGTGCCGACCGACACCAGGACCATGACGGCCACCAGCGCGGCCATGGGGATGGTGGAGACGACGGGGCCGAGGACGATGCACAGGACGAGCAGGAAGAAGCCGGCCAGGAAGGTCGACAGGCGGGTGCGGGCCCCGCTCTTGACGTTGATCATGGTCTGGCCGATCATGCCGCAGCCGCCCATGCCGCCGAAGACGCCGGTGACGATGTTCGCGATGCCCTGCCCGACCGCTTCACGGGTCTTGTCGGAGGGGGTGTCGGTGAGGTCGTCCACCAGCTTCGCGGTCATCATCGACTCCATGATCCCCACCAGGGCCATGGCGAAGGCGTAGGGCGCGATGACGCCGAGGGTGTGGAGGGTGAACGGCACGTCAGGCAGGCCCGGCACGGGCAGGGAGGACGGCAGCTTGCCCTTGTCTCCGACGGTGGGTACGGCGATCCCGGCCGCGACGGTGATCGCGGTCAGGATCACGATCGCCACGAGGGGCGCGGGCACCGCCTTGGTCAGCCTGGGGAACAGCAGCATGAGCGCCAGACCACCGGCGACCAGCGGATAGACGGGCCAGGGCACGTCCCGCAGGTTGGGGATCTGGGCGGTGAACAGCAGGATGCCCAGTGCGTTGACGAAGCCGACCATCACGCTGCGCGGGACGAACCGCATCAGCTTGGCCACTCCCAGCGCGCCGAGGACTATCTGGAAGACGCCCGCGAGGATGACGGTGGCGATCAGGTAGCCCAGCCCGTGCTGGCGGACGACGGGGGCCACGACCAGGGCCACGGCGCCGGTGGCCGCGGAGATCATCGCCGGCCGGCCGCCGACGAACGCGATCACCATGGCCATGGTGCAGGCGGCGAACAGCCCGACCTTCGGGTCGACGCCGGCGATGACGGAGAACGAGATCGCCTCCGGGATCAGAGCGAGACCGACCACCAGGCCCGCAAGGGCCTCGGTCCGGAAGACGGCCGGAGAGAGCCAGGCGGGCCGGCCGGGCCGGCGCGGCAGCCCGGTGGGCGAGAGGCGGGACGAGGGCGCGGAAGAAGGCAAGGGGGCGGTTACCTGTCGTGCTCGGGCGCACCCCGGGGCGGGAGCCCGCCGGGACGCGGATACGGGGACGCGGCAGGCCGGACGCCAGGCCGCTGACCGGCCCGCCGCGGGCGGGCCGGAGGTCTTCGGGAACCGGCGCCGGGCGGGAGGGGCCTCGCGCGCGGCCGGTTTCAGAAGCGGCGGATCACGGGGGGAGAACGGCGGCGCCGGGCCTCGTCAGCTCGCGCACGCTTCTCCTGCGACAATCGGATCTTCGCCGGAGGCGTCATCGACCCCGGCAGAGCGACGGCGAGACAGCGGCAGGCCGCCCCTCGCCGTCGGCAACTCTACCCTAACGTTAGGGTAGGGATGGGCGGGCGTACGGACCGGGCACCGCCTCGGCGCGCAGGGCTGGAGGACGGGCGTGGACGGCAAGCACATGCAGATCGGCGAGGTCGCCGCGCGCACAGAGCTGTCCCTGCGCACGATCCGGCACTACGAGGAGACCGGCCTGGTCGCCCCCTCCGCCCGCTCCCAGGGCGGATTCCGCCTCTACACCGAGAACGACGTCGCCCGTCTGATGGTGATCCGCCGGATGAAGCCGCTGGGCTTCACCCTGGAGCAGATGCGCGACCTGCTGGACGCCATCGACCGCCTCGACGGCGATGACGACCTCGGCGCCGAGGAGCACGAAGCCCTGCTGGAGCGTGTCCGCGGCTACGAGCGGGACGCCGTGGAGCAGGTGGAGAGGCTGCGCGTCCAGCTCTCCCGCGCCGCGGACTTCGCCGCCACCCTGCGCCGGCGCATCGAAGCGCCGAAGCCGCCGTCCGCGGACCTGCGGACCTCCTGAATCCGGCACGCCCGGCTCGACCCGGCCCCGGCCCCGGCCCCGGCCTCGAACGGGTGCCCCGGCCGGGTACCACCAGGCTCGACCGGACCCCACCGCGTCGCTCCGGGCCGGTCCGCCGGGCGCGCCCGTACCTCCGGACCGGGGCCGTATCATCCCGTCCAGCACGATGCGCGCGGTCTTTGGCCGGCACAGCGGGACGGCGAGGGCGGGGTTTCCGCACCGCCCGCGCCCGGTGGGCCGTCGGGGTTCGCCGCGCGGCGGGTCGTTCCGGTCGCCGCGTACACGTGCCGCTTGCGCACAGGCACCGGAAGGACGACAGGAGACGACGTGCGAGCACGTGACCTGGCAGTGGAGTACAAGACCGTCGGTATCGACGACGACGCCACGGCGGCGGCGACGCTCATGGCCGAGCACGGACTGCCCGCTCTCCTGGTCCTCGACGACAGCGGCGCGCCGAAGGCGATCCTGCCCGCCTCGCAGATGGTCAAGATCCTGGTCCCGGGCTATGTGGTCGAGGACCCGACGCTGGCCGCGGTGGTCGACGAACGGCACGCGGACCGGCTGTGCCAGGCCCTCGAGGGGCGCACGGTCCGTGAGTGTCTGTCGGCGAACGTACCCGCGCCCCCGGTGACCGACCCGGACGCCACCGTCCTGGAAGTCGCCGCGCTGATGGCCCGGGTACGCAGCCCTCTCGTGGCGGTCGTGGAGCGGAACGGGGCGGCGACGCGTCTCCTCGGAGTGATCACCGCGACCCAGTTGCTGCACCGGCTGCTGGGCTCCGCCTCCTGACCCCGACGCCTCGATCCGGTCAGCGATCTGTCAAGAACGCATCAAGAGAGGGTACAGTTTCGCCCGGTGTGCCGGGAAGTCTGGTCGGCGAGCAGGGGATAACTGTCTCTTCCGATCGGGGGCCTTCGCCATGAGTGCAATAACAGCGTGTGCGCTCCCGCCGGCGGCACCCGCGGCGGAGGTCGTTCCACCTCCCCCTCTCCCCCACCTCTCCCTTCCTCTCCTGGGCGGCTCGACATCCCGTCGTGCGCCGAGCACATCCACTGACGATCGGCCCCGCGGCGACGGCGGCGCCGGCCGGGTCGCACCACACCGAGCCCGCCCCGTGACCGGAGGACCGTGAAGGACTGGCAGAGCTGGGCGGCGATCATCGTCTTCGCCGGCGCGTACACACTGATCATCAGCGAGAAGATCCACCGGGTCGCCGTGGCCCTGGGCGGCGCCGGGCTCATGCTGGCCATCGGGGCGACCGACGACATCTCCGCCTTCTACTCGGAGGACTCCGGCATCGACTGGAACGTCATCTTCCTGCTGATGGGCATGATGATGATCGTCGGCGTGCTGAAGAAGACCGGCATGTTCGAGTACCTGGCCATCTGGTCGGTCAAGCGCGCCCACGCGAAACCCTTCCGCGTGCTGAGCATGCTGGTCGTCCTCACGGCGGTCGTCTCCGCGCTGCTGGACAACGTCACCACGGTTCTGCTGATCGCCCCGGTCACCCTGCTGGTCTGCGAACGCCTGGCGCTGCCGTCCGCGCCGTTCCTGATCGCCGAGGTGATGGCCTCGAACATCGGAGGTACGGCGACCCTCGTCGGCGACCCTCCCAACATCATCGTCGCCAGCCGGGCCGGACTGACCTTCAACGACTTCGTCGTCCAGCTGGCCCCGCTCGCCGTCGTCCTGGTCCTCGCCCTGCTCGCCCTGTGCCGTGTGATGTTCCGCGACTCGTTCGCCTACGACGAGGAACGCGCGGCCGAGATCATGGAGCTGAAGGAGCGCGAGGCCATCAAGGACCCCCGGCTGCTCGTCCAGGGCCTGTTCGTGCTGGCCCTGGTGATGGCGGGGTTCGTGCTGCACCCTGTGCTCCACTACGAGCCCAGCATCATCGCCCTGCTCGGCGCCGGGCTGCTCGTCGCCGTCTCCACGGTCGACACCCAGGAGGTCCTCTCCGAGGTCGAGTGGCCCACGCTCGCCTTCTTCGCGGGCCTGTTCATCATGATCGGCGGGCTCATCGACACCGGCGTCGTCGGTGAACTCTCCCATCGGCTGGGCGATCTGATCGGCGGCAACGAACTGGGCGGTGCCCTGACCCTGCTCGGCGGCTCCGCCGTCCTGTCCGGTGTCGTGGACAACATCCCGTACGTCGCCACGATGGCCCCCGTCACCGGTGACCTCGTACGCGACATGGGAGGCGCGAGCGGCCACGTGCTGTGGTGGGCTCTCGCACTCGGCGCCGACCTGGGCGGCAACGCCACCGCCATCGGCGCCTCGGCCAATGTCGTCGTCCTCGGCATCGCCGAACGCAACCACCAGCCCATCTCCTTCTGGCAGTTCACCAAGTACGGCCTGATCGTCACCGCCGCGACGGTGGCGATCTCCCTCGGCTACGTGTGGCTGCGCTACTTCGGTCCGGTCTGAGCCTTTCACCCGGCCCCGCTCGGGCGCCGCTACGGGGGTGATCACCTCCGGCGCGCCCGGTACGGAGGTGATCACCGGCCGGGCGGACCCGCGCTCTCGCGGCCGACGACGGGTTCGCGGCCGGTCACCCACGGCGGGATGGTGGCCAGCCTGCGCAGCGGCGGACCCGCCCTTCCGGTGAACGCGGTGCCGGCCAGCCGGCGCGCGCCGGGCAGGCCGAAGGACCGCAGGGCGAGGCGGCGGAGCCGCAGGTCCCGCGTCGACTCCGGGACGAACCAGCGGGCGGCCTGCCGGGCGGTGCGCTGGGCGCGGGTGACGACCGGCCGCCACTTGTGTTCGTAGCCGGTCAGCGCGTCCTCGACGCGGGCGGCCCGGGCCAGTTGGTCGGCCAGGACATAGGCACCGCCGACCGCGAGGGAGGCGCCCTGGCCGGCCAGTGGCGACACGGCCTGGCAGGCGTCGCCGACCAGGACGACCCGCCCCCGGCTCCAGCAGGGCAGCTCCACCTGTGCCACCTGGTCGTAGTAGATCCGCGTGGACGGATCGCAGGCGGCCAGGACGCGGGGGGCGAGCCAGCCCGCCGCGGCGTACTCCTCGCACAGTGCCGCGTGCGCGTCGGCGGGAAGGCGGTCCGCCCCGCCGGGGTGCACCGCGAACACCGCGACCCTGCCGTCGCGCAGGGCGTACAGGCCCAGTTGCCGGCCCAGGGTGTCGGTGAGGCAGAAGCGGTCGCCGATCTCCGCGTGGCTCACCGGGTCGTCGACGGTGAAGGCCGCGGTGTGGTAGCCGAGGTGGCGTACGTAGCGTGCTTCGTCGCCGAACACCAGGCCGCGGACGGTGGAGTGGATGCCGTCGGCGCCGACGAGGAGGTCGGCTTCGATGCCGCTGCCGTCGGTGAGGTCCACGCGCACGCGATCGGGCCGGACGTCGACACGGGCCGGGCCCACGCCGAAGCGGAGCCCGACGGCCAGGGACAGCCTCTCCCGCAGGGCCAGTTCGAGGTCGGGCCGCGCGATGCTGAGCAGGCGCCCGCGGACGGAGCGGGCGAGACCGTCGTACCGGAGTCCGGCCCGGCGCCGCCCGTGCTCGTCCACGAGCACCATCTCGGAGACGGGCTGGCTGAGCTCCTCCAGCCAGGGAAGCACCCCCATGGCCTCGGCCGCGTCGTACCCGGGCCCGAAGAAGTCGATCACATAGCCCTCGGCGCGCGGCCGCGGCGCCCGCTCCAGAACCACGACCTCCCAGCCCAGCACGTTGTGCAGACGGCCGGCCAGGGCGAGCCCCGCGATCCCGGCGCCGCAGATGACGACCTTCATCGATCCACCCGCCTCTCCCCCGTTCTCCCCCTCATGCACACTGTTCTTTTTTGCACTATGCAAAGCCGGGACGTCAAGAAGGCTGCCCGCATCTCGGTCCGGACCGTCCCGATGGATGGACAGCCGGTGCGTACCTCCGTCTTGTTTTGCATAATGCAAAAGTGAGGAAGGAGATTTGATGAGCGCCATACCGGCGACATTGGACAGCAAGCACCCGACCGGCGATCAGACACCAGGTCCCGCCCCCGCCCCGAGACTCACGGCGCTGCGCAACGCCCCGTGGATCGTGATGGCACTGGCCGTGGTGGTCGGCGCCGGGGCGGGTGCCGGCTCGGTCGTCTTCCGCTGGTGCATCCAGACCTTCACCCGCCTGCTGTCCGGTCACGGCGACTACGCGGCCTCCCCCGGGGCCACGAATCCGCACGTACCGTGGCTGGGCCCGTACTTCGTGCTCCTCGCCCCGGTCGTCGGCGGGCTGCTCTACGGCCCGCTGGTCAACCGGTTCGCCAAGGAGGCACGCGGGCACGGGGTGCCCGAGGTGATGCTCGCGGTCGCCCAGCGCGGCGGCCGGATCAGTCCCAAGGTCGCCGTGGTCAAGACGCTGGCCTCGGCGCTGACCATCGGCTCCGGCGGTTCGGTGGGCCGCGAGGGCCCCATCGTGCAGATCGGTTCCGCGCTCGGCTCCACCCTCGGGCGGCTGATCGGGGCGACCGAGGGCCGGATGAAGCTCCTGGTCGCCTGCGGCGCGGCGGGCGGCATCGCGGCCACCTTCAACGCTCCCCTGGCGGGTGTCTTCTTCGCCATGGAGCTGATCCTGGGAACCTTCTCGGCGGAGGCCTTCGGCGCGACCGTACTGGCCAGCGTCACCGCCAGCGTGATCGGGCGCGCCGCGTTCGGCGACAACGCCTTCCTGAACCTGCCCGACTTCCATGTCGACCACCTGACCCAGTACGGCCTGTTCGCCCTGCTCGGCGTCATCGCCGCCGTCGTCGGCATGAGTTTCACCCGCTTCCTCTACCTGATCGAGGACGCCTGCGACTGGCTCTGGCGGGGCCCCGAGTGGCTGCGCCCCGCGGTCGGCGGACTGGCGCTCGGCGTGGTCCTGCTCGTCCTGCCCGAGATGTACGGCGTCGGCTACCCGGTCCTGCAGAAGGCGACCGCGGGCGGCTACGCGGCCGGCTTCCTGCTCCTGCTGCTGGTCGGCAAGATGGTGGCGACCAGCCTCACCATCGGCATCGGCGGCTCGGGCGGCGTCTTCGCGCCCAGTCTCTTCATCGGCGCCATGCTCGGCTCCGCCTACGGCATCGGCGTCCACCACCTGCTGCCCGGCACCGCCGGCGCGGTCGGCGCGTACGCCCTGATCGGTATGGGCGCGGTGTTCGCGGGCGGGGCCCGCGCACCGATCACCGCGGTGGTCATCCTCTTCGAGCTGACCGGCGAGTACTCGATCATCCTGCCCCTGATGCTGGCCATCGTGCTGGCCACCGCCACCAGCCGGCTGCTCTCCGGCGACACCATCTACACCCTCAAGCTGCGCCGCCGCGGCATCGACCTGGAGGGCCCCGCCCAGGGAGCGGCCATCGGCGCCCAGCACGTCGGCACCGTCATGGAGCCACTGCCCGCCCCGCTGCCCGCGGCCACGCCGCTCACGGACGCCGCGGACCTGCTCAGCCTCTCCGGACACGGCGCCCTCCCGGTCGTCGACGACAACGGCGCGTACGTCGGCGTCGTCACCGCCCAGACCGTCGCCGAAGCCCTGGCGGAACAGCCGGACGCGGCGCCGTCGACCGTGCGGCAGCTCGCCGAGCCGCCCGCCGTGGTGACCGCCGACCAGCCGCTCGCCCAGGCCCTGCACACCCTCCTGGCCTCCGCCGGAACCGGGATACCCGTCCTCGACACCGACCGGGGCAGCCCGGTGGGCTGGCTCAGCCACCAGAGCGCCCTGCGCGCCGTGCACGCGACCGCCTGAGCGGGGACCGATCGGCCCGCGGACTCTTTTGCACTGTGCAAGACTGGGTATCGGGAACCTCGATGGATACACCGCTCCAAGGAGGTAAACCGTGGAAAAGGACCACGTCCGCCGCGCCTACTCGTTCGCTTGCCTCGACTGCGGACACGGCTGGGAGAACACGTACGACATAGACCTGACCGTGGAGGACGACGCGCAGATACTCGCCGTCTACCACCTCGACGGCAGGCTCGTGCCCTCCCCGCTGCAGTCGCCGCGCTGCCCCGCCTGCGAGGGCCGCAAGATCCGCATCATGCGGCCGGGACGGGTGGCTTCCGCGCGTCGGCACGAGACGTGATGGCGGTCGAGCCCGTTGTCCCACCGCCCGTCGCGGGGCGGTGGGACAACGGGCTCGACTCACACGGTCCCGGACTGAGCGGGCAGGCGGTACGAGCGCACCACGGCGGTCGCACCGGCGGCGAGCAGGGCCGCCCCCCAGCGCGCCGGGCCGCGCCACGGTCCGGGGCCACCCGTCGCACCACGCGGCGGCACCCGCTCGCGGGGGTCGTAGACGACGTCGATCGTGTCCCCGGGCCGTATCGACCCGTCGCAGCCGCGCCAGATGCGGATCCCGAGCGGGACGCCGTCCCGGTTCGTCACCGCGCACAGGTAGTGGCCGTCACCGCCACCCGCCATCCGGGCGGCCTCGACGGACGTCACCATCACGGACCGCACCTGGCCGCGCTCCGCCAGCACCATGCCGGCGGCCGCCTGCGGCGCCTGGAGGGCGAAGCAGACGCCGAGCAGGGCGGTGACGCCGACCAGGGCGCGGCCGGCTCCGACGGAGACCAGGTACACGGCCAGAGCGGCCACGACCGCCAGTCCGGCCTCACCCCGGGCCAGCGCGGTGACGCCCGTCCACGCGCCCAGGAGCGCCGTTCCGAGGATGGCCGAAGCCGCGACGGCTCCCACGAGGACGCCTTTGCCGACGAGCCGGGCCGGTGGGGGCCCGACGAACTCGGCGGGCCCCCACACCGCGGTCCGCAGGTACGTCATGAGGTGCGGTTCGGGGGGAGCCGGCGGCCTACGCCTGCGGCGCATGCGATCCCCTCCGCGATTCCTCTGCCCGAGCCGATGTCCGTCGCACCGCTTTCTTGCATTATGCAAAAAATGGCTCGGGGAGAAAAGCGCGGGCCGGCCGCGTGCGGCACCCGTCCGGACCCGGGGTCAGGCGCCGGGCGTCACCGCTCCGTCCATGATCCATCCGAGCGGGTGCGGCTCCGGAGCGTCCGCACTGGGAGCCTGCGGCTCCCCTCCGGCACGGTTGAAGGCGCCCAGGGCCTCGATGAGCGCGAGCCGCTCGGTCGGGCGGAGCCGTTCGACGATGGCGGCGATCTCGGCCCGCCGCTTGGCGGTGACGTCCTCGACGACCCGCCGGCCCTCCTCCGTCAGCGTCAGAAGGGTCTCACGGCGATTGGCGGGGTTGGCCCGGCGGTCCGCGAGCCCCGTGGCGATGAGCCGGTCGACCATGCGCATGGCCGTCGAGGGTGCCACCTGGAGCAGTTCGGCCAGCTCCACCAGTTTGGTCGTGCCCCGGGTGGACAGCACGACGAGCATCCGGAACTGGGCGACGGTCGCGCGGTCCTCCACGGCGGCGAGCGATCGCGCGGAGACCGCCACCAGCAGACGGGAAGCCGTCAGTACTGCTCTGGTGACCGCGTCGACATCGTCCAGGGCGTCCGCGGGGGTCTCTCGTTCCGGCATGACTCCTTTTTACCGTGCCTGGCACGCCAATTGCTCATCCGAGGGCACCGGGTTTCCCTTCCGTGTGTCCGTGATAGCGGAGCAGGAGCATCGCGGCGTCGTCATGGAGCGGACCCTCGGCGTACCGGACCAGGTCCTCACGCAGAGCCTCCAGGGCGTGATCCGCGTCGGGCGTCATGAGCAGCGTCCTGCGGTCGGCGAGCGGGTAGAACGAACCGCCGGGGTCCCGGGCCTCGGTGACACCGTCCGTGTACAGGAGCAGCTGGTCCCCGGGCACGAAGTCCACGCGGTACGGGGCGGGCCGCTCACCACCGTGCCCGCCCAGACCGAGCGGCAGGGCGAAGGCCTCCGGCTCGGGGAAGGCGACGCCGCCGTCCTCGTGGACGATCATCGGAGCCGGATGACCGTGGTTGAGGAAGACGACCTCCTCCCCGGGGCCGAACTCGGCGAGCACGGCGGTGACGAACTTCTCCCCCTCCAGTTCCCGGGCCACGCTGCGCTCCAGCCGCTCGCTCACCCCGGGAAGGTCGGGTTCGTCGTACGCCGCCTCGCGGAAGGCCCCGAGCACCACGGCGGCCGTCTCGACCGCCGCGAGCCCCTTGCCCTGGACATCGCCCATGATCACCCGGACCCCGTAGGGCGACGCGACCACCTCGTAGAGGTCGCCGCCGATACGGGCCTCCGCCACCGCCGAGGTGTACGAGACCACCGCCCGGAACGGGCCCGCGGTGCGCGGCACGGGCCGCAGCAGCACCCGCTGGGCCACTTCCGCGATCGATCTCACACTGGCCAGCTCCGCCTCCTTGCGCGAACGCATCACGGCGGCGACGATGCCCGCCCCCGTGACTCCCACCACGGACGCCATGGCCGTGAAACCGCGCCGCTCCTCGAACAGTCCGTCGTAGACGCCGAGGCCCACGCAGAACAGCAGGGCCGCCACACCGATCAGCGCCGTGCGCCGCCAGCCGCCCACGAGCCCGGAGAAGGCGGGCCCGAGCGAGACCAGCGGCAGGAAGCCCACTCCGGGCCCGGCGACGACATCGGCCACGGCCACCACGGCCATCGCCCCCACCGGCAACCACGAAAGCATCGCCGAGCCGGACACGGGCGCATCCGGTCTTTCCACGGTCATCTGTCCTCCAACGCAGCCCGAGAGCCGCCCGGACGCTTCTGCCGCAGAGGCCCTCCCCGTCTTTAGACTATGCAATGGTTCTCGTGGTGAGCATTCGGTTGCCCCGCTCACCCGACGGAAGCCGTGACCCGCCCCTGTCCGACCTGCCGAAAGGCGAAGATGTCCAGCAGACCCGCAGCGTCCGTGCAGTCCCGCTCCCCGCGCGGCTGGCGGCGATCGGCCGCGCGACTGCCGATCATCGCCTTCCGCGCGGGACTGGGCGGGCTCTTCGGCGGCAGGCTCCTCCTGCTCCACCACACGGGACGTGTCACCGGGCGGAGCCATCTGACCGTCCTCGAAGTGGTGGAACGCGAACCGGACGGCCGGGGGTGGACCATCGCCTCCGGCTTCGGCCCGCAAGCCGACTGGTACCGCAATCTGCGGGCCCGTCCGAAGACCGTCATCCAGGTGGGGGCCCGGCACCACGCCGTCACGGCCCGCTTCCCCGCCGCCGAGGAGGGCGCGGACATCATGGCCCGGTACGGCCGGCGCCATCCGCGGACCGCGCGACGGCTGTGCGCGTTCATGGGCTTGCCGGCGAACGGGAGCGAGGCGGGGTTCCGGCAGGCCGGGCGCGCCATCCCCTTCGTCCGGCTGACGTCCGGCGTGGACCCCTGGGACGATTGAGCGGTCCCGGCGGCAGGAGTGCCCCAGGGGCGCCGGCGGCTGCCCCGGGATCGCCGGCCACTCTTTTTGCATCATGCAAGGAATGTGGTGACGCTCACGCGGACGGCTTCGCGCCGCCCCGCCCCGGGCGCCGGCCACCCGCGACCGGAGCGTCAGGCGGACATCGTGCGGATGCCCTTGCTGAGGGTCGCCGTCACCGCGGCGAGGACGACCAGTGCCGGGAAGACCAGCATGGCCGGCCCCGGGCTCCAGCGGGCCAGCAGCACGCCCGCCAGGACGGGGGCGAGCGCGGCGGCCGAGCCGGCGGCGAGCAGCACGCCGCCGACCACCCGGCCCTGCAAGTGGTCGGGGGTGACGGCGGCCTGGTGGCCGAAGAGGGTGGCGTTCGCGGTGGGCCCGAGGAACACGGCCGCGGCCAGCGGCACCGCGGCCAGGACGGTGCCGGAGAGCAGCGTGCTGACCGCCATCAGGGCGGCGGTCGCCCAGCACAGCAGCGTGATCAGGACGGGCAGCCGCAGCCGCCGCTGAAGTGCCGGGGCGGCGAAGGCCCCGAGGAGACCGCCGAGCGCGAAGATCGCGCCGGCGAGGCCCACCAGGACCGGTGCCACACCGGCCCGGCGCAGGGCGAGTGTCATCGCGAAGACCATGCCGGTGAAGGCCATGTTCAGCGGAGCCGCGATCGCGAGCAGGGCACGCAGGAACGGATGCCCCAGCAGGAAGCGCAGGCCCTCCGCGGTGGCCGCGCCGACCGGCGCGGCCACCTTCTCGCGGTGCTGCTGGAGCGGCCGCCTGATCCAGCAGACGGCCGCCAGGGACACCAGGAAGCTCAGCGCGTTGCCCAGGAAGGGCAGGAACCGGCCGAGCCCGAACAGCAGGCCGCCCAGTGGCGGTCCGGCCAGTGACACGCCGTAGGTGCGCGCCTCGTTGCGGGCGACGGCGGAGGCGAGCTGGTCCGGGCGGACCAGGCTGCGCACCGAGGCGTGCTCGGCGGTGCTGAAGACGGCGGTGGCGGCGGCGCCGGCGATCACCACCGCGAGGATCACCGGCAGGCCGGCGGCGCCCGCGAGGACCGCCCAGCCGAGCAGGGCGTACACGGCGATCCGCAGCGCGTCGCAGGCGATCATCAGCCGGCGCCGGTCGAACCGGTCGGCGAGGACGCCGGCCGGCAGCCGGCACACCAGGGCGGTGACGAGCCCCGCGGTGCCGACGACCCCGGCCCGTGCCGGGGACCCGGTCTGCTGCAGCACCAGCAGCGGCAGGGCCAGGTCGACCATGGCGCCGCCCAGGTCGGACAGGCACTGCCCGGTCCACAGCAGGTTGAAGTCGCGGTTGCGCCACAGCCCCGGCGGCGGGCCGGTGCCCGCGGTCCCGGCGCTCTCCTGGGCGAGCGGCGGCCGGCTCATCCGGCCTCCCCGGCGCTCGCCGCCCCGGCCAGGCCCTCGGCACCCGGCGCTCCGGCGGGGACCGGCCCGTCCGCGGCGTCCGGCGCCGGCGGCCGCGCGGGGCCCGCCCCGCCCGCCGCCGTGGGGATGACCAGCAGCTTCGTCACCGAGCCGTCGTCGCCGACGACATCGCGCAGATGGCGGAAGCCCAGGCGGCGGCACATGGCCAGGCTGGCGGTGTTCTCGGCGCCCACCATGCCGTACGCCTCGGTGAGGCCGAGGCTGTCGGCGGCGTGCCGGAGCAGGCCGCGGACCACCTCGCCGCCCAGTCCCCGCCCCCAGTAACCGGGGGCGAGGGCGGTGACGAGTTCGTGGCCCTCGACGTTGCCGGTCGGCTTCACCTCGGCGTGGCCGACGTAACGGTCCGCCAGCCACAGGCCCCAGACGTCGAACCGCCCCTGGGGGTAGATGTCGGTGAGGATCACGCGGAACACCTCGCGGATCTGCTGTTCGGGCACGAGGTCCTGGCCCATCCAGCGGCACACCTCCTCGTCGCGCAGCAGTTCCACGAAGACGTCCTCGTGCTCGGGCCGGTAGGGGAGGAACACCAGGCGTTCGGTGCGCAGTTCGGGGGTCATGACAGGCTCCTCAGGGGTGATGCGGTGCGGTGAGGGCCGAGGGCGGTGGGGCGCCGGTGCGGCGGTTCGTGCGTGGGGGGCGCGGGTGCGGTGCGCCGCCGGGCCGGCGCGGGTGCGGCCGGCCCGGCGGGCGGTGTGGTACGGCCGCTCAGGCGCCCGCGTTCTCCATGCGCTCGCGCAGGCTCTTGGGCCGCATGTCGGTCCACACCTCGTCGACGTAGGCGGAGCACTCGGCCTCGGTGCCCTCCTTGCCCGCGGGCTGCCAGCCGGCGGGCACCTCGATGTCGACGGGCCAGAGCGAGTACTGCTCCTCGTCGTTGCGCAGCACCTGGTAGCGGGTGTTCTCGTCCATCTCTGTCTCCTTCTTCGTGTTCGGTTTCTTCGTGTTCGGTTCGGGTGAGTCGGCCGGAAGCCGCGGGCGGTCGCCGGCGGGGGTCGGGGCGCGGGGGGCCCGGGGACCGTGCCGGACGGTCCGCCGGGGCGGTGTCCCGTGGGGGAACGCCGTCATCGGCCTCCCCTGGCGTGCCGGGCGAGGTGGCGCAGGGCCTCGGCGAAGTCCTCCGCCACCCGGCGCACGGCCGCCGTGTCGTGGACGCCGGGGCGGTGGTGCCAGGTGAAGGCGAGCCGGCCGTGCTGGACCGCGCCCACCACCTCCACCAGGTGCGATCCGGGGTCCCGGGGATCGTGGTCCTGCCCGAACGAGCCGTGTTCGGCGCGGACCAGGCCGCCGTCCGCGGTCTCGGGGCGGGCGTCCCACTGGCCGAGGTAGTTGAACACCACCTGGCCGTGGGCGTGCGCGCCGAGGCGTTCGCGGACCTCGGGCGGGCCGAAGGTGCGCAACGCCCCGAAGCCGATCCCGTTTCCGGGGACGGCGCGCAGCTGGCGCCGTACCGACTTCACCAGGGACCGCCAGTCCCGGCCGGGGCCGAGGTCTCCTGGGTCGGACACCTGGAGGGCGACCGGGTAGACGGTGGTGAACCAGCCGACGGTGCGGGACAGGTCGACGCCGTCGAGCAGGTCCTCGCGGCCGTGCCCCTCCAGGTCCAGGCGGATGCGGTCGTGTCCGGTCCAGCGGGCCAGTGCGAGGGCGAGGGCGGCGAGCAGTACGTCGTTGACGCGGGTGCGGTAGGCGGTGGGCGCGGAGCGCAGCAGGGCCGTGGTGTGCTCCTCGTCGAGTTCCACGCTCACGGTGGCGGCCGGGCCCTCGCCGGCCGCGGGCGCGGGAGCGGCGGGTGCGGGTTCGGAGCGTACGGCCTCTTCCCAGTAGGGCAGTTCGTGGTCGAGGCCGCCCTCGGCGACGTACGCGGACAGTCGCGTGGACCAGTCCCGGAAGCTGGTGCTCCGCTCCCCTAGGGCGACGGGGCCGCCCGCGCGGGCCTGCCGGTAGGCGGTCTCCAGGTCGTCGCGCAGGACGCGCCAGGAGACGGCGTCCACCACGAGGTGGTGGGCGACCAGCAGCAGGAACACGGGCCGGTCCGGGTCGCCGGTGAACAGGGCCGCGCGCAGCTGCGGGCCGTGGGCCAGGTCGAAGCCGGCGTGCAGTTCGTCGGCGGCCTTCGCCATGGCCGCGTCGGCGTCCTCGGCGGACAGTCCGGTCAGGTCGTGCCGGGCGAGGACGTCCTGGCCGGGCGCGGGCGGCGGGTTGAACTGCCGCCAGCCGTGTTCGTCCCGGGTGAACCGCATGCGCAGGGCGTCGTGGTGGTCCAGCAGGGCGTCGAGCGCGGCGCGCAGCGCCTCGGGGTCGGGGGCGCCGTCGAGTTCGAGCAGTGCCGACTGGTTGAAGTGGTGGTGGGCCGCGCGGGGCTTGGTGAGGAACCACTCCTGGATCGGGGTGAGCGGCACCTCGCCGGTCACCGGTCCCTCGTGGGACCGCCGGGGCGCGGTGCGGACCACCGCGGCGAGTTCGGCGACGGTCTGGTGCGTGAACAGGTCGCGGGTGGCCACGTGCAGTCCGTCGCGGCGCAGCCGGGAGACGACCTGCATGCTGAGGATGGAGTCGCCGCCGAGCGCGAAGAAGTTGTCGTCGGCGCCGACCTCCTCGACGCCGAGGACATCGGCCCAGATGCGGGCGACCCGGCGTTCGGTGTCGGTGCGGGGCGCGGGGCGCGGTCCGCCGGCGGCCCGCGCGGGCCCGGGGGCGGGCAGGGCGCGCCGGTCGGTCTTGCCGTTCGGGGTGAGCGGCAGCCGGTCGAGCGGTACGAACACCGACGGCACCATGTGCGGGGGCAGCAGCCCGGCGAGGTGCAGCCGCAGCTCGCCGACGGGCAGGTCGGTGCCGGGGACCCGGCCCGCGTCGTCGCCGGGAGACTCGGGGGCGGCCGGCCGGGCCGGTACGACGTAGCCGACCAGCCGGTCCGAGGCGCCGGGCGTCTCCCCCGGGCGTACGGCCACCACGGCGTCCCGCACCAGGGGGCTGGTGCGCAGCGCGCTCTCGATCTCGCCGGGCTCGATGCGGAAACCGCGCAGCTTGACCTGGTCGTCGGCGCGTCCGGCGAACCTGAGCAGGCCCTCGGCGGTCCAGCGGACCAGGTCCCCGGTGCGGTACATCCGCTCCCCCGGGCCGCCGAACGGGTCGGCCACGAACCGCTGGGCGGTGAGTCCGGGCCGGCCCAGGTAGCCGCGGGCGAGGCCGGGGCCGGCGATGTACAGCTCCCCGGTGACGCCGGGCGGTACGGGCCGCAGGGCGGCGTCGAGCACATGGACGCGGGTGCTGCCGCAGGGGCGGCCGATGGGCGGCGCGCCCGTGCCGGGTTCGAGTGGTCCGGTCCAGGTGGCGACGACGGTCGCCTCGGTCGGCCCGTACGAGTTGATCATGCGGCGGCCTGGGGCCCAGACGGCGACGAGGTCGGCCGGGCAGGCCTCCGCGCCCACGATCAGGGTGCGCAGGTGGGGCAGGGCCGCGGCGGTCTCCGGCGGGACGGTGGCGAGCGCGGCCGGCGGGATCAGCGTGTGGCTGACGCGCCGTACGGCGAGCACCTCGGCCAGCCGCTCCCCGACCAGCGGTCCCTCCTCGCTGGTCACCAGCGCGGCCCCGCTGAGCAGGGACACGCAGAGTTCGAGCACGGAGGCGTCGAAGCTGGGCGAGGCGAACTGCAGTACCCGGTCACCGGGGCCCGCCGCGTACCGCTCGGCGGCCGCGGCGGCGAAGGAGGCCAGACCCCGGTGGGTGACGGCGACGCCCTTGGGCGTGCCGGTGGAGCCGGAGGTGTAGATGACGTAGGCGGGGTGGGCGGGGCGCAGCGCGCGGGTGCGGTCGGCGTCCGTGGGCGCCGTCCGCGGCCCCTCGGCCGCCCACACCTCGGCCGGGTCGTCGAGGACCAGCTGGGCGCCCGCGTCCCGGATCATGAACTCCCGTCGCTGGTCGGGGTAGTTCGGGTCCACCGGCAGGAAGGCGCCGCCGGCCTTGGCGACGGCGAGCTGGGCCACGACGGTCGCCGCCGAGCGGGGCAGCGCCAGGGCCACCACGCGCTCCGGTCCGACGCCGTCCCGGATCAGCCGGTGGGCCAGCCGGTTGGCCGCCCGGTCCACCTCGGCGTAGCTCAGCTCACGGTCGCCGTCCACCAGCGCGACCGCGTCCGGAATACGGGTGGCCTGCTGTTCGAACAGCTCCGGCAGGGTGCGCTCGGGCACCGGCCGGAAGTCGCCCCGGCCCTGGTCGAGCAGTGCCTTCAGCTCGCCGTCGGAGGACAGCGGCAGGGAGCCCAGCGGGCGGTCGGGGTCGGTGGCGACGGCGTGCAGCAGGGTGCCGAGCTGGCCGGCCATCCGCTCGGCCGTGGCCGGGTCGAACAGATCGGTGTTGTAGGTGAGCAGGGCGTGCAGTTCCCCGGAGCCGGTCTCGGCGAACTCCAGGGTGAGGTCGAACGCGGCCTGGTCCGAGTCGGGTTCGACGTCGGTGACGTCGAGTCCGGGCAGGTCGAGGCCGGCGGCCGGGGTGTTCTGGAGGACGACCATGACCTGGAAGAGCGGGCTGCGGCTGGTGTCCCGGACCGGCCGCACCTCGTCGACGACCCGTTCGAAGGGCACGTCCTGGTGGGCGAAGGCGTCCAGGACGGTCTGCCGTACGGCGGTGAGGAACCCGGAGAAGGGCGCCCCCGCCTCGGCCCGGGAGCGCAGCACCAGGGTGTTCACGAAGAATCCGACGAGGGCCTGGGTCTCGGGCCGCTCACGGCCGGAGGTGACGGTGCCGACGGCGATGTCCTCGGCGCCGGACAGCCGGGCCAGGTAGGCCTGGGCGGCGGCGACGAGGGTGGTGAACAGGGTGGTGCCGTGGTCGCGGGCGAGCCGGGTCAGTCCGCGTACGGTCCGGGCGGGTACCACCAGCCGGGCGGTGGCGCCGGCGCTGGTGCGCACCGGCGGCCGGGGCCGGTCGGTGGGCAGTTCCAGTGGGGCGGTGCCGGCCAAATGCTCCTTCCAGTAGGCGAGCTGCTCGTCCGCGCCGTTCTCCCCGGTGCCGCGCTGCCAGTGCGCGTAGTCGGCGTACTGCACCGGCAGCGGCGGCAACGGCGCCTGGGCCGTGCCCAGTTCGGACCGGTAGAAGTGGGCGAGGTCGCCGAGCAGCACGGAGGTGGACCAGCCGTCGGTGACGATGTGGTGCAGGGTGAGGGTGAGCACGTGCTCGTGTGCGGCGAGCCGGACCAGGCCGGCGCGCAGCAGCGGGCCCTCGCGCAGGTCGAAGGGGCGGGCGCGTTCGGCGGCGAGCAGGCGGCGCAGTCCGGGCTCCCGGTCGGCCGCGGCGAGCCCGGTCAGGTCGTGCACCGGCAGCGGGACGTCGCACGGCGGGTGCACGCGCTGGACGCCGTGCCCGTCGACGCTGTCGAAGGTGGTGCGCAGCGACTCGTGCCGGGCCACCACGGCGGCGAGGGCGGCGCGGAGCGCGCCGGTGTCCATGGTGCCGCGCAGCCGCAGGGCGAGCGCGGTGACGTACTCGGCGCCCGCGGGTTCGAACTCGTGCAGGAACCAGAGGCGTTGCTGGGCGTGGGACATCGGCACGACCGCGTCCCGGGCGACGGGGACGATGGCCGGGCGGCCGGAGCCCTGCCGGTCGCCGAGCAGCCGGGCCAGCGCCGCCGGCGTGGGGTGGGTGAACACCGCGCGGGGCGTGACCTCGGTGTCGAAGACCTCCGCGAGGCGGGAGGCGAGCCGGATGCTGAGGATCGAGTCTCCGCCCAGCTGGAAGAAGTCGTCCTGCGTACCGGGCGGTTCGCTGCCCAGCACCTCGCCGAAGACGGCCGTCGTGCGGCGCTCGGCCTCGGTGCGGGGCGCCACCCGCGCGTGCCCCGGCCGCCCCTCGGGCGCGGGCAGGGCGGCGCGGTCGACCTTGCCGTTGCGGCTCAGCGGGAGGGCGGCGAGGGGGACGAAGGCGGTGGGAACGAGGTAGTCGGGCAGGGTGCGGGCGGCGAAGGCCCGCAGTTCCTCCATGGCGTCGGCGGCCGGTCCGACGACGTACGCCACGAGCCGCTTGGCACCCGGCCGGTCCTCGCGGGCCACCACGGTGATGTCGGTGACGTCCGGGTGGGCCGCGAGCGCGGTCTCGGCCTCTGCGGGCTCCACCCGGAAGCCCCGGATCTTGACCTGGTCGTCGGCCCGGCCGAGGAACTCGACGGTGCCGTCCGGCCGCCTGCGGGCCAGGTCGCCGGTGCGGTACATACGGGTGCCGGGCGGGCCCTGGGGGTCGGCGAGGAAGCGGGCCGCGGTGTCGCCGGGGCGGCCCAGGTAGCCGCGGGCGACTCCTTCCCCGGCGAGGTACAGCTCGCCCCCGCAGCCCGGCGGTACGGGCCGCAGCCGGGCGTCGAGGACGTGGACGCGCATGTCGTCGAGGGGGTGGCCGATGGGCACGGCGCCGGGCACCGCCTCCGGGTCCGCGAGCGTGAAGGAGGTGGCGAAGGTCGTGGTCTCGGTGGGGCCGTAGCCGTCGACGACGGTCAGGCCGGGGCAGGCCGCGAGGACCCGGCGCACGGCCGGGGCGGGCACCACGTCACCGCCGGTCCACACCTGCCGCAGGCCGCGGAAGCAGTCGGGGGCGTCCTGGGCGAGCAGCCGGAACAGTCCTGCGGTCAGCCACAGCGCGGTCAGCCCGCCGCCGTCGGCGTGCCGGCGCAGCAGGGCGGCGTCCACGCTCCCGTCCGGCGCCACGACCACGCGGCCGCCGTTGAGGAGCGGCGCCCACACCTCGAAGGTGGCGGCGTCGAAGGCCACCGGCGAGTGCAGCAGCACCCGGTCGCACACGCCGTCGGCGAACCGGCTGTCGGTGGCGAGCGCGGCCACGTCCCGGTGCCGTACCGCCACCGCCTTGGGCCGGCCGGTGGAGCCGGAGGTGAACATGACGTAGGCCAGCCGGTCCGGGTCGGCGGGCGGGAGGGGGCCCGCGGCGGTGCCGGTCCGGGCGGCGGCCACCTCGGCGGCGGTGAGCCGGACCGTCGCGCCGGCCTGGTCGAGCAGCGTACGGCGGCGTTCCTCGGGGGCCCGGGTGTCGACGGGCAGGTAGGCGCCGCCGGCCATGAGCACCGCGAGCTGGGCGACGACGAGTTCGGCGGAGCGCTCAAGCGGCAGCGCCACCCGGTCCTCGGCCGCCAGGCCGCCGGCGAGCAGCCGCCCGGCGAGCGCGGCGGCCCAGTCGTGCAGCTGCCGGTAGGTCAGTTCCCGCTCGCCGTCGTGGACGGCGACCGCGTCGGGGGTGCGGCGGGCCTGCTCGGCGAACAGGCCGACCGGGCTGCGCGGGGCGGCCCGCCGGGCGGTGGTGTTCCAGGCGGCGAGCAGCTCGCGGTCCGCCGGGACGAGCAGGTCGAGGCGGGCCAGGTCGGTGTCGAACCCGTCGGCGAGGACGGTCAGCAGCGCGGCCAGGCGGTCCGCCGCGCGCTCGGCGGTGCCGGGGTCGAACAGGGCGGGGTCGTAGGCGAGGTCGAAGCCGAGCCGTCCGGCGAGGTGGGCGCGCAGGCACCAGGGGAAGGTGGTGGCGTCGTCGGCGCGCACCTCCTCGACCCGGACGCCGGTACGGGCCGTCGCCGACTCGTCCACCGGGTAGTTCTCGAAGACCACCATGCTGTCGAACAGGGGCTCCCCCGGCGGGACGTCGCTGACGGCCTGGATGCGCGGCAGCGCGAGGAAGTCGAAGCGGCGGGCGTCGCTCTGCCGTTCCTGGAGGCCGCGCAGCCACGGCAGGACCGGCCCGGCGGGTATCCGGACCCGGGTGGGCACGGTGTTGATGAACATGCCGATCATGCCTTCGACGCCGGGCAGTTCGGCCGGACGGCCGGAGACGGTCGTGCCGAACACCACGTCGTCCTGGCCGCTGGAGCGGGCCAGCAGCAGCGCCCAGGCGCCCTCCAGGACGGTGTTGACGGTGAGTCCGGCGCGGGCGGCGCCCTCCCGGAGCCGGCGTGAGGCATCGGCGTCCAGCTCGTGGTGCACGGTGGCGGCCGACCGGGCGCGGTGGGCCTCGGCGGGCGTGCGGTCGTACGGCAGCGGGGTGCGGGCGGTGAAGCCGTCCAGCGCCTCGGACCAGTGCCGTTCGGCCGCCGTCTCGTCCTGTGCGGCGAGCCAGTGCAGGAAGTCCGCGAACGGCCGCCGCGCCGGGGGTGCCGGGTCCGGGCCCCCGGTCAGGACGGCGTAGCGTTCGCACACCTCGGTGAGCAGCTGCCCGGTGCTCCAGCCGTCGAGGACGATGTGGTGGGTGGACCACACCAGCAGCACCTCGTCGCCGGGCAGGGCCGCCAGGGTGAGCCGGGTGAGCGGTGCGGTGGTGAGGTCCATGCCGGCCGCGCGGTCCTCGGCGAGCAGCCGCTCGGTGGCCTCGGCGCGCTGTGCGGGTGTCAGGGCGCGCCAGTCGAGCCGGGTGACGGGCAGTTCGGCGCTCCGGTGGACCACCTGCACCGGGTGGGGCAGGCCGTGCCAGTGCACGGAGCCGCGCAGGGCGGGGGTGCGGTCCGCGACCTGCTGCCAGGCGGTGGCGAAGGCCCCCGGGTCGGCCACCCCGGCCAGCCGGACGGCCGTGCGGTCGAAGTAGGCGTGCTCGGTGTCCACGAGGCCGTGGAAGAGCATGCCGGACTGGAGCGGGGTGAGCGGCAGCACGTCCTCGATGTCGCGGCCGGTGCCGACGAGCCGGTCCAGCTGGTCCTGGGCGAGGCCGGCGAGCGGGAAGTCGGAGGGGGTGCGGCCGCCCGCCGCGGGCACGGCGCAGTGGGCCACGATGTCCCGCAGCGCGGCGAGGGTCTCCTCGGCGAGCCGGCGGACGGTGTCCTCCTCGTAGACGGCCGCCGGGTAGGTCCAGCCGAGTTCCAGGAGGCCGTCCTGGACGACCCCGGTGATGTCCAGCAGGTAGGGGCGGGGTTCGTCCGGGTCGGTGTCCCGGCCGGCCGGGGGCAGAAAGCCGCGGACCAGACCGCCGCTCCCGGTGCCGCCGGTGTCCCACCGGCCGTGGTAGTTGAAGCCGATCCGCGGGGCCGGGGCGCCGGTCAGCGGGCTGTCGGGGACGAGGTGGCGCAGGGCGCCGTGGCTCAGGCCGTGCAGCGGCACCGCGCGCAGCTGCTCCTTGACCGAGCGGAGGGTGTCGTGCCACCCGGCGTCCGGGTCGGCGGTGAGGGCGAGCGGGTACTCGGCGGTGAACCAGCCGACGGTCCGCGACAGGTCGACGTCCTCGAACAGGTCCTCCCGGCCGTGTCCCTCCACGCCCAGCAGGACGGTGTCGCGGCCGCACCAGCGGGCCAGGGTGCGGCCGAGGGCGCTGAGCAGGACGTCGTTGACCTGGGTGCGGTAGGTGTCCGGGACCTGGCGCAGCAGGGCGTCGGTGGTCGCGGCGTCCAGGGTGACCGTGAGGGTGGCGGCGGTGCCGTGGGTGTTGGGGCCGGGCCGGCCCGCGGGCAGTGCGGCCGGGACGCCGGCGGCGCGCGTCCAGTACGCCAGGTCGGCGTCCAGGGCCCCGGTGCGGGTGTGCTCCTGGAGCCGGGTGGCCCAGTGGCCGAAGGAGGTCCCCTCGGCGGGGAGTTCGACGGGCCGACCGGCCGCGGCCGCCCGGTGGGCGGTCTCCAGGTCGGCCAGCAGGATGCGCCAGGAGACGCCGTCGATCACCAGGTGGTGTGCGGTGATGACGAGCTGGGGTGCCTGTGCCGGTCCCCGGTCGAAAAACAGCGCGCGGACGACGCGGCCTTCGGCGGGGTCGAGTGCGGCCTGTGCCTCGTCGGCGAGCCGCTGGACCTCGGCCTCCAGCGCGGCGTCGGCGGTCCCGGCCAGGTCGTGCCGGCTGAAGACGCCGTCGGGTGCCTGCGGCAGGGGTTCCTGGCGCAGGTACCCGGGGGTGTGCCGGAACCGGGTGCGCAGGGCCGGGTGGTTGCGCACGAGGGCGTCGACGGCCTCGCGGACGGCTTCCTCGCCGGTGCCCGGGGCGAGTTCGAGGCGCTGGGTCATGGTGAAGCGGAGCCGCCGGCCCGGCTCGCGGCCGTCCAGGTACCAGTGCTGGATCGGGGTGAGCGGCGCCTCGCCGGTCTGCTCGGCGGTCCCGGTCCGGGGCGCCGACTCCGCGGTGCGCAGGGCCAGTTCGGCGACGGTCTGGTGGCGGAAGACGTCCTTGGTGGTGAGGGCGAGCCCGGTCTGCCGGGCGCGGGCGACGATCTGGATGCTCAGGATGGAGTCGCCGCCGAGCGCGAAGAAGTTGTCGCGTGCACCGACGCGTTCGACACCGAGCACCTGCGCCCAGATCGCGGCCAGGCGCTCCTCCGTGCCGGGCCGGGGGGCGACGTAGGGGGTGGTGCCGTCGGGCTGCGCGGGCGGGGCCGGCAGGGCGCGCCGGTCGGTCTTGCCGCTGGTGGTGCGCGGGATGCGGGCGAGCGGGACGAACGCGGCGGGCACCATGTGGTCGGGCAGGGTACGGCGCAGCGCGAGGCGCAGGTCGTCGGCGGACGGGACGCGGTCGCCGGCCGGCACCACGTAGCCGACGAGCATGCGGCGGCCGGCGTGTTCGCGGGCGGCGACGGCGGCGTCGGTGACGTCCGGGTGGTCGAGGAGGGCGGCCTCCACCTCGCCGGGCTCGATGCGGAACCCGCGGATCTTGACCTGTTCGTCCACCCGGCCGAGGAACTCCAGCAGCCCGTCCCGGTCCCGGCGGGCCCGGTCCCCGGTGCGGTACATCCGCTCCCCCGGCGCGCCGAACGGGTCGGCGACGAAGCGCGCGGCGGTGAGGCCGGGCCGGCCCAGGTAGCCGCGGGCCACCTGGGCGCCGGCCAGGTAGAGCTCGCCGGGCACCCCGGGCGGCACCGGGCGCAGGGCGGCGTCGAGCACGTGGGCACGCAGGTTGCCGCCGGGGCGGCCGATGACGGGCCGTTCGGGGCGGTCGGCGACACGGCCGTAGGCGGCGTCGACGGTGCACTCCGTGGGGCCGTACATGTTGTACACCGCGACCTGGAACTCGTTCTCCGCGCGTACGAGTTCGCGCCAGCCGGCCGGGGTGACGGCCTCGCCGCCGACGAGCAGCAGGCCCGGGTGGTGGCGGCCGGCGGCCAGCAGGCCCGCGGCGGTGAGTTCGCGCAGGAAGGAGGGGGTGACGTTCACCAGGTCGAGGCGGCGGTCGGCGACCTGGGCGCAGAACGCCTCGGGGTCCAGGCGTACGTCCTCGTCGATGAGGTGCACCTCGTGGCCGAGGGCGAGCAGCAGCGGCCCCTCCCAGGAGGTGTCGAAGGAGAAGGAGGCGCTGAGCGCGGCCCGCAGCCGGCGGCCGCCGGTGGTGTGCGGGGCGAGCAGTCCCGCCTCGTGGTCGAGGCACAGGTTGACCAGCTGGCGGTGTTCGACGACGACACCCTTGGGCCGGCCGGTGGAGCCGGAGGTGTGGACGATGTAGGCGGTGTGCCGGGGCAGCAGCGGCCGGACGCGGTCGGCGTCGGTCGGGTCATGGGCGGGCAGCTGGTCCCAGGGCACCGCTTCGAGGCCGGTGAGCAGGGTGTGCGGGCGGGTGTCGGTAAGGAGGAGGTCCATTCGCTCCCGCGGGAGTTGCGGGTCGAGGCTGAGGAGTGCGGCACCGGCCTTGGCGACCGCGAGCAGCGCCACCACCTGCTCGGAGGTCCGCGGGAGCCGTACGGCGACGATGTCCTCGGGGCCGGCGCCCTGGGCCATCAGGTGGTGGGCGAGCCGGTTGGCGCGCTCGTTGAGCGTGGCGAAGTCCAGGGTGGCGTCGCGGGCGACCAGGGCGGTGTGGTGCGGGGTGCGGGCGGCTCGGGCCTCGAACAGGGCGGGGAAGGTGGTGTCCGGCTCCGGCAGCCGGGCGCCCTCGGCGTGGCGGAGCACCTGCCGCCGTTCGTCGTCGGTCATCAGCGCCAGCGCGCCGACGGCCCGCTCCGGGGACCGGGTGGCGGCCTCCAGCAGGACGCGCAGCCGGCCGGCCAGGCCCTGGACGGTGTCGCGGTCGAAGAGCGCGGTGTCGTACTCCAGGTAGCCGGTCAGGCCGTCGTCGGTCTCGACGAAGTCGAAGGCCAGGTCGAAGGTGGCGGTGCGGACCGGCGGGGTGACCGGTTCCGCGGTCAGGCCGGGCAGCCGGGGCGGCTCGGCGCCCAGGTTGTGCAGGGCGACCATCACCTGGAACAGCGGGGTGCGGCTGGTGTCCCGCTCCGGCTGGACCGCGTCCACCACCCGCTCGAAGGGCACCTCCTGGTGGGCGAACGCGTCCAGGACGGTCGCGCGGACCTCGGACAGCAGCTCGCCGAAGGGCAGTTCCGGGCGGATCCGGGACCGCAGCACCAGGGTGTTGACGAACATGCCGACCACGTCGTGCAGTTCGGGCCGGTCGCGGCCGGCGGTCACGGTGCCGACGGTGACGTCCTCCTGTCCCGCCCAGCGCGCGAGCAGGATCTGACAGGCCGTCACCAGCGTCATGTACAGGGTGGCGTCGGCCCGCCGGCCGCACTCGCGCAGCCGCTCGGTGAGCGCGGCGGGCAGGGTGAAGGTCACCAGGTCGCCCTCGCGGGTGCGGACGGCCGGGCGCGGCCGGTCGGTGGGCGGTTCCAGCGGGGTGACGCCGTCCAGGACCGTCCGCCAGTGGGCGAGTTCGGTCTCGGTCCGGTCGGCGCGGGCGCGCTGCCAGGCGGCGTAGTCGGCGTAGCGGACGGGCAGCACGGGCAGTTCGGGCCGGCGGTCGGCGAGGGCCGCCGCGTACAGCTCGCCCAGGTCCCGGCCGAGCACGCCGACGGACCAGCCGTCGGTGACGATGTGGTGCACGGCCAGGACGAGGACGTGGTCGTCGGCGGCGAGGCGGGCGAGGCGGGCGCGCAGCAGCGGTCCGGTGGTCAGGTCGAAGGGGGTGGCGGCCACGCGCTCCAGGAAGCCGTCCAGGGCCGCGGGGTCCGGAAGGTCGGTCACCGGCAGGTCGACGGGCCGTGCCGGGTGGACGATCTGCCGTGCCCGGCCGTCGTGTTCGGCGAACGTGGTGCGCAGGGTCTCGTGCCGGGCGACGAGGCCGTCCAGGGCGGCGCCGAGGGCGGCGGTGTCGAGGGACCCGCGCAGCCGCAGTGCGGACAGGGTGGTGTACTCGGTGCTGCCGGGTTCGAAACGGTCGAGGAACCACAGGCGCTGCTGTGCGTACGAGAGGGGCGCCGGGGCGTCCGCGGCGACGGCCGGGATGACGTCGGCGGTGTCCGCGGGCGCGGGTGCGCCGAGCGCGGCCGCGAGGCCGGACAGCGTGGGATGGGTGAACAGCAGCCGGGGCGAGACGTCCGTGCCGAAGGCGGCGCGCAGCCGGGAGGTGACCCGCACGGCGAGGATGGAGTCGCCGCCGAGTGCGAAGAAGTCGTCGTCGGCGCCCACCTCGTCGGTGTCCAGGACGTCCGTCCAGGCGGCGGCGACCAGCCGTTCGGCGGGGGTGCGCAGGGGGGTCCGCTCGCGGTCCGCGGCGAAGCCGTCGGGGCCGGGGGCGGGCAGGGCGCGCCGGTCGAGCTTGCCGTTCACGGTGAGCGGCAGCGCGGCCATCGGCACGTAGGCCGCCGGCACCATGTGCGCGGGCAGCAGCCCCTCCAGGTGGGCCCGCAGCCCGGCGGCGGGCGGGGGCGGCACGACGCGCTCGCCGGTGCCGGTGCCGACGACGTGGGCGACCAGCCGGCGGGTCCCGGCGCCGTCCTCGTACACGCCGACGGCGGCCGCGCCCACACCCGGGTGGCCGTGCAGGGCGGCCTCGATCTCGCCGGGTTCGATGCGGTAGCCGCGGATCTTCACCTGCTGGTCGGCGCGGCCGAGGTACTCCAGGGAGCCGTCGGCCCGCCTGCGGGCCCGGTCCCCGGTGCGGTACATGCGGGTGCCGGGCCGCCCGAACGGGTCGGCGAGGAACCGGGTCGCGGTGAGGCCGGGCCGGTTCAGGTAGCCGCGCGCCAGGCCCTCGCCGGCGACGAACAGCTCGCCGACGGCGCCGGGGGGCACGGGCCGCAGCAGCTCGTCGAGCACATGGACCCGCAGGTCCGGGATGCCGGTGCCGATGGGGCTCGCGGCACCGGTGCGGGCCGTGGAGCGGTCCAGCGGGGCGTAGGTGACGTGCACGGTGGTCTCGGTGATGCCGTACATGTTGACCAGCCGCGGCGCGGTGTCCGGGTGGCGGAGGTACCAGTCGGCGAGCCGGTCCACGTCCAGCGCCTCACCGCCGAAGATCACCGTGCGCAGGGCCAGCCGGGCGCCGACCTCGGGGAGTCCGGCGTCCGCCCGCACCAGCGGGTAGAACGCGGAGGGGGTCTGGTTGAGGACGGTGACCCCTTCGTCGGCGAGCAGCCGCAGGAAGTCCTCCGGGGAACGCGCGGTGTCCTCGGGGACGATCACCAGCCGGCCGCCGTGCAGCAGCGGGCCCCACAGCTCCCACACCGAGAAGTCGAAGGCGTAGGAGTGGAACAGCGTCCAGACGTCGTCGGGTCCGAAGCCGAACCACTGCCGGGTGCGGTCGAACAGCCGGACCACGTTGGCGTGCGGGACGACGACGCCCTTGGGGCGGCCGGTGGAGCCGGAGGTGTAGATGGCGTAGGCGGGACTCTCGGGCAGCGCGCGGCGGGCCGGGCCGGTCTCCGGGCGGCGGGCCAGGTCGGCGCGGACGCCGGGGTCGTCCAGCGGCAGGAGCGGTACGGCCGTGCCCGCGTCGGTGCCGGTGGTGGTCACCAGTGCCACCGGGGCGGCGTCGGCGAGCAGGTGCCGTACCCGCTCGGCGGGCAGCCGGGGGTCGACGGGCAGGTAGGCGGCGCCGGTCTTCAGCACGGCGAGCACGGCCACGACCAGGTCGGTGCAGCGGGGCAGCGCCAGGGCCACGAACGTCTCGGGCCCGGCACCGAGTTCGGCGAGCCGGTGCGCGAGCTGTCCGGAACGCGCGTCGAGGGTGGCGTAGTCGAGCCGGTCGGCGCCGCAGCCGACGGCCTCGGCGCCGGGGGTGCGGGCGGCCTGGGCGGAGAAGAGGCCGTCCAGGGTCTCGGCGGGCCGGCCCTCCTCGGTGCCGTTCCACCGCGCCGGTATCCGCCGCCGTTCCTCGGCGGTGGTCCAGGCGAGCTCGCGCACGGGCCGCTCCGGGTCCTCGGCCAGCTCGGTGAGCAGCAGGCACAGCCGGCCGGCGAGGTCCCGTACGGTCGCGGGCTCGAACAGCCCGGGGTCGTAGGCGAGGTCGAAGCCGAAGCGGTCGCCCTGGTAGGCGCGCAGCACCAGGGCGTAGTTGGTGGCGTCGCGGGCGGACACGTCCGCCAGGCGTATCCCGGCACCGCCCGAACGGGCCTCGTCGAAGGGGTAGTTCTCGAAGGCCACCATGCTGTCGAACAGCGGGCTGCCGGACGGCACGTCGCTCAGCGCGGTCAGCTCGGCGAGGGACACCGCCGCGAACCGCCGGGCGTCGGCCTGCGCCTCCTGGAGTTCCCCGAGCCAGTCGGTGGCGGTACGGCGGCCGTCCACGCGGACCCGGGTGGGCAGGGTGTTGATGAACATGCCGACCATCGACTCGACGCCGGGCAGGTCGTCGGGGCGCCCGGAGACGGTGGTGCCGAACAGCACGTCCGGTTCGGCGCCGTAGCGGGACAGCAGCAGCGCCCAGGCGCCCTGCACCACGGTGCCGAGGGTGAGCCCGGCGGCGCGGGCGGCGCGGGCCAGCCGCGCGGAGACCTCGTCGGACAGGCCGGCTGTGTGCAGGCCCGCGGAGCGGGTCTCGTGCCCGGGGCGCCGGGCCCGGTCGGCGGGCAGCGGGGTGGGCGTGGCGAACCCGGCGAGGACGTCCCGCCAGTGCGCGCGGGCCGCCGCGCCGTCCTGTCCGGCCAGCCAGCGCACGTAGTCGCCGAACGGTCGGCGGGCCGGGGGCCGGGACGTGGCGCCGGTGGTCAGCGCCGTGTACTCGGCGAACACCTCGGTGAGCACCTGGGCCAGGCTCCAGCCGTCCAGGATGAGGTGGTGGGACGTCCACAGCAGGTGCAGCCGGTCCCCGGGCAGCCGGACGAGGGTGAGCCGCATCAGCGGGGCGGCCATGAGGTCCAGTCCGCGCGCGAGGTCGTCGGCGCGCAGCCGGTCCCAGCGCGCCTCCCGCTCCGCCGCGTCCAGTTCCCGCCAGTCGGCCTGCTCGACGGGCACGGTGACACGGCGGTGCACGACCTGCAGCGGGACCGGCACGTCCTCCCACACCACGGAGGTGCGCAGGGCGGGGGTGCGATCGGTGACCCGCTGCCAGGCCAGGGCGAGCGCACCGGGGTCGGTGACGCCGTCGAGGAGCAGCGCGGCCTGGTCGACGTACACGTCGTCCGGTCCGCCGACCAGCCGGTGGAAGAGCATGCCCTCCTGGAGCGGGGTGAGCGGCAGCAGGTCCTCGGTGTCCCGGCCGTCGCCGGCGATCCGGTCCACACCGGCCTGGTCGAGGCGGGCCAGCGGGAAGTCGGAGGGGGTACGGCCGCCGGCGTCCGGTCGCGCGCAGTGTTCGGCGATGGCGCCGAGCGCCCGCACCATGCCGTCGGCCAGCCGCCGTACGGTGGCCGCCCGGTGCACCTGGTCGCTGTAGTGCCAGGTGATCTCCAGCTCGCCGTCGGCGACCAGGGCGGACACGTCCAGCAGGTGGTCGAGCGGCTCGCCGGGGTCGGTGTCCCGGCCGGGTACGTCGGCGACGGGTGCGAAGTCGCCGCCGCCGGGCGCCTCCCACTGGCCGTGGTAGGTGAAGCACACCTGGGGCAGCGGGAGTCCGCCGAGGGCGCGGGCCTCCTCCCGGGGCGAGCCGAGGTGGGCCAGTGCCTGGTAGCCGAGGCCGCGGCGGGGCACGGCCCGCAGCCGTTCCTTGACGGACTTGAGGGTGCTCCCCCAGTCGTCCGGTCCGGCCGGGGTCAGGGTGACCGGGTACTGGGTGGTGAACCAGCCCACCGTGCGGGACAGGTCGGTGCCCTCGGCCAGGTCCTCCTCACGGCCGTGGCCCTCCAGCGCGACGGTCACCCGGCCGGCGCCCGTCCAGTCGGCCAGCACCCGGCCCAGCGCGCTCAGCAGCACATCGTTGACCTGGGTGCGGTACGTCCCCGGCACGCGCCGCAGCAGCGCCTCGGTGGTGGCGCGGTCCACCCGGGTGCGGACGGTGCGCACGGATCCGGCGACCGGGGTGCCGGGCAGGTCGACGGGGAGCGGGACGCGGGGCTCGGCGGCCTCCCGTGTCCAGTAGGGCAGGTCGTCGTCCAGGTCGCCGGCCCGTACCAGGTCGGTCAGTTCGCGCGCCCAGTCGGCGAACGCGGTGTGTTCGGGCTCCGGTCGGGGCTCCTCCCCCGCCGCCGCCTGCCGGTAGGCCTCCGCAAGGCCGGTGAGCAGCACCCGCCAGGAGACGCTGTCGACCGCCAGGTGGTGGGCGGTGATAAAGAGCCGCGGGCGCTCCCCGCCGGTGAGCAGGGCCGCGCGCAGCAGCGTCCCGGTCGCCGGGTCGAGGGCCGCGCGGGCCGCCTCGGCGGCCTCGGCGGGCGGGGTGCCGGGGGCGTGGCGGGTCGGCGGCGGGGTGTCCGGGCCGGCGCCCGGGTGCTGGAGCCAGGTGTCCCCGGAGCGGGTGAAGCGGGTGCGCAGGGCCGGGTGTCGGGCCACCAGGGCCGCCAGCGCCTGTTCCAGGGCCCGTTCGTCGAGGTCGTGCGGCAGGTCGAGCAGCATCGACATGCTGAAGTGCCGCAGCGGGCCGTGCGTGGCGAAGAACCACTCCTGGACCGGGGTGAGCGGGGCGGGCCCCTCCTGCCGCGGGCGCCGGGGCGCGGGCACGGCGGCGGTGCGGGGGGCCGCCGCGGCGGCCAGGTCGGCGACCGTCTGGTGCCGGAAGACGTCCTGCGAGCCGATCCGCAGACCGGCGGCGCGGGCCCGGGAGACGGCCTGGATGCTCAGGATGGAGTCGCCGCCCAGTTCGAAGAAGTTGTCCGTGACGCCCACCCGGGGCACTCCGAGCACCTCGGCCCAGACGGCCGCCAGGGTCTCCTCCTCGGGGGTGCGGGGGGCGATGAACTCCCGCTCCGTCTCCGGGGTCTCGGGTGCGGGCAGGGCGCGGCGGTCCAGCTTGCCGCTGGTGGTCAGGGGCAGCGCGTCCAGGGCGGTGAAGGAGGACGGCACCCAGGCGTCGGGCAGCACCCGGCGCAGGGCGGCCCGCAGGTCGGCGGGGACGGGCCGGGGAGCGCCGGGCGCGGGCACGACGTAGGCCGCGAGCCGGGCGTGGCCGTGCGCGTCGGGCACGGCCACCACCGCGGCGGCGGTGATGCCGTCCAGCGCGAGCAGCGCGGCCTCGATCTCGCCGGGTTCGATGCGGTGGCCGCGCACCTTGACCTGGTCGTCGGCTCGCCCGAGGTAGTCGATGCGGCCGTCCGCGGTCCACCGGGCCAGGTCGCCGGTGCGGTACATGCGGGTTCCGGCCGGCCCGTAGGGGTCGGGCAGGAACCGGGCGGCGCTCAGTCCCGGCCGGCCGGTGTAGCCGCGGGCCAGTTGGGCGCCCGCGAGGTACAGCTCGCCGCCGACCCCGGGCGGCACCGGCTGGAGCCGGTCGTCCAGCACATAGGCCCGCACGCCGGGCAGCGGCCGGCCCACCAGCGGGCGGTCTCCGCCGTCGACGCGGCAGGAGAGCGCGTCGACGGTGCACTCGGTGGGGCCGTAGAAGTTGTGGGCGGCCACGTCCGGGTGGGCGGCCAGCTCCCGCCAGAGCGCGGGCCCGACCGCCTCGCCGCCGAGCATGAGGACGCGGGGACGGTGCCGGGGGTCGGTGAGCAGCCCGGCGGGCAGCAGCTGCCGCAGGTAGGAGGGGGTGACGTCGAGGAAGTCGACGCGGTGCTCGACGACGTACTCGACCAGGGCGGCCGGGTCCATCCGGGTCACCTCGTCGACCAGGTGCAGCGGGTGGCCGTCGGCCATCAGCAGCACGCCCTCCAGGGAGGTGTCGAAGGAGAACGAGGCGGTGAGCGCGACCCGCAGCGGGCCGCCGCCCGCCTCGGCGACGAAACCCGCCCGGTGCGCGGCGAGCAGGTGCGCCGCCGAGCGGTGGGTCACGGCCACGCCCTTGGGCCGGCCGGTGGAGCCGGAGGTGTGGATGACGTACGCCGTGTGCTCCCCGTCCAGCGGGGCGCGACGGTCGGCGTCGGTCGGGTCGGTGTCCGGGGCGCTCGCGGGTACGGCGCGCAGGGCGTCCTCGTCCAGCACCAGGGCCGGGCGGGCGTCGTCCAGCAGGAACCGGACGCGTTCCGCGGGCAGGGCCACGTCGAGCGGGAGGTAGCCGGCGCCGGACTTCCAGACGGCGAGGATCGCGGTGATCATGTCAGCGGTGCGCGGCAGCCGCAGCGCGACCAGCCGCTCCGGGCCGGCCCCGCGCGCGATGAGGTGGTGGGCGAGCCGGTTGGCGCGGGCGTTGAGGGTGGCGTAGTCCAGCCGTTCGCCGCCCGCCACGAGGGCGAGGGCGTCCGGGGTCCGGGCGGCACGGCGCTCGAACAGTTCCATGTGCGTGGCGTCGGGCACGGGGTGGTGCGTGCCGGGGGTCCCGAAGGCGAGGACCCGGCGTGTCTCCGCCTCGGAGAGCAGCGGCAGGGAGCCCAGCGGGCGGTCCGGGGTGGCGGCGGCGCCCTCCAGCAGGCGCAGCAGCTGCCCCGCGAGGCGTTCGGCCGTGGCCGCGTCGAACAGGTCGGCGCGGTACTCCAGCAGCCCGGTCAGGGCCTCCCCGTCGGGTACGAACTCGACGCTCAGGTCGAAGGTGGCCGCCTGCCGGGGCACGTCGACCGGAGCGGTGGCGAGACCGTGCGGGGCGGACGCGGCGGGCGGGTCGGGGTGCAGCAGGACGAGTACGTCGAACAGCGGGTTGCGGCCGGCCTCGCGGGGTGCTCCCACCGCCTCCACGACCCGCTCGAACGGCGTGTCGCCGTACGCGAAGGCGTCGTTGACCGTGTCGGCGGCCCGCACCAGCAGCTCGCGGAACGAGCCGGAGCGGTCCACCGCGGTGCGCAGGACGACGGTGTTCACGAAGAAGCCGACGGTGCGTTCCAGTTCGGTGCGGGAGCGGCCGGGGGTCAGGGAGCCGACGGTGATGTCGTCCTGCCCCGACCAGCGGGCCAGCAGGGCCTGGGTCGCCGCGACCAGGGCGGTGTGCAGGGTGCTGTGCTGCTCCCGCGCGAGGGCGCGCAGCCGCGTGGTGAGCGCGGCGGGGACCGTGAAGGTGTGGACGGCTCCGGTGCCCGCCTCCTCGCCGCGCCGCGGCCGGTCCAGGGGCAGTTCCGGCGCCACCGCGCCGGTCAGCCGCTCCTTCCAGTGCGCGAGCCGGCCGTCGAGCCGGTCGCCCGAGAGCTGCTCGCGCTGCCACACGGCGAAGTCCGGGTACTGCGTGGCGACCGGCGGCAGCTGCGGTGCGGCGCCCCGGGCGAGGGCGTCGTAGGCGGTGCACAGCTCGTCCAGGACGACGCCCATGGACCAGCCGTCGGTGACGATGTGGTGGGCCGTCAGCAGCAGGACGTGCGAGGCGGCGGACTCGCGCAGCAGCAGGGCGCGCAGCAGCGGGCCGTGCCGCAGGTCGAAGGGGCGGGCGTACTCCGCTCTCAGGTCCGCGTCCGGGCCGGCGGTGTCCCGGACCGGCAGCGGCACCGGGCCCGCCGGGTGCACCCGCTGCGCGGGACGGCCGTCGGTCTCCTCGAAGGTGGTGCGCAGGGCCTCGTGGCGGGCCACGACTGCGGCCAGGGCGGCCTCCAGCGCCGCCCGGTCCAGCGGGCCGGTGAGGCGGACCGCGACCGCGCTGTTGTAGCGGGCGTCGCCGGGCCGCAGCCGGTCCAGGAACCACAGGCGCTGCTGGGCGAAGGACAGCGGCAGCGGGCGGTCCCGGTCGGCGCGCGGGATGCCCTGCCGGGCGGCCGGGGCCGCGCCGCCGGCCCGGCCGGCGAGCCGCCGGCGCAGCGCCTCGCGCATCTGTTCGGGCAGTGCCTCGGCGCGGTCCCGCCTGCTGGGGCGGGCGGAGTCGGAGGGGTTCGAAGGGTTCGAAGGGGTCGAAGACGTCATGGTCGTCGGATCCTCACCGTTCGTGGTCGTTGCCGCCGAGCGCGGCGTCTTCGTCGTCGTGGCCGGTGCCGGGTGCGTCGGTGTCGCCGTACGCGGCCTCCTCGAACTCGCTCAGGATCTGCTCCTCCACCAGTCGCGCCAGGGCGGCGACCGTGCGGGAGACCAGGACGTCGCGGGGGGTCAGCGTGATGGCGAACGCGTCGTTGGCGCGGGAGGCGATGAGCAGGGCGCGCATGGAGTCGCCGCCGAGCAGGAAGTAGTCGTCCTCGGCGCCGACGGCGGTCCGGAGGGTCTCCTCCCAGATCTCCGCCAGTGCCTCCTCCGTGGGCGTGCGCGGTGCCACGTGCTCGGGCCGTTCCCGCTCCTCGGCGGGTGCCGGTGCGGGCAGGGCCGCCCGGTCGGTCTTGCCGTTCTCGGTGAGCGGGAAGCGGTCGAGCGCCACGAACGCCGTCGGGACCATGTGGCCCGGCAGGAACCGGGCGGCCAGGGACCGCAGTGCGGCCGGGGCGAGGGGTTCGGTGCCGGGGGCGGTCAGCAGGTGGGCGACCAGGCGCGGCAGGCCGGGTTCGTCCTCGCGCACGGTCACCACCGCGTCCAGCACGTCCGGGTGGCGTACGAGGGTCGCCTCGACCTCGCCCGCCTCGATGCGGTGGCCGCGCAGCTTGAGCTGGTGGTCGGTGCGGCCCAGGTAGTGCAGTTCGCCCCCGCTGTCGCGGCGCACCAGGTCGCCGGTGCGGTACATGCGGGTGCCGGGCGGCCCGTACGGGTCGGCCCGGAACCGGGCGGCGGTCAGTCCCGGGCGGCCGAGGTAGCCGCGGGCCAGTGCCGGTCCGGACAGCCAGAGTTCGCCGGCGACACCGTCGGGGACCGGCCGCAGGCGGGCGTCGAGGACGTAGGCGCCGGTGGCGGGCAGCGGGCGGCCGATGGGCGGGGCGCCGCCGTCCGCCGCCAGCGGCGCGGACCAGGTGGCGACCACGGTGGCCTCGGTGGGGCCGTAGGAGTTGACCATGCGGTGGTGCGGCGCCCAGCGGGCCACGAGGTCGGCCCCGCACGCCTCGGCGCCGACGATCAGGGTCTTCAGGTCCGGCAGGGTGCCGGGCGTGCCGGCGGGCAGGGTGGCGAGCGCGGCCGGTGGGAGGAGGGTGTGGGTGATGCGCTCGGCCCGCAGGAAGTCCGCCAGTTCGGCGCCGAGCAGCGGTCCGGGCCGGGGGACGACGAGCCGGGCGCCGTGCGGCAGGGACGTGCACAGCTCCAGCACCGAGGCGTCGAAACTGGGGGTGGCGAAGGCCAGCACCCGGTCGCCCTCGGCCACCTGGTAGTGGGCGGCCTCGGCGGCGGAGAACGCGGCGAGGCCGCGGTGGGTGACGACGACCCCCTTCGGGGTGCCGGTGGAACCGGAGGTGTAGATGACGTAGGCCGGATCGTCCAGGTCCAGCGGACGCCTGCGGTCGGCGTCGCCGGGCCGGTGTCCGGGAACCTCGTCCGGCGGCGCGGCGAGCAGACCGGCGATCTCCTTGGCGTCGAGGGTCAGGGCGGGGGCCGCGTCGCGCAGCATCAGCGCGATCCGCTCCTCGGGATAGGCGGGGTCCACGGGCAGGAACGCGGCCCCCGCCTTGGTCACCGCCAGCTGGGCCAGCACCATGTCCGCGGAGCGGGGCAGCAGCAGCGCGACGACGTCGCCGGGTCCGGCGCCCCGGGCGATGAGCCGGTGCGCCAGCCGGTTCGCCCGTGCCTCCGCCTCGGCGAAGGTGAGCAGGGAGCCGGGCTCGGCGAGCGCGGGGGCGTCCGGCCGGCGGTCGACGGCCGCCTCCACGAGGGCGGGCAGGGTGGCGGCGGGCACCTCGGCGGGCTCCGGGCGGGAGGGCCCGCGCAGCAGCCGCTCGCGCTGGGCGGGCGGCAGCACGTCGAGGTCGTCGAGGCGGGCGGTGCCGTCCGTGCCGGCCAGGGTGTGCAGGGTGTGCAGCAGCTGCGCGGCCAGCGAGCCCGCGGTGTCCGCGTCGAAGCACCGGGGGTCGTAGCCGAGTTCGACGGCGAGCCGGTCGCCGGGCGAGACCACCACGGTGAGCGGGTAGTTGGTGGCCTCCCGGGCGTCCAGGTCCCGCAGGGCGAGCCCGTGGGCGCCCGCGGTCGCGTCGCCCACGGGATAGTTCTCGAACACCACCAGGCTGTCGAACAGGGAACTGCCGGAGGGCAGTTCGGTGAGGGCCCGGAGCATGTTCAGGGGCAGGTGGTCGTGGCGCCGGTCCTCGGCCCGTGCCTCCTGCACCGCGCGCAGCCAGCCGGCCGCGGGGGCGCCGCCGTCGACGGCGATCCGGGCGGGCAGCGTGGTGATGAACAGGCCGGTGATGGTGTCGGCGCCGGGCAGGTCGGCGGGCCGTCCGGAGACGGTGGTGCCGAAGCACACCTCCGCCTCCCCGCTCCACCGGGCCAGCAGCAGTGCCCAGGCGCCCTGCACCAGGGTGTTCAGGGTGAGGCGGTGCCGGCGGGCGAACTCCTGGAGCCGGCGGGTCTCCTCGGTGCCGAGCCGCTGCGACAGCCAGGTGCCCGAGCGGGCCGTGCTGCCGGGGGCGGGCCTGCGGTCGTACGGCAGCGGGGTCGGCGTGCGCAGGCCGGACAGGACCCCGCGCCAGTGCTCCTCGGCGGGGCCGGTGCCGCGCGCGGCCAGCCAGGCGGCGTAGTCCGCGAACGGGCGGCGCTCGGGCAGCCGGGGCCGCTCGCCCAGGGCCAGGGCCTCGTGGGCGGCCAGCACGTCGGACAGGACGTGGAAGACGCTCCAGCCGTCCAGCAGGACATGGTGGAAGGTCCAGACCACCCGTACCGCGTCCGGACCGAGCCGGACCAGGGCGAGCCGGAGCAGCGGGGCGCGGTCCAGGGCCAGGCCCCGGGCCCGTTCGCCGGCGAGCAGCCGCTCCAGTTCCACCTCCCGCCGGTCCGCCGGGAGTGCGCTCCAGTCGTGCTCGGTGACCGGCGGGGTCACGTCCCGGTGGACGACCTGGAGCGGTACGGGGACACCGTGCAGGGCGACGGAGGTGCGCAGCACGGGGGTGTGCTCGACGACGTGCCGCCAGGCCGCGGCCAGCGTGCCCGGGTCGCGGGCGCCGTCCGCCACGAAGGTGATCTGCTCGACGTACAGACCGTGTTCGGCCTCGTCCAGGCCGTGCATCACCATGCCGGTCTGGGTGGGCGTGAGCGGGTACACGTCCGTGACGTCCGTCCCGCTGCCGACGAGCCGGTCGACGGCGGTCTGGTCCAGTGGCGCGAGCGGGAAGTCGCTGGGGGTGCGACCGCCGGCGCCGGGTTCGGCGCAGTGCCGGACGATCGCGCGGAGCTCGTCGGCCAGTTCGGCCGCCAGCCGGGCGACGGTCTCGCGGTCGTGCACCTCGCGGGAGTACGACCAGGTGAATTCCAGCCGGTCGCCGGTGACCCGGCCGAGGACGTCCAGCAGGTAGGGGCGGTCCGCCGTGCGGTCCATGCCGCCGGTGAGGCCGTCGCCGTGGGGTGCGCCCAGCAGGCCGCCCGCCGCAGGGGTCCGGTCCTGCCGGCCGAGGTAGTTGAAGCACACCTGCGGCAGCGCGGGCAGCGCGGCGCCCGCCGTGGGATGCAGGTGGCGCAGCGCGCCGTGGCCGAGGCCGCCGTGCGGTACGGCCCGCAGGTTCTCCTTTACGGACTTCAGCACGGCGCCGGTGCCGGCGTCCCGTGGCACGTCCAGGGCGACGGGGTACACGGTGGTGAACCAGCCGACGGTGCGGGCGAGGTCCGTGTCCTCGAAGAGGTCCTCGCGGCCGTGGCCCTCCAGGGTGACCGCCACCCGGTCCCGGCCCGTCCAGCGGGCCAGGACCCGGCCCAGCGCGGTGAGCAGGACGTCGTTGACGCGGGTGCGGTACACGTCCGGCACGTCCTGGAGCAGGCGGCGGGTCTCCTCGGCGTCGAGTCCGGCGGTCAGGCTCTCCTCGACGGCGACGGTGTTGGCGCCGCCGGTGTGGTCGGCCGGCAGGGCGGTCCCGGCGTCGACACCACGCCAGTGGGCGAGTTCGGCGTCGAAGCCGCCCGCCTCGGTGTGTTCGGCGAGCCGCCGGGCCCATGCCTGGAACGAGGTGCTCTTGGCCCCCGGTCCGGGCCGTGCGCCGTCCCGCAGGGCGCGGTACGCGGTGTCCAGGTCCTCCATGACGAGCCGCCAGGACACGGCGTCCACGACGAGGTGGTGGGCGGCGAGCAGCAGCACCGGCCGTCCGGTGCCGCCGGTCCGGCACAGGGCCGCCCGCAGCAGCGGCCCGCGGGACAGGTCGAATCCGGCGCCGAGGGCGGCGGCCACCTCGCCCGGCTCCGCGTCCCGGTGCACCTCCAGGTGCGGGGCGGTGTCGCCGGGCGCGGTGCCGTGCTGCCGCCACCGGCCGTCCCCGGCCGGTTCGAAGCGGTGCCGCAGCGCGTCGTGGTGCTCCAGCACGGCGGCCAGGGCGGAGCGCAGCACCGTCTCGTCGGGGTCGGTGGTCAGTTCGACGGAGACCGTCTGGCTGAAGTGCGCGGGGTCTCCGTCGAGCGTGTCGAGCAGCCAGTGCTGCACGGGGGTGAGCGGGGCCTCGCCGGTCACCGGGCCCTGCTCGGCGGTGGCGGACGCGGCGCCGTCCGGCAGCCGCTCGGCCGCGGCGGCGAGTTCGGCGAGGGTCTGGTGGGTGAACAGGTGCCGGGGGTTCAGGGCGAGACCGGACCGGCGGGCGGCCGAGACGATCTGGATGCCGAGGATGGAGTCACCGCCGAGCATGAAGTAGTTGTCGTCCGCGCCCACTTCGGGTACGCCCAGCACCTCGCACCAGATGGCGGCGAGGGTGTGCTCTGCCGCGGTGCGCGGCGGGCGGCCCGCTCCCGGGCCGACGGCGGGTGCGGCCCACTCGGGGGCGGGCAGGGCCCGCCGGTCGAGTTTGCCGGTGGCCCCGAGCGGCAGCCGCTCCAGCGGTACGACGAGGGCGGGGACGAGGTGGTCGGGGAGGCTGCCGGCGAGGAAGGCGCGCAGTTCGGCGGGTTCCGGCAGGCCGGCCGCACGAGGCACCGCGTACCCGACGAGCCGGCGGTGGCCGTCCTGCTCCACCACCCGGGCCGCTGCCGCCGCCACGGCCGGGTGGCGGGCCAGCGCGGCCTCCACCTCGCCGAGTTCGATACGGAAGCCGCGCACCTTCACCTGGTCGTCGCCGCGGCCGAGGTAGACCAGTTCGCCGTCGGCCGTCCAGCGGACCCGGTCGCCGGTGCGGTACACGCGGCTGCCGGCCGGACCGAACGGGTCGGGCAGGAAGCGGGACGCGGTCAGGCCGGGGCGGCGCAGGTAGCCGCGGGCGACACCGGTCCCGGCGAGGAAGAGTTCGCCGGGCGCGCCGACGGGCACCGGGCGCATCCGCTCGTCCAGCACGTAGGCGCGGGCACCGCCGAGCGGCCGGCCGATCGGCGGGTCGCGGTCGGGGTCGGCCGGGTCGCAGGTGAAGGCGGTGGCGTAGACGGTGGCCTCGGTGGGCCCGTAGATGTTGCGCACCTCGCTGCCGGGCACGGCGTCGCGGACCCGGCGCACGGTCCGTGCGGGCAGCCCCTCCCCGGCGAGGACGACGGTGTCGGCGGTGACCTGTACGGCGTCCTCGGCGAGCAGCCGGTCCAGTGCCGAGGGCACCGCGCTGAGCAGCCCGGCCCGCCAGGGCCCGGGGCGCTCGGCGAGCGCCAGCAGGTCGCGGACGACCTCGACGCAGCCGCCGGAGAGCAGCGGGGAGAAGATCTCGAAGACCGACACGTCGAAGTTGAGCGAGGTGGAGGCGATCACGTGGGCCAGTCCGCGGCCGGTGAACTCGGCCGCCGCCCAGTCGGTCAGGGCCAGGACGGAGGCGTGGCTGACGACCACGCCCTTGGGGCGGCCGGTCGAGCCGGAGGTGTGGATCACGTAGGCGGGGTGGCCGGGCAGCAGGGGGGTACGGCGTTCGCCGTCGCCGACGGGGGTGTCCGGCACCCGGGTATCCGGTTCCTCGTCCAGCATGATGCGGGTGAACGGCCCCTCGGGCAGCCGGCCGGCGGTCGCGGCGGCGGTGATCACGGCGTCGGGCCGTACGTCCTCGAAGAGGAACGCGACGCGCTCGGCCGGGTACTGGGGGTCGACCGGCAGGTATCCGGCACCGCTCTTGAGCACCGCGAGGAGCGCCACGACCAGGTCGGCGGTGCGGGGCAGGCACAGGGCGACGAAGCGCTCGGGCCCGGCGCCGGCGGCGATGAGCCGCCGGGCCAGCCGGTTGGCGCGGGCGTCGAGTCCGGCGTAGGTGAGGCTCCGGTCGCCGTGGCGGACGGCCACGGCGTGCGGGGTGCGCTCGGCCTGCCGCCGGAACGCCTCGGGCAGGGTGCCGTGCGGGAGCGGCGTCACGGGTCCGCCCAGGCGGTCCACCAGGGCCCGCTCCCCGGCCGGTTCGACCAGGGGCAGTTCGGCGAGGGTGCGGCCGGGGTCGTCGGCCATGCCGGTCAGCAGGGTGCGCAGGCTCTCGCCGAGCGCCCGTACGGTCGCGGCGTCGAAGGCGTCCGGGTCGTAGTCCAGGTTCACGGCCAGGGTGTCGCCGGGCGCGACGACCACGCTGAGCGGGTAGCTCGTCGGTTCCAGGTCCCGTTCCTGTTCCATGGCCAGGCCGTGGCGGGCCAGCGCGCTCTCGTCGAACGGGTAGTTCTCGAAGACCACGATGGAGTCGAACAGGCCGGTGCCGCCGGGCACCTCGCTCCAGGACTGCAGCTGGGCGAGCGAGACGAAGTCGTGACGGCGGGCCTCGGACTGGGCTGCCTGGAGCTCGCGCAGCCAGTCCAGCAGCGGGCGTTCCCCGTCGACGCGGGCCCGGGTGGGCAGGGTGTTGATGAACAGGCCCACCATGGAGGTGACGCCGGGCAGGTCGGCGGGCCGGCCGGACACGGTCGTGCCGAACACCACGTCGTCGCCGCCGCCGTAGCGGGACAGCAGCAGCGCCCAGGCGCCCTGGAGGACGGTGTTCAGGGTGAGGCCGGAGCGCTGGGCGGTCTCGCGCAGCCGTGCCGAGACGTCGGGGCCGAGGGTCATCCGCACCGTCCCGCAGGAGGAGGCGCGGTGGGCCTCGGCGGGCCGCCGGTCCCGGGGCAGTTCGGTGGGGGCCCGGAAGCCGGCGAGGGCGGACCGCCAGTGCCGTTCGGCACGTCCGGTGTCCTGTCCGGCGAGCCAGCGCAGGTACTCGGCGAACGGCCTGCGTTCGGGCAGCCGCGGTCGCTGCCCCGAGGAAAGGGCGGCGTACCGCTCGCACACCTCGTCGAAGACCTGGGCCGCGCTCCAGCCGTCGAGCAGGACGTGGTGGAACGTCCACACCAGGCGGACCCGCCGCGGCGTCAGCCGGATCAGGGTCAGCCGCATCAGCGGCGCGGTGTCCAGGTCGATGCCCAGCTCCCGGTCCTCGGCGAGCAGCCGGTCCAGGTCGTCCGCGCGGCCGTCCGCGGGCCGGCCGGACCAGTCGTGGTGGGTGACGGGCACGACGGCGCGGTGCCGTACTACCTGGAGCGGTTCCGGGGTCTCCCGCCACACCAGGTGGGTGCGCAGGACCGGGTTGGCGTCCGCGGTGTGCTGCCACGCCTCGGCGAGCAGCCGGGGGTCGGTGACCCCGTCGAGCACCAGCTGCACCTGGTTGACGTAGGTGCGGCCGGCCGGGTCGAGCAGGCTGTGGAAGAGCATGCCGGCCTGCATCGGGGTGAGCGGGTAGACGTCCGCGACGTCCCGGCCGGTGCCGGCGACGTGGTCGACGGCGGCCTGGTCCAGGCGGGCCAGCGGGAAGTCCGAGGGGGTGCGGCCGCCCGCCTCCGGGCGGCCGCAGTGCGCGACGATGTCGCCCAGCGCCCGCAGCACGCCCTCGGCGAGCCCGGTGACGGTCTCCTCGTGGTGCCGTCCGGCGCTGTAGTACCAGGTGATCTCCAGCCGGTCGTCCTCGACCCGGGCCACCACGTCCAGCAGGTGCGGGCGTTCGCTGCCGGGCGCCTCAGCGCCGCCCAGGCCGCCGGGCACCGCCCCGACCAGGGTGCCGCCGGGCCCGGACCAGTCGAAGCGGCCCAGGTAGTTGAAGCTGATGGCGGGCGCGGGCGCGTCGGTGAGCCGGGCGTCGCGGACGAGGTGGCGCAGGACGCCGTAACCGAGTCCCCGGTCGGGTACGGCTCGCAGCTGCTCCTTGACGGCCTTCAGGGCGGTGCCCCAGTCGCCGGCCGGGACGGTCAGGGCGACCGGGTACAGGGAGGTGAACCAGCCGACGGTGCGGGACAGGTCGACGTCCTCGAACAGCTGGTCCTCGCGGCCGTGGCCCTCCAGTCCGACGGCGACGGTGCCGTGCCCGGTCCAGTCGGCGAGGACCCGGCCCAGCGCGGTGAGCAGGACGTCGTCGACGCGGGTGCGGTAGACCCCGGGGACGCGGCGCAGCAGGGCGTCGGTGCGGTCGCGGTCCAGCCGGACCGTCACCTCCCTGACGTCGGCCATGGTGTTGCCGCCGGTGCCGTCCACGGGCAGCGGGCCGGCGCAGTGCCGGGCGGTCCGCTCCCAGTGGTCGAGCCGGGCGGCGAAGGTGCCGGCGTGGTCGCGCAGCCGGCGGACCCACGCGTGCACGGAGGTGGTGCGGGCGGGCAGTCGCGGGGGCTGTCCGGCCACGGCCTGCCGGTAGGCGGTCTCCAGGTCCTCCAGCAGGATGCGCCAGGAGACGCCGTCGACCACCAGGTGGTGGGCGACCAGCAGCAGCCGGGCGGGCCGGGTGCCGTCGCCGGTGAACAGGCGGGCGGTGAACAGCGGTCCGCTCTCCAGCCGGAGTCCGGCGTGGGCGGCAGCCGTGACCAGCTCCTCGGCGCGCGGCTCGTGGACCTGGAGCAGTTCGGGTGCCGGGGCACCGGCGGCGGGGACGTCCTGTCGCCAGGTGCCGTCGGCGTCGGCGGTGAACCGGGCGCGCAGGGCGTCGTGCCGGGTCCACAGGGCGGTGAGGGCGCGGCGCAGCGCGTCCTCGTCCACCGGGCCGGCCGCCTCGACGACGACGGACTGGTCGAAGAAGTCTGCGTGGGCCGGCCGGGGGTCGAGGAACCAGTGCTGGATCGGGGTGAGGTCCGCCGCCCCGCTGACCGGTGCGGTGCCGGCGACGGCGGGCGCGGCGGAGCCGCCCGCGGCGGCCAGTTCGGCCACCGTGGGGTGCCGGAAGAGGTCGCGCGGGGTGAGCGTGAGTCCCGCGGCACGGGCACGGGAGACGACCTGGATGCTGAGGATCGAGTCGCCGCCCAGCATGAAGAAGTTGTCGTCGACGCCGACCCGTTCCACGCCCAGCAGCTCCGCCCAGATCCCGGCGAGCAGCCGCTCGGCCTCGGTGCCCGGGGCGCGGTGGGCCCGCTCGCCGCCGGCCGACCAGTCGGGTGCGGGCAGCCGGCGCCGGTCGACCTTGCCGTTGACGGTCAGCGGGAGCTCGGACACGGTGACGAAGGCGGCGGGGAGCATGTAGTCGGGCAGGCCGTCCGCGAGGTGGGCCCGCAGTTCGGCGGCGGCCGGCAGCGCGGCGCCGGCGGCCGGGACGAGGTGGGCGGCCAGCCGCTTGCGTCCGGCGTCCTGGTAGAGGGATACGACGGCCTCGGCGACGGCGGGGTGGGCGGTGAGGCGGGCCTCGATCTCGGCGGGTTCGACGCGGAAGCCGCGGATCTTGATCTGGTCGTCCGCGCGGCCGACGAAGTGCAGCTCGCCGTCGGCGCTCCAGCGCACGATGTCGCCGGTGCGGTACATCCGGGTCCCGGGCGGGCCGAAGGGGTCGGCGAGATAGCGGGCGGCGGTCGCCCCGGGCCGGCCCGCGTAGCCCCGGGCCAGGCCGGCTCCCGCGATGTACAGCTCACCGGGGATGCCCGGCGGCTGCGGCTGGAGGGCGGCGTCCAGGACGTGCACGCGGGTGTCGTCCAGCGGGCGGCCGATGGGCAGTACGGCGGGCAGCGGGTCGCCGGAGCGGAAGGCGCGGCGGGTGGCGAATGTGGTCGTCTCGGTGGGGCCGTAGCCGTCCACGACGGTCAGCCCGGGGCAGGCGTCCAACACCCGGCGCACGACCGCGCCCGGTACCGCCTCGCCGCCCGTCCACACCTCGCGCGCGCCGCGCAGGCAGCCGGGATCCTGCTGGGCGAGGAGTCTGAACAGCCCCGCGGTGAGCCACAGGCAGCTCACCCGCTGTTCCGTGACGGCCCTGCGCACCTGCGCGGCGTCCAGGTCGGCGGGCGGGGCGAGCACGGCCGTGCCGCCGCGCAGCAGCGGCACCCACACCTCGTAGGTGGCGGCGTCGAAGGCGTGCGGCGAGTGCACGAGGACCCGGTCGTGCCCGGCGAAGGCGCGGTCCCGGGCGAGGGCGGCGACGTCCCGCTGGCGCACCGCGACGCCCTTGGGGGTGCCGGTGGAGCCCGAGGTGAACATCAGGTACTGCACGTTGTCGGGGTGGACGGGAGCCACGTGGACGGCGGGTGCGGGGACGGGAGACGCGGAGCGGGCGGGTGCGGGGCCGTCCGTCTCCGGGGCCCCGTCGGCGCGCAGCACGCCGTCGCCCGGCAGCACCCGACGGGCCGTCTCCTCCCAGGCGGAGTCGGTGAGCAGCAGTCCGGCGCCGGCCTCGGCCAGCATCCGGCGCAGCCGTCCGGCCGGCGCCCGGCCGTCCAGCGGCACGTACACCCCGCCCGTGCGGACGAGGGCCAGCTGGGTGACGACCAGTGCCACGGAACGGTCCATCAGCACCCCGACCGGGCGTTCCGGCCCTACCCCGAGGCCGGTCAGCCGGGCCGCAAGCCGGGCGGCGCGGGCGTCGAGTTCACCGTAGGTCAGGTGCTCGTCAGGGGCTTCCAGGGCCACGGCGTCGGGGGTACGGCGCACCTGCGCGGCGAAGAGGTCCGCGACGGTGGCGGCGGGCAGGCCGGTGGCGGTGTCGTTCCAGGCGCGCAGCACCTGTTCGCGGCGCTCCGGTGCGAGCAGCGGGAGCCGGGCGGGCGGGCGGTGGATGCCGTCGGGCATCCCGGCGAGCAGCACGGTCAGGTATTCGGCCAGCCGCTCGGCGGTCCCCGCGTCGAACAGGTCGGGGTCGTAGCCCAGGCGCAGGGTCAGCTCCTCCCCCGGGTAGGCGGTCAGGCTCAGGGGGTAGTTGGTGGTCTCGATCCCCTCCAGTCCGCTCAGGCGCAGTCCGTGGGCGGCGGCGAGGTCGTCGTCCACCGGGTAGTTCTCGAAGACGACGATGCTGTCGAACAGGCCGACGCGTTCCGGGAGTCCGGTGAGGGCGCGCAGCCGGGTGAGCGGTACGTGGTCGAACCGCCGGTCCTCGCTCTGGTCCTGCTGGAGAGCGCGCAGCCAGTCGAGGAGGGTTCCGTGGCCGGGGACGGCGGCCCGGGTCGGCAGGGTGGTGATGAACAGGCCGGTCATGGCGTCCGCGCCGGGCAGCTCGGGCGGCCGGCCGGACACGGTGGTGCCGAACACCACCTCGTCCCGGCCGGACTGCCGGGCCAGCAGCAGCGCCCAGGCGCCCTGCACCAGGGTGTTGAGGGTCAGGCCGGAGGTCCGCGCCAGCTCCTCCAGTGCCCGCCCGGCGGTGCCGGGCAGGGTGACCCGCACGGCGTGGGTGGACTCGGCTCGGTGGCTCTCGCGCGGCTCGCGGTCGTACGGCAACGGGGTGGCCTCGGTCAGGCCGGCCAGCCGGTGCCGCCAGTGCCGTTCGGCCTCCGCGGTGTCGCGTCCGCGCAGCCAGGCGACGTAGTCCCGGTACGGCGGGCGGTCCGGGAGGGCGTCCGGACCGTCGCCGCCGAGCAGGGCGAAGGCGTCGGAGAGGACCTGGAACAGGCTCCAGCCGTCGAGCAGCAGGTGGTGGAAGGACCAGACCACGCGCACCGCGGTGTCGGAGACCCGGGCGAGCAGCAGCCGCTGGAGCGGGGCCCGCCCGAGGTCGATGCCCTCGGCGCGGTCGTGGGCCAGGACGTCGTCCAGCCGGGTGCGCCGCTCCTCCTCCGTCAGGTCCCGCCAGTCCAGCTGGGTGACCGGTACGGCCGCGTGCCGCCGCACCACGAGCAGCGGCTCGGGCACGTCCTGCCAGACGACCCGCCCGCGCAGCACCTCGGCGCGGTCGGTCACCCGCTGCCAGGCGGCGGCGAGGACCCGCGGGTCGGGCACGCCGTCCAGGACGAACGTCAGCTGCTGGAAGTAGACGCCCCGGTCGTCCTGGGACAGGCCGTGGAAGAGCATGCCCGCCTGGGTCGGGGTGAGCGGCAGGACGTCCGCGACGGCCGCCGGGTCCGTGCCGGTGAGGCGGTCCACGGCGTCCTGGTCGAGCCGGGCCAGCGGGAAGTCGGACGGGGTGCGCCCGGCGGCCCCGGGCCGGGCGGCGAACCGGGCCAGGTCCGCGAGCGCGTCGGTGAATCCTCCGGCCAGCTCCCCGACCGTGTCCTCGGCGTGCAGCCGGTCCGAGTAGAACCAGGTGAACTCCAGCTGTTCGTCGACGAGCCGGCCGACGACCTCCAGGACGTGCGGGCGCTCGGCCGCCGGGTCGGCGTCCAGCTCCAGCGGCCGGACGGTGCCCCGGTACAGTCCGTCGGGTGCGGCCGACACCCCCATCCGGCCCAGGTAGTTGAAGCTGATCCGCGCGTCCGGCGTGCCGGGTTCCCCGCCTGGTCCGGTCAGGTGGCGCAGCGCGTCATGGCCCAGGCCGTGCCGGGGTATCGCGCGCAGCTGCTCCTTGACGCGCTTCAGTACGGCGTCCCAGTCGTCCTCCCCGTGATCGGCGAGGGCGACCGGGTACCGGGTGGTGAACCAGCCGACGGTGCGGCTGATGTCCAGCTCGGGGAAGAGTTCCTCGCGGCCGTGTCCCTCGACGTCGACCACCACCCGGTCCCGGCCGCTCCACGCGCACAGGGCCCGGCCGAGGGCGCCGAGCAGGACGTCGTTGACCTGGGTGCGGTAGGTCTCCGGCAGGGTGTGCAGCAGGACCGAGGTGTCCTCGGGGCCCAGTCGTACGGTGACCGCGCGCTGCGAGGCGTACGTGTTGACGCCGTGCTCCGGCCCGTCCGGTACCGCCGCCGCGGTGTCCGGGACCGCTCGGGCCCAGTACGCGCGCTCGTCGTCGAAGCCGCCGTCCGCCGCGTGGGCGGCCAGCCTGCGGGCCCACTGCCGCAGCGGCGAGGACTTCGCGGGCAGCGCCGCCGCGCCGTCGGCGCCGGTGCGGCGGGCCCGGTAGGCACGGTCGAGGTCCTCCAGCAGCACGCGCCAGGACACGCCGTCGACCACCAGGTGGTGGACCGCGAGGTGCAGCACGGCGGGCCGGCCGGGTCCGCTGTCGTGCAGCACGGCGCGCAGCAGCGGTCCCCGGGCGAGGTCGAACGGCCCGAAGTGGGGGGTGTCCGTGTCCGGGCCGGTGTGCCGGGCCAGCCGGATCCGGGGCATCCGCTCGTCGATGAACCAGACGGCCTCGCGCGCCGGACCGCCGGTGGCGGCGAACCGGGAGCGCAGGGCGTCGTGGTGCCCGACGAGGTCGTTCAGGGCGTCCTCCAGCGCGGCCGGCTCCAGGTCGTCGGGCATCTGCAGGGACAGCGCCTGGGAGAAGTGCCCGGCGTCCCGTACCGCGGCGCCGAACAGCCAGTGCTGGATCGGCGTCAGCGGGGCCGTGCCGGTGGCCTCCTCGGGTGCCGGGGCGGCCTCGCGGAGCCGGCCGGCGGCGTCCGCGCAGCGGGCCAGGGCAGCGACCGTCTGGTGCTGGTAGACGTCCCGTGAGGTCAGCGGCAGGCCGTCCTGCCGGGCGCGGGCCACGACCTGGATGCTGAGGATCGAGTCGCCGCCGAGTTCGAAGAAGTTGTCGTCGACACCGATGCGTTCCGTGCGCAGCACCTGCGCCCAGATCGCGGCGAGCGTGCGTTCGGTGGGGGTGCGGGGCGCGACGTGCCGGACGACGCGCGCGGCGGGGCCCGGGTCGGGGAGCCGGCCGCGGTCGACCTTGCCGTTCGGGCTGAGCGGCAGGCCGTCCAGGACGACGACCGTCGACGGGACCATGTAGTCGGGCAGGGTGCGGCCGAGTTCCCGGCGTACGGTGTCCGGCTCCACCCGCTCCCCGGCGGCCGGGACGACGTAGCCGACCAGGCGCCGGTGGTCCTCGCCGTCGCCGGTGACGGTGCCGGCCGCCGCCTCGGCGACCCCCGCGCAGCCGCGCAGCGCCTCCTCCACCTCGCCCAGTTCGATCCGGAAGCCGCGCACCTTGACCTGCTGGTCGATCCGGCCCACGTACTCCAGCCGGCCGTCGGCGGCGCGGCGTACCAGGTCGCCGGTGCGGTACATCCGCTCCCCCGGCGCGCCGAACGGGTCGGCGACGAACCGGGCGGCGGTCAGTCCGGGACGGCCCAGGTAGCCGCGGGCGAGGCCGCCGCCGCCGAGGTACAGCTCCCCGGTGACGCCGACCGGCTGGGGCCGCAGACGGCCGTCCAGGACGTAGGTACGGGTGAGCGCGACCGGCTCGCCGATGGGCGGGGCCTGCTCCGGCAGCCGGTCGCCTGCGAACCAGGCGGTGGCGTACACGGTGGCCTCGGTGGGGCCGTAGATGTTGGCGATGCGGGCCGCGGGCATGGCGGCGCGCAGCTCGTGGGCGGTCTGCGCGGGCAGGGCCTCGCCGGCCAGTACGACGGTGTCCGCGGTCAGCGGCGCGGTACCGTCCGCGATCAGGCGGGAGACGACGGAGGGCACGCCGCTGAGCAGCCCGGCGCTGCGGGGTCCCGAGCCGTCGGCGAGGGCCGGCAGATCGGTGACCACCTCGACCGTGCCGCCGGCCGTCAGGGGGCACAGCAGCTCGAAGACCGAGACGTCGAAGTTGAGGGAGGTGGCGGCGATCACATGGCCGAGTCCGGTGCCCTCGAACCGTTCGCCCGCCCACGCGGCCAGGGCGGCGACGCTGCGGTGGGTCACCGCCACGCCCTTGGGCCGGCCGGTGGAACCCGAGGTGTAGATGACGTACGCGGGATGGTCCGGCAGCAGCGGCCGGAGCCGGTCGGCGTCGGTGAGTCCGGTGTCGGCCCAGGCGGTGTCGTCACACTCGTCCAGCAGCAGCGGCGCGCAGTCGTCGGGCAGGGCGGCGGCGGTCTCGCGGGTGGCGACGACGAGGGCGGGCCGGGCGTCGCCGAGCATCAGCCGGACGCGCTCGACCGGGTAGCCGGGGTCGACGGGGAGGTACGCGGCGCCCGCGGTGAGCACGGCCCACAGCACGGGCACGAGGTCGGCGGAGCGCGGCAGGCAGAGCGCGACCAGGGTCTCGGGTCCCGCGCCACGCGCGACGAGCAGCCGGGCCAGCCGGTTGGCGCGCCGGGCGACCTCGGCGTAGTCGAGCCGGGCCGGGCCGCGGACGACGGCGGTACGGTCCGGGGTGCGGGCCGCCTGCGCGTGGAACAGCTCGGGCAGCGTGCCGCCCCCGGTGCCGGCGGAGCGGCGGGCGGGCGGGTTCCAGGTGTCCACCAGCGTGCGCTGCTCCTCGGCCGAGAGCATGGGCAGCTCGGCCAGCGGACGGCCCGGCCCGTCGGCCATGCCCTCCAGCAGACGGTGCAGGTGTGCGGTGAGGCGGGCCACGGTCGCCGCCTCGAACAGGTCGGTGTTGAACTCGGCGGTCAGTGCGCAGCCGCCGTCGGCGTCCGGCGTGAACTCCAGGACCAGGTCGAAGCGCGCGGCCGGGCGGGGCAGCGGGTGCTCCGCGAGGTGCAGCGCGCCGGCGCGCGGCGGGACCGGGAGGGCGGTCTGCTGCACGACGAGCACCTGCACCAGCGGGGTGCGGCTGGGGTCGCGGCGCGGGGCCAGTTCCTCCACGACCCGGTCGAACGGCACCCCGTCGTGGGCGAAGGCGTCCAGCAGCGTCGTCCGCATGGTCTCCACGAACCGGTCGACACTCGCCCGTTCGTCCACCTCGCCGCGCAGCACGACCGTGTTGGCGAAGAAGCCCGCCACGTCATCCAGGTCGCGCCGGCCGCGCCCGGTGGTGACGGTGCCGAACGCGATGTCCCGCTGGCCCGAGTAGCGGGCGAACAGCAGCGCGGCGGCGCCCGCGTACAGGGTGAACACCGTGGTGCCGCGTCCCGTCGCCAGCTGCCGCAGCCGGGTCACCAGTGCGGCGGGCAGCGTGTGCCGGTGGGCGGCTCCGGCGGTGGTGCGCACCGCCGGACGCGGGCGGTCGACGGGCAGCTCCAGGTGCTGGAGGCCGGCCAGGTGCCGCTTCCAGTAGGCGAGGTCGGCGGCGTCCGCGCCGGAGGCCCGCTGCCGCCGTTCCCACACCGCGAAGTCCGGGTACTGCACGCCCGGTCGCGGGAGGCCGTCCGGCTCGCCGGTGGTCTCGGCGTGGTACAGGGCGGCGAGTTCGCGGGTCAGGACGCCCACCGACCAGCCGTCGGTGACGATGTGGTGCTGGGCGAGGAGCAGCAGGTGGTCCTCGTCGGCGAGCCGCACCAGCAGGGCCCGGGTGAGCGGCCCGGCGGCCAGGTCGTGGGGCCGGCCCAGTTCCTCGGTGAGCAGTTTCTCGGCGGCTTCGGGGCGCCGCGCCGCGGGCAGGTCCCCGACGTCGGCCGTGCGCAGCGGGAGGTCCGGCTCCGCCGCGATCCGCTGGAGGCCCTGTCCGTCCGCCGTGGCGAACGTGGTGCGCAGGGCGGCGTGCCGGACGGCGAGGCGGTGCAGGGACCGGCGCAGTGCGTCCGGGTCCAGGGCGCCGCGCAGCCGCAGGCAGACGCCGGTGTTGTACTCGGTGCCGCCCGCGCTGAGTTCGTCCAGGTACCACAGCCGCCGTTGCGCGCTGGACAGCGGCAGGCCGTCCTCGTGCGGGACCGGGGGGATGGGCTCGGCGGGCGCGGCGGCCGACGGGTCGCCGAGGAGCGGGGCGAGAGCGGCGACGGTCCGCGCCGAGAAGACGTCCCGCGTCGTCAGCCGGACACCCAGTTCGTCCCGGATCCGGGACAGGGCACGGGCGGCGAGGATGGATTCGCCGCCGAGGTCGAAGAAGTCGTCCGTCACGCCGACCTCGGCGACGCCGAGGACGTCCGCCCAGATCGCCGCGAGCGCCCGCTCCCCGTCCGTGCGCGGCGCCAGGTGGCCGACCGCGGCCGTGCGCTCCGGGGCGGGCAGGGCCCGTCGGTCGATCTTGTTCTGCGGGGTGAGCGGCATCCGGTCCAGCACCACGACCGCGGCCGGCACCATGTGGGCGGGCAGCAGCGCGGCCACGGCGGCGCGCAGGGCCGCGGGATCCAGGGGGCGCTCGGGCCGGGACGGGGAGGCGGCCGGGCCGGGGGCGCCGGCGGGCCGCCGTCCCGCCGGGGTGACGTAGCCGACCAGGCGCTGGTGTCCCGGCTCGTCCTCGCGTACGACGACCACGGCCTCGCCGACGGCGCCGGACCGGCGCAGGGCGGCCTCGATCTCACCCGGCTCGATCCGGAAGCCGCGCACCTTCACCTGCCGGTCCACCCGGCCCAGGAACTCCAGTTCACCGTCTGGCCGTTGGCGCGCCCGGTCGCCGGTGCGGTACAGGCGGGCCCCCGCCGGTCCGAAGGGGTCGGGGACGAACCGGGTGGCGGTCAGGCCCGGCCGGCCGAGGTAGCCGCGGGCCACCGCGTCACCGCCCACGAACAACTCGCCGTCCCTGCCGGGCGGTACGGGCCGCATCGCGGCGTCGAGCACGTACGCCCGGGTGTGCGGCAGGGCGTCGCCGATCGCCGGAGTGCCCTGGCCGGCGGTGAGCGGTCCGGTCCAGGTGGCGACGATGGTGGCCTCGGTCGGACCGTAGGAGTTGATCATGCGGCGGCCGGGCGCCCAGGTGTCGACGAGCCCGGCGGGGCAGGCTTCGGCGCCCACGATCAGCGTGCGCAGGTGACGTCCGGCACCCGTCTCGGGGCCGGGCAGGGTGGCGAGCGCGGCCGGCGGGACGAGGGCGTGGGTGATGCGGTGCTCTTCCAGGACGCCGGCGAGTTCGTCGCCCAGCCAGGGGCCGTGCGACGGTACGACGAGGGTGGCACCGGACAGCACCGAGATGAACAGTTCCAGGACGGAGGCGTCGAAGCTCGGCGAGGAGAACTGCAGGACGCGGTCGCCTGGACCCACGGCGTAGCGCTCGGCCGCGGCGGCGACGAAGCCGCCGATGCCGCGGTGGGTGACCGTCACGCCCTTGGGGGTGCCGGTGGAACCGGAGGTGTAGATGACGTACGCCGCGCTGTCGGCACCGGCCGGGTCCCCGGCGGCCGCCCTGCCGTCGCCCTCCCCCGCGGGCTCCGCGCCGTCGCCGGCGCCGAGCAGTTCGCCGACCCGGCCGGCGTCGTCGAGGGTGACGGCGGGTGCGGCGTCGGCGAGCATCATCGTCCGGCGCTCGGCCGGGTAGGCGGGGTCCACGGGCAGGAAGGCGGCACCGGCTCGGGCGACGGCCAGTTCGGCGGCGATCAGCTCCATGGAGCGCGGCAGGACCAGGGCGACCACCCGGTCGGGCCCGGCCCCCCGGCGTATCAGGTGCGCGGCCAACCGATCTGCCCGCTCGGCCAGTTGGCGATAGGTCCAGGTCCGCCGGCCGTCCGTGAGGGCCGGTGCGTCCGGGGTGCGGGCCACCCAGGCGGCGAACAGCGCGCCGAGCATCGGATGCGCCCCTCTCGTGCCGCTCTCCGCCGCGCCGGTGGGGGCGGGGTGCGGCAGGGAGGGCGCCGATGCGGGCTTGTCGTGCGGGTCCGTCATGGGTGTAGTCCTTTGGAGAGCGGGACGATGCGGCGCGGGCCGTGGGGGTGACCCGGGCCCACCTCGGGGGCGGCGCGCCGAAGCGGGGGCACACCGGGTGTGTCGACGGTGCTGGACGAGCGGGCTGCCGGTGCCGGCCGGGGCGACCGGTACCGGGATGTGACGACCGGTGGGAGGAGCGGGGCGCTGACGGCTCCCGCGCGGTGGGCGTCCTGCGGACGGCCGGGTCCGCGCGGGCGGGCCGGGAGCGCGAGGCCGGGCGTGCCGGGTACCAGGGGGCGCTCCGGGAGGGCGGGACCGGGTTCCGGGGCGGGACCGGGCGGTAGGGGCGACGGGATCCGGCCGGACCCCGACCGGTCCACGACCGGGACCGGGGCCGGACCGGCGGGCCGGGAGCGGCACGCGGTCCGGCCTGCCCGGCGGTCCCGGCGGTCAGCCGTCGTCGGTGCGGCGCGCCGTGCGGCCGGATATCTGTATTCGGTCGATCCTCCCGGTGGCCGGGTCGCGGTGGAACCGGCCGCCGGGCTCCAGGGTCCCGGTGGCCGGATCGCGCAGGTCGCACGACAGGTCGGCGTAGCAGACCAGCGGGAGCGCCAGGTCGCCGTCCACGGACAGGGCGGGCTCGCCGTCCGCACCGGCCGTGACGTGGTAGGTCGTGCTGCCGTTGCGGTACGTGCCCGCGCAGTCGGGCAGGGCGCCGCGGCGGCCCCCGTCCACGGGGTGTCCGCCGGCGGGCACCCGGATGCCGGTCAGCCGGGCGAGTTCCCCGCTGAGGTCGCGCCACAGCGCGGTCGCGCCGCCGGCGTTGCCCGTGAAGGCGACCACCACACCGCTCTCCGGGTCGGTACGCAGGTGGCAGGACGTGCCCTGGGCGTTGCCGTCGTGGCCGAACCACGCGCGCTCGCCCCGCTGGTACAGGGCGAGTCCGGGGCTCCAGCCGTCGGCCAGGGTGCCGGGGCGGGCGGCGGGCTCGGGACGGCGCATGTCCTTGGCCACGGCGGGCGGCAGCAGGTCGCAGCGGCCGATCAGCGCGTTGCCGAACGCGGCCAGGTCCGCGGCACTCGCGAGCAGCGCGCCGGCCGGCGCCTCCAGCGGGGCCAGGTTCTGCCGGGTGGCGAGGGCCTGTCCGGTGGCGGTGTTGACCGCGTGTCCCGAGGCCACGGGCCGGGTGGGCGCGGTGTCACCGAGGAACGCCGTTGCGACACCGAGCGGTTCGAGCAGCAGCGACCGGACCGCCTCGGCCCACGGCATTCCGGTGACGGTCTCCACCAGCCGTCCGGCGGCGACGTAGCCGGCGTTGGAGTAGGAGAAGTCGGTGCCCGGCGGGAAGAGCAGGTCACGGGCGGTGCACACCGATGTGAGATAGCGGGCCGCGGTGGTCGCCGCGGCGGTGTCGGAGTCCGGCCCGGTGGGCAGGCCGCCGGTGTGGCTGAGCAGTTGGCGGACGGTCACCTCGGGTACGGCGCCCAGCTCCCTGAGGTGCTCGGCGGCGGGCTCGTCGAGGTCCACGTCGCCGTCGTCGGCCAGCAGCATGACGAGGGCCGCGGTGAAGGGCTTGGTGAGCGAGCCCAGGGGGACCGCGGTCTCCCCGGTGACGGGGGTGCCGGCGAGGACGTCGGCCGTGCCGGTGTGCACGGATATGACGTCCGTGCCGGTGTCGAGGACCAGTTGGGCGCCGGGTACCCGGTGGGTCCGGGCGAGCGCGTCGAGGCGGTCCCGCAGTTCCCGGCGTAACAGCGAGGGTTCCCGGGAGGCGGGCGGAGCGGTGGGGATGGTGTAGGGCATGAGAAGGGGACTCCCGTTGGATGGGTCTCATGTGCGGGTGTTCCGGTCCGGCCCGGGGGTGTGAGCGGTACGGGGCCGGCCGGGGCGCTCGGTGCGCCGGGCCTAGGCTCTGCCGACCTCGACGGGCAGATGCCGCACGCCGATGAGAACGGCGGGGTTCTGGTGGACGATGGCCTCGTGGGACGGGATCACCAGGGTGCGGAATCGTTCATGCAACATGTGCAGGGCGATGCGCGCCTCCAGGCGGGCCAAGGGCGCGCCGAAGCAGAAGTGGATGCCGTGCCCGAAGGTCAGATGGGGATTGGGTGAGCGGGTCACGTCGAAGACGTCGGGCGCCTCGAAGCGGGCGGGGTCCCGGTTGGCGGCGCCCAGATGTGCCATCAGCAGGGTGTCGGCGGGGATCTCGTGACCGCCGAGGACGACCGGCCTGGTCACCCGGCGGCCCAGTTCGGGGAAAGGGGGCAGCCAGCGCAGCACCTCCTCGACGGCGGAGGGGACGCGCCCCGGATCGGCGCGCAGTGCCGCGTCCGTCTCGGGGTACCGGTCGAAGGTGACGACGGCGTTGCCGAGCAGCGCGGTGGTGGTGATGTGCCCGGCGACCAGCAGCAGCGCCACGAAGCCGACCATCTCCTGGTCCCGCAGCCGCACTCCGTCCACCTCGGCGGCGATGAGTCTGCTGGTCAGGTCGTCACCGGGGGCGGCGCGGCGGGCGCGTATGTGGTCCAGCATGTAGCCGTTCATCTCGCGCACGGTCGGGGCGATGGCTTCCAGCGCCCGTTCCAGATCGGCCATGTCCGGCGCCTCGCCGAGCTGGTCGCCGCCGAACAGGACGCTCGCCCACTCCTGGAAGAGCCGGTGTTCCTCGGCGGGGATGCCGAGCAGTTCGGCGATCACGATGATCGGCAGCGGATAGGCCAGCGCGTCGACCAGGTCGAACCGGTCGCGGTCGGCGACCTCGTCCAGCAGCCGCGCGCAGACGGCCTCGATACGCGGTTCCAGCCCGTGCACGACCCGGGGGGTGAACGCCTGGCTGACCAGCGTGCGGAGCTTGCGGTGCTCCGGAGGGTCCATGCCGACGAAGTTGCCCTGGGTGAAGGTCTCGAAGTCGGGCTGGGTGGGGCTCAGAGCGGAGAGGTCCGAGGAGTACGTCGCCGGATCGGCGAGCACGGCGGAGACGTTCTCGTGGTCGAGCACCTGCCAGACGCCCTGCGCCTCGTCGTGCCGTACCGGACCGGCCTCGCGTAGACCTCGCCAGCGGTCGGGTAACTCCTCCAGGAGGAGCCGGCCGGCCGTCGGTTGCCTGCTGATCACCTTGTCTCCTTGCTAGCACGTGCGGGCACGGAGGAGCCACACGCACGGGGAATGGCGCGAACCGGCACGGGCCGGCCGGGGAAGGCCCCGGGCACCACCGCTCGGCCGTCCGGACGAGAGCGCCGCGTGACCCGTGTGGCGTGCCGATGACTTGCCATGGAGCGGCGGAACGGTCGGATGCCGTCGGACCGCTGCCGGGATGGACCGGGAACCGTCAGCACATACGGCGCAGGACGCGGCGGCCGCGCGGCCGGCCACGGCCCCGCGGGGAGCCCGGTCGTACGGCGCACCAACCCGACATAGTCCATCCCCCTTGGCGAAACCTCCCGCGCGGCGACGGCGCGGGACCCTCCCGGTTCGTATACGGACAACGGGACCTACGGCCCCGACTGCTCGGAACGCGATGTGACGATACGCAATCGCAGAGCATGCCGCCCCACGAATGGCATGATGCGCACCCCGTCACACCTTCGTTTCGATGGATCTCGGCCACAGTCTTCACGGTGAGTCACACGTAAGCAACCCCCTGAAGTTGAACGGAGAGTACTCCGGCGGTGTTTTTGCGTCACCGTGGAGCAATCTCCGACGGGCCGTGCGCGCGGACGTGATCGCGGCCGGATCGTCGCCCGCGCGGGTGCCCCGGCGACGCACACGCAAACCGAGTCCGTGAGAAAAAATCCGCGCGGCGTCCCGGCCGGGACGCCGCGCGACACGGCGCACCCCCGGCCCGGCGCCGCGGCCCGCACTCCGGCCCGACGGCCGAACCCGGCCCTGACCAGGGGTGATGACGCGGCGGCGGACGCCTGTCGGACACCGCCCCGGACGGCATGGGCGATACGACAGGGGCCGCTTTCGGCACCGTCCGACACGCCGTCACACCCCGCGCGCCCCTGCCGCACCACATGACAGTCTCCGGATGGGGGAAGCAAAGATTCCGGCCGGGGTACGTGATTTCAGCCAACCTGGCGCGTCGGGGGCGCATTTGGTGAATCCGCTCACCACTCGCGCTCCCCCTGGCACGACCGGGCGGGGGCGGGGACAGGGGGTCACGGGTGCCGACGGCCGTCACACGCGGGCCGGCCGGGTACAGCGGTGCCCGCCGGGGCGCCGGTGCCCGGGTTCTCCCCGTACGGGCACCGGCACGCCGGGACGGCTCCGCCGTGCCGCCCCGTCCGGGTCGGGGTGTCAGGACGTGGGGTACGCCTCCACCTCGCCGAACTGCCCGGCAGGACGGCCCGTGTCGGCGCCGACCGACGGCCGCAGGTGACGCAGATCCGTACCGCTCGGCGGGGAGACCGTGGCGGTGTTGCCCATGGCCGGGTCGAAGCGGTGGCCCCGGGAACCGGCCACCGTGGAGTACGTCGAACCGTCGGTGCCGCCGAGCACGGTGACGGTCCGGTTGCGGACTGGCGGCCCGGCGGAGCGCGGCCCGACCGCCGCTGACGACGATGCGAGGCCACGGGGACCGCGGCCCGGCCTCCGGGCCGTCGGCGACACGACGCGCGGAAGGCGGGCGGTCATGGCATCCGGCCGACGTGGCGACGGTCTTCCCCGGCGGTGGCGGTGGTGAGGGCGCCAGGGAGACGGCGAGCAGGGTGACAGCGCTGCGGACATGTGAGGGACCGGCGCTCGTCGGCACGTACCTGGTGTGATCCACTGGCCGCTGATCACCAGTGAGGCAGGGGGAAAGATGACTGCGGACGCAGAGCGGCTCCGTCAGGACGGGCACCGGATCGAGAAGTGGTCGCTCGGGTGGATGGTGCTGTCGCTGGCGCTGTGGGCGTGGTTCGGTTACCGGTTCATGCTGGACGAGGACCGGGGGTTCCCCGGACCCGCCGAAGGCGGCCGCGAGCTGGCGGGCATACTCGCGCTGGCGGTCGTCCCGACGATCATCACGGCGGCGACCCTCGTGTACGCCCGGGTCCTGTTCCGCCTGGCTCGGCGGACGGGGTCGGAGGCCGGATGACGTGCCGCTCCGCGCGGCGGGATGTCACCTGAAGACGGCACGCCGGTCCCGGTATCGCACACCGAGCCGACGCGGCACGGCTGCCGGCGGGCCCCGGGGACGCCGGCAGCCGGAAGTGCTGCCCCGGGTTCGCTCGAACCGTTTCCGGCCTGCCGAACGTGCCTGACGTCGGCCGGCCATGTGACCTGCGCGAAGTTCTCCGAGCACCGGACGGAGGCAGCGGCGGACACGGCCCTGTTCCGGACGGCGGCGGGTGGATCCTCGGTGGCGGAGGCGGGACCGCGTGGTCGGTGCCGGGGCCCGCGCGGCAGTCCGCCGACTGAATCGGGCGGCTGGGGATATCCGCAGAACAGGTCATCCCCCGGGAGGAAGCATGACAGTGGTGAAGGCGGGCGTCGTGGTCCTCGACTGCGCCGAGCCCGAGAAACTGGCCGTGTTCTACAAGGAGTTCCTGGAGGCCGAGCAGACGGACGCCTCGGCCAACCTCGTGGAGGTCCGTGGCGCCGACGGCATACGGCTGGCCTTCCGCCGTGACGTGAACGCCGTCTCGCCCAGCTGGCCCCGCCCGGAGAACTCCCTCCAGTCCCATCTGGTGTTCCTGGTCGAGGACTTGGACGCGGCCGAACGCCGCGTGGTGGGCCTCGGAGGCCGACCGATCGAGACGAGGGACCCGGCGGGGCCGTACGAGGAACGCGGATACACCGACCCGGCCGGCCACTCCTTCACCTTGCGCCTGATGCCCATCACGGCGCCCAAACAGGGCTGACCGAAACGCCCGCGCGCTCGCGCACGCCACCGAACGCGGTGCCCGCGTGACCCGTCCGCGCCGGGGAAGCCGCGCTCCACATGCCGGCTCGGCCTCCGCCGCCAAGAGCCGGAGCGCGGTGGCGTGCCGATCGCCGTGGCCGGGGTCGGACCGTACGCCCGGTCGGACGCCCCGGCGCGCGCGCTGTCGCGGGGCGGCACAGGATGCGGTGGGTGATCCTGCCGACGGCGAAGGGCTGGCTGCCACGTGAGCGATGCGACGTCCGACGGGTCCCCCGGCCCGCCCGGGAACACCAGGCTGCCGGAGTCCGTCGTGGAGATGCCGCGACAGGTGCGGGAGGAACTCACCCGCCGGCTGCGCCGCAACGAGGGGGCCTTCCGAGAGGACGACATCCAGGTCGTCGAAGGCCCCCTGCTGCGGCGCGCGGTCGGTGCCTCCGCCCTGGGCAACTGCATGGAGTGGTTCGACTTCGGCATCTACAGCTATCTGGCCGCCGTCGTCGGCAAGGTGTTCTTCCCGTCGGCCTCACCGACCGCCCAGCTGATCTCGTCGTTCGCGACGTTCGCCGCCGCCTTCGTGGTGCGGCCGCTCGGCGGGCTCGTCTTCGGGCCGCTCGGGGACCGGGTCGGCCGGCAGAAGGTACTGGCCACCACCATGATCATGATGGCGGCCGGCACCTTCTCCATCGGTCTGATCCCCGGCTTCACGACGATCGGCGTCGCGGCTCCGGTGCTACTCCTGATCGCCCGCATGGTGCAGGGCTTCTCGACCGGCGGCGAGTACGGCGGAGCCTCCACGTTCGTCTCCGAGTACGCACCGGACCGCCGCCGCGGCTTCCTGTCCAGCTGGCTCGACTTCGGTACCTTCGTCGGCTACGCGCTCGGCTCCGCCCTGGTCACCGTGCTGAACCTGGCCCTGAGCGACGCCGCGATGCTCTCCTGGGGCTGGCGCGTGCCGTTCCTGGTCGCCGGTCCGCTCGGCGCCATCGGCCTGTACATGCGGCTCAGGCTGGAGGAGTCCCCGGCCTTCCGGCAGCAGCTGGACGAGCACGAGAAGAGCATCGCCCAGGCCTCGGTGGGCGGCGAGTTCAAGGACATCATCGGCAGACACTGGCGTGAGCTGCTGCTGTGCATGGGCATCGTGCTGCTGTACAACGTCACCAACTACATGGTGACCGGGTTCATGCCCACCTACCTGACCGAGGACCTGCACCGCTCCGCCGCCTTCGCCGACCTGCTGGTCCTCGTCGGCATGCTGTGGATCGTGCTGCTGATCACGTTCGTCGGCCGGCTCAGCGACCGTGTCGGCCGGCGTCCCGTCTACGGGGTGAGCGCGGCCGCCATGATCGTCCTCGCGGTCCCGTCGTTCCTGATGCTCACGAGCGGGGGCACCTGGTTGCCGCTGTCGGGGATGCTGACCCTGGCCACCCTGCTGGCGTGCTTCGCCGCGCCCAGCGCCGCGACTCTGCCCGCCCTGTTCCCGACGGCGGTGCGCTACGCCGCCATGGGCATCGGCTTCAACGTCGCCGTGTCCGCGTTCGGCGGTACGACCCCGCTGGTCACCGAGGCGTTGGTCAGCGTCACCGGCGACGATCTGGCGCCGGCCTACTACCTGATGCTCGCCGGAGCCATCGGTCTGATCACGGTGCGGTTCCTCCCGGAGACCGCCCAGATGCCGCTCAACGGATCGCGGCCGATGGTCGGCTCCCGGCAGGAGGAACAGGAACTGATCAGCACCTCGCGGGAGTTGTACCTGCTGTCGGCGGACGGTCCGCGCGCGGTCTAGTGCCGCGGCAGGCGACGTCCGCCCGTCAAGGAGCGGCGTCCGGTGCGTGCTCTCGGCGTGCCGGACGGAAGCCCTCGTACCGGACGTACTCGGGCTTTCGGCCGGTGCGGCGAGAGTGGGTGCAGGGCGTCGCGACGGGGCGGACGTCGCCTGTCGCGGCCCTAGGCGGATCCCGACCCGTTCCCGGCCGGGCCGGCCGGGAGGGACCGCCCGCGGCCTTCCGTGTGCGGACAGGCCCTCAGGACCGCCCCCTCAGGACTGGGGGCGTCTGCCGTGGTTGGCCGGATGGTTGCGGCGCGCCTTCTTCTTCCGGCGTCTCTTCGAGGACATGAGAACCTCCCGTATGGGTGGAATGGCGCTTCGGACGGGAAGGGAAGCGCGAACGACGTCCCGTCGGGCACGCCGGTGCCGTTATGCGGCGTCGGCGGGCAGGCACGAGCGCGGACGAACGACGACCGTCAGCCCTCCTCGCGCTCGGTCTCGGCCCGCTCCTCCTTCACATCCCGCTGGTCCTTACGGGTGCGCTCGGCGAGTCGTGCCTCGTCGGGCCGGCGCGGCATACCGCGGCCGTGACCGGTGTCCGGGTCTCCTTCGACCTGCTCATTGGACTTGTGGTGATGGTGCGACATGGGATCCTCCCGGATCGAGTACCCCGGGGCCGAGCCTCGCCCGGACGGGATCGCACGGCGGCTCCCGGGCGGCGCGGGTCCGCGATCCGGGGGGCGTTTTCACGAGGGTCCGTAATCACTGAACCCCGCTGGGCGGCACGCCGCAAACGGAGGAAGACACCCGCCCCGGCCGCGCTCCCCGCTCCGCGCCGCCCGAGGCACTCGGTGCCACCCGGACGTCGTCGTGAGGACCGGCCTCGGCCGACCGCGGTCGGCATGCCCGGCGGGCGCCTCGCGGCCCGGCCGGTGGCCGCTCATTCGGTCCAGGTGCGTCGCTGCCGCTCGTACTCGTCCCAGTCGGCCGGGGGATACGTCGCCTGCGGGGCGGCGAGGGCCACGTCGATCGCGATGGAGATCTCTCCGTCGAAGAAACCGAGGTCCCGGACCATTTCCATCGCCTGCACGGTGGCCTCGCCGAGCGGACGTGCCATGCGATCCGCACCGGACGGGAAGCCGACCGGGTACATCCGTGCCGTCACTAGTTCGTGCTCGGCCCGCTGGTCCATGCCGAGGGTGGAGTAGCCGGCGGCCAGGGCGACCCGGGTCAGCGCCTGGGACATGGCCCCGGACAGGAGCGTGACGCCGTAGAGCGTCTGCGTGGGACTGCCTGCCGTGCCGTCCGCGTACGACGTCCGTTCGCACCGCTGCTCCAGACGCTTGCGGTCGGCCTCCAGCAGCGAACGCGCCTCCTCCAGCGCACGGCCAAAACACGTCAGCTCGGTCAGGTCAAGGGACATCTCGTTTCCTTCCCGTCGACTGGCCCGACTCTAGGGGCGGTCGCGGTGCACGCGGAGGCTGTCCCGCATAGTCGGCCTGATGTGGTCACCGGCGGCGGACGCCGGCGCCGCGCGGAGACATCGACTCGTGGAACGCCGGGTGTACGGCGCCCCTTCGCGGCCCCGACTCGGCGTTCCGGTCCGGCGGTCCCGGCCGTCCCGTATCCCGGCGGAGGGACGCGCCGTCTCCCGCCGGCTCGGTGAGAAGGCCGGTCAGGAGGTGAGGACGGAGATGCCGTCCCCGAGCACCTTCAGCCCGAGGACGAGGAAGAGGACCGCCATCACGGCGACGTTGTTCCGGGCCGCCCACTCCTTCCAGTTGCCGAGCGTGGCCCTGGCACGCTCGCCCCCGACCAGGAAGACTCCCACCGGGGCCAGCAGACCGAGGGTGGCGATCAGGACGAAGACGGCCAAGGAGGCGATCTGCTGCCCGACCGGCAGTCCGGCCGACCCGATCGACGCCCCGGCGGCGATGGTCAGCGGTGCGTTCTTGGCGTTGAGCGCGGCCAGGGCCACCCCCAGCCCGAAGATCTTGACGGGCGCGAGGCCGTCGAGCGCGCTCATCCACTTCGGCAGCCGGGCCTGCGAAGGGTCCTTCGGGCGCCGGTGCCACTGCCGGGCGCCGAAGAGGACGAGGAACAGGCCCAGGGCGAGCTTGAGCGCTCCCACCCAGGTGGCCGGATGCTGGTGGGCGGAGGCCTCGGCCGGGGAGGCGATCGCCAGCATCACCGCGCCCAGCACCGCCAGCCCCAGGATCCAGCCGAGGGTGAAGAGCACACCGTTGAGACGCCCGCGGGGCGTGGCGAGGATGAGGATGACGGCGATGATCGGGAGCGGGCTGACCGCGACGGCCGCCGCGAGACCCAGTACGTCACCGAGAACTGCGCCCATGGTTGCCTCCGGATGGCGAGCCGGTGGAGGGGCCTGACGGAAGCGGCTGTTCCGGCCCGCGGTCAATCCGGTGAGCGACCGCGCCATCGCCTTCACGGCTGTGCGGAGACGGCCGCCCGAAGTGGCGACGGCGGTACACCCGGCCCGTCCCGCCGTTTCCATCTTCCTGCGCCCGGCCGGATCTGTCCTCAGGAGTGCCCGCGGGTGCGAGGCTCCCGGACCCGCCTGCCGCACCCACGGCGGCGCCACCGTCCCGGGCGGCGGGCCGCCGGCCGGGGACGAACGTCGGCGAGCCGGTCACCCCTGGTCGAGCGCCGTGAAGCCGGTGCAGAGCAGGCGGATGCTCCGGGTGAACTTCTCGTCCTGGCTCAGCCGGGGGATCAAGTCGCCCATGACGAGGGGAAATCGCTCGCGCAGTTCGGCGTATCGGCCGGCGGTGACGGCCGGCGGGGCGGCCGGCCCGTTCTGTTCCTGGAGTACGAACCCGGTGACGTGGCTGAGCAGGCTGTCGGCGGCGATGCCGCAGTGGGCGGCGGGCAGCCCGCCGTCGAGCAGGGTACGCAGCAGGCGCTCCATCAGGGAGAACGCGCCGGTGCTGAGCACGCCGGGGCTCTCGGCGAGGAGTTGGGCGCCCCCGGGATGCCGCTTGATCTCCGCACGCAGGGCGGTGACCTGGGCTTCGACCCGGTCCTGCCAGGTGGCGGCGGGCGGGAGCGCGGCCAGCGCGTCGGTACCCGCGTCGTAGGCGCGGTGGCAGACCCGGTCGGCCATCAGGGCGAGCAGTTCCTCCTTGCCGCGTACGTGGTAGTAGAGGCTGCCGGCGTGGGCGTCGAGGCGGTCGGCGACCTGACGCATGGACAGGTTCTGGTAGCCGGCCTCGGCGAAGACGGCCATGCCCGCGTCGACGATGCGCTCCTTGGTGAGCTTCATGGGTTTCATCGTACAACGTGTTCCAACACCGTTCGAAAAATGTGCTAGTTTCACGTCGTCAGATTTTCGAACGGCGTTTGAATCGCTGGAACCGGGGGAGCCGCCGACATGGGGGCGATCGTCTTCAACGTGACCACGGCCGCACTGATGGTCATGATGGTCAACTGCGGTCTCGGAGTGGCCGGCCGGGACACCCTGCGCGGGCGGCCGATCCCGTGGGCGGCGGTCGCCCTGACCGCGATCGCCGTCGGCGGCGTGCTGCTCCAACTGGTCTGGTCCGGCGCCATGGACGCGCTGGACGCCGACCCCGCCAGGTCCGGCTGGTGGCGCGAGTTCACCTCGGTGTTCATGCAGAACGGCGGCCTCCTCGGCGCCCTGTGGAACCTCGTCACCCTCGCCGTCGTCGCCGCGCTCGCCCAGTGGTACTGGGGCGGCCCGCTGACCGTCGGTCTCTTCCTCGCCGGCATCGTGCTGCCCGGCCGGATCGACACCCTGCTCGGCCTCGGCGACGGCCCCGGTACCGACCCGCGGAACTTCGCCGGCAGCTCCGGCGCCACCTACTTCCTCGGCGCCACCCTCGCCCTGGCCCTCCTCACCCGTACCCGCCTCCCCAAGGAACTCGCCCTGGCGATCGGCGTTCCCGTACTGGGTCTGGCGATGTGGCTCGCCCAGGACAACGGCCATGGCCTGGTCTCCGCCTACGGCTTCGCCCTCGGCGCGGCGGCGTGGGCGGTCCGCGCCCGGTGGCACGGCGGCGACGCGAGCCCGGACCGCTCGCCGGAGCGTGCCCGCTGACCAAGTCCGGTCCAGGACGACGCCGTCGAGCCGCCGGCCCCGAGTCATCGGGGCCGACTCCGGGGCGCAGCCGGCCCCCGGTAACCCGCGGGCTCGCGCCACGGGCACCGGGGCCGGACGTGCCCGACAGGGCCGCGTGCCGCCAACGCTCGGCGCTCCGCGGCCCGATGCGGGCGCAGTGCACCCGGCGACGGCCGTGACCCCGTCGCGAATCCCCCAAGGTCCCTTTCCCCTCCCCCGTTCGTTCCTGCCGGCGTGCGTGCGCCCCCGTCGGCCTCGGGCGCGCCGCCCGCTCGGGCCACGCCCCGTACACGGACCCGCCCGATCCCCGGTCACTCCGCCGCGGCCGCCCCTCGCGGCGGGGCGGAGGCCAGGAACCCGGCGACGAAGTCCGCCAGCTGTGCCCGCAGCCGCTCCCGCGGCACGCGTTCCTCTCCCGCCAGGTGCTCGACGAGGTCGGCCCGGGTGGCGGCGAGCAGGGCGTGGGCGGCGAAGCCGCTGTCGGCCAGACCGGGGATCTGCTCCAGTACGGCGCGCAGCAGGCCGTGCCACCGCTCGTAATGCTCCGCCCGGTACGGGCTGCCGCCCCCGCCTTCCTCCAGGGCCAGCGCGAGGCGCCGGTTGTCGAGTTTGAAACACAGGACGGCGTCGAGCAGGGCGGGTACGCGATCCCGCGGCGAGGCCGCGGGCCCCAGGGGCGGCGGGCCGGTCTCGACGGCCTCCCTGACCGGTTCGAGCCGCACCTCGTAGAGGGCGCGGAGCAGCCCGGCGCGATCACCGAAGGCCCGGAAGATCGTGCCCTTGCCGACGCCGGCCGCCGCCGCGACGTCGGCCATGGTGACGTCCTCGGGGCTGCCGCCGCGGGTGAAGAGGGCGTCAGCGGCCGCGAGGACGGCCTCCCGGTTACGGGCGGCGTCCTTGCGGGACTTGCGCTCCGTCATGGTGCTCCTTCATTTGCAAAGCGGACCCGTGGTCCGTATCGTCAAAACGGACCCACAGTCCGGATTCTACGAGCTGGAGGACACCCATGTCCGCACCGACGTCCCCGGCGGATCTGTACCGCCACAGCCTGCGACTACTGCTCGACAAGGACATTCCCGCATGGGTCGCCCTGTGGGCCGAGGACGGCCTCATGGAGTTCCCCTTCGCCCCCGACGGCCTGCCCCGGCGTCTGGAGGGCAGGGAGGCCGTCGCCGCCTACATGCGCCACTATCCCGACCACATCGATCTGCACGACTTCCCCGACCTGCGGATCCATCAGACCACCGACCCCCGGACGATCGTGGTCGAGATGCGCGGCGTCGGCCGGGTGGTGGAGACCGGCGCTCCCTTCGACATGACGTACATCGCCGTCGTGACCGTCCGGGACGGGCGGTTCACCTCCTACCGCGACTACTGGAACCCCCTCGCCGTCCAGCAGGCCGGCACCGACTTCACCGGGAGCGGCCGATGACCGGCGCCGGCACCACTCTGGTCATCGGTGCCACCGGCACCACCGGCAGCCGCACCGCCGCACGGCTGGCGGCCGCGGGCCACCACGTCAGGGCCGCCGGCCGCCGGGCCGCCCCGGTCGCCGGCGCCGAGCCGGTCGCCTTCGACTGGTACGACCCCGCCACCCACACCGCCGCCCTCGACGGAGCCGACCGGGTCTACCTCGTACCGCCTCCGGGAGAACCCGACCCCGCGGCGGTCATGCTGCCGTTCCTCCGGCGGGCCCGCACCACGGGAGTGCGCCGAGCCGTGCTGCTGAGCTCCTCGGCGATACCCGAGGGCGGCCCCGCGGTGGGACTGGTGCACCGGGCCCTGCCCGATCTGTTCGAACAGTGGGCGGTACTGCGGCCCTCGTGGTTCATGCAGAACTTCACGGGCACGCACACGCACGGCCTCAGCATCCGCGACGAGGGCGTCATCCGGACCGCCGCGGAGGCCGGCCGGGTCGGCTTCGTCGACGCCGAGGACATCGCGGCCGTCGCGGTGCGCGCGCTGACCGACACGCGGGCTCCCGACACCGACCTCGTCCTCACGGGACCCGAGGCGCTCGGCTACGACGACATCGCCGCCACCGTCACCGAGGTCACCGGCCGGCCCGTGGCCCATCGCCGGCTGTCCTACGAGCAGCTGCGCGACCGGCTCACGGCGCACCTGCCGGTGGAGTTCGCCTCGATACTGGCCGGCATGGACCGCGCCATCGCCGAAGGAGCGGAGGACCGCGTCACCGACACCGTCCAGCGCCTGACCGGCCGGCCCCCTGGGACCTTCCGGGCCTTCGCCGAGAGGGAGCTGCGACGCGAGGGTCCCGCCGCGACCTGAGGCGACCGGGACGGCCGGAACCGGCCGCTCTCCCGCACGGCCGGGCGGGACGGCCCCCTCGCGCCTCCGTCGGGGCGGGCCGTCCCGTACACGTGGCCCCGGGCGGATCAGACGCGGAAGAGCGAACCCACGAACTCCGTCAGCATCCGTTCCTTCAGCCGGGACGGCAGCGCGTCCAGCAGGGCCAGTACCGGGGCCATCCGCGCGGGCAGGCCCTGTTCGCGGTCCAGCCCGGCGAAGGCCAGGAGGCTCGCCACGTCCTTCGGCGTGAGGGTGTCGGGGTCGAGCGCGGCGGCCGCCCCGGCCGCGGCCGGGTCCACGGTCAAGGGCTCGCACACGCGTGCCGCCACCAGGGACTCGGCCAGGTCCGCCAGCAGCGGTTCGACCCGGTCACTGGTCGCCGGGGTCAGGGTCAGGTGCAGGTTCGGCGGGAGGCCGTCACAGGAGAGCTGCGGCTGGAGGTACCAGCCGCGCTCCCGCATCTCGTCCGCCGTGCGCAGCACCAGTCCCAGATCGGGCGTGCCGGCGGGGCCGCACACGGTGAACGCGATCAGGCTGCCCGCCGGGTCGCCGAGCACCCGGACGCCGTCCATCGCCCGCAGGGCGGGGAGCAGTTGGTCGGCGGCCAGCGCCACGCGGCGGGCCAGGGCGGTGTACCCGTCGTGGCCGAGGTGGTGCAGCACCGCCCACGCCTGCGCCAGCAGTCCGCCGGACTTGGTGCCCTGCGCGGTGGGGTTGACCACCGGATATCCGGGCCAGTCCGCGTACGCGAAGTACTGGTGGCGGCGCAGCTCGGCGTCCCGGTACAGGACGACCGAGGCGCCCTTGTGGGCGTATCCGTACTTGTGCAGGTCCACCGAGATCGACGTGACGCCCGGGACCGAGAGGCCGAACGGTTCGACGGGAAGGCCCGCGCGGGCGAGGAACGGCAGGAACCAGCCGCCGACGCAGGCGTCGACATGGCAGAGCACGCCCCGCGCCGCGGCGGCCGCCGCGATCTCGGCCACCGGGTCCAGCACCCCGTGCGCGTACGACGGGGCCGACGCGACCACCAGGGCGGTCCGCTCGGTGACCGCGTTCGCGACGGCGGGCGCGTCGGCCCGGAAGGTCAGCGGGTCGACCGGGACCACCACCGTCTCCAGCCCCAGGTAGTGGGCAGCCTTGTGGAAAGCCGCGTGTGCCGTCGACGGCAGCACCAGCTGCGGCCGGGTCACCCCGCGCACGGTGCGGGCGTGATCCCGTGCCGTCTTGACGGCCAGCAGGATCGACTCGGTGCCGCCGCTGGTGAAGCTGCCCTGTGCGCCGGGCACTCCCAGGATCGCCGACACCGCGCCCACCACGTCGTTCTCCAGCCGGGCCACGCTCGGGAAGACCGTCGGATCGAGGGCGTTGACGGTGGCGAACACGTCGTAGGCGGCCCCGGTCAGCTCGTCCACGCCGGGCAGGCCGGCGTCGTAGACGTAGGCGAACGTCCGGCCGCCCCGGGTCGGTGCGTCCGCCGCGCGCAAGTCCCGCAGCTCGGCCAGCAGTCGGTCGGCCGGGCGGCCGGGCGGCAGCGCGGACTCGGGGCGTACGGCGGAGGCGGTCGGCTCGGCGGGCTCGGCGGCGGACTCACGGGGCACGGTCGGTTCCTGTCTGGCTCGGGGCACGGTGGCTGGTTCCGTGCGCGAGGGGACCGGCAGCCGCGGGCAGGATGCCGGAAGCGGGGTAGGACGCGTCGCCGGGAGCGGGGGCGGGTGAACTCCCTCGTCCCGTGGCGGAGATGACGGGAGATCAGGCGGGGGCCGGTACGGGGTCGGGGGGACGGGAGCGTGGCGCAGCGTCAGGGTTATCGGCAATTCCCGTCCCGCACAAGATGGTGGGCGAGGTGGCGTCCGGCCGAGCCCCGGCGCGCTCACCTCGTGCCGAGGTCCGCCAGCACCTCCCGGGCCGCCCGTGCTCCGGAGGCGAGGGCGCCCTGGACGGAGCCCGTTCCCCGGTGATCCCCGCAGACGTAACGCCCCGGGCCGGTGCGGCAGGTCCGGGTCAGCGGCCAGGGTGGCGGCATGGCGGGCAGCGCGTCCTCGACGGTGCGCGTGGCCAGCAGGTCCCAGGTGGCGGTGTCGGTGCCGTACATCTCGGGCAGGGCGGCGGCCGCGGCCGACCGGGCGGGCTCGGTGTCGCCGCCCAGCACCGAGGTGGCGACGAGGGCGCTGCCGCGCGGCGCGTACTCGGGCGCGACATCGCTGAGGACGCAGGTGTTCAGCACGCGGCGGCGGGTGTCGACCAGCAGGACGGGCCGGCCGAGCGGGGAACGCGGGGCGACGTGGTAGTACGTGGTGACCGTGCGGTGGGCGGGCACGTCCAGGCCGGGCAGCATCCGAGCGGCGGCACCGGCACCGGTCGCCACCACGACGGCGCGCGCCGGCAGTTCCCCGCCGCCCGCCGTGAGCACCCCCCTGTCGGAGAACCCCGACACGGGGGTGCCGAGCCGTACGGTGCCCTCGGGGAGGGCCGCGGCCAGGGCTCGGGGGACGGACCGCACACCGAAGGCCGGCAGGCACAGGTCGCCGCGCAGCATGCTGCGCCAGACGAGGTGGAAGACCCGGCTGGACGTCTCCAGCGAGTCCTCCAGGAAGACCCCGGAGAGGAAGGGCCGGAAGAAGTCCTCCACGAACGAGTCGGAGAAGCCCGCGCCGGCCAGTGCGGCCCGGGTGGTGCGCTCGGGCGCGTGCTTGACGGTCCGGGCCGGGGCGAGCGCGTCCCGGGCGCCGAGCGCGGCCAGCGCCATCAGGTCGCGCGGCCGGGCGAGCCGCCCGGACAGCAGCGACGCCACCGTGTCGGGGCGGCGGCGCGGGTCGGCCAGCAGCACGCGCCGGTCGCCGGTGTGCACCAGGACGCCGGGCAGGAAGGGACGCGGGTCGAGGAACCGCGCGGGCAGCCGGCGGCGCAGCTGCGGGTAGGCGGGGTTGACGACCTGGAAACCCCGGTCCACGGTGAAGCCGTCCAGACGGTCCGTCCGCATCCGCCCGCCCACCGCGTCGTCCGCCTCCAGCACGGTGACGCCGAGCCCGGCGGCGGCCAGGTCGCGGGCGCACGCCAGCCCGGCGACCCCGGCACCCACCACGACGACGTCCGCGACCCCGGACCCACCCACCACGGCCATCTCTTCTCCTCGTTCCTCGAGGGCCTGCCGCCGAGCGGTGCCCCGCGCGCCGGGCCGGGCCCGCTCCCCCGCCGCCCGGCGGCGGACGCCGGGCACCCGGTTGATCGCTGCCTGCTCCTCCCCCGTTGCTTCCCCGCCGGGAACCGACCCGGATGCGCTTCACCGGAACGGGGGACCGACGGCGGCCCGCCGCATCCGCCGCCGGCCCTCGGGGCGAAGGGGTTCGAGAGCCGCCTCACCGGAAGTGGAAGCGAGACCCATGCAGACCTCGATCGTCGTGTTCACCTGCGACCTGCGCCTGTCGGACCACCCGCCGCTGCGCGCGGCCCTGCACGGGGGAGGCCGGGTGGTCCCGCTGTTCGTGCGCGACCCGGCCGTGGACCGAGCGGGTTTCGCCGCGCCGAACCGGCTCGCCTTCCTCGCCGACTGCCTGCGGGACCTGGACACCGGACTGCGGAAGCGGGGCGGCCGGCTCGTGCTGCGCGAGGGCGACACGGTCACGGAGGTGTGCCGGGTCGCCGCCGAGACGGACGCCGACGAGGTGCACATGACGGGCGACACGAGCGCGTTCGCGTGCGTGCGCGAGCGGCGGCTGCGCCGGGCCCTGGAGGCCGACGGACGCCGCCTGTACGTGCACGACACGGTGAGCACCGCCGTGGCGCCGGGCGCGGTGGCACCGGTCTCCTCCGACCACTTCGCGGTCTTCACGCCGTATTACCGGCGCTGGTCCGGGCAGTCGCTGCGGGACGTGCTGGACACACCGCGCGTGATCACCGTGCCGGACGAGGTGGCATCCGCCCCGCTGCCGGAGCGCGGCGAGGTGAGCGGGGTGTCGCCGAAGCTGTGCGCGGGCGGCGAGACGGAAGGGCGGCGCAGGTTCACCGCGTGGCTGCGCTCCGGTGTCCAGACGTACGAGACACGGCACGACGATCTGGCGGGCGACGCCACCTCCCGGCTCTCCCCCCACCTGCATTTCGGCACGCTGTCGCCGGTCGAAGTGGTACGCCGGGCCCGGGAGGCCGGCGGCGTGGGCGCGGAGGCGTTCGTACGGCAGGTCGCGTGGCGCGACTTCAACCGCCAGGTACTCGCCGCGCGCCCCGACGCCGCCGCACGCGACTACCGCACGCACCGCGACCAGTGGCGCGACGGGAAGGACGCGGAGGCGGACGCCGAGGCGTGGCGGGAGGGCCGTACCGGCTACCCGGTGGTGGACGCGGCGATGCGGCAGCTGCGCCAGGAGGGCTGGATGCACAACCGGGGCCGGCTGCTGACGGCGAGCTTCCTCACCAAGACGCTGTATCTCGACTGGCGGGTGGGCGCCCGGTACTTCCTCGGCCTGCTCGTCGACGGCGACGTGGCGAACAACCAGCTGAACTGGCAGTGGATGGCCGGCACGGGCACCGACACCCGGCCCAACCGGGTGCTCAACCCCGTCATCCAGGCCAAGCGTCACGACCCGGACGGAGCCTATGTGCGACGGTGGGTGCCCGAACTGGCGGACATCGAGGGAGCCGTCGTGCACGAGCCGTGGAAGCTTCCGGCGCGGGAGCTCTCCGGGACCGGCTATCCGGAACCGGTGGTGTCCCTGGCGGAGGGCCTGGACCGCCTCAAGCGGGCCCGGGGGCGTGCCTGAGTCCGGCGGGACACCCGTTCGCCGGCCCGCCCCGGCGCCACACCCGACGCCCGCAGGTGCCGGCCCCCGGTGCCGCACGGAAGGCAGCCTGCCATGACCATCCCGCACTGGACCTTCGGCGACCAGCTCGGCCCGCACTTCCTCACCCCGGACGGCGGGGACGGACCCGGTCGCGGGGCTCCGGTGGTGATGATCGAGGCCAGGTCGGTCTTCCGGCGGCGCCGCTTCCACCGCGCCAAGGCCCACCTGGTGCTCTCCGCGATGCGGCACCGCGCGGCGGAACTGGGCGGGCGGGTGACGTACGTCCGGGCCGAGACCTACCGGGAGGGCCTGCGCCGCGCGGTGGGCGACGCGCCGGTCACGGTGTGCCATCCGACCTCGTACGCGGCGCTGCGGCTGGTGCGGTCCCTGGGCGGAGTGCGGGTGCTGCCCGCCCGGGGGTTCCTGGTGGCGCACGAGGAGTTCGCCGGCTGGGCCGAGGGGCGCGGCGAACGGCGGCTGCGCCAGGAGGACTTCTACCGCTGGGTGCGTCAGGAGCACGATCTGCTGATGGAGGGCGACCAGCCAGCGGGCGGCCGCTTCAACCACGACCACGACAATCGTGAGCCCCCGCCGGGCGGCGCCCGGCAACTCGGCGTACCGGGCCCGTACCGGCCGCGCGAGGACGACGTCGACGCTGAGGTGCGCGACGATCTCGACCGGTGGGAACGCGAGGACGGCGTGCGCTTCGTCGGCCGGGACGGGCCCCGCCGCTTCCCCGCCACCCGCCGGGAGGCGCTGGCGGCCCTGCGGCGTTTCGTGGCACACCGGCTGACGTCCTTCGGGGCGTACGAGGACGCGATGCTCACCGGTGATCCGGTGATGAGCCACAGCCTGCTGTCGTCCTCACTGAATCTGGGGCTGCTGCACCCGGCGGAGTGCGTGGAGAGCGCCGAGCGGGCCTGGCGGGCGGGAGCCGTGCCGGTGAACAGCGCGGAGGGCTTCGTCCGGCAGGTCGCGGGCTGGCGGGAGTACGTCTGGCAGCTGTACTGGCACTTCGGCGAGGACTACCGGCGCCGCAACACGCTCGGGCACACGGAGGAACTGCCCGACCACTTCACCGAGTTGGACGCCGACGCGGTGACCGCGCGCTGTCTGTCCACCGTGCTCGCCCAGGTGCGCGACACCGGGTGGACCCATCACATCCCCCGGCTGATGGTGCTCGGCAGCCACGCCCTCCAGCGCGGCTGGGACCCGGCCGCGGTGACCGACTGGTTCCACCGGTGCTTCGTCGACGGCTACGACTGGGTGATGGTGCCGAACGTGGTGGGCATGTCCCAGTACGCGGACGGCGGCAGGATGACCACCAAGCCGTACACGTCGGGCGGCGCCTACATCCACCGGATGAGCGACCTGTGCGACGGCTGCGCCTACCGGCCCACCGAGCGCACCGGTCCGCGCGCCTGCCCCTTCGCCGCCGGGTACTGGGCCTTCCTGCACCGGCACCGGCGGCTGCTGTCCGGCAACGCCCGCATGCGGCGCGCGGTGCGGGGCCTGGACCGGCTCGGCGACCTCGACGAGATGCTGCGGCAGGAGCGGCGGCGGGCGGGCGAGGTGCCGTGAGGCCGGCGGGGACGCGGGCTCCGGCTCACCCCGCGGCGCACAGCGCGCGCAGCGCCTCCACCGCCTGAGCCAGTCCGCCCGGCCTGAGGACGCCCTGGGGCTGGGACCGGTTCCAGCCGGGGCCGCCGAGCAGCACCGCCGGGCCACGCCGTGCCCCCTTCATGCCCCAGCGGGTGCCGGCGACGTGCCGGACCAGCGCCGGGGACGCGCGTGCGCTCTCCTGGGCCCACAGCACGACCGCCACCGGGCCCAGCCGGCGCACCGCCGCGTCCAGCGCCTCGGCGGGCACCGCCGCCCCCAGCATGCGTACGGGCAGCCCCTCACGGCCGAGCGCCGCGTGCAACGCCTCCAGGGGAAGGGTGTGCTGCTCGCCGGGGACGCAGGCCAGCAGGACGCAGCCGGTCGCCGGGGACGTGGCGGAGACGACGGACGGCGCGCTGCGGCGCAGCACGGTGGAGACGTGCCAGGCGAGCAGGTGCTCCACCTCCACGTACTGGTCGCCCGAGGATGCCCAGCGGCGCCCCACGGCATGCAGGGTGGGAGCCATCACCTCCTGCCAGGCTCCGACGACACCGAGACGCTCGACGGCGGCGGTGAGCTGCTTCTCCAGCGCGGGCGCGTCCAGCCGTACGGCGGCGCGGGCCAGGCCGCGGCACTCCTGGCGCACGTCGCCGAGAGGCAGCGCGCCGGCGGCCCGCGACCGCCCTGTGGGCGACGGGGGCGCCGGGGCCGCGACGCCCTCCGGTGCGGGGGGCGGGCCGGCGGCGGCCGCCAGGACGGCGCGGGCCGCGTCGGCGGGCGGGACGCCGGTCGCCGTCAGCCGGCACATCTCCTCGACCGTCGCCACGTCCGCCGCCGTCCAGCGGCGGTGGCCGCCCTCGGTGCGCGCCGTCGGTCCGATGCCGTAGCGGCGGTCCCACGAGCGCAGGGTCATGGGCGACACGCCGAGGCGGCGTGCCAGCACGCCCGTGGTCAGACCGGCGTCGCCCGGCAGGGCGGGCGGTGTGGGGGGCGGCGGCCCGGTGGGGTTCACGACGGTCAGGTGTTCCCTTCATGCTGTTCCGCGGCCGGCCGAAGCGGGGTCCGGTGCGTGCGGGACCGGGCTATCCCACCGGGCGGCGAACCGGTCGGCGTGCTCGCCCCACGGCCTCGGCGTCCGGACCGCGTGCCCGGCGCGCCGGGCCGCGCCGGGCGTGGCTCCTGACCGTACCCAGCGGCCGCCCCGTGACGTGTGCGATCCGCCTCTGTGTCGGGTCTCCTCACGGTCCGTCCGGCACTCCGGTCGCCGCAACTCGCATCGGATATGCATCGGATCTCCGATCCGCGTCGGATCGACGCCCGGGGGGTGCACTCGCCCCGCCCGCCCCCCGGACACGGGCGGCTCTCAGGCGTGGTCCTCCCCCGGCAGGAGGGCTCGGGCTCGCCGCCCCGCCCCCGGTGAGCGGCCCTCCGGCCCGTCGGTGCCCGGCCGGGTGGGCCACCACACCCGGTTCCCGGCGTCCCGCACGAGCGCCGGCACCAGCAGGGAGCGCACCACCAGGGTGTCCAGCAGCACGCCGAAGGCGACGATGAACGCGATCTGCGCCAGGAACGCCAGCGGAATCACGCCGAGCGCGGCGAAGGTGGCCGCGAGCACCACCCCCGCGGAGGTGATGACCCCGCCGGTGGTGACGAGCCCGCGGCGGACGCCTTCGCGGGCGCCGTGCCGCAGGGTCTCCTCGCGCACCCGGGACATCAGGAAGATGTTGTAGTCGACGCCGAGGGCGACCAGGAAGACGAACCCGTACAGCGGCACGGACGGATCGGTACCGCTGAAGCCGAACACGTCACGGAAGACCAGTGCCGCCACTCCGAGGGTCGCGGTGAAGTTGAGGGCGACGGTCAGCACCAGCAGTACGGGCACGGCCAGGGAGCGCAGCAGCAGCACGAGGATGGTCAGGATGACGGCGAGCACCACCGGGACGATGACGGTGCGGTCGCGTTCGGCCGCGCGCAGGATGTCGTACTGCTGCGCTGTGTAGCCTCCGACGAGGGCTCGCGCGCCGGGCAGCGCGTGCAGCGCCGTGCGCAGCCGGGCCACCGTGTCGCGGGCGGCCTGGGTGTCGGGGGCCGCCTCCGCGGTCGCCTCGAACCTGACCCTGCCGTCCACCGCGTGCGGCGCGGCGGCCGGGCGGCCCTGGGCGCCGGTGGCGGTCACCGCCGCGATGCCGGCGGTGTCGCGCACGGTGCGCGCCACGCGGTCGGCGGAGGCGGCGTCGGCGAGGACCACCACGGGGGTGCCCGCACCGGCCGGGAAGTGCCGGGCGAGGGTCTGCTGGGCGGCGACGGACGGCACGTGCCGTACGAACGTCTCGTCCAGCGGCACGCCCTTGGAGTCCAGGGTGAGGGCCCCCGCCGAGCAGACGAGCAGTCCGGTCAGGGCGAGCGCCCACACCCGGCGCGGCCGCCGGTCGACCAGGGCGGCGACGCGCTGCCACAGACCGGTGGCACCGGCCCCGCCCTCGGGCCTGGCCGGCCAGTAGGCGCGGCGGCCCAGGAGCGCCAGGGCGGCGGGCAGGAAGGTGAGCGCGCTCAGGACGGCGCAGCCGATCCCGACGGCGCCGACCGGCCCGAGGGCCCGGTTGTTGGTGAGGTCGCTGAGCAGCAGGGCGATCAGGCCGAGGGCGACGGTGCCGGCACTGGCCAGCACGGCCGGTGCCGAGCGGCGCAGCGCGGCTCGGGCGGCGTCGTACCGGTTTCGCCCCGCCGTCAGTTCCTCCCGGCAACGGGCGGTGACCAGGAGCGCGTAGTCCGTCGCGGCACCGATGACGAGGATCGAGAGGATGCCCTGCACCTGGCCGTCGACGCGGACCAGGCCGTGGTCGGCCAGGGCGTAGACGACGGCGCAGGCCAGCCCCAGGGCGAACACCGCGCCGGTGATGACGACGAGCGGCAGCAGCAAGGAGCGGTAGACCAGCAGCAGGATGACGAGGACGGCGGCCAGGGCCACCGCGAGCAGGACCCCGTCGATGCCGGAGAAGGCGTCCGCCAGGTCGGTCTGGGTCGCGGCCGGCCCGGCCAGGCGCACCTGGGTGCCGGGTACCTTCTCGGCCGCCGCCCGCACCCGTTCCAGTGTGGGCGCGAGCCGGTCGCCGAGATCGGGGCGCAGCGGCACGACGGCCTGGAGGGCGGCGTCATCGCGCGAGGGCAGGGCGGGGGAAGGGGCTCCGGCCGTCCCGGGCGTGCCGGTGAGCGCGGCCACGGCCGCGGAGGCCGCCCGCTGCCGGCCGCTGACGGCTCCCCCGCCGTCGGCGGTCCACAGCACGATGACCGGCAGGCTCTCGCGCTGCTGGAAGGCGGCTTGCTCGCGCAGGACACGGGTGGACTCGGCGCTGCGCGGCAGGAAGGCCGCCTGGTCGTTGGTGGCGACCTCACCGAGCCGCCCGGCGAAGGGACCCAGCAGTGCGCCGACCACCAGCCATACGGCGATCAGAGCGAGGGGGACGAGTCCGCGGGACAGGCGGTGCGCGGGTGTCATGTGACTCCTCGGAGCGAACGACAAAAAATCTCGACGGTGAACAATCTCAATGAGTGAGCAATATTTCATCGAAAGAGTACGTCGCTGGTTCCCCGCGGGCACGCGGATCGGATGCGGGTGCGTCCGATCCGGGTTCGAGGCTCCCGTCAGCGGCCGGCGGGCGCCTCGGGCACCTGGGCGAGGACGTCGTTCAGGGCGGTCAGGAACCGCAGGACCACGGACAGCTCGTGCTCGTCGAAGTCGGCGCCGGACCGGATCACGGCGTCGGCCAGCGGCCGGAAGTGGTCGCGGGCGGCGGCGCGTGCCTCGGCGGCGTAATGGAGGTGCACCACCCGGCGGTCGCTGTCCTCCCGCACCCGGCGGACCTGCCCGGCGCGTTCGAGCCGGTCGACGCAGGCGGTGACCGCGCCCGAGGTGAGTCCCAGCACGGCACGCAGCCTGGTGGGCGTCATCGGCTCGGGCGCGTCGAGGATGGCGGCCAGCGCCTGGACGTCGGTGGCGTGCAGGTTCTGCCGGGCCGCGTACTGCTGGATGACCCGGCCGACCTCGCCGTGCATGCGGCGCAACTGCACCGCGAAGGCAGGCAGATCGCCCGCGAAGGGCGGCGGGTCGAAGGTCGAGGTGCGCTCGGCGGCGGAGCCGGCGGCCGCGGTGCGCGGGGCACCGGCCGCGGGGGGCTCTCCGTCGGCGGTCCCACCGTGCCGCCGCGCCGGACGCCCTCCGCTCGTCTCCGTGTCCACGGGCGCATCGTACCGGGGAACCCGCGGATCACCCGGGCCGCATCCGCATCCGGCGCGACGGCCGAACACTTCGGACGGGCGGACAGTGCGGACAGTTCGGACGGGCGGACAGTGCGGACAGTTCGGACGGGCGGACATCCTGCCGGAAGGAGAAGCCATGGAGACGACCGCGCGGCGGCCCCTGTGTCTGGTGACCGGGGCCAGTGGCTACATCGGGGGCCGGCTCGTGCCCGAACTGCTGGCGGCCGGGTACCGGGTGCGCTGCCTGGCCCGCACCCCGGGGAAACTGCGCGATCACCCCTGGGCCGGGGAGGTGGAGGTGGTCCGCGGGGACGCCACCGATCCCGAGTCGGTCCGGACCGCGATGCGGGGGGTCGCCGTGGCCTACTACCTCGTGCACGCGCTGGGCACCGGGCGCGGCTTCGAGGACACCGATCGCGAGGGCGCCCGCGTCTTCGGCGCGCAGGCATCAAAGGCCGGTGTGCGCCGCATCGTCTACCTCGGCGGCCTGGCTCCCGCCGGGGTGCCCGAGCGGGAGCTGTCCCCGCATCTGCGCTCCCGGTCCGAGGTCGGGCGCATCCTGCTCGCGAGCGGGGTGCCGACGACGGTGCTGCGCGCCGCCGTGATCATCGGCTCGGGCTCGGCCTCCTTCGAGATGCTGCGCTACCTGACCGAGCGGCTGCCGGTGATGGTCACACCGAGCTGGGTGCGCACCCGCATCCAGCCGATAGCGGTCCGGGACGTGCTGCGCCTGCTGGTCGCGAGCGCCCGGATGCCCGCCGACGTGAACCGCGCCTTCGACATCGGCGGGCCGGACGTGCTGACGTACCGCGACATGATGACGCGCTACGCCGCGGTGGCCGGACTGCCCCGGCGGGTGATCCTTCCGGTGCCGGTGCTCACCCCCCGGCTGTCCAGCCACTGGGTCGGCCTGGTCACCCCGGTTCCCGCGTCCATCGCCCGGCCGCTCACGGAGTCGTTGCGCCACGAGGTGGTGTGCCGGGAGAACGACATCACCCGCCATGCCGCCGACCCGCCCGGCCATCCCGTCGGCTTCGACGAGGCGGTACGGCTGGCGCTCAAGCGCGTGCGGGACGCCGATGTCACCACCCGCTGGTCCTCCGCCTCGGTGGCCGGCGCCCCCAGCGACCCACTGCCCACCGACCCCGACTGGGCGGGTGGCAGCCTCTGCACCGACCTGCGGGAACGGCCGGTCGACGCCCCGCCCGAGGCCCTGTGGCGGGTGATCGAGGGGGTCGGCGGGGAGAACGGCTGGTACTCCTCCCCCTTGGCCTGGTCCCTTCGGGGTGTCGCCGACCGGCTCGTGGGCGGTGTGGGGCTGCGCCGCGGACGCCGGGACGCACACCGGCTGCGCGTGGGCGACTCGGTGGACTTCTGGCGGGTGGAGGAGATCGAGCCGGGCCGTCTGCTGCGGCTGCGCGCGGAGATGCGGCTGCCCGGACTGGCCTGGCTGGAGATGGGCGTCGACCGTGACGGGACGGGCCGCACCCGGTACCGCCAGCGGGCCCTGTTCCACCCGCACGGCCTGCTCGGCCAGGCCTACTGGTGGAGCATCTCCCCCTTCCACGCCGTCGTCTTCGGCAGCATGGCCCGCAACATCGCCCGTACGGCCGAGCGGGCGGGCGGCCGGCGCCCGGCGGACGGGACGTTCTCCTCGGAGCCCAGGACCTCGTCGGCGGTCCGAGGGGCCGGGTGAGATCCGGCGACCGCCCGGACCGGGTCGCGGGGAAGCCGGGTCGGGACCGAGCCGCGCGGGCCGGACAGGAACGCGGACGGGCGGGCACGAGGAAGCCGGCGGGCGGCGTCCACGGGACCGCGCAGACGCCGCCCGTGGCACGCGACCGCCGCTCCACCGGCCGCTGCCACCGCGCCGACCGGCACGCTCCGGGCGGATGGCCGGCGCAAGGCGGGGTGGGCAGACGGCTGGAGTAAGGCCGGGTTCGCCGGGCATCCGCTCGTTCGGGCTCGCCACGGGCCCGGCATATCGGCTTTCCGTCCTGATGGGGGGATTCGGCGTGATGCTCGACGGTGTACCGGCACCTCCTGCCCGCGACACCACGTTCGACGCGGCGGCCCGCAAGCAGCGCCTGCGCCGCCGCCTGGAGCGGCTGATAGGCGTGGCGGCCACCGAGGGCAACGCCCTTGTTCCGCTGCGCAACGGTGACGAGATCTTCCCCGCGATGCTCGGGGCGATCCGCGGGGCTCGGCACACCATCGACATGATGACGTTCGTGTACTGGCGGGGGCAGATCGCCCACGACTTCGCCGCCGCCCTCGCCGAACGCGCCCGCGCCGGGGTGCGGGTGCGGCTGCTGCTCGACGGCTTCGGCGCCAAGAGGATCGAGCGGAGACTGCTGGACCTCATGAGCGCCGCGGGCGTGCAGGTGGCCTGGTTCCGCAGACCCGTGCTGCTGTCACCGTTCAAGCAGAACCACCGGTGCCACCGCAAGGCCCTCGTCATCGACGAGCAGACCGCCTTCACCGGCGGCGTCGGCATCGCGGAGGAATGGTGCGGCGACGCCCGCAACGCCACCGAGTGGCGCGACACCCACGTCCAGGTGCGCGGCCCGGCCGTGGACGGCGTCGCGGCCGCCTTCGCGCAGAACTGGGCGGAGTGCCACGACGAACTCTTCGACGACCGCGACCGCTTCACGGAACACCCGCAGCCCGGCTCGGCGGTGGTGCAGGTCGTCCGCGGCTCCGCGAGCATCGGCTGGCAGGACATGCAGACCCTCATCCGCGTCATGCTCGCTTCCGCCGAGGAACGCTTCCGGCTGGCCACGGCCTACTTCGCTCCCGACACCTATTTCATCGACCTGCTGTGCGAAACCGCCCACCGCGGTGTGCGGGTCGAGATCCTGCTGCCCGGCCCGCACACCGATCAGCGCGCCTGCCAGCTCGCCGGCCAGCACCACTACGCGCGCCTGCTCCGGGCCGGTGTGCACATCCGTCAGTTCCAGCCGACCATGATGCACGCCAAGATCATCACGGTGGACTCGGTCGCCTCCCTCATCGGGTCCACCAACTTCAACCGCCGGTCCATGGACCACGACGAGGAGGTCATGCTCGCCGTCCTGGACGAGGAGTTCACCGCGTCACTGGACCGCGACTACGAGGCGGACCTGGAGCGCAGCACGGAGATCGACCTGACCCGGTGGCGCCGCAGGGCCGCTCTGCAGCGCGTCAAGGAAGCCGCGGTCACCCCGCTCCGGCGCTTCCTGTGAGCCGGCCGGCGGACCCGGCGCGGCGGTGGCCGAGCCCGCAGGGCGGGTGCCCGGCCCGTGGCACCGTCAGGACACGCGGGTCAGCGGGGGGCATTCCCAGGTCGCGTCGATCACAGCCGGGCTGGGCCGGTACATGCGCAGGGCCACGAACCAGGTGCCGTCCGCCGCGGTGGGCAGCCAGTTGGCCTCGTCGTCCTCGCCGGGCCGGTCGCTCTGCAGGTGAAGGGTGACTCCGCCGTCCTCGTCCCGTCGCAGGCCGGCGCTGCGGTCACCCACCGAGTAGCGATCGGCCGGGTTGGCGATCAGGTTCATGTCCTCGCCGTAGGCGGTCACCGACCAGAACGCGTCGACCGGCGGCAACGCGTCGCCGGGGAAACGCAGTTCGTAACGTCCAGCGGAATCCAGCTTGTTGCCGTCGGCGTCCTCGAAGTTGAGCAGGTAGACCGCTTCGGCGGGGTCGTTGGCGGCGACGCCGATCAGCGATTGATCGGCGGCACGCTTGAGGAAGTCGTCGCCGAAGCGGCCCATCTGCGGCGGGGGGTAGCGCCAGCCGTGGACGAGTTCGGCCCAGTCGCCGCTGAGGATCTGCTGCTTGAGCAGGGGCACGCCGACGGCGGCGGCCCGGACCAGGCTCCTTCTGACGGCCTCGGGCTGGGCCTCGACGTCGAGGCCGGGGCCGATGCCGATCTGGGCGAACTGCTCCAGGAGGACCCGGTGATGGGCCGGCGGGGGGTTCTCGGCCAGCATCAGGTTGAGGGTCTTCCACGGCCCCAGGGGATCCTCCTCCGCCGGGACGGGCTTCAGGACGTCACGGCTCTCGGGGGCCGTCGCGTCCTTCCGGCCGAACAGGCTGAGCGGGGTGAGCCGGTACTGCTCCTGGAGCTCCCGGACCCGGGGCACGTCGTCCGGGCCGTCGACCAGGGTGCGGCCGAGGACGAGGACCCACGGGCTGGGCGCCTTCTTCAAGCGGCGTACTTCGGCGGGGAGTTTGCCCTTCCATCCCGGGCCGACGAGGGCGAAGCCGCCCGCGCCCGATCCGGTGGTGCGCTGGCCGACGTAGTCGAAGTTGTCGGAGGTGATCCCCACCAGTTCGAAGGTGAAGTACCGATCGCCCATGTCCGGGTGGGAGAGGATGACCGGCTCGTCGCCGAGATGCACCCAGGCCGTCGAGTACAGGGTGTCGTTGTTGGGACACCCGCCGTCCCGGTACGTCGCGTCCAGCAGGCGCTCGGCATGCCAGAAGTGGTTGACGGCCGCGTACGGGATCGTCGCCGGATTACGCGGCCGGGTCACCCAGTCGTACCTCAGCTGGGCGTTGTAGATGTACGGGAACCCGTAGACGAACGCCTGCTCGCCGAGCGTGTAGGCGTACTCACCTCGCCAGTCGCCCATCCGGCCCGTCAGGATGGGCTTCACCGCCTGGCCGAGCACGGGCACGATCTCCGGCAGGTGGCGCGCGCGGTCGATCGTGGACTTCGGGTGGAGAGCCGCGTGTCCGGCGGCCCGTGCCACCGTGACGGCGGCGCCCGCGACGTCCTCGGGGATGCGCCGCCAGGCGGGGCTCTGTGCTGGTTCGGTCATGACGACACCACTTCGCTCACCGTATGAAGGGTCCGGTCCCGGCCGCCTTGTCGCTCCTCTCCCGGCAACCATCTTCCTCCGGGGCGCCGGTCGTCGCAGCCCGGCGGGGCCCGGGACGGGCCAGGACGCCCGCCGGGGCAGGGTTCTCGCCTCGTCCGGGCTTCGAGATGCGGTCGGCCGCACCTGCTGGATACGCTCGCTGGACAGCCGGGGAACGGCCCAGTGCCGTGGCGCGTCAGCCGCCCACCCCGCGCGCGGAAGCGAGGATTTCCGCAGTCCGAACCTCTTCACTGTTCACGCCTCCACGGGAGGAAGGTTGCCATGAGATTCACCGGCATGCGTACAGCGAAGGCCGGCGCGGCGGCTCTGGTCGCCGTACCGCTCGCGCTCGGAGGCATGGCCTCGCAGAGCCGGGCACAGGACGCGTCCCCCAGCCCTTCCGGCACGTTCGGTCCCGGATGTGCCGGGATCTCCCAGAAGGCCAGCACGGCCAAGGACAAAGTCACGGAGGCCGCCGCCGCGTATCCGCAGCTCAGCCAGCTGGTCTCGGCCGCGGTCCGGGCGCGGCTGAGCGGCACCCTCGACGAGAAGTCCCCGATCACCGTCTTCGCACCCGACGACCAGGCGTTCCAGAAGGTGACCGCGTCACAGCTCACCTCGCTGCTGCAGAACCAGGGCCAGCTGAAGAAGGTGCTGACCTACCACGTCGTGGACCAGCAGATCACGCCGAACGAACTCTCCCACGGCTCCTTCACGACGGTGGAGGGCGGCAAGCTGACCACGTCGGGCTCGGGCACCGACTTCAAGGTCAACGGGAAGGCGAACATCGTCTGCGGCAACATCAAGGCCGCGAACGCCACCATCTACGTCATCGACAGCGTCCTCCAGCCGCCGTCGTCCTGACTCCCGTCCCGGCCCGTCGTGCCGGCTCACGGCCGGCGGTATCCGCGCGGGGCGACCCGCGCGGAGCCGGGAACAGGGGTTCCCTCGCGCGGATTCCCGCCCGCGGCGACCGCCTTCTCGTGCCAGTCGCCGTACCGGCGGGCGAGGGCGACAGCGGTGACGCCGTGCAGCAGCACGCTCAGGCCGACGGTGACCGCCACCACTCTCGCCACCAACTCGACTCCCTGGACGTGCTCTTCGTCGAGGAGCAGCAGCCCGAGCACGACGGAGGCCAGACCGCGGGGCCCGAACCATCCGATGTAGGCGACCGTGGGCCGGCGCAGCCCGCTGCCGGCGAGCGCGAGGGCCACCGGCAGCATGCGGACGACGGTGAGACTGAGAACCGCGTAGCCGACGATGCGCCAGCTCAGGTGCTCCAGCGTCGGGCCGAGCAGTACGGCGCCGAAGACCAGCAGGCTGAGTGAGGCGAGGAGTTCCCCGAGGTGCTCGGTGAAACCGGCGGCGGGGTCGGCCGCGTCCGGCGGGAGGCCGGGGCGCTGCCCCGGTTCGGAGGCCGGGGACCGGCGCAGTGCGACCCCGAAGGCGAACCCGCCGATCCAGGCGCCGATGAAGCCGCTGCCGTTCACCACGAGCGCCAGGGCGTACGCGGCCGTGGCGACGGCCGGGACGAAGAGCTGCGCCCACTCCCCCGAGACCCAGCCCCGTGACCGCGCCGCCCGCAACAGCAGGCCGCCCACCGCGCCGACCAGGAGTCCCAGGACCGAACTGAGCACCAGCGCACGCCAGAAGACTCCCGAAGCTCCCTCTCGCGCGGCGGACGTACCCGGTATGACGGCCAGGAAGAGCACGAAGAACGGCAGCACCATGCCGTCGTTCAGGCCGCTCTCCACATTGAGGCCGTGCCGGACGAGTGCCGGGACCCGCGGACTGGACATGGCGGTCTTGCCGAGGGCCGCGTCCGTGGGCGCGAGGACGGCGCCGACCAGGGCCAGTTCCCAGAGGGTCAGTCCGGGCAGCAGGGGCCACGCCAGCAGCCAGCCCGCCCCGATGCTCAGCGGCAGACCGACGCACAGAAGCCGGGCCGGCAGAAAGCCGTCGGTCCGCAGGTCCCGGCCGCGGACCGTCATGGCGTCGGTGAACAGCACCAGGGTGAGCGCCGCTTCGAGCAGGGCGACGACCGGCTCCGAGTCGTGCCGCGGGACGACGATGCCGAGCGCCACGGGCCCGAGGAGGATTCCGCAGCCGACGAACACCATCGCCGACGACACCGGTGACGACGCCAGCCGCCGTGAGCACAGCGCGTACGCGGCCGTGGTGCCCGCCACCGCCACGCCGGCCCATGCTGTGCCGCTCATCGCCCTTCGCCGCTCATCGCCGGGGCCTTCCGTCGGCAGACTTCGCTCGGCAGCGCCGGAGGCGGTTCCCGGTGGTCCGGGCCCCGGCAGTCCGCGGGCTCCATCCTCCTCCCGTCCTCGGGCCGCCGCAGCCGGAGGACGGAGCGCCTGCCCACGCACGCCGGCCCGGTGGTGAGGTCGACCCGTGCGCTCGACCGGGCGCGGGACGGTGGCGGGACGGAAGGCGTCCGGCGGGAGGCGCGGTACGGGCACGGGCCATGCCGGCGCTCTGGCGCCGATGTGCCGTGCGGCGACGGCGCTGGGAATGGCGGCCGTGTTCGCCGTAGGGGGCCGGTCCGTCGGGCCGCGGCCCTCTCGGCGACCTCGTACCCCGCCTCCGGGATCGCCGCCCGCAGCCGCGACGCGCGCGCCCGGACGCCAGTGCCGCGGCGGGCAACGTTCGCACGGGGCGGACGTTGCCTGTCGCGGCACTAGGGTGACGGTCATGACCGAGGACCTGACCATCGGTGTGCTGCTCTTCGAAGACGTCGAGGAACTCGACGTGGTGGGGCCGTGGGAGGTGCTCGGGTTCTGGGCCTCCCATGTCGCGACGGCGCCGGTGCGTGTCCTGACCGTGGGCCGGCGGGCGGGGGTGGTGCGGGCTTCCAAGGGCCTCGGCCTGGTCGCCGACCACGCCGGGCGCGGGCGCCGCGGCTGGATCTGCTCGTCCATCCCGGCGGCAGCGGCACCCGGGGCCTGGTCGAGGACCCGGACCATCTGGACTGGCCACGGGGCCTGCACGAGCGGGGCACCGTCCTGGCGAGCGTGTGCACGGGCTCGCTGGTGCTGGCCGCCGCCGGTCTGCTGAGCGGACGCCCGGCCACCACCCACCGCGACCACCTCGACCGGCTCGCGGGGCTCGACCCCTCGATCGACGTCCGGCGTGGGCCGCGGTTCGTCGACGACGGGCCCGTCGTCACCAGTGCCAGGGTGTCGGCCGGGATCGACATGGCGCTGCACCTGGTCGCCCGCTACGACGGGCCCGGTGCGGCCGAGTCCACGCGGTCGGGGATCCAGTACGAGGCGGACCCGGGACCCGGCCCGGGGCCCGGGGCCTGACGGGGACGCGGACGCGCCGCCGGGTCAGCGGTCGGCGGCCCCCGCGGTGAGGGCGTCGTCGTCCGCCGTCCCCCCGGCCCGCGCGAGCGGGCGGGCCGCGTACGTGATCCGGACGACGCCGTCGGCGTGCCGTTCGGTGCGTGCGTGGACGCCGAAGACGTCGGCGAGGAGGTCCGGGGCGAGCACGTCGAGGACCGGTCCCGCCGCGGCCACGGTCCCGTCGCGCAGGACGACGAGGTGGTCGCAGAGGCGGGCGGCGAGATCGAGGTCGTGCAGGACGGCGAGCGTGGTGACACCGGTGGCGCGGATCAGGTCCAGGAGTTCGAACCGGGCCCTGATGTCCAGGTGGTTGGTGAGTTCGTCCAGGACGAGGAGCCTCGGGTCCTGGGCCAGCGCCCGCGCCAGCAGCACGCGTTGGCGCTCACCGCCCGAGAGGGAGGCGTAGTCGCGGCCGGCGAGGGGCCGTACGCCGCAGCGGTCGATGGCGTCGGACACGGACCGGTGGTCCTCGGCGCCGTCGCGGCCGAGCAGCCCGTGATGGGGGGCGCGGCCGAGGGCGACGATCTCGGCGACGGTCAGGCCGGTGGTGTTGCCGCCGGGGTCCTGGAGGACGGCCGCGGTACGGCGGGCGGCCGCTCGGGGCGACAGTCCCCACACGTCGTCGCCGCCCACCCGGACCACCCCGCCGGCCGGGCGCAGCGAACGGTACACGGTGCGCAGCAGGGTGGACTTCCCGCTGCCGTTGGGTCCGACGAGACCGACGACGTCGCCCTCGCGGACTTCGAGGCTCACGTCGCGCAGGACCGGGTTGCGGTCGAGGGTGACGTGTATCCGGTCGACGATGAGTCTCATGCTTCTAGTCCAGGCCCTTGTCGCGTCGCAGCAGCCACAGGAAGAAGGGGGCGCCGAGGAGTGCGGTGAGGATGCCCAGGGGCAGTTCGTCGGGGCGGTCGAGGGTGCGGGAGAGCAGGTCGACGAGGACCAGGTAGAGGGCTCCGAGCAGCGCCGTCAGGGGCAGCAGCCGGCGGTGGTCGGCGCCGCTCGTCAGCCGTACCAGGTGCGGGATCATCAGCCCGACGAAGCCGATGCTGCCCGCGACCGCGATGACCGTTCCGGTCAGCAGCGCGCTGAGGACCAGCAGGACGGCGCGCAGACGGTTGACGTCGACGCCGAGGGCGGTCGCCGACTCGTCGCCGGCCAGGAGCACGTTGAGGCGGCGCCCGAACAGGGACAGCAGCACGGTCGTGGCGAGCACGACGACGGCCACCGTGGGGAGCTGGTCCCACTGGGCGCCCGCGACGCTGCCCAGCATCCAGAACATCACCGTCCGCAACTCGGTGGGGGTCGCCCGGAGTTGCACGAAGCTGGTCGCGGAGAGGAAGACGTAGCCGACGGCGACGCCGGCCAGGACCAGGCGGGTCGGCGCCATCCGTCCGTGGCGTCGGCCGAGCGCGAAGACCAGGGCTCCGGCGGCGACCGCGCCGAGGAAGGCCGCCGCCGGCACCCCCAGCCCGGCGAGCGCGACGCCCCCGCCGAGGGTGATGACGAGGACCGCGCCGAGCGTGGCCCCGTAGGAGAAGCCCAGCACGATCGGATCGGCCAGCGGGTTGGACACCACGGTCTGGAGCACCGCGCCGGACACGGCGAGGCCCGCGCCGACCAGGGCCGCGAGGACGACCCGCGGGGTGCGGAAGTTCCACACGATCTGGTCGAGGGCGGGGTCGGCGGGCCCGGTCCTCGCGCCGCCGGCATGGCGCAGGACGATCCCCCACACGTCGCCGACGGGTACGTCGACCGCGCCGATGCTGATCGCCACGATCATGGTGGCGACCAGCGCGACGGGCAGCAGCGTGAAGGCGAACGGGACCTCGAGCCGGGTCAGAAGGCGTCGGGGTGCAGCATCTCGGCGATCTTCCGGACGGCCACGTCGTTGCTGGGGCCGAGGTACATCGAGTCGGACAGCGTCGTGTACTTGTCGTTCTTCGCGGCCGGCCACTGGGGGAACTCCTTGAGCAGTTTCCTGGCGTAGGCCGCCGGGTTCGGGTCGTTGTAGCCGATGACGACGACCGCGTCGACGTCGGTGGCGGCCACCTTCTCCTCGCTCAGGTCGGCGAAGGAGGTCGCGGAGGCGTTCTCGAAGGCGTTGGAGCCGCCCGCCCTGGCGAGGATGTCGTTGTAGATGCCTCTGGCGACGACCGAGCCGAAGTCGTTGCCGCCCATGGACATGTTGGAGAAGAGCACCATGACCTTCGGCTTCTTCTCCCCCTTCACCTTCCGCGTGACGGTGGCGATGTTCCTCTCGGACGCGGCGATCAGCTTCTCGGCCCTGTCGCTCACGCCGAAGACCTTTCCCATGTCGCGCAGCAGCCGGTAGCTGTCCTCGATGGTCATCCTGGACGTGTCCTGGTCGCAGCCCTCCGGGGAGACGTAGGAGCGGGCCCCGACGTCCTTCAGCTGGTCGCGGGTGGCGAAGCCGTTCTTCTGGTCGAAACCGTACGAGGTCGTGGACAGCACCAGATCCGGGCGCAGGCCGAGCATGGCCTCCCGGGGGATGTCGTAGGCGTCGTTGAACTTCACGTGCCCCGTGGGCAGCTTCTTGATCGCCGCGGCCCGGCCCGGCACCTCGGACATGCCGTAGCTCTGCTCGTTGGCGACGATCCGGTCGCCGAGGCCGAGGGCGAGCAGGGTGGAGACCTCGGCCACGGAGGCGCCGTTCATCACGACGACCCGGCTGGGGGCCTTGTCGAAGGTCTCCCTCACCCCGCAGTTGTCGAGGGTCACCGGGTAGCCCTGCTGCGAGGCCGCGGCCCCGGCCGTCCCGTCGCTCGCCCGGCCGGCGGACGACGATCCGCAGGCCGCCGCGGACAGACAGAGGGCTGCGGCCAGGGCGGCGGCAGCGGCCGGCCGGTTCATCGGCATGCGGGCTCCTTGCGTGAGGTGGGTGTGCCCACGGGGTGCGGGCTCTGATGCAGTAGTCGGGGCGAAGTGGCCTGGGGTTCCCGCGAGTTGCCGACGGACGGCAGGCTCAGGCCGATCGCGGACCGCGTGGCCCGCTCGCCCGGCGGAGGCGGGAGCCGCGGCCGGGGGCCGGGACGGGCAGGAGACCGGTCGTCACACAGTGGTCCAGGTAGCGGAAGAACAGGTCGCGGTCGAGGGGCGGGCAGGTGATGCCGCTGCCGGCCAGCCCCGCTCGCACCCGGTCGGCGCGGACCTGCCCGAGGCGCAGGTCGGGCGGGGCGCCCCGCCCGCCCGAGCCCTGCTCGGCGGAGTCGAAGAAGGCGAGCGTCGTGGCCGCCGTGCCGGCCGAACGGGCGAGCCGCTCCCGCCAGTTCGCGAGCGGCAGGGTCCGTACCGGATAGCCGTACTCCCGTACCCAGTCGTACACGTCGGCGAGCCGGACCCGGGGCGGGGTGGCGTGGTTGAAGACCGTCCCCGCGGCCGCCGTCGCGTCCTTGCGGCGCAGGCACAGGTGGACGAGGGCGTGCGCGACGAAGTCCACCGGGGTCCAGACCTCGTCCTCGAAGAGCTCGGGCAGGACGCCCGCGGGGATGCCGGCCCGCAGCACGCTCCACAGGAAGTCGTGCTCGTTGACGTATCCCGTGCGGACCGGCCCGGTTACCCGGCCCAGCCGGTGGACGGTGACGGGCAGACCGCGTGCCGCCGCCTGTTCGAGGAGGCGTTCGGAGGCCCACTTGGACTGCTGGTAGCCGTGCCGCAGGCCCTCGTGGGGCGGCAGGAACTCCTCCGGCACCTCCGGGCTGCGGCTCGCCGGCGGCGCGACGGAGAGGGTGGAGACGTAGTGCAGGGGTGTCGTGCCGACGGCCGCGAGGCGCAGCAGCAGGCGGGTGGACACGGTGTTGACGGCGCGGAGGGTGGCGTAGTCGCGCAGCATGCTGACGGTCGCCGCGTCGTGGAAGATCGCGTCGCAGCTCGCCGCGAGGTCGGCCAGGGTTTCCGGGGGCAGGCCCAGGCCGGTACGGGCCAGATCCGCGGGGAGAGCCGTGAGGCGGGCCGACGCCTCCTCGCCGGGCGCGATGCCGTGCCGCGCGAGCGCCGCGTGGACGCGGGTGGTGGCCTCCCGTACGCCGGCCGCCCGTACCGTGCAGACGATCTCCGCGTCCGTGTCGGCCAGAAGCCGCGCCAGCAGGTGTGCGCCCACGAAGCCGGTGGCGCCGGTGAGCAGGATGCGCCGGGGGGTGTCGCGCGGGACGGGTCCCGGTCCCGGCCGGATGTCCGGATCGAGTTCGGCGTCGGCCGTCAGGGCCGCGGGCATGAGCGAGGCCGGGGCGGGACGGGGCCGTCCGGGCACGGAGGGGCCTTCGGCGAGGAACCGGGCCAGGGCCGCGGAGGTGGGGTGCTGGAAGAGCCAGGCGACCTTCACCTCCCGGGCGAGTGCCGTGCCGAGCCGGCTGGCGGCCTGGATGGCCTGGAGGGACTGGGCGCCCAGGTCGAACACGTCGTCGTCCAGGGCGACGGCGTCGGTGCCGAGGATCTGCCGCCAGATGCCGGTGACGGTCCGTTCCAGGGGGCTTCCCGTCGCGGGCGCCCGGCGGGCGGGCGGCGCGGCGAGGGCGGCCCGGTCTATCTTGCCCGAGCCGGTGCGGGGCAGCCGGTCGGCGAACTCGACGGCGGAGGGGACCAGCGCCGCGGGCAGCCTCGTGCGGAGGTGGTCCCGGATCTCGGCGGCGGAGGGTGCCGGGGGCTCGGCCACCACATGGGCGACCAGCCGCCGGGTGCCGTCCGGCAGGACCTGCCCGGCGACGGCCGCCTCCCGGACGCCGCGATACGTGAGCAGGGCGCTCTCCACCTCGGCGGGCTGCACCCGGTGCCCACTGATCTTGAACTCGGCGTCGGCCCGCCCGAGATGACGCAGTTGCCCGTCCTCGCCGACGCGGACCAGATCGCCGGTGCGGTAGGCGCGTGGCGCGCCCGCGAGGGCCGTGAGCGGGGCGAAGCGCGCACCGTCCGGCGGGTCTCCCCGGTAGCCGTCGGCGAGTGTCGGGCCCAGCAGGTACAGCTCGCCGTCGACGACGGCTGCCCGGGTGCCGGGCAGGGGCAGGCCGATGGGCACCTCACCGGCGTCGGGCCCGGGTGCGCTCACATCGGCGACGGTGGCGACGACCGTGGCCTCGGTGGGGCCGTAGGTGTTCAGCAGGGTGACCGAGGTGCCCACCGCCGCGCGCCAGCGCTCGACCCGTTCGGGCAGGGCCGTCTCGCCGCCGATGACGACGGTTCGCACGGACTCGGGCAGGGCGGCGGCGCCGGTCGAGACCGCGTGGGCGACCTCGTGCCAGTAGGCGGTCGGCAGATCCAGCACGCTCACCCGCAGCCGGGCGCAGGCGTCGAGGAAGCCCGGCACCGAATCCGTCATGTCGTCGGTCCGCACCACCAGGGTGGCGCCGGCGCACAGGGTCAGGAAGATCTCCTCCACGCTGGCGTCGAAGTGCGGCGGCGCGAACTGGAGGACGCGGTCCTCACGGCGCAGTCCGTAACGGTAAGTGGCGGCGGCGACGAAGTGCGCGAGCGCGGCATGGCCGACCGCGACGCCCTTGGGCCGCCCGGTGGAGCCCGAGGTGTGCAGGACGTACGCGAGGTCCGCGGGCGCGGGCGCCGACGGGGTGCCGGTGGTGCCGGGTCCCAGTCCCTCCAGCAGCAGTACCGGACGGTCCCTGAACCCGGCCGCGTAAACGCCGGTGGTCAGGACGAGCGCCGGGGCGGCGTCGGCGAGCAGCCGGGCGGTACGGTCGGCGGGTGCCCCCGGGTCGAGGGGGCAGTAGGCGGCGCCCGACAGCAGCACTCCGAGCAGGGCGGTGACCGCGTCCGCCCCCCGGGGCAGGGCCAGGGCCACCAGGTCGCCCCTTCCGACACCGCGACCGGCCAGTTCCCGGGCGATGCCGCGGGCGGCGCCGAAGAGCCGGGCGTAGGTCAGGGTCGTCCCGGCGTGCTCGACGGCGACGGCCGCACCCCGTCGGGCGGCGTGGTCGGCGATCAGGCTCAGTACCGGACGGGCGGGGGCGGGCAGGGGGCCGCCGTCCAGGACGGGCACGGTACGGTGCGCCCGTGTTCCGCCGAGCGCCCGGTCCGGGCCGGCGAGCGCCTCCGCCAGCAGGGCGAGCAGTCCTTCCCCGAGGGCGGCCGTCCCGGTCTCGGTGTACAGCTCCGGGTTGGTGTCGACGGCGATGCGCGGACCGGTGCCGTCCGCACGGTCGTAGACGTTGACGGCCAGGTCGTCGACGGGACCCGCGGACACGTTGTGGACGGTGCTCGGATGCCCGGCGAACCTCAGGTCGTACGCGAAGGGCATGATGTTCACGCCCGGCCCGGACAGCCGGCGCTGCCCGCCCACCAGTTTCAGGTCGCGGCGCAACCGCTCGTAGCGGTAGCGCTGGTGCGGCAGTGCGGCGCGCAGCTCGCGCGAGATCCGGGGCGCGAGGACGCGGAGGCTGTCGTCGGGGGTGACGGTGACCCGCAGGGGCAGGATGTTGCGCACCATGGCGGGCACCCGCAGCGAGACCGACCCGAGACGGCCCGTCACGGGCAGGCTCAGGACGATCTCCGGGGCCCGGGTGAGCCGGTGCAGCTGGGCGGCGGTGACCGCGAGGAGTATCTCCGGCCAGGAGACGGACAGTTCAAGGGCGACGGTGCGCAGTCGGCCGGCGGCGGCCGGGTCGAGGTCGGCGACGTGCCGGTGGAAGGTGCGGGCGGGCAGGGCGGAGCGGCCCGCCGGGCCGAAGACCGGCGGGTGGTCGGCGTAGCGGCCGGTCCAGTAGTCGCGGTCCTCGGTGTGGCGGGCGGATTCCCGGTAGGCGCGTTCCTCGGCGAGGACGGATTCCAGGGTGCCGAATCCGCTCTCCGGTACGGGCCCGCCGGCCATGAGGGCGGTGTAGACCTCGGCGACGCGCCGGGCGACGAGGGAGAGGCCGAAGCCGTCGAGGGCGATGTGGTGGACGCGGTGGTACCAGAGGAACTCCTCGGGCGCGGTCCGCAGCAGGGCGTGGCCGAAGACCGGGCCGCGGGCGAGGTCGACGGGGCGGGCCGTGTCCTGCTCCATCCAGGCCGTCGCGCCGGCTCCCGGGTCGGCCTCGGCGGTGAGGTCCGCGAGGTGGAGGGGCCAGTCGCCGGCCGGGGTGCGGATCTGCCGGGGGCGGCCGGTGTCGTCGGTGTCGAAGGTGACGTTCAGGGCCTCGGTCTCGGCGACCACACGGCGCAGGGCGCGCTCGAAGACGGCCGTGTCCAGGGGACCGGCGATGCGCAGGTACTCGGCGGTGTTGTACGCCGGGCTGTCCGTGTCGAGTTGCTGGCCGGCCCAGATGCCCTCCTGGGCGGCCAGCAGCGGACGTCGCTCAGGTGTCGGCACGTCCGGCTCCTCGTACGCGTTCGGTGAGCAGCTGCCACCACTGGGCGAAGGAGGTGCGCTCGGCGAGGTCGACGAAGGTGACCTCGGCGCCCGCCGCCTGCCAGCGCTCCAGCAGGGTGACGATGCGCAGCGAGTCCAGTCCCGCGTCCAGCGGGCTCTCTTCCAGGTCGACTTCGCCGGGCTCCAGGAACAGGCATGCGGCGAGGTCCGCGCGGAAGCTGTCCAGGGTGAGTGGTTCAGGCATGGGGGCTCTCTCTCGGTGGCTCCTGCGCCGGTGCGGCGACGGCTCGCGGCGCGCCGCGCCGGGGGCGAACGGTCCGGGCCGGGGCATCAGTTGACCTGGCGGGCGGAGTCGCGCCAGTAGCGGTCGCGCAGCTCGCGGCGGAGGATCTTGCCGCTCGGGTTGCGCGGCAGGTGGTCCGTGAACTCGTAGTCCGCGGGCAGTTTGAACGCGGCCAGCCGCGGCACGAGGAAGGTGTGCAGGTCCCGGCGGCTGGGCCGCGCACCGGCCGCCGGGACCACGAAGGCGTGGACCCGCTCTCCCCACCGCTCGTCGGGGACCCCGATCACGACCGCCTCCCCCACCGCGGGGTGGCGTTCCAGCACGTTCTCGATCTCGGCGGGGTAGACGTTCTCGCCGGCGACCAGGATGGCGTCCTTGATGCGGTCGTGGATGAAGACGTGACCGTCCTCATCGAGGTAGCCGGCGTCACCGGTGTGGATCCAGCCGTCGACGAGCGTCCGGGCGGTTCTTTCGGGCAGGCCCCAGTACTCGACCATCCGGGCGGGGGTGCGCAGGCAGACCTCGCCCACGGCACCCGGCGGCAGTTCGCGGCCCCGGCCGTCGATCGTCTTGACCCGCACCCCGGGGTAGGGGCGCCCGGCGGCCCGCATGAGGGGGCTGCCGGGGACATGGGCGGCCGGGGGCAGACAGACGGCGGTGTTCCCGGTCTCCGTCAGGCCGTAGATCTGGGCGAACTCGCAGTCGAGGACGGCGAGGCTCTGCTCCAGCAGCGCCTCGGAGACAGGGGATCCGCCGTACACCGTCTTGCGCAGGGTGGTGAAGTCCCGGGGCCCGACGCCGGGTTCGGTGAGCATCATGCGCAGCATGGCCGGGACCACGCAGGCGGTGGTGATGCCGAGGTCGCGGATGAGGTCCACGGCCTGCCGGGCGGCGAAGGCGCGCAGGGCGACGATCGTCGCACCGGCGTTGAGGTTCTGGGTGGCCCACCACAGGCCGCCGACGTGGAAGCCGGGGATGCCGATCAGCGCGATGTCGCCCTGCCGCCAGTCGATCCAGTCCAGTCCCCGGCTCGCCAGCGCGTCGCGGATCGCGAAGAAGCTGCGGTGGGCGAGTACGACTCCCTTGGGCAGGCCGGTGGTGCCGCTGGTGTAGAGCTGGGCGACCGGCGTGTCGGGCGTGGCCTCGAACTCCGTCTCGCCGTCGGGGTGTCCGGCGCGCCAGGCGGTGATCGAGCCCACCGGGACGACGGTCTCCGGGGGCCGGGTGGGCATGGCCGCGACGATCGGGGCGAACTCGTCCTCCAGGAACAGCAGTCGGGTGCCGGAGTCCTGGAGGATGTGGCTCACCTCGGGGGCGGCGAGCCGCCAGTTGACCGGGACCAGCACGGCGCCGGTCTTGGCGCAGGCGAAGAGCGCCTCGTAGTAGTGCTCGGACTCCTTTCCCAGGTAGGCGACCCGGTCGCCCTCGCCGAGGCCCGCGGCCCGCAGGGCGTGCGCCATGCGGTTGCTGACGCGGTGCAGTTCGCCGTACGTCAGGGTGCGGCCCTCGCAGATCACCGCGACGGCCGCCGGCCGGCGGGCGGCGTGGAAGCGGGTGGTGTGGACCAGGGTGGTCGGTTCGGGACGGCGGGGCCTCGCGCCCTGGGGCTGCGGCACCGTGGACGTGTCCATGTGCGGTCTCCCTTCGGTGGTCGGGTCAGGGGACGTTGACGAACGCGAGGGTCACCTCGCCGTCGCACCGGCCGCCGTGGGCGTCCTGGTAGCGGAACGCGGTCGGAGCGTGGAGGAAGGGGCCGGCCGTGGCGGAGGCGCGCCGGGTCACGGAGCGGAACTCCATCTCCCCGGTGAACCGGCGAGGGTCGACGGGCCGCCGGAAGTTCGCCGTGAAGCGGGCGATGAGGATGTCCGGGAGCTGGTGGCGCCAGAAGTCGTCGAGGGTCCAGTCCTCGAACCCGGTCAGCAGCCGCTCCTGCACGGACTTGGCGACCAGGTAGTACATCATCTGGTTGTAGGCGATGTTGACCTCGACCGAGTTCAGATGGCCGGTGTCGTCGATGTAGCAGGACTCCGGGATCGCGAAGGCGCAGCGGGCGCGGGAGAGTCCGCCGGACGCCGTGACCTCCGCGGACCTCAGGTACTCGCAGTGCTCCTTGTAGGGCGCCAGGACACGGGCCAGCAGTTCCCCGTCGGTGGCGTACGACCGGGGCGGCGAGGCGGCGGCACGGCCGGCGGCGGGCGCGCTCACGCGACCCGCATCCCGTCGTACAGCTTCCGTTCGTCGTGGACGGTGACCCGGTACGAGACCGTGGGTTCCGGGGTGGTGGTGTGGCGGGCCCGGTGGATGAGGCTGCGGTTGTCCCAGACCAGCAGGTCGCCCTTCTCGAAGCTCTGCAGGTGGATGCCCTCGTGCCCGAAGGTGTCGTCGAGCTGGCCGGTGGCCTCGAAGAGGCGCTCCAGCAGTTCCCCGTCGAGCGGTTCGCCGTCCCCGCCCTCGATTCCGACGGTGAAGCCCTCGCTGAGGTAGAGGACCGTCTCCCCGGTCATCGGATGGGTGAAGGTGGTGGGCTGGACCACCGGCGGGGTCTTCGTCTCGACCTCCTCGATGATCTCGGAGATCGGCCGGTAGACGTCCTGCGGCCGGATCTTGAAGTACTTCCGCACGGAGTGCCGGCAGCGCGTTCCGGCGATGGCCGCTCTCAGCTCCTCGGGCAGCCGCTCGTAGGCCCTGCCCATGTCGATGAAGTAGGTGCCGCGGTTCTTCTCGGGGACGACCTGCGGGTGGATCAGGGTGATGCCGAAGGGGTCGGGCATGAACTGGTAGTCGGCGTGCCAGAACCTGCCCGTCTTCGGCACTCCTATCCGCCTGCCGTTCTCCGGGACGTCGGAGGAGACGAACACCTCCGGGACGTCCGGGTGCTCGTACATCGGCTCGTAGTACGTCTCGGGGCGGCCCAGGCGCTTGCCGAGGGCGAGGAACTGCTCGGGGGTGAGGTCCTGGCCCTTCAGAACGGCGATCTTCCTCGTGTAGACGGATTTCTTCAGGTCCTGGACGTCGGCTTCGGAGGCCGTGGTGTGGTCGAAGTCCTCGACGGTGACGCCGAGTGCGGCACCGGGCTGGTCCTTGATCTGCATGGCTGCCGTTCCTTTCCGGGGATGCGGTCGGGGTGGTGCGGGGTCAGACGGTGGTTCCGCGACGGGAGTCGACGAGTTCGGCGATCTCGCCGAGGGTGCGGCCGGGTTCGAGTTCGTCCTCGCCTACGTGACGCCCGGGTCCCGTGCGATGCGGATGCCGGTCCCGGCCGTGGTCGGGGAGTCGACGTCCAGTGCGCCGAGAGCGGCGTCGGGACGGATGAGGTCGGCGGGTACGTCGTGCAGGCCGACGACGGCGACGAGCCGGTCGTAGGTGGTCACGGGGTGGTCCGTTCCGGTCGAGGATGGGAGAGCGGGGGGCGGGTCGAGCCGGCTACGCGGCGGAGGCGCGGCCGGTGCGCAGGGCAAGGGTGAGCGGCGCACCGCAGCAGAGGGCGGCCGCGACGGCGAAGACGGCGACCCGTATGCCGGTGAGCGGGTTCGCCTCCGGCGGGCCCTGACCGGCGCCCGAGGACAGGGCGACCAGCAGGGCGAGGCCGATCGCGCCGCCCACCTGGAGGGCGGTGGAGGCCATTGCGGAGGCCACTCCCTGGTCCTCGGCGGCCACTCCGGAGGCGGCGGCGATCCACATGCCGGTCCAGGCGGCGCCCTGCCCGAGCCCGAGCAGCACGATGCCGGGCAGCAGCAGGGAGTACGGCCCGTGCTCGGTGAGCGCGAGCCCGAGCACGACGGCTCCGCCCGCGCCCAGCGCCAGGCCGCCGGCCAGCACGCGCCCCGGCCCCAGTCGGGCGACGGCCAGTTCACCGGCCTTGGTGCCCAGGGCGGTCACCACGGCCGGGACGAGGAACGCGAGGCCGGTCGTGAACGCGTCGTAGCCGCGGACGGTCTGGAAGTAGAGGGTCATGAAGTACGGCAGTGAGCTGAAGGTGGCGCTGTAGAGCGCGGTGAGGGCCATCACGCCGAGCAGTCCTCGGTGGGCGAACAGCCGCGCCGGCACCAGGGGGTCGCGCGCACGGGTCTCCACGACGGCGAAGACGGCCAGCAGGGTGACCGCGAGGGCGGCGCCGAGCAGCGCGGACCGGTCGTCCCAGCCCGCCTCGGGGGCTCGCACCAGCGAGAACACCAGGAGCGTGATGCCTGCGGTGCCGGCCAGGGCGCCCGTCACGTCGTACCGGCGCGGGCGGCTGCGCGGGGCGTCGGCCGGGAAGAGCGCCCGTCCCGCCCACGCCAGCGCCGCCGCCACGGGCACGTTGACGAAGAAGACCGACCGCCAGCCGAACGCCTCGACGAGCACACCGCCCAGCAGGGAACCGAAGCAGAGACCGCCGGCCCCCGCGGCGCCCCATACCGCCAGGGCCCGGTTACGGGCGGGGCCCTCCGCGTAGAGGGTGTTGATCAGGGCGAGGGTCGCCGGGAACAGCAGCGATCCGCCGACGCCCTGCGCCGCGCGGACGGCGACGAGGCCGCCCGCCGACCCGGACAGGCCGCCCACCAGCGAGGACCCCGCGTACACGAGCGCCGCGGCGACGAAGGTCCGGCGCCGACCCAGCAGATCGGCCGTCCGGCCGCCCAGCAGCAGGAAGCCGCCGGTGGTCACGACGTAGGCGCTCACCACCCACTGGAGGCCGTGCGAGGAGAAGCCGAGGCCGTCGCCTATGCCGGGAAGGGCGACGTAGACGATGTTGTAGTCGAGCGCGATGACCAGTTGGGCCAGCGCCAGGACGGGAAGGGAGAGCCGGGCCCGCACCGGTCGACAACCTCCTCACTCATCGATGGGGAACGGTAGGGAATCTCGGCCGGATCGTCGTTCGCCGCGAACGCCGGCCCTTCAGCCGTCGTCCAGGCGACGCCTGACCTCGTCGATGAGCGCGGTGAGCGCCTGCCGCTCCGCGACGGTCGTCTCCGGATGCCAGAGGTCCACGAGCAGGCAGGTCCGCGGCCTGTCGCCGTCGTTGCGCGCCGCGTGCTCGAAGGAGTAGTCGAAGAGCAGGCACTCCCCTTCCGTCCAGGAACGGGTCTCGCCCGCCACCGTGAGGGTGCAGCCATCCGGAATGTCCACGGCGAGATGCAGATTGATGCTGAAGTTCCACAGGTCGCAGTGCGGGGCTATGACCGCGCCCGGCAGCAGGGTGGAGAAGTGGGATTCCAGGAGGGGGCATATCCTCTCCGCCTCCACGGCGAACTCGTCCAGCACCTTGTACGCCGTGGGCGCGAGGCCCGCCGCCTCCTCGGCCAGTGCGCCGCCCCGGTACAGATGGAGGGCCTGCCAGTCCTCCTGGCGGATCAGGTAGTGCTCGTAGTCCGAGAACGCCTCCGGGCGGCCCTCCCAGGCGGCGGCCAGCTCCTCCTTGATCAGCGGATGGGCGGCTTCCAGCGCCTCGACGAGCGGGGTCAGTCCGGGATGGCCGCGCGGTTCGTGCCAGGGCGTGGGCGACAGTCCCGGAAGGATCCACTTGGCGCCCCGCTGGAGCGGGTGCCGCGCGCCCCCGCCTCCGGGCCGGAGCATGCGTTCCACACGTCCGACGGAGTCCGCGCCGTGCTCGCTCCTGATCGCCGCGAAGGCGTTCTCTGTCTCGGGTGTCATGCGGGCCCCTCCTGGTCACTGCCGTCGCGGCCGGCCGTCGGGCCGGTGCCGTCGCGGTAGGAGTCGGGGCGAAGGGCCGGGGAGTTCCCGCGAAACCCTGGCAATTACTCTGTACGGCACCGGAGTTGACCTCCCGTCCGCTTGCGGCCGGCTCCCGCACCACAGTGGTCGCGCGTCACCGCCGTGGAGTTCCCGGCGGCACGGTCCCCGGCCGGGGACCGTGCCGCCGCACACGCGGTCGAGAACGTCGGACCTCGGCAGGGCCCGGCGTCAGCCGGCCAGGGCGCTCGCCGCCTCGGCCTCCCGCAGCACCCGTTCGAGTCCCGCGCGGGCGCGGGACACCCGGGAGCGGACCGTGCCGACGGGGCAGCCCGCGAATCCGGCCGCCTCCTCGTACGACAGCCCGACGACCTGGGTCAGCAGGAACGCCTCCCGGCGTTCGTCGGGCAGGGTCTCCAGGAGGTCGAGCAGGGCGATGCCGTCGTCGAAGCCCGGCAGGCCGCGCGGCTGGGCGCCCTCCACCGCCGTCCGCCAGTCGACGGTGTCCGCGATCCGGGGGCGGACCGCGGCGCGGCGCAGGCTGTCGGCGACCGCGCGGCGCGCGATCGAGAGCAGCCAGGTACGGGCCGAGGCCCGGCCTTCGTAGCGGTGCAGGCTGCCGAACGCGCGCGCGAAGGTGTCCTGGGTCAGATCGTGGGCGAGCTGCGGATCGCCGCTGAGGTAGGTGACGTAGCGCAGTACGTCGGCGTGCAGGGCGCGGACGAAGTGGTCGGCCGCGTCGGGGTCTCCGCCGCGGGCGGCCAGCGCCCAGGCGGTCGCCGTCGCGTCCGCGGAGGCACGGTCCGCCCGCGGAGCGGGCATGACAGAGATCATCGTGTGATGTCCTTCTCGGGTCTTCCGGGGCCGGCCCGTGCGGGGGCACGGCTCACCGGGGCATGGGGTGCGCCCGTACGCGGAGGTAGGGCGATTCCCGGAGCCCGTGGGGAACGGTCCCGCCCGTGGGGAACGGTCCGTTCACGGCCACCCGCCGGTGTGCCCGGCGCAGAGGTCAGGGCACACCCGCGCGCGAGAACACCGCGGGACGAGTGGACGAGGGGCTCCGGTGGATCCGGCTGTCTCAGCGGACAGCGGCACCCACGGGCGGCCCCCGGAAGGTGAGGGAACAGCACAGGAGCAGACGTACCGGGGCCGGAGCGTCGACGGCGCGGCGCCTGTGCACGCTGGGGCGGCGGTACGGCGTGGGCAGGGCCCCGAGCAGTCGCAGCGGGGCCGCCAGCCAGGTCGCCGTCGCGCGCAGGACGCGGAAGACGGCCCGCTCACCGTAGGCGAGCCACAGCCCGCACAGGACGGCGGCCAGGAAGTGCGCGGCGAACATGCCGGCCGAGGCCGTACTGCTCATGCCGGTCATGTCATGCATATGACCGAACCCGGCCATGCCGTGGACCGGGTGGTCGGCGGACCCCATGTCCGTCCCGCCCATGGAGCCCGCGTGCATCGCGCCCATGGAGCCCATCGACCCCATGTGCGTCGAGCCCATGCGCATGGCGCTCATGCCCGGGGACGGACCGGCGTGCGGCGTCGGCCCGGGGCCGGACGCCCACGACTGCGCCAGCGAGAAGGTCTCGTGGAGCACCATCTGGGCGGCGGTCACGACCGCGACGATCGACGTGCGGCCGCGCTCCCGCCCGGCCATCAGCCAGCCCGCCGCGCCGGTCCCGACCGCCCCGGCGACCACGGCCCACCAGGGCACGGGAGTTCCCGACATGGTCGCGTGACCGAGGGCGGCGAGCACCACGCAGGCCGCGGCGAACACGCCGGCCCGCACCGCACGGCACCACCCTGGGACATTCATAGCCCGCTCATCCTCGCACCCGGGGTCCGGTCACCGTCAGGGGGTGGGCAGGAACCCCCGCCCTCCGGCCCACCGACGATCAGGAGACACAACTCACAGCAGACGCAGGGGAACCCGGAGAACACGAGGAACGACTACTGCGGCGACACCGTACCCGGCCGCACCACCACGGCCAGGACCCTGACCGGGCCGCTGCGCCGGAACTCCAGGGTGAACGGCACGAGATCACCCGAACGCCACGCCTTCGAGGGCACCGGCACCGTCAGATCGACGCCGACCGGCGACATGGCGAGGCGTTCGCCCGCCGCCACGGATACGGAGTCGATCTCGGACCGGTAGGCCATGTCGCCCCGCTCCATACGGTGCTGGGAGAGCGTGACGTCGCCGGGCACGTCACGCGCGGTGATCCGGACGAGTGTGTCGGCGGAGCCGCCCTCGTTGGCGATCCGGAAGAACGCCGCGGTCTCCGGGACCCCGACGGACGGCAGCAGGACCCGCCCCTCCGTGACCCGGACACGCGTCGGACTGCCGGCCCGGCCCGCGCCGGCCCAGGCGGTCAGCCCGGCCAGCGCCGCACAGCAGGCCACGACGGGCGCCAGGACGGACAGCGCGGCGTCCCTCACCCGCCGCCGGCCGAGGCCCCTCAAAGCCAGAACCAAGTGCGTGGTCCTCACGCGCCTCATCGCGCACCCGCCTTCCCGCCGCGCCTCCCGGCCGCCAGGCCGCGGGCCGCGGACGGCTGCCGGCCCCGCAGCCGGAGGCTGTTCGCGACCACGAGCACGGAGCTCGCCGACATCGCCGCGGCCGCCACCATGGGGTCGAGCAGGCCGACCATGGCCAGCGGCACGGTGACCACGTTGTAGCCGAACGCCCAGGCCAGGTTGGCCCGGATCGTGCCCAGGGTGCGCCGGGCCAGCCGGACCGCGTCGACGAGGGCCTCGATGTCCCCGCGGACGAGGGTCAGGTCGGCGGCGCCGATGGCCACGTCGGCGCCGCCGCCCATGGCGATGCCCAGGTCGGCGCCGGCGAGCGCGGCGGCGTCGTTCACCCCGTCGCCCACCACCGCGACCCGGGCGCCCCCGTTCCTCAGTTCGCGCACGAGGGCGGCCTTGCCCTCCGGGGTGCAGCGGGCGTGCACCTCGTCGATGCCGAGCGCGGCGGCGACGGCCTCGGCGGACGCCCTCCGGTCGCCGGTGGCCAGCACCGGGCGGATGCCGAGCCGGCGCAGCCGGTCCACGGCCCGGTAGCTGCCGGGGCGCAGTACGTCGCCGACGGCGACCAGCGCCTCGGCACGTCCGTCGACCCGTACCAGAACCGGTGTGTGCGCGGCCTCCTCCGCCGCGGCCAGCGCCCCGGCCAGCTCGCGCGGCAGCCTGCCCTCCGGCGCGCCCGCCTCGACCACCAGACCGTCCACCCGGCCGCGGACCCCGTGCCCGACAACCGCGGCGAAGTCCGTCACGTCCGGCAACGGGCCGGCGTCGCCCGTGCGGCGCGCGTACGCGGTGACCGCCCGCCCGATCGGGTGCTCGGAGCCCTGCTCCACGGCCCCGGCCAGTCGGACCACCGCCTCCCGCCCGAGCGCGCCCGGCAGTGCGGTGACGCCGGCCACCGTCATGTGACCGGTGGTCAGGGTGCCGGTCTTGTCCAGGACGACGGTGTCCACGTGCTGGAGGGCCTCCAGCGTCCGCGGCCCCCGCACCAGCACGCCCAGTTGCGCCCCGCGCCCGGTGGCGGCCGTCAGGGCGGTCGGTGTCGCCAGCCCCAGCGCGCACGGGCAGGCGACGACGAGTACGGCCACACAGGCGGTGAGGGCCGCCTGCGGATCGGCTCCGGCACCCAGCCAGAATCCGAGGACGGTCACCGCGAGGGCGAGGACGACGGGTACGAACACCCCGGCGACCGCGTCGGCCGGCCGCTGCGCCCGCGCCTTGCCGGTCTGGGCCTCGGTGACGAGAGCGGTGATCCGCGCCAGCCGGGTGTCCGCGCCGACAGCCGTGGCCTCGACCAGCAGCAGTCCGCCGGCGTTGACGGCGCCCCCGACCAGAGCGGAGCCGGGGCCCACCTCCACGGGTTCGCTCTCACCGGTGACCAGGGACAGGTCCACGGCGGAGGTGCCCCGCGTCACCCGTCCGTCGGTGGCGACCCGCTCCCCCGGCCGCACCACGAAGGTCTGCCCCACGCGCAGCCGTTCGACCGGGATCGACCGCTCCCCGAGCTCGTCACGTACCGAGACGTTCTCGACCGCCGGTCCGGCCAGCGACCGCAGCGCCGCCCCGGTCCCGCGCCGGGCCCGCCCCTCCAGGAACCGTCCGGTCAGCACGAACAGCGGGACGCTCACGGCCGCTTCCAGGTACAGGTGCGCCATGCCGTCCGACGCGGAGGGCAGGAGGCTGAACGACATCCGCATCCCGGGCTCGCCCGCGCCGCCCAGGAACAGCGCGTACGCCGACCACGAGAACGACGCCACGATCCCCAGCGAGACCAGGGTGTCCATCGTGGCCGTGGAGTGGCGCAGCCCGCGCAACGCCCTGATGTGGAAGGGCCAGGCGCTCCACACGGCCACCGGGGCGGCCAGCACGAAGCACAGCCACTGCCAGTCGCGGAACTGCAGGGCCGGCACCATCGAGAGCACCAGCACCGGTACGGCCAGCAGGGCGGTGACCGTGATCCGTTCCCGCTCGCGCCGGGACTCGGCGTCGTCCTCGTCCGCCGCGCCAAAGTCCTCCTCGTCCTCGCTCACCGGCAGCGCGGCCCGGTAGCCGGCCTGTCCGACCGCGGCGACGAGGCTCTCGGGCGCGACATCGGCCGGGTGGCTGACCCGGGCGAGCCCCGTGGCCAGGTTGACCGTGGCGGTGACGCCTGCCAGCTTGCCGAGCTTCCTCTCCACCCGCCGGACGCAGGCCGCGCAGGTCATCCCGCCCACGGTGATGTCGGTGACGACGAGTTCCGCCGCCGGTTCGAGCGCGGTCATCCACCGCTCCCGTGGCTCATCCCGGGCATGTCGTCCATGCCGCCACCGCCCCCACCGCCGTGCCCGGGTCCTCCGCCGCCGTGCATGCCGGGCGCGACCGGACCCGCCGCCGACCCGACGGCGTAGGACACCGAGAACAGCAGCACCAGCAGGAGCAGGAACGCGCAGAGCGCGGGAGGCGGCAGCAGCCTGCCGCGGGTCGTACCGGTCGAGCCGGGTGACAACGGAATATCGGCCATGCCCGACCTTCCTGGCCGCTTCGGACCGTCGTGCGAGAGATGGCACTGGAAGCCGTACCGTCGCAGTAGTCGGGCCGGCGGAGCGTCGAGTTCCGGGACTCGACCGTGACGTACGCCATAGCGGCCGGCACCGTCGGCTTCACCGGCACCGCCGGCGGACCGCGGAGGTCCTCGAAGCGGCCGGGGTGTCAGCCGCCCCCGCCGAGCCGGCCCGCCCACCTCTGCTCCACCCTGGCCAGCCGCCAGTAGGCCAGCGCCGCCGCCCACACGACCACGAACAGGCCGACGATGACGTACCCCACGTTGTCCAGGTCCAGCCCGGCGATCCAGCCGGTCACCGCGTCACTCAGGTCGAGCTTCTCGTGCAGCACCCCGACCAGTTCGATGGTGCCGATCAGGAAGGCGACCGCGATGGACAGGCCGGTGATGGTGAGGTTGTAGAACACCTTGCGCACCGGGTTGGAGAACGCCCACTGGTAGGCGAAGTTCATGAAGGTGCCGTCGAGGGTGTCGAACAGGCTCATCCCCGCCGCGAACAGCAGCGGCAGGCACAGGATCGCGTACCACGGAAGCCCGGCCGCCGCACCGCTGCCCGCCATCACCATCAGGGTGACCTCGGTCGCGGTGTCGAAGCCCAGCCCGAACAGGAAGCCCAGCGGGAACATCTGGCCGGGGCGGGTGATCGACCTGGTGAAGCGGCCGAGGAACCGGTTCATGAACCCCCGGGAGTCCAGGTGCTGTTCCAGCGCGGCCTCGTCGTACGTACCCGCTCGCATCGCCCGGAAGACTCGCAGGATGCCGGTGAGCGCCACGAGGTTGAGAGCCGCGATGAGGTAGAGGAAGGTCCCGGAGACGGTGGTGCCGACGACGCCGAGTGCCTGGTGGGTGCGGGAGCCGTCGTCGAGCAGGATGCCGGCGAGCTGCGCGCCGCCCGCGACCAGGGCCGCCATGACGACCACCACACTGGAGTGGCCGAGCGCGAACCAGAAGCCGACCGACACCGGCCGCTTGCCGTCGGCCATCAGCTTGCGGGTGGTGTTGTCGATCGCGGCGATGTGATCGGCGTCGAACGCGTGCCGCATGCCCAGGGTGTACGCGGTCACCCCGAGGCCGATCCCGAACGCCTTGGAACCGATCTCGTAGTGGCCGGGCACGACCAGCAGGAACAGGACGCCGAACGCGGCGACGTGCAGGGCGGCGATCACCGCCAGCAGCCCTGCGGTACGGACGGTGTCCTCGCGCCGCCAGTGAAAACGGGTGGACTCTGCGGGCAGGGTCATAGGGTCACGCTCCAGCACCTCGTGGATCAGTTCGTGAAGTGCCGTGGCCGGTCTCCTGGCTTACGGGTGCGCGCGTGTCCGTCCCGGCCTTCCCGTCCGCCGGGCGGCGGACAGTGACCGTGCACAACTGGGACGAACACTCCCCGATCACAGTGGCGAGGGCCGCTCCGGTCTGAGCCCCGCGAAGGGCTTTCACCGGTCTTCCCGAACACCACGGCCCGCCCACCGTAGAGCTGACCACCCGTTTCCGCACAACCGCGCGGTCGTTCAGGTATCCAAGATCACACATCGGGCGATCCGGCCGGGACGCACCCGGGAGCCCGGTCGCCCCGGCCCGCGGGTGGTGTGCCGATCCCCATGCAGTCGTCGCCGGCCGCCACTCGGTTCCCGGTCCTGGACCGATGGCGTGAGAAGCCGCGCCGGGCACCGCCGACTCCGCGGAGAGAGCGGACGGGGCTGCTAGCTTCGCGCACCTGGGTCGAGGCGATGCCGGGAGCACCGGCGGATACGGAGGCGGCGGTGACGAAGACGACCGGATTTCCCGAGGAGTCGGCCGGATTTCCTGTTCGGCGTCGTAGCCTCCTGGCGTCGGCCGCGCTGGCGGCGGGCACACCCGCCTCGGTGGCCGCGTGCACTCCCGGCCGCAGACGTGCGAAGCCCGAACGGCACGCCCCGACGCGGCGCGGGGTGGTGGCCCGGCTGGTCGCCGTCCCCGAGAAGCACCGCGGTGTCGACTGGCTCAGATCGGCCCTTCAGGCGGCCGTGGAGATCGAGTTCTCCACCATCCCGCCCTACCTCTGCGGCTGGTGGTCCATCAGGAACCGCAAGTGTGACGCCGCCCGGCTGATCCGGCGCATCGTCTCCGACGAGATGTACCACCTGGGCATCGTCTGCAATCTGCTGGTCGGGCTGGGGGGACGGCCCCGGATCAAGGGGTCGGCGCCGGTCTACCCGGGCCCGTTGCCCGGCGGCGTGCATCCAGGGGTGGACGTGTACCTGTCGGGCTTGACCAAGGCGCTCGTCCGGGACGTGATGATGGCCATCGAGGCGCCCGCGGCACCGCTGACCGACAGCGCGCGTGACCCCCTCAGCATCGGCCACTTCTACGACGAACTGCTCAAGGCGTTCCAGGCGGTGGCACCGGAACTCTCCGTCGACCGGCAGATGCACGAACGCATCGGCGAGGACACCCTCAGACCCGTCAGAACGCTCGAGGACGTCGAGCGCTCGATCGAGATCATCAAGGACCAGGGCGAAGGCACCTCGGTCTCCCCCGCCGACGACCTGGGGGACGGGCACATGGCGCACTACTACGCCTTCGCCGAGGTCTACCACGGGCGGCAGTTGCGGGAGACCGACGGCAAGTGGCAGTTCACCGGAGCGCCGGTCCCCTTCCCCGACACGCGGCCCATGTCCGTCGTCCCGGCGGGCGGCTGGGCCCGGCCGCCCGCCGGGGCCCGGCGGCTCCTGGACGACTTCGACAGCACCTACACGACGGTTCTGGAAGCGCTCGAAACGGCGTGGGGAGAAGGCGACCACCACAGCCTGACGACCGCCGTGCGTCGTATGCGCAGGCTGGAGACTCCCGCCGTGGAGCTGATGGAGATCCCCGTCACCGGCGCCGAGAAGACCTACGGCCCCCAGTTCCGTCCCCGCGGGTGATACCAGCCGACCGGTTCTCCGCCACCGCGGCGCCGTCGGTGTCTGCGGCTACGACTGCGGCTGCGGTACTCGCCGTCGCGCCGGGGCCCGCTCCCGGGCCCCGGCGCCCGCGCACGCCGCCTCAGTGGCGCAGCATCACCACGAGCAGCACCACCAGCGCGATCAGCAGCGCGCCGCCCACCGCCGCAAGGGTGATCTTCGCGGCGCTGTACGGCCGTTCGCCGATGACCTCGCCGGTGCGGGCGTTGACCATGACCGGCCACGCCCTGCCGGCGTGGAGGTAGGTCAGGAACCAGACGGGCAGCAGCACCAGCTTGTAGGTCAGGCCGCTGTAGGCGGTGGACATCGAGTGCACCCGCTGCTCGTCGCCGCCGATGTCCCGCTTGCAGTCGGCCCGGATCACCGGTGCCATCCGGGCCTTCGCCGACTCCAGGCCGGTCTCCGGCTCGACGTCGAACCGGACGGTACGGAAGCCGGCCAGGTACTCCTCCTGGTAGGGAACCGTCTCCTCCAGCGGCCAGGGCGCGAGCTTGTCCAGTTCCTTCTCCGGCACCTGGCTGCTGCCGGGCACCAGCACATCGTCGAAGAACCGGTCGACGGTCCCGGAGGCGTGGTGCCAGCGGGTGTGCCGCACCTGCCGGGTGTTGCCCTCGGAGTCCTCCTCCTCCACCCAGTAGTGCTCGCCGCGCTCGCCGGAGTACTCGGTGACGGTCTGCGCGTCGTACGTCCAGTGCGGCAGGTAGCTGCCCCGGAAGGTCTCGGCCTCGGTGACCTTCTTCAGCTCGTCGGGCGCGAACCAGCGGGACTTCGTCCACTTGGCCAGCGCGTCCCGGGCCTGCTCGCGGCTCACCCCGAAGGGCAGTACCGCCTCGGGTACCACGCGCTCGGTGCCGGAGGCGTCCGCGACCAGCGGGGTGGCGCAGAACTGGCACTTGTCGCTGAGGGTGTCGCTCTCGGTCACCGCGTGGCAGCCGGGGCAGGTGTACACCTTCACCCGGCTCGGCGCGGATACCTGCCGCAGCGCAGCCAGTTCCTCGATGGGGTGCTCGGTGACCTGCCGCGGTACCGGCGTGATGTCCTGCTCGTGCTTGCAGTACGGGCAGCGCAGCGCATAGGTGCCGGGCGCGTACTCGCTCACTCCGCCGCACGCCTCGCACTGGAACGCCCGGTCGGGCGCCGGCGCGACGTCCTGATCCGTCAACTCACTACTCCTTGTGGCCTGTTGCCTGAGGCTGCGGACGGCGGATCTCAGCCCTGCGGGGGCAGCGGCGGCGGGACGTCGGCGAGCAGCGACGCCAACTCCGGTACCTGGTCGGCGGGTTGCCAGGCGGCCTGCCCGCTGCGCCAGACCAGCGTGGTGCGGTTCAGGTTGCCCGCCGCGACCTGCCCGGCCAGCGCGCTCTCGTCGTAGGGGCCCTGCTGCCGTCCGGCGACCGCGAGGAACCAGCGCGGCGCGGTGGGCAGCGGCGGCGGGACGTCCGCGGCGGGGGCGGGCCGCGGCGGTTCCGGTGTCGCCGCGGCCGAGGAAGCCGCCGTGCCGGACATGCTCTGTACGACGCGCTGGCCCAGCGCCATGCCCACGCCCAGCCCGAGGGCGTCACCGCCGGTGCCGGGGTTGGCGGCGGCGAGCGGGATCGCGTCGGCCGCCTGGAGCTTGGCGTAGTCGTCCAGGTTGCCGGTGATGGCCATCCGGGAACGGGTGTCGATCGCCGCCTCGATCTCCGGCGGGACGCTGATGTTCTCGATGTAGAACCGCGGGATGGCGATGCCGGTGGAGGTCAGTTCCTGGGTCAGCGCGTCGGCCAGCTGCCGCCCGATGCCGTCCTGCCGGGCGGCGAGGTCCAGCAGCGGCACGCCGGACGAGCCCAGCGCGGAACCCAGCTTGGAGACGATCAGCTGCCGCAGGTGCTCGCCGACCTCCTCGGTGCGGAACTGCGGGTCGGTGCCGACCAGTTCGCGCAGCAGCGCGGCGGCGTCCACCACCTTCGCCGCGAAGGTGCCGAAGGCACGGACCCGGACCATGCCGAACTCGGCGTCGCGCAGGATCACCGGGTTCTGGGTGCCCCACTTGAAGTCGGTGAACTGCCGGGTGGTGACGAAGTAGACCTCGGCCTTGAACGGCGACTCGAAGCCGTACTTCCAGCCCTTCAGCGTGGACAGGACCGGCATGTTCTGGGTCGAGAGGGTGTACGTGCCGGGCTGGTAGACGTCGGCCAGCCGGCCCTCGTTGACGAAGACGGCCACCTGCGACTCGCGCACCACGAGCCGCGCGCCCATCTTGATCTCGTTGCCGTGGCGCGGAAAGCGCCACACGATGGTGTCCCGGCCGTCGTCGGTCCACTCGATGATGTCGATGAACTCACCGCGGATACGGTCCATCAGCCCCACGACAACCCCCCACTCCTCGCGTTTCCGGAAGCCCCGCTCCCCGGCCGGTCCCGGGTCGGTGACCGCACGACGATCGACGGATCGAAGCGGTCAGCCGACAGTATGCCCGCTGCGGTCCGAATGGTCGCGGGCGGGGCGGCCGCGGGCCGACGGCGGCCATGAGCACACCGCCGTCCTCGGCGCAGGTGAACGGGGGTTCCGGCCCCCGCCGGACGCCGGGAAGGTCGAGCGCGGACCACCTCACCGGCAGGAGCGCGCCCGCGGGCCGGATCGGACGCGGCGGCTCAGGCCCCGGCCCGCTCCCCCCTCCTGCGGGCGCGCTCCTGCCGGTATGCCCGCGCCCGGGTGAGGTGGTCCCGGTGCTCCTGCTCGTGGTCCGGCGGCAGGTCCGGCTCGTCGGTGGTGGCGAAGAACCGCACCAGGGCGTCGTTGGAGCTCGCGGCCAGTCCGCCGGAGCGGACGAACATGTCCGACTCGTGCTGCGCGACCGCCTCGTGGAGGGTGACCGCCGCTTCGGGGCCGACCGCCCGGCTGACGGCGTGGGCGAGTTCCGCGCCGTCCAGCATCGCGAGGTTGGCCCCGTGACCGCCGAAGGGCGCCATCAGGTGGGCCGCGTCCCCGATCAGTGTGACGCCGGGGACGTGCTCCCAGGTGAGCGGCGCGGGCAGCGCCCGGAAGGAACGCGGGACGTAGTCGCCGTCGTTGCGGACGATCAACGCTCGCATGGCCGCCGACCAGTGGCCGAACTCCCGCACGAGGTGGGAGCGGACGCTCTCCCGGTCGGTGAGGTCCACGCCGGCCGCGACATGCCAGTCCGGTGCGGCACGGAAGGCGATGTAGCCGCGTACCACGCCGTCGCCGTTGCGCTGGAGGATCACCGCGCGGCCGTCGTCGTCCTTGGAGAACATGTGGCCGGCGCCGACGATCCCGGCGATCTCGGGATGGCGGGAGTCGGCCTCGTCGAACCGGGCGTCCAGGAAGCAGACCCCGAGGTGCCGTGGGGTGGCGTCGCTGACCAGGGGACGTACCTTCGACCACGCCCCGTCGGCGCCGATCACCAGGTCGGCCTCCACGGTGCTGCCGTCCGCGAACTCCAGGCGGTGTCCGCCGGTGCCGAGCGGGTGCACGCGGACCAGCCGGTGGCCCCAGCGGACGGTGCCGGGCCGCAGGTGGTCGAAGAGCATCCGGCGCAGCCGGCCGCGGTCGATCTCCGGCGCGGCCTCGTCGCCGGGGCCGGGGACGAACTCCGCCAGAACCGTGCCGTGCTCGTCACGGCGGGTCTTGGCCTGCCCCTGGGGCCGGGCCCATGACATGAAGGCGTCGAGCAGCCCGGCGTCCTCGAGGGCGATCTGGCCGGAGTCGGCGTGCAGATCGAGCGTGCCGCCGGGGTCGCGGGAGTCCACGGCGTCGTCGGCGTCGTACACCGTGACCTCGATGCCGTGTCCTTGCAGGACGCGGGCACAGGTCAGCCCGGCGGGCCCGCCGCCGATCACACAGATCCGGGGTGTGCTGCCGGGGCGTGCGCTGTTCGGGCGTGCGCTGTTCGTCATCGGGACCTTCCCCTCGGGTGGCGCGGGATCGCGAACGAGTCGCGACAGCACCCGTCTGAGTGCAACCGCTAAAAAAGCGTAACAGCTCAACTTTCTAACTCGCTTCACGATCGCGATAAGGTGGCCTGGTGACCGAGATGGGGCGCCGAGAGCGCAAGAAGGCAGCCACCCGCCAGGCCCTCGCCGACGCGGCGCTGCGACTGTTCTCCGAGCGGGGCTACGACGACGTCGGGGTGCGCGAGATCGCCGACGCGGCCGACGTCTCGGTGACGACACTGTTCAAGCACTTCCCCGACGGCAAGGAGGCGCTCGTCTTCGACCAGGACGCGGACCGTGAGGCGGCGCTGGTCGCGGCGGTGCGCGAACGCCCCGCCGGCCAGTCGGTCCCGCAGGCCCTGCACCGGCTCCTGCTCGGCGAACACTCCCGGCGGGTCCACGCCGACCCCCGGTTCGACGACTTCCTGCGCCTGATCGACACCACTCCGGCCCTGCGCGAGTACGCCCGCCGGATGTGGCTGCGGCACGAACACACCCTGGCCGCGGCGATCGCCGACGACGCCGGACTGCCCGCGGACGACCCGGGCTGCCGGGCCCTGGCCCACTTCGCCCTGGAGGCGCCCGTCCTGGTCCGCGGTTCCCGCGACCCCGGCATCGCCCTCGACCGGGTCTTCGACCTGCTCGGCAACGGCTGGACCGGCACCCGCGCCGACGCCGTGCCGGCGACCGCGGGACGCACCGGCGCACCCGGAAGGAGTGCGGGCGGCGAGGAGGAGGACGGGCGGACGGCAGGAACCACGGAACAGCGGCCCTGACACCTGCCCGGGGGCAGCGGCACCGGCCGGCGCCGTACGGCGTTCAACCGGTCGGCGCCCACGGCAGCCGGGCGGGCGCGGCAGGCCGGGCGGGCGCGGCAGGCGCGGCCTAGGTTGGGGTCAGGGCACCGGCTGCAGCGGGGACGAGGAGCGGCGAGATGGCGGCACAAGTGGATCACACGGCCCTGTTCGCCGCCGTCCCCACCCCGTGTCTGGTGCTGGACCCGGGCCTGGTGATCGTGGACGTCAACGCCGCCTACCTGGAAACCACCGGCCGCGCACGGGACGACCTGGTCGGCCGGCACATCTTCCAGGCGTTCCCGGACAACCCGGATGATCCGGAGGCCGACGGGGTGCGGAAGGTGAACGCCTCCCTGCACCGGGTGCTGGCCACCCGGAAGCCGGACACGATGCCGCTCCAGAAGTACGACATCCCCGTCCCGCACCGGCCCGGCATGTTCGAGGAACGCTGGTGGTTCCTGGTGAACACCCCCGTCCTCGGACCGGACGGGCAGGTGGCGTGGATCATCCACCGGGGCGAGGACGTCACCGCGTTCGTCAAGGCCCACCAGGCCACCCGCCCCGCAGGCGTCCGGGTGGACAAGAAGCTGGAGGCGGCCGAGTCGCTGGAGGCGGAACTGTATGCGCGGACGCGGGAACTCCAGCGGCTGAACGAGGAACTGCGGCGGGCCCACACCCGCGAGCGCGAGGTCGCCGTCACCTTGCAGGAGGCCATGCTGCACACCCCCGACCTGGCTCACCACTACCAGGACGTGGCGGTGCGCTACCAGCCGGCGGTCGGTTCGCTGAACGTGTGCGGCGACTGGTACGACGTGGTCGACATCCCCCCGGACCAGCTGGCGCTGGCCGTCGGCGACGTCATCGGCCACGGCCTGCGGGCCGCCGCGGTCATGGGCATGCTGCGCAGCGCACTGTCAGCGGCCGTTCGCGCCCTCGTGCGCCCCGCGCAGGCCCTGGAGGTGCTGGGCCTGTACGCCCGGTCGATCGAGGACGCGCTGGGCACGACCGCGGTCGAGGTCATCGTCGACCGGCGGAGCCGGCTGATCACCTACAGCAGCGCCGGACACCCGCCCCCGATCCTGGTGCACGCCGACGGCCGCACCGAGTTCCTGGACCAGGCGACGGACCCACCACTGGGCGCCCGGCCGCAGCATGTACCCCGCCCGCAGGCCAGCCTCCACTACAAGCAGGGCAACACGCTCGTGCTGTACACCGACGGACTCATCGAACGCCGCGACGAGGACATCGACACCGGCCTGAACCGCCTCACCGGCGTCCTGTCCGAGTGCAGCCGCCTCGGGCCCGAACAGATGGCCGACGCCATCCTGGCCCGCCTCGGCGTGGCCGGCGGCGGCAGCGACGACGTCGCCCTCGTCATCGTGCGGCTCTGAGGCGCATCCACCCGGGCGATTGACAGTCGACGGACAGGACGACGCGTCGACGACGGCGATCGCGCAGGGCGCCGGAATTTCGCAGGGCTACCTGTTCCGCCTGTTCCCCAGCGAGCGGGCCCTGTTCCTGGCGGCGGCCGAGCGCGCCTTCCGCGAGACCGAGGCCGCCCTGCGCCGTCGCGCGGACGGCTCCCCCACGTTCCCCGAACTGCGGCGGCGACACGAGAACCCGGTGTCGGGCGGTGATCCGCTGCGCCTGCAACTGCACGTCTGCTCGGGGGCGCTGGAGGACCCCGAGCGGAGGGGGCATCCGGTCGGACAGGGGGCGTTCCCAGGGCACTTCGGCCCCGCGGCGGACGCCGCGACCGCCCCGTGATCACGGTTCCCGTGCACGCGACACCCGGGAATCCGCCCGGTAACACCCCCGGCCCGACGGCGGTCTACGGCCTGGGCAGCTGAAGCGCGGCTCGCGCGGCGGCGTCTGGCTGACGCATCGGCAGCGGACTCGTCGATAGGGCGGGCAGGGCCGTCGCCCCCATCACGTGTTCGAGTTCACGCAATATGCTCGTCGCCGCGTCCCGCACTCGCGCAGGTACATCGCCACGCTCCGCGACAAGCTGGTGGTAGATCGGAGCGTCCTGGAACATGGGGTCCCTTCCCGTAGTGATCATGACTGGTACGGGCGCCGAGTCTAAGGGCTGTCCGCGGCGGGCCGCGTCCGACCGCGGAACAGTGACGCATCACATCGAGTCCGGGGCCGGGACCCGCGAGCCCATCCGGTGATCAGGCGGGGCCCGTGCGGCAGCCCGCGTGACGACCCTCGGCGTTTCGGCCACCGCGGAGTTCGACGACCGGCCCGCCCGGACAAGGGTCGGTGTATCCGGCACGAACGCGTATTCGCCTGGCACCGGGATTTCCACCACGTCCGAAAGACGTGTGTTCGAGACAGGGGCCCAGGTCGTTGATCCCGGTGCCCCGTCCGCGACTCCGGAGGCCGCCATGGACCGCCTGCCCCATCCTCGGACCGCCCTTCCGCCCGTGCCCGCCACGCCCGCCCCGCTCGCCGCCGGCTCCGTGCGGGCGGCGTGTCCGGATACGAGGTGGGCGGCATGAGCGGAACCACCGGTGAGCCGGCCGGCCTCGTGCCCGAACCGCGCACCGCCCCGACGGCGCAGTCCGCCGCGCCCCCCGACGGCACCGGGGAGCAGGACACCGCGCCGCCGCCGAGGTCCGGCGGCGAGCCGCGGATGCGGTACGTCGACCTGACCGGCAGTCGTGAAGCGGCCGGCCGTGCGATCCGGCTGCGTGACATGGCCCGGCGGCTGCCGCAGCTGGTGCGCCGCTCATTGGCCCTGGCCTGGCAGGTGGACCGGCCGGCGACCGTCGGCCTCCTGCTGTGCCAGGCCACCGCCGGTGTCATGCAGGCCCTCGGCCTGGTCGCCATCAGCGGCACCCTCACCGCGCTCCTCACCAGTGACGACGTCTACCACCGACTGCTTCAGGCATGGCCGTCCGTCGCCCTGCTGGCCGGTGCCGCCGGCATGCGCGCCCTGCTGGGCATCACCGTCAGCTGGCTGTCCTCCCGGCTGGGCCCGCTGATGTCGCGCGAGGCCGAGCAGCAACTGCTCCTCGGCTGCGCGGCGGTCGAGCTGTGCGCCTACGACGACCCCGAGTTCAACCGCGCTCGGGAGGCGGCCGACCGTGGAGCGCAGGTCACCGGGGACCTGATCGACGAGGGGCAGGACCTGATCGCCTCGGCGGCCTCGTTCGTCGCCGGAGCACTGGTGCTGGCCGGGGTGAACCGGCTGCTCCTGCCGCTCCTGATCGCCGCGAGCCTGCCGCAGGCCGTGGCCCAGATCAGTGCCGCGCGGGTGCGGTACCTGGCGAACCTGCGCAGCAACGGCGACCTGCGCATGCTGTCGGTGCTGCGCTGGCACATCTACAACAGGGACGCCGCCGACCAGATCCGCGCCGGCACCATGGCCCCGTTCCTGTCCGGCCGTTACCGGGAGACCGTCGCCCGGATCAACCGCGAGGACCGGAGCGCGGCCGACAAGGGCGCCCGTATGTCCCTCGTCGGAGCGTTGTGCGGTGGCCTGGGCTCGGCCGTCGTATGGGTGGCGGTCGTCCTGCTGCTGGCCGACGGGCGGATCAGCGTCGGCCACGCGGGGACGGCGGTCTTCGCACTCCAGATGGTCGGCCAGTCGGTCCGCGGCCTGGTGGCGATCGGCGCGCGGGCGGTGCGCACGGGCCTGTACATGGACGACTGGAGCGACTTCCTGGAGCGGGCGGGCGGTTTCCGGATGCGCCGGGGCCCGCGTCGCCCCGAAGCGCCGAGGACGATCGAGGTCAAGTCCGTCACCCACCGCTACGCGGGCAAGGAGCACGATGCCCTGTCCGACGTCTCGCTGACCTTGCGCCGCGGGGAGGTCACCGCCCTGGTCGGATTCAACGGATCGGGAAAGTCGACGCTCTCCAGGCTGATCAGCGGCCTGAACCTGCCCACCACCGGGGAGGTGCTGTGGGACGGGAAGCCCGTCGGGGAGGCCGACCCTCAGGCGCTGTGGCGGCAGGTGGCCCTGGTGCCCCAGGACTACGCGCACTGGCCGCTGACCGTGCGCGAGAACGTGAACCTGGGGCAGCCCACGGCGCGTGGTGACGCGGCGGTGCGGGAGGCGTGCGAGGCCGCCGGCGCCGACGAGGTGGTCGACCGGCTCGCCTCCGGTCTGGACACCCTGCTCGCGCGCGAGTGGCTCAACGGCGAGGAACTCAGCGGCGGCCAGTGGCAGCGCATCGCGCTGGCCAGGGCGTTCTTCCGGGAGGCCGGACAGCTGGTCCTCGATGAACCGACGGCGAACCTCGATCCCCGCGCCGAACACCGCATTTTCCAGCGTCTGCGAGGTCTGGCCCAAGATCGCGTGGTGCTGCTGGTGACGCACCGGATCACCAATGTGGCCGTGGCCGATCGGATCGTCGTCCTCGACGAGGGGCGGATCGTGCAGGAGGGCACCTACCAGGAACTGTCCCGGCAGACCGGCATGTTCCAGCAGTTGCTCTCCTACCAGGTCACCTCCGAGGCGGCCGGCGAACAGACCGGGACACGCTCGTGAGCCATGCCGGCGCCGCTTCCGGGCATACCGCCGCCCTGACCCGCGGCGACGGCCCTGACCGCCCTGCCCACCTCCCGCCGCGCGTTCCCCCGAGGTGATGACATGCCGCCCTCCCGCTCCCACATCCGCACGACCATCGAGGCCTACCTGGCCCGGCACCCGGACGAACGGGGCGCCCTGGCAGGGCTGCTGGCGCTGCTCGACGGTCCCGCCGAGCCGACGAGCCGCTCGGCGCTGCCCGGACACATCACATGCAGCGCGGCGGTCATCGACCGTGACCGGCATGTGCTGCACATCGGTCACGGACCGTCGAACACACTCGTCGCTCCGGGCGGCCGCGTCGGGGACGACAGGACTCTGCCGGCTGCCGCGCTGCGCGGGGTGTACGAGGAGACCGGGCTCCGACCCGGGGACCTGTGCATGACCCCGCTGTTCCTCGGCACGCCGGCCGATATCGCCGTCCACGGCTTCGAGACCGCCCCGGCCGAGGGCGAACCCGCCCACCAGCACTACGACTTCCGCTTCGCCTTCTACCTCACGGAGGACACGGCGCCACCGCTCGCGTTGCGGGACGCGGAAGCCGCCTGCGCGAAGTGGCAGGCCCTCACCGACGTCAGCTCACCGACGCTGCGCGCCAAGCTCCTGGACGCCGAGGCCCAGGGCCTCGACGGCCAGCCCGAGCCGGTCAACGCCTCCGCCCTGATCCACGACGGCTGCGGTCGCTACCTGCTTCACCTGCGGGACCAACGGGAGCACATCTGGGAGCCGTGGACCCTCGCCCTCCTGGGCGGCGGCCGCGAGCCCGGCGACTCCTGTCTGGAGGAGACCCTGCGACGCGAACTCGCCGAGGAGACCCCGGGGCTGGAACCGACCGGTCTGACGCCGTACACGGTGGACACGACGACCGGCGTCGACGGCCTCGTCGTGCCGACCCGGATCTACGAGGGCCGCTGGAGCGGCCACCCCGACTCCGTGGACCTGCGCGAAGGTGTCCTCCTTCAGTGGTTCACCGTCGACACGCTCGACCGGCTGCGGCTGAGCCCCAACCTGGACGAGATGATCCGGCGCCACGCCGCCGAACACCCCGCGCCGGACCGCCCGCAGGGCAGTGGCCCTCGCACACGTCATGGCGCACCGGCGGGGACCGAGCTCCACATCGTCGGCGTCCACCTCTACCTCCAGGACGAGCACGGCCGGATCCTGCTCGGGCTGCGGCACCCCGATGCGGCGTTCGCCGGCAACACATGGCACTTCCTGGCCGGGCACTGCGAGCGGGAGGCCGCGGTCAGCTGCCTGGTTCGGGAAGCCCAGGAGGAGGCCGGGCTGCTCATCGACCCGGCGGACGTCGAACTCGTCCACGTGGTCCACGTCCTCGGCCCGTCGACGGGGCGTCCGCGGATCCAGCTCGTCTTCCGTGCCCGGTCCTGGTCCGGCAGCCCCGAGGTCCTGGAGCCCGACCGGTGCGCGGAGTGGCGGTGGTGGGCGCCCGGGGCGCTCCCGCACGAGCTGGTCCCCTACGCGCGCACCGCGATCGAGGGCATTCTCGCGCATCGCGCCTACTCCGAACTGGGCTGGTCATGACGGCGGAGCGCGGCTCCGCGGCAGGAGGATCATGATGAACCACGGCCCGGAGCCCACCGCCCGATCCCGTCCGCACGCCCCCGCACCGGTCCACCCACCGCGGGTCCGGCCGGGCCGGGCACGTCACCTTGTCCGAGCCGCCGTCACGGGGAGCTGCCCCCGGTTGCGGAACGCGGCCCGGAGCAGCCGGTCGGCGACCGGGCCCGCGTCGATGCCGTGCCGATGCCGGTCAATCGCCCCCGGGGCCGCCGGCGGACGGCCTCAGGATTCCGGTGGCTCGAGCGGACGGCGTGACCGTGGACCGCATGCCGAGCCACTGCTCGGCGCCCCAGGCCTCGAACCGCTCCACCTCGGAGAACCCCAGCTTCGCCGCGAGGCGCATCGAACCGACGTTGGCGGACTGGGTGGTGAGCACCACCGGTTCGCCGGGAAGCGCGTCTTCGAGCCAGCCGAGTGCCGCCGCGCACGCCTCGGCGGCGTAGCCGCGTCCCCATGCCCGGGGCAGGAACAAATAGCCGAGGTCGGCCTTCCCCGCAGCGGCCGGGCGGCTGTGTCCCGTTGCCCGCCTGAGCAGGATCAGACCGATCATCGCACCGTCGAGATCGACCACAAAGCTTCCGGGCCGGCGCTCGGGCGCCTCGGGTATCTCGCGCTCCAGCTCGTCACGTGGGCGGGGCCCGCCGAGGTAGGTGTGCACCTCCGGTGAGGCGAGCAGTTCGATGAACGCCGTACGGTCCCGGCTCTCGGGCTCGCGGAGCATCAGCCTCTCGGTTCTGATCGGTTCGGGCGGCCATGCGACGGATCCCAGATCTTCCATCGGCGCACGCTAACAGGTGGTCGAACCAACTGCCCGGGAATCAGCCGGCCTTCGCGTGGCCGAGGGGTTCATCGGTCGCTGGGAGTAGGTCCCGCGCCTCAGGCGCGCTTCGCGTCCGCCTGGCTAGGGTCAACCCTCATGGAGGCCACAGGAATCGCTCGCCGTCAGACGGCGGAGCGTACGCGATGCTCTGGACCGGCTCGTCTCCGAGCGGGATGTGTGGGTGTCGACGGCTCACCCCGATCACGGCCCGCATCAGGTGCCACTGTGGTTCCTGTGGGACGGGCGAGCGGTGTGGATGTGCACCGGCGCCGCTTCCGTGACCGCGCGGAACGTCCGTGCGGAGCCGCGCGTACGCCTGTCGCTGCCGGACACCTTCGACGTGGTGCTCCTCCAGGGCGAGGCGGAGTGCTTCCCCGACGAGGCGGTGCCGGACGGTGCGGCGCGGGCGTTCACCGACAAGTTCGGGTGGGATCCACGCGCGGAGGAGGGGTCCTTCGTGTATGTACGCGTGGTCCCGAGGACCGTGCGCGCCTGGCGTGGCGAACCGGAGCTGCGCGGAAGGGTCGTCATGCGCGACGGAAGGTGGCTGCGATGACGGCGGATCACAACCGCATGCCCCTCGGCGTGAGTTCGGCCGACGGCGGGTTCCTGGTGACGGCGGGGTGAACCCGCGTCACCGCTCGGCGAGTTGCGGCAGCCGCGGACCGCACGGGATACGGCTCTTTCCGGCCGGAAGCGGCACTCCCGAATATGCAACCCATTCGAGGGACAAAGCGGCTATCTCGATGTTTTCGGGGCATCGCTGGCACTGACCGTATCGGCACCCGAAAGAGAGATCCCAGTGTCTGTTCGCTCCCTCACGGCGGCCCTCGGCGCCGCCTGCAGCGCCTTCGTCCTGCTGCTGGCCGTGCCTGGTTCAGCCTCCGCGGCAACCGGCCAGTTCCGCTACTCGTACACCACCGAGGAGGGTTACGAGGCCGTCGGCTTCCTGAACGACCCGGCCGGCGGCCGGTGCGTCAATCTGCGCGGACCCGGATCCGAGCCGGGATCGTTCAGCAGGGCCCCCAAGAACCGCACGGACGCCACCGCCATCGTCTTCCTCCGCCCCGACTGCGAGGGCGACGTCTACTACGCCCTGCCTCCCGGCGCGGGAGCGGGTGACCGCCTCCTCATGCGGTCCGTCGTCTTCTCCTGACCTCCCGGCCCCGACCGGGCCGGTCTGCCGGCCGGTTCGTCGGGGTGCGGGCGTCTTCCGCCCGCAGCGGTGGTCCCGGCGGGGCAACTCGGGCTCCTCCGGCGTACCCAAGGGTGTCCTGTCCACGCAGCGCAGCCGTCTCTCGCCGGTCGCGACGGGGCTCGTCGGCGTCCTCGGCCTGTCCGAACAGGACCGTGTGCTCTGGCCGTTGCCCCTCCATCATGCGATGAGCCAGATCGTGTGCCTCCTCGGAGTGACCGCCGTGGGGGCCAGCGCGGTGCTGCTGCCCCGGTTCTCGGTGGCGGGTGTGCTCGGTGAACTGCGCGGCGCGGAAACCTCGTTCACCTTGCTCGGCGGGGTCCCCACCACGTACCGCGCGCTGCTCGACGCGGTCCGGGACGAGCCGGACGGGGCCGGTCTCGGCGCCCCCGCGTTGCGCGGCTGCATCAGTGGTGGTGCCGCTGCGGGGCCCGGGTTCCGCGAGTCCTTCGAGGCGGTGTGCCGTGCCCCCTATCTGGAGCACTACGGCAGCACGGAGGCGGGCCCGGTCACCATGGCGGGTCCGGGCGGGGCGACGGCGGACGGGGCGTGCGGGCGGGTGCTGCCCGGGACGCGGGTCCGGGTCGGCGGGGGTGCCGACGGGCGGGACACCGGCGAGGGCGAACTGTGGGTCGACGGGCCCGGGATCATGGCCGGTTACCACGGCCGCCCCGAGGCCACCGCACAGGTGCTGCGCGAGGGCTGGTTCCGCACGGGCGACCTGGGCAGGATCGACAGCTCCGGTGAACTGGTGATCACCGGCCGGGCGAGTGATCTGATCATCCGGGGCGGGGTGAACATCCATCCCTCGGAGGTGGAGGCGGTGCTGCGGCGGCTGCCGGGGGTGGCGGACGCCGCCGTGGCCGGACGCCCGCACCCCGTCTTCGGCGAGGTGCCGGTCGGCTATCTGGTCGCCGAACCCGGTGGCGACGGGATGAGCAGGGGACGCGTCCTCGCCGGCTGCCGTGCCCGGCTGTCCGGTACCAAGGTGCCGGTCGAGTTGTTCGAGGTGGCGGAGATTCCCCGTACCGTCTCCGGGAAGATCCTGCGGCGGGACCTGGCCGGCCTGCCCGCGCGGGCATTGGTCTCGGAGGCGGCCGAGCCCGCCGAGGGGCGTCGCGCACCGTCGCAGGACCTGCCGGCCCTCGTACGGAGGGAGGTGGCGGGCGTACTCGGTTGCACGCCCCGGGAGGCGGAGCCGAGCACGGCGCTGCGGGACCTGGGGATGGACTCGCTGACGGCGACGGTCCTGCGGGAGCGGCTGTCAGCGGTGACCGGGCTGCCGCTCTCCGAGGCCGTCGCCTTCGGCTTCCCCACGGTCGCGGCGCTCGCCGCCCACCTCGGCGAACGCACCGCCGCCGGGCCGGCCGGCGCCATGCCCGTACAGCGGGACGCGGCCCGGCCGGACGGCGATCCCGTGGTGATCGTCGGGATGGCGTGCCGCTATCCCGGAGGGGTGGCCTCTCCGGAGGAACTGTGGCGGCTGGTCGCCGACGGGAGGGACGCCATCGGCCCCTTCCCCACCGACCGGGGCTGGGACACCCGGGAGTTGTACGACCCGGACCCCGGCCGGCCCGGACGGACGTACGTACGCGAGGGCGGCTTCCTGTCCGGAGTGGACCGGTTCGACCCCGGCTTCTTCGGCATCTCCCCCCGCGAGGCGCCGGCCATGGACCCGCAGCACCGGCTGCTGCTCGAAGTGGCGTGGGAGGCCTTCGAGTACGCCGGTCTGGTCCCCGCGAGTCTGCGCGGCTCGGCGACCGGGGTGTACGTCGGGCTGATGTACAGCGACTACGCCCGCCGGCTGGCCAGGACCCCCGAGCAGGTCGAGGGGTACCTCGGCCTCGGCAACGCCGGGAGCGTCGCCTCGGGCCGTATCGCGTACACCTTCGGTCTAAAGGGCCCGGCTCTCACCGTGGACACGGCGTGTTCCTCGTCCCTGGTGGCCCTGCACCTGGCGGCCCAGGCGATCGGCCGGGGTGAGTGCGCCTTCGCGTTGGCCGGGGGCGCCACGGTGATGTCGGGACCCTCGTCCTTCGTGGAGTTCAGCCGCCAGCGGGCGCTGGCACCGGACGGCCGCTGCAAGGCGTTCGGCGCGTCGGCCGACGGCACGGGGTGGGCCGAGGGTGCCGGAATGCTGCTGCTCAGCAGGTTGTCCGAGGCGCGCCGCGCCGGACTTCCGGTGCTGGCGGTGGTGCGCGGCTCGGCGGTGAACCAGGACGGCGCGAGCAACGGGCTGACCGCACCGCACGGACCGGCGCAGCAGCGGGTGATCCGACAGGCGCTGGCGGACGCGGGGCTGGCCCCCGGGGACATCGACGCGGTGGAGGCGCACGGCACCGGCACCCGGCTGGGGGACGTCATCGAGGCGGAGGCGTTCTTCGCGACGTACGGGCGCGGCACACGGCGGCGTCCGCTGCTGCTGGGCTCGGTGAAGTCGAACATCGGTCACACCCAGGCCGCCGCCGGAGTGGCCGGGGTGATCAAGATGGTGCAGGCGATGCGGCACGGCGTGCTGCCGCGCCGCTGCACGCGGAGGAGCCGACCCCCCGCGTCGACTGGTCCTCGGAGCAGATCGCGCTGCTGGCACGGGCGATGGAGTGGCCTGCGACGGACCGTCCGCGCCGGGTGGGGGTGTCGTCGTTCGGCATCAGCGGCACCAACGCCCATGTGGTGCTGGAAGAGCCGCCGGGTGGCGTGGCGGGAGAAGCGCACGAGGAGGACGCGTCGCCTGGCGTGCGGCCGGGGGAAGGTCCGGCACCCGCCGGACGGCCCGCGGTGGCCTTTCCACTGTCGGCCAGGAACGCACCCGCGCTGCGAGCCCAGGCACGACGGCTGTACGACCATGTGGTCGCCGCCCCCGACGCGTCCCTGGTGGACCTGGGGTATTCGCTCACGACCACGCGCGCGGCCTTCGAGCACCGGTCCGTGGTGGTGGCCCGGGGCCGTCTCGAACTGCTCGACTCCCTGGCGGCGTTGGCGGCGGGAGACGGCCGGTCCGCGGTGCGCGGGGGAACGTCCCGGGACCGCAGCCGGCCGGCCCTGCTGTTCACCGGCCAGGGCAGCCAGCGCGTCGGCATGGGCCGCGAGCTGTACGCGTCGCGGGATCTGCACCCGGCCTTCGCCCGCTCGCTGGACGAGTGCTGTGCCCTGCTCGATCCGCTGCTGCCGGCGCCCCTGCGGGACGTCATGTTCGCCGCGCCCGGTACGGGGAACGGCGAGTCGCTCGGCACGCGGTACGGCACCCGGGGTTCGAGACCGGGGAGCCCCTGCCCGCCACGCTGGACGCCCTGGTCACCGCCCAGGCCACGGCCGTTCGCGCGGCCGCCGCCGAAGGCCCCCTGGTGCTGCTGGGACGGTCGGCCGGAGGCTGGGTGGCCCACGCCGTGGCCGAGCGTCTGGAGTCCGAGGGCGCGGGCCCGGCCGCCGTGGTCCTGCTGGACACCTATCCCCCGGGCCACGGCGACCGGGAGCAGTCGCTCTCCGCGATGACGTCGGACATGCTGCGCCGGGCGGCGTCCTTCGCCTCCGCCGACCCCGCCCGGCTCACCGCGATGGCCGGGTACTTCGAGCTGTTCGACGGCTGGCGGCCCGCCCCGCTCGCCTGTCCCACCCTGTACGTGCGCGCCCAGGACTGCCTGCCCGGCGCCGAACCCGCCCCGGCCTGGAGTCTGCCGCACGCCGAAATCACCGTGCCCGGGGACCACTTCACCATGCTGGAGGAGCACGCGCGTACCACCGCGGCCGCCGTCCACCGGTGGCTGGAGGCCGTGGAGCGTGGCGGTCCCCCCGCTCCCCCCGCGCCCCGGGCAGCGGCCCTCGGCGGACGGCGGAACCGCGCGGCCCCGCTCACCCCACCCGGACCACGTACTTCCCGAGCCCCGCGCCCCTCGCCATGAGATCGTGCGCGGCCGCCGCTCCGTCGAGTCCGGGGACCTCGGTGACGGGCAGGCCGAGGCGGCCGTCGGCGAGCAGTTCCAGCACCCGGCCGATCGCCCGCGCGACCCTGTCCGGAGCGGCCGCCGCCAGGCCCCTGTGGCTGAAGCCGGTGAGGGTGAGGTTCCCGGCGAGCAGCCTGCCCGCCGGCGGGAGGGCGTCGACGGTGCCGCCGCCCGCGTTGCCGAAGAGCACGATCCGCCCGCCGGGCGCGGCGACATCGAGGTCGAATTCCAAGGCCTCGGTGCCCAGCGGATCGAGGACCAGGTCGACGCCCTTGCCGTCCGTGGCGTCGCGGACCGCCTCGCGCGATGCCGCGCCCCGGGGGAAGACGGCGTCGTAACCCGCCTTGAGCGCCTCCCGCGCCTTCTCGGGACGGCCCACCGTGCCGAGAAGGCGGCCGCCGCCCAGCGCGGGCACCAGCCGGGCGAGCGCACCGCCGACCCCGCCGGAGGCCGAGTGCACGAGCACGGTGTCCCCCGCGGTGAAGCGGCCCGCGTCGGTGAGCAGCAGCATGGCCGTGGCGAGCCCCAGAGGGGCGGCGGCGGCCTGGCGCAGGTCGACTCCGGGCGGGACCGGGACCGTGAGGGCCGCCTCGGCGACGGCCACCCGCGCCAGTCCCCCGCCCACGGGGGCGGCCACCACCGGGTCGCCGACGGCCAGGCCGGTGACCCCCGCACCGATCGCGCGGACCGTGCCCGCCACCTCCTTGCCGGGCAGGTACGGCCACTCCGGAACATAGCCCGGGTCTCCCCGACGGGCCATCACGTCCACGAAGTTGAGGCCCGCGTAGGCAACCGTCACGGCCACCTGACCCGCTCCCGGCCGCGGCTCCGCGATCTCCTGGATCTCCGAGTTCTCCGACCCGCCCGGTGCGGTCATGACCAGCGCGCGCATACCGGTACACCCCCTAGTACGATGTTCTACGAACGTCGAACGACGAACGACGAACATGACACCACACTTATTCGATGATTGTCGAACATGGAGTTCGCCCATGTCCCGCACCAGCCGCCGCCGAGCGGTCCTCGAACACCCCGCACCCGAGGAGATCGACCTGTTCGACGTGCTGCACGCGCTCTCCGACCCCACCCGGATGACCATCGTGCGCACGCTCAGCACCGAGCCCGAACGCGCCTGCGGCACCTTCCCCGTGGACGTCGCCCCCTCCACCCTCAGCCACCACTTCAAGGTGCTGCGCGAGGCCGGCCTCATCCATCAGCGCGAGGAGGCGAACCGGCGGCTCACCACGCTGCGCGCCGCCGAACTCGACGAGCGCTTCCCGGGCATGCTCACGGCCGTCCTCGGCGCGTACGAGCGCTCACCGGGGGCCCGGTAGGCCGGGCCCGGCACCGAGATCCGTGACCAGGGGCCCGCCGCCGTCCCCGTGGTGTGGTCACCGTCACGCTCGGCAGGTGTCACATCCGATGCCGTCGCGCCGGTCCTGGCCGCGAAAGCCGGAGAAAGGATCGTGAGGATGAAGACCGTCATCGTGTGCGCCTCCGTGTCGCACGGCAACACGCGCCGGGTCGCCGACAGCATGGCCCAGGTGCTGGGCGCGGAGGTCGTCCCCCCCGGGCGAGCCGACGTCGCGGAGCTGGTCGGCGCCGACCTCGTGGGATTCGGCTCGGGCGTCTTCCGCGGCAGGCTCCACCCCCGCCTGACCGACTTCGTCAGGGCACTTCCCGGCGGGCGGGGCCGGGCGTTCGTGTTCGCCACCAGCGGGCTCCCCGAGATCCCGCTGATGCCTTTCACCCGGCCCCTGGTCCGGCTCCTCGAAGACAAGGGCTTCGCCGTGGACGGGAGCTTCTCGTGCCGGGCCTTCGACACATGGACACCCTTCAGACTCGTCGGCGGCATCAACAAGCGGCGGCCCGACGCCGGTGACCTCGCTGCCGCGCGGGCGTTCGCCGCTCGACTGAGGGACGGGCGGGGGCCGTTGTCCTGACGAATGCCGTCCGAGAGGCGTACCACCGGCACCCGGTCGACGCCCGGCACCAGGTAGACCGCGCCGCCCGGCCGCGGCTTCGACCGCCCGGTGACGGAGCGTCTGCCGTCGGCCGATGGACCTCCTGCGCTACGTGGCCTTCAGCAGCGACCCCCTGGGCGGGAACCCGGCGGGCGTGGTGCTGGACGCGGCCGGCGCCGACGAGGCGACGATGGCCGCCACCGCCGCCGAAGTCGGCTGCCCGGAGACGGCGTTCGCCGTGGCGCGCCCCGACGGCTCGCTCGGCATCCGGTGCTTCAGCCCGCGGGCCGAGGTGTCGTTCTGGGGCCACGCCACCATCGCGACGGCCGTCGCGCACGCCTCCCGGCACGGTGTCGGCCGCCTGCTGCTGCACACCCGGGCGGGACCCGTCCCCGTGACCACCACGACCGCCCCGGACGGCTCGGTGGCGGCCAATCCGGTCAGCGTCGAACCTCGTACGGCCGACCTCCGCGACGCCGACCTCGACTACGACATGCCGGCTCTCGGCGCCCTGATGGCGCGCCGGGGCTGGACGACCATCGCCCTCGTGCACCGCGAGTCGGACACCGTCTTCCATGCCCGCAACCCCTTCCCGCCGGGCGGCGGCCACGGCGTCTTCGAGGCGCCGGCCTCGAAGAGGGGTCCAGGCCGGACGCCCTGCCCCACGGGGGCGCGACACGCCCGGCGGCGTCCTAAGCTGCTGGCATGCGCATGCGTCCGATCGTCGGCCCCGTACCCGACACCGGTATACGTCCCGCCGGGGGGATGGACGAGATCGCCGGGCAACTGGCCGCCGGCGGGGTGGCTGTGCTGACCGGGGCCGGAATCTCCACCGAGTCCGGTATCCCCGACTACCGGGGCGCGAGCGGGCGGCACCGACGGCACTCCCCCATGACCTACCAGGACTTCGTCGCGGACGAGGAGAACCGGCGCCGCTACTGGGCGCGCGGCTACGTCGGTCGCCGCGCCGTCGCCGGGGCCCGGCCCAATGCCGGACACCACGCCGTACAGGCGCTGCGCGCCCGCGGGTACGTCGATGCGGTGATCACGCAGAACGTGGACGGACTGCACCAGGCGGCCGGGACGACGGACGCCGTCGCCCTGCACGGCAGTCTGGACCGGGTCGTGTGCCTCGGCTGCGGGACGATCAGCCCGCGCGACGAACTCGACGCACGGCTGCTCGCCGCCAATGCGGAGCTCCTGGCCGCGCAGGACGCCGCCGGGCTCCGGGTCAACCCCGACGGCGACGTCGAGCTCCCCGAGGGCATCGTGCGCGCGTTTCGCGTCGTGCCGTGCGGACGGTGCGGGGGCGTGCTCAAACCGTACGTGGTGTTCTTCGGCGAGAACGTGCCCGCGCCGCGCACCCGGCGCTGCTTCGAGCTGATCGACGCGGCCGGCTCCCTCCTGGTCCTCGGCTCGTCCCTGGCCGTCCTGTCGGGCCTGCGGTTCGTGCGCCGCGCCGCGAAGGACGGCAAGCCCGTCTCCATCATCAACCTCGGCCCGACGCGCGGCGACGACCTCGCACACGCGCACGCGGCGCTGCCGCTCGGCCAGGCCCTCACGGAACTGACCGAACGCCTCGGCATCGCCTGAGCCGGACCTCGCGGTGATCCGGGAGCGAACGCGGGCTCCCGTCCCGGTCAGGGGCCGCCCCGCCGTCAGGCGGACAGGAGGGAGTCGTCCTCGACACGGGCGCCGGGCAGGCGGTGGCGGGCCGCGACGAGGGCGGCGTCGATGTCACCGGTGCCGGTGGCCACACACAGCGTGTAGGCGATGTCGTCCATACGCCGCCGCACGTCCTCCCCGGCCTCCTCGGCGCGCAGAACCCGCAGGGTCTCGTACTGCTCGATCAGGTTCTTCAGCACGGCGGGATGCGCCATGAGCATCGTGAGCCTCCTTGTGGCCACCGATCACATGAGTTACACCGGCCCTTGTGCCCCGGCTCCGTTACGCCATTCCGGTCAGGACCGGCGACCTGCCCGGCGCGGCCGAACGGGGCGCGCAACGGGCTTTCCGCGACGACGCCACACCGACTTGCTGTGTCATGAGCCGGATAGCCGGCGGTGCTCGGGGTAGAAACGATGTCGGCTCCTACTGCCACGGGAGCCGAAGCGGCCCGGGACATGGGTGGCTTCCGGTATGAACGAAGGATCGATCGATGGCCAGCGGCACCGTGAAATGGTTCAACTCCGAGAAGGGGTACGGCTTCATCGCCCAGGACGGCGGCGGGGCTGACGTCTTCGCGCACTATTCCGAGATCCAGGGCGGTGGATTCCGCGAGCTCACCGAGGGCGAGCAGGTCACCTTCGACATCGGCCAGGGCCAGAAGGGGCCGCAGGCCCAGAACATCGTCCGGGGCTGACCGGCCGTACCCGTGACACACCGGGGCGGCCGCCGCACGGCGGCCGCCTCTCACGGGCCGCCGCGGCCCCCGAGGGCCAGGGCCTTGGCCGCGCGGCTCCGGTAGGCGCGGAACCGGCGCAGGTACGAGCGTGCCATGGGGCCCGGCGGGACGCCCCGGGCGAAGGCCCGCATATTGCGTTCGCCCGTGTTGTAGCCCAGGGCGAGCAGTTCGTCGCGGCTGTAGCGGCGCACGTGCCGCCGCGGAAGCGCGCGGTCGAGGTCCTTCAGGTGCAGCGCCGCCACCTGGACGGCGAAGGCGGGATCGTCGCGCAGGTCCTGCCACCGCCCCGGCAGGTCGTGCGCCCGGCGGACCCGCTCGAACGTCGCGCGGTGCATGTTGGCCACGCCGAAGGACGCCCCGGGCTTCCACCACTGCCACAGCCGTTCCAGCAGCGGATGGTGCGGCTTGTACGCCTCGTTGTGGAGCACCGTCATGACGAGCAGCGCGGACACTCCGGCTTCCCTGGCACCGCGCACCACGATCGCGGCGTAGTCGGCCGGGTCGTACCCGCCGGGCCGTATCGGCGGCACCCGCACCGCACCGCGGTCCTGCGACGAGAGCCCTTTCCCCGGCTCCACCGTCGATGGCCCGGTCATCCGCGCTCACCCCTTCCGCCCGCCCTCGCCGTCGGGTCTCCGCCCCGACGGGCGGGTCCATCGGCCTGCGGTGCGCCTTCCCGCCCGGACCGGCCCCAATCCAGGCGATGTACGACGGCTGCCGGAACCGGTCGGCGGGGCACGGTGCGGCGGCCCGGCGCGCTCCGCCGGCCGGGCGCGGCACGGGACGACGACCGGGCCTTCCGGCTCGTCCGCGGCCCGCGCTCGCGCGGTCCGGCGATGTCCCGTTCGTCGTACGCGGTGCGCGGCCGGTCGCCGTGACCGGGGATGTCCCCCACGGCGAAGTCGCGCCGACCATGCCGTGCGTACCCTGCCGGGAGCAGGGGCCCGCACGCGCCCCGGGGAGGGACTGAGCATGTGGTCGATCACTTCAGGTCCGGCGTTCCGGCGCTGGGCAGGCGCCGTCACGGTGGGCTCCGCCCTGGCGGCGGCCTCGGGATGCGCCGTTCCCGTCGATGCCGTCGCGGGCATCTCCGTGACCGCCGACGGTCATCCGCTCGGAGTCATGATGGTCTGCGGGCATCACATCGACGGCGCGACCCTGTACGTGGACGGTGAAAAACGGTTCGCTACGACAGCGTGTCGGAAGACGGCCGTGAATCCGCGGTCACCGTCTCCGTGACGGAGTTCAGGGCGAAGGCGTGCCGGAACGGGTGATGGACTCCAGCGGCGCCGTTCGCCACGAGGAGGCCGGGCGCCGCGCCCGCGTCGGACGCGACGAGGGGCCGGCGGCGACTCCCGCGAGCGCCGCCACCGCGAGCCGTACCGCGCGCTCCGCCACCGCGTGGTACTCGTCGCCCCCCCTCCATCGCCGTCGTCGCGGCGTGGACGAGGCTCTGGAGCAGGCGTGCCGTCCTGACCGGGGCGTCGTCGCCGAGGTCCCGCAGGGTGGTCACGAGGGGGTCGAGCGGTGCGCGGTGTCAGCGGGCGGCGAGGAGGGCGAGGGTGTCGATCACACGGTTCGAGAAGCCCCACTCGTTGTCGTACCAGGCGACCACCTTGACGTGGCGGCCGTCGACGCGGGTGAGGGCCGAGTCGAAGATCGAGGAGGCGGGGTTGCCGGTGATGTCGGAGGAGACGAGCGGGTCGTCCGAGTACTCGAGGACACCGGCGAGGGGACCTTCCGCCGCGGCGCGGTACGCCGCCAGCACGTCGTCGCGCGTCACGTCGCGGGCGACGGTCGTGTTGAGTTCGACGATCGAGCCCACCGGCACCGGGACGCGGATCGAGTCGCCCGACAGCTTGCCGTCGAGGTTCGGCAGCACCAGGCCGATCGCCTTGGCGGCGCCGGTCGTGGTCGGCACGATGTTGACGCCGGCGGCACGGGCGCGACGGGCGTCGCGGTGCGGACCGTCCTGAAGGTTCTGCTCCTGGGTGTAGGCGTGCACCGTCGTCATGAACCCGTGCTCGATACCGGCGAGTTCGTCGAGCACGGCGGCGAGCGGCGCCAGCGCGTTGGTGGTGCAGGAGGCGTTCGAGACGATCGTGTGCACCGCCGGGTCGTACGCGTCGGTGTTGACCCCGAACGCGAGGGTGACGTCGGCGCCGTCGGACGGGGCGCTGACGAGCACCTTCCGCGCACCGGCGTCGAGGTGGGCGCGGGCCGCCTTCGCCGAGGTGAAGCGGCCGGTGGCCTCCAGGACGAGATCGACACCGAGTTCGGCCCACGGCAGCCGCGCCGGTTCGCGCTCGGCCAGCACCCTGATCCGGCGGCCGTCGACGACGAGGGTGTCGCCGTCGACGGTCACCGGCCGCCCGAGCCGGCCGGCCGTGCTGTCGTAGGCGAGCAGCCGGGCGAGGGTGGCGGGCTCCGTCAGGTCGTTGACGGCGACGACCTCCAGAGCGCTGTCCCGTTCTAGCAGCGCGCGCAGCACATTGCGTCCGATGCGGCCGAACCCGTTGATGGCGATGCGAGTCATGTGTGGTGTCCCTTCCGTTCACCACCCAGGCTCGCCTGCGGCTCGCGAGCCCGACAGTGGCGGGATCGCCATGGTTCAAAAGGATTCCGCCACTCGGCGCACGGCGGCTCACTCGCCCCGGGTGAAGGTGCGCCGGTAGTCGCTCGGTGTGGTGCCGAGGATGCGCTGGAAGTGCAGGCGCAGGTTCGCGCCGGTTCCGAGCCCGACATCCGCGGCGATCTGCTCGACACCGCGCTGGGAGCGTTCGAGCAGTTCGCGGGCCAGGTCGATTCGGGCACGCATCACCCACTGCATCGGCGTGTAGCCGGTCTCCTCCACGAAGCGCCGGGAGAAGGTGCGCGGCGAGACCCCCGCCTGCCGCGCCAGGGAGTCGAGGGTGAGGGGCTCGTCGAGCCGGTGCAGCGCCCATTCGCGGGTGGCCCCGAAGCGCTCGCCGTGCGGTTCGGGGACGCTGCGCGGCACGTACTGGGCCTGGCCGCCGCTGCGGTACGGCGCGGCGACCAGGCGCCGGGCCGCGTGGTTGGAGGCGGCCACGCCGATGTCGCCGCGCAGGATGTGCAGGCACAGGTCGATTCCGGAGGCGGCGCCGGCCGAGGTGAGCACGCTGCCCTCGTCCACGAACAGCACGTTCTCGTCGACCCGGACGAGCGGGTACCGGGCGGCGAGTGCCTGTGTGTAGTGCCAGTGCGTCGTGGCGCGCCTGCCGTCGAGCAGGCCGGTGGCGGCGAGCGCGAACGCCCCCGTCGAGATGGCGGCGAGTCGCGCGCCCCGCTCATGGGCGGCGACCAGGGCGTCGACGACGGCCCGCGGCGGGTCCTCGCGGTCCGGGAACCGGTACCCGGGCACGAAGACGATGTCGGCCCACGCGAGCGCGTCCAGGCCGTGGGCGACGTGGTACGCGAGCCCGTCGCCCCCGGCCACCGGCCCGGACGCCGCGCCGCACACCCGCACCTCGTACGGCATGCTCGCGCGGGTCGTGAACACCTGCGCGGGAATCCCGACGTCGAGCGGCTTGGCGCCTTCGAGGACGAGGACGGCGACACGGTGCAGGCGGGAGGCGGACACAGGAAGAGGTTACGTGGGGCGTGACCTCGCCGTGCCCCACGTGACGACGGCTGGTGGACCGCTTCCTCCGGGCCGGTTCCCCGGGCCCCGGCCGGCGGTTCTCAGTCCACCCGGATCCCCACGATGCACGTGTCGTCGTCGGTGTCCGACCTGCTGTAGGTGAGCAGTCTGTCCAGTTGCTGGTCCAGGGTCCGGGGGCCCGTGCGGGCGGTGTCCAGGAGGTGGGTGAGGGATTCCTCCACCGAGCGGTCGCGGCGCTCGATCAGGCCGTCGGTGTACATGAGCAGGGTGTCGCCGGCGGCCAGTCGCAGTTCGGTCTCCTCGTAGACCGCCTCCGGGAGCGCGCCCAGCAGGAGCCCGCTGAGGATGGGGAGGGGGGTGGCCTCCCGCTCGCGGACCAGGACGGGGGGCAGATGCCCGGCCCGTGCCCAGCGCAGGGTGCGGGTCTCGCCGTCGTACAGCCCGCACACGGCGGTCGCGGTGACGGCGCCCGTCAGATGGTGGGCGACGATGTTCAGCCAGGACAGCAGCTGGGCGGGCCCTGCTCCGGTGACGGCGAGGCCGCGCAGCGCGTTGCGCAGGACGACCATGCTGGTGGCCGCCTCGATGCCGTGTCCTGCGACGTCGCCGACGCACAGCAGGACGAGACCCGAGGGGAGCACCACGGCGTCGTACCAGTCGCCGCCGACCAGATGTTCCGTCTCGGCCGGCCGGTAGCGCACCGCCACCTGGATGCTGGGCACGCGCAGCGGTGCCTGGGCGGGGGGCATGATCGCGTGCTGGAGCTGGAGGGCGAGCCGGTTGCGCTCGGCTGCCTGCTGCTCGGTGTGGGCGAGCTGGTCGCGGGTCGCGGCGAGGGCGACCTCGGTCCAGTGCTGGGCGGAGATGTCCTGGTAGGCGCCGCGCACGCCGAACAGCTGGCCGTCGGTGTCGAGTACCGGTTCCGCGACCAGGCGCATGTGCCGGGACACCCCGTCGGGCCGCTGCAGCCGGAACGCCGCGGAGGCCGGCCGGCGGTGGTGCAGCAGGGTGCGCAGGAACCGCCCGATCTGGACGGCGTCGTCCGGGTGGGAGTAGGCGGGCAGCTCCTCCAGGGCGACCGGGGAGCTGGTGGCCGGGCGGCCGTAGAGGCTGAACAGCTGGCCGTTCCAGGTGATCTCACCGGTCAGCAGGTTCTCCTCGAAGCCGCCGATCCGGCCGAGCCGCTGGGCGTGCTGGAGCAGGCTGGCCAGGCGCGCGGTCTCGTCCTCGATGCGCCAGATGAGCAGCAGGCTGGAGCCGTGGCGGCTGATGCTGATGTCGGCGACCGCGGAGAGCGGGACCTGGTCGACCAGCGCGGTGAGCCGCACGCGCTGGGCGCGGAACGGCTCGCCGGTGGCGTAGACCCGCTCCACGCGCTGGAACAGCTCGCTGGTGCCGGCCGCCATCGGATACGCCTCCAGCAGCAGGGCGCCGCCGATGACGGCCCGCGGCCGGCCCGCCGGGTCGAGGAAGCGGCTGTTGACGTGCTGGATGCGGAAGTCGACGAGCCGGCCCGCGCCGTCGAGGTGCGGCACGAGCACCAGGGCCGGGTCGTGCAGTCCGTCCGCGAGGTCCATCAGCTCCGCGACGTCCGGCATGACCCGGGATTCCGGGCGGGGCACCGCGGAGGGGACGAAGTCGTCCAGGGTGTGCGCGCACAGTTCGGCGAGTGTCTCGACCTGACGCAGCACCGGGCGCGGCAGCGGCTCCTCGGGTCTGGGCCAGGCGATCTCCAGGACGCCGTGGATGCGGCCGCCCGCACCGGCGGGCACGGCGATCCGGGCGCCTTCCGTGTAGTCGCGCCTGCCGATGGTGGGCAGCCCGGACCCGGCGAGCGAGGGCAGCCACTGGCCGCCGGGTTCGGTCAGGCCCCGGCGGGCCACCGTGGCCACGTCCGGCGGGACGTAGCACCAGCGGGCCGCCTCGGCGGAGGTGAAGCCCGCGCTGCCCGCGAGGGTCAGCGAGCCGTCCGAGCCGGCCGCCCAGATGGCCACGGCGACGGCGCCGAGCGGGCGCAGGGCGTGTTCGAGCAGGGAGGCGGCCATCGCCTCGGTGTCGTGGGCGGCCAGCACCCCGCTCTCGGCGGCGCGCAGCCGTACGGCGGCGGAGTCCTCGTCGGGGCCGCCGAGGTCGGCGGTCGTGGAGAGGAACGCCTCGGTCACCTCGGCGACCCGGTCCCTGGCGGCCTGGTTGATGACGTCCACCGCGAGTTCCAGCGGTGTCACCTGCGCCTGTTCGGTCAGTTCGGCGAGCTGCCGGGCGGCCTGGGCGGGGCCGCAGCCCAGGCGCTCGACCAGGATGCCCTTGGCCAGTTCGATCAGCGCCCGGCCCTCGGCCTCCGCCTGCGCGGTCCGCACCTCGCGGCGCAACCGCTCCACGGTGGCGGCGAGCCTGCCCACCGGGGAGTCCGCCGGCACGTCGGCCGCCACCGGGGCGTCCACCGGCGGCAGCGGGGCGGGCTGGGCCGGCACACCGCTCGGCGTGTCGGGCGGCGTAACGGGGTCGGCGGGCGGCTGGATGGTCACCGGACGGGTACTCCTCGGCCTGCGGAAGGACGGTTGCGCGATGTCGTCGTCCGGTTTCATGCGGGCAGCCAACGCCGGACGCAGGCGATGAGGTCGCGGGTGTCCACGGGTTTCGTCACGTAGTCGCTGGCGCCGGAGGCGAGGCTCTTCTCCCGGTCGCCCTGCATCGCCTTCGCGGTGACCGCGATCACCGGCAGGTCCGCGTACCGGGGCATGCCCCGGATCTCGGCGGTGGCTGCGTAACCGTCCATCTCGGGCATCATCACGTCCATCAGGACCAGTTCGACGTCCGGGTTGTTCAGCAGCGTCTCGATGCCCTTGCGGCCGTTCTCCGCGTGCAGGACGCGGAAGCCGTGCAGTTCGAGGATGCCGCTGAGCGCGAAGAGGTTGCGCGCGTCGTCGTCGACGACGAGAACGGTACGGCCGCGGGTGTGGTCGTCGACCAGGTCCGGGGTGTGCTGGAGTTCCTCGCCGCGGACGAAGGTGAGCACCTCGCCGGGTTCCTCGGCGGACAGGTGGAGGGCGATCCGCTCCCGCAGTTCGTCCAGACTGGAGAGGTACTCCAGCGACCCGCCCGGCTCCGCCTGCGGGTACTCGGCGCGGTGGGAGCCGTTGTGCACCAGCACGGGGACACCGGCGAGGGCGGAGTCGCCGTGCAGCGCCGCCAGGAACCGGGCCGACTCCCCGTCGGGGGCGCCCAGTTCCACGACGACGCAGTGGCAGGGTTCGGCGGCGAGGGAGCCGGCGGCCTCCTGGGCGCCGACCGCGGTGATGATGTCGACGGGGATGCCGTCGCAGTGACCGTGGTCGAGGTCACCCACGACGCTCTCGGCGACCAGGGTCAGCAGGCCGCGCGGACGTTCCTCCACGACGAGCAGCCTGCGGGCGCGCTGCCGCTTGGCGGAGGCGAGGGGCGGTGCCGCCTTGAGCTCGTGCGCGGCGGTGGCGTCCGGGTGCTCCTGTGCGGCCGGTTCGGCGGTGCCGCGGACGCCGCGCAGGTGTTCGTCGAAGTCGGGCCGGGCCACGGGCAGGAACAGCGTGAAGGTGCTGCCCTTGCCCGGTGTGCTGTCCACGGTGACGGCGCCGCCGAGCAGATGGGCGATCTCCCGGGTGATGGACAGGCCGAGCCCGGTGCCGCCGTACTTGCGGCTGGTGGTGCCGTCCGCCTGCTGGAACGCGCCGAAGATGCTCTCCAGCTGCTGCTCGGGGATGCCGATGCCGGTGTCCTTCACCCGGAAGGCGACCACGGCGCCGCCGCGGACCACGGCACGGGGCACCTCGTCGTCGGCGGCGGGTTCGACGCGCAGTTCGACCCCGCCCTGTTCGGTGAACTTCACCGCGTTGGACAGCAGGTTGCGCAGGATCTGGCGGAGCCGGGAGTCGTCGGTGAGAAGGTCGGCGGGCGCGCCGGCCGACGTGGTGACCGTGAAGCCGAGGCTCTTCTGGGAGGTCATCGGCCGGAAGGTGGCCTCGACGTACTCGATGAGCTGGCGCAGCGGGACCCGCTCCGGGGTGACGTCCATCTTGCCGGCCTCGACCTTGGACAGGTCGAGGATGTCGTTGATCAGCTGGAGCAGGTCGGAGCCGGCCGAGTGGATGATGCCCGCGTACTCGACCTGCTTCGGGGTGAGGTTGCGGGAGGGGTTCTGGGCGAGCAACTGGGCGAGGATGAGCAGGCTGTTGAGCGGGGTGCGCAGCTCGTGGCTCATGTTGGCGAGGAACTCGGACTTGTACTTGGAGGCGAGCGACAACTGCTGGGCGCGTGCCTCCAGTTCCTGTCGGGCCTGCTCGATCTGGAGGTTCTTCCCCTCGATGTCGCGGTTCTGCTCGGCGAGCAGCGAGGCCTTCTCCTCCAGTTCGGCGTTGGAGCGCTGGAGTTCCTCCTGCTGGGCCTGCAACTCGGCGGAGCGGGACTGGAGTTCGCTGGTGAGGCGCTGGGACTCCTCCAGCAGTTCGTCGGTGCGGGCGTTGGCGACGATCGTGTTGACGTTGACGCCGATGGTGTCCACGAGCTGCTGGAGGAAGTCCCTCTGCACGGTGGTGAACCGGGTGACGGAGGCCAGTTCGATGACGCCGAGCACCTGCTCCTCGAAGAGGATGGGCAGCAGCAACAGGGCGGTGGGCTCGATCTGCCCGAGCCCGGAGGAGATGGTGACGTACCGGGGCGGCAGCTCGTCGACCGCGATGGTACGGCGGCTGCGCGCGGCCTGTCCGACCAGGGAGCGGCCGAAGGGGATCCGCTCGGGGCGCTCGTCCTCGTCGGGGCGGCCGTAGTCGCCGACGAGCCGCAGTTCGGGGCCCGAGGCGGCGTCCTCGGCGAGGTAGAAGGCACCGTACTGGGCGGACACCTGGGGCACCAGCTCGTCCATGATCAGCTCGGCCACCACGCGCAGGTCGCGGTGGCCCTGCATGAGGCCGGAGAGCCGGGCGAGGTTGGTCTTGAGCCAGTCCTGTTCCTGGTTGGCCCGGGTGGTCTCGCGCAGGGACTCCACCATGGAGTTGATGTTGTCCTTGAGGTCGGCGACCTCGCCGGAGGCGTCGACGGTGATCGAGCGGGTCAGGTCGCCCTCGGCGACGGCACTGGCGACGTCCGCGATGGCGCGGACCTGCCGGGTGAGGTTCCCGGCGAGTTCGTTGACGTTCTCGGTGAGCCGCTTCCAGGTTCCGGAGACGCCCTCGACCTCGGCCTGGCCGCCGAGCCGGCCCTCGGTGCCCACCTCACGGGCCACGCGCGTCACCTCGTCCGCGAACGCCGACAGCTGATCCACCATCGTGTTGATGGTCGTCTTCAGTTCGAGGATCTCGCCGCGCGCGTCGACGTCGATCTTCTTCGACAGGTCGCCCTTGGCCACGGCCGTGGTCACCAGCGCGATGTTGCGCACCTGGCCGGTGAGGTTGTTGGCCATGGAGTTGACGTTGTCGGTGAGGTCCTTCCAGGTGCCGGCCACGTTGGGCACGTGAGCCTGGCCGCCCAGCCGGCCCTCGGTGCCCACCTCGCGGGCCACGCGCGTCACCTCGTCCGCGAACGCCGACAGGGTGTCGACCATGGTGTTGATGACGTCGGCGAGCGCGGCCACCTCGCCCTTGGCCTCCACCATGATCTTCTGCGAGAGGTCGCCCTTGGCGACGGCCGTGGCGACCTGGGTGATGGAGCGGACCTGCCCGGTGAGGTTGGAGGCCATCACATTGACGTTGTCGGTGAGGTCCTTCCAGGTGCCGGCCACCCCGCGCACCTGCGCCTGGCCGCCGAGCCGGCCTTCGGTGCCCACCTCACGGGCCACGCGCGTCACCTCGTCCGCGAACGCCGACAGCTGATCCACCATCGTGTTGATGGTGCTCTTCAGCTCCAGGATCTCGCCCCGCGCGTCCACCGTGATCTTCTGCGACAGATCGCCCTGCGCCACGGCCGTGGCCACCTGGGCGACGTTGCGCACCTGCGCGGTCAGGTTCCCGGCCATGAAGTTGACCGAATCCGTGAGGTCGCGCCAGGTGCCCTTCACACCCTTGACGTCCGCCTGGCCGCCGAGCCGGCCCTCGGTGCCCACCTCACGGGCCACGCGCGTCACCTCGTCCGCGAACGCCGACAGCTGATCCACCATCGTGTTGATGGTGCTCTTCAGCTCCAGGATCTCGCCCCGCGCGTCCACCGTGATCTTCTGCGACAGATCGCCCTGCGCCACGGCCGTCGTCACCTGGGCGACGTTGCGCACCTGCGCGGTCAGGTTCCCGGCCATGAAGTTGACCGAATCCGTGAGGTCGCGCCAGACGCCGGCGACGCCCGGGACCTGCGCCTGGCCGCCGAGCCGGCCCTCGGTGCCGACCTCGCGGGCGACCCGGGTGACCTCGTCGGCGAAGGCGGAGAGCTGGTCGACCATCGTGTTGACGGTCTCCTTCAGCTGAAGGATCTCGCCCCGCGCGGGAACGTCGATCTTCTGCGACAGGTCGCCCTTGGCGACCGCGGTGGCCACCTGGGCGATGTCGCGGACCTGGGTGGTGAGGTTGCCCGCCATCGCGTTGACCGAGTCGGTCAGGTCGGCCCAGGTGCCCGAGACCCCCGGCACCTGCGCCTGACCGCCGAGGGTGCCCTCGGTGCCCACCTCGCGGGCCACGCGGGTGACTTCGGAGGTGAACACGGACAGCTGGTCGATCATGCCGTTGAAGACGGTGGCGATGTCGCCCATGAGGCCCGGGGAGTCGTCCGGCAGCCGGGTTCCGAAGTCCCCGTCACGGACGGCCGTCAACCCCGCGAGCAGTCTTCTCAGTTCCTCGTCGCCCGGTACCGCGTCGGTCGTCCCGGTCGCCTTGCCGGTCATGCGCGCCTCATTCCGCACCAAAAGGAGCCCTCGGCATGGGAGGGCTCGGAACCAGCGCCGGGCACGCGGCCTGACCCGGCGGTTCATGTGTGCATTTCCCCAGTTCACAGATTTACAGGAGGGGAAAATACGCCGCAGGTTAACCCAGTCCCCCGGCCTCGCACAAAAGCCGTCGACGGCCCCGGACGGTCATGGGATCGGTCGGCGGCCGAGCGGGTCCGAGCGCTGTCCGGACCGGGGGGACGCGCACGGCGGACACCGAGGGCGAAACGTCCGCCACGTCCTGGCCCGCCCGGCCGGCGCCGCCCCGGGCGGTCCGGGGGGACCTTCTCCGCGGGCGTGATGGTCGCCGGCTACCCGAGCGACGCCGCCGAGAACGCCGTCCGGTCGAACGTGGTCTCGGTCGGCCACTTCGGCGAGACGGACGTGCCCAACGGACCCCAGGGCACGGTCACCGGGCCGGGCGGCGAGTGCGTCGACGTCGCCGCGGACGACAGCGGCACCAACGGCGCGGACCAGCACCGGCAGCACGCCCCGGGACGGAGCGCGATCCCCGTGCAACGTGCCCCGGCGCCGGCGCCGAGTGGCCGCTCCTCCTCCTGACCCGCCCGGGGGCACCCTGCCCGGGGGCGGACGCGGAGGCGATGGCCGCGGGGACGGCGGTCGGCTCCCGCCAGGAGGCCGTCCGGCAGTGGACGACCCTCACCGGGGCGTCACCGACGCCCTGATGGTGCGGCGGTCCTCGTCTCCGGCCGTTCGCCGACCGGTCCCTGCTCGAACGCCCGCGCCATGGGTGAATCTCCCCCGCCGGGGCGCCGCGCGCCGTCGCGGGGTGGCAATCTGCATGCCATGTGGTGATCGGCTCGTACGCACGCGTCGGGGCGGACGCGTACCGGGTGGGGCCGGCCCCTGAGCGGCGGGCGGTCGCCGTCGCGTGTGGTGGGGGGAAGGTATGACGTCTCGGTCGGCCGTCGAGGGCTCGGGCTCCTTTTCCGGGGGCTCCGGCAAGCGCCCGGTTCCCCGGCATGTCGCGTGCGTGATGGACGGGAACGGCCGGTGGGCCGCGCAGCGGTCGTTGCCGCGTACGGCAGGGCACCGGGCCGCGGAGCGTACGGTGATCGACGTCATCGAGGCGGCGCGGTCGGCCGGGGTGGAGTGGCTGAGCCTGTACGCGTTCTCGACGGAGAACTGGCGCCGGCCCGACGACGAAGTCGCCTTCCTCATGGAACTGGTACGCCGCGCGGTGCGCAAGCACGCCCCGCTGCTGCGGGCGCGGGGCATCCGTTGCCGCTTCCTCGGTGTGACGCACCCGCGCATCCCCCCGGCACTGGCCCAGGACTTCGCCGACCTGACGACCCTGACCGGCGAGAGCCGGCGCATGACCCTGACCGTCGCCTTCGACCACGGAGGCCGCCGGGACATCGTCGCGGCGGCACGGTCGCTGATCCGCGGCGGGGTGCCGGCCGAGGACGTGACCGAGGAGAGCTTCGCCGCTCATCTGCCCTTCCCCGACACACCGGACGTCGACCTGGTCATCCGTACCTCGGGGGAACAGCGCATCTCCAACTTCATGCTCTGGCAGGTCGCCTACGCCGAGTGGGTCTTCCCACCCGTGCTGTGGCCCGACTTCCGCGCACCCCACTTCCTTGAATGCCTGCACACCTATCAGCAGCGCGAGCGCCGTTTCGGCGGCGTCCCGCCGAAACAGAACGGAGCACCGTGACCGTGAGCGACACAGGCGACGGCAGCGCGCGACCGCCCTTGTTCGGGCCGGGATCGCAGTTCCACGAGCTCTTCGACGACCCGCGCTGGGCACCGGCCATGATCCGGGCGACCGTACTGGAAGCCGCGCACCCGCAGATCGGCGCCGCGCTGATCGACAACTCGACCTTCGTCACCCACCCCTGGCGCCGGCTGCGCAACACCTTCCTGAGCCTCCAGCGCATGTTCGGCGCCGACGACCAGGTGCGGGCCAAGGAGGCCGCGCGGCTCAACCGCCTGCACACCAGGCTGAGGGGAAGGGACGCGAACGACCGGCCGTACGACGCGACGGACCCCGGCGTACGGGCCTGGGTGGTCGCGACGCTGTTCGAAAGCGCCGTCACCATGTGCCGGATGAGCGGCCGGCCCCTGCCCCCGAGCGCCGTGGAGCAGTTGTACGGCGAGTTCCGGGCGTACCACGCGGCCTTCGGTGACGAGGCCGGTCAACTGCCGGACAGTCTGCCTGAGTTCTGGTCCTACTACGACCGCATGGTGGAGGAGGAGCTGGAGAACACCGAGGCCATGCGCATCATCCTCTACAAGCTCTTCGACCACCTGCCCGCTCCCCCGCTGCTCCACGGCTTTCCCACCCTGTGGGCGCTCGGCCGAGCCGTCGTCGGTCCGGCCATCGGGGCGATCACGGTGGCCTCCCTCCCCGAATCCTTCCGGCGCCGGGCCGGGCTGCCGGAACTGCTCGGTGCGGGAGCCCTGATGCAGGGCGCCTACCTGACCGCCGACCTGGCCCGCTTCCTGCCCGAGGGCTGGCTCCGGGCCCAGAACGTCGCCGACCTGCTGGCCCTCTCCCCCGGCAGCGACGATCCCCGGGCAAGGACCGTCACGGCCCTGCAGGAGCGGATGCGACGGGCCGGGGCCCTGCTCCGCCTCGTCGCCCCCACGTCCTTCCCAGCCGCCCCCGCGCCCCCGCCGTCGGGGCGGCGCAGCGCGGAGGAGTTCTTCCGCGACGTGCTCGACCAGACCGGCGACGGGTACCTCACCTGGCCCGACCTCGCCGCCATGGCACGCGAGTTGTGCGGCCGTCTCGATCTGGACGAACCCGCGGAGACCCGGCTCTACGACGCCTTCGCCGACTGGTGGCGCGAGCTCCAGACGGCTCTCGACACCGACGGAGACGGCCGTGTCAGCGCCCAGGAGTACGCCGCGGCGGCACCCGCCCTGGCCGGTCCCGCGTTGATCAGGACCGCCGAGGTCCTCTTCGACGCAGCCGACGAGGACGGCAACGGACGCATCGACGAGGCCGAGTACCGCGCCCTGTTCCGCACGGCGTTCCACCGCGACACCGCCGGCGACCCCGAGACCCGCACCGACACCGTCTACACCCGCGGCGCGTTCGTGCGGGACTTCCTGTCCTTCATGTCCGGCCGCCGGCTCTCCACCCCCTACGACCCCCTCCTCGCCGACGCCTGAACCGCCGCCCCGGCAGCGGGTGTCAGCCCCGTGTCAGCGCCCTCCGCCACTCTCTTCCATGTGAACGGCGAAGGGAGGAACACCCGCCGCCGGGAACGAGGAGAGGTGCCCGGAGTGGTTTATCGGGGACCGACGAGCAAGTCTCGAGGTCGGGCCTCCCGGGGCCCACGCAGGTTCAAATCCTGCCCTCTCCGCCACCTGCCCCACCGCTCGGTGACCGCCCCGTACACGTCGGATCGGCTTCCGGACCGGAGTGCGCCGGCCCGGAACCCGATGACTCCACCTTGCCGCACCCGGTCCGGCCGCGCGATTACCTCACAGGTAATGACGGCCCCCGCCACCGACGCGGCGCCGTCGGGCACCGATCTCGCGCCTACTCCGTCAGCGATCGTTCTTTGGCCAATAAACGATCATTGAACCCATGCCGGTTGCGCATAGGGTGCCAGGAGGATTGCAGCAGTCCCGCGAGCTGGGAGCACATCGGTGGAGTCGACGCCGCTGCCCGAGACCCTTCGGCGTCTTGACGCGCTGATCCGGCAGGAGGGCCTCGAACGGTCGGAGTTCCTCGACGCCAGGAGGCTGGCGGTCAGGACCGCGTTGCCCGAGGACGTCGTGGGCGCACTGCTGCGGGGCGGGCAGCCGCCCGCCGAGACGGTCAACGAGCGGGTCCGGTCGCGGATCAAGGCACTCGCGGACGGCCGACGGGCCCGCACGGGTCAGCGGATGTCGGACCTCGCGGGCGCCATTTCCGCGCGGTTGGGGGTCTCCGCGTTCTGGGCACGACAGGTCTGCGCGGGCGACAAGGTGCCCAGTGTGGAGCTGCTGCACGGCCTGGTCGACTTCTTCGGGGTCGAGTGGGGTGAGGCGTTCTTCACCGCGCCCGCCGACGAAGCCCTCAACCGGGAGCTGCGGTCCCTGCTCGCCGCGCGGTCCGCGCCCGAGGGACGGGCGGTCGTGGCGTCGGCCTCGGCGGGCCGGGACGATGTGCGCGGCTTCGCGCTGCGGCAGGCACGGGACCTGCCGGAGGAGCGCTGGAACGTGCTCAACGCGACCCTGAAGGCCCTGCTGGAACTCGACGACCAGGAGGGGGACCGGTGAGCGCGGCCGCGAGGGCGATGCGGCGGCTCAGCGCCCGGCTCATCGGGAGTCTGCCGACGCCGGCCGGCGAAGCGGACGTGATCCCACTCCTCGGCCGGGCCCTGACCACGGTACGAGGGCGCACGGTGCGGCTGCGCGAGGCGGCCTTCCCGCCGGTGACCGCCAGCGGTCTGTGGGTGGACCGGACGAGCCACGATCTGATCGTCTACGAGGAGAACACCGATCCCGAGCACCAGCTGGTGATCATCGGCCACGAGGCATGGCACATGTTCCACGGGCACCGCGGCGACGCGCACGAACACGCCGCCCGCGCGTCGGGGAACGAGGGGGCGGCCGGCCTCGCCGCGTTCGTGGCCGTCGTCTCCGCGGCCGACGAGCCGGACGCCCCGCTCACCGACCGTACGGACGCGGCCCTGCACTACGCCGCGCGCTCGGACAGCCGCGAGGCGGACGAGGAGATCGAGGCCGAACACTTCGGTCTGCGGCTCGCCACCGGTCTCCAGGCGGCCCTGCGGCTGACAGGCTCCCCCGTCGATCCCCACCATGTCAGCGGACGGATCGGGGCGTCGATGGCCCACCGGTTCCGGCAGGTCTGACCCCACGAGAGAAGCAGGACAGTGGCATCAGGACCCGGCAATCCCGTCTACTACGTCGGTGGCGCCGCGCTGTTCCTCGTCTGTGCCCTGAAGCTGCCCCCGCTGGCCCGCCGACGGCGCGACCCCCTGCTGTGGTCGGCGTTCACGCAGTTGTTCGCCGGCGGGTGCGTCATGCTCCTCGCCGCTCCGCGGTCCATCGTCGAGCTCAACCGGGCCACCGGCGTCACGAACTGCGCGGCCCTGGTCGTCTACGCGGCGCTCACCGCGTACTCCGGCGCGAGCCTCCTGCTGATCATCCACTGGCGCCCCGCGCCGCCGGAGCGGACCCGGCGCGCCGCGCGCTGGTGCGTCGCGGCCTACAGCCTGGCCGTACTCACCGTCGTGGTCCTCTTCCTGGCCGGCGACGCCCCGGTGGAGCAGGTCACGCTCTTCGACTCATACTACGCCCGCACGCCCTGGATCCGGGAGATGATCGTCACGTATCTCCTGGCCCACGGCGTGGCGGCCATCGCCAACGTCGTCATGTGCCGGCGCTGGTCCAAAGAGGTGCACGGTTCGCTGCGGGCCGGCCTGCGCCTGCTGGTGGCCGCCTACCTGCTCCACGTGGGCTACGACGTCACCCGCCTCGTGGCGGTGGGCGCCCGCTGGACCGGCCACGACCTGGACTTCCTCATCTCCCAGGTGTCCCCGCGGTGCGCCGCCCTGTCCGCGGTCATCGGCGCCGTGGGATACGCGTTGCCACTGGTCGGGCCCCGCGTGGCAGGGACCGTGCGGGTGGTACGGCAGCTGCGCCGGCTGGCGCCGATGTGGCGGCTGCTGCGTGACGTGCCGACCCCCGGCGCGATCCGTTCCTCACTGCCCTGGTGGCGCACTCCCCCGGCCATGCTGCTGATGAGCCGGAAGACGGCGCTGTACGACGCCATCCTCGCGCTCGCCCCCTACTGTGATCCGGCCGTCCGCGACGCGGCCCACCGGACGGCGCTGAGCCGCTGCCCGGACGAGGCGGCGGCCGCCGCGAGCGCCGACGCGGCCATGATCGTGGTCGCCCTGGAGCGGCAGCACGCCCACCCCGACCGCATGCCGGACGCGCCCGGCGCGGCGGCCTGGCGTGCCAAGGATCTGGTCCCGCTGTCCCTCGCGCTCGCCTCCCCCGTCGTCCAGGACTTCCGCGCACACCACCGTTTCCCCGCAGAAAGCAGCCGACCATGAGTGAAGCCGTCCGGCACCGCCCCGCCCGCGCCGTCGTCATCGGGGGCAGCATCGCCGGCATGCTCGCCGCGGCCGCCGTCAAGGACCAGGCCGGATCGGTGGAGATCATCGAGTCCCGCGATCTCCCCGAGGGGCCCGAGCCGCGCGCCGGCGTCCCCCAGGCCGTGCACATCCACCTCCTCCAGTCCGGTGGCGTGGACGCGCTGGAGGAGTTGCTGCCCGGCGTGATCGACCAGCTGGCGGCCGCGGGAGCCCACCGCATACCGGTGACCACCAACATGGTCATCTACTCGCCGGAGGGCTGGTACCGGCGCTGGCATCGCGCCACGCACCGGCTGATGACCGCGAGCCGGGACCTGACGGACCACGTGATCCGCCGACGGGTGCTCGAGGAGCCCCATGTCAACGTCCGTACGCGCGCCAGGGTGGTCGGGCTGCTCGGCGACGGACGGCGGGTCACCGGAGTGCGCGTCCGGACCTCGGCCGACGGTGCGGGCGAACGCGAGACCGAACTCCGTGCCGACCTGGTGATCGACGCGTCCGGCCGGGCCTCCCGGATGCCCCGCTGGCTCGCCGAGCTGGGGATCCGCGGGGTCGCCGAGGACCGCGTCGACTCCGGTCTGGTCTACGCGAGCCGGATGTACCGCGCTCCCGTCCCCACCCGCGGCTGGCCGGTGATCAGCGTGAACGCCGACCCGCGCCTGCCCGGACCCGCGAGCGCCGGTGGCATCCTGCCGATCGAGGGGGACCGCTGGCACGTCAGCCTGATGGGCGCCCCCGGCGGACAGCCCACCCGGGACCCGGCGGCATTCGAGCCCTTCGCGCGCACGCTACGGCACCCGGTCATCGCCGATCTCCTCCGGCTCGCCGAGCCGCTCACCGATGTCAGCGTCACGCACAGCACGGCCAACCGGCGCTACCGCTACGAGCGGCTCGGGTCCTGGCCCGAGGGGCTGGTGGCGCTGGGCGACTCCGTGGCCGCCTTCAACCCCGTGTACGGTCAGGGCCTTTCGGTGGTCGCGCGGGGCGCCCTGGCGCTGCGCGATCTCGCCCGCGGCGGGCTGGTCCCGGGTCTCTCACGGCGTGCCCAGCGGGCCATCGCGCGGCCGGTCGACGCCGCGTGGGCGCTGACCGTCGGGCAGGACATCCACTTCTCCACGACCACCGGCAGGAACCCGCACTTCGCCGACCGGCTGCTCCATCGGTACGTCAGCCGTCTCTCCCGCACGGCGACCGGTTCCTTCCGCACGGCCACGGCCCTGACCGACGTGCTGACCCTGCAGGCTCCGCCCGCGTCCCTGGTCCGGCCCGGTGTGCTGCTCTCCGCTCTGGTGGGACCGCTTCGGCCGCAGTTGGCGGGACCCCAGTTCACGCCGGAGGAGCTGAGGCTCCTCGACGGCGCGCGCGAGCGGTAGCGGATCGGGGGCGGCGCGAGGAAACAGGTGTGTCCCGGGCGGCGGCGCCAGGCTCGGCGGGTGTGCCAGGTCGGCCTCGTCCCGGGTGTACGCGCCCCGTGTCCCCGAGCGCGGCGCGGGCTCCCACGCCGCCGGGCGGTCGACGCGGCCGGAGCCGTGTCGGTCGGCGCCGCGTCAGCCGCGCGTCAGGGGGACGTGTCACTCTCTCTCATGTGAACGGTTCGGGGCGCCACCCGGAGCCGGGAACGAGGAGAGGTGCCCGGAGCGGCTTATCGGGGACCACCGAGCCACGCCTCATGGTCGGGCCTTCGGGCCCACGCAGGTTCAAATCCTGCCCTCTCCGCCAAGTCCGGCAAGCGGGCGAGGCACGCCCCGGGCCCGGCGGAAAGACGTTTCCCGCATCGCCCGGACACCTCTACCCTGGCGCGGTGACGACTCAGGTGATCGTGGTCAACGGCGGTTCCAGCTCGGGGAAGTCCGGCATCATCCGGTGCCTCCAGGCGATCCTGCCGGACCCGTGGCTGGCGCTCGGGGCCGACACGATGGTGCGGGCGCTGCCCGCGTCCATGTGGGCGTCGGACGGCGGCATCGAGTTCGCCGCGGACGGACAGGTCGGCGTCGGGCCCGACTTCCGGGCGCTGGAGGCGGCCTGGATCGAGGGGATCGCCGCGATGGCGCGCGCGGGGGCGCGGATCGTCGTCGATGAGGTCTTCCTCGGCGGGCCGTACTCGCAGCAGCGCTGGCACCGGGCCCTTGCCGGGCTGCGGGTGCTGTGGGTCGGCGTCCGGTGCGAGGCCGCGGTCGCCGCGGACCGTGAACTCGCGCGGGGCGACCGGGCCGTGGGGATGGCGGCCTCCCAGGCGGACGTGGTCCACCGGGGCGTGACGTACGACCTGGAGGTCGACACCACGCACACGGAGGCGATGGAGTGCGCCCGAACCATCGCGGCACGGGTCGGGTGACTCGCCGGCTCAAGTTCGGCTCAGAACGCGCGCGTGCGGCGGGGAAACGGTGCAGAATGCCTGCCAAGACCACGTTCACCTGGGGGAACACCGATGAAGAGCCTGCTCGCCCGTGCCATGACCCGTATTCAGGACACCGTCTCCGGCCGCCGGGACGTCAAGGAGTACGAGGCCCGCGAGGCCGAACACCGCGGCGCGCACAACCGTGACGCCAACCTGGCCCAGCACTACATCCCGACGGCACCGCAGATCCCCACGAGCGGCCCCGGCAACATGTAGTGCGCTGTCGCGGGGAGCGGTGGGATGCGTGAGACAGGGCGTGCGCCCGCCGCCACGGGACAGGGCGTGCGCCCGCCGCCACGGAAAGCCAGGCCGTGTCAGGAGGGCCCAGCGGCCTCCGGAGCGGGGGTCGTCAGGTCGGGGCGCAGTTTCGCACGGAGTTGTTCGAACGCCGTCGGGGTCGGGCGTCGGGGCAGGAAGGCGCTGATCTGCCGGGCGCAGTCCCGGGGGCCGGTCGTGGTGGTGTCGCATTCGATGTCGTACAGGCCGTGTGCGTGGACGAGTTCGAACTGGCGCGCCGCCAGACCCTCCGGGCGGTCGCCGCGCGCCCGCTCACGCCGGTGGAGTTCGTCCAGAGCGCAGTGCACGCCGACGAGGACGACGTCCTTGGCGGTGAAGAGTTCCAGGCAGTCCAGCAGGCGCCATTCCTCGCTGAGCACATGATCGACCACGACGTTGTTGCCGGCCGCGGCCATGCCGGCGACCGCGCGGTGGAATCCCGCCCAGGTGCGCCTGAGAACGGCGGGCAGCTCGTCCGGATCGATCTCCCGGCGCGTACGCATCGCGTGGAAGGCGTCCACCGGCAGGTGGAAGCACGGCTCGTCCAGAACTTCCAGCAGTTCTCCGGCGATGCTGGACTTGCCTGAACTCGACGTCCCGTTCAGGAAGATGATCAGTCCAGGCCGAGCGGTTCCGACCACGCGGGCTCCCTCGTCGTGACCAATGCGGTCCGGTCATCTTCGCACGCGGGGCCGACGGACCTCGGCGCCGGTCGGTCGGTCGCGGGGATCAGAGGCGGGGTGGGGCCCTGCGCGGCCGGGGAGCCGCACCTGGCGCCGAGCGCCCGGCCGCGGCGGGCGACGGCCGGAATGATGTCCCGGACGACCACCGAGGCGATGGCGATGGCGTCGGCGCTGGGGTTGGGGTTGGGGTTGGGGTTGGCGTCCGAGGAGACCATGACCATGTAGCGCCGGGCCGGGTTCCGCACACCGCCGTGCGGGGACGAGGGCCGACCGGCGGAGGTAATCGTGATTTGACCAAGTTGTCTACACATGTAGACTCAGTTCTCATCCATACTTTTCAGCGTGCGCGTCAGCCTGCGTACAGGGGCGGTCGATGTCTCGGAGGTTTTCGTGTCGCGACGGGGAGAGAACACCGGGCGAGACCCGCGAACGGGGTGGCAAGTATGACCGGAACGGGTGAGGCCGGCCGCGGGCCGGTGAAGTCGGCGGAGCGCACCGTCCAGATCATGGAGGTGCTGTCGGCCTCGCCGGAGCGGCTCACCTTGAGCCGGCTCCAGGAGCTCACCGGCTACCCGCGCTCCAGCCTGTACGCACTGCTGCGCACCCTGGTGGCGCTGAAGTGGATCGAGGCCGAGGAGGGCGGGGATGCGGCGGGCTTCGGCATCGGCCCGCGGGCCCTGCTGTGCGGCACGGCGTACCTGGACCGGGACCCGGCGCTGCCGCACGCGGTGCGCCGGATCGAGCAGTTGCGCGCGGACGTCGGCTACACCACCCACTACGCGCGGCTGGACGGCTCGAACGTCATCTACCTCGCCACCCGCGAGGCCACGGACTCCCGCCGGCTGACCTCGCGCGTGGGCCGGCAGCTCCCGGCGCACGCGACGGCCCTGGGCAAGGCGCTGCTCGCCGAGCTGACCGCTCAGGAGGTGGACGCGCTGCTGCCCGAGCAGCCCCTGGAGGCGCTCACCCCGCACACGGTCACCCGGCGCCCGGCGCTGCGCGAGGAACTGGAGCAGACCCGTGCCCGAGGCTGGGCGCTGGAGAGCGAGCAGAACACGCCCGGACTGTGCTGCGTCGCCGCGGCGGTGCCGTACCGCATCCCGGCGACCGACGCGATCAGCTGCTCCATCCCGCTGGACCACGCCACGGACCAGGAGGTCGAACGGGTTGCGGAGGCGGTGACCCGGCACGCATCGGCACTGGCGGGGACCCTCCGCCGCGACGGCATCCGCTGAGGTCCGTCCCGTCGGCTACCGGCCGGCGGGCCTCACCAGCGCGGGACCTTCCTCTCGTACGACGGATCGATCCGCCGCATGTAGCCGGTGTCGTCGCGGTCCCGCAGGCCGCAGGAGACGTACTGCTCGTGCAGGCGGGCCAGGGCGTCGCGGTCGAGTTCGACGCCGAGGCCGGGGGCGGTGGGTACGGCGACGGAGCCTTCGCGGAACTCCAGGGCGCCCGGTGCGACGACCTCCTCGGTCTTCCACGGCCAGTGGGTGTCGCAGGCGTACGTCAGGTTCGGTGTGGCCGCCGCCAGATGGGTCATCGCGGCGAGGCTGATGCCGAGATGCGAGTTGGAGTGCATGGACAGGCCCAGCTCGAACGTGTCGCAGATCCCGGCGAGCAGCTTCGAGCGCCGCAGGCCGCCCCAGTAGTGGTGGTCGGACAGTACGACCTGGACCGCGTCCAGGGACACGGCGGGCTTGAGTTCGTCGAACGCGACCACGCACATGTTCGTGGCGAGCGGCATGGACGCCTCGCGGGCGACCCGGGCCATCCCCTCCTGCCCCGGCGTGGGGTCCTCCAGGTATTCGAGGACGCCGTCGAGCTCGCGGGCGACCATCAGCGAAGTCTCCACCGTCCAGGCGGCGTTCGGGTCGAGCCGCAGCGGCCGGCCGGGGAACGCCTCACGCAGGGCGCGGACCGCCTCGATCTCCTCCTCGGGCCGGAAGACGCCGCCCTTGAGCTTGACGGCCGTGAATCCGTAGTCGTCGATCATGCGTCGGGCCTGCGCGACGATGCCCTCGGGGCCGAGCGCCTCGCCCCAGGAGTCGGGTTCGTCGCCGGGATGCGCCGCCCATTTGTAGAACAGGTAGGCGCTGAAGGGCACTCGGTCCCGGACGGCGCCGCCGAGCAGGTCGGAGACCGGCCGCCCCGCCGCCTTGCCCTGGATGTCCAGGCAGGCGACCTCGAACGGCGAGAAGACCCGGTCCACCGTGCTGTTGCTGGTGATCATGCCGGTGAGGCCGTGGCCGTCGCTGCCGGTGTCCCCGCCGAGCGCGGCCGCGACCGCCGCGTGCATCCGGCCCAGGTGGTGGACGTCCAGGCCCACCAGGGCGTCGGCGGCCTGGCGCAGCCGGCGCAGATGGCCCGCGTCGGCGTAGGTCTCACCGAGGCCGGTGATCCCCTGGTCGGTGCACACCTCCAGGACGGCACGCAGCGCGTACGGCTCGTGCACACCGACCGCGTTGAGCAGGGCCGGGTCGCGGAAGGCGACGGGGGTGACGGTGACGTGGGTGATGTGGATCGCGTCGCTCATCGGGCGGAGTCCTCCACCAGGGCCAGGCCCGCGTCGGTGATCCGGCGCAGCGCGTCGAGGTGTTCGGGGGCCGGGTCGACCAGCGGGGGTCGCACTCCGCCCACGTCCAGGCCCTGTTGCCGCACGCCGGCCTTGACCAGCGAGACGGCGTAGCCCGGGACCAGATCGCGCAGTGCCACGAGCGGATGGAAGAACTCCCTCCGCAGCATCTCCGCTCGGGCCGTGTCACCCGTGGCGGCCGCCCGGTGGAACGCGTTGGAGATCTCGGGGGCGAAACAGAAGACGGCGGACGAGTACAGGGTGACGCCGATACCGCGGTAGGCCGGGACGGTCACCTCGGCGGTGGGCATGCCGTTGAAGAACTGGAACTCCTTCCCGGTGCCCGCGAGTTCGTGCCGTACGGCGGTCACGACCCGGGAGAGCAGGTCGAGGTCGCCGACGCCGTCCTTGAAGCCGACCACCTTGTCGTGGCGGGCCAGTTCGGCGACGGTGGCGGCGTCGAAGCGGGCGTTGGAGCGGTTGTAGACGACGAGCGGCAGGTCGCTGGAGTCCGCGACCTCGCGCGCGTACGCGGCGAGTCCGGCCGGCGGGGCCTGGACCAGGTAGGGCGGCAGCAGGAGCAGGCCGTCGGCGCCCGCGTCCTGGGCGACGCGCGCGTACTGGCGGGCCAGTGGCAGCGGGCCGCCGGTACCGGCGTACACCGGGACGCGCCCGGCGACGGTCTCGACCGCGGTGCGCACCGCCTCGCCGTACTCGTCAAGGCTCAGCGCGTGGAACTCGCCCGTACCGCAGGCGACGAAGACCCCGCCGGGGCCGGCGGCCAGGCCGCGGCGCAGATGCTCGGCGAGCACCTCCCGGTCGACCCGTCCGGACGCCGCGAAGGGCGTCACCGGAAAGAACAGCACGCCGTCGAACATGGGCACGCCACACTCCTCGTCGTCTACATATACAGACAGGCTCCACATTTGCGAACTTGCCTTCGAACTGTAAGACTCGCTCCGGAGTACGGTCAAGACGCCCATGGACGCTCCGGGCCGCCATGGGGCCGGCCCGGAGCCGTCACGAAGGAGATGAGGCGAGTGAGCCAGCGCATCGCGATCACCGGAGCCGCCGGAGGGGTCGGCAGCCTGCTCCGGCCCCGGCTGGCCCGCGCGGGCCGGACTCTGCGGCTGCTCGACGTGGCACCGGTGCCCGGGGCGGCCGAGGGCGAGGACGTGGAGACCGTACGGCTGTCGGTGACGGACCTGCCGGCCATGCGCGAGGCCCTCACCGGTGTCGACGCCGTGATCCATCTCGGCGGGCTCAGCGTCGAGGGGCCGTGGGACGAGATCCTCGACATCAACATCAACGGCACCCGCGCGGTCCTCGAAGCGGCCCGCCGGGCCGGAGTGCCGCGGGTGATCATCGCCAGCAGCAGCCACGCGGTGGGGTTCCACCCCCGCGGCGAGGACGAGGCGCCCGACTACCTCTTCCCCCGCCCCGACACCTACTACGGCGTGAGCAAGGTGGCCGCGGAGGCCCTGGGCAGTCTCTACCACGACCGTTACGGCCTGGACGTGGTCTGCGTCCGCATCGGCGGCTGCTTCGAACGCCCCATCGCCACACGCCAGTTGGCCACCTGGCTCTCCCCCGGCGACTGTGCCCGCCTGATGGAGGCGGTGATCGCCGCGCCCTCGCCCGGATTCCGTGTGGTGTGGGGCGTCTCGGACAACACCCGCCGCTGGTTCTCGCTGGCCGAGGCCCGCGCGCTGGGATACGAGCCCCAGGACGATGCCGAGCGCTTCGCCGGGGAACTCGAAGGCCGGCACGACCCGTTGGACGAGATCTACCTGGGCGGAGCCTTCTGCTCGCCTTCGCTGGACGCGGACGACGGCGCGGACGGCACCGGCGCGGACGGCTGAGGCCGGCCACAACACCATGTCCTTCCGCACGAGTTCGCCCGCCCGCCCCGTTCGACCCGGAGGTCCGCATCGATGACCGACACCACGTCCGCCCCGCTGCGGGGCATCAGCCCGCGTACCGGTGAGCCCGTCGGCGATCCGGTCGCCGTGTCCACCGCGCGGGACGTGGACGCCGCGGCGCGCGCCGCCGCCCGCGCGTTCCCCGTCTGGTCCGCGGTGCCCGCCGCCGGCCGGGCCGCGGCCCTGGACGCCGCCGCCGACGCGCTGGACGCGGCCCGCGACGAACTGGTCGCCGTCGCCGACGCGGAGACCGCGCTCGGCGGGGCCCGGCTGACCGGTGAGGTGGGCCGCACCGGCGGCCAGCTCCGCCTCTTCGCCGAGGTGCTGCGCGACGGCACTCACGTGCGGGCCGTGCTCACCCCGGCCGACCCGGCCGCCGGGCGTCCCGACATCCGCCGGATGCGGCAGGCGATCGGCCCGGTGGCGGTGTTCAGCGCCTCCAACTTCCCCTTCGCCTTCTCCGTGGCGGGCGGCGACACGGCCTCGGCGCTCGCGGCCGGCTGCCCGGTGGTCGTCAAGGCGCACGAGGGCCACCCGGCGACCTCGGCCGCGGTCGCGCGCATCGTCGCCGGGGCGCTGCGCGCGGCGGGCGCGCCCGAGGGTGTCCTCGGCCTCGTCACCGGTTTCGAGGCCGGCGCGGCGCTGGTGAGGCACCCGGCCGTCAAGGCCGCCGGCTTCACCGGCTCGCAGTCCGGCGGCCGGGCCCTGTACGACCTGGCCGCCGCCCGTCCCGAGCCGATCCCTTTCTACGGCGAACTCGGCAGCGTCAACCCGGTGGTGGTTCTGCCGGGCGCCGCGGCCGAACGCGCCCGGGAGATCGCGGAGGGGTACGCGCGGTCGCTCACCCTGGGCACCGGCCAGTTCTGCACCAACCCGGGTCTGCTGTTCGTCCCCGAGGACGACGCGCTGGTGGACGCCCTCGCGGCCACGGTCGGCGCGGCCACGGCCGGTGCGATGCTGACGTCTCGTATCCGGGACGGGTACCGGGCCAGGGTCGCGGAACTCGACGAGAGCACGGATCTCGTCCCGCTGGCCGCCGGAGGCGCGGGCGGCGACTCGTTCGCGGTGGCGCCGCGGGTATGGCGGCTGTCCCTGAAGTCCTTCGCGGACCGGCTGGAGACCCTGGCCGAGGAGTGCTTCGGCCCCGCCGGACTCGTGGTGACGTACCCGGACCTGGAATCGCTGACCGAGGTCCTGGTGTCATTGCCGGGCAGCCTGACCGGCTCGGTGCACGCCACGGCCGGCGACGCCGCGGCGGCCGCACGGGTGGCGGCGGCCCTGCGGCACCGCGTGGGCCGTCTCGTGCACAACGGCTGGCCGACCGGTGTCGCCGTCTGCCGGGCCATGCACCACGGCGGTCCCTGGCCCTCCACAACGGCCCCGCTGCACACCTCGGTCGGCGCCGCCGCCATCGACCGCTGGCTGGTCCCGATCGCCTACCAGGACTGGCCCGACGGTCTCCTCCCGCCGGAGCTCCAGGACGCCAACCCACTGGGCATCCCCCGCCGGACGGGCTGATCCGCCCGGCCGGCGGACGGCCGACTGCCGCGGCGCCGGGAACGGCTCGGAGAATCTCCCCGCGCACGCGGGCGGGCGAGCGGAGAGGGCCCGCCCGCGCGCCGTGCGTGTCAGTTCCGCGTCGGTCCCTCGTCAGCCGGGTCTGCCACTCTTCTTCCCGTGAACGGGGCCCGGGAGACCGGGAGCCGGGAGCGAGGAGAGGTGCCCGGAGTGGCTGATCGGGGACCGACGAGCGTGTCTCGAGGTCGGATCCGCAAGGGTCCACGCAGGTTCAAATCCTGCCCTCTCCGCCACACCGGAGTGTCCCGCGGCCGTGCTGCCGCGGGACACTCCGGCTGTCCGTCGGTACCGGTCAGGCGCCGCGCTGGACCGGGCCGATCAGGGTGCCGGAGGCGACGGAGAACCTGCCCTCGGCGAAGGACGTGCCGGGGATCTCACCGCCCGGGGCCCGGAGCGTGAACGACGCCTCGTTCGAAGGCGTGCCGCAGCGCATGTCCGGGACCTGGATGTCGAAGTGCACCGGGTGGCCCGGACCGAAGGTCACCTTCGTCCTCTGGTCACCGTAGTGCCCGGCGGCGGCACCGGTCCGCCTGCCGTGCTCGAAGAACCGCACGCCGGTGGGCGAACCGGCCAGCACGCAGGACTCGTACCCGCGCGGGGCGGTCAGCGTCACGCGGTAGTGGCTGTGCCCCGAACTGGCGGGCGCCGCGGTGATCCTCGCCATGTGGTTGGCCGGACGGCAGGCCGAGGGGGCGAAGCTCTCGGCCTTCGCGGGTGCGGCCGCCGCGATTCCCCCGCCCGCGGTGACCGCCAGCGCCAGTGCGGCCACGGCGGCGAATGCGTTGTCCGGATCGGCTCCGGCGACCGCCCGCGGGTGTGCGATCCAGAGGGCGGCGGTCTCCGCCCAGGGTTCGCACGGCGTCCTGCCCGACGGGCCGGAGTTCCTCCCTCAGCCGCGGTGCGACTGCCGCCCCGGCTCGGGGGACCCACCCCGAACCGGCTCCACGGCGGCACACACCGCGGAATGCACCGCGCGGGCCAGCCGGGCACCCCACAGGGACCGGGGGCCGGCGAAGGACTCCGGTTGTTCGCCGGGGCGGGGGACTCGGGCGGCGACGCACACCGCGTCCGTGGGGGTGCCGGAGCAGTCGTAGCCGGAGTCCAGAAGTGCCTGGACCTTGGCCTCGGTGGCGGTGGTGGCGGCGTTGACCAGGGCGGCGTCGGTCAGGGCGACGGGGACGGCGACGATGATGTTGATGGTGCCGGGGGCGGGCGGCAGGGCCGTTCCCGGGGCGGGGGTGGCGGCCCAGCCGTGGACGCCGAGGCCCGCGGTCACCACCGCTTCGACTCCGTCTTCGTGCGCGCGACCGTGCCGCAGGACGTCGGCGGCCGTCATCAGGCCGACGCCCGGACCCCGCGTCCCGGCGTCACGGGCGAGGTCCGCGAGGTGGGCGGCGGGGTCGGTGCGGCTGTAGCCGTGCGAGACCTGGGCGTTGAGGACCCAGGAGCGTTCACCGATGCCCCCGCCGAGAACGGCGCTGCTGATCATCCGCCAGCCGGCCCCCGCCCGCCACAGCAGGGCCGACAGCTGCTCGTCGCACTCGACGCGGGTCAGCGTCCGCAACGGAAGAACACCGCCGGCGGCGCGGGACGGTGGGGCGACGGTCACTGAGCGGGACTCCTCGGCGTGGCGAACCTGATGATCTTACCGAGGGCGTTCTCCAGTTCTTCCTCCATGCCTGAAATCGCCCGTCCGGGTTCCCGGCAATCTGACTAGTGTGACCGGGTGACAGAATTCAGCGTTCTCGACGACGGCACGGTGTGGCGGCAGGACTTCGAGCGACGGCTCGTCGCCGCGTACCGCGCGGCCGGGCTCGGCACGGAGGCGGCGGCGGAGTACGTGACGAAGGGGCGTGCCACGGCCGGGGACTGGACGGTCGTCGGGATCATGGACGCCGGGGTCCGGGTGGGCTGGGTGGCCGTGAGTGTGGCCGAGCGGAGCGGGGGGCTCGCGGGGCGCGTCGGGGATCTGTACGTGGACGCGGGGTACACCGGCCGGGGACACGAGGAGGCCGCCCGGGAGTGGGCACAGGGGTGGTGCGCGGAGCGGGGCGCTCGCCGGGTGAACGTGCGGTCCACCGAGCCCGCCATGGGCGAGGTGTTCGCCGGGTACCGCGTCGACGGGCAGGTCAGGGCGCGGCACGTGGACGCCCCGCCGGAGCCGGTGGCCGGTGTCACCGCGCGGCCGATGACACCGGCTCAGTATTCCGACTGGCTCCCCCTCGAAAAGGCCTCCTACGTCGGCGACATCGTCCGGTCGGGGGCCCTGGGCCGCGAGGAGGCCGAACGCAAGTCGGACGAGGACTTCGCCGCGCTCCTTCCCGAGGGTCCGGCGACGCCCGACACGGCGCTCCTGGTGCTGGAGGCGGCGGGCGAGCCGATCGGCACCGCCTGGCTGAGGCACGGATACCTGCCGGGGGTCACCTACGGGTACTCGCTGCACATCCACGAGGAACACCGGGGCCACGGGTACGGTCGGGCCGCGATGGCGGTCGGCGAACGGGCCGCCTTCGCGGCCGGCGGATCGGTCCTGATGTTCTCGGTGTGGGGCGGCAACGAGGTGGCCATGAACCTCTACACCAGCGCGGGTTACCGGATCGTGGACGAGGAACGTTCGATCCGGCTGCCCTGACGGTTCCTCATCGCGTCGGGCCGCCCGCACGCGGTCGGGGCCTTCGGGGGCGGACGGTCCCAGGTCCCCTCGCGGCGCCGTCACCGTCGTCCAGGGCTGCGCGTCCACGGTGCGTGGCACGCCGGAGGTCGTACGTCGTGCCCATGTGACCCACGACCCCGAGATCCCAGGACCCCAGGACCCCAGGACCCCAGGACCCCACCGGAAGGGACTCATGGCCCCACCCGCCGCCGGATCCGGACCCGGGCGGCCCGCCCCGGAGGTCCCTCGGCCCCTGTGGCGCGGTCCCCCGCCGAGGCACCGTCGAAGGCGACGGATCCGGCACGAGGCGGAGGTCTCCGTGATGAGCGGCAAACGGCATCTGTGGCGGTGGCGGAGCAATCCGCTGCGACGGCGCGAGGACGTCCTGGAGGCGTGGATGATGCTGGCCGTCTGGGCGGTCGTGGTGCTCGTCGGCGCGGTCGTCGCACCGCTGGCATTCCATGCCGCCGAACACCGGTTCGCGCAGCAGCGCGCTGTGCGGCATCCCGTACGGGCGGTCCTGACAACCGACGCGCCACAGGGCGTCACCGCGCGGTGGTCGCCGGACGGCCGGGTGCGGGACACGGTGCGCTGGGTGGCTCCGGACGGTACGTCCCGTACCGGGGACACGCTGGTGGACCCGGGCCTGCCCCGGGGCACGACCGTGCACCTGTGGCAGGACGACCGGGGACGGCTCGTCACGACGGCGCCCACGGACCGCGCCGAGGGGCACGTCGAGGCGGGTCTCCTCGCCGCGGGCGCCGCGGTGGCCGCCGCGGCGCCGGTGCTGGGCGCGGGCGCCTTCGCGCGGGCCCGGCTGGACCGGCGCCGGCTGGCCCTGTGGGACCGGGAGTGGGATCTGGTGGGGCCCCGGTGAGCGGCGTTCGATCACCCCGGTGCGGGGCCGGCCGTCAGCTGTGCGGGACGACCGCGACCGGGGCGGCGATGTGATGCAGGGCGGAGTGCAGGACGTGGCCGAGGTGGAGGCCGAAGGAGTGGGTGCGGATGCGGCGGCCGACGGCCACGAGGCGGGCGCCGTGGGAGTGGTCGACGAGGACCTGTGCGGCGCTGCCGCAGCGGCTCGCCTCGATCACCTCGACGTCCGGGTACTTCTGCCGCCAGGGGCGCAGCACCTTGGTCAGCAGGACGGCCTGCCCGCGCTGTAGGTCGTCGTAGAGTTCGGCGTCGCCGTAGAAGCGGTAGAAGGAGGTCGGCGGCTCGGGCCAGACGTGGACGGCGCGCAGCGGGGCCCCGTGCAGGGCGGCGGCGTCGAAGGCGAATTCCAGCAGGGGGTCGGCCGGTTCGTCGACGTCGAGGCCGAGGACGACGGCTCCCGCGCCGTGCGGTGCGCCCGCCGGGTCCGTCCGCCGTTCGTCGCCGGTCTCCTCCCCCGCCCGCACCAGCACCACCGGGCGCTCCGCGCGGGCCACGACGGCGAGGCTCACCGAGCCGACCAGGAACCCGCCGAGCCGGCCGAGGCCCCGCGAGCCCAGCACGAGCAGTTCGGCGTCGCCCGCGGCCTCGCACAGCACGTCGGCCACGGTCCCCGTGAGCTGCGCGGTGCTCACGTCGAGGTCCGGATGGCGGGTCCGGAGGCCGGCGGCGGCCTCCTCGGCCATCCGCTCGGCCCAGCGCCGGTAGCTGTCGAGGTCGAACAGCGGCGTCCGGGCCGCCATCCTGGGCGTGGGCTCCTGGACGTACACGATCTTCAGGGGCAGGCCGCGCAGTCGTGCCTCGCGGGCCGCCCACTCGGCCGCGGCCCGGCTCTCGGGCGAGTCGTCGATGCCTGCGGTGACGGTTCGGGACATGGTCCGCGCCTCCGGGACGGGTCTTCGGGCACCGGCGTGATGCCGCGGGGCGACCGGGGTCAGGTGCCGGGGGTGAGGAGGTTCTTCACCTCGACCACGTCGGCGATCCGCTCGATCTCCGCGAGCAGCCGCCGTGCGGTCGCCGCGGACATCCGTCCGGTCAGTTCCACGATGCCGTCGTGCACGGCCACCTGCACGGCGTCCCGGTCGGCCGGCGGGCAGGTCGCCGCGACGGTGGCCTCGACCTCGGCCCGGATACCGGCGTCGTCCCTGATCAGCGCCTGGAGCAGGGCGTCCCTGCGGACGACGCCGACCAGCCGGCCCTCCCGGTCGGTGACGGGCATCCGCTTGAGCCGGGACAGCGCGGCGAGCCACGCGGCCTCGGCGACGGTCGCTCCCGGCAGCACGGTGATCGCGGGGCTGGTCATCAGGTCGGCGGCGGTCTCGCCGCGGGCCTTGCCGTGCAGCCGGCGCTCGCGCAGCCTGCCGACGGGGCCGGGCCGATGACCGGACGCCTCGAAGGCGACCTTGGCCAGCAGATCGGACTCCGAGACGACGCCCACCACATGGTCCTCGTCGTCGACCACCGGCAGGGCACCCGCCCGCTCGCGCGCCAGCACCCGGGCGATGTCGCGGTACATCAGGTCGGCGCGGATGTGCGCGGCCGGCACGTCCATCACCTCGCGCACCACGAGCTGTCCGGATTCGGATGACGGGGGCGGGGACGAGGACGGGGGCGGGGGTGCCGGTCGTGCCGCGGTGGAGGGCCGCTCCGCGCCGGCGCCGTGACGGGCCGCGGCCGCGGCGACGGCGCCCAGGTAGCGCAGCAGCACCTCCTGTCGGGCCGTTTCACCGGGGCTCCAGCGGCGGCCGGCCGCCTCCCGGCGGGCCTCGGTCAGTGCGGAGAGGTTCTCGTGCGCGTCCACGGCGGCCTCCTCGGTCCGTCGGCTGCCTACCGTCCCAGTCTCGCGCGCGTCCCGTCCCTGCCAAGAGCCGAACGGCCCTGGTGGGGCGGCCCCGCGGTCCTATCCGGTGCGGGGCGCGGCGAGACCGGTGAGACTGGAGGGACAGCCGACCGGCAGGAGGCCGCCCATGAGCCTGCGGGACTTCCTGGAGCGGTTCCGTCCGACGGGTACGCCGGGCGCGTCCGCCGCGGGCGTGCCCGCCGACCGTACGGCGGAGCGCGCGGCGGAACTGGGGCCCGCGCTCGCCCGGCTGACGGACGTCCAGGAGGAGGCGGCGCGGATCCGGGACGCCGCACGGGAGGCCGCCGAGGCCCTGCGCCGGGACGCCGCCCGTGCGGCCGAGCGCGTGGTGGCCGCCGCCCGGGAGCGGGCGCCCGCGGTGCGCGCGGCGGCGGCCGAGCCGGTCCTGCGGGAGGCCCGGCGGGAGGCCGAGGCGCTGCGTGCCGCCGGGGAGCGCGACGCCTCGGCGATCCGTGTGCGGGCCGGGGAGCGCATGCCGTCCCTGGTGGACCTCGCGGTGGCCGACGCGCTGCGCCCGGCGGGCGGTTCCCGGGAAGCTCCGTGAGCGCGGGCTGGGTCGCCGCCGGGGTGCGGGCCAAGGCACTCGTCGGCCGGTGTCCGGGACCGGCCGGGAGCCGGGAGATCGCGCGCGGCCCGACCCTGGACGACGCCCTGCGGAGCCTGGCGTCGACGCCGTACGCGCGGTACACGCGGACCGCGGTGGACCTGCCCGGGGCGCAGCGGGCGGTGGCCGCCACGGTGCTGTGGCAGCTGCGGGTGCTGGCCGGCTGGCTGCCGCCGGGCGGTGCCCGGTTGCTGGTGCCGCTGGCCGCCGGGTTCGAGATCGCCAACGTGGTCTCCCGGCTGCTCGCCCGGGACGGCCTCGTCTCGCCGGCCCCGGAGCCGTACCGGCTGGGGGCGCTGGAGACCGCCTGGCGGAGCCTGGAGCGGCACACGGGGACGCCCGCGGGGCTGCGGGCCGCGCTCACCGCCTCGCCCTGGGGCGACCCGGGCGGTGACACGCCGTGGGCCGTGGTCACGGGCATGCGGATGGCCGCCGCCCGGCGCACGGACGCCGCCGTACCGGACGCGCGGCGCTGGGCGCGGGCGCGCGCGGCGCTGCTGCTGGCGCGGGAGCGGTTCGTGCACGGCCGCTCGCTGCCCGAGCCGGCGGGGCGCGACGCGGCACGGCTGCTGGGATCCCGGGCGCCGGCCGCCGCCTCCTACGAGGAGTTCCGTGACCGGCTGCCCTCGTCGCTCCGATGGGTGCTGGCGGAGGCCGGGGAACCGGAGGAGCTGTGGCGCGCCGAGGTCCGCTGGTGGCACATGGTGGGGACGGAGGGTGCGGCGCTGCTGCGGGAGGGCCGTGCGGGGCCCGGGGTGGTCGTCGGAGCGGTGGCCGTGCTGTCCGCGGACGCCTGGCGGGTGCGGGCCGCGCTGGAGTCGGCGGCGCGCGGCGACAGGGCGCGGGAGGCGTTCGATGCCCTGGTCTGAGGCGATGACACCGGTCCGGATGCGCCGCGTGGCGGTGGTCGTGCCACGGGCCGCGCTGCGCGCCGCGCTGGTGCGGATCGCCGAGGAGGGCTGTGTGGAACTGGACCGTGCCGAGGAGTCCGTTCCGGGAGCGGCGGCGGCGCGGCTCCAGCACGTGCGGGGGCGCGGGACGGGCCCGCAGAGCGCCGCCCCGGCCGTCCTGGCGGATGCCGTGCCCGACCTCGATCTGCTCGAACGGCAGGGCCGCGTGGGTCTGCTGGCGGGCGAGGCCCAGTTGGAGGAGCGGGCGGCGGCCGCCGTGCGCGAGGGGGAGGCCGTCGCCCTGGCCGGATGGTGCCCGGCCGCCGAGCTGCCCCGGGTCGCGGGGCGGCTGGCCGCGGTGGGCGGCGCGCTGCTGCCGCTGCCCTCGCCGCGCGGCACCGATCCCCCGACCCAGCTGCGGCCGCACCGGACCGCGTCCTTCACCCCGCTGGTCACGACGTACGGCACCCCGGCGTACGCGGACCTCGATCCGTCCTGGCCCGCCGGGCTGACCTATGTCGCGATGTTCGGGATCATGTTCGGTGACGTGGGGCACGGGGCGCTGCTGGTGCTCGGCGCGCTCGCGTTGCGCCTGGGCCGGCCCCGCCGGCTGGCCCGGCTGCGCCGGCTGTGGCCCTTCCTGGCGGGCGCTGGGGTCGCCGCCATGCTCGCGGGCGCGGCCTACGGGGAGTTCTTCGGGCCGACCGGGCTGCTGCCGGTGCTGTGGCTGAGCCCGACGGCCGAGCCCGCCCGGCTGCTGGCCGCCGCCGTGCTTCTCGGCGCGGGTCTGCTGGCGCTCGCGCACCTGTCGGGGGCGGTCAACCGGGTGCGTGAGGGCGGCTGGGGCGCGGGGCTCTACGCGGCCTCCGGCGGCGCCGGGCTGCTGTTCTACCTGGGTCTCGTGTCGGCGGCGGGCGGCCTCGCCCTGCACCGGCCGCCGGTGGCCGTCGCCGGTGCCGCGCTCGCGGTGGTGGGGCTGGCGCTGGTGGCTGTCGGGCTGTTCCGGGGCACCGCGGGCGGCGGCCCGGGTGTCGCCGAGACGGCGGTACGGCTGTTCGACGTGGTCGTGCGCGCGGGCACCAACACCCTGTCCTTCGCCCGGCTCGCGGCCTTCGGGCTCACCCATGCCGCGCTGGCCGCCCTGGTGTGGCACGGCACCACGGCACTGGCGGGGCGGGGCGGCGCGGGAGCCGTGGGCGCCGTGCCGCTGTTCGTCGTGGGGACGGCCGTCACCTTCGGTCTGGAGGCCCTGGTGGCCGGTGTGCAGGCCCTGCGGCTGGAGTTCTACGAGCTCTTCTCCCGGCTCTTCGGGGCGGAGGGCCGTCCGTTCCGTCCCTGGCGGGTTCCCCGGGCGGAATCCGCCGACCCCGCTGCGAAGGTGGTCCCATGCTCACCTGGCTGATCGTGCTGCCGGTCCTGGTCGCGGTGTTCGGCGCCGTCCGGCTGCTGCGCCGGCGCCGCGCCGGACACGCCTTCAGGTGGCTCCTCGCCATGAATGTCGTCCTGCTGGGCGGTGCCCTGGCCGTCCTGGGCACGGCGCTCTCGGGTCCGGCCCACGCCTCGGCGCAGGCCGCGGCGGGCGGCGCGACCAACGGGGCCGCGCTGATCGGGGCGGCCGTCGCGGTGGCCGGCGCCTCGATCGGGGCCGCGATCGCCGTCGCCTACACGGGTGCCGCCGCGCTGGCCGCGCTGAGCGAACGGCCGGAGATGTTCGGCCGGGCGATGGTGATCGTCGGTCTGGCGGAGGGCATCGCGGTGTACGGGCTGGTGGTCGCGATCCTGCTGATCGGGAAGGCCTGACGATGGGCACCGTCGCCGCGATCGGTGCCCGCGCCGAGGTGACCGGGCTGGCCCTGGCCGGGGTGGAGGTGTGTGTCGCCGAGGACCCGCGGGCGGTACGCCGGGCGTGGCAGGCCCTGCCCGGCACGGTCACGCTGGTCGTGCTCACGCGCGCGGCAGCGAAAGCCCTGGGGGCGGGGACGACGGCGCCGGCGCCGAACCGGCCGCTGACGGTGGTGATGCCGTCATGACCGGGTCCGTGGCCGCCCCGGTCGCGGCCCGTGCGGAGCCGGGGCGTGCGGCACGGGCGGCGACGCGTGCCGTCCGCGACCGGGACCGCCCCGGCCCTGTCGCGAACGGCCCCCGGGCGACCCCACCCGCCCGCGACCGGGGTGCCCCGCCCCGTGCCCGGCCGGGGCACCCGGCACGAAGGCCGGACCGCGCCGCCCGCCGGACCCGGCGCCCGCTGCCCGGCTCCCTGGGTCCGGTCCGCGCCGCGGCCCGCCCCCGGACGGCGGTGGTCCTGTGGTGAGCGCGCCCCCGGACTCCCTGGACCCGGTCCGTGCCGAGCTGCTGCGAGCGGCGCGGGCCTCGGCCGACGCCGTGCTGGAGCGGGCGCGGGCCGATGCCGGCGCCGTGCTGCGCGAGGCGAGGGCCACGGCCGACGCGGTGCTTGCGCGGGCCCGGCAGCTCGGTACCGCCGATGCCGCCGCCGGGGCGGCGCGGGAGCGGACGGGCGCGGCGCAGGACGCGTGGGCGGCGGAACTCGCGGCCCGTGGCGAGGTCTACGACGCGTTGCGCGACGCGGTCCGCGCGGGGGTGCGGCGGGCGCTGGCAGAGGACCCGGACGCGCGGTCGGCCGTCACCGCCGCGGCACGGGAGGCGCTGGGGCCAGGGGCCCGGGTCACGGCCACGGCGGCGGGCGATGTGTCGGCCGAACTGTCCGGCCGCCGGGTCGACCTGTCGGCGGACGCCCTCGCCGACCGCGCCCTGGAACGGCTGGGGGTGCGGGCCGAGACGCTCTGGGAGCCGCCGTGACCGCCCTCGGTGGCACGGGGGCGGACCGCTCCCGGATCCTGCGCGTGTCCGGCCCCCTCGTGGAGATCCGCTGTCCCGCCGGGGTCGCCATGCACGATCTGATCGCGCTGGGCGCCGACCGGCTGCCGGGCGAGGTGGTCGCCATCCGTGGCGACAGGGCCACCGTCCAGGCGTACGAGTACACCGGCGGGCTGGCCCCCGGGCACATCGCGGAGCCGCTGGGCACGCCGCTGTCGGTGCGCCTCGCGCCGGACCTGCTCGGCGGGGTCTTCGACGGTCTGCTGCGCCCGCTGGCCGACAGCGGCGACCTGCTCACCACCGGCGGCCCCGCGACCGCCGCGTCCGCAGGCCCGTCCTGGCCGTTCACGCCACGGGTGGCGCGGGGCAGCCGGGTCGCGGCCGGCGCGGTTCTCGGGGAGATCGGCGGGCGGGTCCCGTTGCGGTTGCTGGTGCCGCCCGGTCTCGCGGGCGAGGTGGGATGGGTCGCGCCGACGGGCGGGCACGCCTCGGACGCGGTGCTCGCCGAGGTGGGCGGGCGGGAGGTGCGGATGGCGCAGCGCTGGCCGGTGCGCAGACCGCGCCCGGTCGCGCGGCGGCTGCCGGCAAACGCCCCTCTGAACACCGGTCAGCGGGCCGTCGACCTGCTCTTTCCCGTGGCCCGGGGCAGCACGGTCGCCGTCCCCGGCGGCTTCGGCACCGGCAAGACCATGCTGCTCCAGCAGATCGCCAAGTGGTGCGACGCGGACGTGATCGTCTATGTCGGCTGCGGTGAGCGCGGCAACGAGATGGCGGACGTCATCGAGGAGCTGGGCGAGCTGACCGATCCGCGCGGCGGGGGCAGGCTGGCCGAACGGACGGTGACGATCGCGAACACCTCCAACATGCCGATGATGGCCCGCGAGGCGAGCGTGCACACGGGGGCGACCGTCGCCGAGTACTTCCGTGACATGGGCCTCGACGTCGTCCTGATCGCCGACTCGACCTCCCGCTGGGCGGAGGCGCTGCGCGAGTTCGCCTCCCGGATGGGCGAACTGCCCGCCGAGGAGGGCTATCCGGCGGGGCTCGCCTCCCGGCTGGCCGCGTTCTACGAGCGGGCGGCGGCGGTACGCACACTGGGCGGAGCCGCCGGTTCGGTCACGGTGATCGGCGCGGTGTCCCCGCCGGGCGGCGACCGCACCGAGCCGGTCACCGCCCACACCGAACGGGTCGTGCGCTGCCTGTGGAGCCTGGACCGCGAACTCGCCTACGCGCGGCACTATCCGGCCGTGTCCTGGTCCGAGTCGTTCTCCCGTGACGCCACCGTGCTGGGCACCGCGCACGCGCGAGCCGGCGACCCCGGCTGGGCCGAGCGGCGCGGACGGGTGGCGCGGCAACTGGCGTCGGCGGACCGGCTCGCCGACCTGGTGGAGCTGGTCGGCAGTACCGCGCTGCCGCCCCGGGAGCGGATCGACGTACTGGCCGGGCGGCTGCTGCGCGAGGCCGTGATCCAGCAGAACGCGCTGAGCCCGGCGGACGCCTACAGCACCCCCGGGAAGACCACGGCCCTGGTGGAGGCCGCGCTGACCGTGATCGACCGCTGTCTGGAACTGGTGGACGCCGGTACGGCGGTGGACGCCGTCGAGGCGGTCGACTTCACCCCGCTGCTGCGGGCGCGGGAGACGGCGGCCCCGGCCGAGACCGCCCCGGTGACGGCGGCCCGGGACACCGTGCTCGCCCGGCTGGAGGAGGCGGCATGACGGCATCACCGCCCGACGGCGGCGTGACCCGGGGAGGCGGCACGACCGGTCCCGTTCCGGTCGAGTTCACGGGCGTGCGCGAGCTGCGCGGCCCGCTGGTCGTCGTCGAAGGGGTGAGCGGTGTCGGCTGGGACGAGTTCGCCACGATCGTCCTCGACTCCGGTGAACGCCGGCACGGGCTGGTGCTGGAGGTGGACGGCGACCTCGCGGTGGTGCAGGTCCTGGAGGACACCGCCGGGATGAACCGCGCCGGCACCCGGGTGGCCTTCTCGGGGTCGCCGCTGCGGATCCCGGTGGGCACCGGCTGGCTGGGACGGGTCTGCAACGGGCGCGGGGAGGCGGCCGACGGCGGCCCGCCGGTGCTCGGCGCGGCGTCCGCAGCGGTAGGCGGCGCGCCGATCAACCCGGTGCGCCGGGAACCGCCCGACGAGCCGGTCCTCACCGGCGTGGGCGCCCTCGACGTGCTGACCACCCTGGTGCGCGGCCAGAAGCTGCCGGTTTTCTCGGCGGCCGGGCTGCCGCACCTGGAACTCGCGGTGCAGATCGCGGCCCAGGCGACCTGCGGGGGCGAGCCCTTCGCCGTGGTGTTCGCCGGGATGGGGCTCACCCACGCCGACGTGGCCTTCGTACGGGACGGACTGGCCGCGCGTTCCGCCGCGCGGGAGCTGGCGCTGTTCGTCAACACCGCCGACGACCCGGTGATCGAACGGATGCTCACCCCGCGGCTGGCCCTGACCGTCGCCGAGCACCTCGCCTTCACCGAGGGGCGCCATGTCCTGGTGGTGATGACGGACATGACGGCCTACGCGGAGGCGCTGCGCGAGGTGTCCGCGGCGCGCGGTGAGATACCGGCCCGGCGCGCCTACCCCGGCTATCTGTACAGCGACCTCGCCTCCCTCTACGAGCGCTGCGGCAGGATCAGGGGGCGGCCGGGGTCGGTCACCGTCCTGCCGGTGCTCACCATGCCCGCCGGTGACATCACCCATCCCGTGCCCGACCTGACCGGCTACATCACGGAGGGCCAGATCGTGCTGTCCGCCGATGTCCAGGCGTCCGGCGTCGGTCCGCCGCTGGACCCGCTCGCCTCGCTGTCACGGCTGATGCGCAAGGGCACCGGCCCCGGGCGGACCCGTGCCGATCATCCGGCCCTCGCCGCCCAGCTGATCGCCGCGCTGGCCCGCTCCCGGCAGGTGGCGGATCTCGCCGACCTGGTCGGCCGGTCCGCGCTGAGCCCGGCCGACCTGGCTCATCTGGAGCTGGCGGACGCCTTCCGCCGCCGGTTCCTCGCCCAGGGCACGGACGAGAACCGGCCGCTGGAGGACTCCCTGGACCGGGCCTGGGAGGTGCTGCTGACCCTGCCGCGCAGTCAGCTCGGCATGATCCCGGCCGACCTGCTCGACGCCCACGCCCCGGCGGCGGACGAGGGGGCCCGGTGAGCCCGCGTGCGCGCCGGGCGCCTACCGGGCGGGCCGGGCGGCTTCGGCTGCGCCGCAGCCTCGCCACCGCCCGGCGCGGAGCTGACCTGCTGGAACGCAAACTACGGCTCCTGCTGGACCGGGAACGAACGGCACGGGTGGCGGCACAGGAAGCGGACCGGGTGTGGCGGGCGCGGCTGACCGAGGCGGAGACCTGGCTGGTGCGCGGGGTGCTCCTCGGCGGTGAGAGCGCGCCGGCCCAGGCGACACCGGCGAACCGGGCGCGCGTCGAGGTCCGGTGGGCGGCCCTCATGGGCGTACCCCACCCGGCGGCGGTGGCCTGGACGGACGCGGTCCGCGCCCCCGCGGAGCCGACCGCGCCCAACACCGCGCTGGCTCACGCCGAGACGGCCTACCGTGCCGCGCTCCGCGCCGCGGCGGAACTCGCCGTACACCGGACGGCCGCCGACCTGCTGGCCGCCGAGTCCGCGCGGACCCGGCAACGGGTGCGCGCCCTGCGCCGCCACTGGATCCCCCGGCTGCGGGACGAACTGAACGCCCTGGAACTGGCGCTGGAGGAGTCGGAGCACGAGGAGGCGGTACGACGCAGGTGGGCCGCCACCCGCAGCGGCGGGTGACATCCGCCCCGCGCGGTCCGCCGGCGGACCGTCCGGGGGGCGCGCCGACAGCGGGCCCGGTACCGGGCCCGCCGATCACCGGCACGGGGCGGTCGGTCAGCTGCCGTGCTTGATCTCCACGTGCTTCGCCTCCTGCTTCCGCGTGCCCAGGCCCACGCTGACCGTCAGCATGCCGTCGGTGTAGTCGGCCTTGACGTCGTCCTCGTCGGCGCCGGGCGGCAGCGAGACGCTGCGGCTCATGGAGCCGTACCGGATCTCGCTGTGGTTCTTCGTGATGTCGCGCTCGGTGCGCTCGGCCTGGACCGTCAGCACGCCGTCACCGATGAGGACGTCGATGTCCTCGGGCGCCATGCCCGGGAGCTCCGCCCGCATCACATAGCGGTCGTCCTGTGTGTAGTCCTCGATCCTGACCGTGTACAGGTCGCCCATCGTGGGCATCGCGAACCGTGCCGGAAGGCTCTCGAACCAGTCCGGCATCTCCGGGAACGCGAACCTCTGCCTGCGGGCCAGTGTCGTCATCGCCGTACCTCCTCGGGGTGTCGTCCCGTCCGCGGACACCTCCAGTTCAGCGCGCGGAGCCCCGTGACGCTGAGGCCGAACAGCCCATGCCCCCGGCCCGGAGGTCCCTTTCGTCCCGGTTCCCCGCCGCCGGGCCGAGGAGCACCGCCGGGGGCCGATGGTCCCCTGGCAGGGCCCACGGTTCCGGGCTTTCATGGAAGTCGCGGCGGCGCTCCGCCGCAGGGAGGAGATGGGGCGATGTCCGCTCCCGTACCCGCGAGCAAGGACGACCGGAACCCCGGCCCCGGCCGCCGGCCGATCGTGGTGGGGCTCGACCCCGACCCCGCCCGTCGTACGGCACCGGCCTGGGCCGCGGACGAGGCGGCCCGCCGCCGGCTGCCGCTGCGTCTGGTCCACGTCGAGGGTGTACCGACCCCCGGCGACCGCAGAACGGCGGTTCCGCCCTCCTGGGAGGGGTGGAACGAGGCACTGCACGAGGCCGGGAAGAAGGTGCTGGCGGAGGCCGCGGAGTTCGTCCGGGTCCGGCACCCGGACCTGGAGGTGGACACGCTGCTCGCCGAGGGCGATCCGGTGTGGACGCTGTGCGAGCAGAGCCGCGACGCCACCTCGCTCGTCCTCGGCTCGCACCACCTGAGCCGGCGCCAGGAGGTGTTCGGCTCCGCGTCCATCGCCCTCCCTGTGATGGCCCGTACGCACTGCCCCCTGGTGGTCGTGCCCGAGCCGGAACACACCACCCAGGACCCGCCGTACTACGTCGTCGGCGTCGACGGCAGCGAACGCTCCGCGGCGGCGGTGGACGTGGCCTTCGAGGAGGCGGCGCTGCGCGGCGCGAGGCTGCGGGCCCTGCTCGTGTGGGAGCACGGTCCGCTGCGGGTCTTCGACGAGCGCGGGCCGCAGGAGGAGTCCCGCCGGCTCCTCTCCGAGATCGTGGCGGGCCGCCATGCCCGCTACCCCGAGGTGGACCTGCACCACGAAGTGGTCGCGGGCCATCCGGTCCAGGTGCTCACCGAGGCCTCGGAACACGCGCTGGGCCTGGTGGTGGGCACGCGCGGCCGCGGCGGGTTCGCCGGCATGCTGCTGGGCTCGGTGAGCCAGGGCGTGCTGCACCACGCCCGCTGCCCCGTGATCGCGGTCCCGACCCACGGGTGAGCCGGAGCACCGAGCCGGTACGAAGGGAGCCACCGTGACCGCAGAGCCCCTCGCCGTGAGCACGGTCACCGCGCTCGTCGCGGACGCCACCGCGGCGCCCTCCCTGGGCAACGCACAGCCCTGGGCGTTCCGCTACCCGCGGGACAGCGGCGTGCTGCGGCTGTACGCCGATCTGGAGCGCGTGCTCCCGCGCGCCGACCCGGAGAACCGGGGCCTGCACCTGGGCTGCGGGGCGGCGCTGCTGAACCTGCGGGTGTCCGCCGCCGCGGCGGGGCTCGCCCCAGAGGTGCGGCTGCTGCCCGATCCGGCGCGGCCCGAGCTCCTCGCCGAGGTGCGCCTGTCCGGCACCGGGTCACCCGACGACGCGCTGGCCGCACTGCACCCGGCCGTCCCGAGGCGGCACTGCAGCCGCTTCCCGTTCCGTGAGGACGACATCTCCGCCGAGGTGCGGGAACGGCTGGCCGAGGCGGCGCGTGCCGAGGGCGCCCAGCTGGTGTTCCCGGGCGTCTGGCACGTCCAGTCGATCCTGGACCTGGTGCGGGACGCCGAGTGCCGGGAGGCCGGCGACGCGGCCTGGCGCGCGGAGACGGAGCGGTGGACGCGCCTGCGACCGGCCGCGCCGGACGCCGCCGGGCCGTCCGACGGCATCCCCGCCGAGGCCTTCGGGCCCCGGCAGCAGGGCGCCTCGGTCCCGGTGCGCGACTTCGCCGCGGGCCGTCCGGTGCCCGGTCGCGGCCGGGCGGTCTTCGAGGAGAACCCGAAGATCGCGCTGCTGGGCACCGCCGAGGACGCCCCGGTGGACTGGCTGTGCGCCGGTCAGGCACTGGAACGGGTCCTGCTCCGGGCCACCGCCGACGGGCTGGTCGCCTCGCTCACCTCCCAGCCCCTGGAGTGGTCCGAGATCCGCTGGGCCGTCCGCGACCCCGTCTCGGCCATGGCCTACGTCCAGATGGTGCTCCGGCTCGGCTACGGCCCCGAGGGTCCCGCGAGTCCCCGGCGGCCGGTGGCCGACGTGCTCGAAATCGTCTGAGCGGGCACCGGGACGCGGCGGGGAACGGTGGTGGCCCCGTCCCGCCCGGCCGGGCTCGTCGGCGCGGCCGGCGGCCGGTCCGCCGTACGGGCCGGGCAGCGACAGCCGGAGATCACGCGCGCGGCGCGGAACCGCGACCGCCCTTCGGCCGAAACCGGCGCTCACGTCCCGGTGGGCGCCTCCCGGCCGTCGTCCGTCCGGAAGGTGAGGTCCCCGGACACCGAGACCACTCCGTCGACCCCGCGGCACAGTTGCTCGACAACGGGGATCTGGCTCTTGAACTCGACGATGCCCGAGAGGGTGACCCGGCCGTCGCGCACGTCCGCCGTCACATCGCGGGGGTCCAGGAGCAGCGTGCCCCGCAGCAGATCCCGGTTGATCTCCTCTCGGATCGCCTCGTCCCGGCGCAGGAAGATCCGCAGCAGGTCGGCGCGGGCGACGATGCCGACGAGCCGGTCCGCCTCGTCCACCACGGGCAGGCGTTTGACGTGCTGGACCTCCATGAGCCGGGCCGCCTCCACCACGGTCCACCCGGGCCGGGCGCACACCGCGGGGGCGGACATCAGCTCCTCGGCGCGGGCGCCCTCGGCCTTGGCCCGCTCCCATGCCTCCAGATGCGGGACGGGGGTCAGTCCCGACGGGTCGGCCTGGTCGGCGCTCTTGCGCAGCAGATCCGCCTCGGAGACGACGCCGATCGGACGGTCCATCTCGTCCACCACGGGTACGGCGGTGACGTCGTTCTCCTCCAGCAACCTCGCGAGCTCCTTGAACGAGGTGTCGCGCCGGGCCCGGACGACGTCCCGGGTCATGAGCTCCTCGACCGTGCGGTGGTGCATGTCGCCTCCCGGATACGGGGCGCCCACCTCGCGGAGACCGGGCTGCGGCCCCGTACGGCGGTGAGGCCCGCGTGGCAGGTCGGATACAGCACCATTCTGCGGAGAGTACGGCGATCATGCGAGCTCACCCGGCGTCCGGCTCGGCGTCGGGGTGAGTCGTGGCCGCTCGGCCCGCGGCCGGGGCCGGGGTCCCGGGTCCCGACGCGGTCCACGCGGCACAGCCCCCGGCGGGCCGCCGGCGCGCCGTCGGTGGGCGGAACGCCGGGCGGGCCCCGGACGGCGGGGCCGCGCAAATCGGTGTCCAGGGCGGCGCCGCGCCACGATCATGGGACGGTCCGTCACAGCCGAGCCCGTCCAGGAGACCCGCGCCATGCCCGCACCGGCCGATCCGACCGTCCTGCACCCTATGCCCGAGCAGCCGCGCGTCGTCCTGCTGAAGCCCCTGGTGAAGTCCCCGCTGATCGAGGTCGGCGAGTACTCGTACTACGACGACCCCGACGACGCGACCGCCTTCGAGACGCGCAACGTGCTCTACCACTACGGGCCGGAGAAACTCGTCATCGGCAGGTTCTGCGCGCTCGGCACCGGCGTGCGGTTCATCATGAACGGCGCCAACCACCGCATGGACGGCCCCTCGACCTTCCCCTTCCCCACCATGGGAGGCTCCTGGTCCGCGCACTTCGACCTGCTCACCGGTCTGCCCGGCCGGGGGGACACCGTCGTCGGCAACGACGTCTGGTTCGGGCACGGCGCGACGGTGATGCCCGGTGTGCGGATCGGCCACGGCGCGATCATCGCGACCGGCGCCGTGGTCACCGCGGACGTGCCCGACTACGGCATCGTCGGCGGTAACCCCGCCCGCCTCATCCGCAGCCGCTACGCCGCCGAGGACGTCGCCCGGCTGCTCGCGGTGGCCTGGTGGGACTGGCCCGCGGAGCACATCACCGAGCACGTCCGCACCATCATGGCGGGGAGCGTCGCCGAACTGGAGGCGGCCGCCCCGCGTGCGCACGGCGCCGGAGGATAGACGCCGGAGGACAAATACGGTGCCGCGAGGACCGGGCCCGGCTAGAGTCACGGGCATGCATCACTTCACTCAGATCTACGGCTGAACGGGTCGGGGCAGCGCCCCGGTTCCCCTCCGCATGCCTCAGCGCGCCCGCCGGGACGACCGAGTTCCATCGACGCGCCGGCCTGCCGCACCCCTTTCGCCGTAGACCAGAAACGAGTGAGTCCCCTTGCCTTCCCTGCCTTCCGCGTCGCGCCGTCCTGCCCATGTCGCCATGGTCGGCATCCCGCTCGTCAGCCATGTCCTGCCGAGCCTCCCGGTCATCCGTGAACTGGTGGCGCGCGGCCACCGGGTGACGTACGCCAACGACCCTGCGGTCGCCGGCCTGGTCACCGGCGCGGGCGCCGAACTCGTCCCCTGTGCGTCCGGGCTGCCCTTCGCCGACAACACCTGGCCGCAGGACCCCATCGCCACGATGGACCTCTTCCTCTCCGACGCCGTCCGGACGCTCCCCCGGCTGCGCGCCGCCTACGACCGGGACCCGGCGGACCTGTATCTGTACGACATCGGCGCGTATGCCGGCCGCGCTCTCGCCGAGTCGCAGGGCCGGCCGGTGCTCCAGCTGTCCCCGACGTTCGTGGCCTGGGAGGGCTACGGCGAGGAAGTCGGGGCGCACATCCGGCAGTTGCCGGGTGCCGACGCATACCGGGCGAGGTTCGCCGAGTGGCTCGCCGGGTGCGGGGCGGCCACGACGGATGTGGACTCCTTCTCCGGTCCTCCCGCACGTGCCCTGGCCCTCATCTCCCGCGCGATGCAGCCGCACTATGACCGGGTCGACACCAGCACCGTGACCTTTGTCGGGCCTTGCTTCGACCGGACGACGGCCGCCACGGAGGAGTGGACCCGACCGGCCGGCGCGGAGAAGGTGCTGCTGGTCTCCCTGGGCTCGGCGTTCACCCGGCAACCGGAGTTCTACCGCCGGTGCGTCGCGGCCTACGGTGATCTGCCCGGCTGGCATGTCGTCCTCCAGATCGGCAAGTACACGGATCCTCTCGAACTCGGCACCGTCCCGCCCGGTGTCGAGGTCCACTCCTGGGTGCCGCAGCGGGCGGTCCTCGACCGGGCGGACGCCTTCGTGACCCACGCGGGCATGGGCGGCTGCGGCGAGGGCCTGCGGGCCGGGGTCCCGATGATCGCCGTGCCCCAGGCCGCCGAGCAGTTCATGAACGCCGACCGGCTGGTGGAACTGGGCGTGGCCCGCCGCATCGACACCGCGGACGCCACCGCCGACGCCCTCCGCGCAGCACTGCTGGACCTGGTCGGGGACCCGGAGGTGGCACGCCGCTCGGCGCTGCTGAGTGCCGAGGCACGGGCCGAGGGCGGCACCGGACGTGCCGCCGACCTCATCGAGGAGTTGCTGGGCTGACCTCCGCAGGTCCTCGGGGCCGCACGCCGGGAGTGTGCGGCCCCGGTGGCCGTACGTCAGGACGTCGCCCCGCGCTGCCGCCTGATCGGCTCCCCCACCCGGTGCATATGGGTGAGCGCCTCGCGATAGGACCGGATCAGTCCGGTCTCGTGGTACGACACGCCTATCTCCGCGCAGTACGCCCGCACGACGGTCCGGGCCCGTCGCAGATGGGGCGCGGGCATGCTCGGGAACAAGTGGTGCTCGATCTGGTGGTTGAGCCCGCCGAGCAGCACGTCGGTGAGCAGGCCGCCGCGCACATTGCGGGAGGTGAGCACCTGGCGGCGCAGGAAGTCGGGCCGTTCGTCCCCGCTGAGGGTCGGCATGCCCTTGTGGTTCGGCGCGAAGGTGCAGCCCAGGTAGACGCCGAACAGGCACTGGTGCACGACGAGGAACGCCACCGCCCTGCCGGGGGAGAGCACCAGGAACAGCGCGGACAGGTAGGCCGCTATGTGGAGGAGGAGCAGGGAGCCCTCCAGAAGACGGTTCTTCGTCGACGGCGAGCGCAGCGCGCGCACGCTCGCGACATGCAGGTTGAAGCCCTCCAGCGTCAGCAGCGGGAAGAACAGGAATGCCTGGTGACCACCGATGAGGCGGGCCACGCCCCTGCTGTTGCGGGCCTGGCCGGTGGACCAGACCAGGATGTCAGGGGCGACATCGGGGTCGAGTTCCTCGTGGTTGGGGTTGGCGTGGTGGCGGGTGTGCTTGTTCATCCACCAGCCGTAGCTCATGCCGATGCCGAGGTTGCCGAAGAGCCGACCCCATGTCTCGCTCGGCCGGCGCCGCCGGAAGACCTGCCGGTGTGCCAGGTCGTGTGCCAGCAGGGCGACTTGACCGAAGGCAAGGGACAGGAAGGCGGCGACCGCGAGCTGCCACCAGGTGTCGCCGAGAGCGGCGAACGTTCCCCAGCCCGCCGCCAGCAGCGCGATCACCAGGCCTGTCCGCACCGTGTAGTAACCGGGGCGCCGCTTCAGCAGACCCGCCTCGGTGATACGCCGGGAGAGCTCGGCGAAGTCGCTGCCGGCCCGGGACGGAGAGGTGCGGGAAGGCGCGGCAGGTGGTCCAGTGACCACGGACGCGTCGGTGGAAGTCGTCATGCGTCGAGTCTCCCGACGGCCGTCCGCCCGAGACAGCCTGCCAGCCACCGGCCCGACGGGGGGCTGCCCCCCCGGTCTGACCAGGGGGGTTGCCCCCCGGTCAGGGCAGGGGGGTTGTCTTCCCGGTCAGGGCAGGGGGCCACCGCCCCGGAGTGGCCCTTCGGCGAGGACGGGCCGCTCCGGAGACGGCTGGTGGGGCTCGTCAGGAGTCGGACGGGGGCTTGTACAGGCGCACCGTGGCGGCGATCTTCCGTACCGTCTCGTCCGTCACCTCGCCGGAGACGCCCTTGGCGCCGAAGAAGGACCAGGAGACCAGGTCACCCTGACCGTTCTTGAAGGCGAAGGTCCATGCCTTGCCGTCCGTCGCGCACTTCTGGGACTTCTTCACCCCCACGGACCAGGCGCTGCCCAGATCGCCCTTGAGCCCCGAGGCAGTGGTGAAGGGTTCGACGGTGCCGGACTTCACCTTGGTCCTGTCGGGCTGGGTGTAGGCGCCGTAGACCCAGGTCCTCGGATCGGCGCCGGCGATCTCCTCGGTGCCGCGGGCTCCGTTGTTGCGCCTGCTGCCCGCAGTGGCCAGGGCGGTGTCCTCCACGGTGCCGTCCTTGTCCGTGTCGGCGGAGCACCATTTCGGCTGGAGGGACGCGGGGGCCTGGACCCCGATGAGCGGTTTCTCCTCCGGGTCGTCGTTCCTGGCGACGTAGGTGACCCAGTCGGGGGTCTGGAGCTTCCACTGCGGCGGGACGTCGAAGGCGATGCCCTGGGTCGGGTTCGTGACCACCTTCCAGCCCTTGACCGTGGCGGTACGGCTGTCGGGTCCGCGCGGGTTGTCCGTGCTCTGCTGCGACGCCCCGGTCGGGGCGGGGGCGGGGCCCGGGTCCACCCGGTCGTGCCTGTCGCCGCCGAGCAGCACGAAGCCGGTGACACCCGCGGCGACGACGACGGCCGCGGCGGCGATGACGGCGACGAGCTTGGTACGGTCCCGGCCGGGACCGCCACCCGCGGGCGGGGGCACGGGCGCGCCGCCCGGCCGGCCGTCGGCGTTCCAGGGCTGCTGGTAAGGGTTCGGCTGGTGGTACCCGGCCTGCTGATACGGATTCGGCTGATGTTCGACCGGGGGCTGCTGCGGGTTCTGTCCGCCCCCCGGTGGCTGCTCTCCTGGCCACATGCGAGGCAACGATACGGCGGGCGTCCTCGCTCCCCGTGCAGGGGTGATCGCCACGGGGGCCGGTCTCCACACACGTCGACCCAGTACCGGGCATACCGCGCCGAAAGGTCGCGGATCGGACTCGACACACACCTACCACGGCATCAACATCGTTACAGAGAAAGAAAGTTGACCCGCCGACGGACGAGAACGGGCAGGCGGCGGGCATCGCCGGGGTGTACGACCGTCACGGCCCCGGCACGGAACCCGGACACCGTCCGCCTGGGAGCGACTCATCGCGGCGGGACCGGCCGAGAAGACATGGGCACCTTCCGCCAGGAGGGGACAACACCCTGCCCACGAACCGCCCGGTACGGCCGGCCGGGCGGTGGCATTCGCGTGGCGCCACATTCATGCAGGTGAAGCTGTACATCCGAACCTGTACAGATTAGAGTGCACGGCATGAGTGAGCATCCGAGTCCGCCGCCACCGCCGTCGTCACCGCCGTCGCCGTCGGCGGTCGAGGCGTCGCGTGAGGTCCGCGCGGTGATCAGCCGGTTGCGGCGGCGCATCCTGAAGGCTTCCGAGGCCGAGGACATCACATTGGGGCAGGCGTCCGTGCTGGCCCGGCTGGCCGACAGGGGCCGTGTCACGGCGAGCGAGCTGGCCACGGCCGAGGGGGTGCGGCACCAGTCGATGACGGCGATGGTCGCCGCGCTCGTCGCGCTGGGGCTGGTGGAGCGCGCTCCCGACCCGGAGGACGGGCGACGCCTGCTCATCGAGCTGACCGCGGTGGGCCGGCGCCGGGTGGAGGAGGGGCGGCAGGCGCGCACGGAATGGCTCGCCGGCCGGTTGCAGGAGCGGTGCACGGAAGAGGAACGCCGCGATGTGATCGCCGCCATGGCCGTGCTGGAACGGCTGACCCGTGACTGACACGGAGCCCGGGGCGATACGGGAGAAGGGCCGGCCCGGATTCGACCGGCGGCTGCTGCCGCCGATGCTGCTGGGCTCGGTCCTGAACCCCGTCAACTCCACCATCATCTCCGTCGCGCTGGTCCCCATCGGCAAGGCCCTGGGCGCGCCGGCCTCGCAGACGGCGTGGCTGGTCTGTGCGACATCCCGCGAGTTCTCTTGAGCCCTGCTGAGTGACCGCGGCTGTGGCCAGGGGCTTCTTCCTCCTTCGAGTGCTCCTCCGGTCTGTGACGTAACTTCGGGATTCCTGAAGCGTTCTCAGCTCGTGCGACCGATCTGCGGTCCGGTCGAAGGCGAGGAGGCGCGAGTTGGCGGCGCTGGCGGTGGTGCGGGACCTACGCGAGTACCGGGATCCGGTCTCGGCGGAGGAGCTGGAGCGGTTCGAGACCGACGTGCTGGCCGGCTTCGTGCTGGCTCGGGCATCGGCGGGGCTGACGGACGGAACGATCCGCGGGGACGTCGGGCACCTGGAGCAGGTGCGGACCTGGTTCGGCCGACCGCTGTGGGACATGGAGCCAGCCGACGCGGACGCGTACTTCGGGCGGGTGCTGCGGGGCTCGCCCAGCGGCACCCGCCTGGCCCGATCCCAGGCCCTGAGCACGTACTTCCTGTTCGTGGAGCTGCGGCACAAGGTCGAGATCCACCGGATGACCGGCCGGGTCGTCGAGTGCCCGATCGATGAGATGAACCGCCCGCGTGGCTCGAAGGACGCCCAGCTGCGGATCCCGCCGACCGCCCCTGAGGTCGGCCGGCTGTTCACCGGCTGGGGCGGCGAGCTGGCGACCTGCCGCAAGTTCGCCCCAACCGCCAGGAACTACACCGCCGCGAAGCTGATGTCCCAGGTCGGACTGCGGGTGAGCGAGGCATGCGGCCTCGACCTGGACGACATCAAGTGGCACCTGGGCCGGTTCGGCAAGCTCCACGTCCGCCTCGGCAAGGGCGCCCGCGGCTCGGGGCCGCGCGAGCGGATGGTGCCGCTCATCAACGGCGCGGACCGAACGCTGCGGTGGTTCATCGAGGACGTCTGGGGCCAGTTCGACGACGACCACACCCGCCCCGGCACCCCGCTGTTCCCCTCCGAGCGCAAGAACACCGACGGGTCCTCGCGCCGAGTCGGCGACGACGCCCTGCGGAACGGCCTGGCCGCTGCGGTCGTGGCTCATCTTCCTGGCTGGGAAGAGAAGTTGACACCGCACGTCCTGCGGCACTTCTGTGCGTCCGAGCTCTATACGGGAGGCCTGGATCTGATCGCAATTCAGGAGGTTTTGGGACATTCCTGGATCGCCACGACGATGCGATATGTCAACCCTCGGGAATTGCATCAGGCGGGCGAGGAACTGCAGGTGGCCTGGTCGATGCGGGAAGTGGAACGAGTTCGTAGGGTCTATGGACTGGCTGCCTGAGCAGGCATGTTGCCGAGTTGATCCCTTCTGATGCATGATCTGCCCTCCAGAAGGGAGGATCTGGGGTGGTGCATCAGCGCAAGGTGGCCCTGGCCGGGTCGGCTCAACTGGAGCTCGTCTCCGGGGTGGTCCAGCTGCGTCCCGAGGACGCGATGTTCGACGCGATGCTGCGGGGCTGGCGTGCTCAGCAGAAGTCGCGAGGGCTGAAGGACGACACGATCGACCCGAGGGAACGGTTGATCCGCCGGTTTCTGGACTTCACGAACGAGTACCCGTGGCGATGGACGCCCGCCCATCTGGACGAGTGGTCCGCCTCGTTGACGAGCGAGAGACACTTGGCGCCGTCCACGGTCCGTAGCTACCAGGGCATCGTCCGACTGTTCACCGAGCTCCTCATCGACGCCCGCTACGGCTGGGTCCCGGCCTGCGAGGAAGCCTTCGGCACCTTCCCGGTGGCGATCTGCCATGAGTAGAATACTCTCCCTCACCTGCAGGATTACGAGGGAGACCCCGAGGCCAGGCCCTTCACGCGGGAAGAGCTGCAGCTCTTCCTCGACTACGCCGACGACCAGGTCGAACGAGCGGTACGGGCGAAACGCAAGGGAGCCCTCGCGGCCTACCGCGACGCCACCCTCTTCAAGGTGATCTACGGGTGGGGACTTCGGCGGACCGAGACCTCCAAGCTCGATGTGGTCGACTTCGGACGCAACCCGCAGGCCCGCCAGTTCGGCCGGTACGGCACGCTCAACGTCCGTTACGGCAAGGCGAAGAAGGGGCAGCCGCCGCGCCGGCGGAACGTGCTGTCGGTGATGGACTGGGCCGTCGAGGCGGTTGCCGACTACGTCGAGAACGTCCGCCCGCGCTTCGGGTTCCCCGATCACCCTGCTCTGTGGATCACCGAGCGCGGTGGCCGCCTGCAGCCCGGCTCGATCAACGACCGGTTCGAGGCATACCGGGACGCTCTCGGGCTGACGAAAGAGCTGACCCCGCACAGTCTTCGGCATTCGTATGTCACGCACCTGACCGAGGACGGGGTGGACCGGCGCTTCATCCAGCAGCAGGTCGGCCACGAGTGCGACAGCTCCCTGGCCATCTACACGCACGTCAGCGACGACTTCATGAACACTTTCCTGCACAAGGCACTGGCCCCGGCGTTCGCCGGGGCCTGACAGGAGGGATCCGGCGATGGCCGCCAAGCTCGACTACCACTGGCACCTGCGCAAGGTCATGGCAGACCGCGGGATGTTCTCCACCACCGACCTCCTCCCTCCGCTAGCCGAACGCGGCATCACGCTGTCCACGAGCCAGGTCTACCGGCTCGTCGTCGAGCGACCGGAGCGACTGAGCCTGAAAATCCTCATGGCCCTGCTCGACATCCTCGACTGCACCATGGACGACCTCATCGAGCCCATCGCAGTGGCCGGGGCCGTGAAGAAGCCGAAGAAGGCAGCCGCTGGTGGCTCGGTGCCCGAGTCGGAGGGGCTCGGCGGACTGCGTCCAAAGCGTGCTCGCATCAGAGGAGTTGACCGGCCTTGACCACGGCTGACCAGCTGGATCGCGCCGTCGCGGACCCAATCGGCCTGATCACAGACCTCGTCACCGATGTCGAGAAGGAACTCGACGCCGAGAGGATCCGGGCCGTGGTCACCGCGGTCGCGGGCGGCCGCGCGAAGTCGCGGAGCCTGGCCAAGGCCCTGGCGATGCGACCCGCGCTCCTGACCGACGGCCGGTCCCCAGCACCCCGGGCGATCGGTGATCTGCTCATCGAGCTCCGCAAGGCCGGCGCCTCGGCGATCGCGGCACCGGTCTGCGCGGAGTGCGGCAAGAAGCTGCGAACCCTCCAGCGCAAGGGCCAGGACTGGTACTGCTCGGTCTGCGGGCAGGAGAGAGCCGAGTGCACCGCCTGCGGAAACGTCCGACGCGTCAGCTTCCGTGACCGCAAGGGCCTGCCCCGCTGCAAGATGTGTCCCGACAATGACGACCGTGATCCTGCCGCGGTCGTCCACGAACTGATCACCGCGATCGGCCCGGGCGCCGACCGCGATGTGATCGCCGAAGCCCTTCGCCGCACGGCACCCAACCGTCCCACCTACCGACAGAGACTGGTCTGGGCTCTGGAGGAGAACCCTCGTCTGCTGACAGGGAAGGGATTCCTGGCGCCGCATCGCGCCATCCTGCGGTTCATCGACCTGCTGCACGAGGCCGGCGTCGCCGGGATCGTCCGGCCCGCCTGCCCTCGCTGCCACCGAGTCGTCCGCATCGACAAGCCGCTCGGCGGGCAGCGCGTCTGCCGCAACTGCATCGCCAAGTCCCGCTTCGAAGAATGCGTACGCTGCGGTGCTCGGCGCGAGCCGGCCACCCGCGACGCCGAGGGGCGACCGCTGTGTCCGAGCTGCCTGGTCAAGGACCCGGCGAACCTGGAGACCTGCATCGTCTGCGGCGAGTCACGCATGGTCAGCAACCGCACCGCGGACGGGCCGATCTGCCCGAACTGCCGTCCCCTGCCCATCCTGCTTTGCTCGATCTGCGGCCGCACTGCACCCTGCATGCTCTCGAAGCTCACCGGCTTGCCCCGCTGCGGCGGCTGTGACAGGCGCCAAGGTCACTGCACCGTCTGCGGACGAATGCGCGGCATTCACTCCGGCACCGCGGACGCCCCCGTCTGCGGCCCCTGCACCACGCCGGATGCCGAGCTCTGGCGCCCCTGTCCCACCTGCGGACAAGCCGAACGGCTGCACGCGCCGGGCCCGTGCCCCCGCTGCAGCCTCAAGCAGCGGCTCCACGAACTCCTCGCCGATGACACAGGTTCCATAAACCCGAAGCTCCAGTCCCTTCACGACGCCCTGGCCGACACCGAACGGGCCGGCACCGCGATGCGCTGGCTCTCCAAGGGCATCGTCTCCACCGTCCTGTCCGATCTTGGTTCCGGTCGCCGGCCTCTCGCCCATGAGGCCCTGGACGAGCTTCCTGAAGGCAAGGTCGTCGAGCACATCCGCAGCGTCCTCGTCGCCACCGGAGTCCTGCCCCAGCGAGATGAGCAGATGGTCCGTCTCGAACGGCACGTGAAGGACCTCGTCTCCTCCCATGCGACGGCCGAGGGACGGAAGATCCTGCACCGGTACGCGACGTGGCATCTCCTGCGCCGGCTTCGCCGACGCAGCCGCGGCAAGGAGATCACGCACTACCAACTTGCGGGCGCACGGCAACATCTGCGAGCGGCCGTCCATCTCCTGGACTGGCTCGAAGACCAGAATTTGAGCATTGCCACCTGCCGTCAGGCTGACCTCGAACGCTGGATGACCAGCGACGATATCCGCCACCGCCGGGAGGCGGGCCACTTTGTGCGCTGGGCCCTTTCCCAGAAGATCGCCCGCAATCTCAGCTTCCCGGCCGAGCGATGGAACGGCCCCTCCCAGGCCATGGACGACGAGGCCCGCTGGGACACCGCCCGTCGCCTGCTGCACGACGACACCGTCAAGCCCGAGGACCGCCTGGCCGGACTGCTGTTGCTCCTCTATGCCCAGTGGCCCGCGGCGATCTCCCGCCTCACCATCGACCACATCGAGGAGACGGACGGAGCCGTCCGCATCCGCCTCGGCGCCGTCCCGGTCGAGCTTCCCGCACCCGTCGCTGACCTGGCCCTGCAACAGGTCGCGGTTCGCCGCAGCCATGCTGTCCTCGGCCGGACAGAGACACCCTGGCTCTTTCCCGGCGGTCAGCCCGGCCGTCCGATCAGTGCCTGGGCCATGGGCGAACGACTCCGCAAACTCGGCATCCGGCTCGCGGAAGCCCGCTCGACCGCGCTGTTCCAGCTCGCCACCGAGCTGCCCGCCGCCGTCCTCGCCCGCACCCTCGGCATCGACATCACCGTCGCCGTCAAATGGCAGAGAGCCGCCGCCGGGGACTGGGGCGCCTACGCGGCCGAGGTCAGCCGCCGTCACCATGACGTCTGAATCCAAAAGCAAGGGAGCAACACAGATGCTGCTACGTGATGTTGAGTACGGTGACGTCGACGCCTACGTCCGGATGCGATGCGACCCGGTCATGATGGCCGAGCTGGGCGGCCCGCTGGCTCGCGAAGGCATGGAGGCGAAGGTCCAACGTGATGTTCAACGGGTGGCAGCGGACACCGACTGGACAAAGATGATCGTGCCCGATGAGGCCGAGCTGGACGTGGTCGCGGGAACCGTGACGTTGTGGCCCCACGACGCAGACGGCGAGCGCATCTCCGAGATCGGCTGGATGGTGCTGCCGGAGTACCAGGGACAGGGGCTCGGGAAGCAGGGCGTCCGCACGCTGCTTGAGCTGGCCCGCGACGACGGCCGGTGGGGGTTGATACACGCATTTCCGGCAACAACCAACGCCCCGTCCAACGGCATCTGCCGAGCCCTCGGCTTCCGATTCCTGGGCAAGCAAGACGTGCCCTTCGCCGGTCGAGTCCTGCAAACCAACCACTGGGCTATCGACCCTCGCACCGACCTGACCTGATACAGGTCCGCAGCACGCCGGAGCCCCGCGCAGAGCTTCGGGAGCGGGAGGCATTCAGAGAGTTCCAATACCCGACTCCACCATTACACGTCCAGCAAACCCGGGTGGAAGACGCTTGGGCCGCCGGGCAGCAGCGCGCCGCGAAGCGGCTGGAAGGACTAATGGGATGAAGTGGAACCTTCGGCTAACCGCTGCCAACAAGGGCATCTGGAAGGCCTCCGAGCTGCAGCGGAGCCTTGCCGAGCACGGCCTGGTCATCTCGGCCGGGAAGATGTCCGGCTTGTGGTCCGGCCAGCCGGTCTCCCTGAAGCTGGAGGACCTGGACGTCATCTGCGTCGCTCTCGGCTGCGAGATCGGCGACCTGCTGATCCCCGAGCCGCAGAAGGTCCCCCGCCCAGGCCAGGACAACGAGACCGGGCGGATCGCGGTCGGCGCGGCGACCACCCCACCGACGGTGGTCCCCAAGCGCCGGGACGGCCGCTCGCTGCCGCCGGAGTGACCCGGTGGCCCGCTTCCCGAAGGGGTACGTCAAGCCGACCGACTCCTGCGACAGCTGCCTGGCCTGGGGGAACTTCAGCGGTCGCCGCTGTCCGACGTGCTACATGGTCGGCCGCAGCCACGACGAAGCCCCCTGCACCGGTTGCCATCGCGTCCAGCCAGCGAAGTGGGGCTACTGCCGACTGTGCTGGTGCCAGGCCCGCCTCAGCACCAAGTCCACAGCCAGCCGGCCCCTGGACGAGACGGACGTGAGATCACGGCTCGGAGCTGTCCGCCACCACCAGCTCTTCTTCGTCGGCATGCACTACCGCAGGCGATCGACGCCTCCTCCTCCACGACCCCGAGGCCGGCGGGGAGCCCCGCGCAAGCCGCCGCCCCTGCCGGCCTGGCGCCCGGATCCCGGCTGGAGGCAGCTATCGCTCTTCGACCAGGTCCCGCGCGACTACAGCCGCCTCGACCCGGCCGACGCCGATCTGGCCAGCCCGTGGCTGGCCTGGGCGAAACATCTGGCCTACCAGCTGGCCGAGGCCCGCGGCTGGGGCCGCAACATCCGCTTCGCCGTCAACCGGGGTCTGGCCTTCGTGCTCACCGGCTACGTCGAAGGCGACGTCATCCGCCACACGGAGATCTTCGTTCCCTTGAGGGCCCTCGACCTGAGCGTCGGCCACATCGTCACCGTCCTGGAGGAGATGGGCATCTTCGAGGACGACAGCGAACCCTCCTTTGAACGCTGGCTCGCCGAGCGGTTGGAGGGCCTCGCACCCGGCATCCGCTCGGAGGCCGAACGCTGGACTCGGGTCCTGCACGAGGGTGGCCCGCGCAGCCTGCCTCGCCGAGAGGGAACGGTCTGGCTCTACCTCAACGGGGTCCGTCCGGCCCTGCTGGAGTGGTCGGACCGCTACGACCACCTCCGGGAGGTGACCCGCGACGACGTCCTCACCTATCTCAAGGCTCTGCACGGGCGCCAACGCCACAGCCAACTCGTCGCCCTGCGTTCGCTGTTCGGCTGGGCCAAGCGGAACGGACTCATCTTCCGCAACCCCACCAGCCGGATCAAGGTCGGGCAGTACGAGTACGGCGTGCTGCAGCCACTCGTCCCTGAACAGGTCGACCGGGCCGTCGCGGCGGCCACGACCCCGGCGACACGACTCATCCTCGCCTTCGCCGCGGTCCACGCCGCCCGGGTCGCCCAGATTGGCACACTCATGCTCGATGACGTCGACATCGGCAACCGGCGGCTGACCATCGCCGGCCGCGTCCGGCCGCTCGACGATCTCACCTTGAAGCTGTTGCTGGACTGGCTGGAGCACCGGCGCACCCGCTGGCCGAACACGGCGAACCTCCACCTGCTGATCAACAACCAGACCGCGAACAGGACCACCCGAGCCAGCAACCACTGGATCAGCACCTCAATGCGCGGACAGGCCGCAACGCTGGAGCGGCTCCGCGTCGACCGACAGCTCGAAGAAGCAATGACTCAGGGCCCGGACCCGCTCCACCTCGCCGAGGTGTTCGGGCTCGATGAGAAGACCGCGATGCGCTACGCGGACTCGGCCCGTCAGTTGCTTCTGGCCTCGCCCGGTGAGACCCCTGGTGGGACTGTCAGAGAAGCCGAATAGGGTCCGGTGACGTCCGCATCCAGTAGGAGAGACCGTGGCTCTCGACGCCGTTGAGGCGATCAGTCAGCTTCGAGACCGAAGTTCCGCCAAGCGCCGCTCGGCCGCGAAGCGCCTTCGAAAGCTGAGTGACCCATCCGCTGGTCCTGCCCTGCTCGAAGCCTTGAAAAATGAGGTGAGGGATTCGCGGACCTGGGAAACCCAGTACCAGATGACGATGGCACTCGGTGCTTGCGGCTCCCCGTCCGACCTCTCCTACCTGCGAGACCTCGTCCTTCGGCGCGAAACACTCCATGCAGTTCACACTGCCGGGGGCGATGCCATCGTCCGGCTGAGCCACATGGAGCACTCCCACGCCGAGGCGATTCGCTGGTGCCTGAGTACCGGTAACGAGACGCTTGTGGGCGGAGCGTTGCAGGCCGTGGCCATGCTCCGGCTTGTCCTGGATCAGGAGACCGTGACCAACGTCCTCGACTTCATCGAAGCCAGGTCCCCATACGATGGGATCTACTTCTGGCCCGCTGTTGCCGCGGCGGGCTGGACAGGACAGCGAGTGCACGACTTCCTTACCTCGTGCGTTTCCAGCCCCCGATCCGATGTCGTCGAAGCCGCCACTAACTCTCTCACCGGGGACTACGGCACCTACCGACCTCTGTAACTGGCCCCGCACCCCAGCAGGTTTGTCGTGAACCCGCGCCTTCTCACCGGAAGATCTGCTGCTGGACCCGTGGGTTCCTGTCGAGAACCCTTCAGTTTTCACGAACTCACGGGGCTCTCGGGGGTTGAGGAACATCGGAACGAAAACCGGCGCTAAGCCTTCGTCGGCCCTGATGGGCGGCTGACGGAGCATCGGCGACCGAACCCGTCTGAAGTCTTCCCGCAGATAACGCCCTATTATCTGCGGAAGCTTGGTTCGTCACCTGCGGTGACGTTCTCCGGGCCGAACATGAAGCGGCCCTGTTATCTGCGGCAAGGGGGAAGCGGTGCCCACCATCGTGCAACTGCCGACCGGGAAGGCGTTGACCGTCCGCGCGGCGGCCGACGCCTTCCTCGACTCGCTCCGCAACCCGAACACGGTCCGCAGCTACTCGACCGGCGTCGGCAAGACCGCTGAGCGGATCGGAGAGGCCCGCCCGCTCGGGTCCGTCGCGGACGACGAGATCGGCGAGGCCCTGGAACTGCTGTGGGGCACCGCAGCGGTCAACACCTGGAACGCCCGCCGGGCGGCGGTGCTGTCGTGGCTGGGCTGGTGCGAGTCGTACGGATATGACGGCCCAGCGGTCCCGGCCTGGACGAAGCGGCTGGCAGTGCCGGACTCCGAGACCCCGGCCCGCTCGAAGATGGCCGTGGACCGGCTCATCGCCCGGCGCGAGGTCCACCTGCGGGAGAAGACACTATGGCGGATGCTCTACGAGACCGCTGGGCGGTCCAAGGAGATCCTCGGCGTGAACATCGAGGACCTGGACCTCGCCGCCCGCCGCTGCCTGGTCAAGGCCAAGGGCGCCCGCAGCAAGGTCCGCCGCCGAGGACAGGCGCGCGAGGACTTCGTGCTGGAGACGGTCTATTGGGACGCCGGCACCGCCCGGCTCCTGCCTCGCCTGCTGCGGGGCCGCACCCGTGGCCCGGTGTTCGTCACCCATCGCCGTCCCGGCCCGGGGAAGGTGGTCAGCCCGCGCGACGTCTGCCCAGACACCGGACTGGCCCGTCTCTCCTACGGACAGGCCCGCGCTCTGCTCGATGAGCACACCGCCGTGCGCGGACCGGGGTCAGGCTGGGACCTGCACGAGTACCGCCATTCCGCCCTCACCCACCTCGGAGAGCAGGGCGCCTCCCTGCTGATGCTGATGGCCAAGTCCCGGCACAAGAAGCCGGAGAACGTCCGCCGCTACTTCAAGCCGTCCTCCGAAGCGATCTCTGAGCTGACCAGCCTGCTCGCCCCCGGCGACGCGCGCCGCTGAACCTGCTGTGCATGAGGTCGGCTTGCGGCTGTACACCTACTTGCACCAACGCAACCCTTGAGTGCAATCCTTGGATTTATGTCTTGACTTCAACTCAAGGATTGATAGCTTGGGTTCATGCCAAGCAATGAGAAGCCTCGCCTCATCCCGACCGGCAAGTGCTGGTGCGGCTGCGGGAAGGACGTCGGCCTGGGCAAGTTCTTCGCCGCCGGCCACGACAAGATCGCCGAAGCGGCGCTCATGGCCCTCAAGTACGACGGGTCCGTCGCTCAACTGCTCCACGCTCACGGCTTCGGCTCGCACCATTCCGTCCGCCACGCCGCCGTCACCGATCCGGACTGCTCGTGGGAGAAGTGTGCCGACTGCAACTACAGCGGCGCCCCTGCCAGCATCGCCAACCATCGCAAGAAGGATCATCCCGACCGGCATGTCCTCGCCCAGGCGATTCGCGCCCTCGGCGGCACCTGGGACCCGCAGCGTGCCATCAAGGCTCTGGGCGACCACGGTCACACGTGGGAAGACCAACGGGCAGCGGAGAAACGGGTCCGGCAGATCCTGCGCGACCTGTGCGCGGACGGGCTCATCGCCAAAACCGACCCTCAACGGGCTGTCTACGACATCGTTCAGGAGTAGAGCCGGGGACGGTTCAGCCCTCGGGGACGGGGGTGCCCTGGTGGTAGTAGAGCCGCCATCCGGTGTCGCCCTCGCCCTTGCGCCACAGGGAGCTGCGGCGGGCCCGGCGGCCGGCGATGACGCTCTCGTACGTCAGGTGCACGAGGTCCGGGGCGAGGAGCACCCCGCGCATGCCGGAGGCCTCGATGCGCGGGCTGTCCGCTCCGCCGTGCAGGGTGGGCAGGGCCGCGACCATCTCCTCGTACGTCCAGCGCCGCCCGGAGGCGCCGACCTCGACGAACTCTGGGTCGAACAGCTGGACGCCGACGGCGGAGGCGCGGACGGCGGGGTCGTGCAGGCGTAGTTCACCGTCCTTCGCCGCGGCGATCGCGACCTGTTCCTCGGGGTTCTCAGCCGTGTCGATCATGGACGCATCCTCTCCCGCCCCGGAGCCCTGGGCAAAGGGCCTTCGGGCCCCGTCCTCTGACCAAGGCGGAGAGCATGGCATTCCGGGCCGCGGCGTGCCTGGTCGCCTCTACAGTTGCGTCATGGAGTTCAACCGGGGTGACTGGATCTGGGAGCTGATGCTGACGAGGCGTCCCTCCGACACACACTTCTCGAAGTCGAGCACTCCGGGCGGAGAGAGCCCGCTGGCTCGGGATGACGACAACACGCTCGTCACGCACGCCGTGCTGTTCGACGGCACCAAGACAGTCCTGGCGATCGCCGGCACGTGCTTCGCGTTGGGGGTCGTTGTCGCGCCGCACGTCAAGAGCGGGCTGATCAGCCTTAAGTCGAAGCTGCGCCGCCGGGCGGAGGAGCCCACCGACGCCGAGACCCCCGTTCCCCTCACGGTTGTTGCAGAGGCCGAGCCGGAGCAGACTGACCCCCCTCGACTGCGCGCTGCCTGACCGTCAGACCAGGCACCGGCGCAGGCCCGGGTAGATCCGCATCACGGACTGTCCAGCACCCTTGTGGTACCCGCATCACTGCAACTGGCGCGGTGCGGGCGGTGGGTCTCCGCACTCCCGCGCCAAGGCCTCGGCCTCGGCCCGTACGTCTTCGGCGCGGTCCTCGGCGTCCTGGGCGAGGTAGCGGGAGGACTCGTCACCGAGGGCGTCGACGAGCCGGTGCAGCAGGGCCGCCCGGCGGTCGACGTAGGCCAGACGGCTGTCGGGGGTGGAGCCGGGGCCGTCGTAGTGCTCGGCATCGTTGAGCAGTCCCACCAGCTCCGCGACCAGCAGTCTGTCCGTCCCCGGCTCGACGGTGCTCAAGACGGCTTTCCCGCGAGCGCGGCCAGGCGCTCCATCTCGTCCACGCCGTCATTGCAGCACTGTCCGCACACCAGCCGCCGAGCCTTGGGCCGCTCGGGCAGCCGGACGTCGAACGGCATCCGGGCCTCGTCCTTGAACTCGCGCAGGTCGTAGTCGCACTCCGCGCAGACCAGCCGGGCGGCACGGGCCTGCTTCTTCGACCATGCGGGCCACTCCGCCGACAGCGCCAGCTTGGCGATGACCATGCCGTCGGCCCGGGGCTGGAACACCGTGAAGTCCCAGTGCGGGGCGTCCTCGGGGATGTCGGCGACGGTCTGCTCCATCGAGGGCATCCACGGCACCAGGTGAGCCAGGTCCTTGCGCAGGATACGGACCTCCTCGCCCTCGCGCATGGCCTTGCTGTACGCGGTGGCGAGCGGGAAGCGGAAAGCCGTCACGATGGTGTGCGGGACCTGGAGCAGGTCCAGGTCCCGACTGATGTCGGCCGCGGTGGCCTTCCACTCGCCGCAGTTGACCTCCCGCCACAGTGCCAGCCCGTCGGCGTTCAGCCTCCCGGACGCGTTGATCGTGCTGACGATCCGCCGCTGCGCGGCCCGGACCTCCGGAGCGACCTCTACCGTCATCTCCCTCTCCCTGCTCTCACCGACACCCTGTTCACCGTGTCGTCTGTGCTGGTCAACGAGCCAGGGCTGGGGAAGGCCCGGTGGGACTTTCCCTGGCCGGGCGCGATCCCTCGTCGTCAGCGGCAGTCAAGTCGAGCCGGGTTGGGCTGTCTCAAGTCCCCTGCGCATGGAGCCGGGTTGCTTGCGCCTCCCAATTCTGAAGCGGTTATTGCGAAGTTTTCGCTTCATATCTACGGTGAGTGCATGCGACCGAAGCACGAGCCTGAGCAGATCACCGACCTGTCACGGTTGAGGGCGTTCATGAATCCGCTGCGGATGCAGCTGTACCGGCTGCTGTACGCCGCGGGCACCGCGACGGCTTCTCAGCTCGCCGAGCATGTCGATGAAACGCCGTCGCTGGTCAGCTACCACTTGCGCAAGCTGGCCGAGCACGGCTTCGTGACGCAGGCGAGCGGTCAGGGCGCCGACGGCCGTGAGCGGTGGTGGCAGGTGGCATCCGAAGAGGGCTGGGGCTTCCGCGACTCGGACTTCGCGGACACGCCCGAGGGAGCCGCCGCCGTCGGCGCGGTGACCCGAGGGATCTTCGACACCCGCGTCGCCCAGTACCGCACGTATCTCGACCAGAAGTCCGCCTGGGGGAAGGCGTGGACCGATGCGTCCTTCAGCTCCGAGTGGCTGCTCGACCTCACCCCGGCCGAACTCGCCGAGATGAGCGATGAGCTTGAGGCGCTGGCACGGCGCTGGCGGGAGCGGGGCAAGGCCGCCAAGGCGGCCGACGACACCGAGGACCGCGAGCACGTGTCCGTGCACCTCTACGGCTTTCCCTTCCGGCCCTGACTCAGCCGGATCCCGACGTACTGGAGCCCACGATGGCCACCTCAGAGACAGTCCTGCCCGAACACGCCTCCACACCGGCCCACCGCGACGGCAACGTGCTGCGTTGGCTGACCGCATACACCGTCTCCCTCATCGGCGACAGCGTGTACTTCGTCGCCCTGGGCTGGTCCGCCCAGAAGGCCGCCGGTCCTACCGAAGTCGGCCTCGTCATGGCCTCCGGAGCGTTACCACGGGCGTTACTCATGCTCGGTGGGGGCGTGGTGGCCGACCGGTTCGACCCCCGCCGGGTGATTCTCGGCAGTGACACGCTGCGCTGCCTCCTCATCCTGGCGGTGGCCGCCGGTATCGCACTGACGGCGCCGGCCTTGTGGATCCTGGTCACGGTGGCGCTCGTCTTCGGCGCCGTCGACGCGCTGTTCGTACCCGCTGTCGGTGCCCTCCCGCCCCGGATCACCGCCCCTGACCAACTGGCCCGGATCACCGGCATGCGCACGCTGTCGACGCGCCTCAGCCAGATCGCGGGCCCGCCGATCGGCGGCCTTGCCATGGGACTCGGCGGACCCGCGGCCGCCTTCACCGTCGCCGGACTGCTCATCGCTCTGTCCCTGCCGCTCCTGCTGACGATACGGATACGGCCCCTCGTGGCGAACGGCGCCGAGCAGACGGAGCCCAGCACCGCGCGACAGGAGCTGCTCGACGGCCTGCGCTACATCCGCCGCCACCGCCTCATCGGCCCGCTCGTCGCCGCCGGCGCCATCTGCGAACTCGGCCTCACCGGCACCCTCAACGTCGGCATGGTGCTCCTCAACGCCGAACGCGGCTGGGGCCCTTCCGGCTACGGCTGGATAGTCAGCAGCTTCAGCGCAGGTGCCGCAGCCAGCGCCGCGCTGCTCGCGATCGCCGGTTGGCTGCCCCGTGCAGGCCTGATGATGGCCGGGACGCTGCTCGTGGGCTGCGCGGGCGCGGCCACGATCGCGATGGTGCCGACCCTGTGGCTCGCCGTGGTGCTGGCCGCGGTCATCGGACTGAACGCGGGTGTCTTCGGCAGTCTGGATAACGCCCTCATACAGACTGCGGCGGATCCGGCCTATCTCGGCCGGGTCACCTCCGTCGTCATGCTCACCATGGTCGGTCTCGCCCCCCTCAGCTACCCGCTGGTCGGCGCCGCTATCGGAGCCTGGGGAGCCGCCCCGGTGTTCGTCGGCTGCGGCATCTTCGCCAGCCTGGGCGTGGGCATCGCCCTAGCCTCCAAGGCGGTGCGGCACGCCGAACTGCCCCGGCGGCAGCCAGGCGTGACCATCTAAGCAACCCAACCGCAGCCCCGCCGACCAGCCCGCAGCAGGGGCTGGTCGGCGTCTCCCGCGTGGCGGTCACTCGCCGTCTACGGCATCCGGATCACGCAGTGGTCGCAAGCCTCCGGGCAGGTCGGGGAGCTGGAAGGAGTAGCGGCCGAGCATGTTGATGTGGTGCCGCACGAAGGGTGAGAGGCGGGCCACGTCCTCGTCGCGGACGTCGAAGCCGTCCGTGCGCAGCTGGTTCACCGCGGCGTCCGTGTACCGCGTCGTGAACAGCACGAGGGCGTTGAGGACCAGGCCGAGCGCGCCGAGCTGGTCTTCCATGCCGTCCTGGTAACGCTGGTAGAGCTGCCCCGAGCGGCCGTGGAAGATCTTCCGGGCGAGGGAGTGGCGGCCCTCCTGAAGGTTGGCCTGCACCTTGATCTGGCGGCGGTAGCCGGGTTCGTCGGCCAGGCGCAGGATGTGCAGGGTCTTGGCGATCCGGCCGTAGTGCGCGATCGCGTCGCCGAGCGGGGTGGGGCGCCCGTCGCGCGACAGCATCCGGATCACGTCGTACGCGCGCACCGCGCCGGTGTGGATGGAACCGGTGATCCGCAGGATGTCCTCCCAGTGCCGTTCGATGCGGGCGAGGTCGACCCGGCCGCGGGCGGCGTCCTGGAAGGCGCCATAGTCCGCGGTGCGGTCGATGCGCCACATCTTCTGGTCGGGCAGGTCAGCGAGCTGCGGCGCGTACGCGAACCCGGCGAGGGTGAGCAGGCCGAAGACAATGTCGCTGTAGGAGGCGGTGTCGGTGACGATCGTCTCGGGGCGCTTGCCGCCGTCGCGGTCGTAGAGGACGTCCAGCACGTACAGCGAGTCGCGCGGAGTGCCGGCCACCACCTTCCCGCCCAGCCCCGCCGCCTGGTCATTGATCATGTTGAGCCAGGTGGCGCCGCCTCGGCGCCCGAAGTACTTGGGGTTCGGCCGCGCGTACACGCTCGGCACCGGCACGACGAACCGCATGCCGTCCACGGAGGCCACCAGCCCGCCGCCCCACGCCTGCGCGAGCGGGATCGATGCCTGGTAGTCGATCAGCGCCGCGTTCGCGGCCCGGTACGTCGCCAGGCGCAGATAGGTCTGGTCGACGTGCGACAAGCGCCCGTACTTCAGCGCGTCCGCAGAGCCGATGACCGGGGTGTAGCCGACGTTGCACGCGTGCGCCACCAGCAGCGCGGCGATCGTCACGTTCAGGTCCTTCAGCCTCGCCTCGCCGCCGGTGACGGACGTGAACGCCTGGTCGGCGCCGGTCCACGAGAACACCTCCAGCAGCACCTCGGGCAGGTCGACCCTGGGCAGCATCGCCTCCACCGCTTCCCGCAGGTCGCGCAGCGAGGCCGGTTCGGGCTCCGGCTCCAGGGCAGCGAAGTGCAGCCGTCCGTCGTCGTCGAACACGATCTGGGAGTTCGCAGGCACCCGCCCGGCGACCTCACGGTAGGTGCCGTCCAGCAGCGCGGCCCGCGCCGTCAGGTGCTCGCCCGCTTCAGCGGGCAGGTTGAGCGACGCCAGCACGGTGGGCTTGGCCTGCTCCCGCGCCGCTCCGTCCAGCAGCTTCGCCCGCGGGTCACCCCACTTGGAGGAGTTCTTCGCGAACACCTCCCGCCGGCGCAGCATCCGGTGCAGCTGTTCCAGCACGCAAAACGCGTACGCCTTCCAGTCCACCGTGCCCGGCTCCAGGTGCGGCGCCGACAGCACCAGGCGCCGCCACGACCCATTGAGCAGGCCGGTGTCGATCTCGGCAGGGCCGACCTTCTTCCTGCCCATCAGGTCGGGCAGGGTCTTCAGCGCCCTCAGGACCGGCAGCCCCTCCGGCGTCGCCCCGAAGTCGACGACCTGGACCAGGAGCCCCAGGAACGGCCGTACGGTGCCGAACCGGGTCAGGAGCTGGCTCCGCCATGCCTCGTCCGCATCGGAGTCGAGCGGCGGAGTCAGCTCGAACAGCGCGGCAAGCGCGGCAGCCAGCTCGTCACGCGGCACGACCTGCTCGATCTCCGCCCACATCGCCTCCAGGGTCTCCACCTTCGGTGGAGTGATCTCCCCGCTGTCGGTGTCGACCTGCTCGCTCGTAGTGTCGAACACGACCTGGAACGCGGCGGCCAGCTTCGCGCCCGCCCGCTCCACCCTCGGCAGCGTCTTCAGCTTCTCCTTCGCCGTCTCCCGCTCCGCCCTGGCCAGCAGCTTCGTCGCGATCAGCACCTCCAACAGATCCAGGGCGTCGTCGACCGCGCGGGTCGTCAGATAGGCCGCGGTGGCCAGCAGCGTGGCCAGGCGCCGCGAGTCGCCGTGCCGACGCAGCAGTGACGCCTTGCCGTCCACCCCGTACCGCGACAGCTCCGCCAGCCGCCGCGGCGGTATCGCGGACACGTCCACCTCGGCCATACCGAAGTCGGCAATCTCCGCCGCCCGCGCGAGCGCCCACTTCATCTGAGGCCCGGAGATCCGGACCGGGCCCCGCCGCAGCCGGTCCAACTCCGACACCCGGGCCCCCGGCGGCACCGTCAGCAGAGAATCGAGCACGGCCCGCTGACCAGTGCTCAGCAGCCCATAGAGGGTCTCCCACAGCCTCTGGTTCGCTGCCTCCCGCACTGAGGCCACCAGCCGGGCCAGCGTCGTCACCCCGGGCAGCAGCACCCGACGCTCCCGCAGCCACCCCACCGACGCATCGAACAGCGCCTTCGGGCCCTCCCCGGTTGTCCAGGCCCGCGCGTCCACCCACACCCGCAGCTCCGCCTCCGCCTCGGCGAACTCCGTGTACTCCAGAACGCGCCGCAGCTCACGGACGTGATCGAGCCGGGTGTTCTCCCGATCGCCGTACGTCTTCAGCACCGACACGTCCGCGATGCCGAGCTGCTCAGCGAGATAGTCGGCGACCTCCGCCGGCACGTCGGTCGGGTCGTCCAGGAACACCCCGAGATACCGCGCGGTCGTGAGCTGGGCCGCGAAGCCCAGCCGGTTGTGCGCCCGCCGCTTCGGCTCAATCAGCGCCCGATCCGCGTCGTCCAGGAAGAAGAACCGCTCCAACTCGGTACGCGACGGCGCCCCGTCGTACGCCGCGTACGCCGCAGCCTGCGAATCCGTCAGAAACTCGACCGGCACCCCGGGCCTCCAGACAGTCAATGATCAACACGACTGCCGAAGGCTCCGCCCCCGCAGAGCCCCAGGTCAAAGCGCTCTCAGGCCCGCGAAGGGCTTAGCGCCGGTTTTCGTTCGGATGTTCCTCAGCCCCCGTCTCCGCCCTCTATCTGGCCACCTCTCTGGGGCAGCCGGTCGTGGGGCGGCTCATCGACCTCTTCGGGCCGCGCAGGCTCTTCCTCGCGAGCACCAGCCTCGTCGGGGTCGCCGGCGTGGTCGGCGCCCTGGCCCCGAACATGGCGGTGCTGATCGTCGCCCGTGTCCTGCTCGGATTCGGTACCTGTTCGGGCTATCCGGCCGCGATGGCGCTGGTGCGCGGCGAGACCGAGCGCACCGGGCGGGACAGTCCCGGCGGGGTGCTGACCGCGCTGGCGGTCGCCAACCAGACCGTCGCCGTCATCGGCCCACTCCTCGGCGGTCTGCTCATCGCGGTGGGCGGCTGGCGCGCCACCTTCGCGCTGAACGTGCCGCTGTCCGTCGCCTCCGTGGTGCTGGGCCTGCTCCGGCTGCCCGAGTCGGCCCCCGTGACGGGTGATCCGGCCGGTCGGCGCGGTCGCCTGGCCTCCCGGCTGGACCTGCCCGGCATGGTCCTGTTCGCCGCGACGCTCACCTCGCTGCTGCTGTTCCTGATGAACCCCCACCCGCGTGACGGCTACCTGCTCGCGGTCGCCGCCGCCCTCGGCGCCGGGTTCGCGGTACGGGAGCTACGGGCCGGCACCCCCTTCATCGACCTGCGGGTGTTCGGCGGCAACACGCCGCTCCTGCTCACGTACATGCGCGCACTCCTCGCGTACGTCGTCGCGTACGCCTTCCTCTACGGCTTCAGCCAGTGGACCGAGGAGGGCTACGGGCTGTCCCCCTTCCGCGCCGGGCTGGTGCAGACCCCCACGTTCCTGGTGGCGATCGGGGTCTCCGTCGTCTCCGGGCGGCGGCCTGGCGTGCGCGGGAAGCTGCTGGTCGGTGCGGCGGGGCAGATCGTCGCCTGCCTGCTGATGCTCACGCTCGGCGGGGCCGGCCCGCTGTGGACGCTCTTCCTCGTCACCCTGGTCTTCGGCATCCCGCAGGGACTGAACAATCTGGCCCTGCAGAACTCCGTCTACTTCCAGGCCGATCCCGAGCGGATCGCGTCCTCGGCCGGGCTGCTGCGCACCTTCGCCTACATCGGCTCGATGATCGCCTCCTCCGCGGCCGCCGCGTCCTTCGGGCAGCGCATCGACACCGGCGGCCTGCACCACCTCGCCTGGATCATGCTCGGCGCCGACGTGCTCTACCTGCTGCTGACCGCTCTCGACCGCTCCCTCGGCCGGGCGCCGGCCCCGGACATCCCGGCGGCGAAGTAGCCCCCGGGCCCGCTCCCCCACCGTCCTGCACCGCACACCGCACACCGCACACCGCGATCCGGGCCGCCGGCCTCGGCCACCAGGGTCGCCGTCCCCTCCGGCGCCTGCTCGGCCTCGGCCCCGCGAGCGGCTTCCCACGGCCCGTCATCCGCGTTGTCAGTGCGGGTTGGTAGAAATTCTTGCAACCACCGCACGATCACGGTCCCTGGAGGCCAGCGCGTCATGTCGAACGTCGAACATCTGAAGGAACTGCACGGCCTTCCGGCCTTCGAGTTCGAACCCGGGTCGAAGCGGGAGCTGCCGGCGGCGGACGCCGTGGCGTGGCGGATCGCCGTCGATGCGTACGGTGACTCGGACGTGGATTTCGAGGAGCGGTGGGACCACTTCCTGGAGACGGTGGATCCCGCCGGTGTACTCGCGATCGTCGTGGGCCCGTGGGGCGAGGCCTACGAGAGCGACTCCGGACTCGTCGTGGACTGCCTGGTGAAGGCCCGGGAGCGGCTGACCGGTCTGCGGGCCGTGTTCATCGGTGACCTGGAGATGGAGGAGGCGGAGATCTCCTGGATCCAGCAGTCCGATGTCACCCCGGTCCTGCGCGCCTATCCGCTGCTGGAGGAGTTCGGGGTCCGCGGCGGCTCCGAACTGCGTTTCCCGGCGGTGCGCCACGAGCGTCTGCGCACGCTCCGTCTCGAGACCGGCGGTCTGCCCGGCGAGGTCGTGCGCGGTGTCGCCGGGAGCGAACTGCCCGCGCTGGAGAACCTCGACATATGGCTCGGTGTGTCGGAGTACGGCGGCGACGCGACGGTGGCCGACCTCGCCCCGTTCCTCGCGGGCGGCGGCTTCCCGGCGCTGCGCCACCTCGGCCTGCGCAACAGCGAGTTCCAGGACGAGATCGCCGCCGCCGTCGCGGGGGCCCCGGTCGTCGCCCAGCTGACCTCGCTCGACCTGTCCATGGGCGTGCTGACCGACGAGGGCGTGGTCGCGCTGCTCGACGGGCAGCCGCTCACCCATCTGACCAAGCTCGACCTGCACCACAACTACCTCACCGAGCCGATCGCCGAGCGGGTCCGGGCGGCGCTGGAGCCGTCCGGTGTCGAGGTCGACATGTCCGAGCCCGGCGACACCTGGGAGCACGACGGCGTCGTGCACCGCTACACCGCGGTCGCGGAGTGAGGCCGACATGACCTTCGCCGATCACTTCGAGACCTTTCACGGACTGCCCGTCCGCACCCTGCCCGAACCGGGCGAGGAGGCGCTGCCGGCCGCGGGCGACGTGGCCTGGCGGCTGGACTGCTTCGAGGCCGGGGACATCCCGTTCCCCGAGGTGTGGCAGAGCTTCACGGACCGGGTACCGAGCGCGGAGGTCCGGGCACTCGTCATCGGGCCCTGGTGGGAGGACGAGTACAGCGAACTTCGCCCGGTGCTGGAGTTGATCCTGTCCGACGCCGGACGTTTCCCCGCGCTGCGCGCCCTGTTCCTCGCCGACGTCACCGGCGAGGAGTGCGAGATCTCCTGGCTCCAGCTCACCGACGTCACCCCCGTCCTGGAGACCTTCCCGCTGCTGGAGGAACTGGCCGTGCGCGGCGGCGACTCGTGCGGCCTCGGCGAGGAGCCGCTGTCGCTGCGGCCCGTGCGGCACGAGGCGCTGCGGGTGCTGCGGTTCGAGTCGGGCGGCCTGCCGGCACAGGTGGTGCGGGCGGTCGGCGCCTGCGAACTGCCCGCCCTGGAGCGGCTGGAGCTGTGGCTCGGCGTGGAGGCGTACGGCGGCGACACGACGGTGGCCGACCTCGCGCCGATCCTGGCCGGGGTACATCTCCCGGCGTTGCGCCACCTCGGCCTCCAGGACAGCGAGATCCAGGACGAGATCGCGGCGGCCGTCGCCTCCGCGCCGGTGGTGGCCCAGCTGGAGTCGCTGAACCTGTCGATGGGCACCCTCACCGACGCCGGCGGCGAGGCCCTGCTGGGCGGCCGGCCGCTCACCCATCTCAAGCGGCTGGACCTGCACCACCATTTCCTCGGCGATGCCATGGCCGAGCGGATCGGGGCGGCCCTCGGCTCCGCCGGGACCGAGGTGGACCTCTCGGAGCGTCAGGTGCCGCACCGGTGGCAGGACGAGGAGTGGCGTCATGTCGCCGTCTCCGAGTAATCCGGTGCCCGGTGCGGGCCTCCGGTTCGCCGTCGTCGGCAACCCCGAGAACCGGCGGACGACCATGTTCGCCGACGCCGTGCGCGCCGCGGGTGACCCCGCGCCGCGCGTGCTCGCCTGGCGGGACGTGCTGCGCGGGCGTTACGCCTTCGCGCCGGGCGAACGGGTGCGGATCGACTCGCCCGGTGAGGACGCCGAGGTCGACCGGCTCCTGCGGGACGTCGACGAGCCGACCCGGGTCGAGGGCACGGCGCTGTGGTACCGGCGTTTCACCTCCGCGGTGAGGGAGGTGACGCGCGCGGCGCACCGGGCGGGCGCGGTGACGGGCGCGGACCCGGAGGAGGTCGCCGTGCTGTTCGACAAGCGGCGCTGCCATGCCCGGCTGGCCGCCGCGGGCGTCCCGGTGCCGCCGGCGCTGACCGGCCCGTTCGACGGCTGGGACGGGCTTCGGCGGCAGCTGAAGGAGGCCCGTTTCCCGCGGGCGTTCGTGAAGGCGGCGCACGGCTCGTCGGCCTCCGGTGTCGTGGCGCTGTCGGTGGCGGGCCCGGGGCGGGTCAAGGCGACGACGTCCGTGGAGCGGACCGGGGACGGCCGGCTGTACAACTCGCTGCGGGTGCGCGACTACACCTCGGAGCGGGAGGTCGCCGCCCTGGTCGACGCGCTGGTCCCGGACGGCGTCCATGTGGAGCGGTGGCTGCCGAAGGCCATGCGGGGCGGCCGGGCGGCCGATCTGCGGGTGGTCGTGGTCGCGGGCCGCGCCACGCATGCCGTCGTACGGACCAGCCGCCACCCCATGACCAATCTGCATCTCGGCGGTGCCCGGGGCGATCTCGACTCGGTCCGCGCGGCGATCCGGGCCGCGGGCGGCGACTTCGCCGAGGTCCTGGAGGTGGCCGAGCGGGCGGCCGGGTGCTTCCCGGGCACGCTGTGCGTCGGCGTGGACATCCTGCCGGCCACCGGATGGCGCCGCTTCGCCGTCGGCGAGGTGAACGCCTTCGGGGACCTGCTCCCTGGGCTGACCGGCCTCCCCGGCAGCGGCGCCGAACACCTGGACACCTACGCCGCGCAGGTCGCCGCGGTCCGGACCGTCCCAGGGCCGACGGAGCAGGTACCAGGTCGGCCCGAGCACGTCGTACAACCTCCGGACCACGCCGTACGGCGGCCGGAACACGAGGAGCACCACCATGACATCCCCGCTTGACATGACCGAGATCGTGGGCAGCCACGATCTGCTGCTGGTCACGCTCGACACCCTGCGCTACGACGTCGCGCGGAAACTGGCGGCGGCCGGGCGCATCCCGAACCTGGCGCGGCAGCTGCCGGGCGGCGTGTGGGAGCGGCGGCACGCGCCCGGCAGTTTCACCTACGCCTCCCACCAGGCGATGTTCGCGGGTTTCCTGCCGACACCGGCCACGCCGGGTCCCCATCCGCGGCTGTTCGCCGCCCGTTTCGCGGGCAGTGAGACCACCGCGACGGGCACGTTCGTCTACGACACCCCCGATCTCGTCTCCGGTCTGGCCGCCGTGGGCTATCGCACGGTGTGCGTCGGCGGTGTGGGCTTCTTCAACAAGCGGGGCCCGCTGGGCTCGGTGCTGCCGGGGATGTTCCAGGAGAGCCACTGGGAGCCGGAGTTCGGGGTGGCCTCCCCCACCTCGTTCGAGGCCCAGGTGGCGTGCGCGGAGAAGGTCGTGGCCGATCTCCCGGCGGACCAGCCGCTGTTCCTCTTCGTGAACGTGGCGGCGCTGCACCAGCCCAACTGGTTCCATCTGCCCGGCGCGACCGAGGAGGCGGGCGACACCAGGGAGTCCCACGCGGCGGCCCTGGAGTACGTGGACCGGCACATGGGCAGGCTCCTGGCCGCCGCCTCCGCCCGCCGCCCGTGCCTCGCGATCGTCTGCTCCGACCACGGCACCGCGTACGGCGAGGACGGCTACACGGGCCACCGCATCGGCCATGACGTCGTCTGGACCGTCCCCTACGCCCACTTCTTCGTCGACGAGGCCCGATGACCGGCACCACCGCGACGGCCACCGCCGTCCGCCCGTACGAGCAGTACGTCTACGCCTATCCGCACAAGACCGCCTACCGCCCGCTGCCCTGTGAGCGGGCCTCGTTGGGCGAGATGTGGGCGGACGAGCCGAAGGGCGCCCTGTCCCTCTACTTCCACATCCCGTTCTGCGAGGTGCGCTGCGGATTCTGCAACCTCTTCACCCGGATCGGCGCGCCGGAGGGCCTGACCGGAGCCTATCTGGACGCTCTGGAGCGGCAGGCGTCGGCGGTCCGTGAGGCGCTGGGCGAGGGGGCACGGTTCGCGAACGCGGCCTTCGGCGGCGGCACTCCGACCTTCCTGGAGGCGGCGGAGCTGGAGCGGCTGTGCGACTTGGCCGAGCAAGGACTCGGCGCCGACCTGGCCGCGGTCCCGCTGTCGGTGGAGGCCTCGCCCGCCACGGCGAGTACCGACCGGCTGGCGGTGCTGGCCGGGCGGGGCACCACCCGGCTGAGCCTGGGCGTGCAGAGCTTCGACGACGCCGAGGCGCGCACCGCCGTACGCCCGCAGCGGCGGGCGGACGTGGAGGCGGCCCTCGCCCGGATCCGCGATGCGGGCATCCCCGTCCTCAACATCGATCTGATCTACGGCATCGACGGCCAGACCGAGGAGTCCTTCACCCGTTCCCTGGACGCGGCCCTCGCCTGGCGGCCGGAGGAGCTGTATCTCTACCCGCTCTACGTGCGCCCGCTCACCGGTCTCGGCCGGCGGCGCGAGCGGGCGGTGGCCGCCGACGCGCGGTGGGACGAACAGCGGCTGCGGCTGTACCGGCACGGCCGGGATCATCTGCTCGCGCACGGCTACGAGCAGGTGTCGATGCGCATGTTCCGCCGCGCGGACGCCCCGGACGCCGGCGCGGGCGACTACGCGTGCCAGACGGACGGCATGGTCGGTCTCGGCTGCGGCGCGCGCTCGTACACCTCCCGGCTGCACTACTCGTTCGACTACGCGGTGGACATGCACCGCATACGCGGGATCATCGACGCGTACACCGCCCGCGGTGCCGACGACTTCCGGCACGCGGACTTCGGCTGGGAGATGACCGGGGACGAGGCCCGCCGCCGTCATCTGCTCCAGTCGCTGCTCCAGGCCGAGGGCATGGGGGTGGCCGGGTACCGGGAGCGGTTCGGCAGCGCGCCCGGCGACGACTTCGCCGCCGAACTGGACCGGTTCGCCGGGCGGGGCTGGCTGGACGAATCAGCGGGTCCCGGGCTGCTGCGGCTGAGCCCCGAGGGGCTGGCGCATTCGGACGCGGTGGGTCCCGAGCTGTTCTCGGCCGCCGTGCGGGCGCGGATGGCCGCGTACGAGGCGAGGTGACGGCACGCACATGGATCTGACGATTCTCTACCGGGGCCCGCTGGCGTCCTGCGACTACGACTGCCCGTACTGCCCGTTCGCCAAGCGGCGCGACAGCCGCGACCGGCTGACGGCCGACCGGGCCGCGTTGGAGCGGTTCGCCGGCTGGGCGGCCGCGCAGCGAGGGGACCGGCTCTCGCTGCTGTTCACCCCGTGGGGCGAGGGGCTGGTGCGGTCCTGGTACCGGCGGGCGCTCGTGGAACTGAGCCGGTCGCCGCACATCCGCAGGGTGGCGATCCAGACCAATCTCAGCTGCCGCACGGACTGGACGGCGGCCGCCGACCTGGACACTCTCGCGCTGTGGTGCACCTACCATCCGGGGCAGACGCCGTACGGCCGCTTCCTCGGCAAGTGCCATGACCTGGCCGCCCGCGGGGTCCGGCACAGCGTCGGTGTCGTCGGGCTGCCCGGACACCTGGAGCATGCCCGGCGGCTGCGCGCCGAGCTGCCCGAGCAGGTCTATCTCTGGGTCAACGCGGCCGAGGGGCACACCTACACCGACGTCGAGGCGGACGAGTGGACCGCGCTGGACCCGCTCTTCCCCTACAGCCGCCATCCGCACCGCAGCGCGGGCCTGCCCTGCCGTACCGGGGAGTCGGTCATATCGGTGGACGGCGAGGGCACGGTGCGCCGCTGCCACTTCGTCCGCGCGGAGCTGGGAAACCTGTACGACGGCTCGTACCGGCAGGCGTTGCGGCCCCGGAGCTGTCCGCTCGCGGTCTGCGACTGCCACATCGGCTACGTCCACCTGGAGACGCTTCCGCTGTACGACGTGTTCGCGGGCGGGGTGCTGGAGCGGATACCGGCATCGGATCCGCGCCGGGACCCGGTCGGCGGCGGTCGGGGCGGCATCGTCGCCGCAACGCCGTAGCGACCGCCGCGGGCAGGCGGCGACCCCGTGGACCCGCCCTCGGCCCGTCCCGTCCCGGCCGGGGTCGCGGCAGCGGCGGGAGCCGGGCTCAGAGAGCCGAGGTGACCGCGCGCAGGACCTCGGTGATCCCCGGCTCCGGTCGGCCGGGGAGGCGGGCCGTGAGAATCCGGCGGACCTCTTGCGGCACTCCCTGCACGCGCAGCGCGCTCACGCCGGGCGGCAGCACCGCGGACATGCGGGACGGGATCGTCGTCACGCCGAAGCCGCCCGCTACGAGCTGGAGTTTGGTCAGCCAGTCCCGTGTGGTGTGCACGATCCGGGGCCTCCCCGGCAGTCCGGGCCAGACACCGAGCAGGGGTTCGGTGCTCGTGGACGGCGCGGCGATCCAGGGGGCGTCCACGAGTTCGTCGACGTGCACCGCGGTGCGGCCGGCGAACAGGCCGGTCGTCGGGGCCCCGAGCAGCAGCTCGGTGTCCTCGACCGGCTCGATGTGCAGCCGGGGTGACTCACCGTCGGACGGCCGGTGGGGTGGGCGGGACGTGAGCACGGCGATGTCGATCGAGCCCGCGCGCAGGGCCCGGAGCAGGGCGGGAGTGGTGCCCTCGCGGGTCGTGACCGTGATGTGCGGGGCGGCCGTCGCCAGCCGGGCGAGCACACCGGGGAGGAGCACCGCGCCCGCGCTGGGGAACATCCCGAGGCGTACCAGGGCCGTCGGCGCGGCGGAGGCGGTGATCTCCTGCTCGGCCGCCGCGACGGATTCCAGGATCGTCCGCGCGTGCCGTAGCAGGGTCAGACCGGCGGGAGTGAGCCGCACCCCGTCGGAGCGTCGCTCGAACAGGACGGCACCCGCACTCCGTTCGAGGGCCGCCGCCTGGCGGGAGATCGCCGACTGGGTGTAGCCGAGCTGGGAGGCGGCCGCGGTGAAGCTCCCCGAATCGGCGACCTGCCGCAGAACCCGTAGAGCCGTGCTGGAGAAGTCCATGCGCACTACGCATACCAGATGTGCGAGATCGTCGCTTGGCGCATGCCCTGGGGGTGCCTAGCCTCGGGACGGACGATCGAGGAGGCCGCAGATGCGAGCAGCAGTTCTGACCCGGTTCGGTGCCCCGCTCACCGTGCGATCGGTGCCCGAGCCACGGGCCGGCGGCGGGGAGGTCGTGGTCGAGGTCCTGGCCACGTGCATCCTGCCGTACTCGGAGGAGGTCTTCAGCGGCCGGCGGAACTATCCGCTCGAACCCCCGGTGGTGCCGGGTCCCGGTGGCGTGGGACGCATCGTGCGTGTCGGCCCGGACGCCACCCGGCTGCGCGTCGGTGACCTGGTGTGGTGCGATCCGACGGTGCGTTCCCGGGACGACGCGCTGACCCCCGACATCATGCTCCAGGGCCTGAGTTCCCGGGGCGAGGGCGGCGCCAGGCTCGCCCGCCATCTGCCCGACGGGGCGTTCGCCGAGTTCATGCGGGTGCCCACGGAGAACGTCCACCCCCTTCCCCCCGAGGCGCGGGACGACACGGCTCGCTGGTCCTCGCTCACTGTCTACGCCGTCCCGTACGGCGGGCTGCTGGCCGCCGGCCTGGAAGCCGGGGAGACGGTGCTCGTGAGCGGGTCCACCGGCAACCTCGGCAGCGCCGCGGTCGCCATGGCGCTCGCCATGGGCGCGGCCCGTGTGATCGCACCGGGCCGCGACCGCGCCGCACTCGGCCTCCTCGCCGACCGGTTCGGCCGGCGTGTGCGGCCGGTCGGGCTGACCGGCGACGAGGGAACGGACCGCGCCGCCATGTCCGCGGCCGCCCGGGGCCCGATCGACGTGGTGATCGACCTGCTGCCGCCCTCCGCGCCCAGCTCGGTGACACGGGCGGCGGCCATGACCGTCCGCGAGTACGGCCGCGTCGTCCTCATGGGCGGCGTGGGCATGCTCGGCGGCGCGGACCTCGCCCTCCCCTATCCGTGGCTCATGCGCAACTCGGTCACCGTGCGCGGGCAGTGGCTGGGCCCGCGCACGGCGAACACCGGGCTGATCCGGCTCATCGGATCGGGCACACTCGACCTCGCCCCCGACCGTGTCCGGACCTTCCCGCTCGACGCCGTGAACGACGCCATCGCGTACGCGGCCGCGCACGGCGGCCCGTTCGACCGCACGGTCCTCACCCCGCGCGCCGTCTGACGGCCGGACGCCGCACACACGAGCCGACCCCACCGGGAGAACGGGTTCCCCGCTCCCCGGGCCGGCTCGGAGGCCCCGTCAGGCCACCGTCCGGATGCCCGGCCCTATCGTCCGTTGCCCGCGCGCAGCCACGCGACGTAGTCGGCGGCGGCCGCGGCGGTGTCGTACTTCGGGGTGAATCCCGTGTCCTCGCGCAGCCGGCTCGTGTCGAGCCACTGGCGCGGCGCCGGGGTGTCCCGTGAGGGCAGTTCGGTGCGGAAGCCGGGCTCGGTGGCGGCGAGCGCGGCGATCACCTCGGCGTTGCTCGTCGCACGGCCCGAGCCGACGTTGTAGGTGGTGTGGCGCAGCCGAGGCGTCAGCTGGAGGAGCGCGAGGGCGCGGCCGGTGTCCTTGACGTAGCAGAGGTCGAGGGAGTCCTCGGCGTACGGCTGGTGCGCGAGGCCGGAGAGGTCGGGGGTGGTGCGGCCCGCGGCGGCGTGGGCGAGCGACGGGGCCGGGAAGAAGGGGTCGGGCAGATGGCCGCCCGGACCCCAGGTGCCGGAGACGCGTGCGCTGACGATCTCGATGCCCGACTCGGCCGCGAGCTGCCCGGCCAGCAGTTCGATGATCTTCTTCAGGGTCGGGATGGCGTGGAGGTGCCGCATCGGCAGTGGCAGGTCCTCCCCCAGCGCGCCGCCGGCGGTCACGCCCCCGTAGACGCCGATGGTGCTGGCGACGACGACACGCCGTACGCCCCACTCCTTCGCGACCCGCACGGTGTTGAGGAAGCCGTCGAGCGCGCGGCCGGCGGCCCCGATCTCGTCATCGTCGCCCACCGACCACGGCGGTGTGATGGCGAGATGGACGATCCCGGTGATCGTGTTCCGGCGGCCCACCGCACGCAGGCTGTCCAGGTCGGCGACGTCTCCCCGCGCCATCGCCGCGGGCACGTCGGCCAGGTGCGGCGGCAGCACGGGTGCGCGGCGCTGGAGGAGGACGCATTGCTCTCCCGCCTCGTGGAGCGCGCGCACGGTGTGCGAACCGATGAAGCCGGCTCCGCCTGTCACGAGAATCATCATTGCCTCTTTCGTCGGCCCAGCTGATTGTCAGTGTTACTGATTATCAGCCTAGAGATAGGATGCCGGTATGCCAACCCCCGCCCCGCACGCCATGGAGCCGCACGACGCGCTCGGGTATCTCGTCAAACACGCTCACCTGCGGCTGACGGCGCTGACCGACGCCGCGCTCGCCCCGCTCGGCATCGACGGCAAGGACTTCGGCGTGCTGCGCGTGCTCGTCGGACGCGAGCCGATGTCGCAGCAGGCGGTCGCGGCCAAGCTCGGCGTCGACCGCACCACGATGGTCGCCCTGATCGACGGTTTCGAGGCCAAGGGCATCGTCACCCGCGAACCCGATCCCGCCGACCGCCGGCGCAACGCCATCGAGCTGACCGGCCCCGGGCTCGCGCTCTACCGGAAGGCCGACGCGGCGTACCTCGCGGCGGAGGCCGAGTTCCTCGCCCCGCTGGACGCGGCCACGGCCGCGCTGTTCCGGCAGGCGCTACGAGCCGTGGCCGCTCCCCCGGAGGGACACCATTGACGTGAGCGACGGCGCGGGACGATCGTGGGCGGCATGGATGATCACCACGTGGCCCCCGGCAGCCCTGCCGACCCCGTCGAAGCCGCCTCGGCGAACCGCTTTGCGGAGGAGGCCGCCGAGGTCCGCCGTTTCTGGGGCCGGCTCGGGCTTCCCGGTCTGATCGACGTCCATACGCACTTCATGCCCGAGCGTGTCCTGAACAAGGTCTGGGAGTACTTCGACGCGCAGGGCCCGCTGACCGGCGGGCTGGCCTGGCCGATCAGCTACCGGCAGCGGGAGGCGGAACGCGCGGCGGTGCTGCGGCGGTTCGGCGTCCGTGCCTTCACCGCGATGCTCTACCCGCACAAGGCCGGCATGGCCCGGTGGCTGAACGGCTGGGCGGCCGACTTCGCCCGGCGCACCCCCGACTGCCTGCACACCGCCACCCTGTTCCCCGAGCCGGGCGTCGAGACGTATGTCCGCGAGGCGGTCGAGTCGGGCGCGCGTGTGTTCAAGGCGCATGTGCAGGTGGGGGCGTACGACCCGGCCGACGAACTGCTCCAGCGCGCCTGGGGGTTGCTGGCCGAGGCCCAGGTCCCGGTGGTGATCCACTGCGGCTCCGGGCCCGCGCCCGGCTCGCACACCGGCCCCGGGCCGATCGCACGGGTGCTGGCCCGGCACCCGAAGCTGCGGCTGATCGTCGCGCACCTGGGGATGCCCGAGTACGAGGATTTCCTCGTACTCGCCGAGCGGTACCAGGAGATACGGCTGGACACGACGATGGCGTTCACCGACTTCACCGAGGCGTTGATGCCGTTCCCCGGCCGGGCCCTGCCCCGGCTCGCCGACCTCGGCGACCGCGTCCTGCTCGGCTCCGACTTCCCCAACATCCCTTACCCCTACCTCCATCAGCTCCACGCCCTGGAGCGGCTGGACCTCGGCGACGAGTGGCTGCGGGCCGTTTGCCACCACAACGCGGCGAAGCTGTTCGGACCGGCATGACGCCGGTCCGTCGGCACGCCCGTGAGGCGTCCGGAGGCGCCGGTCCCGCTCGCCGAGCCTCCGGTCCCGTACCCGGTGACGGAGCGCTGCGGCCGGCGGCGGTGACCGCGACGGCGTGGAACCGGCTCATCGCCCCTGTCCCCGGCTGCAGCGCGACGGCCCCGCGAGCCGGCCGCCCGGGAGCGCCCAACGCCCCCTGCCCGGCGTACCGTTGGACCGCATGCGGTCGTAGTCGGCCGCGGAGAGCCCGGACCTGGGCCGGTTCCCCGGGACGGACAGCCTCGTGCTCACGGGCCCTGACGGCTACGAGGGTCCGCCCGAGGGACACCGGGGCTCGTCGGCGTGCGCGACGGACGGCGGCGGCTCGGCTCCTGCCGGGAGTTCACCCGGGTCCTGCCAGCCGGCCGGCAGCCGGCGCCCCGGCTCGTCCTGCGGGGGCTCGCCCCGTCCGACCGGCTGCGGACGCGCTGCCGAAGGGGACCCGGCGTGCCCTGGACCTGGAGGAAGCCGCGCTGGAGGTACCCGACGGCCTGGGTGGGTCCCTCGCCGACCGCCCGTTGCGGACCGAGGTCGTCGCCTGGCGTCCGTCCGCGTGCACGACGGACCTGATCGACCTGGAGCTCGGCAAAGACCGCTTCACGCCCGTCCCGGAACACGCGCGGCCCGTCCGGGAGCGGTGGCTCGCGGGGCCGCCGGACACCCCGGGAGCCTGGACCGGTCCCGGCGCCAGGCAGCGCGGGGCCTGGCTCGGCCTCGTCCGGGAGCGTGGAGCGCGGCGACCGCGGGGGCGCACCTGTCCCGGGACCTGACCCCGGACGGCGTTCCCTGCGACCTGTTCGCCCTGCTCCTCGAAGCCCTGGCGGACGGCGGCATGGCCGTCGCCCTGGCGTGAGCGGCGTCAGTCGTCAAAACCGGCCCGGCCGGCTCGCAGCACGAAGAAGAGGAAGCACAGGAAGCGTGGCGCGGCCGCGATGGCTTCGGGGAACAGGTCGCGGGCGGCGGGATCGGGAGCCGGCTCGCTGATGGCCGTGATGTGGAAACCCGCCGCGGTGAAGGCGTCGCTCATCGCGTGCAGCGGCCTGTGCCAGCGGCTCATCAGGGCGGTCCGGCCGCCCATGGTCCACTCGTCGGTCCAGTTGGTGGTGTCGAAGTAGTTGTACTCGGCCTCCCGGCCTGCCTGGCGGTGCATCAGGTTCATCGCGAAGGGATGCTCCACGGACGCGATCAGCCGGCCGCCGGGCCTGAGCACCCGCCGCAGTTCGGCGAGGGCGGGTCCCCAGTCCTTCAGGTAGTGCAGCACCAGGGACGCCACGACGTCGTCGAACGCGTCGTCGGCGTAGGGGAGGGGGCTGCCGAGGTCGGCCACCCGGAGGTCCGCGTCGCCGCCGAGCCGTCGCCTGGCCAGCTCCACCATCCCCGCGCTGGCGTCGAAGCCGCTCACCAGGGCGCCACGATCACGGAGCGCCGCCGACAGGGGCCCGGCACCGCAGCCGGCGTCCAGGATCCGCCGGCCCGCCACGTCTCCGGCGAGGGCCAGCATCGCGGGACGCTCGTAGTGGGCGTTGATCAGATTGGTCTCGTTGTCGGCCGCGTACGCCTCGGCGAAACCGGTGTAGTCGTTGACCTCTGGCGCGTCCCCGGCCACCGTGGACGCCGAGGCGGGCTCGGTGGGGCTCGTGTGTTCGTGCGGCTCCTGCGGCTCGTGAGAAGTCATGGTGCGAGAGACGTGCGCGGCGGGGGCTCGGTTCCTGGGTCGTGCGGTGCGTGATCGCGGGGAGAGTCCCTCGGAAGCCGGATGCACGGGGCGGGGTGACTCATCAGGAACGCGCGAACGGCAGGGCCAGCACCTCGATCAGCCAGATGACCGCCGGGGCGGTGAAGGCGACGCCCCAGAGGCCGATCTCCAGGAACGCGGCCAGGGCGGCCCCCAGCCAGGCCAGCCGGGTCGGTGCGATGACGCATGAGGGGTTCCGGGGGTCGTACCTGATCTCGTCGCGGTGCCCTCGCATTTCCGTGCGTGCCGTGACCTTCCGGCCGTCGAGCGTTCGGAAGTGGACGACGTAGTGGTGGCTGTCGGCCTTGACCGAGTCCGACACGAACTGGAACTTGGCGCGCACGGTGACCCCCCGCCGCCCCATCGTCCAGCGCTTGTCCAATTCGGTCACCCGCGCCCACATCCGCGGCAGGGCGAGGCCGACGGGAAGCGACACCCACGCGGCGAGGCCCAGTCGACCGGGTGTCGTCGGCGACAGCAGTGCCGTGGACAGCCCCAGCACCACGTACCAGCACGCGCGCCGCCACCACGGGCTCCCGCGCAGCACCCGGTCACGCAGACCCGCCGCCAGGCGCGGGGGCCATGCCCGCGCCACCCGCCGCCGCACCCGGTCCCGGTTCCCCGACGGGTCGGCGTCGCCCATGATGGCCTCGATCTCCGCGCCGAGCGCGGCGACCACATCACCGTGACGATGCCGGACCGTCAGGGGAATGCCGGTCCGCACGTCGTCGGCGACGGTCACGGTCAGCGACCGTCCGACGGCCTCGACCCGGCGGATCCGCGCTCCGGGCACGACCACCGTCGTTCGCCCCCGCCGCCAGTGCAGGGCTCCCCGGTCCACCCACACCCGAGTACGGCCGCCGGTCAGGACGACCTGGGCCATGGGCCCCGTGTTCGACTCCCCCATGGCCTCAGATGGTAGGCGTACCGGGGGTCGGCGCCGAGGGGGATCCGGTGACCGGGGTCAGCCGCACACCCCCCAGTTCCCCCGGTGGACGACCTCCTCCGGGTTCCGGCGCCGTGCCTCGACACCGGGGTTCTGCGGGGGCAGGCCGGCGGCGCGGTAACCGACGGTGAGGGCTCCGACAGGGGCGTACTCGTCCGGGATGCCGAACTCCTCGCGGAACGGCTGGATGTGTTCGGGCATGATCCCGAAGAAGCAGGCGCCGAGGCCCTCGTCGACGGCGGTCAGCAGCATGAGCAGGGAGGCCATTCCGGTGTCGACATACCAGTAGGGCGCGGGCCAGCGGGCCTCGGAGCGGTCCGCCCAGCCCTTGCCGGGCTCGGCGTAGCGGTCCAGGTACGCCTCCTTGTGGGCCAGCGGCACCACGACCAGCGGGGCGTCCTGCATCGTCGGCGTCTTCTCCACCCGCACCGGGACGAAGGGCCAGAAGCGGGCCCGGTCCGCGGGGTCGGTCAGGGCGAGGAAGGCCCAGCCCTGGGAGAAGCCGGCCGAGGGAGCGCGGAGGGCGGAGGCGAGGATCCGCTCGACCACCTCGGGCTCCAGCGGCTTGTCGGAGTAATGCCTGACCATGCGCCTGCGGCGGATCACCTCGGAGAATTCCATGGCGGCAGATCCTGCCACGAACACCCGGCGCGACCCGCCCGGTTCGAGCCACCGGTGGGCTCGGAACAGCAGCACGACCTCGCTTGGCAGTCCGCCCGCCTCGAAGCGCTCGTGGGCCGCGCGGACCTCCGTCAGGGGGCGGTGCGCGACCACCCGCGCCCTCAGCCGCCCCGCGCGTCGACCAGGTCCACCGGTTCCGCCGGGCCCTCGCCGCTCTCCTGGGCGTAGTTCTTCGCAGCCACCCTGGTGGCGTCGAGGCCCGCGGTGCCGGGCACCGAGTCGTACGCCCCGGGGAAGGTCCGCGTCGGAGTGCGCCACGTTCGGGGAGCCGAGTTACCGCGCGATGCCGGTGTGTCCGGGGCGGGACCCCGGTGCGCCGGCCGACACGCCCGCGTGCCGGGCCAGTTGGACGGCCGGACCGCCCACCGCACCCGCGGCCCGGAAGACGGACCAGTTCGGCCCGGGTGCCCGGGGCGGTGACCCTCTGCGCGGACGTCGCGGTCACCCGGTCGCCGCCCGCGGTCTCCGGCGCCGAACTCGCCACGACGGTCCCGGCCAGGTGCCGGACCGGCGTCCGGCTGGTGCCGGTCCGCGCGGGCCTCGGCGCGGGACGGCGCGAGGAGCAAAAGCGGATCAGCCGCGCGACCGACGGTCTCCAGGCGTCGCCCGGCCTGCTGGACCTCGTCATCGAGGCGGGTCCACGGCCGGCGGCGGGATCGCGGTGGCCGGAAGCGGCCGGGGCCGTCACTCCGGCAGCGGGTCGGAGTCCAGCTCCAGCAGTTCGCAGCCCAGTTGGCGCAGAGCCCGGTCTATCCCCGGCCGGGTGGCGAGCCGGGGGGTGCGGGCCACGTCGTTGACGACGGTCAGGACGGTCTGCACCCGGACGCGGGCCTCCGCCGGGGTCATGGCCGGGTGGACCGCGTGCAGCAGATGCAGCCACTCGGCGATGTAGTCGCGCTGGAACTGCCGGGTGCGCAGCCGGTCCGCCTCCTGGAGGTGCTCGGCCTCGGTCGCGATCACGGTCACCAGGTGCCGGGAGACCAGCGCCATGCGGATGTAGCGCCACACCAGGTGTCGTAGCGCGCCCGCGTGGTCCCGCGCCGAGGCGAGCACCTCGGCCAGGTCGACCCACAGCCGTTCGACGCCCCGGTGCACGGCGGTGGCGAGGAGGTCGTGCTTGCTGGCGAAGTGGTGGTAGATGCTCTGTCCGGCGATCCCGACGGCCGCGCCGGTGTCCTCCAGGCTGACCGAGGCGTAGCCGCGCTCGGCGAACAGCTCGGTCGCGGCGGCGAGCAGCGCCTCCCGGCGGGAACGGTGGCGCAGGGCGCCCCGGGGGGCGCCGGGCCGGGGCTCGCCGAGTCCGGGCGGGGCCGACGTCGCGACGCGGCGCATCAGACGCGCGACGAGGTCGGGCGTCGTCAGTTCCACGTGCTGGTAGGCGAGGCTCGCCGCCACGCCGAGCGTGCCCCAGGACAGCAGCTCGGTGTGGGCGGGGTCCAGCCCCGGCCGGGCGGCGGTCAGCTGCCCGGCGAGGGTGCGCCGGGCGGCATGCAGCCGCCGGCTGAGTTCCGCGTACTGCTCGCGGGGCAGGTGCCGGGCCTCGCGCTGCCACAGCACGCCCAGCTCCCGGCGGGCCAGCGCGGACGCGGCGAAGTCCCTTACCAGGACGTCGAGTTCGCCGGGTCCTGCCGGGTAGAGGCCGGCCAGGCAGGAGTCGAGGGCCTCGGTGACGACGGCGTGCAGCAGCTCCTGCTTGCCGCCGAAGTGCCGGTAGAGGGCCGAGGGGCCGATGCCCACGGCCGCCGCGATGTCGCTCATCGCCGCGTTGGCGTAGCCGTCGCGGGAGAACAGCTCCCGCGCGGCGGCGATGATCAGCTCCCGGCGGTTGCGCGGACGGGTCGCCCGCACGAGCGGCGTGCCGCCCGGAGCGGCTTCCCCCGCACCGGACCCCGCCGCCTTGGCGCGCACCCTCCCGGGCTCCGTTTCGACCTCGGCCCTCACCGGCACCTCCAGACAGGCGAGCCGCTCCCTCCTGGACCGGCGCTCTAGCCGAGTTCCAGCGAACGGCCGATGATCTCCTTCATGATCTCGGTCGTGCCCGCGTAGATCCGGCTCACCCTACTGTCCTGCCAGGCCCGCGCGATCGGGTACTCCAGCATGTAGCCGTATCCGCCGTGCAGCTGGACGCAGGCGTCCATGACCCGGCCCTGCAGCTCGGTGCACCACCATTTGGCCTTGGCGGCGTCGACCACCGTCAACTCGCCCGAGTTCAGGGCCAGTACGCACCGGTCGAGGTAGTGCTGGGCGATCTCGATCTCGGTGTCCAGCTCGGCGAGGCGGTGCCGGATCACCTGGAGGGAGCCGATCGGCTTGCCGAACGCATTGCGCTCGCGCACGTACTCGACGGTCCAGTCGAAGGCCGCCACCGCCTGCGCCAGACCGGCGATCGCGACCGACATCCGCTCCTGCGCGAGGTTGCGCGTCAGGGCGAAGAAGCCCTCGCCCTCCGCGCCGAGCAGGTTGGCCGCCGGCACCCGGGCGCCGGTGAAGACCAGCTCGGCGGTGTCCTGGGCGTGCAGCCCGACCTTCTCCAGCTTGCGGCCGCGCTCGAAGCCCGGGGTGCCGCGCTCCACGACGATCAGGCTGAGCCCGCGGTGCGAGTGCTCACCGGTGCGCACGGCGACGACGACCAGGTCCGCGTTGATGCCGTTGGTGATGAACGTCTTCGCGCCGTCGATGACGTAGTGGTCGCCGTCACGGACGGCCTTGGTGCGGATGCCGGACAGGTCGGAACCGGTGCCGGGCTCGGTCATCGCGACCGCCGTGATCGTCTCACCGGTGGCGATGCCGGGCAGCCAGCGCGCCTTCTGCGCGTCGTCGGTCTGGTCGAGGAAGTAGGGCAGAACCACGTCCGCGTGCAGGGTCGGCCCGAGGATCGCCGGGATGGCGCCCACCCGCGCGCCCTCCTCGTGCAGGATCGTGTTGTAGCGGAAGTCCTTGATCCCCGCGCCGCCGAACTCCTCGGGCACGGCGATACCGAGCGCGCCGAGTTCGCCCAGAGCGGTGAACAGCTCACGGGGCACGATGCCCGCCTTGTCCCAGTCCGCGTAGTGCGGCACCACGTGCTTGGTGACGAAGGCACGCACGCTCTCGCGGTAGGCCTCGTGCTCGGCTTCGAAAAGGGTTCGCTTCATGACCAGCTTTCTCAGAGGGATCGAGAAACGCGGCGGTGCCGTCGTGCGACCGAATGCGCCAGCGGAGACTACTCGGGATTCACTTGAGGCGGAAGTGGTGAAGTGACGGCGGGTGAAGCAGGGTGGCCGGATCCGGCGCGCCGCACCCGTGCACTGATCCGGATTCACAAACAGGAACCGCCGACTGTGCCGCTGCTCACATCGGGTCCGACTACTGCGCTTTACTAGGACGTCCTACTATTTCTCTGGTCAGCGTCCCCCGACCTGTCCCGGAAGGCCCCGATGAGCGAACTGCACTCCCCCGTGCACCCCGTACGCCTGGTCACCGCATCCGCTCTGTTCGACGGGCACGACGCGTCGATCAACATCATGCGGCGGATCCTCCAGTCCCAGGGCGCCGAAGTGATCCATCTCGGGCACAACCGGTCGGTGCAGGAGGTCGTGAACGCGGCGCTGGAGGAGGACGCGCACGGCGTGGCCGTCTCCTCCTACCAGGGCGGCCACGTCGAGTACTTCGAGTACCTGGTCGAGTCGCTGCGCGAGCGGGGCGCGGAGCACATCAGGGTGGTCGGCGGCGGGGGCGGCGTGATCGTGCCCGAGGAGATCACCCGGCTGCGCGCGCACGGGGTGACCATCTTCTCCCCCGAGGACGGGCAGCGGATGGGCCTCGCCGGGATGATCAACTCCGTCGTACGGGACTGCGACTTCGACCTGTGGGAGGGCAAGCCCGCCGACGCGGACGCCGTGCTCGCGGGCGACCGGTTCGCCACCGCCCGAGCCATCACGGGCGCCGAGCTCGGCAAGCTGCCGGCGCAGTTCCTCGACCGGCTGCGGACCGCCGCGGCCGGACGGGTGGTCCCGGTGCTCGGCATCACGGGCACCGGCGGCTCCGGCAAGTCCTCGCTGACCGACGAGCTGGTGCGCCGCTTCCGCGTGGACCAGCAGGACAAGCTGCGCATCGCGGTGATCGCGGTCGACCCGACCCGCCGGCGTGGCGGCGGCGCCCTGCTCGGCGACCGCATCCGGATGAACTCCCTCGACGGGAACCGGGTGTTCTTCCGCAGCCTGGCCACCCGCGGCAGCCATGAACTGCCCGAGCACCTCACCGAGGTGATCGACGTGGTCAAGGCCGCCGGGTACGACCTGGTGATCGTGGAGACCCCGGGCATCGGCCAGGGCGACGCGGCGATCGTGCCGTTCGTCGACACCTCGCTGTACGTGATGACGCCGGAGTTCGGCGCCGCGTCCCAGCTGGAGAAGATCGACATGCTCGACTTCGCCGACGTGGTCGCGGTCAACAAGTTCGAGCGGCGCGGCGCCAAGGACGCGCTGCGCGACGTGAGCCGCCAGCTGGTGCGCAACCGCGAGGCGTTCGACAAGAGGCCCGAGGACATGCCGGTCTACGGCACCTCGGCCGCGACCTTCCACGACGACGGGGTCACCGCGCTCTTCCAGCACCTGAAGTCGGCCCTGGACGAGAAGGGGCTGCACCTTCGGGAGGGCACCCTCGCGCCCGTCGGCGTGCGCCACTCCTCCGGCATCCGCCAGGTGGTGCCCGCCGACCGGGTGCGCTACCTCGCGGAGATCACCGAGTCGGTCCGCGCCTACCACGCCGAGACCGAGGTGCTCGCCGAGGCGGCCCGACGGGTGCAGCGCCTGGACCTGGTCAAGGGCGAACTCACCGCCGCCGGTTCGGACGCGGACAACGTGGACGCCCTGCTCACCGACGCCCGCAGGCAGCTCCCGCACGAGGTCGGCGAGCAGATCGAGAACTGGCCCGCCGTCGTGGCGTCGTACTCCGGCGACGAGCAGGTCGTGAAGATCCGCGACCGGGAGATCCGCACCAAGCTGACCCGCGAGTCGCTGTCGGGCAACAAGGTCCCCCGGGTGGCGCTGCCCCGCTTCACCGACCACGGCGAGCTGGTGCGGTTCTGGCGTCGGGAGAACCTGCCCGGCTACTTCCCGTTCACCGCGGGCGTGTTCCCCTTCAAGCGCGACGGCGAGGACCCGGCGCGGATGTTCGCCGGCGAGGGCGACCCGTTCCGCACCAACCGCCGTTTCAAGCTGCTCTCCGAGGGCCAGCCCGCCACCCGGCTGTCCACGGCCTTCGACTCGGTCACCCTCTACGGCCGTGACCCCGGCGAGCGGCCCGACGTCTACGGCAAGGTCGGCACCTCCGGCGTCTCGGTCGCGAACCTGGACGACATGAAGGCGCTGTACGACGGCTTCGACCTGATCGCCCCGACGACCTCCGTCTCGATGACGATCAACGGCCCGGCGCCCACCGTGCTCGCGTTCTTCCTCAACACCGCGATCGACCAGCAGATCGAGCGGTTCCGGGCCACCGAGGGCCGCGACCCCTCGGCCGAGGAGGCGGAGCGGCTGCGCGCCCACGCGCTGGCGAGCGTGCGGGGCACGGTCCAGGCCGACATCCTCAAGGAGGACCAGGGCCAGAACACCTGCCTGTTCTCCACCGAGTTCTCGCTGCGGATGATGGCCGACATCCAGGAGTGGTTCATCGCGCAGAAGGTCCGCAACTTCTACTCGGTGTCCATCTCCGGCTACCACATCGCCGAGGCCGGCGCGAACCCGATCAGCCAGCTGGCCTTCACCCTCGCCAACGGCTTCACCTACGTGGAGGCGTACCTGGCGCGCGGCATGGACGTGGACGACTTCGCGCCGAACCTGTCGTTCTTCTTCTCCAACGGCATGGACCCCGAGTACTCGGTGCTCGGCCGGGTGGCCCGCCGGATCTGGGCGGTCGCGATGAAGCGGAAGTACGGCGCCAACGAGCGTTCCCAGAAGCTCAAGTACCACGTCCAGACCTCGGGCCGCTCCCTGCACGCCCAGGAGATGGACTTCAACGACATCCGCACCACGCTCCAGGCGCTCATCGCCATCTACGACAACTGCAACAGCCTGCACACCAACGCCTACGACGAGGCGGTCACCACCCCGACCGAGGAGTCCGTCCGCCGGGCCCTGGCCATCCAGCTGATCATCAACCGTGAGTGGGGCCTCGCGATGAACGAGAACCCGCTCCAGGGGTCGTTCGTCATCGACGAGCTGACCGACCTGGTCGAGGAGGCGGTGCTGCTGGAGTTCGAGCGGATCAGCGAGCGCGGCGGCGTGCTCGGCGCGATGGAGACCGGCTACCAGCGCGGCCGGATCCAGGACGAGTCGATGCTCTACGAGCAGCGCAAGCACGACGGTTCGCTGCCGATCATCGGGGTCAACACCTTCCGCAACCCGCACGCGGAGGGCGCCGAGCCGGGCACCATCGAGCTGGCCCGTGCCACGGAGGAGGAGAAGCGTTCGCAGCTGGAGCGGGTGCATGACTTCCAGGCCCGGCACCAGCAGGAGGCGCATGCCGCGCTGGGCGCCCTGAAGACGGCGGCGGTCGAGGGCGGCAACGTGTTCTCGGTACTCATGGACGCCGCGCGGGTGTGCACCCTCCAGCAGATCACCGAGGCGTTCTTCGAGGTGGGCGGCCAGTACCGGCGCAACGTCTGACGTCCGTGCACATACGGCGAGGGGGGAACGGGCCGGGCCCGCTCCCCCCTCGCCGCGCCGTCAGGCCGTGTACGCCAGCAGCGCCATCATGCCCGCCGCACCGTGGTAGGCGTTGTGGCAGTGCAGCATCCACTGGCCGGGGTTGTCCGCGTCGAAGTACACGGACACCGTGCGTCCGGGCAGCACGATGGCGGTGTCCTTGCGCGGGCCGCCCGTACCGAGCTGGTACGTGTGTCCGTGCAGGTGCATCGGGTGCCACATGTCGGTCCTGTTGACGAAGTCCAGCCGGACCCGCTGGCCCTGCTCGACCAGGACGGGGTCGGCGGCGGGGTGCTTCATGTCGTACCGCCTGCCGTTGATGCCCCAGTCGTACGCGCTCATGCCGCCGGTGAGTTCGATCCGGTGGACGCGGTCGGTCCTCCTCCGGTCCAGGCGGACGTCGGCGGCGGCCTTAAGCCCGGCCGCGTTCATGATCATGCCGTCCAGCTCCTTGGGGCGGACGCTCGCCGCGGGAGCGGCACCGGAACCGGTGCGCACCAGTGCCAGACCGCTCGCGTTCTTGCCCTCGGCGAGGGCGACCAGCGGGAAGACGCCGTCGGCGAGCGTGACGAGGACGTCGTACCGCTCCCCCATCCCCACCAGGAGGGCGTCCACCTCCCGGTGGACGACCGGGAAGCCGTCCGTGTGGGTGATGGTCAGCTTGTGGCCGCCGAGCGCGAGGCGGTACGCCGTGTCGCCGCCGGCGTTGATGACGCGCAGCCGCACCCGCCGGCCGGGCTTGCCGGTGTACACGTCGGGATCGGCCGGCACCCGGCCGTTGACCAGGTGGTACGGGTACTTGACGTCGCCGGCGTCGCCACCGAGCAGACTGCTCCGCGCGCCCATGAGCATGAACTTCATCGAGCCGGACGACGCCTCGCCCCCCTTGCCGGCGTCACCGCCGCCCATCTCCGTGCCGTCCATGTCCATGTCCATGTCGCCCATGTCGTCCATGCCGCCCATGCCGTGGCTCAGTTCGGCGAGGACCTGGTCGGGGGTGCCGGTGACACCGTCGACCCAGTCGTCCAGCACGACGACCCATTCGTCGTCGTACGACAGCGGTTCCCTCGGGTCCTCCACGATCAGCGGGGCGTGCAGCCCACGGTCCAGCTGGACGCCGACGTGGGGGTGGAAGAAGTAGGTGCCGGGGGTGTCGGCGAGGAAGCGGTACGTGAAGCCGCGGCCGGCGCGCACCGCGTCCTGGGTGACCGGGGGCACGCCGTCCATGTCGGCACGCAGCGCGATGCCGTGCCAGTGGACGGACGTCGCGGTCCGGTCCGGGAGCTGGTTGGAGAGTTCGGCGGCGAGGGTGTCACCGGCCGAGATTCGGATCTCCTTGCCCGGGGTCCGGCCGCCGTAGGCCCAGCTCTTCGCCGTCACCCCGCCGCCGAGGCCGAGCACGGCGGGCGCCGCGGTCAGGGTCACGTGACGGACGTCGCCGGTGCTCTTGCGCTTCCTCTCGGTGGTGGCGACCACCTTGCTGTCGGGGCTCACCAGGGCCGGAGTGGACCCGGAGCCGCCGCACGCGGCGAGCGCCCCCGTCCCGGCGACGGCGAGGCCGGCCAGCAGGGCGGAACGACGGTTGATGCTGTTCATGTGCGATGCCTCTTCTCGAGATGCCGTTGACCTGTGCGCATGCGACATCGCCCCCACGGTGTAGCGGGGAGCGGGCCGCGCGGGGGCGGCCTAGTGCCGCGGCAGGCAACGTTCGCCCGTCAAGTAGCGGCGTCCGGTGCGTGCTCTCGGCACGCTGGACGGAAGCCCTCGTACTGGACGTACTCGGGCTTTCGGCCGGTGCGGCGAGAGTGCGTGCAGGGCGTCGCGACGGGGCGGACGTCGCCTGTTGCGGCACTAGATCAACAGTCGGGAGAGGACGGAGAGGTCCGGCGGCGCGCGGTGCGGGTTGCCCGGCAGGCCGCGTCCGGCGAGGACGCCCCGCGGCGGGGCGGGGCGGACGGCGTGGGCCGGCGCGGTCGGCGGATCGAGCCACTGCGGTGAGCCGACGGCCCCCGAGGCGCAGTGCTGCATGCCGGCGCCGGAGCAGGCGCCGCCGGTGTCATGGTCCACGGCCGAGTTCAGTACCTCGGTCTCGGTCAGGTCCCGCCCGCTCATGCGGTGCGCGGTGCGGTCCGTCGCGGGCATCGCGCTCATGGCGGTCGCGGATGCGGCGGGGGCCGCGACCAGGTCGTGGTGGACCAGGACGGCGAAGGCGGCGAGCAGGGCGAGGACGGCGGCCCACGCATGGCGCGCCACGCCGCCGCGGGAGCCGATCCGCCGGTCCGTCACCTGCCACCCTCCCCTTTCCGGGGCCACGCCCGGGACCGCACACCGCGAGACCGCGTCTCGTCGGCCATCAGACTCCAGACGCGCCACTATACCCCCTGGGGGTACGACGTCCAGCCGACTCCCCGTACACGGTCCTCCGGGCCGAACTCCGTACACAGGGCGCCCGACGGACCGCCGAGGGACCGGCCGCGGTCGCGAGCCCCGAGGGCCCGACCGGATCACGCGGCGATCCTGCTACTTTCGACCGCGCCAAGTGATCAATCAAGGACGGACGGATGTTCCCCGAGACAGTGCTGCACACGGACCGCCTGGTCCTGCGTCCGTTCACCGCCGCCGACGCCCAGGACACGCAAGCGAGTTGCGCCGACGCGCTCACCCAGCGCTGGCTCCCGCTCCCCCGCCCCTACACCCTGGACGCCGCCACCACTTGGTGCACCTCCGTCTCCCACGCCCTGCGCGAGTCCGGCGACGGCATCCACTTCGCCGTCACCGACAGCCGCACCGAACGCCTGGTGGGGACCGTCGGCCTGAAGAAGACCGACTGGCGGGGGCTGACGAGCGAGGTCGGCTACTGGGTCTCCCCCTGGGCCCGCGGCCGAGGCATCGCCACCGAGGCCACCCGCGCTCTGGCCGACTGGCTCCTGACCGGCCGGCGCTTCGAACGCCTCGAACTCCGCGCCGCCACCGCCAACACCGCCTCCCAGAAGACCGCCCTCAAATCCGGCTTCCACCGGGAGGGCATCCTGCGCAACGCCGGGTTCGTGCATGACGGGCGGGTCGATCTGGTCCTGTTCTCACTGGTCGCGGACGATCTCAGGGGACGCTGACCGATGTTCGGCCTGGGCCGCCGGCCACAGGCCGGGCGGCCTCGGTCACGAACGGCTGCGAGCCCGGGTCGGGCCGGGGTGGTCTGATCGGGTGATAGTCGCGTCAGGGGGGTGGTGCCCTATTAGTCGTTTCGGGTTAATTGCCATGACTGCTTTTCGGTGAGTTGCCCATATTTCCCCCTGTGGTGCGCAGGTGTGTGGTAAGTGCCGGTATGTCGCGTCTCCGTTCCGTCGTGCAAGCGGCGGATCCGGTTCGCGCATGCCGTCGCCGTGCGACGCGGGCCCGGGTGGGTGTCCTTGGGCGGCTCTCTCATCTGAGAGGGGTTCGTCATGGATCCGAGTGTCAGTTGGGTGGGGGCTCCGGCGGTGGCCCGCGGGGTTCGGCCGGGCGCGCCGACGGGTGGACCCGATGTGCCCGCTGTGCGGGGGCTCGCGGCCTCGCTGTTGAGTGCGGCGTTCTCCACAGTGACCATCCCGGCGGGCACGACCCCGCTGGCGGTGACAGTGGCGCCGAACGGCAACGTCTACGTCGGCAACAGCAACTCGAACAACGTGACGGTGATCGACAGCACCACGAACACCGTCCTGACCACCCTCCCCGCCGGCGCGAGCCCCGCCATGGTGGCGGTGGCGCCGAACGGCAACGTGTACGTCACCAACCAGGGCTCCAGCAACGTGACGGTGATCGACAGCACCACGAACACCGTCCTGACCACCGTGCCCACCGGCGGGGGCCCGTTCGCCCTGGCGGTCGCGCCGAACGGCAACGTCTACGTCGCCAACTCCACCTCGAACAACGTGACGGTGATCGACAGCACCACGAACACCGTCCTGACCACCGTCCCCGCCGGCACGGTCCCGGACGCCGTGGCGGTGGCGCCCAACGGCAGGGTCTACGTCGCCAACCGGAACGCCAACACCGTGACGGTGATCGACAGCACCACGAACACCGTCCTGACCACCCTCCCCACCGGCGGGTTCCCGGGCGCGGCGGCGGTGGCGCCCAACGGCAACGTCTACATCGCCAACCAGACCTCCGACAACGTGACGGTGATCGACAGCACCACGAACACCGTCCTGACCACCGTCCCCGCCGGCACGGTCCCGGGGGTGTTCGCGGTGGCGCCGAACGGCAACGTCTACGTCACCAACACCGTTTCGAACAACGTGACGGTGATCGACAGCACCACGAACACCGTCCTGGTCACCGTGCCCACCGGCGGAGGCCCGTTCGGGGTGGCGGTGGCGCCGAACGGCAACGTCTACGCCGGCAACTCCAACGCGAACAACGTGACGGTGATCAACAGCGCCACGAACACCGTCCTGGCCACCGTGCCCGTCGGCGCGTTCCCGTTCTCGGTGGCGGCGGCGGCGAACGGCAACGTCTACGTCACCAACGCCAACTCGCTCAACGTGACGGAGATTTCGCCGTTGACGGTGACGACCTCGCCGACGTCGCCGGTGTGCGGGCAACCGGTGACGTTCAGTATTTCCGGGGGGACTCCGACCGGGACAGCGGTGGTGGACTTCGGGGACGGCAGCCCCACGGTCACCGTCGCCCTGGACGCCGCCGGAAGCGGGCAGACCACCCACACCTACACCGCCGGTACGTTCACCGCGACCGTGAACGGCAACCCCACCCCCGTCACCGTGAACCCCGATCCCACCACGCTGACCCTGTCGGTGACGCCGAACCCCTCGACCTGCGGGCAGAGCGTGACCGTGTGCGCCACCCCCAACCCGGCAACGGCCACCGCCGCAGTGCCGGCCGGCACGGTCACCTTCACCCTCCCCGACAGCCAGACGCAGACGGTCCCCGTCGGCGCGACGGGGCATGCCTGCTTCACCACCACCGCCTTGACCACCGGCACCCTCACCGCCGTCTACAGCGGTGACACCTGCTTCACCGGCTCCGGCGCAAGCGCCCCCGTCACCGTGAACCCCGACCACACGACGCTGACCGCGGCGCCGGGCACGATCCGGCTCCGGCTGACCCCGCTGCCCGAGTACTACATCCCCACCCTGAGCGCCACACTGACGACCACCTCGGGGATGCCGGTGGCCGGTCAGCCGGTGACCTTCACCGCCATCACCCTCTTCGGCCCGGTCAATCTCGGCACCGCCGTCACCGACGCCAACGGCACCGCCACCATCCACGACGCCGTCGTCCCGGTCTTCGCCATCGCCACCCCCTTCTACACCGCCACCTTCCCCGGCACCACCTGCTACACCGCCGCCACCACCCACGGCTTCCTGCTGTTCCTCCCCATCCCGTTCTGACCTCATCGGCTCAAGGGCACCGCGGCGCATCGACCCCGCCACGGACCGGGCCGCCTGCCGGGCCGGCGAGGCGGCCTCGCGCGGTTGACCGGCGGGGAAGGCGAGGCGGCCGGCACCCGCGCCGGGGCGGCGAAGAGGAGACCGGACGGAGAGACACCGTCCGAACGCGTTCCTCTTCCCTGTGTCCCGTGGAAGTAACCGGCCTTTTGTGCGCTTGTGGGCACGAAGCAAGGGCATTCGGTGGCCAGGAGGTTGATAACGATGGTTCCTTTGATTCTGGTTCTTCTTCTGGCCCTGATCCTCTTCGGCGCGGGCTTCGCGCTGAAGGCGCTGTGGTGGATCGCGGTGATCGTGCTCGTGCTGTGGCTGCTGGGCTTCGTCGTCCGGCCCGCCGGGAACGGCGGCCGCCGGGGGCGCTGGTACCGGTGGTAGTCGAGAGAAGACGGATCGCGGGACGGCGGGCGACGTAGGCGCCACGGACCGCCGCCCCGAACGGTTGCCCGGTTCCGGGCGTCGACGGCGGGACTCGCCGCCCCGCGGACCCCGCGGGGCGGCGAGCGGCGGTCAGGACGCGAACGCGTCCACCCCGGTCAGCTCGGCCGACAGCGTCCACAGCCGGGCCGCCTGCTCCGGATCGATGGCCCAGTCCTTGACACCCTGGCGGTCGTCGGTGCCCGAGGCGGGCTCGGCGATGTCGCAGTCCTCCAGGTAGAGGCCGCCGAGACCGTCGAGCTGCGGGGAGGCCGCCGCCCAGACCTGGGTGGCCGCGCCCTGCTGCGGGGTCTTGAACGCCTCGGGGTGGAGCAGGTTGCCGTGCTCGTCGATCCAGCCGCGCTCGACCATCTCCTCCCGGGCCAGGTGCCGTTGGAGCGGCGTGAGGATGCCGCCGGGATGCAGGGCGAAGGCGCGGACCCCGGTGTCCCGGCCGAGCTTGTCGAGGTGCACGGCGAACAGGACATTGGCGGTCTTGGCCTGGCCGTACGCCTCCCACTTGTCGTAGCCCCGCCGCCAGTGGACGTCGTCCCAGCGGATACCGGCGGCGTGGTGGCCCCGCGAGGACACGGAGACGACCCGGGCGCCGCCCGGCGCGATCGCGGGCCACAGCCGGTTGACGAGGGCGAAGTGGCCGAGGTGGTTGGTGGCGAACTGCGCCTCCCAGCCGTCGCCCACCCGTGTCTCCGGACAGGCCATGATCCCGGCGCTGTCGATCACGATGTCCAGGCCGCGCCCGGTGCCGAGGAACCGCTCCGCGAATCCGCGCACGCTCTCCAGGTCCCCGAGGTCCAGCTCGTCCACCTCGACCCCGGGCAGCCCGGCCAGCGCCTGTTCCGCGGTCCGCGGCCGGCGCGCCGGTACGACGACCCGCGCACCGGCCTTGACCAGCGAGCGCGTCGTCTCCAGCCCGATCCCCGAGTAGCCCCCGGTGACCATGGCCAGCCTGCCGCCGAGGTCGATGCCCTCCAGAACCTCGTCCGCGGTGCTGGTGGCGCCGAATCCGGACCCGATCTTGTGCTGTGCAGTACTCATGCCGGGCACGCTACGAATTGGAGTGCTCTCCAAGTCAAGCGGCGCACTGATCCGTCCGCCCGCGATCCGGCCGCGAACGCCGGCGGCCGTTCCCGCGCGGCGCGGCCGGCGGCGGCTGCGGCCCCGTCTTCCAGGCGGCCTGCGGTGATCACCATGCCGATACCCGTACCTGCCCTCACCCACCGGCCGTTGACCGCCGAGGCCGTCGCGGAGCTGGTGGCCCTGCCGTACGTGCCGCCCGTGGACGAGGACGACGAAGCCGCCGTCGAGGCGGAGCTGCGCCGGCGCGACTGGTGGTGGGAGGACCTGGTCCGCGACTCGTTCCGCACCGGGCACGGTCATGTGCCGTGCAGCGACGCCTTCAGCCCGTTCGGTGAGCTGAGGGCGCGCGCCTTCCTCGTCTTCGGGGGGATGTATCCCGTGGACCCGGAAGACGAGTCGATGGCCGACGGCACCTGGCTGAACGGCTACATGGAGGGGTGGGAGCGGCTGTCCGGCCGGCGCGGCCTGCGGCCCGCCACCGACCGGGACCGCGAGGCCGTCCTCGCGGAGGCCGCGGGTGCGGTCACCGAGGTGCTCGACGCGCCCCGGAGCGGAGCCTCGTCTCCGCGCACACCACGGGTCCCGGTCCCGCGCTGACGCACCGCGTCTGGCGCACCCTCACCCACGCCCTGATCCTCGGTCCGTCCGCCGACGAGGGCCCCTACGGCTGCCCCACCCACCTCCAGCTCTCCTCCACCCCGCTCTCCCGCGCCCGGGACCTGCCGCCCGCCACCACCACGGGGACCCCCGCCGGCGGACGGACCGACGCCGGCCGACAGGCCCCCGCCCGCGATCAGGCCCTGGCCGACTGGATCACCGCCCACACGAGCCGGTGACCGCGGCACCGGCCAACCGGGGAGCGGGGTGACGGTCGCCCACCTCATCGTCGCCGCGCGACCGTCACCCCGTCCCGCACCGGCAACATCACGGAATCCACCCGCTCGTCCGCGGCGATCAGGTCGTTCAGCCGCCGCATCGTCACATGGCGCTCCTCCCGGTACGCCGGATCGAGGACCCGCCCGCCGAGGAAGACGTTGTCCAGCACCACCAGGCCGCCGGGACGCAGCCGGGTCACCAGTTCCTCGTAGTAGAACGGGTAGTTCTCCTTGTCCGCGTCGATGAAGGCGATGTCGACGGCCGGTTCGGGAGCCAGCGCGCGCAGCGTCTCCAGCGCCGGGGCGATGCGCAGGTCGATCCGGTCGGCGACGCCCGCGCGTTCCCAGTACGGCCGCCCGATCGCGGCCCACTCCTCGCTGACGTCGCAGGCCAGCAGCCGTCCGCCGGCGGCCAGGCCACGGGCGACGCACAGGGTCGAGTAGCCGGTGAAGACGCCGACCTCGACGGCGAAGCGGGCGTTCGTCAGCCGGGTCAGCATGGTGAGCAGGGCGCCCTCGTCGGCCGAGACCTGCATGTGCGCGGCGTCGCCGGCGGCCTCGCGGGTGGCGGCGGCCAGCTCCCCGAGGACGTCGTCGGCCGGGGTGTGATGGGCCAGCAGGTATTCGTCGACGACGGGATGGGTGGGGTCCAGGTCGCCGCCGTGCAGTGGGGCCGTCCACTCGACGGCGAGCTGCTCCTGGGTGGCGAAGCGCACCAGATGGCGGGCGATCACGTCCTGGACCCGGGCCAGTCGCTCCTCGTCGGCGGCGGTGGCGGTCAGCTCCAGCCGGTCCGGGGCGGGCGTGAGGGTGCAGGTGCCGGCGGTCACCGTGATGGTGCCGCGGCCGTCGGGGGTGAGGGCGGTGGCGGCCTTGTGGCCCATGTGGGAGACGAGCTGCTTGATGTAGCGGGCGGAGCGGGGGGTGGCGACACGGGCTGTGGAGAGGGGCATCGAACTCCTTGTTGAGTGTCCGTCGATCCGGCTAAGCGGCGAGTTTTCTCGCCGCTTCCTGATGCCGGATTCTGCGGTCACCACGGCGGAGTTGTCAAAAGTATTTAATTTCCTGGACACTTTCCCCCATGGCAGCGGACCAGCCACCCGGCGGCACCCACGAGAACATCTACGACGAGCAGGGCCACCTGGTGCTGCACTCGGCCGAGCAGTTCAAGGCCCTCGGGCACCCGGTACGGCATCGCCTGGTCAACCTGCTGCGCCAGCGCCCCGCCACGCTGCGGCAGCTCGCCGGCGCGCTGGGGGCGAGCAAGGGCACCATCGGCTACCACGTGCGGGTGCTGCGCGAGGCCGGACTGGTGCTGCTCGCCGGGACCCGTCAGGTGCGCGGCGGCACCGAGCAGTACTTCGCGCTGGTCAGCCGCACCTTCACGATGCGTCCGGAGGGTACCGGCGGGGCGGAGTTCCTGATCAGGGCCGCGCTCGACGAGATGGTGCCGAGCGAGCCGGGGCAGGCGTCGGACACCATGCTGCGCCATCTCTGGCTCAGCGACGCCGAGGCGCACGCCCTGGAGGAGCGGCTGCGCGCGACGGCCGCCGGTCCGCATCCGGCGGACCCCGCGCACGGGGCGCCGTACGGACTGCTGATCAGCCTCTTCCGGGCCGATGTACCGAGCCTGCCGCCGGACGACGCGGACTGAGCGGACGGCGGGCGCTCTCACGGCAGGCGCCGACCGGGGGCGGCCCGTACGAGGGACCCGCACATGGCGTCAGGGCCCGCGATCCGATGGATCGCGGGCCCTGACCGATACCCCGGGGCGGCGTTACCCGGCGGTGTCCTCGTGGGACAGTTCGAGGTCGAAGTCCGTGGTGCCGCCGGCGTCCACGCGGACGGAGGTGGCGACCGGGGCGTACCCGCTGGCGATGACGGTGTACTCGCCGAGGTCGAGGTCGCTGAACCCGTACGCGCCGTCGGGGCCGGTGGTCGCGGTGCCGAGCACGTTGCCGGCCGCGTCCAGCAGCGTCACCTTGGCGTCGCCGAGCGGCCCGCCGGTGGCGGCGCTGATGACACCGTGCAGTCGGGCACCGGCTTCGAGACGGATCTCGCAGGGCTCGGCCGCACCCGGGATGACCTCGACGGGGAAGGCGGCCGGACGGTAGCCCGGCGCGTTCACGGCGAGGGTGTAGCTGCCCGGGACCAGGTCCACCAGCGAGAAGCCGCCGTCGGCTGCGGAGGTCGCCGAGGTCACGACCTCACCACGCAGGTCGGTCGCGACCAGCAGGGCGCCCGGCAGCGGGTTCCCCATGGCCGCGTCCCGGACGGATCCGGCGAGCGCGGCGCTGCTGCCGCCGAGGACGAGGTCGCAGACCACCGGCTCGTCGCCGACCAGCACGGTGACGGCCTGCGGCTGACGGGCACCGGCGGCGCCGATCAGCACATAGGTGCCGGCGCCGGGCACCGACACCGTGTAGCCGCCGTCCTCGCCGCTGACCGCGCGGTCGAGCTGCCGGCCACGGACGTCGATCAGGGTGACGGCCGCCTGCGGCACCGGGCCGTCCGCGCCGTCCAGGACCCGGCCGCTGACGATCCGCCCGGCGGCGGGCACGGCTTCGACGGCCGCCGGGGCCTCCTCGGCGAGCGGGACGGCGGGCGCCTGGCCGCTGTCGGCCGCCACGGCGTTCACCTGCGCGTCCTTCACATCGGCGGCCTCGGCCTGCGCGCCGTTCGCCTCGGCGGCCCGTGCCTCCAGGCCGGAGACCTTGCGCAGCGGCACCTCCTTGGTCCACACCGCGACCAGGAAGCCGAGGACCATGATGGCCGCGGCGCACAGGAACACCACGTGCATGGCGTCGGTGAAGCCCTCCTTGAAGGGCTGGGCCAGCCGCGGGTCGAGCTGCTGGATGAACGAGGAGTCGTCCAGCACGCCAGAGCCGCCACCGCCCGGCGCGGGGTGCTTGAGCATGTGCAGCACGGGCGCGTTCGCCGGGTCGGCGCGCACGGCCGGGTCGTGCAGGGCGGCCTGGAACGCGGGGGTCCGGGCGGCCGACCGGAAGGCGGAGCTGATCTTGTCGCCGACGGTGCTGAACAGCACGGAGAGGAAGATCGCCGTACCGGCGGTACCGCCCATCTGCCGGAAGAAGGTGGCCGACGCGGTGGCGACGCCCATGTCCTTGGGCTCGACGGAGTTCTGCACGGCAAGGGTCAGGATCTGCATGCAGCCGCTGAGGCCGAGGCCGAACAGCGCCATGTAGGCCATGGTCTCCGGCAGCGGGCTGTCCCACTGGACCCGGTAGTGGAACAGCAGCATGGCGGCGATCAGCAGGACCGTGCCGACGATCGGGAAGATCTTGTACTTGCCGGTCTTGGAGATGATGCGGCCGACCACCATGGTGCCGGCGATCATGCCCAGCATCAGCGGCAGCATCAGCAGACCCGACTTGGTGGGGCTGACGCCCTTCACGATCTGGAGGTACAGCGGGACCATCATCATCCCGCCGAACATGCCCATGCCGATCAGCACGGACAGCAGGCTCATCTTGCTGAACACGGAGCTGCGGAACAGGCGCATCGGGATCAGCGCCTCGTCGCCCATGGCCCGCTCGACGAACACCCAGGCGATCAGCCCCACCACGCCGATGGCGTAGCAGAGGTACGCGTCGGTGGAGGTCCAGCCCCAGGACTGGCCCTGCTCGGCCACCAGCAGCAGCGGCACCACGCCGATGGCGATGGTGATCGCGCCCCACCAGTCGATGCGGTGCTCGCGCCGGGTGTGCGGAAGGTTCAGCACCTTGGCGACGACGAAGAGCGCGACGATGCCGACCGGGACGTTGACGAGGAACACCCAGCGCCAGCCCGCGATGGCCAGGATGCTGCTGCGACCGGCCAGGAAGCCGCCGATCAGCGGGCCGAGGACGCTGGAGGAGCCGAACATGGCGAGCATGTAGCCCTGGTACCGGGCGCGCTCGCGCGGCGGCACGATGTCACCGATGATCGCCAGCGCCAGCGACATCAGACCGCCGGCGCCGATGCCCTGGAAGGCGCGGAAGGCGGACAGCTCGTTCATCGAGGTGGCGAAGGAACAGGCCGCCGAGCCGGCGATGAAGATGGTGATGGCCGCGAGGAAGAAGGGCTTGCGACCGTAGAGGTCGGAGAGCTTTCCGTACAGCGGGGTGCTGATCGTCGAGGTGATCAGGTAGGCGGTGGTGACCCACGCCTGGGCGCTGAGTCCGTGCAGGTCGTCCGCGATGGTGCGGATCGAGGTGCTGACGATGGTCTGGTCGAGGGCGGCGAGGAACATGCCCAGCATGAGACCGCTGAGGATCGTCATGATCTGGCGGTGCGTCAGCCGGCCGGCCGGTGGTGGCGGCTCGGATATCGCTGGTGTTCCCCCACGGGCCGGGGACGCGGACATGGTCATGCGTGCAGATCTCCTTGCCTCGCCTCGCCCACCGGATGCTGCCCGGTCCCGAGGCTCGTGTACGTGCTGTCCACCAGGTCGTCGTTGAGGCGCTTCAGCAGACGGGTGAGATGGGCGCGGTCCTCGGCCGGCCACGGTTCGAGGAGCCGGGTCAGTTCCGCCTCCCGGCGGCGTACGGCGCTCCGGTAGGCGGCCCGGCCGGCCTCGGTCGCGCCGAGCAGCGAGCCGCGCCGGTCCTCCGGGTCCGGGTGGCGTTCCACCAGCCCCCGGTCCACCAGCGAGCGCACCTGCCTGCTGACCGTCGACAGGTCGAGGAAGACGTCCGCCGCCAGGTCGGTCGCGCGGCACCGGCCGCAGGTCACCAGCCGGGCGAGCAGCACGCGGTCCGCGGCCCCGCACTCGAAGCCGGCGCGCTGGGTCCAGGCGGCGAAGAGCCGCATGAGGCGGACCATCTCCGCGCCCAGGCCCGACGCGGCGGCCTCGGCGCTCACGGTCTCCGCGAGCGCGGCGGCCCCGGCGCTCACCGCGTCCGCGGTGCACGCCGTCCCGGCGGAGGGCGCGTCGTCCGTGCGCGCGCCGTCCGCCCGTACGGCGTCCGTGTGTACGGCGTCCGTCCGTACGGCGCCCTCATGGCCTCTGCGGCTCCCCGTGCCGATCATCACTCACATTCCGTTGCTTGCGGCTACCAAGTGAGTGTAGGGCCTGGCCGACGCCACCCGCACGCCAGTGTCCGGTCACGCTTCGGCAATACGGCAGTCGGCGCGGTGGGGGGAGCAGGTTACCCGGCCAGACTGTGCGCCCGGACCGCGTGCGCGGCTGGCCGGGGATCGCGGCACGGCCCCCCGGCCGGGCGGAACGCGCTCTAGGGTGATCGCTGCGGCGCCCCGCCCGTGGGGCACGGGGGGTGCCGGACGCGCACGCGCGGGTGGGGGCGGGGGGTGCCACGCGGTCCGGAGCGGGCCGGGGGAAGGGGGCGCGCGATGTGCCGGACATCTGTTGCCCCTCGTTCCCGGAACGTTCAACTCACCTCCCTGCCAGGGTTCTTCGGCACACGCCTACGGTCCTTGCGGTCTTGGAGGAGGAGTTCATGGACGCAAGTCTCGCGGTGCTGGCGCGCGGGATCACGAAGTGCTTCGGTGATGTGGTCGCGCTCGACGGTGTCGACCTGGACGTGACCCGGGGCCGGATCCACGGCCTGGTCGGGCCGAACGGGGCCGGGAAGACGACCTTGCTCGGCCTGCTGCTGGGACTCGCCGCGGCCGACGGGGGCACTCTGGAGATCCTCGGCGTCCCGGTCGGGCGCGCCCTTTCGGCCGTTGAGGGAGTGGCCGGATTTGTCGACGGACCCGGCCTGTACCCGTCGTTGACCGCGCGGCAGAACCTGGCCGCGCTGCTCTCGCTGCGCGGGCGCGACGCGACCACGGCGGGGGTCGGGGAGGTGCTCGCCGAGGTCGGTCTGCGCGATGTCGCCGACGACCGGGTGCGCGGATTCTCGCTCGGTATGCGGCAGCGGCTCGGACTCGCCGCCGCCCTGCTCACCCGGCCCCGGCTGCTCGTCCTGGACGAGCCCTCCAACGGCCTCGACCCCTCGGGCAAGCGGCATGTGCACCGCGTCCTGAAGCGCCTGGCGGCGGACGGCACGGGCGTGGTGCTGTCCAGCCACCGGATGGACGACGTCGAGGCGCTGTGCTCCGAGGTCACCATCCTCACCACCGGACGGGTCGTCTTCTCCGGCCCGATCGCCGAACTTTCCTCCCAGAAACGCGAGTTGGAGTACCGGTTGATCACCTCCGACCCCGGGGCCGCGCGGCGGCTGGCGGCCGGGGCGGACGGCGTCCGGGTCGTCGAGGACGGTGGGACGCGATACGGCGACGAGGTGCTGGTCGTACGGGCGTCGGTACCCGCGCTCGATCGACTCGTCTCCCGGGTGGTGCGGTCGGACATCGCGATACGCGAACTGGCTCCCGTGGTGCCCCCGTTGGAGGCGGCCTTCCTCGCGCTCACCGAACAGCAGGAACAGCAGGAACAGCAGGAGCGGACGGAACAGCTGGAACAGCTGGAGGCAGGCCGATGACCGCGACCCTGGCGGCGCGGCGCCCCGCTCCCGCCCGTCCGGTCTCCGTGCCGCGCGCCTACCGCTTCGAGCTGGTCAAGCTGGTGGCGCAGTGGCGGATCCGGCTGCTGGTGCTCGCCTGCTGGATCGTGCCGGCGCTGTTCGTCGCGGGGGTGAGTGCCCAGAGCACCCTGCCCTCCGACACCCTGTTCGGGCGTTGGATGCACGCCACCGGCTGGGCCGGGCCGCTGGTGGTGCTCGGTTTCGCGGGCACCTGGGCGCTGCCGCTGCTGACATCGCTGGTCGCCGGTGACGTGTTCGCCGCCGAGGACCGGCTGGGCACCTGGCGCCATCTGCTCGTCGCCGTCCGCTCGGCCCGCCGGATCTTCGTCGCCAAGACCCTGGCGAGCCTGACCGTCATCCTGCTGCTCGTGGCCGGGCTGGCCGTCTCCGGCGCGGTCGGTGGCCTGCTGACGGTCGGCGACCAGCCGCTGGTCGGCCTCGACGGCCATCTGCTCGCGCCCTCGGACGCCGCCCTCAAGACCCTGCTCGCCTGGGTCGCCGTCCTCGCGCCGACGCTCGCGCTCGCCGGGATCGGACTGCTCGGCTCCGTGACGCTGGGCCGCTCCCCCATGGGCCTGCTGCTGCCCGCCGTCGTGGCGCTCGCGATGCAGCTCGCCCAGATGCTGCCACTGCCCCTCGTGGTGCGCCTCGCGCTGCCCGGCTACGCCTTCATCGCCTGGAACGGCCTGTTCACCAGCCCCGGGCAGGTCGGCCCGTTGCTCATCGGCGTCGCGGTGAGCCTCGCCTGGGCCCTCACCGCGACCGCGCTGGCCTACGCGCTGTTCCTGCGGCGCGACTTCACCGACCTGGGCTACGACGGCTCGGGCCGCCGCGCGGTGACCGCGGGGCTGCTGCCGCTCGTGGGGCTCCTCGCCGTGTCGGCCGCCGTGATCGCACCGGTGACCGGGGGATCGGGCTCCGGCATCGAGCAGGAAAAGGTACAGCGCTCGCTCGCCACCGCCTTCGCCCATCTGTACCGGATGCAGACGCGGCAGCTCCACCGGCCGGCCGTCACCGAGGCGCGGTTGCGGGCCACGGCGGCGTGCGACAAGGGCAGTGACAGGATCGCCGCCCGGGGGCCGGGCAACGACTGGCGCTGTGTCGTGTCCTGGCATCTGCCCGGCGTCGAGGCCACGGGTACGGCCGTCTACCAGCTCGACGTCGCTTCGGACGGGCGGTTCGTCGCCGACGGCGACGGCCCGAAGGAAGTGAACGGCTACTTCCTGGTGCGCACCCCCGAGGGGGACGCGCCGAACCCGCTGTGGCAGTTCGACGGCAACGTCGAGCTGCTCCCCACGTCGAAGGGATGAACCATGCAGGTAACACGCCGCCGCAGGCGTGTCCGGAAGGAACGCCGGGGCTTTGTGTCCAGACGCTTCGGCCGCCGGATACCACTGATGGCCGCCGGGGCCTCCGCGCTCGCGCTCGTCGCCGCCGGTGCCGCCTTCGCCCAGACCCACCAGTTCGGCACCCAGCAGGTGGGACAGACCACCCACCGGGGCCAGGTCGTCTCCAGCGACCAGTACCTCGCGCCGTACGGCAAGCACCTGGTCCTGGACAACGGCAAGATCATGTCGTCCACGGTCAGCCCGGACGGCACCCACCTCGCCGCCTCCCTCGCCGACGGCGGCAGCGCGCTGGCCGTCGTGGACCTGGACGGCTGGAAGGTGCAGCAGGTCGTCGGCAGCTCCGCCTCGTCCAGCCCCCGCATCAAGGGGAACGACGTCGGCCAGGAGGGCCCCGCCTACTCCCCCGACGGCAAGCAGCTGTGGCTCGGCCAGACCAACGGCTACACGCGCTTCACCGTGAACGCCGACGGCACGGTCGCCGATCCGGCCTACATCGGCATCCCGGCGCAGGGTACCCGGCACGCGCTGGTGGGCGCCGCGGTGTTCTCGGCCGACGGCTCCACCGTGTACTCGGCGGTCAACGGCCAGAACCGGGTGGTCGCCATCGACACGGCGACCGGGAGCATCGAGCAGAGCTGGCCCGTCGGCAACGCCCCGCGCGACCTGGTGCAGGTCGGCGACAAACTGTACGTGAGCAACGAGGGCGGGCGGCCGGCGAGGGCCGGCGACACCACCATCAACTCGTACGGCACCCAGGTGCCGGCCGACCCGAAGACCGGCGCCACCACCACCGGCACGGTCAGCGTCATCGACCTGGCGCACCCGGCCGACGCCGCGAGCAGCATCGACGTCGGACTGCACCCGACCGCCATGTACGCGAAGAAGGGCGCGCTGTTCGTCACCGACACGGCGACCAACGACGTGTCGGTCATCGACACGTCCGACGACAAGGTCGTCCAGACGATCTCCACCCAGCCGTGGCCGGAGGCGTCGGTGGGCTACGAGCCCGACGCGGTGACCCTCACCGACGACGGGCATCTGCTGGTGACGCTCGGCCGGGCCGACGCGGTCGCGGTCTACCGCTACAAAAGCCCGCTGGAGCCGGTGAGTTACATCGGTCTGCTGCCGACGGACTACTTCCCCTCGGAGATCGCCGGCGTCGGCAAGCAGGTGGTGGTCTCCAACACCCGCGGTATCGACGCGCTGCGTCCCACCACCAGCGCCGGGCACGGCACCCACGACACCACGTCGAGCGTGCAGCGCTTCACGCTGCCCGACGACAGCGTGATCCGGGCCCAAACGTACAAGGTGTTCCGGCAGAACGGCTGGACCCCCGGGTCGGTGAGGTTCGCCAAGGGCGGGAACCGGGCCAGGCCGGTGCCGGTCCCGGCCCGCCTCGGCGACCCGTCGACGATCAAGCACGTCTTCCTGATCGTCAAGGAGAACCGCACCTACGACCAGGTGCTCGGCGACATGCCCGAGGGCAACGGCGATCCGTCGCTGACGGAGTTCGGCGAGAACGTCACGCCCAATCAGCACGCGATGGCCTCGCAGTTCGGCCTGTACGACAACCTGTACGACATCGGCACCAACTCCGCCGAGGGCCACAACTGGCTGATGCAGGCGGACAATCCGGAGTACACCGAGTCCTCCGCCGGTGAGTACGCGCGCAGTTACGACACCGAGGACGACGCCCTCGGCCACCAGCGGTCCGGGTTCCTGTGGACGGGTGCGCAGGCGGCGGGCAAGTCGGTGCGGGACTTCGGCGAGTTCCAGCAGTTCCTGACGAAGCCGCCGGGCTCCAGCTGGCAGAACCTGTACTGCGACGCCAAGAACATGGAGGCGACGGGGCAGGGCTCCGCCTACACCCTGAACTCGTCCTCGCCGATCCCGTCGCTCAACGACGTGTCGGTGCACGGCTTCGCGAAGTTCGACACCAGCGTGCCGGACGTCTACCGGTACCAGATCTGGAAGCAGGACTTCGAGAAGAACGGTCCGGCGGACCTGAACATGTTCTGGCTCTCCAGCGACCACACCGGTGGTCCGGCGAGCGCCGCCGCGCAGGTCGCCGACAACGACCTCGCCACCGGCAGGATCGTGGACCAGATCTCGCACAGCAAGTACTGGAAGGACTCGGCGATCTTCGTCGTCGAGGACGACTCCCAGGCGGGTCTCGACCACGTCGACGGCCACCGTGCCCCGATCCAGATCATCAGCCCCTGGTCGCAGCACGGCGGGGTCGACAGCCACTACTACACGCAGATCACGGTGATCCGCACCATCGAGCAGATCCTCGGGATCCACCCGATGAACCAGAAGGACAGCGCGGCCACGCCGATGACCAGGGCGTTCACCGGTCATCCGGACTACACGCCGTTCACGGCGCTGCCCAACCGGACGTCGCTGACCGACGGCCTGAGCACCCCGCCGTCCTGCGGTGTGGACACCCCGGCGCCGCAGGACCCGAAGGCCGCCGCGGTGCCGGCCTCGAAGGTGCCGGCGGCCGAGAAGCCGCTCGCGGCGCAGTGGGACAGGTGGAAGTCCGAGCAGCGGCTGACCGGGCCGAACGCGGTGCCCGACTACGCCAACCCGGCCCAGATGAACCACTACACGTGGTACCAGACCCACAACTGGGCCAAGCCGTACCCGGGTGAGAAGAAGCTGTACGCGCCAAACGACGTCCCGGGCGCGTACCTCCCGTCGTCGGAGAACGACGGCTGACGCACCCCGACCGTTCGGGCGTCAAAGGGCCCCTGACCGGCGTCACCGCCGGCCGGGGGCCTTCCCCCTGTTTCCGGTGGGGTGTGCCGGTGCAGGGTTCACCCATGGCTGATCCTTCCGCTGGAACATGGCCGGCCGGCTATCGAGTCCGCCCCGCCACCACCACCGACACCGACGCGGTGCACCGCCTGGTCGGCGCGGGCGAGTGCGCGCTGCACGGCCGGGTCACGACCGGCGCGGACCGCATCGCGGCCGACCTCGGCGGGGCCCAGGGCGAGCCGGCGTGTGACACGGTGCTGGTCACGGACCGTGCCGGGGACCCGGCGGCATGGGGATGGGTGCGGGGGCGGCGAGCCACCGTCCATGTGCACCCCGGGCACCGGGGGCGGGGGCTCGGCGCCGCCCTGCTCGCCTGGACCGAGGCGCGGGCCCGCGAACTGGGCGGCGACCGACTGGCCCAGACGATCTCCGACAGTGATCTCGCCGCCACCGCGCTGCTGCGCTCCGGCGGGTACGTCAGGATGGTCACCGAGTGGCTGCTGGAGATGCCGATGCCGCACGAACCGGTGGTGCCGGAGCCGCCTTCGGGGATCACGGTGCGGGCGTTCCGCGCGGGCGACGAGGAGGCCGCCTACCGGCTCACCGAGGACGCGTTCGACGAGTGGCAGCAGCGCCGGAAGCCGTACGCCGAGTGGGCGCGGCACACGGTCGGCCGGGCGACGTTCGCGCCGGCGGCGTCACCGCTCGCCTTCGTGGACGGCCGGCTGGTCGGTGCGGTACTGGCCCTGGATCCGGGGACCGACGGAGAGGTGGACGCCGGGGTGGCCGCGGCTCCCGCGCCGGGGGCCCCGGACGGTGGCGAGGGGTACGTCGAGCGGGTCGCGGTCCGCCGTGATCAGCGCAACCGGGGTATCGCGCGGCTGCTGCTGCAAGAGGCGTTCCGCGCCTTCTACCGCCAGGGGAAGCGGAGTTGCGTCCTGTGGACGCATTCGGACACGGGGGCGCTGCCGCTGTACGAGCGGATCGGGATGACGGTGCGGCGCAGTTCCACGGTGTACGGAAAGGCCCTCGTCGCGCGGTAGCCGGCCGGGGGCTTCCGGTTTCCCGCCGTCCGCGGCCGCGTCAGGGACACGTCAGCAGCCCGTCAGGGGCCGCTGCCATCCTCTTCTTGTGAACGGAACGGGGCACCATCCCGGACCGGGAACAAGGAGAGGTGCCCGGAGTGGCTTATCGGGGACCAGCGAGCTCGCCTCAAGGTCGGATCCCCAAGGGGTCCACGCAGGTTCAAATCCTGCCCTCTCCGCCGGTACGGTCCGCGTTCAGTCCTCCGCCGCCGGTGGCGACCAGGGGCGCTCCGGGGCCGGCGGCCCCTGCCACGCGTCGCGGAGCGACTCCTTGAGAGTCTTCGGCGGGACCTCCTCCTCCTCGTGCACATGCATGAGCCGGGCGGTGCTCACCCGTATGTGGCACTGATGTCCGCGCAGCCCGACGAGGACCACCCAGGAACCGTCCTGGGCGAGAAAGGCGTGCCGTGCGGGCCGGTCCCCCGGTCTGGCGTACCGGGTCAGGGTGGTCGGCATGTAGTGCAGCGCCGCGTCCTCGGCCACGGCGGCGATCCTCCCCTCGTCCCCCGTGACGCGGTGCGCGGCCGCCAGCTTCCAGTGGTGCAGCCTGAACTCGACGGCCTGCACACGCCTGGTCTTCCGTATGTCTTCCTCGATGAGGACGTACCAGTCAGCAGTCATGATCCGCGCATCCTGTCACGCGCCCCGGCGCACGCCTCCACCGAGCGGGTGCCTTCCGGCGCGCCGGACCGCCGTCCCCACGCGTCGGTCACCGGTGGCTCCTAGTCTCGGAGCATGCCCCGGCTTCCCGCACACGTACGCGCCTGTCTGTTCGATCTCGACGGGGTGCTCACCCAGACCGCCAAGGTGCACGCGGCGGCCTGGAAGGAGATGTTCGACGCCTATCTGCGAGAACGCGCGCGGCGGGAGGGAACGGAGTTCGTGCCCTTCGACCCGGTGCGGGACTACGACGAGTACGTGGACGGGCGGCCCAGGGCGGACGGGGTGCGGACGTTCCTCGCGGCGCGCGGGGTGCGGTTGCCCGAGGGTTCTCCCGAGGATCCGCCGGACGCCGAGACGGTGCGGGCGCTGGGCGCCCGCAAGAACGAGCTGGTGCTGCGCCGGATCCGGGAGGACGGCGTGGAGCCGTACGAGGGTTCGGTCCGCTTTCTGCACGAGGTCCGCGCGGCCGGTCTGGCCTGCGCGGTGGTGTCGTCCAGCGCGAACGCCCGGGACGTGCTGGCCGCGGCCGGTATCGCGGACCTGTTCGACGAACGGGTCGACGGGGTGGTGACCCGCGAGCGGCGGTTGCGCGGCAAGCCCGCTCCGGACACCTATCTGGAGGCGGCACGGGAACTGTCCGTGGAGCCCGGCGCGGCGGCCGTGTTCGAGGACGCGCTGGCCGGCGTCGAGGCCGGGCGGGCGGGACGGTTCGGGCTGGTCGTGGGGGTGGACCGGGTGGGGCAGGCCGAGCAGCTCCGGACGCACGGCGCCGACGTCGTCGTACGCGACCTGGCGGAACTCCTGGAGTCGCCGTGATCACACATCCCAGCTACACCGTCGAGCCGTGGTCCCTGCGCGAGACCGATCTGAACCTCGATGTGCTCGCGCAGAGCGAATCGGTGTTCGCGCTGTCCAACGGGCATGTCGGCTGGCGCGGCAACCTGGACGAGGGCGAGCCGCACGGGCTGCCCGGCGCCTATCTCAACGGGGTCTACGAGCGGCATCCCCTGCCGTACGCGGAGGCCGGCTACGGCTATCCCGAGTCCGGCCAGACGGCGATCAACGTCACCGACGGCAAGGTCATCCGGCTGCTGGTGGACGACCACCCGTACGATCTGCGCTACGGCCGACTGCTGTCCCACGAGCGGGTACTGGACTTCCGGACCGGTGTGCTCAGCCGCACCGCCCGCTGGACCTCGCCCGGCGGCCGCACGGTCCGCATCACCTCGCGGCGGCTGGTGTCCTTCACCCAGCGCGCGGTGGCCGCCGTCGTCTACGAGGTGGAGCCGGAGGACGGCCCGGCCTCGGTCGCCATCCAGTCCGAACTGGTCGCCAATGAGCAACTCCCGCACGTGGAGGGCGATCCCCGGGTCGCCGCCGCGACCGAGTCGCCGCTGACGCCGGAGGAGCACTACGCCGAGGAGACCCGGCTGCGCCTGGTGCACCGCACCGACCGCAGCGGGCTGCGGGTGGGCGCGGCGGCCGACCACACCGTGGAAGGACCCGACAACACCCGCTGGTCGGCGCAGTGCGAGCCGGATGTCAGCCGGCTGACGGTGACCGCGGACCTCACGCCCGGACAGCCGCTGCGGCTGGTCAAGTTCGTGGCCTACGGCTGGTCCGGCGAGCGTTCGCTGCCGAGCATGCACGACCAGGTGGACGGCGCGGTGGCGGTCGCCGTCAGCACCGGCTGGGACGGTCTGGTCGCCGAGCAGCGGGCCTATCTGGACGCGTTCTGGGCGGGCGCGGACGTCGAGGTGGAGGGCGACGCGCAGATCCAGCAGGCGGTGCGGTTCGCGCTCTTCCATGTGCTCCAGGCGGCGGCGCGCGGGGAGAACCGGGCGATCCCCGCGAAGGGGCTGACCGGGACCGGGTACGACGGGCACTCCTTCTGGGACAGCGAGTCGTACGTGATGCCGGTGCTGACGTTCACCGCGCCCGAGACCGTGGCGTCGGCCCTGCGCTGGCGGCACAGCACCCTGCCCGCGGCCCGCGAACGCGCCCGCCAGCTGGGGCTGGAGGGAGCGGTGTTCCCGTGGCGGACCATCGACGGCGCCGAGTGCTCCGCCTACTGGCCTGCCGGGACCGCCGCGTTCCACATCAACGCCGACATCGCGCTGGCCACGGTCCGGTACATCGCGGCGACCGGTGACGAGGAGTTCGAGCGCGCGGAGGGCTTCGACATCCTGGTGGACACCGCCCGGCTGTGGCGCTCCGTCGGCCACCACGACCCGGAGGGCGTCTTCCACATCGACGGGGTCACCGGGCCCGACGAGTACAGCGCCATCGCCCGGGACAACCTCTACACCAACCTGATGGCCCGGCAGAACCTGCTGGCGGCGGCCGACGTCGCCATCCGCCACCCGGACCGGGCCGACGAACTCGGCGTGGACGACGAGGAGGCCGCGACCTGGCGGGACGCGGCGGCCCGGATGGCGATCCCGTACAACGAGGCCCTGGGCGTGCACGAACAGTCCGCCGGCTACACGCACTTCCAGCGCTGGGACTTCGAGGGCACCCCTCCCGAGAACTATCCGCTCCTGCTCAACTACCCCTATTTCGACCTGTACCGCAAGCAGGTGGTGAAGCAGGCCGACGTGGTGCTGGCGATGCTGGAGTGCCCGTACGCGTTCACCGAGGAGGACAAGGCGCGCAACTTCGCCTACTACGAGGCGCTGACGGTGCGCGACTCCTCCCTGTCGGCGTGCTGCCAGGCGGTGCTCGCCGCCGATACCGGGCACCTGAGGCTGGCGTACGCCTATCTCGCCGAAGCCGCCCTGATGGACCTGGACGATCTGGAGCACAACACCCGTGACGGGCTGCACATCGCCTCCCTCGCCGGGACGTGGATCGCCGTCGTCGGCGGTTTCGGGGGCCTGCGCTGGCACCTCGGCGAGGACGAGCGGCCCGATGTGCTCGGCTTCGCGCCGCGGCTGCCCGAGGCGCTGTCCCGGGTGGTGTTCACGGTGCAGGTGCGCGGGCGCCGGCTGAAGGTGGACATCGGCCCCCAGCGGGTGCGCTACCGGCTGGTGGAGGGCGACCCCGTGACGGTCCTGCACCACGGCGATCCGGTCACCCTGGCCGTCGACGCTCCGCAGGACCGCCCGGTCCCGCCCTCGCCGGTGCGGCCGGAGCCGCAGCAGCCCCGGGGGCGGCGCCCGGAGGGACTGGCCGAGCTGGACGAGGTGGCCGGCCAGTAGCCGCACGGACGGTCCGGGTCCGCCGGCACCACGTCCGTCACGCGGCCCACCAGGGGGCCGGTGTCCGCGGCGGGCACACCGGCCGCTCACCCGGATGGGTGTATCCGGCCAGGAGTCGTGGTCCGGGCGCATGACCGGCCCGCGGGCGGTGAGACATCGGTCATGGAGATGAACATGGACGAACCGCCGCGGGGCGACCCGCTGTCCGGCGCCCCGCGTTTCCCGGCCGCGACCGACGTGGTGTTCACGGCGGACTTCACCTCCACGGCCCAGTGGGTCGCGGGCCGTTCGCGGGCGTTCCCGGGCGGCGGCCCGGCCCATCCGGACGAGGACCGGCTGGACCGGCTGGCGGCCGATCCGGGCCACTGCCGTTCGGGGGTCTTCCGGGCCACCCGCCGGGCGGACGGCCGCTGGGACACCGGGCTGCTGACGACGGAGGGCAGCCGGGAGGGGTTCACCGTGCGGCCGGGCGATGTGCTGGAGGCACGGGTGCGGCTGCCCCGGGAGACCGGCGCCTGGCCGGCGATCAGGACCTGGCGGGACGGCGGCCAGGGGGTGGACGTGTTCGAGTACCACGTGGACAACCCCGACCATCTGGAGTTCACCAACCGTGTACGCAGCGCCAGTTGCTACCTCCACGACGAGGCGGTCCGCCCCGGCGCCTGGGTGGCTCTGCGGACCGAGTTCGGGCCGCGCTGTGTGATCTGGTCGCTGAACGGCGCCTCGGTCTTCGCGGACCACCGGGGCGTGGGGCAGGCCTGGCGGGCCCATCTCATCGTCGGCCTCTCGGTGTGCGCCGGGCGCTACCACCCGCAGCCGGAGCCGGGGACGGACGAGATGTCGTTCGAGGTGAGCGACCTGACCGTGAGCCGTCCGTATGGTGGCGGACGGACGGCGTACGCGCGACCGTTGTGAGCCGTCCTCCAGGTCCCCGTGCCGAAGGCGGTCCGCCCGTGTCCTTGCCGAGTCTGCTCGCGGTGTTCGCCCACCCGGACGACGAGTCCCTGTCGGCGGGCGGGGTGCTGGCCCGGCACGCGGCCGCGGGCGCCCGTACCGGGGTCGTCACGTCGACATGGGCCGCGGGCACCGGGCGAGCCGGGGAACTGGCCGAGGCGTTGCGCATCCTCGGCGCCGGGGAGCCCCGGTTGCTGGGGTACGCCGACGCGCGGGTGCCGGGGTCGGCGCCGGGCCGCGCGCGGCTGTGCGACGCGCCGCTGGACGAGGCGGTACGGCGGCTGGTGGCGCACATCCGCGCGTTCCGCCCGGAGATCGTCGTCACGCACGACGCGTACGGCGGGGTGACGGGGCACCCGGATCATGTGCACACCCACCGGGTGACGGTGCTCGCCGCCCAGGCCGCCGGGCTGGCGGGGTTCCATCCGGACGCCGGCCCGTCCTGGCAGCCGCGCGCCCTGTACCTGGCGACCCATCCGCACTCGGCCGTGCCGGCGCTGCGGGAGGTGGTCGGGGAGCGCAAGACGGCGTACAGCGTGCCGGACGAGCAGGTCACGGCGACGGTCGACGCCGGCCCCTGGCTGGAGCGGAAGATCGCCGCCGTGCTGGCGCACCGCTCCGAGGTGGAGCGCGGGGCCGTACCGGGTCTGATCGCCCGTCTCACGGCGTCCGAGCGGAAGCGGCTGATGGGCACGGAGTGGTTCATCCGGCACGAGCTCGCCACCTCGGCGCCGGCGCGCACGGAGCTGACCGCCTGACCGGCCGCCGAGAGGCGGGCGCCCGGACCATTGGCCATGCTGGGCTGAGACCGGCAGTTCTGCGCGACAAGGAGCACGGCATGCCGACGGACGCGATCGGACGATTCATGGCGGCTCTGGACCCCGGGCAGCGGGAGGCCATCGGCGCGAAGCCACGCGCCGAACAGGAGCAGCTGGCCGCGGCCTGGGAGCGGGAACTGGAGTCCGACGACGAACTCGACACCCTGGACGAACTGTCCCCGCCGGCGGCCGAGGCCGAGGCGGCACGCCGAGTGCTGCACCGCGAGGCGGGCTGAGCGGCGGGACGCGCCCTGTCGGGCCGGGTGACCGGCTCCGGGCCCGCCCCGGGACGCCCGCCCGCGCCGGGCCGCGAGGCCGGCGCGGTGCTCGCCGCCGGGCCCCGCTCAGGCGCGCAGCGCGGCGTCCAGGCCGCGCAGGTACTCGCCCACGCGGCCGCCCCCGGCGGGAGCCGCGGGCAGGCGGCCGAGGACGGTGCCGACGGCGGCCGGGGCGTGTTCGTGCGCCCAGGCGAGGGCGTCGGCCGCGACGGCCGGGTCCTCGGCCGCCGCCAGTTCCATCGCGCGGGCGGCGTGGGCCGCCGCGCCGAGGATGTGTCTGACCTGATAGGCGTCGGCGAGGGGGTGGAGGAAGGCGGCGCCCGCCGCGTGGCTCGCCGCGCGGGCGGCGTCGGCGGCGGCCGGTGAGGCGGGCTCGCGTGCCGCGCGGAACGCCGCGAAGCCGCTCAGCCGCAGCGCCTGGGTGCGGCGGCCGCCGCCCGCGAAGGCGCGGGCCCCCTCGACGGCCTCGCGGGGCCGCGTGTCGTCGGGAAGGCTCTGTTCGAACAGGTGCAGGACCCGGTCGGCGCAGTCGGCCGCGTAGCCCGTGATCTCCCGCAGTTCACCCTCGGTCAGTTCTATCCGGTCCGCTTTGCTCGAGTTGGTCGGCACCGCCCCATCCTGCCGCAGCCCGGCCCGGCGGCGGGGCGTCGAGTCGCCCGGAGTTGGACCGAACGGCCCCGTGGCGACCGCGGGGCGGACGCGGAGACTGGTGACCGAGCGGCCGGAAGGCCGGGCGTCCGGTCGGGCAGGAGCGTTCTCGCCATGCATCACCCCAGCAGCGCCGGCTTCGGCGGCCGGTCATGGTGACCACGGCCGTGGGGGCCGGGCCCGGTGCCGCGAGCGGGATCGGCGCGGCCGCCGCACGGCCCCGTGAGGACGTGCTGCGCGAGCTGGAGGTGGCACCGACCGGGCTGGCCGAGCAGGAGGCGGCCCGGCGGCTGGAGCGCTGGGGGCCGAACGCGGTCCGCTCGCACCGGGCACGTGGTCCGCTGGTCCTCTGGCACCAGGTGCGCTCCCCGCTGCTCGGTCTGCTGCTGGCCGCCGCCGTCGTGTCGTACTTCGTGGGCGAACGCAGCGACGCCGTGATCATCGCGGTGATCGTGGCGCTCTCGGTCGGCCTCGGTTTCGCCAACGAGTACCGGGCGGAGCGGACCGCCGAGTCGCTGCACGCCCGCATCCGGCACCAGGTGCTGGTGCTGCGCGACGGCCGGCCTCTGGAGGTCGACGTCACCCGGCTGGTCCCGGGGGACGTGGTGGACCTGCGGCTCGGCGATGTGGTGCCCGCGGATCTGCGGCTGCTGTCGGTGACCGAGCTGAGCTGCGACGAGTCGGCGCTGACCGGTGAGTCCCTGCCGGTCGCCAAGGACACGGCGACCGTGCCCGCCGGGGCCGCGCTGGCGGAGCTGACCGGGTGCGCGCTGATGGGCAGCGTGGTGCACGCGGGCAGCGGGCGCGGGGTGGTGGTCGCGACCGGGCCGCGTACCGAGTTCGGTGCGATCGCGGCCGGGCTAGGGGAGCACCAGCTGGAGACCGAGTTCCAGGTGGGGCTGCGGCGGTTCTCCATGCTGCTGGTGTACGTCGCCGGAGTGCTCACCACGACGATCTTCGTGATCAACGTGGTGCTGCACAAGCCGCTCATCGACGCGCTGCTGTTCTCCCTGGCGATCGCGGTCGGCATCACCCCACAGCTGCTTCCGGCGGTGGTCTCCACCAGTCTCGCGGCCGGCTCACGGCGGCTGAGCCGGTTGAAGGTGCTGGTCAAGCGGCTGGTGTGTATCGAGGATCTCGGGGACGTGGACGTCCTGTTCACCGACAAGACCGGCACCCTGACCCTCGGCCGCATCGAGTTCATGCGGTCGGTGCCATTGGGCGACGCCGGCGCGCAGGAGGTGCTGCGGTGGGGACTGCTGTGCACGGAGACGGAGTTCGACCAGGGACGGGCGGTGGGCGGCAACCCCCTGGACGCCGCGCTGTGGAACTCCCCGGCGGCCGACGCCCAGCGCGCCGCCGTGGCCGGGTGCGCCAAGGCGGGACTGCTGCCGTTCGACCACGAGCGGCGGCTGGTCTCCGTGACCGTCACCGACGCCTCGGGCGCCGCGCTGCTGGTGACGAAAGGCGCCCCGGAGGCCGTACTGGAGCGCTGTACGCGGGTTCCGCGGGAGGCGCGGCGGCGGCTCGACGCGGAGTTCGCGGCGGGCAACCGGGTGGTGGCCGTCGCCACCCGCCCGCTGCCGGCCGCCGCGGCGCCCACCGCCGACGACGAACGGGGGCTGTGCCTCGCCGGGCTGCTGGTCTTCCTCGACCCGCCGAAGCCGGACGCGGCGGCGGCGCTGGAGCGGCTGGCCGGGCTCGGGATCGACGTGAAGATCGTGACCGGGGACAACGCCGCGGTGGCGGTGAAGGTGTGCCGCGATCTGGGGCTCGGCGAGGTCACGGCCCTCACCGGAGCGGAGCTGGACGGTCTGGACGACGTCGGGCTGACCGCGGCGATCGCGCGCACGACGGTGTTCGCGCGGGTGAGTCCCGAGCAGAAGGCGCGGATCGTCCGCCTGCAGCGGGGCACCGGCGGCGATGTCGCCTTCCTGGGTGACGGCGTCAACGACGCGCTCGCCCTGCACGCGGCCGATGTGGGCATCTCGGTGGACTCGGCCACCGATGTCGCCAAGGACGCGGCGGACATCATCCTGCTGGAGAAGAGCCTCGGGGTGCTCGCGGACGGGGTCGCCGAGGGGCGGCGCATCTTCGCGAACACGATCAAGTACGTGCTGATGGGGACGTCCAGCAACTTCGGCAACATGTTCAGCGCCGCCGGCGCCTCGCTGTTCCTGAGCTTCCTGCCGATGCTGCCCTCGCAGATCCTGCTGAACAACCTGTTGTACGACACCAGCCAGCTGGCCATTCCCACCGACGAGGTGGACGAGGAGCAGGTACGCCGCCCGGCGCACTGGGACATCTCCTTCATCCGCCGGTTCATGCTGTGCTTCGGCCCGATCAGCTCGCTGTTCGACTTCGCCACCTTCGGCGTGATGCTGTGGGTCTTCCACGCCGGGCCCGCGCAGTTCCGCACCGGCTGGTTCGTGGAGTCCCTCGCCACCCAGACGCTGGTCATCTTCGCGATCCGGACCCGGCGCAGCCCGTTCTGGCGCAGCCGGGCGAGTCTGCCGCTGGTGCTGACCACGCTGTCGGTGGTCGTGGTGGGTGCCCTGCTGCCGGTCACCCCGCTCGCGCCCACCCTGGGTTTCCAGCGGCTCCCCCTCGGCTACTTCGCCGCGCTGGCCGGGATGGTGCTCTGCTATCTCGCCCTGGTGGAGGTGGGCAAGCGCCTCTTCTACCGGACCCGGCCCCGTGAGGTCGGCCCGCGCGCCGAGGCCGGTCACCGCCATCTGCGGCGTCGCGCGGCCCGCTTCAGCACGTCCGGCCGGCTGGCCCGCTGAGGCCGACCCTGCCGACGGGGCGCCCGCCGTCAGCGGCTACTGTCACCTGTCGTCCGGTGTGCTCCCTATAGGCAGGTGGAGGAAGCTTTTCCATGTCTGGTCACGCGACGGCCGCCGTGGCGGTCGGCAGCCTGCCGGAGCTGACACCCGCACGCGCGGTGGGATCGTGGCAGCTCGACGTGCCCGCGCTGATCCTGATCGCGCTCCTGGGCGGCCTGTACGGCTGGGGCGTGCTCCGGGTGCGCCGGGCGGGCGGGACCTGGTCGCCGGGCCGGACCCTCGCGTTCACCCTGCTGGGGCTCGGCGGGCTCGCGGTGGCCACCATGTCGAGTCTTGCCGTCTACGACCATGTGCTGTTCTGGCCGGCCGCGGTGCAGAACGTGCTGCTGGACCTCATCACCCCGCTGGGCCTGGCCCTGGGCGATCCACTGCGGCTCGCCATCGAGGCGCTGCCCGGCGAGGGCGCCGGGCGGGTGCGCAGGACGATGAGCGGACGGGTCGTGCGACTGCTCACCTTCCCGCTGGTCAGCACGGCCCTGGTGCTGGGAACCGAGCTGACGGTCTACTTCACGCCGTACTTCGCCACCGCCCTGCGCGTCGGCTGGTTGCACGAGCTGTTGTACCTGCACCTGCTGGTGACCGGCTGCCTGTTCGTCGTACCGGTCCTCACCCGGGAGGAGGCGCTGCCCCGGTGGTGCAGCCACCCGGTGCGCGCGGCGCTGGTGTTCCTGGACAGCGTCATCGACGCGGTCCCCGGTCTGGTGGTGATGACCCACGGCACGCTGATCGCCGGGGCCTGGTACCTGCACCACGCCCCCGCCTGGTCGCCGGACGTGCGGCACGACCAGCAGATCGGCGGCGGCGCCATGCTGAGCATCGCCGAGCTGGTCGCGCTGCCCTTCCTGCTGGCGATCCTGGTGCAGTGGGCGCGTGCCGAGCGCGTCCAGAGCGCGGCCCTTGACCGGCGGCTGGACCGGGACCTCACGCCCGTCGTGTCCCCCGTGTCCGCGCCCGGCCGCGCGGCGGCCCCGTCCGAGGCGGCCGAGGCCGTACGGGTACGGCCCTGGTGGGAGACGGAGCAGAACGAGGTGGCCGCCCGGATCCGCCGCCAGCACGGCGAGGACTGACCCGCGCGGATCAGGGCCGGGAGCCGCGGGCCAGGATGACGGCGTAGCGGCACTCGGCGCCGGTGGTGTTGGCGAAGACGCGCGGGGCGGGATCGCCGAGTTCGAGGGTGTCCCCCGGGCCGAGTTCGTGGACCTCCGCTCCGTCGTGGAAGGTCAGGCGGCCGTCGAGGACCCAGACGACCTGGCGTACGAAGGCGAAGGCCGCGGCCGGGTAGGGCACCCGCGCCCCGGCGGGCAGCCGGACCTCGGCGACCTCCGCGGGGAAGCGCGCTCCGGTGATCTGGCGCCGCCGGTAGCCGGTGGCGGGGTCCTGCCATTCGGGCGCCTCGGTCCGCCGGCGCACGCCGGCTTCCTCCGCGGTCCGCGGCGGTGCGCCCTCCGCGAGGGCGAGCAGCGAGGCGACGCTCAGCTCGAAGGCGGCGGAGAGCTTGCCGAGCACGACGGCCGTGGGGCTGCTCTCACCGCGCTCGATCCGGTTGATCATGGCGCGGGAGACCCCGGACGCCTCCGCCAGTTGGGCCAGGGTCCAGCCGCGCCGTTCCCGCTCGGCGCGGATCCGGGCCGCGATCCTCCCGACCAGGGGATCTACTATGTTGGACATGCTTCCAATATATGAGAGAGATCGTGCGGTGACCGTGCGCCCGGCATGCGCCGGTGATGCGGAGGCGGTACGCGCGATCCGCAACCACGCGATCGAGCACTCGACGGCCCTGTGGACGGAGATCCCGCAGTCGGCCGCCGAGGGCGCGGCCTGGCTGGCGCGGCATCTGGAACGCGGTTCGGCGTTCGTGGCCGAGGCGGCCGGCGAGGTGGTGGGGTTCGCGGTGTTCGCGCCCTGGCGGGACCTGGAGGGCTACCGGCACACGGTGGAGGACTCGGTCTACGTCCGCGAGGGCCGGCACGGGCTCGGCATCGGCTCCTCACTGCTGGCCACTCTCGTCACGGCGGCACGCGCGGCGGGTCACCACCTCGTGATCGCCGGTATCGAGTCGGGCAACGCCGCCTCGGTACGGCTCCACGAGCGCTTCGGGTTCGAGCACGCCGGTACGGTCCGGGAGGCCGGGATCAAGTTCGGTCGCCGGCTCGACCTGACCCTCATGCGGCTGGCGCTGGAGGAAGCCGTCGCGCCCGGGTCCTTGGGCTGATCAGACGCCCGCCGAGATGCGGGGCGGGGGCGGCGGTCGTTTACTGAAGCCCGCCCGGTGCGTTGCCGAACGCCGTCCGAGGGCGCCATGGGCGGTGGAGGTGGAACGGGCGTGAGCGGCACGGTCGGGCAGTCCCCCGCGGCCGACGACCCGGCGCGGACGCTGCTGAGCCGCGGCTATCTCCGGCTGCTGGCGCTCTCGCTGTGCCTCGGTGTGCCCATCGCGCTCGCCAGCTTCTTCTTCGTCAGCATCCAGCACTGGCTCGAGCACCAGGTGTGGCAGGAGCTGCCGCACGCGCTCGGGCTGGGGCGGGCCCCCTGGTGGTGGGCGCTGCCCTCGCTGGCGCTGGCCGGACTGATCCTCGCTCCGATCGTCACCCGGCTGCCCGGCGCCGGCGGGCACATCCCGGTGCACGGCCTGGGCGGGGACCCCATCGGCCCCCGCGCCCTGCCGGGCGTGGTGCTGGCCGCGGTCCTCACGCTTCCGCTGGGTGTGGCCCTCGGCCCCGAGGCGCCGCTGATGGCGGTCGGGTCCGGGCTCGCCCTGCTCGGGGTGCGGACGCTGCGGCGGCACCCGGCGGACGCCGCCTCGGCGTCGGTCGTGGCCACCGCGGGTTCCACGGCGGCCATCTCCACCATCCTGGGCGGCCCGGTGGTGGCCGCCGTCATGGTCATGGAGGCCGCCGGGCTCGCCGGGCCCCGCCTCGTCGTACTGCTGCTGCCCTGCCTCGCCGCGAGCGGGGCCGGCGCGCTCGTGTTCACCGGGTTCGGCCAGTGGACCGGGCTGTCGATCGGCGCCCTCGGGCTGCCGAGGGTGCCGCCGGACACCATCCCGGACGCGGGCGACTTCCTGTGGGGGCTGCCCGCGGCCGCGCTGGTCGCCGTCGTCGTCTCGGTGGCCCACGGAGTCGGCGAGCGCACCCTCCGCTGGACCTCCGCGCGCGGCACGGCGGTGCGCACCGTGGTGTGCGCCGTCGCCGTCGGGGTGTGCCTGACGGCGTACGCCCTGCTGACCGGCCGCTCCCCGGAGGAGGCGGCGCTGTCCGGGCAGATGATGCTCGGGGAGCTGGCCGAGAACCCGCACGGGTGGCCGGTGCTCACACTGGTGGCGCTGATCCTGTGCAAGGCGCTGGCCTGGGGCATCAGCCTGGGGAGCCTGCGCGGCGGCCCGATCTTCCCGGCCGTGCTGATCGGGGTGGCGACCGGGCTGGCCTGCGCGGGGCTGCCGGGGCTCGGGACCGCCCCCGCGTTCGCGCTGGGCGTCTCCGCGTCGACGACCGTCATCACCAGGCTGCCCCTCACCAGCTGCGTCCTGGCCGTGCTGCTGCTGGGCCGCGACGCGTACAACCAGATGCCGCTGATCGTCCTCGCGGCGGTGACCGCCCTCCTCGTCGGCCGGCTGCGGACACGCCGCCGGCCGGCCACGCCGGCCGCCCCGGCCGCACCGGCCGACGCGTAGGGGGCGTCACTCCGGACGGCCGCCGAACCGCCAGGCGTGGACCTCGATCCCGGCGTAATTCTCCTCGGTCAGCAGGGCGCGGGCGGCGGCCGGACCGGGGGCCCGGAGCAGGGCCGCCGTGCCCAGCCAGGCGGAGGCGTCGTCGGAGAGCAGGGGGCCGTAGGCGATCAGGCCGTCGCCGCGCCCGTCCGGGACCGTGAGGTCGGCGGCCTCGCCCCCGCCGAGGCCCAGCACCAGGTAGCCGTCGCCGTCGGTGGGGCCGCCGGGGAAGTCCCACATGGTACGTCCGAGCAGATTGCGCCAGCGCCGCAGCAGCACGTCCCGGTACACGCCCGCCTGGTAGCCGGGCTCGTCGAACGCGAACGCGCGGGCCGTCGCCGCGTCCGGCAGGTCCAGGATGTGCACGCTGCCGGTGGGCGTCGCGCCGTCCCCGGCGAGCGTCGGGCCACGGGCGATCATCTCCTTGTCGAACCGGTCCATGTAGGACCAGTGTTCTTCGAGCAACGCCATGCGCAGCGCCAGGGAGCCGGACCGGTCGCGGTGGTGGCAGAGGAATTCCATGCGCACACTCTGCCGCCCCCGTGCCACCGGATCACGCCCTTTTCCCGGCGCCGAATCCCGTCCCGCCTCCGGGCGGGGCGGGATTCCCCGGCGGGCGCTCCGCGTGCGGCACCCTCGAAAACCGTGCAGGGTGGGAACGTCGGCCGTCCGCCCACCGGTCCGGCGGTCCAAAGATGTGCGAGGAGAATCGATGTCCGATGCCGTAGCGCCCCCGCAGCCGGTACTGGAGCCCGCGGCGGCCGAGTTCGCGGCGGCGACCGCGAAGCCGCCGTTCCTGTTCGACCTGCCGCCCGCGGAGGGCCGCAAGGCGGTCGACGAGGTGCAGTCGGGGGACGTCGGGAAACCGGCGGTCGACGAGGAGTGGATCACCGTCTCGGGCGGGCCCACGGGCAGCGTCCGGGCGCGGATCGTGCGGCCCGCCGGCTCCTCGGGCAGCCTCCCGGTCATCCTCTACGTGCACGGCGCCGGCTGGGTGTTCGGCAATGCCCACACCCACGACCGCCTGGTGCGCGAACTCGCCGTGGGCGCGCGGGCCGCGGTGGTCTTCCCCGAGTACGACCTCTCCCCCGAGGCCCGCTACCCCGTGGCCATCGAGCAGAACTACGCGGTCGCCCGGTGGGTCGCGGAGCAGGGGGCGACCAAGGACCTGGACGGCTCGCGGATGGCGGTGGCCGGTGACTCGGTCGGCGGCAACATGAGCGCGGCCCTCACCCTGATGGCCAAGGAGCGCGGCGGTCCCACGCTGGTCCAGCAGGTGCTGTTCTACCCGGTCACCGACGCGAACTTCGACACGCCGTCGTACCACCAGTTCGCCACCGGCTACTTCCTGCGCCGCGACGGGATGCAGTGGTTCTGGGACCAGTACACGACCGACGCGACCGACCGGGCCCGGATCACCGCCTCCCCGCTGCGCGCCACCACCGAGCAGCTCAGCGGTCTGCCGCCCGCCCTGGTCGTCACCGGCGAGGCGGACGTGCTGCGCGACGAGGGCGAGGCGTACGCGACCAAACTGCGCGCGGCCGGGGTTCCGGTGACCGCCGTGCGGTTCCAGGGCATCATCCACGACTTCGTCATGCTCGACGCCCTGCGGGACACCCACGCGGCCCGGACCGCGATCGACCTGGCGACCCGCACGCTGCACCGGGCGCTGCACGCGGACTGACACCGGTCCCCGCCCCATCGACCGGCCCCGGGCCGGCGGGGGGACCTCACGAGAGCCGCGTCCGCGGCTCGTCCGCGCCACCGGCGCTCCGCTTCGGCCGGGACGACGGCCGGAAGCGGGAGCCGGGCGAACGGCACCGGCTCCGGCGCTCCGCCCCGCGGCGATCCGCCGGCGGACGGTCCCGGATCGACCGGGACGAGGCACGCGGCTCGTCGAGGAGGTCCGGACGCGGCCCGGCGGGCCGCGCGAGGTGGAGCGGGCCGACGCGGACGACCGCCGTGCCCGACCGGAAAAAGCTCCGTCCCTGGCGAGCCGGGTCGCGGTCCCCCGCCGGTGAACCGCTTACGATGCGGAAGCGAGCCCCTTTCGCCCTGTTTCGACTCCCCCTGATCCGTCAGCTCGAGCACCGTCCCGATCCCTGTCGTCTGGAGCAGCGATGACCGATGGCCCCGAACCGATCAGTCCCGATGCGCGGCGTGCACTGGAGCGGGAGTTGGCGGATCTACGGGCGGAACGGCGGATGGTCGCCGGGACGCTGAAGGGCAATCCCGACGTGGGCGACCAGGCGGACCAGGCGGACGAGTTGCAGCGGGTGGACCAGCTCGACCGGCTGGAGCGGCGGATCGCGGACATCGACGAGCGGCTGCGCGAGGCGGACCAGGCCGGGCCCGCGCGCACCGACGTGGTCGGGGTGGGCAGCACGGTGACCGTGCGGTTCGCGGACGGCTCCGTGGAGACGCTCTCCATCGGCGAGGAGGCCGAGGCGCTGGACCAGAACCTGGTCACCGAGGACAGCCCGCTCGGCCGGGCCCTGCTCGGGTGCCGGGCCGGGGACAGCGTGCGGTACGACACCCCGGACGGGCCCGCGAGCGCGGTGGTGGAGTCGATCGGCACGGCGGCCCCGTAGAGGGGCCGCGGCAGCGGGGGTCAGTTCTCGGGCCTGCTGACCGAGCAGTGCAGCGAGTCCTTCACCACGTCGGCGACGATCGTGTCCCCGGGCTCGGCCTCGCCGCCGAGCAGCAGCGTGGCGATGCGGTTGTCCAGCTCCGCCTGGATGGTGCGGCGCAGCGGCCGGGCGCCGAACTCGGGCTGGTGGCCATGGGCGATGAGCAGTTTCTTCGCGGCCTCCGTGACCTCCAGTTTCATGCCCTGGGCGTGCACCCGGTGCTTGCTCCGGTCCAGGAGGTGGTCCACGATCTCCGACAGGTCGTCCTCGGTGAGCCCGTGGAAGATGATGATGTCGTCGATGCGGTTGAGGAACTCCGGCAGGAAGCGGCCCCGCAGGTCCTCCATCAACTCGTCCTTCAGGTCGGACACATCGCCCTTGTGGTCGAGGATGCGGTGCGCGCCGATGTTCGACGTCATGATGACGACGCAGTGCCGGAAGTCGACGGTACGGCCCTGGGAGTCGGTGAGGCGGCCGTCGTCCAGGATCTGGAGCAGGGTGTTGAAGACGTCGGGGTGCGCCTTCTCCACCTCGTCGAACAGCACGACGCTGTACGGCTGCCTGCGCACCTTCTCGGTGAGCTGGCCCGCCTCCTCGTAGCCGACGTATCCCGGCGGGGCGCCGACGAGTCGCGCGACGGTGTGCTTCTCCTGGAATTCGCTCATGTCGAAGCGGACCATGCGGTTCTCCTCGCCAAACAGCAACTCGGCGAGAGTCTTGGCGAGTTCGGTCTTGCCGACCCCGGTCGGGCCGAGGAACAGGAAGGAACCGACGGGCCGGTCGGGGTCGCCCATGCCGGCGCGGTTGCGCCGCACCGCCTGGGAGACCGCGGTGACCGCCTCGTCCTGACCGACGATACGGGCGTGCATCTCCGCCTCCAGCCTGAGGAGTTTCTCCTTCTCGCCGGCGGTGAGCTGGGAGACCGGGATGCCGGTGCGCCGGGAGACGATGTCGGCGATGTCGGAGGCGGTGACGGAGACGACACCCTCCCGGCGCTCCTCGATGCCGGCCAGCTCGGCCTCCGTCTCGGCGACCTGCCGCTTCAGCTCGGAGGCCCGCTCGAAGTCCTCGGCGGACACGGCCTGTTCGAGTTCGCGGCGCAGCTTGGCGATCCGGTCCTCGCGGCTGACGACCTCGGTGGAGCGGCCGGCGCTGCGCAGCCGTACCCGGGCGCCCGCCTGGTCCATGACGTCGATGGCCTTGTCCGGCAGGAAGCGGTCGGTGACGTACCGGTCGGACATCTCCGCCGCGGCCGCCAGCGCGCTGTCGTCGAAGCGGACCTGGTGATGCGCCTCGTAGGCGTCCCGCAGCCCTTCGAGGATCTGCACCGTCTCCTCGACGGTCGGCTCGGGGACCATCACCGGCTGGAACCGGCGCTCCAGGGCGGCGTCCTTCTCGACGTACTTGCGGTACTCGTCGATGGTGGTGGCGCCCACGACGTGCAACTCGCCGCGCGCGAGGGCGGGTTTGAGCATGTTGCCCGCGTCCATGGAGCCCTCGCCGGTGGCGCCGGCGCCGACGACGGTGTGCAACTCGTCGATGAAGAGGATGATGCCGCCGCTCGCGGCCTGGACGTCCTCGATGACCTTCTTCAGCCGCTCCTCGAACTGGCCCCGGTACTGGGCCCCCGCCACCATGCCCGACAGGTCGAGCGCGACGACCCGCTTGTCCTTCAGGGTGTCGGGGACCTCGCCGGCCACGATGCGCTGCGCGAGGCCCTCCACGATGGCGGTCTTGCCGACTCCGGGTTCGCCGATCAGCACGGGGTTGTTCTTCGAGCGCCGGGACAGGATCTCCACGGTCTGCTCGATCTCCTCGGCGCGGCCCACCACCGGGTCCAGCTTGCCGGCCTTGGCCTCGTCGGTCAGATCGCGGCCGTACTCGTCCAGGGTGGTGGCCGGCTGCTTGCGTTCGGCCGGCGAGTTCTCGGCGCGGGCCGCCTGTTCGGCGATGCCCGAGATCTTCCCGGTGTCCATGCCCTCGGCCCGCAGCAGCCGGGCGGCACCGGTGTCGCTGTCGCCGAGCAGCGCGGCGAGGATGTGCTCGGGGCCGATGTACGACACCCCGGACGCCTGGGACCGGGCGTAGGCGGCGCCGAGGGTGCGCTTGGCCGCGGGGGTGAGCCCGGGTTGCGCGGAGGGCTGGCCGGACTCGCTCGGCAGTACCTTGGCGATCTCGTTGGCGAGGGTGTCGGGGTCCACGTCCACCTGGAGCAGCAGCCGGCGTGAGGGCTCCACCTTCGTGGCCGCCCACAGCAGATGCTCGGTGTCGAGGTCGGAGGTGCCGTCCTCGGCGGCCCGCCGCGCGGCCAGATTGAGCAGTTCCTGCGACGACTCCGTCAGCAGGCGTCCGATCGGCACCCGCTGCACCGCGGGCGGTGAGGATGCCGGCGACATCCCGAAGAAGCGATTCAGCAGTTCGCTGAAGGGGTCCTGGGAACCGAAGGGGGCGCCGAACGGCATCGACATGAGAACTCCTGGGGCGCAAGGGGTCAGTACTCACTGAACCCCGGCGCCGAGTGGCCCGCAAGCGGAGGCCGGGCGGGGGGATCGTCGAGGAAGTCGATGGTCGGCACGTGGAAGAGGCAGCCCGTGACCGGCACGGAGAAGTCGAGGATCCGGTCGTGCGACGCGGGGTCCCGGCCGAGGAACATGTTGCGCAGCATGGACTCCGTGACGTCGGGCGTGCGGGCGTAGCCGATGAAGTACGTGCCGAACTCGCCCTGCGCGATGTTCCCGAAGGGCATGTTCTCGCGCAGGATCTCGCGCTCGTCGCCGTGCTCGTCGGTGACGGTGTTCAGGGCCACGTGGGAGTCGGCGGGTTTCACGTCGTCGGGGAGTTCGACGTTGGCGAGCCTGGTGCGCCCGATGGTCCTCTCCTGTTCCTCGACGGACAGGGCGTTCCATGCCTTCATGTCGTGCAGGTACTTCTGCACGATCACATAGCTGCCGCCGCGGAAGCCGGGGTCCTCGTCGCCGATGAACACCGCCTCGTCCGCGAGTTCGCCCTCGGGGTTCTCGCTGCCGTCGACGAAGCCGAGCAGATCGCGTTCGTCGAAGAACTTGAAGCCGTGCACCTCGTCCACCACGGTGGCGGCGCCCTCCAGCCGCTCGGCGAACAGGCGGGCCAGTTCGAAGCAGAGGTCCATGCGGCGGCAGCGGACGTGGAAGAGGATGTCGCCGGGGGTGGCCGGGGCCTGGTGACGGGGGCCGTCCAGTTCCCTGAACGGATGCAGGTCCCGGGGACGCGGCCCGCCGAACAGCCGGCTCCAGACGGCGGAGCCGATGCCGACCACGCAGCTCAGCTCCTCGGGCGGGGCCCGGAAGGCGACCGAACGGCGCAGCGCGGACACCTCCCGCAACAGGTCCCGGACGGTGTCCTCGCCGCCCTGCTCGACGGTGGCGACGAGGAACACGGCGGCCCTGGCGGGCGGGACGACGACGGGCTGCGACTCGGGCACGGGGACCTGCCTCCTCGTACGGGGCGGAGCCGGACCGTTCCAGCATGGCCCGGCCGCGCGGGCTCGGCAGGTCGGAGAGCCCCCGGCGGCTCGGCACGGGGGGGGGATGCGCGACCGGGCGGCCGATACCCACCGGGTGCCAGGTGTCCGATGTCCACCGGGTGACCGAGGCCGGCACCGCGCGGGCGCTGGGCGGCGGCGAGATGCCCGTGCGAGCGTGCCGCGGCTCACCCCCGCGGTGCGGCCGGCCGACGCGGCGGGCCCGCGGGCCGCAGGAGGGCGGCATCGACCGGGCGGTGATGGACCGACGGCGGTTCCCCGAAGGGAACCCCTGAGCGGGGCGGGGCGGTCACACGGGGGTGTGCCCCTCCAGGTAGCGGCGCACGGTCTCGGGCAGCGCGATGGCCGGGGTCTCCTCGTTCGGCGTCCAGCGGATGTCGGCGGCGGCCAGCCTGGCGCCGTCCGTGGGCTCCTCGCTGAGGAGTTGGCACAGCACGGCCGAGCTGCCGTCCAGCGCCGCGGAGCCGTCGGCCAGATAGCCGGTGAGTTCCTGGACGACGCGGGCGGCGGTGGCCTCCACCGTCTCGGCCGGCTGTCCGGCGCCCGACGGCAGCCCCCACTCGCCCGCCTCCCGGACCAGCAGCAGCCGTCCGTCGTACACGACGACGGCCTGCACGGCGTTCTCCACGCGCTTCCTCCCCCTCGTCCGCCGCTCCCCCGGTCGCTGCTCGTCTACCCCGGCGGGCGGGCCCGCACACGGGTCAGGCGGCGTCCGCGGGCCGGTACAGCACCGGCAGGTCCCCGGGCCGCACCCGGACGGTCACCGGCAAGGTGGCCTCCACCTCGCCGTCCGCGCCGTAGGGCACGGGGTCCATGGACTCGATGCGCAGCTCCCTGGCGCGCAGGACGCGTACTTCGGGGCGGTGTATGTGGGTTCCGGTCTTGAGTTCGTTCATCAGGGTGAAGAACAGCCGGCGCGGCGCCTCCTTGATCATCACTATGTGCAGCAGGCCGTCGTCGACCCGGGCGCCGGGAGCGATCCGCCGGCCGGAGCCGTAATAGGGGGAGTTGGCGGCGACCACCGTGTAGCCGCGGTGGGTGTGCTCCACGCCGTCGGCCGTGACCCGGTAGTCGGCGGGGCGCCAGGCGGTCACCGCGCGCAGGCCGCCCGCGTAGTAGGCGGCGGCGCCGCGCAGCAGCCGGGTCTGGTTGGCGTGCCGGTTGGCCAGCGCGTCGACCCCGGCGTAGACGCTGCCGAGGACCACGGTGCGCCGGTGGACGGCGGACTCCACCTCGACGGTGTCGACCGGCCGGGGCTCGGCGTGCAGCAGGATGTCGGCGAGGGCCGCGGGGTCGGCCGGCAGGTCGAGGGCGCGGGCGAAGTCGTTGCCGCGGCCGGCCGGTACGAGGCCGAACACGGTTCCGGTGCCGCTCAGCGCGCCCCCGATGCCGCCGGTGATGCCGTCGCCACCGACGGCGAGCACGATCCGGCCCCGCTCGCCCGCCTTGCGGGCGATGTCCTTCGCGTGGGCCAGGCTGTGGCTGTACTCGGTCTCCAGACCGGCCCCGGCCTCCCTGAGCAGGCGGGCCACCCGGAGCAGCGTGGCCGCCGCGGTGGAGCCGCCCGCGGTCGGGTTGACGACGGCGGTGAACTGGCGCATCGGGAGTGCCTCCGGGGCAGGCGGTGGGGTGGGGTCAGTCGGTGGGCAGCAGGACGCCGGGGTTGAGCAGCCCGTCGGGGTCCAGGCGGCGCTTGACGGCGCGCAGTGCCTCGACGGCCAGCTCTCCGGTCTCCCTGACATACCAGTCGCGGTGGTCGGTGCCCACCCCGTGATGGTGGGAGATGGTGCCGCCGGCGGCGAGGATCGCCTCGTTGGCCGCGTGCTTGGCGGGCGTCCAGTGGGCCACCGGGTCCTCGCCCTGGGCGCTGACGACGGTGAAGTACAGCGAGGCGCCGTTCTCGTACACATGGGAGATGTGGCACATCACCAGCGGCGGGGTGCCCGCCGCGGTGAGGGTGTCGGTGAGCGCGCTGCGCACGGCCGCGTACAGCTCGGGGATCCGGGACCAGAACGCGGCGGTCTCCAGGGTCTCGGCGAAGGCGCCGACGTCGAGAAGGGCGTCGCGCAGGTACGGCGCGGAGAAGCGGCCGTGGGCCCAGCGCTCGCCCGGCTCGGTGCCGAGCGGGGTGCCGCCGTGGGCGGTGAGGACGGCGGCGGCCCGCTCGCGCCGGTACGCGGTCTCCTCGGGTGTGCCCTCGTAGCCGGTGACGGCCAGGCACCCGGCGTCGCTCCGGTCCAGGCCGGCGCCGATCTTGTCGGGCGAGGCGAGACCGATGAGGGTCTCGGTCTCGTCGGACAGGCGCAGCACGGTCGGGCGCGGTCCGTCCTGGGCGAGCACCCGCAACGCGGCGGCGCCCGCCTCGAAGGACGCGAACCGCCAGCCCTCGTAGACCTTCGTCTCGGGCAGCGGGCGCACCCGCACGGTGACGGCGGTGATGACGCCGAATGCGCCCTCGGAGCCGAGGATCAGCTGGCGCAGGTCGGGGCCCGCGGCGGAGCGGGGGGCGCGGCCCGTCTCGACGGTGCCCCGGGGGGTGGCGAGGGTGAGGCCGAGGACCATCTCGTCGAATCGTCCGTAACCGGCGGACGCCTGGCCGCTGGAGCGGGCCGCGGCGAAACCGCCGATGCTGGCCCACTCGAAGGACTGCGGGAAGTGGCCGAGGGTGAAGCCCTGCTCGGCGAGGAGCGCCTCCGCCTCGGGGGCGCGCAGGCCGGGCTGGAGGACGGCGGTGCGCGAGACGGGGTCGAGGTCGAGCAGTCCGTCCATGCGGCGCAGGTCGAGGGCGACGAACGCGCCGCGCTCGGGGGCGAGTCCGCCGACGACGGAGGTGCCGCCGCCGAACGGGACGGCGGCCAGGGCGTGCTCGGCGCAGGCGCGCAGTACGGCGAGGACCTCGTCGTGGGTGGCGGGCAGGACCACGGCCTGCGGGACGTCGCTGACGTCACCGGCGCGGATGCGCAGCAGGTCGGGGGTGGACTTGCCGCGGGTGTGCCGCACGCGGCTCTCGGCGTCGGTGCGCACGTGGCCGGTGCCGCCGACGGCCTCGGCGAGCGCCGCGAGGGCGGCGGGAGCGGCCGTGGGGGCGGGCAGGTCGAGATCGTCCAGGGCGAGCGCGGGAGTGCTGCGCGGCTTGACGCCGAGCAGGTCGCGCAGCAGCCCGGTCACCGAGTCGGGCAGCGGTGCCGCCTTGGCCGGGTCGCCCCAGCCGTTCCACAGCATGTCCATTGAACGGTCGTCCTCACAGGTCGGTGTGCTCGGTCCGGGCGGTGTCCGGCGGGCCGTACGGCGACGGTCCGCTGGTTCTGCCCGACCCGGGGCGTTACACTGTTACACATGACGCCTATTCGTCACAACGGTGCGGAAGACACGGAGAGCGATCCGATCCTGGACGCGGTGCGCGACTGCGTGCTGGCCGTCGGGGTGCGCCGCACGACCCTCGCCGACGTGGCCCGCCGCGCCGGTGTCTCCCGGATGACCCTGTACCGGCGCTGGCCGGACCTGCGGACACTGGTGGGCGATCTGATGACCCGTGAGTGGATCGACGTGGCCACCCGGGCGATCCCCGCGCCCGCGCCCGGTCTCGACACGCGTACCCGGATGGTGGAGGGGCTGGTGGCGGGCGTCGAGGCGTTCCGGGCGCACCCGCTGTTCCGCAAGATCGTCGACGTCGATCCGGAGCTGCTGCTCCCCTATGTGCTCGACCGGCGCGGCGCGAGCCAGCTGGCGCTGCTCGCGCTGCTGACGGAGGGCCTGCGCGAGGGCCACGAGGACGGCTCCGTGCGTCCCGCACACACCGAACGGCAGGCGCGTGCCCTGCTGCTGACGGTGCAGTCCTTCACCCTGTCCCTGCGCACGATGGCCGACGAGGACGATCCGGAGCTGGACTCCGCCGCCTTCCTCGGCGAGCTGCGCACCCTCCTGGAGAGGATCCTCAGGCCATGAGTCACACCGAGGCGATACCCGGCTCGTCCCTCAGCGCTGCCCGGCGCACCCGGGAACTGACCGAGGCGGCGCAGGGGCGGGTGGCCGACGTGCTGGTCGTCGGGCTCGGCGCCACCGGGGCCGGGGTCGCCCTGGACGCGGCGGCCCGCGGTCTGGACGTCGTCGCGGTGGACGCCCAGGACCTGGCCTTCGGCACCTCGCGCTGGAGTTCCAAGCTGATCCACGGCGGGCTGCGCTATCTGGCGTCCGCGCAGTTCGAGGTCGCGCACGAGAGCGCGGTGGAGCGGGGGGTGCTGATGACCCGCACCGCCCCGCATCTGGTCTGCGCGCAGCCGTTCGTGCTGCCGCTGACGCCGATGGTGTCGACGGCTCAGGCTTCCATCGCCTGGGCCGGGTTGCGGGCCGGGGACATGCTGCGGCTGGCCGCGCGCACCCCGCGCCAGGTGCTGCCCGCGCCGCGCCGGCTGTCGGCGACGGAGGCCCGGCACCTGGCGCCGGCGGTGCGGGGGGCCGGCTTGCGCGGCGGGCTGCTGTCCTGGGACGGGCGGGTCACCGACGACGCCCGTCTGGTCACCGCGCTGGCCCGTACGGCGGCGGCGCACGGGGCGCGGGTGCTCACCCGGGTCCGGGTGCTGGAGCTGACCGGCGGCGGCGCCCGGGTCCGTGACGAACTCACCGGCGAGGAGGGCGAGATCAGGGCCCGCGCGGTGATCAACGCCACCGGGGTGTGGGCGGGCGGTCTGGTCGACGGGATCCGGATCCGGCCCTCGCGCGGCACCCATCTGGTGCTGCGCTCGGAGCGGCTCGGCGATCTGCCGGCCGGTCTGCACATCCCGATCCCCGGCGAGACCAACCGCTTCGTGCTGGTGCTGCCCCAGGGGGACGGCCGGGTGTACGTCGGCCTCACCGACGAGCCGGTCGAAGGGGGCGTCCCCGATGTGCCGGAGGTACCCGAGACGGACATCGGCTTCCTGCTGGACGTGCTGGGCTCGGCCCTGGACGTGCCCGTCGCCCGGGACGAGGTCGTCGGCGCCTTCGCCGGGCTGCGGCCCCTGCTCGACATATCGGGCGGCGGCGCGGGGACCCGCACCTCCGACATCTCGCGCCGGCACGCGGTGCTGACCTCGGCGGACGGGGTGACCACGGTGGTCGGCGGCAAGCTCACCACCTACCGCCGGATGGCCCAGGACGCCGTGGACGCGGCCGCCGCGGCCCGAGGGCTCTCCGTGCCCCCGTCGCCCACCGCGGGCCTGCCGCTGGTCGGCGCCGCCGCGCCCGAACGGCTGCGGTCCCTGCCGGTGCCGAACCGTCTGGTCCGCCGCTACGGCACGGAGGCCCTCGCCGTCCACGCCCTCACCGCGGACCACCCCTCGCTCGCCGAACCGGTCCTCCCCGGCCATCCCGTGACCCGCGCCGAACTCCTCTGGGCCACCCGCCACGAGGGCGCCCTCGACGAATCCGACCTCCTGGACCGCCGCACCCGCATCGGCCTGGTCCCGGCGGACCGGGACGCCGCGCTGGCGGTGGCGCGGGAGGTGGTGGCGGAGGGCGTGCCGGGCTGAGCGGTCACGTCCGCGGGGGCGGCGGTTCCGGCCGGCGGCAATCGCCCCCCGCACTCCTCCTCCCCCTCACACCAGCCGCCGGATGTCTCCCCGCACCCGGTAGAAGCCGCCCGCCGCCGGGTGCAGGGCGTCCACGACGTAACGGGCGCCCGGGACGCGTATCGCACGGGGGAACTGGACGTTCCAGGAGGAGTCGTAGCCGCCGGAGATGACGTGGACCCTCAGGCGGCCGGCTTCCTGGACGCACTCGACGACGACCGAGCCGGTCGGGGCCTGGGCCACGGTGGCGACGGCCTCGACGGCGGTGGCCGGGGCGTACGCGGGAAGGGCGGCGGCGAGCTTGACATCGCGGACGACCGGCACCGAGCCCTGCTGTGCCGCGCCGATGGCGGCCTCGCTCGCGTCCACGCACACCAGGGAGCCGTCCGTGGTCACCAGGTACAGCCGCTCGTCGCGGTACTGCATCGACAGCGCCGAGCCACCGCCCGTGCCGAGCTTCCACAGCCGGGTGCCGTCGCGGTCGAAGCAGTAGACGGACGAGGCCGCGTCCCCGGCGAACACGAAGCGGCCGCCCGGCGAGGTGGCGCAGGAGTACACCGCGCTGTCGCAGGCGTACGTCGCCTCGATCGCGCCGGTCGCCTTCGCCAGCCGCTGCACCACCCGGTGCCCGGTGCCCGCGTACACCGCGTCGTCCTCCTGCCAGCCGAACAGCACCCCGCCGCGGGTGCGGGTGTGCCACAGCTCGCCGCCGCCGTCCGGCCGGTAGGCGGTGACGCCCTGGTGGTGGCCGTGGTAGACGGCGCGGTCGTCGGCGCGCACCATCCAGGCGTGCTCGCCCTGGCTGCGGCGGGCCCACTGGTGCTCGTCCTCGTGGTCGATGACGGTGAGCCGGCCCGCGCGGTCGGAGACGTCGAGCACGCCCTCGTGGATGTCCAGCCAGAAGATGTCGACGTCGGCGTTGATGTCGTACGCGGCGAAGGGCACTTTGGAGGAGAGGTCGTACACCTTGCCGTCGTCGCAGCCCGCGTAGATCCAGAAGTCGTCGGCTACCAGGCACTTCACTCCGTCCGGCAGCCCGAAACGGGCCAGTACGGCGCCCTCGTGGTCCAGGGTGTAGACGTCGCCCGCCTGGTTGCCGACCCAGCAGTGGTCGTCGTCCACATGGATGCCGAACGCCGCCGAGCCGGTCCGGAACCGCCACAGCACCGGTGCCACGGCGCGGGCGGTCGACGGGGCCGAGCTGACCTGACGCCGGGTCACCGGCCGCGGCGCGCGCCCGCCCTGCACCGCCGGGGCGTACCCCTTGCGGACCTTCTCCCCCACCTTCTTCGCCGCCGCGGCCCGCGCCTTCTCCACGGTCGGGAACGTGCTGGTCTGCGTCTGCCCACCGGCACCGATCCGGCCGTACCGCACCGTCACCACCGGTCCGTCGACGCTCACCTCGTAGAACTTGTGCGCGCCCCCGTCCTCCTGCGACAGCTCCAGATACGTCGTCTCCGCCGCGGACACCGCAGACATGGCACACCCCTCCCCACAGCGGACCCGCGGCCGTTCCCGCAGGTCCTCACTGATCACACCGTAGGCGGGGGCACTGACAATCGACCGGACGGCGAAACGCCCGCCCGCTCAGCCGCCGAGCAGCTCCGTGAAGCGGCGGCTGTCGATGTTGCCGCCCGAGGCGATGACGCCGACGCGGGGCGGGAGGTCGCCGGCGCGCCCGGCGAGTAGGGCGGCCAGACCGGTGGCGCCGCTGGGTTCGAAGACGGTCTTCAGCCGGTCGAAGGCGAACCGCACGGCGTCGATGATCTCGGCGTCGCCGACCAGCGCGACGGAGTCGACCAGGTGCCGGTTGACGGCGAACGTCAACTCGCCCGGGACGGCGACCGCCTGGCCGTCGGCGACGGTGCGCGGCACCGGTACGGCCACCCGGGTGCCCCTCTCCAGGGACCGCTTGGTGTCGTCGCTGCCCTCCGGCTCCACCCCGATGACCCGGATGTCCCGGTGCAGCCCCTTGGCAGCGACGGCGCTGCCCGCGATCAGCCCGCCGCCGCCGACAGGCACCAGCAGGGCGTCCAACGGGCCCGTTTCCTCCAGGAGTTCGAGTGCGGCGGTACCCTGGCCCGCGATGACGTCCGGGTGGTCGTAGGGCGGGATCAGGGTCAGACCCCGCTCCTCGGCGAGCGCCGTGCCGAGCGCGACGCGGTCCTCGGTGTACCGGTCGTAGGTGACGATCTCGGCGCCGTACCCGGCGGTGGCCTCCATCTTGGAGCGCGGGGCGTCCTCGGGCATCAGGATGACGGCGCTGGTGCCCAGCTCGCGGGCGGCGAGCGCGGTGGCCTGGGCGTGGTTGCCGGAGGAGAACGCGGCGACGCCCTTGGCCCGCTCCTCGGGCGCGAGTTTGGCGATGGCGTTGTAGGCACCGCGGATCTTGAAGGCCCCCATCCGCTGGAGGTTCTCGCACTTGATGAACACCCGCGCGCCCACCCGCTCGTCGAGGGTGCGCGAGGTGAGGACCGGGGTGCGGTGGGTGAAGCCCTCGATGCGCGCGGCCGCGGCGCGGATGTCGTCGAGGGTCACGGGCAGGTCGGCGGCGCGGGACATGGCGGAGTCCTCTTTCTGTACCGGGGTGTGCGTCGGGTGCTGGTGCTCCTACCGCCTACGGGCCGGCGGTGGGCCGGGCCGGACGACGGGGGGCCGTCCCGCCGCTCGTCACGGACTCCGACGGTGGTCTCGCGTAGTTGTAGACGGTCGCCCGGGACACACCGAGGAGGTCGGCGATGGTCCGCCCGGCGTCACGGGACTCGAAGTAGCCGTCCCGGCTGAGCTGTTGCACGAGCGTCTTCCTGTCCGCCCGGCTCAGCGAACGGGGCGGGGCACCGCGCTCGGCGGAGAACTCCTCCACCGCCCGGCGCAGTTCGCGGGCGTGGCGGTCGCGCAGTGTCTCCACGGGCGTGTCGCCGTGTCCGCCGTCGGTGGCCACGAGGTTCGCCAGGGTGAGCGTCACGGGCGACAGGACGGAGACGTCGAGGTTGAGGCAGATCGCCGCGATGTACCTCCCCTCCGCGTTCCTGACACCGATGGAGGTGCTCTTGACGGGGCGGCCGTCGGGGAAGCGGTTGGGGTAGTTCTGGACGACATCGGGGAAGGCGGGATCGGCGATGCGGCTGAGGCCCAACTCGGTCGCGGGATCGCCGATCCGACGTCCCGACAGGTTGTTCTCGATGGCCCGGACCGAGCGATCCGGGTCGCGCAGGTCGTGCAGGACCACCTCGCACAGGCCCGGGAACATCCGGCCCAGTGCGACGGCGATCTTCTCGGCCTCCTGGACGAGATGCTCGTCCGCCGCCCCGCCGTCCATCCGCCGACCCCTCCCCCGAGGCTCTTTGGCCTTAAAATCTATTTCTGGACAGAAAGGCTAAGTGATCGGCCGGCCGCTGTCCAGGGAGTCCTGGCGGGACCCGGCGGCGCGTCAGCGGTCCTTGGCCAGGACCACGAGTCCGGCGAACACGAAGTTCCGCGGCACGAGCGTGGTGCGCGACCAGACGGACTCGCAGGAGGATGCCGGTGATCAGCCTGGCCGGCGTGGACTTGCCCGAGCCGCTCTCGCCGGCGACCGCGAGGATCTCGCCGCGCCGCTCGGACAGCGCCCGGTACCAGTGGAGGAGGTAGCCGGTCGTCCCGTTCGCGCGGACTTCGTCGCCGTGCCGGGAGTACGCGGCCCACCAGCGCACGATGCCCTGTACGTCGCGGTCGGCGAGGTCGGCGAGGTCGAGGTAGTGGGTCTCGTAGTCGACGCGGGCCGAGAGCACCGCCCCGAGGCCGGCGAGCAGCAGCAGCGGCATCAGCCAGTGCAGTGCGGTGATCACCCCGCCGGCGGCGATCACGCGGACGAGGACGGCCATGAACCGCTGGACGTCCTCGACCATGATGGTGGTGCCCTGCGTCCCTCCTCTGGTTCGGCACCGCACCTGGGCTGTCCGGTGGTGCCAGGCTCGACGAGGAAGGGGCGGCGATTCGAACGCGCGTGATTTGGGCGAAGAGGCGGCCCGTGGTCCGAGGACGTCGCCGGAACCCCGAACTCAGGGTCTCGCCCGGGGTGCGCGGGCACGCCGGCGCGGGGAGGCAGGACGGTGCGAGGAGGCAGGACGGGGCGGGGAACTACCCGAGCGCATTGGATTGACGTTCCCCGCCCCGGGTCGACCCACCGCCGATACGTCGTCGATTCATCGACGCTGCGGCGGGGGCCGGTCTGGGGCGCTGCGGCACGGAGGAGCGTGCCACGGGCGTGCTGAGGCGCACCGCGACGCGCTGAGGCGGACCGCGGCGATCGGAGATCTCGTTCAGACCTTGCGCCGCCGCTCGCCCGGAGGCCAACGGAGACGGACCGACCGGGTGACGCCCCCACCGTGCCCGCCGGTCCCGTTCCTCACCGGCATCCGGCCCGGCAGTCGGGCTGCGCACGGCCTCGGTCGCCGGAGCCGGTGCCGCCGGCGCGGGCGGCGGCACCGGCGGCGCGGGGCAGGGGCCCGCGCAGCCGCATGGTGGCGCCCCACCGATGGTGCGACATTGGGATGAGACTGTCCGACGAGGGGTAATCCTGGAGGCGCGATGGGGCGAGACGTCCCGGCGCTCGTGTTCACCCGCGAGGACCGCCGCCGGTACCGGGTCAAGATGCAGGAGTGCCTGGACGCGTTCGCGAAGATGCTCCGGGAGGCGCGGTTCGACTCCGAGCGCCCGCAGGTGGGCCTGGAGATCGAGCTGAACCTGGTGGACGACGACGCCGAGCCCGCCATGCGCAACAGCGATGTGCTCGACGCGATCTCCGACCCGGCGTGGTCCACCGAGCTGGGCCGGTTCAACCTGGAGATCAACGTGCCGCCGAGACGGCTGACGGCGGGCGGCCCGGACGCCTGGGAGTCGGAGATCCGCGGCGCGCTCGACCACGCCGACGAGCACGCGCGCTCGGTCGGCGCCCGGCTGATCACGATCGGGATCCTGCCCACGCTGCGGCAGGAGGACATCGGCGAGGAGACGCTCTCGGAGAACCCCCGCTACCGGCTGCTCAACGACCAGGTCTTCGCGGCCCGGGGCGAGGACCTTCGCATCGAGGTGGACGGCGTCGACCGGCTGCGCACCTACGCGGACAGCATCACCCCGGAGGCGGCCTGCACCAGCACCCAGTTCCATCTCCAGGTCTCCCCCGAGGAGTTCGCCGACTACTGGAACGCCGCGCAGGCCATCGCCGGCGTCCAGGTCGCGCTCGCGGCGAACGCGCCCTTCCTGTTCGGCAAGGAGCTGTGGCACGAGACGCGCATCCCGCTGTTCGAACAGGCCACGGACACCCGCCCGCAGGAGATCAAGGTGCAGGGCGTACGGCCCCGGGTGTGGTTCGGGGAACGGTGGATCAACAGCGTCTTCGACCTGTTCGAGGAGAACGTGCGCTACTTCCCCGCCCTGCTCCCCCTGTGCGACGACCAGGACCCGGCGGAGACGCTGGACCGCGGCGACGTGCCCGAACTCGGTGAACTCACCCTGCACAACGGCACGATCTACCGCTGGAACCGCCCCGTCTACGCCGTCTCCCGCGACCGGCCGCACATCCGCGTGGAGAACCGGGTGCTCCCCGCCGGTCCGACGGTCGCCGACACCCTGGCCAACGGCGCCCTCTATTACGGGCTCACCCGCGCGCTGGTCGAGGAGGACCGGCCGGTGTGGTCACGGATGTCCTTCAAGGCCGCCGAGGAGAACCTGCACAGCGCCGCCCGCCACGGCATGGAGGCACTGCTGTACTGGCCGGGCGCCGGCGAGGTCACCGCGCCCGAACTGGTGCTGCGCCGGCTGCTGCCGCTCGCCCACCGCGGGCTGGAGCGCTCGGGGATGGACGCGGCGTGGCGGGAGCCGCTGCTCGGCATCATCGAGCAGCGCTGTGTGGCGGCCCGCAACGGCGCCGTGTGGCAGAAGGAGATGTTCCACCACATCATCGACAGCACCCACTGCTCCCGGCACGAGGCGCTGCGGCGCATGACCGAGCTGTACATCGACTACATGCACCTCAACGCCCCGGTCCACACCTGGCCGGTCGACTGAGGCACAGCGGCATCGGCTCCCCCGCTCCCCGGGCCGGTACGGGCGCGAGCCGGGGGCCGGACACGCGCGGGTGAGGGCCGGTCCCGGTGCGGCGGCCGCCGTGATGGAACCCTGCGGCCCATGAGCAACCCTCCGAGCGTGAACAGCTATGTCGACCGGGTCACCGCCGGACCCGGCGGGGCGATGACGGACGAGGCCGGCATCATCACAGGTGATCTCACCGTGGCCACGATCCTGCGGTCCGACGGCCGCAGCGCGCGCGTCGCCGTCCAGCACTTCGGCGGCGACACCTGGTACACCCTCACCGGCAGTCCGGCTCCCGTACCCGAGGGGCGGCTCGCCGCCTACCACCGGGATCTGCTGGGCCGTATCCGCCGAGGTGGCGGCACCCGCGCGACCTGACCTCCGGTCAGCTCCGGTCCGCGGACGAACAGTTGATTGCTTCATGAACACGCAAAAAGGCGGCTCCCGCACCTTGACCGGGGTTTGGTCCAGACCAATTATGGCCTAGACCAGTAGCCCCGGCCGGGCCCTACCGTGCGCCACCCCCGCTCGATCGACTGTCGTTCGCCAACCGGGAGTACCCGATGACCCGTCCGAGATCCGTACGCGCCCTGCTCACCGGCGTGGCCACCCTGGCCGCGTCCGCGGGGCTGGCCCTGGGGATCGGAGGCACCGCGCACGCGGCGACACCGCTGCCCGCGCACGTCTTCGCCCCTTACTTCGAGGCGTACAACGGCGACAGCCCCGCCGCGCTCGCCCAGTCCTCCGGCGCCAAGTACCTGACCATGGCCTTCATCCAGACCGAGAAGAAGGGCTCCTGCACGCCCTACTGGGACGGCGACACCGGCACCCCCGTCGATTCCTCGGTCTACGGCTCCGACTTCAGCACCATCCGCTCGCGCGGCGGCGACGTCATCCCCTCGCTCGGCGGGTACGCCGCCGACGACGGAGGCACCGAGATCGCCGACAGCTGCACCGACGTCGACTCCATCGCGGCCGCATACGAGAAGATCATCACCACGTACGACGTATCCCGTCTCGACATGGACGTCGAGGACAACTCGCTGACCAACCAGGCCGGCATCGACCGCCGCAACCAGGCGATCAAGAAGGTCCAGGACTGGGCCGCCGCCAACGGGCGCTCGGTGCAGTTCTCGTACACCCTGCCCACCACCACGAGCGGGCTCGCCGGCAGCGGGCTCGCGGTGCTGCGCAGCGCCAAGAACGCGGGCGCCAAGGTGGACGTCGTCAACCTCATGACGTTCGACTACTACGACGGCGCCACCCACCACATGGCCACCGACACCCAGACGGCCGCGAGCGGGCTGCACGACCAGCTCGCCTCGCTGTACCCGAACCTGTCGGACAGCCAGCTGTGGAACATGATCGGCGTCACCGAGATGCCCGGCATCGACGACTACGGCGCGGCCGAGACCTTCGCCACCGCCGACGCGACGACTGTGTACAACTGGGCGGTCTCCAAGGGCATCAACACCCTCTCCTTCTGGGCGCTGCAGCGCGACAACGGCGGCTGCCCCGGCACCGGCGGCTCCGACAGCTGCTCGGGCATCAGCCAGGACACCTGGTACTTCACGCACACCTTCGCACCGTTCTCGGGCGGTACGACCACCCCGCCGGCCAACGACTTCTCGGTCTCCCTCTCCCCCGCCGGCGCCGCCCTCGACCCCGGCGCCGCCACGACGGCGACCGTGAAGACGTCGGTGACCTCGGGCAGCGCCCAGTCCGTCGGCCTCACGGTCAGCGGGGCGCCGAGCGGGGTGACCGCGACGCTGAGCCCCACCTCGGTCACCGCGGGCGGCAGCTCCACGCTCACCGTGCGGACGGCCGCCTCCACGGCGCCGGGCACCTACCCGCTGACCGTCACCGGCACGGCGGGCTCCGCCACCCACAGCTCCACCTTCGACCTGACCGTGAACGGGTCCGGCGGCGGCACCCCGACGGCCCTCTCCAACGGCGACTTCGAGAGCGGTTCGCTGTCGCCCTGGACCTGCGACAGCGGGGCCTCCGTGGTCTCCTCCCCGGCGCACGGGGGCAGCCACGCGCTGAAGACCACGCCGACCTCCTCGGCGACCGGCCAGTGCGCCCAGACCCTCACCCTCAAGCCGAACACGTCCTACTCCCTCAGCGGCTGGGTGCAGGGGCCGTACGCCTACCTCGGTGTCAGCGGCGGCGCCACGGCCAGCACCTGGGCCTCGTCCTCCTCCTGGCAGAAGCTGACGGTGCCGTTCACCACCGGCTCCTCCGGCACGGTCACCGTGTACGTGCACGGCTGGTACGGCCAGGGCGCGGTCTACGCCGACGACCTCGCCCTCTCCTGACTCCTCCCCGCGGTCGGGCCCGTCCGGTGAGCGCACCGGACGGGCCCGACCGGCTCTCCCGCCCCGCGCCGCGCGGTGATCTTCCGTAGCCTGGGAGAGGCTGTGAGCAGGACTCCTCGGGACGACATGACCGCAGGCGGGAGGGACTGCCGTGATCGGACTGGCGGCGGCGTTCGCCGTCGCGGGCGCGGCGAGCAACGCCGCCGGCACCGCGTTCCAGCGCAAGGCCGCCTCCGCGAGCAGCCGCGGCGGCGTCCGGCTGCTCGCGGAGCTGGTGCGCCGGCCGTTCTGGATGATCGGCATGGCCGGTGTGATCTGCGCGGCCCTGTTCCAGAGCCTAGCCTTGGTCAATGGACCGCTGACGCTGGTCCAGCCGCTGTTCGTCCTGGAGCTGCCCTTCGCGCTGCTGGTCGCCGCGCCGCTGATGCACCGGCGGCTGCCCCGTACGGGCTGGTGGGGCGTCGTGAGCTGTGTGGTGGGACTCGCCGTGCTGCTGATCGCGGCCGCGCCGCACGGCACCCTCGGCCAGGCGCCGCTCGCCCGGTGGATCCCGGCACTGTGCCTGTGCGTGGGCGCCATGGCCGGTGCCGCGCTCCTCGCCACCCCCGGACGCCCGGCGGTCCGGCGCGCCGCGCTGCTGGCGGCCGCCGCCGCCACGGGCAACGCGCTGACCGCGGCGCTGCTGAAGTCGGCCTCCAGCACCTTCGCCGACCAGGGGTTCCTGGCGTTCCTGCGGTCCTGGCAGACGTACGGCTTCGCGCTCGCCGGGGTGGCCGCCGTCCTGTTCCTGGAGAACGCGCTCCAGGCGGGCCCGCTGACCGCGGCCCAGCCCGCACTGACCATCGGCGACGCGGTGGTGAGCCTGGCCCTCGGCATCGCCCTGTTCCACGAGCGGGTCCGCACGGGCTGGTGGCTGGCGCCGGAGGCGGGCGGGGCGCTCATGATCGTCGCGGGCGTGCTGGTGCTGAGCCGGGCGGTACAGCGTGTCACGGTCGGGCCGGCAACGGCCGAGGAGGGGCTCGCGACCTGACCGGCCCCCGGGCGTCGGTCCCGGGGCCTGCGTCCACGGACCGGGGCTCGTGTCCGTCCTTTTGCGCACCACGCCGCGTCAAATAACACCGTTTATATGCTTATCGTTCATATGATGCGACACATCGGACGAATCGAATGCCCCGGTCGAGGAGGCGATGGTGTGGCGTCGAGTGGAATCAGCCGCCGGAGTGCGGCGCGCCTGGGCCTCGGCGCCGGTCTCGGCGTGGCGGCCGCCGCGCTGACCGGATGCGACGGGGACGGACGGGGCCTCGGCTCGTCCGGGCCCGGCGGCCGGCGGCAGGCGCCCCGGCTGATCGGCGACGGCTCGACCTCGTACACCGGGCGCCAGCCGAACCAGCCGGACGCGCCCACCCGGCTGGAACCGGGCGAGACCCCGCCGCAGTTCGTGGTGTTCTCCTGGGACGGCGCGGGCGAACTCGGCACCGGGCTCTTCCCGCGCTTCCTGGAACTCGCCCGCGAGCACGACGCCCGTATGACCTTCTTCCTGTCCGGCCTCTATCTGCTGCCGGAGGACAAGAAGCGGCTGTACCGGCCGCCGAACAACCCGGTCGGCGCCTCGGACATCGGCTATCTGACCGACGCGCACATCAAGGAGACCCTGAAGTACGTACGCCAGGCCTGGCTCGACGGGCACGAGATCGGCACGCACTTCAACGGCCATTTCTGCGAGGGCTCCGGATCGGTGGCCGACTGGACCCCGGCGCAGTGGCGCTCGGAGATCGAACAGGCCCGGACCTTCGTCAAGACCTGGCGCACCAACACCGGTTGGCACGACGAGCCGCCGCTCCCCTTCGACTACGACAAGGAACTCGTGGGCGGCCGCACCCCCTGTCTGCTCGGCCAGGAGAACCTGCTGCCGACCGCGCGCGAACTGGGCTGGCGGTACGACGCGTCCTCGCCGGGCGGGGTGCAGCGCTGGCCGAGGAAGCGGGAGGGCGTGTGGGATCTGCCGCTGCAGGGCATCCCGTTCCCCGGACGCAGCTTCGAGGTGCTGTCCATGGACTGGAACATGCTCGCCAACCAGTCCCTGAACTCGACGCGCGCCCCCTCGTACAACTACCCCTACTGGCGCGCCCAGACCTCCCAGGCGTACATGGCGGGCTTCGACCGGGCCTACGAGGCGAACCGCGCTCCGCTGTTCATCGGCAACCACTTCGAGCAGTGGAACGGCGGCATCTACATGGACGCGGTCGAGGAGGCGCTGCGGCAGATCGCCGGGCGGCCGGAGGTACGGCTGGTCTCCTTCCGGCAGTTCGTCGACTGGCTCGACGCCCAGGACCCGGCGATCCTCGCGCGCCTGCGCACCCTGGAGGTCGGCGAGAAGCCGCCGGGCGGCTGGAGTTCGTTCCTGCGCCCGGCCAAGTAGCGCGGCGCGGTACGGGTTCAGCCGCCGGCGCGGCGGGCGTACACCCCGATCTCGATCTTCATCCGCGGGTCGGCGAGACCGCACTCCATCATGGTGGCGGCCGGACGGACCTCGCCGAAACAGGCGCGCAGCACCGGCCAGCAGGGCTCGAAGTCCGCACGGTCGGACAGCAGACAGCGCACCCGCACCACATCGGCGAACGTGCACCCCGCCTCGGCCAGTGCGGCCCCGATGTTGCACAGGCACTGCCCGGCCTGCTCCACCACGTCGTCCGAGATGGTCATGGCGCTGTAGTCGAACCCGGTGGTCCCGGACACATGCACCTGGTCTCCGTCGACCACGGCACGGGCGTAACCGATCTGCTCCTCGACGACCGAACCGCCGGGGATGGCCCGTCGCTCTGTCATGATCCGAACACCAGGGCCCGGCCGGACGGCCGCGCTCCCGCCCGACCCGCTCAGCCGGGGGTCGTCATACGCTGGGTGCCGATGACCGACAGCAGCCGCAGGGCCTCCTCGGAGGAGGAGCCCGGGACGGCCGTGTAGATGACGACCTGCTGGTCGCGGTCGGTCAGTTCGAGGGCGTCGCAGTTGACGGCGACCGGTCCCACCAGCGGGTGCCGGAAGGTCTTTCGCACGGTCGGTCCGCCGTCCACCTCGCGGGCGGCCCACAGGCGGGCGAAGTCCGCGCTGCCGTCCAGGAGTTCGCGGATCAGTCCGGACACCTCGGGGTCGTCCGGATAGCGGACTGCGGCGGTGCGCAGGCGGCTCGCGGCGTGCCGCGCGAACGCGGCGGTGTCGGACACCCCGTACAGCCCCCTGCCCTCGGCGCCCGGTCCGAGGAAGGCCCGGCGGGCGAGGTTGCGGTCGCGGCGGGGCAGGGCCGAGAAGTCCTCCATGAGGGCGGCCGCCAGGTCGTTCCAGGCGAGCACCTCCAGGGTGGCCGAGGTGACGAAGGCCGCAGCGCCCGGGAGCCGGTGCACCAGGTCGAGGACGCTCTGCCGGACCTCGCGCGGGGGTCCGGGCGCGGTGCTCGGCGGGGCGCCGGCCAGCCGGTGGAGATGATCGCGTTCGGCGTCGGTCAACCGCAGTGCCCGGGACAACCCGGCCAGCACCTCGCGCGAGGGGCGCGGGGCGCGGGCCTGTTCGAGCCGGGCGTAGTACTCGGTGGAGATGAACGCCAGCGCCGCCACCTCCTCGCGCCGCAGTCCCGGCGTACGACGGCGCGGCCCGAGGGGCAGTCCGACGTCGGCCGGTCCGATCCGCTCGCGCCTGCTGCGCAGGAAGGCTCCCAGTTCCGCTCTGTCCACCGTTCCAGTGTGCGCGCCCGCCGGACGGCCGAGCCAGGTACAGCCGGTGCCTGGATACGGACCGGGGCGCGGCGGAGGCTCACAGCCATGAACACCACACAGAACACCGGTACGCCTCACCCCGCGTCCGCCGGGCTGCCGGCCGGCAAGGTCGCCTTCATCACCGGTGCCGGGCGCGGCATCGGCGCGGCGGCGGCGCGGCTGTTCGCCCGGGAGGGCGCGCGGGTGCTGCTCGCGGCCCGCACGGAGGATCAGCTGAGGGCGGTGGCCGAGGAGATCAGGGCGGCGGGCGGCACCGCGGAGCACGTCGTGTGCGATCTGGCCGACGGGGCGAGTGTGCGCGCCGCCGTGGACCGTGCCGTGGAGCGGTTCGGCCGGCTCGACGTCGCGTTCAACAACGGTGCCACGATCCAGCGGCCCGGCCCCATGGACGAGTTGCCCGAGGCCGATCTCGACGAGATCTACACCGTGAACATGAAGGGCGTCTGGCTGGCCATGGCCGCCGAGGTCGCCGCCGTCCGGGCGACCTCCGGGACCGGCGCCATCGTCAACAACTCGTCCGTGGGCAGCCTGCGCGGGAACCCCGAGCTGCCCGCCTACGGCGCGGCGAAGCGGGCGGTGAACAGCCTCACCGAGTCGGCCGCCGTGACCTACGGCCCGGAGGGCATCCGGGTCAACGCGATCGCGCCCGGCTTCACGCTGACGGAGATGACCCGGACCTGGGAGGCGGCGTCGCCCGGTGTCCGGGAGCGGATCACGGCGGCGGTCCCGCTGGGCCGGGTGGCCGCCCCGGAGGAGATCGCCGAGGCCGCCGCGTGGCTCCTCAGCGACCGGTCCTCCTTCGTGACCGGCACGGTGCTACGGGTCGACGGGGGCGCCCGCGCCTGATCCGGGTCTTCGTCAGCCGAGCCCCATGACGCTCATCGTGCGCTCGGCCATGCGCTGCTCGCCGAGCGCGTTGGGGTGGACCGGCACGATGTTCGAACCGAACAGCAGCGGCTCGATCCACCGGGTGCCCGAGGGCCGGCAGGCGTCGTGTCCGTCGGACACCTGCGAGAAGTCCACGAAGGTGGCGCCGGTCTCCTGGGCGGCGCGCTGGACGACTGAGTTGAGGTGGGCCTGGAGCGCCCGCAGGTAGGGGATGTCACCGGCGGCGATCGGCATCTTCACGAAGCAGGACGCCTCGAAGGCCGAGGGGACGATCCAGGGGTAACCCAGCACCGCCACCCGGGCGTTGGGCGCCTTGGCCCGCAGAGCGGTCAGGGCGCTCTTCAGCGCGGGGTAGGTGTTCGCGTCGATCGCGTCGTCGAAGGACGTCCCGTACTTGTCCTTGCAGGGGTGGCCGAAGCCGGCACTGAGCACGCCGGCGGTGCCGCAGTCCACGATGGCGCTCACGAAGGTGCTGTTGTCGTTGCCGCCGATGGTCAGCGTCACCAGGTCGGTGTCCGCGTTCACCGCGTCCAGCTGCGGTGCCACGCCCGGGTACTGGGACTGGGTGAAGTCCTTGGTCTCGGCGCCCCCGCAGGTGACGTCCGTCAGCGCGGCACCCGTCGACCGAGCGAGGTCGTGCGGGTAGTTCGCGGTGGAGCGCAGACAGAGGAGATGCTGGTGTCGATGGGTGTGACGCCCGAGCCCGCGCTGTAACTGTCGCCGAGGGCGACGTAGTTGAGGGGCGTCGCGGCATGGGCGGGTGCGGCGGTGAGGCCGAGGGCCAGTGTGCCGGCGAGCGCGGACGCCGCGGCGGCGGTACGGCGCAGGGCGGGGGTGGGCATGAGGAGTGCTCCCTCTTCTGGGCGACGGGTGCGGGGCAGGGGGTATCGCCGGTCGCCGGGGCGCTGCGTGGGGTGCGCACAACGACGGCCGTGGAGCAGGGAGTTGCGGTACTACTGACGAGTTCTACCGCTAGGTAATGTGCGGGCGTCTGATCGCCGAGTCAACATTGCGGACCGAAGTTCTTGAAACGCTCATGAAACATGGATGAAGAAATTCCGTCACAGCGGGAGGACTTGGCGCCGGTACGGCACCTGGACCCCGGTGACGGGCCGTCATGACCGTCCGGCGGCGCAATGGGTGCATGACGGATAATTCGAGCACGGATGCCCCTCGGAGCGGTGGACCGACGGGCGCCGGTCCCGGCGTGTCGGCGGCCTGTCCCGGCGGCAGCCAGGCGCCGCGCCGCCGTGCCACCGAGCCACCGAGCCGCCACCGGATTCCCCCCGGGAGCCGGGCTCCTGACGCTGACCTGCGGTGACGGGGATAGAGTGCGGGGCGTGGCGGGCCCTCGGCGGCATCCTCCCGCGCCCCGCGACACCGGTGACCCCCCACCGAAAGGACGACCATGGAGCAGTCCTCCCCCACGCCGGCCGTGCGGCGCGTGGACGCACGGCACCGATACGAGATCCTGGTCGGCGGCGAACGCGCCGGCCTCACCGCCTACCGCGACCGCGGCGGGCAACGGGTCTTCTTCCACACCGAGATCGACGACGCACACGCGGGGCAGGGCCTGGCCGGTCAACTGGTCGAGTACGCCCTCACGGATGTGCGCGCGCTCGGCAAGCGGATCGTGCCCGTGTGCCCGTACGTCGCCAAGTTCCTCAAGAAGCACGAGGAGTTCGCGGACATCACGGACGAGGTGACCCCCGAGATCCTCGGCTGGCTCGACACCCGGCACGGCTGACCCGCGGGATCCGGCCCGGCACCGGGCAAAGGGCTTGCCGTCCCCGTTCCGGTGATGGCAGGATCCGTCCAGCTCGAACAGCAGCTCCACCGCACGCACTTCTCCACGAAGGACCGAAGTCCATGGTTCTGGCGTCCCGCAGCGGCCGCCGTCGGAACTGAGCGCCCGTCGCCCCCGCGGCAGCGCGCCCGTACGTTCCCACGCCCTCCTCACGGCGGCCCGACGACGCGGTGTCCAGCACACCGCCGCCTCGCTCACCGAGGCGATCCCTCGTACGCACGACCGCTTTCACCGTGAGGACTTCTCAGCGTGCACACCGATGTCCAGAGCTTTGCCGCGGCCCATCTCCTTCGCCGCCCCGACGCCTGCCGTGCGGGCGGCTTCGTCCTGGGGTTCGATCCGGCCACCACGAGCCCGTACGTCAACTACGCCACCCCCGTCCCGGGCGCCGAGCCCACCGACACGGACGTGGCGGACCTGATCGCCGCGTTCCGCGCCCGCGGCCTCATGCCGCGGCTCGAATTCGCCCCGGACGCCGCCCCCGGGGTCGAACCGGCGCTCCGGCGCGCGGGATTCACCACGGAGGCGGTGCACGAGTACCTGGTCTGCACCCCCGCGGCGCTCACTCCCCCGGGAGCCGCGCCCGGACCGGGGGCCCGGGTGCGCGTCGAGGCACCGGTCACCGACGAGGACTACAGCGCGATCGACAGGGCCCTCTCCGAGGCGTTCGGCGGCGAGTGGGCCCCGTCCCCGGAGGGCGCGGCGCGGTTGCGGCGCACCGAGGAGGGCGGCGGGGCGGTCCGGTTCGTCCGCGCCGAGGACGGGGGCTGCGCGGGCGGCGCCCTGTGCTCGGCACCGGCCGAGGGCACCGCGGAACTGGCGGGCGTCGGCACCCTGTCCGCGTACCGGGGCCGTGGCATCGCCGGGGCGGTCACCGTGAGCCTCGCCGAAACCCTGTTCGCCCGGGGTGCCCGGACGGTGTGGCTGGAGTACTCCGGGGACGGCTCCCGCCGCGTGTACGAACGCGTCGGCTTCCGGTCCGGCGGCACCCGGCTGTATCTGAGGCACGAGGGCTGAGCCGGGCACCGCCGTCGGCCGGGCCCCCTGGACGATGCGCGGGCCCTGCCGCCCCCCCGACCGTCCGGGGCCCCGGCTCGGCCGCCACGCCGAACACGGCGGCCCGCGCCGCGGAGCACCGCCCCTTCGAAAACCGGTGCGCGCCCCTCGGCGGCGGACACCACGTCCAGGCGTTGTCGCGGAATTGTCCTTGATCGGTAACAGCGGGAGCGCGGGCGGTGTCGCCACCGTCCTGGCAGGTGCAGTGCACGACACGAGAGCCGGGGACACGGCGGGGAGCAGGGGGCGGGACATGGCGCGGCACGGCGGGCGAGGATGGTACGGATGGGTGATCGGGGCGGCGGTCGGGGTCACGGCGCTGACGGCCGGCGCCTCGGTGTGGACCGCGCAGGCGGGGCAGAACACCCCGGCCGCGCCGGCCCACCACACCGCGCCGAAGACGGTGACCGTGTCCCCCGTCATCGCCCACTCCTCGGACGGCGGCGCGCACGCCGTCAACATCACCATCGACGACGGCCCCGACCCGACCTGGACCCCGCAGGTGCTCCAGGTGCTGCGGGAGAACGGCGTCAAGGCGACGTTCTGCATGATCGGCCCCGAGGCGCAGGCGCACCCGGACATCGTCAAGCGTGTGGTCGCGGCCGGGCACCGGCTGTGCGACCACACGGTGTCGCACGACACCGGCATGGACCACAAGTCCGAGTCCTACCAGTCGCAGCAGATCCTGGACGCAGAGCGGCAGATAACCGAGGCGTCCGGGGGCGTCCGCCCGATGTACTACCGGGCACCGGGCGGCGCCTTCACGCCGTACAGCAGGAAACTCGCCGCGTCGCACGGGATGCGGCCGCTGGGCTGGAACGTGGACTCCAAGGACTTCGAACGACCGGGCACGGACGCCATCGTCTCCACCGTCAGGAACGAACTGGCCAACGGGCCCACCCTGCTCTTCCACGACGCGGGCGGCGACCGCTCGCAGACCGTGGCCGCGCTGCGCACCCTGCTGCCGTGGCTGAAGCAGCAGGGCTACGGTTTCGGCTTCCCCGTACGCTGAACGCACCGCCCCGGCCGGACCCCGGTCCACCCACCGGACGGACCCCCGGTCGGGCCTCCGTCCGGTGAACCCCCGGGAAATTCTTGGCCACCGAACACCCCGGACGGGTGTTCGGTTCACTCCGGGTGTCTACGATGAGGCCGTTCCGCCGGCGGTCGACCCGCCCCGCGGACACCTGCGTACGTCGTCCGGAAAGGCTCAGCATGCCGTTGCCCCGCCTCGGCACGCGGTCGCATCGTCCCCGGACGGCACCGACCGTGTTCCTCGTACTCGCCGTCGCGCTCGCCCTGGTCGCCCTCTGCTCCGGCGGCTCCGGGCAGAAGAGGACCGCCACCCGGCGCCTGGTCGTCGAGGTCTCCGAGAGCCGGTGCGGCCGGGGCTGGACCCGTCCCGAGCCCGGGGTGCAGACCTTCGACCTGCACAACACCTCCGACGGCGCCGCCGAGGTCTACCTGGAGGACCCGGGCACCCACGCGGTGTACGGCGAGGTGGAGGGCATCGGCCCCGGCACCACACGGCAGTTGACGGTCCGGGTGGGAAAGGGTTCGTACGCGTTCATGTGCGTCCCCGACGACGCCGACGCCGTCACCGGACCCACCGTGCGGGTCACCGGCGGGCGGCGCGGCCCCGGTGCCGCCCCGGTCACCGAGCACGATCTGATCCCGCCCGCCCTCGCCTACCAGAAGTGGGTGGGCGGCGGACTCTCCACGGCCGTACGGCTGTCGGCCGGCCTCAAGGACGCCATCGACCGGGGCGACCTCGCCGCCGCCCGCTCGGCCTGGCTGCCGGCACATCTCCAGTACGAACGGCTCGGAGCGGCGTACGACGCCTTCGGCGACGTGGACGGCGAGATCAACGGGACCGACGCCGGACTGCCGGGCGGGGTGCACGACAAGGGCTTCACCGGGTTCCACCGCATCGAGTACGGCCTGTGGCACGGAGAGTCGGCCAACGGACTGCGCGCTCCGGCCGCCGCCCTGGTCAAGGCGCTCACCGGGCTGCGTGACGGCTGGGCGCAGAGCCGCATGGACCCCGCCCAGCTCGGGCTGCGCGCGCACGAGATCCTGGAGAACACCGTCCAGTTCGAACTGACCGGCCGCACCGACTACGGCAGCGGCAGCAACCTCGCCACCGCCCGCGCCAACCTCGACGGCACCCGCGAGGTGCTGTCCCGGCTGCGTCCGCTGCTCACCACCAGGTACGCCGATCTGCCGGGCCTGGAGCAGGAGTCGACACAGGCCGGCCGGACCCTCGACGGGTTCCGGCACGACGGGCACTGGACCGCGCTCGACCGGCTGACCCGCGCCCAGCGGGAGCGGGTCGACTCCGCGCTCGGCGGACTCGTGGAGCGGCTGGCGTCGGTGGCGACCCTGTGCGACCCCCGGAGGACCGTGTGAGCACCGCCGAACGACCCTCCGGACTCGCCCGGCGCGGCTTCCTTCGCGGTGCCGCGCTCGCGGGCGCGGGGCTCACCACCGGCGCCGCCGCCCCGGACCCGGGCACGGCCGGGGCGAAGACCGCCCTCGCGCCGTTCCACGGCGTCCACCAGGCATCGGCGATCGCGGCACCCCGCCGTACCTGTGTGTTCGCCGCCCTCGACGTGACCGCCGAGACGCGTGCCGAACTCGTGGATCTGCTGAGGACGTTGACCGAACGGGCCCGGCTGCTCACCACCGGCGGCAGCCCGGACCCGGTGGGCGTCACCGGGCCGCCCGCCGACTCGGGCATCCTCGGGGACCGGCTGCCCGGCGGGCAGCTGGCCGTCACCTTGGGAGTCGGCGCCTCGCTGTTCGACGACCGGTTCGGGCTGACCGCGCGCAGGCCCGGACGGCTGACCGCCATGCCCGCCTTCCCCGACGACGACCTCAGGCCCGAGTGGTGCCACGGCGATCTCAGCCTCCAGCTGCACGCCGACGACCCGGACACCACCCTGCACGCGCTGCGGGACATCGCCCGGCACACCCGGGGCGGCATCCAGGTCCGCTGGCGGATGGACGGCTTCGCCAGCCCGCCCCGGCCCTCCGGCACCCCGCGCAATCTGCTCGGGTTCCGTGACGGCATAGCCAACCCGGACACCGCCAGCGCCCGCGAGATGGACCGACTGATCTGGGTGGACCGGGACTCGGGCGAGCCGGACTGGGCCGTCGGCGGCAGCTACCAGGTCGTACGGCTGATCCGGATGCTGGTGGAGTTCTGGGACCGGGTCTCGCTCACCGAGCAGGAGCGGATGATCGGCCGTTCCCGTTCCTCCGGCGCGCCGCTGGACGGTGACCGTGAGCACGACGTGCCGAAGTACGCCGACGACCCCAAGGGCGACGTCATCCCGCTGGACGCGCACATCCGGCTCGCCAACCCGCGCACCCCGGCCACCGCCCGGCAACGCCTGTTGCGCCGCGCGTACAACTACGACCTGGGCATGGATGCCAACGGCAACCTCGACATGGGCCTGTTGTTCACCTGCTACCAGCAGGATCTCGTAAGGCAGTTCGAGACCGTGCAGCACCGGCTGGCCGGCGAGCCGCTGACCGACTACATCAGCCCGTTCGGCGGCGGCTACTTCTTCGCGCTGCCCGGGGTACGCGATGTCCAGGACTGGTACGGACGCGCCCTGTTCGCCTGACGTGTCCGGTCCGCCGGCGGGCCGGTCCGGTCCTTTTCCCCTGTTCGAGCGGGCAGTTCACCCGAACCTGTCCGGACAAGCCGACGGTCCACTTGGTCAATACACCGTCAAGTTTTCCCACAGGTTCCCTGACTCGGTGTTCACCCACGCGACATCATTGCTCCGCCATCGCGCCCCGCAAGGAGCGCAGCATGCCTGCTCGTACACCGCACAGACGTTCTGTCCAAAGGGGTTAACCACCATGGCCAGCAGAGGAAGGCGAGCCGCGATGCGCAGCCTGGGCGCGCTCGCGGGAGTCGCGGCGCTCACCGCGCTCGGCAGCAACGCGCCCGGGTGGGCGGCGACGCCCGCCCACGTACACGGGGCCTCGTCGACCGCGACGCCGATCAAGCATGTCGTCGTGCTCTTCGACGAGAACATCTCCTTCGACCACTACTTCGCCACGTACCCGAAGGCCGCCAACACCGACGGCACGAAGTTCACCGCGTCGAAGCACACGCCGAAGAACATCGACACCCTCGCCAACGCCGGGCTGCTGAAGAACAACCCGAATCAGTACGCGCCGAAGCGGCTGTCGCCGTCCCAGGCCATGACCTGTGACCAGAACCACTCCTACGGCCCGGAGCAGTACGCCTACAACGGCGGCAAGGCCGACCAGTTCGTGCAGAACACCGAGGTCGACAAGTGCAGCGGCGGCCTGTTCGGCGAGCCGGGCCTGGCGATGGACTACTACGACGGCAACACCGTCACCGCGCTGTGGAACTACGCCCAGCACTACACGCTGAGCGACCGCTCCTACAGCTCCAACTACGGGCCGTCCACCCCCGGTGCCCTCAACCTGGCCTCCGGCAACACGCACGGCGTGGTCTCCATCGACCCGGCCACCGGCAAGCAGACCGACAAGCCGGACTCGTACACGGTCCAGTCGCCGGACGCCGACGGTGTCGGCACGGTCGTCAACGACCCGGACCCGGCCTGGGACGACTGCTCCGGCAAGGACCACACCAGCGGCAACGCGCTGGCGTCCATGCAGGGCAAGAACGTCGGTGACCTGCTCAACGCCAAGAAGGTCTCCTGGGGTTGGTTCCAGGGCGGCTTCCGTCCGTCGACCGCGTGGGACGGCAAGTCCGGCTCGTACGCGAAGTGCGACACCACGCACACCAACGTGGGCGGCGCGGCCGTGGTCGACTACAGCCCGCACCACAACCCGTTCTCGTACTACAAGTCGACGGCCAACCCGCACCACCTGCCGCCGAAGTCCGTCTCCGAGATCGGCCACAGCGGCCAGGCCAACCACAACTACGACCTGACCGACTTCTCCGCCGCGCTCAAGTCGGGCAGGCTCCCGGCCGTCAGCTTCCTCAAGGCCGGCTCGTACCAGGACGGCCACGCCGGGTACTCGGACCCGATCGACGAGCAGCACTTCCTGGTCGGCGAGATCAACGCGATCCAGAGCTCGCCGCAGTGGAGGTCCACCGCGATCGTGGTCGCCTACGACGACTCCGACGGCTGGTACGACCACGCGTTCGTCGCCCCGCGCAACGGCTCCACCGACACCTCGGTCGGCTCCAACGGCAAGACCGTCGACAGTCCGGCCTGCCAGAGCGGCCCGAAGGCGGCCGGCGGCTACGCCGACCGCTGCGGTCCCGGCACCCGGCAGCCGCTGCTGGTCATCTCGCCCTACAGCAAGGTGAACAAGGTCGACCACACGCTCACCGACCAGGCGTCCATCACCCGCTTCATCGAGGACAACTGGCACACCGGCCGCGTCGGTGACGCCTCCTTCGACGCCAAGGCGGGCTCGCTCCGCGGGATGTTCGACTTCCGGCACCCGAACAACAAGCAGGTGCTGCTGAACACCGACGGCTCCGTGAAGTCCGTCGGCCGGATCAAGCACGTCGCCCCGGTGCACACCAGCATCACCCCGGGCCCGGCCCTCCAGAACGCGGCCGACACCTCGGACGCGTCCTTCCCGGCCCTCCCGGTCGGCCTCGGCGTCGGCGCCCTGCTGGCCGCCGGTCTGACGGGCACGTACTTCACCATGCGCCGCCGTCAGCAGAGCTGACGACAGCCGGCCCTACGGGTGTGCCCCCGGCCCTCGGCCGGGGGCACACGCGTGCCCACGCCAGAAAACCGGTGGTCAGGCCCGGGGCCGTGCTGCTGGGATGGCGTGATGCGCAGTGAGATCTCGATGACCGTGGACCGGGGCGCCTTCCCGGACGCGGTGACACCGTGGGAGCAGGAGTCCTGGCGGGCCGCGGCCCTCGACTGGATCGAGGGGTGCCTGGCCGAGCGGGGCCTGCGCGCGGACGGTGAACTCCGGGTGCGGCTGCGGCCGTGGTCGGTGCTGGCGCGGGTGCCCGTGGCGGACGGGGACGCGGTCTGGTTCAAGGCGAATCCGCGGTCCAGTGCCTTCGAGGGCCCGCTGACCGCCGCGCTGGCCCGCTGGGTGCCCGGACATGTGCTGGAGCCGCTGGCCGTGGACGCGGCGCGCGCCTGGTCGCTGCTCCCCGACGGCGGCGATCTGTTCCGGCAGGTGCTGGCGCGGGAGACGGTCGGACCGGAGGTCTGGGAGGACCTGCTGCGCCAGTACGCGGGCGTGCAGCGCACCCTGACCCCGTACGCCGGGGAACTGGAGCGGCTCGGGGTCCCGCCGGCCCGCACCCTCGACCTGCCCGAGGTGTTCGACCGGCTGCTCGCGGCTGACACCGCGCTCGATCCCGGCGCCCGCGCCCGGGTGGCGGCCGTACGGCCACGGCTCGTGGACTGGTGCGCCGAACTCGCCGCCGTCGGCGTCGCGGACACCCTCGAACACGCGGATCTGCACGACGGGCAGCTGTTCCGCCCGGCGCCGGGCCGGTTCACGTTCTTCGACTGGGGGGACGCGGCCGTGTCCCACCCGTTCTGCAGCCTCAGGGTCACCGGCGAGCAGGTCCGCGAGCGGTACGGCGCGCAGGCGCTGCCCCGGCTGCGCGACGCCTATCTGGAGCCCTGGACCGGGGCCGGGCGCCCGGCCGCCGACCTGCGGCGGGCCGCGAGCCTCGCCTGGCGGCTCAGCTCGCTGGGCCGCGCCGCCTCCTGGAGCCGGATGTTCCCCGACCCGGGGCGCCCCGCGCCCGGCGTCACACAGAGCGCGGAGTGGCTGCTGAGCCTCCTCGACGAACCGGCGCTGTAGGGGGTCGGCAGCCGGCCGGCCGCGCTCGCGGGGGCGGGCCGCTCGGGCACCGGGGCGCGCGCCGTGAGGGTGGCGGAGTCGATTCGGCGCGTGGCCGCACGGACGCGGCGGGGCCGCCGCCGCGCGCTCCCGGCTCAGGGCCGCCGGCCGCGCACGCCGGCCGGACCGGACCGCCCGCGCCCTCGGCGGACGGGGCCGCGCTCCGGCCGGTGCTCGCGCAGTGCGGCCGCGTCCCGTCCCGGCCGGCCGGGGTGCCGGCGCTGGGCCCGGCACGGCGGCAGGGCGCCCCGGGCGGTACGAGCCGGTACGGCGGCGGACGTACGGCTCTCCCCGGACGTCGGCCGGACGGCAGGCGCCCCGTGCGGACGGGGCCCCGGCGGGTTCCTCGGCGACGCCACCCGCCATCGGCACACGCGCACCGGAGTCCGCGCCCGACGGGTCGCGCCGCAGGTCCACGGGGGGCGTCGCAGACCCGCACCACCGGCCGACGGGTTGCGTCCCGGCCGGGCCCGCCCCGACGCTGGAGCGATGACCCATCCGGGATTCGGCACCGACCCGGCGAGCGGCCCCGGGTTCGGGCGGCGGCGGTTCCTCGCCCTGTGCGCGGGCGCGGGGCTCGGTACGGCCGCCGCGTGCACCGGCGCGCCGGCCCGTTCCGGCGGCGGCCGGCCGCGGCCGGAGTCGGAACGGGACGCGCCGGGCACCGCCGCCTGGCGGCTCGGTCCGACCGGGCCGCCGGACGCGGTGAGCGGCTACCCGGACCGGGTGAGCGTGGCCCCGGGCGAGACCTTCGGACTGCATGTGTCGACCACGGCGGCGGCGTTCCGGGTCTCGGCGTTCCGCGTCGGCTGGTACGACGGCGCCGGGGCCCGGCGGATCTGGGTGTCGGGCCGGACACCCGGCCGGGCGCGGGCCGCCCCCGGGGTGCTGACCGCCACCCGGACCGTGCGCGCCGGCTGGCCGGTCACCCTGCCCGTGGACACCACCGGCTGGCCGGAAGGCGCCTATCTGCTGCGCCTGGAGGCGGAGACCGGGCACCAGCGTTACGTCCCGCTCGTGGTCCGCTCCACCGACGGCACGGGCCGTACGGTGCTGCTGCACGCCCCGGCCACCTGGCAGGCGTACAACCGCTGGGGCGGCGCCAGCCTGTACGCCGGAGCGGACGGCACGTACGCCACCCGCTCCCTCGCGGTCAGCTTCGACCGGCCCTACGACGGGAGCGGGGCGGAGAAGTTCCTGACCTACGAACGGGCGCTGGTGGTGCTCGCCGAGCGGCTCGGCATCCCGCTCGCGTACAGCACCGGTACCGACGTCCACCGGGACCCGGGGGTGCTGCGGGGCGCGCACGCCGTGGTCTGCCTGGGGCACGACGAGTACTGGACGCCCGAGCAGCGCGCCCACGTCACCGCCGCCCGGGACGCCGGGACGAACATCGCCTTCCTCGGCGCGAACACCTGCTTCCGCCGGGTGCGGCTGGAGCCCGGGGAGGGCGCGGCGGATCGTACGGTGGTCTGCTACAAGAGCGACTACCGCGCCGACCCGTCCTATCCGTCCGCCCCGGAGCTGGTGACCACCGACTTCCGGCTCCCGCCGGGGGCCGACCCCGAGTCCGCGCTCACCGGTGTGCTCTACGAGGGCTACCCCGTCGACGCGTCGTACGTCGTACGGACGCCGGGCCACTGGGCGTACGAGGGCACCGGCGTCCGTGCCGGGGACGGCTTCGCGCATCTGGTGGGCGTGGAGTACGACCGGGTCACCCCGGGCTTCCCGGTCCCCGGCCCGCTGGAGATCACAGCGCGTTCCCCGCTGGTGTGCGAGGGCCGGCCGAGTCACAGCGACTCGGCGTACTACACCACCCCGGCCGGGGCCGGGGTGTTCGCGACGGGGACCATGCGCTGGGTGGAGGGGCTGCTTGCCGGGACGGGCGAACTCGGCCGCGACCACGGGATGGACGCCCGCACCCGCGCCTTCGTCACCCGCACCACGGAGAACGTGCTCCGCTTGTTCGCGCGGGGCCCGGCGGCCCGGAACGCGCCGCCGCCCGACGCCCGCCCGCGCGCCGTGCGGGGCAGTTGACCGCGACCCGGTCAGGCCCCGTCCGACCGCAACTGGTTCTGCCGGGCCTTGTTGAACAGCCGCCACAGGTGCTTGGCCACGGCGCAGGGCGCGGAGTCGGCGCGGCACTGGCGACAGGCACGGGTGTGCTGCTCGTACTGGGTACGGGCGTCTTCTAATGCGTCACTGACAGCAGACATGGGCATCTCCGGGAAAGACACGACATCGAGCGGCGCGCCGACTTGACTGGCCGATACAACCAGTGACAAAGGTGATCATGTTACTGGCGGTACTGGGAAATTCGGCAGCCCTCGGGGACCGCGGACCCCCGGACGAACCCGGGCTCCGCGCCGGGTGTGGACCCCGTGCTCGCGTCCCCCGGCGAACTCTGCGACGCGCCGGTGGCGTTGACGGTGACGGGCGGCCGGGGTCAGCGGGGCGTCAGTCCCCGGTCAGCCCCTCCTGGCACCGTTGTTCCTGTGAGCGGGACGGGAGACCGGAACCGGTCACAGTGATCACAGCGATCACAGGGAGAGGTGCCCGGAGTGGCTTATCGGGGACCAGCGAGCACAGCTCACGGTCGGGTTCCTCGGAGCCCGCGCAGGTTCAAATCCTGCCCTCTCCGCCACTCGACGGGCCGCGCGCTCAGTTGTGCGGGACGATCGCGACCGGGCACTCGGCGTGCTGGACGACCGCGTGGGCGACATGGCCGAGGCGTTCGCCGAGCCTGCTGCCGCTGATCCGGCGGCCCACCACGACGAGTCCGGCACCGTCCGTGGCCCGCACGAGCTCGTCGCCCGCCCGGCCCTCCGTGACGGTCGTGGCGACGGACACGTCCGGGTACTTCTCGTGCCAGGGCCGCAGAAGCGCGATCACGGCGTGCTCGGCGGCGGCCGCCCCCTCGGCGCCGGTGCCCTCGTCCGGCTCCCGGACATGGCACACGCGCAGCTCGGTACAGCGCCGCCGGGCGGCCTCGAAGGCGAACCCGATCGGCTGGTCGCACGCGCTGCCGACGTCCAGGCCGAGCACGACCGCGCGGTACGGGATGCTCGGGATCTCGTCCGGCGCGAGTCCGGGAGAGGCCGGCAGATGCTCGTCGGCGGCACCGCGGCCGGCCCGTACCAGCACCACCGGGCAGGGGGCGCGGCCCGCGACCCGCAGCGAGACCGAGCCGACGAGGACCCCGGCGGCCCGGCCGAGTCCGAGCGTGCCCACCACCAGCGTGTCCGCCTCGGCGGCCACGGACAGCAGCGCGGGCACGGGCGACTCGGCGATCAGCCTGCCGGTCACGGCCAGCGTCGGATGTGCCGCGCGCACGCTGCCGACCGCCTCCCGCAGCACGCGCTCCGCCCAGCCGCGTTCCGTACTGTCCCGTGTCGCCGCCGGCGACGACCGCACGTCGGTGACCCACGCGTGCGCCACGACCAGCTCGGCGCCCCGGCGCACCGCCTCCTGCGCGGCCCAGTGAGCGGCGGCGACACTCTGCGGCGACCCGTCGACTCCCACCGCGATACGACCAGCCATGACGTGTCCCTCCGGATCCGACCCGACGCTTCCCGCCGTCCACCGAACGCTCTCCCGTAGGACAAGCGTCCCCCTTGGAGGGGACTCGCGCCCGTGGGCCGTGCGGGCCGTCCGGAGGGGCCGCGTGCCCCGTGGAGAAGCACCCCGGCGGAGCCGTAAGGGGTCCGGGGACGGGACCAAAGGTCCCCTCCCCGGGGGCACCCGGCCCTCGGCCCCGGGCGACGGACGGGGCACGCTGGTGGTACCGGCTCGAATCGGACAGCGGCGACGCGCGTGGCCGGGGCGTCGAGGGGGCTCACGGAGGCGGGAGAGCACCGCCATCCATCGAAGGGGGCCCGCCCACCCTGAAGGAGGAAGAGCCGTGACCCAGAGCACGATCGGCGAGGTGATGACAGGCGATGTGGTCACCGCGTCGGAGACGACGTCGTCCGCGGCCGTGGCCCGGCTGCTGGACCGGTACGGGATCAGCGGGCTGCCGGTGGTCGACCATGACGACAAGGTGCTCGGCGTCGTCTCGGCCTCCGACCTGGTGCGCGAACGGGCGGCACGGCAGGGACGGGCCCCCGACGAGCCGGTACGGGAGCCACCGGCGCGCGAACTGATGTCGACGCCCGCCGTCACCGTCCACCCCGAGCAGCGGGTCCCGGACGCCGCCCGGCTGATGGAGCGGCGCGGCGTGGAGCGCCTGCCGGTGGTGGACGAGGAGGACCGGCTGATCGGAATCGTCACCCGCCGTGACCTGCTCCGGGTCTTTCTGCGCGGGGACGACGAGATCCGCCGCCAGGTGTCCGAGGAGATCGTGTCGGGCGAGCTGGGCCTGCCCCCGGAGGCGGTCACCGTGTCCGTGCGGGACGGCATCGTCACCCTCGCGGGCGGCGCGGAACTGCGCGGCGCCATCGCCCGCGCCGGCTTCGCGGCCTGGCGGCTGGACGGGGTCGTGGGCGTGGTCAACCTGGTGCCGTCGGCATCCCCGGACGGCGTGGCTCGCCCGGGGTGACGCCCGTGCGGCCGGGGCTCGGGACACGGCGGCCCGGCGACACCCGGGCGCTCCCAACCCCCGTCGGCCTCAGCCCGCCTCGATACGACGGCCCGTGTACGCGGCGGGCTCGATCCGCACCCACAGATCACGGCCCCCGCCGGCCCACGGGGTGCTGTACGCCCGTCCGGCCAGCCGCTCCGCCTCGACGGGATCGCCCACGACCCGGGCGGTCCCCCGCACCAGCACGCTCCAGCCCTCGCTCAGCGCGTCGTCCACCCGGTCCACCTCGAAGGCCACCTCACGGTCGAGGCCCTGGGTGATCACCGAGCCCTCGCGGGTCCGGAACACGATCGCGCCGTCCACGACGGTGTAGTTCACCGGCAGGACGACGGGCGCGCCCTCGGTGCTGAGGGAGAACCTTCCGACACCGTGCGTCGACAGCAGCTCCCTGCATTCCTGTTCGTCGAGTTCGTCCATCCGCGGCTCGCGGGCGGCCTGCCCCAGCCCGGACGGCAGCCCGGCGTATCCGCCGCCGAGTTCCTGGGGACTGGTGCGCAGCGCCCCGGCGAGCCGCAGCAGGGTGCCGGAGTCGGGCGCGGCGGTGCTGTGCTGCTCCAGATGGGCGACGTACGCCTCGGCCATACCGGCGCGCGCGGCCACCTCTTCCCGGCTCAGCCCGAGTTCCGCCCGGCGCCGCCGGAGCCGGCGACCGAGGTCGCCCCGCGCGGGAGGGTCCTCCGGCTCGGACTCGCCGTGCCCAGGTGTGGGGCGTTCTGCCATGCTCGCTCACTCCTCGCCGGGTTCCCGGACCGCCGGCGCGCGCGGTGTCCGCGCGCACCCCTCGGGCGGCGTGTTCGGCCCTCGGGCGGCCGGGGCCCTGGCTCGTACCACCTCTACCACCGGGGCATCCCGTCTACCACCTGGGTGGACCGGGGTATCCGGGAACCGTCGTGTCCGGCCTCCCCCCACTGGAGTCCGGACACGACGCCGCACGATCAAAAACCCCAGGGGCCCCGTCCCCGTCCGCCTTGGGCCGAACGGCCCCGCTCGGGCGCGGGCCGCCGGCCGGGTGCCGGGCCTCGGGCTCATGCCGAGCCCCGAGTCCGCGCTCGCCGGCGTCCCGGCGGGATCGGTGCCGGCCACGCCGCCCGGCCGGCGGGCCACGTTCCGGGCCGTCACCGCGCTCTGCCTGCCCGCGGCGGCCACGGCTGCTGCTGGTGATCGCTCGGCACCGCCCCCCTGACGGGCGGCCGGGGTCAGCGGGGCGTCAGCCCCCGGTCAGCCCCTCCTGGCACCGTTGATCCTGTGAGCGGGACGGGAGACCGGAACCGGTCACAGTGATCACAGCGATCACAGGGAGAGGTGCCCGGAGTGGCTTATCGGGGACCAGCGAGCACAGCTCACGGTCGGGTTCCTCGGAGCCCGCGCAGGTTCAAATCCTGCCCTCTCCGCTACGCCGAACGGCTGACTACACTGGGCGGCGGCATCGCGTGCCGGTCACCGGCCGGGTGAGGCATGGAGGTGCCGGGAGATGCCCCTGGAGGCATTCCTTGTCGGTAGATCTGAACCACACCATCGTCCATGCCCGGGACAACCGGGAGTCCGCGCGCTTCTTCACCGAGATCGTGGGCCTGGACATCACCGGGGAGTGGGGCCCGTTCGTGGCCGTGGCCCTGGGCAACGGCGTCACGCTGGACTTCGCCACCGTCCCCGAGGACAGGATCACTCCGCAGCACTACGCGTTCCTGGTCTCCGAGGAGGAGTTCGACGCCGCGTACGCCCGCATCACCGAGCGCGGCATAGAGCACTACGCCGACCCGCACCAGAAACACCCCGGCACCATCAACCGCAACGACGGCGGCAAGGGCGTGTACTTCATGGATCCGGTCGGACACGCGATGGAACTCCTCACGGTTCCCTACGGCGGCCGGCCGACCGCGTAGGCGCAGCCTGCCCCGCGTCCTGTGCGGGGCTCACTCCCCGGGCGCCACCGTCCGTGCGGCGATGCGGGCCGCCTCGGCGATGAGGGCCTCGTCCACCGGGGCGTCCTTGTCGTCCTCCTTCGTCGACAGGACGGCCAGGACGACGGGGGTCCGCCGGGTGGTCCAGGCGACGCCGACGTCGTTGGCGCTCGCGTAGTCCCCGGTCCCGGTCTTGTCGGCGACGGTCCAGCCCACGGGCAGTCCGGCGCGGAACCGCGTTCCGCTGGTGGTGTTGCCCTTCAGCCAGGCCACGAACCGCTCGCGGTCGGGGGCGGCCAGGGCCCGGCCGAGGGCCAGCCGCTCGATGCTCGCGGCGACGGCACCGGGGGTCGTGGTGTCGCGCGGGTCCCCGGGGACCGCCGTGTTCAGCTCGGGCTCCCACCGGTCGAGCCGGCTCACCCCGTCGCCGAGCGAGCGGAAGAACCGGGTGAGGCCGGCCGGCCCGTCCAGTTGGCGGAGGAGCAGGTTGCCTGCCGCGTTGTCGCTGTACTGGATCGCCGCCGCGCACACCTCGGCCATGGCCATGCCGGTGGGCTGATTCTCCTCCGTACGGGGCGAGTTGGGCAGCAGGTCGTGCGGCGGGTAGTGGATCACCTTGTCCATCGGCGCGCAGCGCGCCTCGTCACGCAGCACGGCGGCGGCCGCGAACGCCTTGAACACCGAGCACATCGCGAACCGTTCGCCCGCCCGGTGGGCGAGCACCTGTCCGGTGCGCACATTGCGCGCGTGGACGCCGAGCCGGGCACCGTAGCGCCGCTCCAGATCGGCCAACTCTCCGGAGTGCGGGGCGGCCGGGGCGGCGGCGGCCCGCCCGGCGGACGCGACGGCGGCCACGGAGGTGAGCGCGAAGCCTGCCTTCAGCAGGCCACGACGCGCGAGCGGTCCGGAAGCGGTCATGGTGAAGTCCTCCCAGGTCACGCCCTGTCGGGCGGGCTGATCCATGGGGGACAGCGAAACAGCACGGGGACGCTCATGTCCAAGAGTGAACTGTGCATGTCCCATGCCTTTTTGATATGACTACTGGATGGATCTACTGGCGCACCTGGAGGCGTACGTGGCGACCGCCGACGAGGCGAGCTTCTCCAGGGCGGCCGACCGGCTCGGTATCGCGCAGCCGCTGCTCAGCCGGCGGATCAAGACGCTGGAGGGCCACTTCGGCGGTCCGCTGTTCGACCGTTCCCGGCGCCAGGTCACGACCACCGAGCTGGGCGTGCTGCTCCTGCCATACGCCCGCGACGTCCTGGACCGCGCCCAGCGGCTGCGGCAGGCCGCCCAGTCGGCCCGCAGGGTCCGCGCCGTCGGCGTGCCCGGGGACTGCGCGCCCGCCGCCCTGGCCCGCGCCCTGCGGGCCGGCACCGAGCACGGGATCACCCTCGGCATGCGCGAACTGCCGCCCATGGAGCGCGAGTCGGGCCTGAGCGACGGCTCGCTCGCCTACGCGCTCGTCCGCGTCGTACCGGAACGCGCGGCCCTCCGGGTCCCGTTGGGGCTGGCCTCCGCGCCGGCCGGCACCCCGCAGGCGCCGCGCGCCCTCCACCTCGAAGAGCTGCGGCCCCGTCGTCGCCGTACCGGCGCACCGCCCGCGTCCCCGCCGCTCCCGGTCCTCGTCCTGGCCGAGGACCGGGTCCCCTGCTTCGAGGAGCGGTTCGCACGGGCCGTCGCACGCGCCGGGCTGCCGGAGGGACGGATCGCACCGGCCGGCCCGGCGGCCGACGCGCTCACCGAGACCCTGGCCGGGCGCGCCCTGCTGCTGTGCACGGAGCAGTACGCGCACCGCTACGACGCCCGGTGGGCGCCCCTGGGCGACACCGCCCTGCACCGCGGGTACGACGTGAGCGCGCCCCCCGGCCCGCGAGGCACACCGGAGGTGCCGCGATGGCTGACTCGGCCACTGGCCCAGGCCGTCGGCGCGGTCGGGGCGGCACGGCACGGTGACACCGGGGACCTCCGGGCCGCCGGCGACGTGCCCGCACGTCTGGCGGCCCGTGGATGAGCCCGGCGGAGACGGGCGCCGCGCACGGCCGGCCGGTCTGCGTCGGCGACGACGGCGCCCTGATGGATGTCGCCGAGGCGGTCGCTGCGGACTGGGCGGCGCTCGGCGTGCGCGGCTCGTTCCTCGCCCTGAACCTGGACACGGGTACGCGACTCGGCTTCGGCGTCGACGAGTCGATGCCCCTCGCGTCCGTCGCGAAGGTTCCGCTGGCACTGGTCGTGCTCGACCGGATCGCGGCCGGCGAACTGGACGCGGCGCGGCCGGTGACGGTCGATCCGGCCCGCAGCAGCGTCGGGTCCACCGGTCTCTCGGCGTTCCGGCACCCGGCCACCGTGGCCGTCGGTGATCTGCTCCTGCTGATGCTGTCGGTGAGTGACAACGCCGCCGCGGACGCGCTGTTCGACCTGGTGCAGGTGGCCGAGGTGGACGCGCGGCTGCGGGCGTGGGGGTGCGACGGCATCCGGATGCGGCACCGGATGAACCATATGTACGAATGCGCGGTCGGCGCCGCGGGCAACGACTTCTCGCTCGCCCTGGAGCTGGCCGTACGGGACGAACGGGCGGGCCTGGCGACCATCGAGACCCTGGACCCGGCGCGCGCCAACAGCGGCTCGGCGGCGGCGCTCGTCGGCCTGCTGCGGCGGGTGTGGTGCGACGAGATCGCCGTGCCCGGGGCGACGGCCGAGCTGCGGCGGCTGATGGGCTCGCAGGTCTTCACCCAGCGGCTGGCGTGCGACCTGCGCGCGGACTCCCTGCGCTGGAGCGGGAAGACCGGCACGTTCCTCCATCTGCGGCACGAGATCGGCGTGGTGGAGGCGGAGTCCGGCGACCGGGTCGCCATGGCCGCGCTCACCCGCGCCGGTCGGCGGGCCGCTCTGGCGCCGGACATCGAGCTGGCGATGGGCGCGGCGGCCCGGGACGCCTTCGAGGCGCTGCGCGGCTGACGGCTGACGCACACGCGGGTGTCGTACCCGCTCGCCCCCCCGCCGACCCGCACCGATGGGACGAGCCGACAGGACGACGGTGTCCGGGCCGCCCGCACGGGGCGGCCCGGACACCGTGCCGGCCGGATCAGGCGACGTCGAACCGGTCCAGGTTCATGACCTTGTCCCAGGCGGCGACGAAGTCCTTCACGAACTTCTCCCTGGCGTCGTCGCTCGCGTAGACCTCGGCGAGGGCGCGCAGCTCGGAGTTGGAGCCGAAGACGAGGTCGGCACGGCTGCCGGCCCACTTCAGCTCGCCCGTCACGGTGTCGCGGCCCTCGAAGGCGGTCTGGTCCTCGGAGGTGGACTTCCAGGTCGTGCCCATGTCGAGCAGGTTGACGAAGAAGTCGTTGGTGAGGACGCCGGGCGTCTTGGTGAGGACGCCCTGCTGCTGGGCCTGCGCGTGGTTGGTGCCGAGCACGCGCAGACCGCCGACGAGGACGGTCAGCTCGGGGGCGCTGAGGGTGAGCAGGTTGGCACGGTCGAGCAGCAGGTACTCGCCCGGCAGCCGGTTGCCCTTGCCGAGGTAGTTGCGGAAGCCGTCCGCGGTCGGCTCCAGCGCCTCGAAGGACTCCGTGTCGGTGTGCTCGTCACCGGCGTCCACCCGGCCCGGTGTGAACGGCACCCGGACCTCGAAACCGCCCTCCTTCGCCGCCTTCTCGACCGCGGCGACACCGCCGAGGACGATCAGGTCGGCCATCGAGACCTTCTTGGCGCCGGCGGCGTCGAAGTCCCGCTGGACGCCCTCCAGGGTGCGCAGCACCTGGGCCAGCTCGTCGGGCTGGTTGACCTCCCAGCCGCGCTGCGGCGCGAGGCGGATGCGGGCGCCGTTGGCGCCGCCGCGCTTGTCGCTGCCGCGGAAGGTGGACGCGGAGGCCCACGCGGTGGTGACCAGCTGGCCGACGCTCAGACCGGAGCCGAGCAGCTTGTCCTTGAGGGCCGCGATGTCCGCGTCGTCGATCAGCTCGCCCTCGCGCTCCGGCAGCGGGTCCTGCCAGATCAGGGTCTCCTCGGGGACCTCGGGGCCGAGGTACAGGGACTTCGGGCCCATGTCGCGGTGGGTGAGCTTGTACCAGGCGCGGGCGAAGGCGTCGGCGAACTCCTGCGGGTTCTCGTGGAAGCGGCGGGAGATCGGCTCGTAGATCGGGTCGAAGCGCAGGGAGAGGTCCGTGGTGAGCATCGTGGGCAGACGCTTCTCGGACGGGTCCTGCGGGTCGGGGACCGTGGCCTCGGCGTCCTTCGCGACCCACTGCTTGGCGCCGGCCGGGGACTCGGTCAGCTCCCACTCGTAGCCGAACAGGTTGTCGAAGAAGCCGTTGCTCCACCGGGTCGGGGTGGAGGTCCAGGTGACCTCTAGGCCGGAACCGATGGCGTCCCGGCCCTTGCCGCTGCCGTAGGTGCTCCTCCACCCCATGCCCTGCTCCTCCAGGCCCGCGGCCTCGGGGTCGAGGCCGACGTGGTCGGCGGGGCCGGCGCCATGGGTCTTGCCGAAGGTGTGGCCGCCGGCGATCAGGGCGACGGTCTCCTCGTCGTTCATCGCCATGCGGCGGAAGGTCTCACGGATGTCGCGGGCCGCGGCCAGCGGGTCCGGGTTGCCGTTCGGACCCTCGGGGTTGACGTAGATCAGGCCCATCTGGACGGCGCCGAGCGGGTTCTCCAGCTCGCGGTCGCCGGTGTAGCGGCGGTCGTCGAGCCAGGTGGTCTCGGGACCCCAGTAGACGTCCTCCTCCGGTTCCCAGACGTCCTTGCGGCCGCCGCCGAAGCCGAAGGTCTCGAAGCCCATGGACTCCAGCGCCACGTTGCCCGCGAGGACCATCAGGTCGCCCCAGGAGATCTTCTGGCCGTACTTCTTCTTCACCGGCCACAGCAGGCGGCGGGCCTTGTCCAGGTTGACGTTGTCGGGCCAGCTGTTCAGCGGGGCGAAGCGCTGCTGGCCGTGACCGGCGCCGCCGCGGCCGTCGCTGATGCGGTAGGTACCGGCGGCGTGCCAGGCCATCCGGATGATCAGACCGCCGTAGTGGCCGAAGTCGGCGGGCCACCAGTCCTGGGAGGTGGTGAGCACCTCCTCGATGTCCCGCTTCACCGCCGGGAGGTCGAGGCTCCGGAAGGCCGCCGCGTAGTCGAATTCCTCGCCCAGCGGGTTGGCCGCGGGCGGGTTCTTGGCGAGGATCTTCAGGTTGAGCCGCTCCGGCCACCACTGGCGGTTGCCGCCGCCCTGGGTCGGGTGCAGAGCCCGGTCGTGAACGACGGGGCAGCCGCCGCTCCCCTCCTGTGACTTCGCGTCTGTGACGATCGCGTCGTGGTTCTCAGTCATGGCAATCCTTCCGAACTAAGCGGAACCAGGTGCTCAGGAACTGCGGCCGGTGGAACAGCCGGGGCACACGCCCCAGTAGACGACCTCGGCCTCCTCGATGGCGAAGCCCCGGTCGTCGGCGGCGGCCAGGCAGGGCGCTTCGCCGACGACGCAGTCGACGTCGACGACGGCCCCGCACGACCGGCACACGATGTGGTGGTGGTTGTCGCCGACGCGCCCCTCGAACCTGGCCGGATGACCGGCCGGCTCGATGCGGCGCACGAGCCCCGCCGCGGTGAGCGCGTGCAGAGCCTCGTAGACGGCTTGCAGGGATATATGGCCTACGCGGTCACGGACCCCGGAGGCGATCGCCTCGGCACCGAGGTGGTCGCCATCCCGGACCGTCTCCAGCAGCGCGACGCGAGCCGCCGTCACGCGCAGGCCGGCACCGCGGAGCTCCTCGGCGGTGGTCGGAGTCGGGGAGGCGGTCATGTGGCCGAACCTACTCTCACAAAGACGAAGGATTCAAGAAAACGAGCGATGCAATTCTGGTCCTCCGCCGAGGTACGGCGTTCACCTCCGCGTTCACGGCTGCGCAGCTTTGCTCCGCATGCCGGGCGCCACCGGTCCGGCGCCCGCGCGGGGACACGCAACGGATCATGTGCCCCACCCCACTCTCCCCGGACCGCGCGAGTCGAACCGTCCACCGATCGGGTGAGAGGGACCGGCATGCGGTCGGTGCGGGAGACCGCGGCGACGGGTGATCGGCTGGAGGCATCGACGGGACCGTGGCCACGGCGCTGGTCCGAGACGGCCTTCGCGTTCGCCGTCGTGGACGAGGGGACACCGTCCATGTGGCCGTGAGCGCGGTCGACCGGCGCCACTCGACGGGCCGGGTGTCCCACCGGACCCGGCGTCCCGGGGAGGGCGGTGGCGTGGCCTCCGGGGCCTGCCGCTCCCTGGCCCGCCGGGCCTTCGACGACGCCGGACCCTTCCGCCTCGAACCCGGCCACCGGGCCGACGACCCGGCGTCGTGCCGTGCCGCCGGGGCGGCCGGCTTCGCCGTGGCGGGGCTGCGACCGCGGGAGCCGGAGTACGACGGGGTGCGCCGCGGGTGCGCGCGGCCGCGCGCGGGCGGGGCGGCGGCGGAGACGGCGCGGCGGGGATGAGGCGGGTGCGGCGGGTGCGGCGGGTGCGGCGGGTGCGGCGGGTGCGGCGGGTGCGGCGGGTGAAGGACGCGTCCGGCGGGTACGCGGATCACGCCGCCCTTGTCAGACGGACCGCTCCTCGTGGCGCACCCGTGCTCCCGGCCCGGCCCGGCCCGGGAGCGAGCCGAGCGGCACCACGGTGCGCCCGTGCGCCGCGTTGATGACACCGGCCGCCGACGCGTACCAGGCGGCGAGCCCCGTCAGGATGCCGAACCAGCCGCCCACCTCGGTCATGACGTGCCCGGCGCCGCCCTGGAACGACCCGATGGCCAGGAAGAGGAAGGTCAGGGTCAGCAGCACGAACACCGCGAGCACCGGGAGGCTGACCCGCAGGGCGCCGACGGTCATGTAGGCGGTGAAGATCGCCCACCCGAGCAGGAACAGGCCCAGCGCGTTGTGCGCGTCACCGGCGAGCGCCACGCGGGGCGCGATCCACCAGTAGGACAGCCAGAAGGCCGCGAAGGAGACGAACGCCGTCGCCCCGAAGGTGTTGCCCCGGCGGAACTCCATGAGGCCCGCGGCGAACTGGGCGAGTCCGCCGTAGAACAGGGCGAGACCCAGGACCGGCAGGATGCCGGCGGTCTCCTTCAGCAGGTTGGTGTTGATGATCGACAGCAGCAGAGTCGTCAGGGCGAAGCCGGCCAGACCCAGGGGGGCCGGATCGGCCCAGGCCGCCGCGCGCGGGGTCGCCTCGTGCGCGGTGTCCCCAGGGGGGACCGCCCCGGGCGGCGGCTGCTCCGGGTGCGGGCTCCTCGTGTCCTCGTTCATAACCGGCATCCCTTCGACCAATGGTCAGCAGGGCCCAAGGCCCTTGCTCGCCGAGCCCGCAAACATGCTGGTCAGTGCCCCCGAGGCGGGCTGTGACACTCACGTGCCACACAGATACACCTGTACAGAATGTACCCATTCAGGCGCTTCATAGCATTTGCATCTCGCGCGGTGCCGTCTCCGACGACGCCCCACCTGTCACCTCTGACGCCGCCCCATGTCGTCGGCCGGGCGGGGGCGGAGCGGGAAGCGGCCGACGAGGCGCCGCCGCGACGCGACCCGGCGGGGCCGCCGCCACCGCCACGCGTTCTTCCGCCGCTTCGGCCCCGGGCCTAGGGTGAGCCGTCATGTACCCGTGCCCCGGGAGGAACTGATGGTGCGTGGGATTCCGGGCTTGCGCCACCTCGCCGTCTGCGCCACCGCGCTGCTGCTGTCGGGCGGTCCGGCCGGGGCGGCTTCGGCCTCGCCGGTCCCGGCGACCCCGGCGGCCTCCGCGAAGGACACGGCGGCGGGGCCGAATCCGGTCGCCGCCCGGCTCGACGCCTACTGGACGGCGGCCCGCATGACGGCCGCCCTGCCCGCCGAGGGGGCGAAGGGTTCCGAGCCGGGCCCCGCGGCCTCTCCCGCGGTGGACGGCCCCCGGCCGGGCGAGTACATCCCGCCCAGCCGCAGCTTCGACGGCATCCCGCAGGCCGGCACCTTCTTCTGGACCGACGCCCGGGGCACCGGGCGCACCTGCAGCGGCTCCGTCGTCCGCAGCCCCGGGCACGACCTGGTCCTCAGCGCGGGCCACTGCCTGAAGGGCTACTCCGGCACCGCCCCGCAGCGCCGGCTGGCCTTCGTCCCCCAGTACCACGACGGGGTCAAGCCCTACGGGGTCTTCCCGGTCACGCCCGACGGGGTCTACGTGCCGCAGCAGTACTACGACCGGGGCGAACACGCGGGCGCCGCCTACGACTTCGGCTTCGCGGTGACGGAACCCGACCAGGACGGGACGTCGCTGCAGGACGCGGTCGGCGGGGTTCGGCTGCTCACGGGGACCGGGTACCGCCACGCGCCGGTACGGATGATCGGCTACCCGGCGGGCGCGGAGAAGCCGCTGGAGTGCTGGAGCCGGACCACGAGATGGGCCAGCGACGATCCGGCCGACCCGGGGACCTTCTCGCGCATCGCCTGCGACGCCTTCGTCGGCGGCACGAGCGGCGGCCCCATGCTCGTTCCGTGGGTCGACGGGTGGGCGGTCGTCGGCGTGATCGGCGGGTACCACACGGGCGGCAACACCCCGCAGGTCTCGTACAGCGCGTACTTCGGCTCCGCGACCCGCGCGCTGTACGGCGCGGCGGTCACCGGGGCGCCCCCCGCGGAGGCGGGCGGCGGGCAGGGGTGACACGGGGACGGGGGCCGGGAACGCGGGTGGCCGGGAGTGCCCGGCATCCGGCGTCCCCTACGGACACCCCGGGCAAAAAGGCCGGGGCCCACCCCGGCCGAGGGCGCCGGCGGGAGCGTACCGCGGGCCCGTGCCGGCCCTGATCGCGGGAAGCGGGCGCGTACCGGGCCGACCGACGCTCCACCCAGGGGTCGGACCGGGCCGGCTCCCCCTCGGTCCAGGGGCCGGACCGGGCGGGGAGGCGCGTGGCGCTCAAAGGCGCCGCCGTCGCGGCCGGGGCAGTGGCACGCGGGGCCGCACCGACCGGAGCCGCCCCGGCCGGTGGAGGGGTCCGCCCCGCCGGTCACACCTCACTCGCCGGGGCGTTCCCGCCCACGGCCACGGCCTTGAGTTCGGCGAGCGATTCCCGCGCCAATCGCCCCAGCGGACGTGCCTCGTCGCCGGTGATCCAGCGCTCGAAGGCCACCTTGAAGACGGCGACGCCGGTCTCGGCGGTGAGGGCGGCGGTCGTGGACGGGACGCCCCGGCCGCGGAGGGTCTCGGTGAGGGCGGCCGCCAGGGAGGCCAGTTTGATCAGTTCGCGTTCACGGAGTTCCGCGGTCGCCGAGATGACGGCCTGGCGCTTGCGCGCGAAGTCGCGCCGTTCCTCGAACACCGCGCAGATCGCGTCGAGGCCCGAAGCCAGCGCGTCGATCGGCGCGGCCGACGGCGGGGCGTCGGCGACCGCTCGCGCGAACAGCTGCTCGAATTCGATGGCGCCGGAGAACAGCACCTCGCGCTTGTCGGCGTAGTGCCGGAAGAAGGTGCGCTCGGTGAGTCCCGCGCTCTTGGCGATCTCCGCCACGGTGGTCCGCTCGAACCCACGCTCGCCGTAGAGGTCCAACGCCGCCTTCGCGAGGCGCTCACGAGTGTTCGGCTCCCATCTGCCCATGGCCCGAATCCTACGCGATGACAGCGACTGACATCAGTGCTAGCGTCGATGTCAGTAACTGACATCAACTGTCTGGGGATCTCTCATGCGCGTTTTCGTGACCGGGGCGTCCGGCTGGATCGGTTCGGCCGTCGTCCCTGAACTCATCGGGGCGGGTCATCAGGTCGTCGGCCTCGCCCGTTCCGACTCCTCCGCCGAGTCGCTGACCGCGGCCGGCGCCGAGGTCGTCCGGGGCGGCCTGGACGACCTGGACGTCCTGCGCGCCGCGGCCGCCGGTTCGGACGGGGTGATCCACCTCGCCTTCAAGCACGACGTGGCCTTCTCCGGCGGCTTCCAGAGCGCCGCGGAGGCCGACCGCAGGGCCGTGGACGTGCTCACCGACGCGCTCGCGGACAGCGACCGCCCCTTCGTGCTCGCCTCCGGACTGGCCGGGCTCAAGCCGGGGCAGGTGGCGACGGAGCAGGACATGCCGGTGACCGAGGGCGACTCACCGGTCCTGATCCGCGCCGTCACCGCGCAGGCCGTCCTCGCGTGCGCGCGGCGCGGCGTGCGCTCGTCCGTGGTGCGCCTCTCCCCCACCTGCCACGGCGACGGGGACAACGGCTTCATGACCTTCCTGATCGGCGTCGCGCGGGAAAAGGGCGTCTCCGGCTATCCCGGCACGGGCGCCAACCGCTGGTCGGCCGTCCACCGGCTGGACGCCGCGCGGCTGTTCCGGCTCGCGATCGAGAAGGCCCCCGCCGGCACGGTGCTGCACGGGGTTGCCGAGGAGGGCGTGCCGCTGCGCGAGATCGCCGAGGTGATCGGCCGTCGGCTGAAGCTGCCGACGGCGCCGGTGGGTGCCGAGGACCTGGCCGGGCACTTCGGCTGGATGAGCGGCTTCGTCGCCCTCGACGCCCCCGCCTCGAACGCCGCCACCCGCGCCCTGCTCGGCTGGGACCCGACCGGTCCGAGCCTCCTCGCCGACCTGGAGGAGGGCCACTACTTCCGGGCCGCCGAGGACGGCGCCGTCTGACACCGAGGCTCCCGGGCGTGCGAGTCCGTGCGGCCCGCGGCGCGCCCGGCACGGGTGCTCGGGCGCGGACACCGCCGCGCCCGAGCGCCCGTGGACGGCGCGGGCGCCGCTAGCGGGACGGAACGGGCGCGCCGAACCACCTCGGCAGCCGTTCGGCGAGGCCGGACGGGTCCTCGCCCGCCCAGGCCACGTGGCCGTCGGGCCGCAGGAGCACCGCGGGGACGTCCAGTTCGTCGCTGCCGTCGACGACATGGTCGATCCGGTCGGCCCAGCCGGTCACCGAGAGGCGGCCGGTACGGTCGAGCAGCAGGCCCCGGCCCCGGTGCAGCAGCTCGTACAGGCGCCCCTGCTTCAGCGGCATGTCCGGGAGACGGCGGCCGAGGAGTTCGGGGCCGTCGCCGAAGTCGTAGCGGATCCCGGTCGCGATGATCTTCTCGGTCAGACGGCGGTTCACCTCCTCGAAGTCCATCAGTTCCGACAGCAGGCGGCGCACCGCACGGGCTCCGGGTTCGAGGGAGACCAGTTCCATCTGGGCCCGGGTGTTGTCGAGCACGTCGGCGGCGACGGGATGGCGTTCGCGCTCGTAGGTGTCGAGCAGCCCCTCGGGCGCCCAGCCGGCGATCTCGGCGGCCAGTTTCCAGCCGAGGTTGAACGCGTCCTGGAGGCCGAGGTTGAGCCCCTGCCCGCCCATCGGCGGATGGACGTGGGCCGCGTCGCCCGCCAGCAGGACGCGGCCGACCCGGTAGCGCTCGGCCTGCCGGGTGCCGTCGCCGAAGCGGGAGAGCCAGCGGGGCGCGTGGATGCCGAAGTCGGTGCCGGCGACGGCCCGCAACCGGAGACGTACCTCGTCGAGGGTCGGCTGGGCCGTACGGTCCTCGGCGACGCCGTCGGCCGGTACGACGAAGCGGTACACCCCGTCGTCGAGGGGTCCGACGCCGAACCGCACCTGGGTGGCGCGGACCTCGGTCACCACGGCGTCCACCTCCTCGGGCGAGGCGGTCAGCCGTGCCTCGCCGAGCAGTGTGTCGGTCCGGGAGGGCTCGCCGGGGAAGGCGACGCCGAGCAGCTTGCGCACCGTACTGCGGCCGCCGTCGCAGCCGACGAGGTAGCGCGAGCGCAGCCGCGTGCCGTCGGCCAGTTCGACGCTCACGCCGTCCTCGTCCTGGCCCAGCCCGACCAGTTCAGCGCCCCGGCGGACCTCGGCGCCCAGCCGTGCGGCGTGCTCGGCCAGCAGGCGGTCGGTGACGGGCTGCGGGATGCCGAGGACATACCCGTGCGCGGTGTCCAGGCCCGTCGGCGACGGTTTGCGGATGCCGGCGAAGAAGCCGCCGAGCGGGTACTTCCTGCCCTGGGCCAGGAAGCGTTCCAGCAGGCCGCGCTGGTCCAGCACCTCGATGCTGCGCGCGTGCAGCCCGAGCGCCCGGACCACCCGGGTGGGCTCCGTCTCCTTCTCCAGCACGACGGTGCGCACGCCGTGCAGCCGCAGCTCGGCGGCCAGCATCAGCCCGGTCGGCCCGCCGCCCGTGATGATCACGTCGATCATGAAAGTCCCTCCCCCGCAAAGGCGTCCCACCTGCGGTTCGCCGTCCAGAGCGGAGATTGTGCGGCATCGGAGGGGCCTTGCCGCAAGGCCCCCCACCCGCTATAAGTTGAGAGTGGCAAGGAGTACGCACTCCTTGCCTTTCCCGTCTCCGCCCCCCGTCCGGGTGACGTCCTTCCGGGTGAACGCCGGCCCGGCGACGGCCCGACGGCACCGCGCTTCGACGCCTTCCGGCCCGAACCAGCCCCCGGGGGCGCACTGACTGAGCGGATTGTCAACATCGCGGAACGTGACCAGGCGGAGGTGTCAGGGGTCCGCGATAAACGGGGCATGAGACCGTTCCGCATCCAGTCCTGGGCCGCCGCCCTGTCCCTCGCGGGCGCCTGTGCCCTCACCGGTCCCGCCAGCGCACCGGCGGCGCCGAACCGCGCGGCCCTGGACTACGTGGCGCTCGGGGACTCCTACTCGGCCGGTGTCGGCGCCGGCGACTACCTCCCCGAGGGCGCGAGCTGCCTGCGCAGCAGCCGGGCGTACCCGGCGCTGTGGGCCTCGGCGCACGCCTCGTCGTTCTCCTTCGCCGCCTGCAACGGCGCCAAGACCGGGGACGTGCTGAACAAGCAGCTCGGCGCGCTGAGCGGCCGCACCAACCTGGTCAGCGTCACCGTCGGCGGCAGTGACGCGAGCTGGGCCAAGGTGATGGGGATCTGCGCGCTGCCCGGCACCACGGCGTGCCTCAACGCCATCGGCACCGCGCGCGCCTACGTCGACAGGACGCTGCCCGGCAATCTGGACCGGGTCTACTCGGCGATCAGGGGAAAGGCGCCGGGCGCCCGCGTCGTGGTGCTCGGCTATCCGCACTTCTACCAGCTCCACGGCACCTGCTCGCGGGGACTGGAGGACACCGAGCGGGCGGCGCTCAACGCGGCCATCGACCACCTCGACGGTGTGATCGCCGAGCACGCCACCGGTCACGGGTTCGCGTTCGCGGACGCCCGGACCGCGTTCAGCGGGCACGAGATCTGTTCCGCGGGTCCGTGGCTGCGCAGCGTCGAGGTGCTGGACCTCACCGAGTCGTACCACCCGAACGCCTCCGGGCAGGCCCTCGGCTACCTGCCCCTGTTCACGCGCGCCGCCTGAGACCGGGAGCCCCCGGCGAGCACGGCGCCGGCGGCGCCGGCGACACGAGCGTCAGCGGTCGTCCGGCGCCCGGTTCGGGCGTCCCCGGCTCGCGCCGAAGCCCGTCTCGTGGTCCCAGACGTGGGTGCAGGTCGGACACTGGAGGTGGAGCACGCTGCCGGTGTTCGAGAGCAGATACCGCCAGTGCCGGGCGCACCGGCGGCGTTCCCGGCAGGTGGCGCAGTCCTGGTGGTCCGAGCAGTTCGGGCAGGTCACCCAGGCACGGCGGCCGATGTCCGCCTGCGGATCAAGCGGTAGCACGGCCGTCTCCGCGCTGGGGCAGGACACCGGCGGCGACCAGCTCGTCGTAGACGCGCTGCTGCTCCTCGTCGAGGTCGGAGTAGAGCAGGTCCCGGGCCGCGTCCTCGTCCCGCAGCGCCTTGACGGGGTCCCACGTGGGGCCGACGGCGTCCATGACATGGGCGCGCCGGAGCATCTCGTGGGCGGTGAGGTCGACGGAGAACTCGACCGGCTGGACGGGCGGGGTGGGGTCATAAGCGGACATACATACGAACTTAGGTAGCCCTTCTCCGCTATCACAAGGGTGGGTGGGGGACATCACAACCGGGCCGGTCTCGGCCCGGACGGAGACCGGCCCGGTCCCGCCAGTGGCGGAACCGGGCCGGTCGATCACCGGAGGCGCCCGAGGCGCCCCCTGGGGCTCAGCGCTCCTCGCGGAACGCGACATGCCCCCCGGCGACCGGGTCGTACTTGCGCAGTACGAGTCGCTCGGGGTCGTTGAGACGGTTCTTTCGCGTCACGTAGGTGACGCCGGTCCCGGCCGTCGACTTCAGCCTGACGACGGGACGCGCGGTGCTGCGTGCCATGGGATGCCTTTCCGCCCGGCCGTCGCTCCCGCCCTTGGCGGGCTCTGTTCCGGGCATGCCGATCACCGCGTGGCAACAGGGGGCCCGCCCCGGATATTCCGGCACCGGGGAGCCCGCGCCGGCGGGCCCCGGGCGCCGCGCCGTCACAGGCCGACGGTGGCCCTGCGCTGCGCCTGGTCGTACTCGTCGAGGGCCTCGCCGCCGAGGTTCCAGGGCCAGGAGGTGACGATGCCGCCCAGGGCCTCGAACACGGGCGCGGCGTCGCGGCGGCGGTCGGCGGCCATCAGCGCGTAGGCGAGCAGGTTGAGGTCGGCGAGCGCCCTGGCGTGGCGCAGGAAACCCGGCTGGGGCCAGGTGTGGGCGACGCGGTCGAGGGCCTGCGCGGCCATGGCGTGGGACCAGTGGTTGCGGGCCACCAGGGCCTCGAATCCGCCGCGGCCGAGGACGGAGTGGTACTGGAGGACCTGGGCGGTGAGCTCGATGCCCGCGCAGGGGGCGTTCGCCGGCATGCGGGCGCACAGGGTGTCCACGAACTCCAGGACCTGGATGCGCGAGCCGCCCTCCTCGGGGCTGAGGTAGCCGAGCATGCCGAGGTAGGCCTCGCGGTTCCAGCGGTCGCGGGCGAGCACCTCGTTCCACACGCCGAACGCCTGTGGCTGCGCCCAGCGTTGGAGGCGGGCCACCGCCAGCAGGGCGACCCAGGGGGTGGGGTCGTCGGGGGCGATCTCGGCGGCCCGCAGACAGATGTCGGTGGCCTCGGAGGCGTCCTCCGGGCGGTCCCGGGCACGGGCGTCGCCGACCAGGGTCCACGCGTACAGCACCAGCGCGTCGGCGTTGCGCGGCTCGCGCGCGGCCCAGGAGCGCGGCAGGTGGGACGCCGTCAGGAAGTCCGCCAGGACGTCGACGCGGTGGGTGCGCCGGTCCCAGTCGCCCGGGTCCTGGTCGAGCAGGCGGGTGATCTGCGCCGCGCACAGGTCCGTCGTCGCGATCGTCCCCGTCCGGGTCGTCGCCCGCAGGGATTTGAGAAGTCTGCCCAGCTCCTGGTCGTCCAGCTCCGGGGCCAGACGCGTTCTCCTGCGGCGACTTGAAAGAAAAGCCATGGGGGGAGGCTAGGGGTGTTCGTCCCTTGCGCAAGGTCTGCGCCAAGATCGTTATGGATTACCCCGCTTACCCGCGGTTACCTGTCCGTCTGCTGGGAATTTCCTGTCCGCACGACACCTCGTCAGTAGGGTTCGCCGCCGCCAGGACGCCTCGTCCGGCCGCCCTCCGCCGGCCCTCGGGCGGCGCCGCGGACCGCCGCCGCGGGTGGCCGCTCGCGCAGGGCGCCGTACGCGATGAAGGAGGCGGGCAGCCTGCGCAACCACCGCGATCCGGCGAGCAGATGGGCGACGCGCCGGGCCCGGTCCGCGTCGCCCAGTGGCGGCCGGCCCTCCAGCACGGGCCGGACGAGGCGGGCGTGGGCCAGCCGCTGGAGAGCCTGGGTGGCGACCGTGGTGGGCCGGCGGCGGCGCTGCACCGCGCGCAGGTCGCGCTCGCTCACGGCGCCCCGGCGCAGTGGTCCGGCGAGATGGCGGGCGGCGGCCACGGCGTCCTGCACCGCGAGGTTGATGCCGATGCCGAAGACCGGGGACATGGCGTGGGCCGCGTCGCCGATGCACAGCAGTCCGGGGCGGTGCCAGCGGCGCAGCCGGTCCATGCGCACGTCCAGGAGCTTGACCTCGTCCCAGGAGCGCAGGGCGGCGGTGCGGTCCCCGAGCCAGGGCACGGCGGCGGCGAACTGGGCCCGGAACCGGGCGAGTCCGGCGGCGCGGCGGCTGCCGTCGGTGCCCTTGGGGATGAGCACGGCGCACTGCCAGTACTCGCCGCGGTCGATCAGTGCGGTGAGGAAGCGGTCGCCCGCGCGGCCGACCAGCCCGCTCGGGTCGTCCGCGCGGCGCGGCAGCCGGAACCACCAGGCGTCCATCGGGCAGCCGAAGGAGCGCGGTCCCAGTTCCCGGCGGGCGCGGGCGAGGGAGCCGCGGCCGTCGCAGGCGACGGTGAGCCCGGCGCGCAGTTCGCCGGTGCGGCCGTCGGCGGTGCGGTAGCGAACCCCGGTCACCCGCCCCTCCTCGGTCAGGAAGCCGGTGGCCTCCGTGTTCATCCGCAGCCGGAAGGAGGGCTCACGGCGGGCCTCGTCGGCGAGCAGGTCCAGGAGGTCCCACTGGGGCACCATGGCCACGTAGTCGTAGGGGCCACGCAGCACCGACAGGTCCGCGACGGTGACCTCGGGGCGGCCGGGGTCGACGGGCAGCCGCACGGTGCGCACCCGGCGCTGCGGCAGCCGGGCGAACCGCTCGGCCAGACCCAGTTCGTCCAGCAGTGCCAGGGTGGAGGGGTGGACGGTGTCGCCGCGGAAGTCGCGCAAGAAGTCGGCGTGTTTCTCCAGCACCGTCACCTCGACGCCGGACCGGGCCAGCAGCAGGGCGAGCACCATGCCCGCGGGGCCGCCGCCCACCACGCAGCACGTGGTCCGCTCGACGGCGTCGCCCGTGTTTCCCGCGCCCACCGTGTCCACCGTGTCCATCACGGCCCTGCCCTTCGCCGGAGCAGCAATTCATCGGACAGTGAATATCTCTGCTCCACTGTACCCGCCGCCTCCCTTCTCACACGCCGGCCGCCACGGCGGGCGGCCGGTCCCGGTGGATCGGTGCCCGGCCGCCGGTCAGGGGCGCGCCGGTGCCGCCCCGCCGGGCGGCGACGATCTCCGCCGCGATGGACAGGGCGGTCTCCTCGGGTGTGCGGGCGCCCAGGTCGAGGCCGATCGGCGAGCGCAGCCGGGCCAGCCGGCTTTCGCTCACGCCCTCCGCGCGCAGCCGTCGCGTCCGGTCCGCGTGCGTGCGCCGGGAACCCATCGCCCCGACGAACGCCAGCGGCATGCCGAGGGCCACCTTGAGCAGCGGTACGTCGAACTTCGCGTCGTGGGTGAGCACGCAGAGCACGGTCCGCGCGTCGGTCGCGGTGCGCCGCAGATAGCGGTGCGGCCAGTCGACCACCACCTCGTCGGCGTCGGGGAAGCGGGCCGAAGTGGCGAAGACGGGGCGGGCGTCGCAGACGGTCACATGGTGGCCGAGGAACTTGCCGGCCCGCGCCAGCGCCGCGGCGAAGTCCACCGCACCGAAGATGATCATGCGCGGGGGCGGCACGTCGGACTCGACCAGCAGGGTGAGCCCGCCGGGACAGCGGGAGCCGTCCGCGGAGATCTCCACCGTGCCGGTGCGGCCCGCCTCCAGCAGCGCGCTCGCCTCGGCCGCCGCCGTGCGGTCGAGGTCCGCGGGGCCGCCGAGCGTTCCCTCGTGGGCGCCGTCCGGCCGCACCAGCAGGGCCCGGCCCAGCAGGTCTTCCGGACCGCGGGCGACCCGGACGAGGGCCGTCGGACCGCCCTCGGCGGCGAGCGCGAGGGCCGCGGCGAGGACCGGCCGGGCGGGCGCCCGGGCGCCCACCGCGGTGACCAGGACGTCGATCACCCCGCCGCAGGTCAGCCCCACGGCGAAGGCGTCCTCGTCGCTGTACCCGAACCGCTCGACGACGCTCCGGCCGCTCTCCAGTGCCTCCTGGCACAGGTCGTAGACCGCGCCCTCCACGCAGCCGCCGGAGACCGAGCCGATGACGGTGCCCGCACGGTCGACCGCGAGGGCGGCACCGGGATCGCGCGGGGCGCTGCCGCCGACGGACACCACGGTGGCGACGGCGAACTCCCGCCCCTCGGCCAGCCATCGGGTCAGCTCCGCGGCCAGGTCAAGCATCCGGCGCCCCCGCGGTCAGGACGCGGTCCGGGCTGATCGGCAGATCGCGGTGGCGGGCGCCGGTCGCGTGCCAGACGGCGTTGGCGACGGCGGCCGCCGCGCCCACGATGCCGATCTCGCCGATGCCCTTGATGCCGACCGGGTCGTCCGGGTCCGGGTCGTCGATCCAGTCGGCCTCGATCCGCGGGACGTCCGCGTGGGTCGCGACGTGGTACCCGGCCAGATCCGCGCCGACCAGGCCGCCCGAGGCGCGGTCACGCAGCGCCTCCTCGTGCAGGGCCATGGAGATGCCCCAGGTCATGCCGCCGAGGAACTGGTTGCGCGCGGTGAGCGGGTTGATGATCCGGCCCGCCGCGAAGATCCCGAGCATCCTGCGCACCCGCACCTCGCCGGTGGTGACGTCCACGGCCACCTCGGCGAACTGGGCGCCGAAGGAGTGCCGTTCGGCGGCGGCGAGCGCGCCGATGGCCGCGGTGGTGTCCGAGCGGACGGTGATGCCCTCGGCCGGGATGCCGGTGCCGAGGGCGAGCCGCTCGCGCAGTTCCTCGGCCGCGGCCTTGACCGCCCAGGACCAGGAGCGGGTACCCATGGAGCCGCCGGCGATCATCGCCGGTCCGAAGGCGCTGTCGCCGATGCGGACCCGGACCCGCTCGGGCGCCACGCCCAGCGCGTCCGCGGCGACCAGGGTGAGGGCCGTACGGGCCCCGGTGCCGATGTCGGCGGCGGCGATCCGGACGGTGAAGCCGCCGTCCGGGTGGGCGGTCGCGGTCGCCGTGGAGGGGGCCGCGCCCGCCTGGAAGGAGGCCGCGGCGGTGCCGGTGCCCAGCAGCCAGCGGCCGTCGCGGCGGACCGCCGGGCGCGGATCGCGGCCGGCCCAGCCGAACCTGCGGGCGCCCTCCCGGAAACAGTCGGCCAGCCGCCGGCCCGCGAACGGCAGCCCCGAGACCGGCCCCCGTTCGGCGTCGTTGCGCAGCCGCAGTTCGATCGGGTCCAGTCCGCAGGCCGCGGCGAGCTCGTCCAGCGCGGACTCCAGCGCGAACGAGCCCGGCGCCTCGCCCGGGGCGCGCATGAAGGTCGGGCTCGGCACGTCGAGCCGCACCACGCGGTTCTCGGTGCGGTGGGCGTCGGCGTCGTACATCACCCGTGCCACCCCGGCACTCGGCTCCACGAACTCGTAGACGGTGGAGGTGTGGCTGAGGGAGCGGTGTTCCAGGGCGCGCAGCCGTCCCCCGGCGTCGGCGCCGAGCCTGATCCGCTGGACCGTGGGGCTGCGGTGGCCGGCCAGCGTGAACATCTGACGGCGGGTCATGACCACGCGCACCGGGCGCCCCAGTACGCTCGCGGCCATCGCGGCGGCCACCTGATGAGCCCGCACGCCCTTGCTGCCGAAGCCGCCGCCGACGTGTTCGGAGCGCACGCGTACGGCGGCCGGATCGAGCGAGAAGAGGTTGGCGAGGTCGCCCCCGACCCAGGTGGCGCCCTGGTTGGAGTCGACCACCTCCAGGCGGCCGTCGTCCCACAGGGCGGCGGCCGCGTGCGGCTCCATCGGGTTGTGGTGCTCTTCGGGGGTGGTGTAAGTGGCGTCCAGCACCACGGCGGAGGCGGCGAGTTCGTCCTCGATGTCGCCCTTCTCCGTCAGCGCCGGCATGAAGCCGTCCAGCGGATAGCTGTCGGGGGTGTCCGCGCCGAAGTCGGTCGCGTGCGGCTCCGGTTCGTAGTGCACCACGAGCGACTCGGCCGCCTCCCGGGCCTGTTCGGAGGTCTCGGCCACGACGAGCGCCACCGGCCAGCCCAGGTGCGGCACCCGGTCGTGCTGGAAGACGGCGCAGGTCGGGTCGGGCCGCTGACCGAGCAGGCTGACGAAGTCGGTGTTCAGGCGCGGCGCGTTGCGGTGGTCGAGCACGGCGAGGACGCCGGGCATGGCGAGCACCGCGTCGGTGTCGAGGGCGCTGATACGGCCGCGGGCGACCGTGGAGAGGGTCAGCCAGCCGTGGGCGAGGCCGGCGAAGGGGATCTCGCCCGCGTAGCGGGCGGCGCCCGTGACCTTCTCCACGCCCTCCACGCGGGTGCGGGCGGTGCCGACGGACGGCGTGCGGGTGCTCGTGCCGGTGGCGGTGACGGTGGTCATCGGGCGGCCTCCTCGGCGAGTTCGGTGAGCACGGCCACGACGAGGTTGCGCATCAGGGTCACCTTGTATCCGTTGTGCGGCAGCGGCCGGGCGGCGGCCAGTTCGGCCTCGGCGGCGGCGGCGTAGGTCTCGGGTGCGGCCGGCGCCCCGGTCAGCACCTCTTCGGCGGTCCGGGCCCGCCAGGGCCGGGAGGCGACCGCGCCGAGGGCCAGCCGCGCCTCGTGCACGGCACCGTCCCTGATGTCGAGCGCGGCCGCGAGGGAGCCGATGGCGAACGCGTACGAGGCGCGCTCGCGCACCTTGCGGTAGCGGGAGCGGGCGGCGACCGGCGCGGGCGGCAGGACGACGCCGGTGATCAGCGCACCGGCCGGCAGGGAGGTCTCCAGGTGCGGGGTCTCGCCGACCGGCGGGTAGAAGTCCGCGAGCGGCAGCTCCCCCGGCCCGTCGGCGGTCTCGTAGTGGACGACCGCGTCGAAGGCGGCGAGCGGGACGGCCATGTCCGAGGGGTGTACGGCCACGCAGTGCTCGGAGGCACCGAGGATCGCGTGGTTGTGGTGCTCGCCCTCGACGGCCGGGCAGCCGCTGCCCGGGATCCGCTTGTTGCAGGGCCGGGTGACATCGGCGAAGTAGCCGCAGCGGGTGCGCTGGAGCAGGTTCCCGCCGACCGTGGCCATGTTGCGCAGCTGCCCGGAGGCACCGGCCAGCACGGCCTGGGCCAGCGCCGGGTAGCGCCGGCGCACCTCGGGATGGGCGGCGAGGTCGGCGTTGGTGACGGTGGCGCCGATGCGCAGGCCGCCGTCCGGCGCCGGCTCGATCCGGTCGAGCGGGAGTTCGCGGATGTCGACCAGCCGGGCCGGGCGTTCGACGCCGGTCTTCATCAGGTCCACGAGGTTGGTGCCGCCGCCGAGGTAGCGGGTGTCCGGGTCGGCGCCGAGCAGCGCGACCGCGCCCGCGACGTCGGTGGCCCGCCGGTAGTCGAACTCCCTCATGCCACGACCTCCTCGGACCCGGTCGCGGCACCCGTGCGCCCGCCGTCCGCGGCCGCCCTGGCCACGGCCTCGACGATGGCGACGTAGGCGCCGCACCGGCACAGGTTCCCGCTCATGCGCTCCCGGATCTCCTCCTCGGTCAGCGGAGGCGGTCCCGCCTCCGGCCGGATGTCGTCGGTGACGGCGCTCGGCAGGCCCTCGGCGTGCTCCCGCAGCGCCCCGATCGCGGAGCAGATCTGCCCCGGGGTGCAGTAACCGCACTGGTAGCCGTCGAGTTCGAGGAACGCCCGCTGCACGGGGTGCAGCCGGTCCCCCTCGGCGACGCCTTCGATCGTGGTGATCTCCCGCCCCTCGGCCGCCACGGCCAGTTGCAGGCAGGAGACCGTCCTGCGCCCGTCCAGCAGGACGGTGCAGGCCCCGCACTGCCCTTGATCACAGCCTTTCTTGGTGCCGGTCAGGGTGAGGCGTTCACGCAGTGCGTCGAGCAAAGTGGTGCGGTGGTCGACGGGCAGTGTGAACTTCTCGCCGTTGATGTGCAGGGTGATGACACTGGACGTCGAGGAGGCCATGGCAGCTTCTTTCGCATTTCCAGGAACACGGGGTGTGCGGAGCCGATGCAGCGGAGCTTCGGCATGCGGTGCGGCGACACGCGGAGCCGGTGCGGATCGCCGCGGGCGGGCCGATGCGGCCCGCCCGCGGCGGGGCGACGGCCCGAGGGCTGCCGCGGTGACGGTTCCGCGGCTATCGTGGAGTCAACCGGACAACTGTCCGTTACTTCGGAAACGTAACGGACAACTGTCCGCTTAGCAAGGGCGAGGTTCGGCCACGACCCTCGGGGAGGACGAGTACCGCACATGAAGGACTCATCACGGCGCTCGGACGCCCAGCGCAACCGGGAGCGCATCCTGGAGGTGGCCCTCGCCGAGCTGTCGCGCTGCCCGGACGTCCCGCTGAGCGCCATCGCCCGCGAGGCCTGCGTCGGCCAGGGGACCTTCTACCGCAACTTCCCCAACCGCGAGGCGCTGGTCCTGGAGGTCTACCGCCACGAGATGGGACAGGTCGCGGACAGCGCGGCGCGGTTGCTGGACACCCGGCCGCCCGAGCAGGCCCTGCGCGCCTGGATGGACCGGCTCTCCGAGTTCGCCATGGCCAAGGCCGGTCTGGCCGACGCGATCCGGCAGGTCACCGGCGCACCGGGCGGGCCGGCCAAGCCCGCGCACACCCCGGTGACCGACGCGGCCGCGCTGCTGCTGCGGGCCAACGAGGAGGCCGGCACCATCCGGCCCGGGATCACCGCGGACGACTTCCTGCTCGCCATCGCGGGCCTCTGGCAGCTCGACCCCCGCGAGGACTGGCGGCCGCGCGCCACCCGGCTCCTGGACCTGGTGATGGACGGCCTGCGCCGGGGTGCGCCCGGGGGCTGAACGGCGGCGGGTCCCGCGAGGACAGCTTCCCGGAAGACATCCGGACAGAATTTCGCATCCCGGATGATGACTCGGCGCACTTCGGGGCACCCGCTTGCCAGGAACATTCGTCGACAGGAGGCGGGTCATGATCGCCCTCGGCATCATCTTGCTCATCGTCGGATTCCTCACCGGGATATCCATTCTGTGGACCATCGGGATCATCCTCCTGGTGGTCGGCGCGGTGCTGTGGATCCTCGGCTCGATGGGACACGCGGTCGCCGGCCGCCGGCACTACTGGTGAACCGTTCCCCCGGCCGGGCGCCCCGGTTCCCCACCGGGGCCCGTTGGCCCCCTGGGACCGGAACATGCCGCTGAGTGGAGCAATGACCGGTGCGGCGTGGACCCGCGCACCAGGCTGGACACTTGTCGAGCCCGTGTGACAGGAGTCCTGTGTGCGAAGTCCACGTCGCCAGCCGGAGGTCGGTGCCGCCACGCGGACCGGAGCGCCGGCGCCTCCGGGCTGGATGCGCTGGCTCCCGGTGTTCTACGTCGCGGCCGTGCTGGTCCTCGAACCGATCACGCCCGTCGACTGGCCCGTGAGCTTCCTGCTGGTCGCCCTGCCGTTGGTGACCGCGTTCGCGCACGGGCCCCGCACCGTCGCGGGCGCCACGGTGTTCGCCGTCTTCATGGAGGGGATCCTGGCCGGCACGCCGTGCTGCGCGGGCCGTCCGGTCGGCTACCTGTGGGACCGCCACTACGTCGCCGACTACGTCTGCACGGCCCTGGTGGGCGCGCTCGGCACGATCCTCTCCGCGCACCGCATCCACCGTGAACGCACCCTGGCCGACGTACGGTTCGTCGCCGACATCGCGCAGCGGGTGCTGCTGCGGCCGCTTCCGCAGCGGATCGGCAATCTCCTCCTGGAGAGCCTCTACCTGTCCGCCGCCGCGGAGGCGCGCATCGGCGGCGACCTCTACGAGGCCGTCCCCACCGCGTTCGGGGTACGGCTGCTCATCGGCGACGTACGCGGCAAGGGACTGCTCGCGGTGGAGACGGCCGCGGCGCTGCTCGGCGCCTTCCGTGAGGCCGCGCACGACGAGCCCGACCTCGCCGCCCTGGCCCTGCGCATGGAGCGCAGCATGACGCGCCGGGCCGAGCACCTCGGCGGCAGCGAGATCGGCGAGCGGTTCGTGACCGCGGTCTTCGCCGAGATCCCGGCCGACGGGCGGGTCGTCCGGGTCGTCAACTGCGGTCATCCGCCGCCGCTGCTGATCCGCGCCGACGAGGTGCGGGAGCTGGACAACGGGTGTTCGGGCCCCCCGCTCAACCTCGGCGTGCTGCTCCCGGATCCGCACCACGTCGACAGCTACCCCTTCGCGCCCGGCGAGCAGTTGCTGCTGTACACGGACGGCGTGACCGAGACCAGGGACGCGTCCGGCACCTTCTACCCCCTGATGCGGCGCCTGCGCTCCTTCGGCCCGCTGCCCCCGCACGAACTGCTGGAACGGCTGCACCACGATCTGCTGGACTACAGCGGCGACAACCTCCAGGACGACACCGCGGCGCTCGCGGCGTGCCTGCTCGCGGACGACGGGATCCGCGCCGCGGACGAGCCGCACCTGTCCCAGCCGGGCCATCCGTCCCCTGGCTAGGCGCTCTCCCCCTCACCGGGGACCGGGGGGGCCGGGTGGACGGCGGGAATCTTCTGCTCGGCCCAGATGATCTTTCCCTCGCCGGTGTAGCGGACGCCCCAGCGCAGCGACATCTGGGCGACGAGGAACAGTCCGCGACCGCCCTCGTCGGTGCTGCGGGCGTGCCTGAGGCGGGGCGCGGTGCTGCTGGCGTCGGCGACCTCGCAGGTCAGCCGGGCATCGCGGAGGAGCCGTACCCGGATGGGCGGGGCGGCGTAGCGGATCGCGTTGGTGACCAGCTCGCTCACCAGGAGTTCCGTCGTCATGGCCAGCTCCCCGAGGCCCCACTCCGTGACCTGGCGGGCGGCCAGCGCGCGGATCTCGCCGACGGCGGCCGGGTCGTCGGGGACGTCCCAGGAGACCGCGTGGCCGGCGCCGAGGGTGCGGGTGCGGGTCAGCAGGAGCGCGATGTCGTCGGGCTGCGGCCCGGGGACCAGGTCGCGCACGGCGGCGGCGCAGAGTCTCTCCAGATCCGGCTCGGGGCGGGCGAGGACCTCGGCGAGCCGGGTCATACCGCGCTCCACGTCGTCGCGGGCCTGGATGAGACCGTTGGTGAACAGGCCGAACAGGCTGTGCTCGGCCAGCTCGACCTCGGTGGCCTCGAAGGCCATGCCGCCAAGGCCCAGCGGGGGGCCGACGGGGATCTCCGGGAAGTAGGCGGGCCCGTCCGGGGGGACGATCACGGGCGGCGGGTGTCCGGCGCGCGCCATGGCGCACCGCCGGGTGACGGGGTCGTACACCGCGTAGAGGCAGGTCGCGCCGGTGAGGGCGGCCGCGCCCCGCACGTCGGCTCCGGAGACGGACTCCTCGCCGCCCAGCCGCAGGACGAGGTCGTCCAGGTGGGCGAGGAGCTCGTCCGGGGGCAGTTCCATGTCGGCGAGCGTCTGTACGGCGGTGCGCAGCCGCCCCATGCTCGCGGCGGCGCTGATGCCGTGGCCCACCACGTCGCCGACGACGAGCCCGACCCGCGCCCCGGACAGCGGGATCACGTCGAACCAGTCGCCGCCGACCCCGCCGGCCGAGTCGGCCGGGAGGTAGGAGGAGGCCACGTCCAGCGCGCTGCCGCCGGTCAGTGCCGGGGGCAGCAGGCTGCGCTGGAGAGTGAGGGCGGCCGTGTGCTCCCTGGTGTAGCGGCGGGCGTTGTCCAGGCAGACCGCCGCCCGCGCCACGAGTTCCCGGGCCAGCAGTACGTCGTCGGAGCCGAAGGGCGCCGGCTCGGTCGTGCGGGCGAAGGTGGCGAGGCCGAGCGCGGCGTTGCGGGCCCGTACGGGGACGGAGATCAGCGAGTGCATGCCGAACTCGCGGATGCGGTCGGCGCGCAGCGGCTCGGCGGCGACCCAGGGGCCCTGGTCCGCGTCCAGGACCGGGACGAACAGCGGGTCGCCCTTGATGAGGGTCTTGGCGTCGTAGGGCGGGCCGAGGAACCCGACCCGGTCGCCGACCCGGAAGACGGCCTCGGGGCAGCCCTCGCGCACCGAGCGCAGGGCGGCGCGGCGCAGTGCGGGCCTGGCCGGCGCGGACCCGGCGTCGTCGAGCAGCGCCTCCTGCGTCTCGTCGCCGAGCACGGGTTCGAGCAGGTCCACGGCCACGAAGTCGGCGAAGCGCGGGACGACGAAGTCGGCCAGTTCCTCGGCCGTGCGCAGCACGTCGAGGGTGGTGCCGATGCTGGTGCCGGCCTCGTTGACCATCGACAGGATCCGGCGTGCGACCCAGCGTTCGGTCACGTCCAGGACCATGTAGCAGATGCCGGTGACGGTGTCGTCGGCGTCCGCCAGGGGGAAGAACGACGCCGAGTAGGCGTGCCTGCGGTGCGGGTCGGCCCAGCTCCAGCCGTCGTACTCGTAGTCGGTGACGGGCACGCCGCTGGCCAGCACCTTGCGCATCAGCTTTTCCAGTGCCTCGCCCTGCAGGCCCGGCAGCAGTTCGCTCAGCCGCCGGCCGAGCCGCTCCTCCTGGGGCACCCCGCCGAGCTGTTCCAGGCTGCCGTTCAGCCACACGTAGCGCAGGTCGCGGTCCAGTACGGCCATGCCGACCGGTGAGCGGGCGAGGAATCCGTCGAGGACGGACTGGGCCACCGTCCACCGCCCGCGCTCCTCGCGCGCCGACAGCAGGAAGCAGTCCCGCCCGGCCATGCGGAAGGCGGCCGAGACCCGCAGCAGGACCTCCAGCGGACGGCCGTCGCGGTGCCGCACCCGGATCGTGCCGCTCCAGCCGTTTCCGGCGCCGCAGCGTTCCGCGACGCCGGCGATCCGGGCGGGGTCCTCGGGCTCGGCGAGCAGGCGTCCGGCCATGACGCCGGCCATCTCCGCCGCGGAGTAGCCGAGCAGCGCCTCGGCACCGCGGGTCCAGCCCACCACCGCGCCGTCCCGCGCGATCACCGCGACCGCGTCCGTGGACGCGTCGAAGAGGTCCGCCGACCCCATGGACGTGGCTGCGGTGCCGCTCTTGCGCGCTGGTTCCATCAGTCTCACTTTTACACCAGTATCGGACGGTTTAACCGTCGGAGCCCCGAGGACGGCGGTCCCACCGGGGCGACGCGTCGGCTCACGCCGGATTTTTGAGCAGTCCGTATTGACATTCAGGTAACGATCCCGTTGTAGCCGTCTCGTCACTTCATGGAACGTACATACGATCCAGCGCATGAACAGAGCTGTGAAGATCGGCATTGCCGGTACGTCCACCGCCCTGCTCGTTCTGGGGGGGATAGGCACCTACAACCTCCTGCACGGGCTGACCGGCGGTACGGCCGGGAACCGGACGCAGGACACGGGCTTCGATCCGTCGGCGGCGTCGACCACACCGCCCTCCGGAACCGAGGCGGTGAAGCTGACCCGTGCCTTCCTGGACCACTGGTCCGGGCAGAACGTCGGCGCGGCGGCCGCGGAGACCGACGAGCCGGACGCGGCGACCCTGGCGCTGCGGCAGTACAAGGAGGGGCTGCGTCTGGAGAAGGTGACGTTCGACAACGTTCTCCCGGCGGGTCCGTCGAGCGTGACCCCCGGGGCGACCAAGGTCACCTTCACCGTCACCGCGCGAGTGGCGGGCGGCAGTTGGAGCTATCCGAGCGCGGTGGCCGTGCGCAAGAGCGACAACGGGGCGACGGCGGTGCACTGGAACAACTCGGTGCTGTACCCGGGTCTCGGGGACGGCCAGTCGCTGACCGCGGGCACGCTGCCCGCGGGTTCGGTCGACGCGAAGGTGGTGGCCGACGACGGCAAGACGGACCTGTCGGGGTTCGACTCGCTGCGGGAGATCGCGGCGACGATCCGGAAGAACGGCAAGGCCACCGGCGGCCGTCCCGGTACCGGCGTGGCCGTCGTGGACGCCGACGGAGCGGGCGTGAAGACGCTGAAGACGTTCAAGAAGGGCAGCGCTCCGGTCATCAGGACCACGATCGACGCGCGGCTCCAGGCCGCGGCGGAGCAGGCGGTGAAGGACCCGCACCTCGCCGGCAGGCCCGCCGGCACGGTGGCCGTCGACTGGAGCGACGGGCACATCCTGGCGGTCGCGCACACGGGCGCGGACGGGGACATCGCCATCAACGGCATCAAGTCCCCCGGCTCCACCATGAAGATCATCACGTCGGCGGCCCTGTTCGACAAGGCGGGCCTCACCCCCGCCAGTGCGGCGCCGTGCACCGACTCCCTGACGGCCAACAGCCAGACGTTCCACAACGACTCGGGGGTGAAGGCGAATCCGGGGTCCACCCTGGCGCAGGCCTTCGCCGTGTCGTGCAACACCTCCTTCATCAAGGACGGTTTCCACTACCTCGTGCACGACGGTGACGCCTCCGCCCTGCACGACGAGGCCGTGAACGTCTTCGGCATGGGCAGCTGGTCCATCGGCGGCGGGGTCGCCACCACCGACCCGAGCATTCCGGTGGAGGCCCAGGGCGGCGACCAGGCGGCCCAGTTCATCGGACAGGGGCGGGTCTCCGCCACCCCGCTGTTCATGGCCTCCGTGGCGGCCACCGTGCGGGCCGGCGGCTTCCGGCAGCCGATCATCGTGCCGGGGCAGCAGCAGACGAGCGCGCCGCGGACCATCACGCCCCGCACCGCGGGCTACCTCCGGTCGATGATGCGCGCGACCGCCACCGGCGGCACCGCCGCGCCGCGCCTGGCCGGCCTCGCCGGGGTGGGCGCCAAGACGGGCACCGCCGAGGAGGGCGACCACACCAACGGCTGGCTGACCGCCTACGACTCGCACATCGCGGTCGCGGCTCTGGTCGAGGGCGGCACCTCCGGCGTGGACTCGGCCGGTTACGTCGTACGGCGCCTGCTGACGACCGACTGACCCCCGCGCCCCGGCACGGTGGACGCCACCGTGCCGGGGCCCCTCCGGTCCCGGCGGCGGGGCGCTCGCGCCGGGCCCCGGCCCCGGCGCACGGCTCCCGGCGAATCTGCGCAGGAGCGACACACCGACTGCACACAGCCTTTCGAAAGCCCCGTTAGCGTGACTGGCCGCTCGATCCTCCGTACGAACGTGACCAGGCCGTGGCCCGGACGGGCCGATGGCGCAGTCGAACAGGGAAGACCGGAAGACGCAGATGGACTACTGCTCCGGGTGCCGTCGGCACCTCAACGGCGCGCTGGTGTGCCCCGGCTGCGGCGCCTGCGCCCCGGACGTCGCCCCCGGCGCCGGTGGGTCGCCGGCGCGCGCCGCGATGACCGAAGTGCCCCGGCCCGGCCGGGAGTCCGGAACGGCCCCGGACTCGTTCCCGGATGAGCCGGACCCGGTCGCACACACCTCCGCCGACGTCGCGGACGCGCCGTCCGCGGGAGAGGGCCGGGCGGCGCGACGGCGGCAGCGGGCGCGCTGGAAGAAGAACCAGCGCCGGGCCGTGGTCGCCACCGCCGTGGCCCTCGTCGGGGGCGGGCTGACCGTCGCCTCGATGGACCGGCACACCGCCGACCGGGCACAGGCGTCCGCGCCGCCGGACGACCGGAGCATGAGCGGCGCGCCACAGGACGAGGCGCCCGGTCAGGCCCCCGACCCGGCGGCCACGCCCGGTACGCCCCCGGCCCACCGTCCGGCCCGCACGGCCGGGACACCGGGCGGCACGGGCACCGTCCGGCAGACCCTCGCGACCCACCACCGCGCGGCAGCCCCGGACCCCCGCCCGGACTCCGCCGCCCCCGTCACTCCGGTCCCCCAGGCCCGGCCCGCCACCGCGCGGCAGCCGCGGAGCACGACGGCCGCCGCCCCCGCGACCGGCGGCACCGGCTCTCCCGTATCCGCCGCGCCGGCCACCCCCGCGCCCGCCTCCACCACCGGCGGCACCGGCCGGAGCACGGCCGCCGCCCCGCCCCCGGCGCGCGCGTCGACCTCGCCGGAACAGCTCTGCGTGCTGGTGCTCTGCATCGGCTGAGCGGCTCCGGCGTCTTACGGAGTCGTGACATGACCCGCCCGCGGCGGGGGCGCGGCGCCGGCCGCGACTAGCGTGGCCGTATGCGCGTATTGGTCACCGGCGGTGCCGGGTTCATCGGTTCTCATGTCGTCGAGGCGCTGCGGGCGCGCGGTCACGAGCCGGTGGTGTACGACGTCCGCACGGACCCCGGCGCGGACGTCCGGGACCCCGGGGCGGTGGCGCGTGCGCTGGCCGGTGCGGACGCCGTGTGCCATCAGGCGGCGATGGTCGGGCTCGGCGACGGCGTCGCCGACGCCCCGGAGTACGTCTCGCGCAACGACCTGGGGACGGCCGTGCTGCTCGCCGCGATGGCGGAGGCGGGCGTGAGGCACCTGGTGGTCGCCGGGTCCATGGTCGTCTACGGCGAGGGCCGGTACACCTGCCCGCGCCACGGTGTCGTACGGCCCGGCCCGCGCGCCGTGGCCGACCTGGACGCGGGCCGGTTCGAGCCCCGCTGCCCGGCGTGCGGGGCGGGGCTGTCCCCCGGCCTGGTCGGGGAGGACGCCCCGGCCGACCCCCGTAACGTGTACGCGGCGACCAAGCTCGCCCAGGAGCACCTGGCCGCCGCCTGGACCCGGGCCACGGGCGGTACGGCGGTCTCCCTGCGCTATCACAACGTGTACGGCCCGCGGATGCCCCGCGACACCCCCTACGCCGGTGTCGCCTCCTTCTTCCGCTCCGCGCTCGCCCGCGGACAGGCTCCCCGGGTCTTCGAGGACGGCGGCCAGCGGCGGGACTTCGTGCACGTCCGGGACGTGGCCGCGGCGAACGTGGCGGCGCTGGAGGCGGAGTCCGCGCCGGGCGCGCTCAGCGCGTACAACACCGGCAGCGGTGAGCCCCGTACCGTCGGCGAGCTGGCGCGGGCGCTGGCCGAGGCGTGCGGCGGCCCGGAGCCGGTGGTCACCGGGGAGTACCGGCTGGGGGACGTACGGCACATCACCGCGGACTCCGGGCGGCTGCGGGCCGAGCTGGGGTGGAAGCCGCAGGTCGCTTTCGAGGACGGGATGCGGGAGTTCGCGCGGGCCGGGCTGCGGGAGGGATGACCTCCGGGGGCTCCCGGGGCTTCGCGCCCCGGGAGCCGCCCGCTACGGCGCCGCCGGCAGCGTGACCTCGAAGCGGCAGCCGCCCGCGATGTTGCGCACGGAGGCCCGGCCCCGGTGCGCCTCCACGATGCCGCGGACGATGGCGAGGCCGAGACCCGCGCCCGCCGGGGGCGTCCGGGCGTCGGTGCCGCGCCAGCCGGTGTCGAAGACGCGCGGCAGGTCCTCGTCGGGGATGCCCCCGCAGCCGTCGGTGACGGACAGCACCACGCCCTCGTCGGTGCGTTCGGCGGCGATCGCGACCGTGCCGTCGGCAGGCGTCCGGCGGATCGCGTTGACCAGCAGGTTGCCGAGCACCCGGCTCATCTCCCTGCCGTCGACCTCCACCGGCACGGGTTCGACCCGCTCCCCCACCAGCCGCACCCCGTGCTCCCTGGCCAGCGGGTCGGCGCCGGCCAGGGCGTCGCCGACCAGGTCGTACAGGGAGATCCGGGACAGGCTCAGGGAGAGGGTGCCCGCGTGTATCCGGGAGAGTTCGAAAAGGTCGCCGACCATGTCGTTGAGGCGTTCAACCTCGGCGCGGATCTGCTTCAGATAGCGGTCCGGGTCGGCGGCGACGCCGTCCTCCAGGGCCTCGGCCATGGCCCGCAGTCCGGCCAGCGGGGTGCGCAGGTCGTGCGAGATCCAGGCGACCAGCTCGCGCCGCGAGGTCTCCAACGCGCGCTCCCGTTCCCGGGACTCGGCGAGCCGGGCGCTGGTGGCGGCCAGCTCCCTGCTTATGGCCTCCAGCTCGGCGGTCGCCGGTGCGGGGGGCACGGCGAAGGCCCCGCCGTCGCCGAACGAGCGGGCCGCGTCGGTGAGTTCGCGGCTGCGGGCGACCACCCAGCGGCCCATCAGCAGCGCGGTGGCCAGGGAGACCACGGCGGCCATGGCGACGACGGTGGTCACCACGGACAGGTCGTGCGGGGACAGGAACATCGCCCAGGCGACCGCGAGGGTGCCGGCGAGCATGGCGACCACACCGACGGCCGCGACCACGGCGAGGGAGGAGGTGAGCGAGCGGCGCCGGATCAGCCGCAGGACGCAGGCTCCGGCGAGGCCGGTGGCGGCGGCGCCGGCGAAGGCGTAGAGGGCCATGACAAGGGTGGCGTGCACGGTCAGTCCACCGCCCCGCCGGGCTCGAAGCGGTAGCCGACGCCCCACACGGTCCGGATCAGCCGGGGCCGGGCCGGGTCGTCCTCGATCTTGCCGCGCAGCCGGCGCACGTGCACCGTCACCGTCGAGAGGTCACCGAAGTCCCAGCCCCACACCTCCCGCATCAGGTCCTCCCGGCCGAACGCGCGGCCGGGATGGCGCAGGAAGAAGGCGAGCAGGTCGAACTCCCTGAGGGTGAGCGCCAGTTCAGCGCCGTTCTTGGTGGCGCGACGGGCTTCCGGGTCGACCGAGAGACCGGCCGCGGCCAGCCGGTGCCCGGCGTCGGCGGCGGGGCGGCTGCGACGCAGCACGGACTCCACGCGCAGGACGAGCTCGCGGGGGCTGAAGGGCTTGGTGACGTAGTCGTCGGCGCCGACCTCCAGGCCGAGGATGCGGTCGTCCTCGTCGCCGCGCGCGGTCAGCATGATGACCGGCACGGCTCCCCGCTCCCGCAGCCGCCGGCACACCTCCAGGCCGTCCATTCCCGGCAGCATCAGGTCGAGCACGACGAGGTCGGGCCACTGGGCGCCGGCGCGGCCGAGCGCCGCCGGGCCGTCGTCGGCCCGGTCGACCGCGTAGCCGGCCCGGTCCAGGTATCCGGCGACCACCTCGGCGACGGTGGGGTCGTCGTCCACGACGAGGACCCGGGCGCGGGCTCCGTCCCGGTCTCGGTCTCGTACCGGGTCGTCCGTGGTGGTGGCCCGGTGGGGCTCGTACTGCGATCGCATGCCCCAAGCGTCCCACCGCCCGCGGTCAGGGGGTACGGCGGCGGGTTCGGTGTCCGCGTTTCGTAAGGACCGGAAGTCCGTTATGCCCGGTTCGCGTTCGTAGGGTGAGAGCCATGACGATCTCTTCTTCGGACGTCGACGTGGTGCTGCCCTGTCTGGACGAGGCCGAGGCCCTGCCCTGGGTGCTCGGCCGGATCCCGGCGGGCTGGCGTGCTCTCGTCGTCGACAACGGCTCCCGCGACGGCTCGGCCCGGATCGCCCGAGCACTGGGCGCGACCGTGGTGGACGAGCCGCGGCGCGGCTTCGGCGCCGCGTGCCATGCCGGGCTGACCGCCGCCACCGCCGGCATCGTGTGCTTCTGCGACTGCGACGCCTCGCTGGACCCGGCCCTGCTCGTGCCCTTCGTGCAGCGGATCCACGAGGGGACGGCCGATCTGGTGCTGGGCCGGCGGCGCCCGGTCGCCCGGGGCACCTGGCCGGTGCACGCGCGGGCCGGGAACCTCGCGCTGGCGCGGATGCTGCGGCACCGCACCGGTCTGCGGCTGCACGACCTGGGGCCGCTGCGTGCCGCCCGGCGCGAGGCGCTGCTCGGGCTGGGTCTCACCGACCGGCGCAGCGGGTACCCGCTGGAGATGGTGGTACGCGCCGCCGACGCCGGCTGGCGGATCGCCGAGCGGGATGTGCCGTACCTCCCGCGCACCGGTGCCTCCAAGGTGACGGGCACCTGGACCGGCACCTGGCACGCGGTGCGCGACATGCGCCGGGTGCTGACCGAGGCCCCGGCCCGGGAGAGGACGGCACAGTGACCACATTGCTCGTCATCGCCAAGGAACCCCGCCCGGGGCGGGTCAAGACCCGGCTGACGCCGCCGTTCACCCCTCGGGAGGCGGCCGAGCTCGCCGAGGCGGCGCTTCGTGACACCCTGCACGCGGTGGCGCGGACGCCCGCGTCCCGGCGGGTCCTGGTACTGGACGGGGCACCGGGAGCCTGGCTGCCGCCGGGCTTCGAGGTCGTACCCCAGTGCGCGGGCGGACTGGACGAGCGGCTGGCGGACGCCTTCGCGCGCTGCCCCGGCCCGGCGCTGCTGATCGGCATGGACACCCCGCAGGTCACGCCCGAGCTGCTGACCGTGGACTTCGCGGACTGTGACGCGTGGCTGGGCCCGGCGCAGGACGGCGGGTTCTGGGCGCTGGGGCTGGCCGAGCCCGATCCGGCGCTGCTGCGCGGCGTGCCCATGTCGACGCCCGGCACCGGCGCCGCGCAGCGGGCGCGGCTGACCGCCGCCGGGCTGCGGGTGCGCGAGCTGCCCCGGCTGCGGGACGTCGATGTCGCCGCCGACGCCCATGCGGTCGCCGGGCTGGCCCCGCACGGCCGGTTCGCCGAGCGGCTGGCCCGCTGCGCCCCGGGGCTGCCCCGATGAGCGGCTCCGTCGCCTGGGCCGCCGCCGACCCGTACGCCACGGCGCTGCGCACCGGCCGGGGCCCGCTGTTCCTGCGCCGTACCGACGGCTGGCTGCTGCCGCTGGAGGTGGAGCGCTGGTGCGGCCGGCCCGATCCGGTCGACCTCGCGGTGCTGGACCGCTGTGAAGGCGCCGTGCTGGACGTGGGCTGCGGGCCCGGCCGGCTGGTGGCGGAACTCGCCGCCCGGGGCCGTACCGTGCTCGGCATCGACGTCAGCGACGCGGCGGTGGAGCACACCACCGGGCTCGGCGGTCCGGTGCTGCGCCGCTCGGTGTTCGAGGCGCTGCCCGGCGAGGGCCACTGGGACACCGTGCTGCTCATGGACGGCAACATCGGCATCGGCGGGGACCCGGCCGCGCTGCTGGGGCGGGTGGCCGGGCTGCTGCGGCCGGGCGGCCTGCTGATCGCGGAGACCGCGCCGGTCGATGTCGACGAACGCGCCCAGGTCGAGGTGGTCGACGTGACCGCCGGCCCGCAGGGCCGCGGCGCCCCGTTCCCGTGGGCCCGGCTCGGCACCCCGGCCCTGCTGCGCCGTGCGCGCGGGGCCGGGTGGCGGCGCGTCGCTCAGTGGAGCGCCGACGGCCGGTGCTTCGCCGCCCTGCGCACCCGCCACGCCAGCAGCACGGCACAACCGCCGAAGAGCACGGCGGTGATCAGCAGCCAGCGGGTGAGGAAGCCGTCCGGGGACAGGCCGGTCGCCAGCCGGTAGCGCTCGGCGACCCGCCCGCTGATCAGCGGGAACCACACGAGGAGCAGGAGAGCGGACAGCGCGGCCGGGACCCGGACGTAGAGGGTCCAGGCGCGCCGTCCGACCGTCGTGAGACCGTGGGTCACCGCCCGGTCGGCCGCCGCGTACAGGGGCACCAGCACGAGATCGTGCAGCAGGGCGGCGCCCACGATCCACAGCGCCACCCCGAACCAGTCACCGGCCAGCAGCCGGACCCCGGCGTACGCGGCCAGCGCGAACGAGCAGCCGAGCAGCAGCAGTTGGAAGGGGCTGCCGAGCGGAACGCGCATCCGGCGAGGGATCATCACAGGGCTCCGAAGCTCAGTCGGGCCACCCATTTGGTGTTGAGCACACCGGGTGCGGCGGGCACGATGACACGCGCCGGGTGGCCGTGGTCGGGCGACAGTTCCTCGCCGTTGACGTACAGGGCGAGCAGGGAACGCGGATCGGCCACCTGGTTTGCGCGCAGGGCCGCGCGGCGGAAGGCGCCGTGGCGTTGCAGGGACTCCACGAGCACGTCCGGCGGATCGCCTTCGTAGCCGACGAGCGCGGCGAGGTCGCGCAGCCGTACCCCCCGCCACCACTGGTCGGCGGTCGACCAGCCCTCCACACAGGCGATGGGCAACGAAGCGCTGTACAAGGGCAGTTCGAGCAGCTGGGCCCGGCTGAGACGGACGGTGCCGGTGCGGCCCGTGACGACGAGCCGCCAGGCGTCCTCGTGGGTGTCGGCCGCGGTGATCCCGGCGTACGCGGCGGTCTTGTTGATCTGGAAGCCGTTGGGTCCGCCGTTCGGATCGGCCGTGCCGTGCGGTGCGAGCAGGGCGGTGCGCCGGAAGGGTCCGCCGAGGCTCTGTCCGACCGTGGTCAGGAACAGCAGCAGCGAGCCGCCGCCGACCAGCCCGAGAGCGCCGCGCCGGGAGACGGTGGGCGGATCGGGACGCGGGGAGGTCAGGGTGTCCGGTTCCGGTGCGGCGCCTTCCCCGGGTCGGTCGCGCAGCCGCCCTCGGACGGCGCGCAGCGCCGTGGGTGTCTTCAGCGCGGCGTGGGCGAGGAAGGCCGCGAAGAACACCCAGGCGCCGTAGAAGTGCAGCGGGTAGAAGGAGCCCGGGAAGATGTAGTCCAGCTGGATGTTGAGCACGCCCGTGGTGAACTCGAACAGGCCGCCGCCGACCAGCAGCAGCAGGGAGATCCGTTCCAGGGCGTGGGCGACGGAGCGGGCCGGGGGCAGGGCGAACAGCTTGGGCACCACCGACCACAGCTTGGCCAGCAGGACGGGGATCAGGGTGATGCCCAGGGTGACGTGGACGCCCTGGGTGAGGCGGTACAGCCAGACCGGGCCGGTCGGCCACGCGAAGAGGTAGAAGCCCAGGAGGCCCTTGTCCGGCGTCGTGTCGTTGACCCGGGACAGGCCCGGGTTGTAGGCGGCGTACGACACCAGGCCGGTCACGAACAGCACGGTGATGCCGACGAGGAGGACGAGGCCGAGCACCGAGGTGAACCACGGGCCGCGCAGGGGGCTGCGCCAGAATCCCGGTGAGGTGGGGAGGCGGTCTTGGTCACGCATGTCCTGACCGTAAGCCGCGGGACCTCCGGGAAAGGCGGTACGACTGGTGACGAAACCCTGACGTCCGGCCCGGACGGCGGCCCGGTACCGCCCGTGCGGCCTAGCGTTCCGGTGTGACCCGTTCTCTCCACCGAGACCTCGCGCCGGACAGTGCCGCGGATCCCGCCGGCGCCGCCCGTGCCACGCGCCGCGATCTGTACGCCGCCGCTGCCGCCGTCCTGCTGGTGACGGCGGCCGTCGTGGTCGGCCGCCATATCCAGCAGGTCCACCGCACGCTGTTCGTGCACTGGCCCCCGCTGTTCGCCGACTGGGACCCGCACCTCGGTCCCGGCACCCCCGCCGCACTGGCCGTGGCCGCGGCGACGGTGTCCCTCGGTCCCGCGCTGGCGGCCCGGCTGCCCTGGCGCGGGCTGCTCGCGGCGGCCTGGGGGACCGCGCTGGCGTGGATCGTCTCGCTGGCGCTGGTGGACGGCTGGCAGCGGGGTGTCGCGGGCCGGCTGACCTCCCGTGAGGAGTACCTCCGGGTGATCGGCCGGTTCCATGACATCCCGGCCACCCTGCACGACTTCACCCGGCACATCGTCAGCGGCACCCCCCACCCCTGGCCCGCCCATGTCGCCGGGCACCCCCCGGCCGCCACGCTGACCTTCGTGCTGCTCGACCGGATCGGGCTGCGGGGCGGCGGCTGGGCCGGGATGTTCTGCGTGGTCGTCGGCGCGAGCGGATGCGTGGCGGTGCTGATCGCCGTGCGCGCCCTGGCCGGCGAGGCGCTCGCGCGGCGGGCGGCCCCGTTCACGGTGCTGGCCCCGGCCGCGGTGTGGCAGGGCGTCTCCGCCGACGGCTACTTCGCGGCGGTCGCCGCCTGGTCCGTGGCCCTGCTCGCCCTCGCCCTGACCCGCCCCTCCCCCTGGGCGGCCGCCTGCTCGGGCCTGCTGTTCGGGCTGACCTGCTACCTCTCGTACGGCCTCACGCTCTTCGCCCTCGCCGGCGTGGCGGTGCTCCTCCTCGCCCGCCGCGAACTACGCGCCAGACCCGTCCTGCTGCTGCCCCTGCTCGCCGGACTCGCCGTGTTCCCCGCGGTGTTCACGCTCGCCGGTTTCGACTGGTGGCACGGTTACCGGCTCCTGACGATCCGCTACTACCAGGGCGTGGGCGGCATCCGGCCCTACGGCTACTGGGTGTGGGCCGATCTCGCCTGCGCCGCGGTCATCGCCGGCCCGGCCACCGCGGCGGGCCTGCGCCGTACCGGCGCCGTGCTCCTCCACCGCCGCACCGGCTCCCGGGCCCGGCTCGCCCTCCTCGTCTGGGCCGTGCTCCTCGCCGTGCTGGTGGCCGACCTGTCCGGCATGAGCAAGGCCGAGACCGAGCGGATCTGGCTGCCCTTCGCGCTGTGGCTGCTGCCCGCCTGCGCCCTGCTCCCCCGCCCCCGTCCCTGGCTCGCCGCCCAGGCCGTGCTCGCGCTGCTCGTCAATCATCTGCTGCTGACCGGCTGGTGACGCCGGTCCCCGCAGGGACCGGTCCTGCGGGTGCCGGGGGCCGGGTCCCGTGGGCATCATGGGAGGTGGGACATCCGGGCCGTATCGCTCGGCGGGAACGGCGCCCCGGGAAGGGTGGAGGCCGATGATCTCCGAGATGGTTCTCGTCCGCATGGACGACGCCGCGCTCCACGGTGACCTCGTGGTCCAGGCGCCCTCGCGCGCGGTCGTGCTCTTCGCGCACGGCAACGGCAGCTCCCGGCACAGCACCCGCAACCGGACCGTGGCCGCCGAGTTGCGCACGGCCGGGTACGGCACGTTGCTGCTCGATCTGCTCAACGAGCGGGAGGAGCGCCACGACGCGCTGAACGCGGAGCACCGCTTCGACATCCCGCTCCTCGCGCACCGGCTGGTGGGCGCGATCGACTGGCTCGCGGAGCAGCCGGACACCCGGGGGACGCCGGTGGTGCTGTTCGGCGCGAGCACCGGCACCGCCGCCGCGCTGACGGCCGCCGCCGAGCGGCCCGACCGCGTCCTGGCCGTGGTCTCCCGGGACGGACGGCCCGATCTGGCGGGCGACGCGCTGGAGCAGGTCCGGGCGCCGGTGCTGCTGGTCGTCGGCGGGCAGGACCACGAGATCCTGCGGCTGAACCAGGACGCGGCCCGGCGGCTGCGGGCCGCGCACGCACTGCACGTCGTACCCGACGCCACCCATCTCTTCGAGGACCCGCGCGCGCTGGCCGAGGTCTCCGCCGCGGCCAGGCGGTGGTGCGACGAACGGCTGCGGGCCACGCGGGAGGAACCGGAGCAGGAACTGGAGACGCGCGGGCGGTGAGACGGCGGCGAGGCGCCCCCGGGCGCCCGGACCTCCGGGCCCGGCCGGGTTCCGGTCTCGCGGGCCCGCTCCGGCCTCCCGGAAGGCTCCGGGTGGCCGGCCGGCGGCCCGTCACCGCCTCCTCACCACCGTACGGCCGTGAAGTCGACGGGACGCGGGCGCAGGGAGCGCGTGCGCTCGGTCAGGGCGCGCAGGCGGCGGGACATCTCGTCGGCGGGCAGGTGCCTGCGGTCGCCGTGGCCCGGCAGGACCCACTCGAAGCGCAACCGGTCCGCCGTACGCGCCAGGGAGGCGGCCAACTCCTCGATGGAGTACCAGGTCACGCTGTCCGCGACGGCGAGGTCGCCGAGCGAGCGCGACCAGTAGAAGCTGTCGCCGCTGAAGCAGTACCGGTCGTCCGCGAGGTAGAGCACGCTGCCCCGGGTGTGGCCGGGCAGCGGGTGCACGGTGACCCCCGGGCCGATCTCCACCGGCTCACGGCCCCGGATCACCTGGTCCGCGTCGGGCGCGGCGTCGAGGTCGCCCTCGTGGATCCACAGCCGGGCGCCGAGGTGGTCGGCGTAGCGGCGGCCGTGGGCGGCGTGGTCGCGGTGGGTGAGCAGTACGTCCGTGATCCGGCCCCGGGCCGTGTACCGGTCGGCGAGGGCGGGGCTCCAGCGAGGGGTGTCGACCATCATCCGGGTGCCGTCGGGCCGGCACAGCAGATAGGAGTTGGCGGCCGCCGTGCGCCGCGAGTTGTGGCCGCACAGCAGCACGCCGTCGTCCAGGGCCAGGGGGAACGGGTCGAGCGCCTGGTCGGCCTGCCCGGTGGTGGGGCGGATCGAACGGGTGTGGCAGGCGAAGACGGCCGCGTGCAGACGCCGGTTCTCCTCCTCGGTCTCGGGCTGCCGCACGATCCGGGACGTGCCGTTCTCCTCGTCGATCAGGTCCGGCGCGAGCTGCCGGGCGACGTCGCAGTCGGTACAGCGGTCGTCGACGTACCAGCCGTCCACAGGGGCTCCTTCCGCGGGGCGCGGCCCCGGGCGGGCCCGCCGTTCCAGGATGACCCGCGCGAACCGGGACCGACAGGTGCATCCGGTCTTGTGTTTTCCCGGGTACGGCGCTCTGACGCGTAAATAGCAGCAGGTCAGGGTGGGTGGGGGCAGGTCTGAGTGCCCGGTGGCCGTGGCGGTCGTCGGGTGTCCTGGCTCTGGCTGGTCAGGCCGTGCCTTGCAGCGGGTTGAGGGTGACGGTGTAGCCGAGCTGGTTGAGCGCGTTGACCGCGCGGCGGGTGGCGCGTTCGGGGTCGCGCT
>NZ_LBDA02000119.1 GCF_000980885.2 Streptomyces malaysiense | reverse complement strand
ACCGCAACACGCAAAGTCCCTGAGGATGGCCCGGGGGCCATTGACGTCAGCCGACGTAGGAGTCCAGCGCGGTGGCCACCTCCTGCACTGACCTATGCCTGTGGGCGCTTTTTTCACGCCTCAAGGCCTCGGCTGTCAGTGACTACTGCTAGAAAAACTCCACATCGAACTGAAGAGTGAGGGGAGCAGACGTGCCGGAACCCGGGGGATTGAGGCATCCAGGCGTCTACGAGGAGCTCGTCACGCAAGACGTGCGCGATCAGATCGGAGGACTCGAAGCCGCGGGCTGGAAGGCCATCGAAGCCGAGGTCAGCGCGGAGTCCACACCGTACGTACTGGCTCGCCATATTGGTGAAGTGGCAGCACGCAGGCTTGCGCAGCTTCCCCCCGGAAAGCGGGTAGCGGCTGCCAACCAGATCATGCGGGCACTGGCTGCCAGTGCGCCCGATCCGGACGAAGACGAGCTGGGCGTGACCATCGCTGACGGACCCCGCCAACTGCTCGCGCTCGCCGAGCAGGAGGCCCCCGGCGTCTATACAATCCGCCCTCTGACACCTCTGTCCGAAACTGCGCTGATTACCAACGCCCCGGACGATCCCAACCTCGGCGCCGAGCTGCGGGCAGAGCTCGCCACGGCCGACTCCATCGACCTGCTCTGCGCCTTCGTAAAGTGGCATGGCATTCGGGTACTCGAAGACTCACTCCGCGCAGCGAAGAAGCGGGGAGCCCCGATCCGTGTCATCACCACGACCTACATCGGAGCCACCGATCGGCATGCCCTGGATCGCCTGGCTCGCGAATTCGATGCCGAAGTAAAGATCAACTACGAGATACGGTCAACACGCCTGCATGCGAAAGCTTGGCTGTTCCGCCGAAACACCGGCTTCAACACGGCATACGTGGGCAGCTCCAACCTCTCCAAGGCCGCGCTTCTCGACGGCCTGGAGTGGAATGTCCGACTCTCCTCCGTCGCCACACCTCGGGTGCTCGACAAGTTCGAAGCAACCTTTGACGCCTACTGGGACGACTCAGCCTTTGAGGCATACGACCCACATAAGGACGGAAAACGTCTCGACGAAGCACTGGCCCGTGCAGGCGGAGATCGACCGGGCAATGATCTCAAGATCAACCTATCCGGACTCGAAGTACAGCCCTTTCCTCACCAGCGGGACATGCTAGAACGCCTCCAGGTAGAGCGCGAGATTCGTGGCCATCGCGAGAACCTCTTGGTCGCCGCTACGGGCACCGGCAAAACAATCATGGCTGCACTGGATTACCGCGCCATACGAGATAAAAACGGCGGAGAACTTCCTCGACTACTCTTCTTGGCACATCGCAAAGAGATTCTCACGCAGTCGCTACGCACTTACCAGGAAGTACTAGCCGACGCCTCATTCGGCGAAATGCTCTACAACGGACGAGAACCCAGAAACTGGGAGCACGTATTCGCGAGTGTTCAATCTCTTAACCTGCAGCGGCTGGAACGGCTAGACCCGGGACACTTTGACGTCATCGTAATCGATGAATTCCATCATGCCACAGCGGGCACATACCGCCGAATTCTCAATCACTTCGAACCTGCCCAACTCCTCGGACTAACAGCGACTCCTGAGCGCATGGACGGGCTAAACGTCCAAGATGAGTTCTTTGATGGCCGAATCGCGGCCGAACTGCGGCTATGGGAAGCGCTGGAGGCAGACCTGCTCTGCCCCTTCCACTACTTCGGAATCCCGGACGGAACAAACCTGACGCAGCTGAGTTGGCGAGCAGGTAGCTACGACAGAGACGAACTTGGCAACCTCCTCACGGCGAGCCATGCGCGTGCCCTCATCGTGATCAAACAGGTCACAGATAAAATCTCAAATCCCTCTGCTATGCGCGCATTGGGGTTTTGTGTGACCAAGGCACACGCACACTTCATGGCCACGGAATTCCGCAAAGCCGGTTTTCAGGCCGCCGCCCTCGACAGCAATTCCTCGCCCGCCGAGCGCGAGCGGACACTCAGCGACCTCAAGGCCGGCCGAGTACAAGTGATCTTCTCTGTCGACCTGTTCAACGAGGGTCTCGACGTCCCTGAGGTCGACACTCTGCTGCTACTGCGCCCCACAAACAGTGCAACCGTCTTCCTTCAACAGCTCGGACGCGGCTTGCGACGCACGCCGAACAAGCCCGTTCTGACCGTCCTCGACTTCATCGGTCAACATCGGGCAGAGTTCCGCTTCGAGGAGCAATTCCGAGCGCTAACAAACCTGTCACGCAACCGTCTCATCGAGAGCATCGAACGCGACTTTCCACAGCTCCCTTCTGGCTGCCAGATTATCTTGGAAGGTAAATCCAAAGAGCTCATCCTCAACAACATTCGCACACAACTGAACGCAACGATCAACACGCTAGCGAAGGAGGTTCGAGACTTCAGCACGCCTAAAATCGAAGCCTATCTGCGAGAGAGTCGACGAGACATTAAGGAGCTTTACAAAAGCGATAATTCATGGACCAGGGTTCTACGCAAGGCGGGCATCGTCAAGGAACCCCTACTGCCAGGCGAGGATCAACTTCTCAAACGTGTCCACGCGTTCCTGCACGTCGACGATCCGATACGAGCCCAGGTATACCTTCGCCTCCTCGCAGATGACGCTCCCGACTACGACTCACTCCCTCAGACGGAACAAGCGTATGCTCGCATGCTCTTCTTCAACCTGTGGGACAAGGCGGGAGGTTTCTCCAGCTATCGAGAGGGACTCGAATCTCTGCGCACCCAGGAGCGAGTCCGTGACGAATTGCAGCAGGTTCTCACCTACGTCCTGGACCGCACTGATCATTTCCCCATCTCTCTGAGCGCCCCACTCAGTCATCTCCCTCTGAAGATCCACAGCTCATACAACCGCTCAGAGATCCTGGCAGCCCTCGGAGTGGCACGGCTGGGGGGGCAAATGCCAGGCGTTTTCAGTCAGGGAGTTAGCTGGGTGGAGGAAATCCAGACTGACGCTCTCTTCATCACCTCGGAGAAGAACGAGCGAGACTTCTCCCCAAGCACCCGTTATAGGGATTACGCAATCAGCCCAACCCGCTTCCACTGGGAGTCCCAGAGCAACACGTCTGAGAATTCACGGACCGGTTTGCGTTATCAACACCACACCGAACGAGGTAGTCACGTTCTGCTGTTCTTGCGTCGTTACAAGGAGAACAGCATCCGTAAGTCCGAGCCTTGGATGCTCCTAGGTCCCGCCACTTACGTGAAACACAGCGGAAGCAAGCCGATGGCGATCACTTGGGATCTGCAGCATGAGATCCCAGCCGACGTGTGGTCGTACTCCGGCGCGATCGCCAGTGGGTGACTGACGTTGAACTCGTGGTGTCGTAGGAGCTGACGGCTGGTCGTCCGCTGCGGTATCACCGGGGCATGCGGTATCCACAAGGGGGCGGGCTGACCGCCGAACGGCAGCAGTTCCGCGAGGGGTTACGACTCCAGGCTGCGGAACGGTTCGCCCTGGGTGAGGCGAGTGCAGTGATCGCCAAGGACCTTCGGGTCAGCGTCAGGTCGGTGCAGCGGTGGCGGCGGACGTGGGACGAGGGCGGTCCGCGGGCTCTGCGGTCGCAGGGGCCGGCGTCGCTTCCGAGGCTGAGCGAGAAGCAGTTCGCACAGTTGGAGGCGGAACTGGCCAAGGGGCCGGCCGCGCATGGCTGGGAGGACCAACGCTGGACCCTGAGCCGCGTGAAGACGGTGATCGGCCGGCGCTTCCACCTGACCTACACGATCCAGGGCGTTCGGAAGCTGCTGGTGCGTAACGGCTGGTCCTGCCAGGTTCCGGCCCGACGCGCGATGGAGCGGGACGACAATGCGGTGGCTGGTTGGGTGAAGGAGGTGTGGCCCTGCGCGGAAGTCTCGCGGCGGCCCGTGGAGCCTGGCTGGTCTTCGAAGACGAAGCCGGATTCTCCATGACGCCGCCGCAGGCCAAGACCTGGTCCCAGCGCGGCCGGACCCCGGTGGTGCGGGTCCGCGGCCGTTCCCGCAGACGGGTGTCCATAGCGGCGCTGACCTGCTACAAGCCCGGCCACCGGTCCCGGCTGATCTACCGGCCGCGCCGGGATGACGGCCGGCGCGACGGCCGCAAGAGCTTCTCCTGGCGGGACTACCGGGACCTGCTGACCGCCGCACATCAGCAGCTCGACGGCCCGATCGTGCTCGTCTGGGACAACCTCAACGTCCACAAAGCCGCCGACCTGCGGGAGTGGGCGGAAGCCAGGGACTGGCTGTCCATCTACTACCTGCCGCCCTACGCACCTGACCTCAACCCCGTCGAGGGCATCTGGTCACTGCTGCGACGCGGCTGGCTCTCCAACGTCGCCTTCAGCACTCCCGAACACCTCGTCCAGCGCGTCCGACGCGGCCTACGGCACATCCAGTACCGCAGCCACCTCATAGACGGCTGCCTCGCCGAGACCGGCCTGGCCATCAGACCCGCCTGACCAGCAGCACGACACCATGAGTTCAACCTCAGGAGCTACCTGGCTTGCGCTTCAAAGTACGTCTGAGCTCGATCCAGTACCTCGTCCGCATCGCGGCCATGCGCCTGCATCCAGCGGAGGAGGTCGGCGATGATATCGATCGCCGCTTCCTCCGCCGCGACAAGAGCCAGGGGTTCAGATTCCGCACCAGCCAGGCCCGCCCCTCTCTTCGCCCTGTAGCTGTTGAGTAGGTCGTCCACTGCGGCGATGAGGGGACGAGCCGCGTGTACACAGGTCAAGGGGAGCTCAGTGGCCATCTCGCACCATGTCACCTTGCGGTCAGCGTGCAACTCGATACCCCAACGGTCAGCCATGACATCGATGAGGACCATCCCGCGGCCGGCTTCGCTATCCAACTGCGGCTGAACCAGCGTCGGCAGAGCGCGGGGATCAGGGTCGTGAACCTCGACACGCAAGTAGCTGCCGTTCATAGAGACGGCAAGAGTGGCCGGGGTTTCGAGACCAACGTGAGTGATCACGTTGGAAGCCAACTCGCTGACGCAGACCTGGGCCACGTCGACCACTTCGGGCACCTGCCACACGTCCAGGTGGAGCCGCAGGATACGCCGCAGGACGGCCACCTCCCGAGGCACCGCGATAAAGGGAAGGCTCCACGGCTTCCTCGGCACACAGATGATGCAGCTCATCCTTCAACTCCCTGCGCGAGACGGTAGGTTGCAGTGCGCTATGAAGTACACACTCAGAGTCGCACTGAAACTCTCTAAATGAAACTCTCAGGAGAGGTAAGCGGGAGTGCAGCAGCCTCCCGTGCGCCCCCGGCGCACTCTGTCTTGCTACCACGATGAACGGGCCAGCAAGATCTGCCGGATCGACATGAAAGGCTCACTGCATGCCCGTCGGACCCACGACACGCCGCCGTCAACTTGGCGCCGACCTGCGCCGACTTCGTGAGCTCAAGGGCATGTCCCTTGAGGATGCAGGCGCACGTGTCGGCATCTCAAAGGCGACTCTCAGTCGGTACGAGACAAAGGAAGGCACAGTCAAGTGGCCAGTTGTTGACGCGTTGTGCCGGGAGTACGGCACATCCAGCGAGGAGCGCCATGCTCTGGTCGAGCTGGCGAAGGGCGCCAAGATTCAGGGGTGGTGGAGGTCACTCGCCGACCCCATCCCCGAGTCCATGAATCTCATGCTCACTCTCGAAGACGAGGTAGTCCGCGAAGACCACTACGCCTGCGCGTACGTCCCCGGTCTGCTGCAGACACGCGCCTACGCAGAGGCCGTACATCGCGCATCCGAAGTGGAGTGTGCTGAACGCGAAGTTCAGTACATGGTCGACATCCGCATGAAGAGGCAGGAGATCCTTCAGCGGGAGGAGCCCCCGCGGATCTGGTGTGTGATCGACGAGGCAGCGCTACGACGACAGGTCGGTGGAGCCGAGACCATGCAGGGGCAGCTTCGACGCCTCGTCGCCGTCTCGGAGTTGCCTCACGTCAACGTCCAGGTGCTGCCCTTCGCAACAGGCGCGCACGCGGCAGCTGTGGGCAGCTTCGCCATCCTTCGAGGTCCTTCACCCGAGCTGGACGTGGTGTACATGGACCTTCTTGGCGGCGGCCTATTCATGGAGAAGCAGGCCGAGTTGGATCGATATAGGTTGGCGTTCGAATACCTCAGTGCGCAGGCTCTTGATTTCGAGTCCTCGGCTGAGCTCATCGACCGCATGAGCAGGGAGTCCAGATGACCGCCCCCCCAGCGCCCCAGTGGTTCAAGTCCTCGTACAGCGGCGGCAGCGGAACCGAGTGCGTGGAGTGCGCGTCCGTCGATGGCGGTGCGCTCATACGCGACTCCAAGAACACAGAGGGCCCAGAGATTCGGATCAAGGTTGCACCGTGGCGCTTGTTCCTGGGCGCATTGACGCAACGATCGGCCAAGTAGCCGCACTGGCTCGAGTCGTCGTACAGCGGCGGCAACGCGACCGAGTGCGTAGAGACGGCGTTCATCGGCTCTGGTGTGCTCGTGCGCGACTCGAAGAACGGCGGCGGTCCAGTCGTCGTTCTCCGGAGCAGGACCTGGCAGGCTTTCTCGCAGGCCGTTGGGAAGGGCCAGTTGGAGAGCTGAGGCTTCGGCATTCCTGGAGGTGAACCGCCTTGTCCAAGACGGGGATCAAGGGCTTCTTCCACTCAGCTCGGCACAGCGCTCGTCACCTTGAGATGCGCGACGCGTACGCGATCGACGAGGACTACCGGCAGTGGGCCGCCGGCAACCGGTTCGATCCGGCGGAGCGCTGGCCGTGGTGGATCCAGCTGGTTTCCGCCACGGTCGCCAGAGGTGTGGCCGTGCAGCGGGCCCGTGTCGTCTCGGAACCTGTTTCGCCGTATGTCCGCTACGAGTACGAGCTGACCGATCCGCACAACGTCAAGGCCGGCGAAGACGTCCGCTGGCTGCCCCGCAAGCAAGCCTCCGATCTCGCACTGCCGGGTAACGACTTCTGGCTGTTCGACGACGAGTTCGTGCTGTTCAACCACTTCGCCGGTGACGGAACGATGACTGGTGAGGAACTGGTGACCGACCCGGCTGTGGTGGAACTGTGCGTCTCGGCCTTCGCGTCCGTATGGGACCGGGCTCTCCCCCACGAGCGGTACCAGCCGCTGTGAAGAGGTTGTCGACGCCTTCGATGACTCGGGGCGGCCTGGTCCTGAGACGTTCAGGCTGCATGTCCACGGGGGCGAGCAGCACCTGCGGCACCCGCGGATGACGGTCACGCCATGACCGTCAGCTCCGCCCTTCCGAACAACAACGCGTAGCCCCGCGGAAGTTGAGACAGCACCTGGTCGGTCAGGGCCGGGCCGATCGTGTCGGACAGCGTCGTCAGGACCGAGCTGACGTCCCAGCGGGCCGTTGCCGGGGTGGAGTCGGGGAGCCGGGTGGACAGCGCGTCGACGAATTCCCGGGCCGTCAGGGGGTGGGGCAGGGGGATCTGGGCGGCGATCAGGTGGCCGGCCTCGGGGGGCAGGGACTGGGCCAGGGCGACGCGTTCGTCGCCGGTGAGGTGGGTGCCGAGGGCGGTGAGGACGGTGCGGGTGAGGTGTTCGGCCTGCGCGCGGGTCGGGTAGCCGCCCGTCTCGCGGACGGCCTCGGTCAGGGTCTCCCACGTGGTCCTCGGGACGGTGGCCCGCGGCACCGCCGGGTTCTCCCGGACCGGCGCCGGGGCGGTCTCCCGCACCGCCGGGCCCGTCCGGGCGGTCGCCGGGGCGGGCTTCGGTGCCGGTGGGTTCTCCCTGGTGTTCCGTGGGGCGGGCTTCGGCACCGTCGTGGTCATCGTCATGGCTCCTTCCGCGGGGCGCGCGGACGTCCGGTACGTCCAGGGGGTTCGGTACCCCGTCGCCGTAGGGGCGGACCGGGACGGGTGGGTGTGCTCCGGGGGCCGGACGGCCCAGGCGGGGCGGGACCATGGTCCCGCCCCGCCCCGTGGGTCAGCCGGCGAGCTGCTTGCGGGAGGGGGTGCCGCCGGCGATCTGGATGCGGCGCGGCTTCGCCCGTTCGGCGACCGGGATGCGCAGGGTCAGGACGCCGGACTCGTAGGAGGCGTCGATGCGCTCCGTGTCGAGGGTGTCGCCGAGGAAGAGCTGACGGGTGAAGGTGCCCGTCGGCCGCTCCGCGACCAGTGTCCGCGCGTCCTCGGGGGCGGGGCCGCGGCGCTCGGCACGGACGTTGAGGACGTTGCGCTCGACGTCCAGCTCGATCGTCTCCGGATCGACGCCGGGGAGGTCGAAGTGGACCAGGAATTCGTCACCCGAACGGTAGGCGTCCATCGGCATCGCCGACGGGCGGTCGGTGCTGCCGAGTACCTGCTGCGCGAGTCGGTCGAATTCGCGGAACGGGTCGGTACGCATGAGCATCACGGGTCACTCCCTTCTCAAGGTTCTGGGTGCGATGCCCTACGGGTATTTATATAGCGCGCAGTCGGAAAGTTGACAAGCTGCGACTCAGGTTAAGTAAGCCCGTCCCCCTGCGCGTTAGCCTCGGGACCCTCTACGACATTCGGAGGCATTCATGGCCAAGGTTCCCAGCGCCGTCGTCGCCGCGAGCGGGCTCGTCGGCGGGTACGGGGTGGCCCGGTGGACGAAGAAGCGGCCGCTCGGCGGGGCCGTACTCGCCGTCGCCGGTGCCGCCGCCGCACGGCAGTGGCGCGAGCGCGCCGGGAACACCGCCGCCGGTGTGCTGACCGCCGCCTATGTCGGCGCCTTCGCCGGCTCCCACCCGCTCGCCAAGAAGGTCGGCGCCTGGCCCTCCGTCCTCGGTGTCGCCGGCGCCGTCGCCCTCGCCTCCTGGGCCGTCGCCGACCGCAAGGCCTGAGCGGACGGAGGAGGGACACACGAAGGACTCACGGCCTGCCCAGCGCCGGTGGCGGTGCCGGCGGGCCCTGGGTGCCGGCACCCGGGGCCGACGACGCCGCCGTCCCCTGCTCCACCGCCGTCAACGGCGTCGCCACCTCCTCCAGCGGCCGCCGTTCCGCCCGCACGGCCAGCGCCGCCGCCACCAGACCCGCCGCACACATCAGCGCCGCCCCGATGGAGAAGGCCAGGACCGTGTCGCCCACCCTGCCCGTGCCGGTGAGGTCGGCGAAGAGCAGCGGGCCGCTGATGCCGCCGGCCGCCGTACCCAGGGCGTAGAAGAAGGCGATCGACATCGCCCGCGTCTCCATCGGAAAGATCTCCGACACCGTCAGATACGCGCTGGACGCACCCGCCGAGGCGAAGAACAGGACCGCGCACCAGCACGCCGTCAGCGTCGTCGCGCCGAGCACGCCCCGGTCGAACAACCACGCCGTGCCGAACAACAGCAGGCCCGAGAGCAGATACGTCGAGGAGATCATCACCCGGCGGCCGACCGTGTCGAAGAGCCTGCCCAGCAGCAGCGGACCGAAGAAGTTCCCGACGGCGATGACCGCGAAGTAGTAGCCCGTACGGTCGGTCGGCACCGCGAAGAACTTCGTCAGGATGGCGCCGAAGCCGAAGGTGATCGCGTTGTACAGGAACGCCTGCCCGATGAAGAGCGAGAAACCGAGCACCGCGCGCCGCCGGTACCGCCCGAACACCGTCCGGGCGATCTCCCCGAAGGTGACGCTCTCACGCTGACGGATGCACAGGCGGGCGTCCGTCACCGGCAGCCGCACGCCCTTGTCCGCCTCAACCTGCCGCTCGATACCCGTGACGATCTCCTCCGCCTCCTCCTCCCGGCCGTGGATCAGCAGCCACCGCGGACTCTCCGGGACGTGCCGCCGCACCAGCAGGATCACCAGCGCCAGTACGGCGCCCAGCGCGAAGGTCAGCCGCCAGCCCACGTTCATCGGCAGCAGACCGGTGTTCAGCGCCACGATGGACAGCAACGAGCCGCCCACCGCGCCCAGCCAGAAACTGCCGTTGATGACCAGGTCGACACGGCCCCGGTAGTGGGCCGGGATCAGCTCGTCGATCGCCGAGTTGATCGCCGCGTACTCGCCGCCGATACCGAAGCCGGTCAGGAAGCGGAAGAGCAGGAACCACCAGGCTTCCCAGGAGACCGCCGTCAACGCCGTCGCCACCAGATACACCGCCAGGGTGATCATGAACAGCTTCTTGCGGCCGTAACGGTCGGTCAGCCGGCCCCAGAACAGCGCGCCCAGACACGCACCCGCCACGTACAGCGCGGCGGCCACACCCGTGATCTGACCCGACGTGATCGACAGCCCACTGCCCGGTTCGGCCAGCCGGCCGGCGATGTTGCCGACGACCGTGACCTCCAGGCCGTCCAGGATCCACACGGTGCCGAGACCGATCACGATCGTCCAGTGCCAGCGGGACCACGGGAGGCGGTCGAGGCGGGCGGGGATGTCGGTGCTGATCGTCCGCCCACCGCCGTCGGCACGGCCGGCGCCACCACCGGCCCCACCGCCCCCACCACCGGCCCGGCCACCGGATTCCGGCGACGCCTTCTCGGCTCCTGTCATCGACTCACACCCTCCTCGTCGAAGGACGGCCCTCCGAAACGGAAGGGCAGCAGGACGACGGGTGCCCCGGTGCCTCCGATCCAGGCGCGGAACGACCCGCCGTCAGCCACCCACCGCCCGCGACAGAGTGAAGATCAGCAGCCCCGCCAGCGATCCCACCACCGTGCCATTGATCCGGATGAACTGCAGATCGCGACCGATGTGCGCCTCGATCTTCCGGGTGGTGTGCTCGGCGTCCCAGCCCGCCACCGTGTCCGTGATCAAAGAGGTGATCTCCGCCCGGTACGTGGTCACGACGTGCACCGCCGCACCCTCCAGCCAGTCGTCCACCTTCTCCTGCATCTTCGGCTCACTCGCCATCCGCGCACCCAGGGACAACAGCGCCGACCGCAACCGCGTCCGCAGCTCACTGCGCTCGTCCTCCGCCGCCGCGACGATCATCGACCGTACGGCCGTCCAGGCGGACGCGATCAGATCCTGCACCTCACCACGGCCCAGCACCTCGCCCTTGAGCCGCTCCACCCGCGCCCGCGTCTCGGTGTCCGACTGGAGATCGGAGGCGAAGTCGGTGAGGAAACGGTCCAGGGCACCACGCGCCGGATGGGACGGCATGTCCCGCATCTCCGCACAGAAACGCAGCAGCTCCTTGTAGACCCGCTCACCGATCTTGCGGTCCACGAACCGCGGGGTCCAGCCCGGCGCCCCGCCCTGCACCGCGCCCATCACATTGTCGCCGTGCAGCACCAGCCAGTCGTGGGCACGCGAGACCACCAGGTCCACGGCCCGCTTGTGACCGCCGTCGGCGACGACCCTCTCCAGCATCTTGCCGAGCCCCGGCGCGATCTCCCGAGCCCCGGCCCGCCGGGTGATCGCCTCCCCCACCACAGCCTGCACGTCCGAGTCCCGCAGCACCGTCAGCGCGCCGCGCAACGCCGTCGCCAGCTCCGCCGTCACCCGGTCCGCGTGCTCCGGGTCCGCCAGCCAGACACCCAGCCGGGCACCGATGCCGACGGCACGCAACCGCTGCCGCACGACGTCCTGGGACAGGAAGTTCTCCCCCACGAACTCACCCAGCGAGACACCCAGCTGGTCCTTCTTGGTCGGAATGATCGCGGTGTGCGGGATCGGCAGCCCGAGCGGATGCCGGAAGAGCGCGGTCACCGCGAACCAGTCCGCCAACGCGCCCACCATGCCCGCCTCCGCCGCCGCGGAGACGTAGTCCGCCCACGCCCCCGCGCCCGCGTTCCCGGCCAGCTTGGACAGCACGTAGACCACGGCCACGAACAGCAGCAGACCCGTCGCGGTGAGCTTCATCCGCCGCACCCCGCGCCGCCGCTCCTCGTCGGCCGGAGTGAAGGCCGTCATCGTCCGGTACGACGCGGCCGGTCCGGCAGTTCCGGTCTCGGTAGGTTCCATCAGCTCCACCCGTTCGGTGATCCCGCGCACAATTGTCCCCTCATGACCGACTCCCGGAACGGAACAGGAGTTCCCGGCGTCTGTTCCGGCGGGGGCCTGGGCCCAGGGGCCCACGAAGCCCGGCCCGACCCATGAAGCATCATGGACCCATCAAGATCGGAGCCCGCAGGCTCCCTCTCCCGAGGAGAACGGCACGAGCGTGACCAGGCCGCACGACGAAGCCCCCGAGGCACCCAGCGCACAGCAGCAGCGACCACAGCACCGCGCGAGGTACCTCGCCCTGCTCGGCGCGCTCGTCGCGCTGGTGGTGGCCGTCAGCGCCGGTATCTACGTCACCGCGGCGGCCGGCGACCGCGCCCACGGCGGCACCACCGCCGACGACCGCCCGCACCACGGCTCCGCCGCACCCGTCTCCACCGGCACCTGGGTCGGCTCCTGGGCGAGCGCCCCCGTCGGCGGCGAGCCGGGCACCGAGACGGCCGGCCTCGCCGGCCACTCCGTGCGCAACGTCGTCCACGCGGACGCCGGCGGCACGAGCGCCCGGATCACACTGTCCAACCTCTACGGCCACACACCGCTGGACATCACCCACGCCACGCTCGCCCTGTCCGCAGGGGACGCCACCGCGGCGGCCGACGCGGACACGATGCGACGACTCACCTTCGGGGGCGCCACCGACGTCGTCATACCCGCGGGCGAACAGGTCGTCAGCGACGCGGTGCACCTGCTCATACCCCACGGCACCGACGTCCTCGTCACCACGTACTCCCCCACCCCCTCCGGCCCGGTCACCTACCACCCGCACGCGCAGCAGACCTCCTACGTCGCCGCCGGGGACCGCACCGAGGACTCCACCGGTGTCCCCTACACCCAACAGACCCCGTACTGGCGGTATCTGACCGCCCTGGACGTACTCAGCAACGAGGCCGACGGCACGGTCGTCGTCTTCGGCGACTCCATCACCGACGGCATCACCTCCACCGTCGGCGCCAACCGCCGCTGGCCCGACGTCCTCGGCGACCGGCTGCGCTCCGCGCTCGCCGACGGGCAGCGGCTGCCGCGCTACAGCGTCGTCAACGAGGGCATCAGCGGCAACCAGGTCCTCGCCGACGGACTCGGCCGCCCCGCGGAGAACCAGAGCGGGCTCGGCCGCTTCGGACGCGACGCGCTCTCCCGCACCGACGCCAAGGTGGTCGTCATCGACCTCGGCATCAACGACATCCTGCGCGACAAGAACCTGAACGGCCCCGACCGCATCCTCACCGGCCTGCGCACCCTGGTCCAAGAGGCCCACGCGCACGGCCTGAAGGTCGTCGGAGCGACCCTGATGCCCTTCAGGGGCCACCGGGGCTGGACCCCCGCCCGCGAGACCGTCCGGCAGCAGATCAACGCGCAGATCCGCGCGGGCCGGGTGTTCGACGCGGTCGCCGACTTCGACAGGGCCCTCCGCGACCCCTACGACCCCCGCCGGCTGCGCCCCGACTACGACTCGGGCGACCATCTGCACCCCAGCGACCTCGGCTTCGCCAGGATGGCCGAGGTGTTCGACCTGCGCATGCTGAAGGGCGGGGGGCAGGCGGAACTGTGAGGCCGCACCGCCGCGGGCCGGACGAGGGCCGGCGTCGGCACCCGCTGACGGCGAGCAATACTGGGCGGCATGACCCGCCTGATCCTCGCCACCCGTAACGCCGGAAAGATCACCGAGCTGAGGGCCATCCTGGCCGACGCCGGGCTCTCCCACGAGCTGGTCGGCGCCGACGCCTACCCCGAGATCCCCGACGTCAAGGAGACCGGCGTCACCTTCGCCGAGAACGCCCTGCTCAAGGCGCACGCCCTGGCGCAGGCCACCGGGCTGCCTGCGGTCGCCGACGACTCCGGCCTGTGCGTGGACGTCATGAACGGCGCCCCCGGCATCTTCTCCGCCCGCTGGGCCGGCCGGCACGGCGACGACCGGGCCAACCTCGACCTGCTCCTCGCCCAGATCGGCGACATCGCCGAGGAACACCGCGCGGCCCACTTCGCCTGCGCCGCCGCCCTGGCCCTGCCGGACGGCACGGAACGCGTGGTCGAGGGCCGACTCCGCGGCACCCTGCGGCACGCCCCCGCGGGCACGAACGGCTTCGGCTACGACCCGATCCTGCAGCCCGACGGCGACACCCGCACGTGCGCCGAGCTGAGCGCCGACGAGAAGAACTCCATCAGCCATCGCGGCAAGGCGTTCCGGGCGCTGGTGCCGGTGGTGCGGGAGCTGCTCGGCTGAGCTTGTGGAGCGGCCCCGCACCTTTGAAACGAAGATGCGGGGCCGATTCTGCCTGTGCGCCCGGTCGGATTCGAACCGACAACACCAGGTTCCTAAGACCTGTCTCTCTACCAATTGGAGTACGGGCGCAAGCCGTGGCCTCACTTTACCGGGGGTGAGTATGCCCTCGCCGACCGCCTCGACACCAGGTGCTCGTGGTTGCATGGCAATTGGGGCACAGCAGCCGCAGATTCTTCCGCCGGTCGTCGCTCCAGTCGCCGTCGATGTGGTCGACCTCCAGCGGGAGCGGGCGGCCCCGCCACACCGGGTCCGTGCCGCAGCCGGCGCAGCGTTCCTCCACGCCCATCTCGTTCATCGCCCTCTTGAGCCGCCGTCCAGGGACGCGCGTGGCGTGTTCGGATGTGTTCTCGACCAGGATCTCCTCGGCGGTTCGGCAGCGCCGGTTGTCCCTCGTCCGTTCGGTACGCACCACCTCGTTGACGCTGGCGGAGGCCGCGACCACCGGCTCGAGAACCGCACGTGTCCACCTCGTGCCCTCCCGTTCGAAGTGCGACGTGTCCACGCCGAGCCGCCTCATGCGGCGCGCGATGTAGCACCGCGTCGGACTCCTCGGATCCACCCCCAGCCTCTCCAACGCCTCCGACAACGTCCGTGCCCCGCGAGCCGCCTCTCGCAGCCGCTCCTCGGTGTACGCGCTGGCCCCCATCGAGCCCCCTCCGGTCCGGGCGGGTGTTCGTAGTCCGTATGGATCAACGAACCGGCTGCCGGAGGGTCACGCGGGGAGGGGAGACGAAAGCGGCCCGCGCCGGAACAGGCTGGTGCGGGCCGCCGGGAGGGAAAGAGGGGGTCAGATGCCCAGATCCTTGATGATCTTGGCTACGTGGCCGGTCGCACGGACGTTGTAGAAGGCGTGGGCGACCTTGCCGTCCTCGTCGACGACGATCGTGGAGCGGATGATGCCCATGTAGGTCTTGCCGTAGTTCTTCTTCTCGCCGTAGGCGGCGTAGGACTCGGCGACCTTCTTGTCGGGGTCGGCGACGAGGGTGACCTTGAGGGACTCCTTCTCGCGGAACCTGGCAAGCTTTTCCGGGGTGTCCGGGGAGATGCCGATGACGTCGTAGCCGGCGCCGGCCAGCAGGTCGAGGTTGTCGGTGAAGTCGCAGGCCTGCTTGGTGCAGCCCGGGGTAAGCGCCGCGGGGTAGAAGTACACGATGACCTTGCGGCCCGCGTGGCCCGCGAGGGAGACCTCGTTACCGTCGGCGTCCGGGAGGGTGAAGGCGGGGGCCACGTCCCCCGGCTGGAGTCGCTCGCTCATCGGACCAGCGTAACCGGGGCCCCTTGCGGTGCGGCGCGGGTGGGAGCTGACAGACTGTCCGGAACAGGACAGCAGATTTCGGCAGACTTCGGAGGCCGTACGGTGGCGGACACGTCGGACACCAGAACCCCGGCGCAGATCGAGGCGGACATCAGGCGCCGCCGCGAAGTGCTGGCCGAGACGCTCGACGAGATCGGGGTGCGGGTGCACCCGAAGACGATCGTCGGGGATGCCAAGGCCAAGGCCGTGGCCCATGTCGACCACACCGTCGGGCGCGCGTATGTGCAGGTCAACCGGGTGGTGAGTGAGGTCAGGGCGCAGTTCACGGACGAGGACGGCCGGCTGCGCGCGGAGCGGGTCGTGCCGGCCGCGCTCGTGGTGGCCGGGGTGGTGGGCCTCGTCGTCCTGTCCCGGCGGCGCGGGCGCTGACGGCACGAGCACCGGGTACGCCGGCCCCCAGGGGGGCACGGGCGCGTGGAAGGCAGGTAGGTTCGAGGCGTGAGCGCCAAGAGACACGAGCAGAGCACCCCGCAGCACGACAAGCTGCCCATCCGGATGCTGCACGACCGGGTGCTGGTCAAGCAGGAGACCGGCGAGGGCGAGCGGCGGTCGGGGGGCGGCATCCTGATTCCCGCCACCGCGGCGGTCGGACGCCGGCTGGCCTGGGCCGAGGTCGTCGCGGTCGGCCAGAACGTACGGACCGTGGAGCCCGGCGACCGCGTGCTGTTCGATCCGGAGGACCGGGCCGAGGTGGAGGTGCGGGGCGTGGCGTACGTGCTCATGCGCGAGCGCGACCTGCACGCGGTGGCCGCGGACCGCTTCGAGGGGTCGGAGGACTCGACCGGGCTCTATCTGTGAGGCCGTAGGCCGTCCATGACGGAGAAGAGGGCTGGTGACCGTGGTCACCAGCCCTCTTCTGCGTGGTTTTGCTAGGTTCGGGGGGAGCCCGACGAGACGCGCCGTACCGGGATGCAGGCAAAGACGACGCACCGGAAGAGAAGCGTCGTACGTCTCGGAGGTGGCCGTCGTGGCCTGGGTTCTGCTCGTCGTGGCCGGTCTGCTGGAAGTGGGCTGGTCGATCGGGATGAAGTACAGCGAGGGTTTCACCCGGCCGGTGCCCGGTGTGCTCACCGGTGCCGGGATCGTCGCCAGCATGGTGCTGCTGTCGTACGCGGCCCGGTCCCTGCCCATCGGTACCGCCTACGGGGTGTGGGTCGGTATCGGGGCGGCCGGGGCGGCGGTGCTCGGCATGGTGGTGCTCGGTGAGCCGGTCACCGCCGCCCGGGTCTTCTTCGTGTGTCTGCTGCTGGTCGCCGTGGTGGGGCTGAAGGCGACCAGCGGCTGACGCGTGGCTCAGGTGCCGGTGCCGCCGCCGGTGGCGGCACCGGCTCCGCCGCCGGTGGTGGCGGGATCGCCGCCCGTGGCGGCACCGCCGCCGCCCGTCGCCGGGCCGCCGCCCGCCCCGGTGCCGCCGGTGGTGGTGGGATCGCCGCCCGTGGCGCCGCCGACGGTGGCCGGGTCGGGGCCGGTCGTGCCGCCGGTCGTGGTGCCGCCGCCGGTGGTGTCACCGCCGGTCGTCGTGCCGCCGTCGGTCGGGGTGCCGGTGGTGCCGCCGTCGGTCGGGGTGCCGCTCGGGGTGCCGCCGGGCTGGGTGGCGCCGCCGGTGGTGCCGCCGTCCGTGGTGGCGGAGGCGCTGGGGTCGCCGGGGCCGGGCGGCTGCGGCTGGTCCGCGCCTTCCTGGAGCTGGAGGTCGAAGGACGAGGCCGGGGTGTTCTTCAGGGCGTCGTGGGTGTACTGGGCCCAGATCTGGGTGGGCGGGCCGCCACCGTTCATGCGGGGCTGGCCGAGCGCGCCGTACAGCGACATGTGCTTGGCCGTCACCGGGTCCTGGCCCATCACGGAGACCACCGTGGCGAGGTCGGGGGTGTAGCCGGCGAACCAGGCGGCGGTGTCGTTCTCCGCCGTACCGGTCTTGCCGGCCGCCGGACGGCCCGCGGCCTGCGCGGCGGTGGCGGTGCCGCCCTGGACCACGCTCTTCAGCATGGCGGTGGTGGTGTCGGCGGCGCTGCGGCTGACGGCCTGCTCGACGGACGTGTCGGGCAGCTTGATCTCGTCGGTGCCGTTGCGGGTGATCTTCTTGACCATGGTGTACGTGCCGTGCCTGCCGTGGTTGGCGAGCGTGGCGTACCCCTCCGCCATGTCCAGGACGCTGGCGGTGGCGGGGCCGAGGGCGATGGACGGGTACGGCTGGAGGTCCGGGGTGTCGGACGGGATGCCCAGGTCGATCGCGGTCTGCTTGACCTTGGCCGGGCCGACGTCGACGGCCATCTGCGCGTACACCGCGTTCACCGACAGGTCGGTGGCCTTGGTGACGGTGATCTGGCCGTAGGACCTCTGGTCCTCGTTCTGCGGGGCGTACGAGCCGCCGTTCCAGCCCTGTACGGGGCGCTCGTTGGTGCCGTCGTACTGGGTGTTCGGGGTGATGCGGCGGCCGTCCTGGGTGGTGGACCCGTTCTGCACCGCGGAGGCGAAGACGAACGGCTTGAAGGTGGAGCCGACCTGGAAGTCACCGCGGGTCGCGCCGTTGGTGTACTGCTTCACGTAGTCGATGCCGCCGTACATCGCGACGACCTGGCCGGTCTTCGGGTCGACGGAGGCGCCGCCCGCGCGGACGTAGCTGTCGACCTTGTTGTTCTTCTTGTCCAGCTTGGAGACCAGCTGGTCGTTCACCGCCTTGACGAAGGCGTTCTGCTTGTTCCTCTGGATGGTGGTCGTGATGCGGTAGCCGCCGGCTTCGAGCTGGTCGGAGTCGAGGATGTGGTGCGCGATCAGGTAGTGCTTGACGGCGTCCACGAGGTAGCCGCGCTGGCCGGACATGCCGGTGGACAGCGTCTGCTCCTTGGGCATCGGGAACTTCATCCCGGTGCGCTGGGACTGGCTGAGCCAGCCCTTCTTGACCATGCCGTCAAGGACGTAGTTCCAGCGGGCCACGGCCGCGGACTTGTTCTCCGGGTGGGCGACGACGTCGTACTCGCTGGGCGCGTTGACGAGCGCGGCGAGGTAGGCGGCGCGGGCCGGGTCGAGGTCCTTGGCCTCGCGGCCGTAGTAGGCCTGGGCGGCGGCCTGGATGCCGTAGGCGTTGCGGCCGAAGTAGCTGGTGTTGAGGTAGCCCTCGAGGATCTCGTCCTTGGACTTGTTACGGTCGAGCTTGATCGAGATGAAGAATTCCTTGGCCTTGCGGGTGACCGTCTGTTCCTGGCCCAGGTAGTAGTTCTTCACGTACTGCTGGGTGATCGTGGAGCCGGACTGCTTGCCCTTGCCGGTCGCGGTGTTCCAGGCGGCGCGGAGCATCGCCTTGGGGTCGATGGCGGACTCGGTGTAGAAGTCGCGGTCCTCGGCGGCCAGTACGGCGTGCTGGGCGTCCTTGGAGACCTCGGCGAGGGTGACCTTCTCGCGGTTCACCTGGCTGTCGCGGGTGTCGCGGGCGATCTGGGAGCCGTCGGCGTAGAGGTAGACGTTCGCCTGCTTGGTGGCGAGGGCGTTGGCCGGCGGGATGTTGACGAGCGAGTAGCCCACGAAGAACAGGGCGACGATCGCGAGCACGAAGAAGACGAAGCTGCCGAGCACCATCTTCCAGGTCGGCACGAGGCGCCGCCATCCGGTGCGCTTGGGCTTCTTGTTCTTGCCCTTGCCCTTGCCCTTGCCGTCGTCCGCGCCGTTGCCGGTGGGGGTGTCCGAGGCGGAGGGGGGCGTCTGCCCGGGGTTCGGGCCGGCTCCGGTACCGGCTCCGGTACGGGGGCCGGAAGCGGCGCCGCCGGCGGCGCTCGCGGCACCGGCGAAACCCGCGGCGCCCGCGGTACCGGCCGTGCCCGCCGCCTTCGCCGCGCCGGCGGCGCCCATGGCAGCGGCGGCACCGGCGGCGGCCGCGCCGCCCGTCCGGCGGGGGCCGCCGGGCTCGCCCTTGCGGGGGGCGTTGACGCGGCGGAGCACCTGGGTCGTCTCGGGTGCCGGCGTGTCCTGGCCGGAGGACTGGCCGGGCTTGCCGGACCGGCCGGGCTCGCCGGACCCCTTCGCGGAGTCCCGGGAGTTTCGGGGCGGCGTGATCCGGCGCAGCACCTGGGTGCTCTCGGCCGGCTGCTCCGGCGTGCGGGCGCCGGGGACCTGCGGCTTGCCGGAGTCGGCGGGCTTGCCGGAGTCGCTCCGGCCGGTGGTGCCCTCGCCCTCGGCGGCGGTGGCCGCGCCCTTCTCGGTGCGGGCGTCCCGTGCCGCCTGCCGGGCGCGGGCGATGGAGGCCGTACGGTCCTGGGGCGCGGGTACGGAACGGCGCGCCGTGCCGGCGGGCGTGTCCTCGGCCGTGCCGGCGCCCGGCGCCTTCCCTTCCGCCCCGGTCCTGCCGGAGCCCTGGTTCCGCCCGGCACGCTCGCCGGAGCCGGCCCGGTCGCCGCGCTCGGCGCGGCCCTCGGGCCTCGGGGACCCCTCCGGCTTCTGGGACCCCTCGGACCGGCCGGTCCGCTCGGACCCCTCGGTCTTCACGGCCCCTCCGGGCTTACCGGGCTCTTCGGACTTCTCCGGTGCCCCGGCCGTCTCCGGCTCCTCGTCCCTCCCCGATCCCTCGGTGTCCTTCACCCGGCCGGCCCCCTGCGACGGGGTCGTCGGGGATCCCGGCGCCGGGGTCCCGGGCCTCGCAGCCGGCAACGGCTCATCCGGTGCCACGCCTTCCTTCGGCTGCTGCGGCTGTGGCTCGTCGCTCATGTCGTGCACGGACTCCTGTTTCGCGTCGTACGTTCCCGTACGCCTCGTACGCCTTCTGCGCCCCCCGTTTGAAGACTCTCGCACCTGGCGTTCCGTTCCCGGATTCCGGCACGCTTCCGCCACAAAATGCGTGGCAGGCCACCGGACCTCCGGACTAAGCTCCTGCGCTTCGGTGTCGAGTGGTCCGAGGAGGTCGACTGACGTGGGCGCGGGACGGTTGTACGCGGCCGTCGCGTTAGGGGGATTCAGACGGTACGCGACGTATAGGGCCGCCACTGCGGCAGGGGTCTTCACCAACACGGTCTTCGGGCTCATTCTCGTCTACACCTACAAGGCCCTATGGGACCTGAAACCGCATCTGGGGGGATACGACCAGGCGCAGGCCGTCACCTATGTGTGGCTGGGTCAGGCCTTCCTGTCGACGCTCGCGATCAGCGGCGGGGGTGTCGAGGACGAGCTGATGGAACGCATCCGCACGGGGGACGTGGCGATCGACCTGTACCGGCCGGCCGACCTCCAGCTGTGGTGGCTGGCCGCCGACCTGGGCCGGGCGTTCTTCCAGCTGCTGGGGCGGGGCGTGGTGCCGTTCGTCTTCGGCGCGCTGGTCTTCCCGGCGTACCTGCCGGCGAGCCCGGGTACCTGGGCCGCGTTCCTGCTGGCCGTGCTGCTGGCGATGCTGGTCGGCTTCGGCATCCGCTATCTGGTGGCGCTGAGCGCGTTCTGGCTGCTGGACGGCACGGGGGTGAGCCAGATGACGTGGCTGCTCGGCTACTTCTGCTCGGGGATGCTGCTGCCGCTGAACGTGTTCCCGGGCGCGCTCGGCGCCGTCGTACGCGCCCTGCCCTGGTCGTCGCTCCTCCAGGCGCCCGCGGACATCCTGCTCGGGCGCGGGGACCCGCTGCGCGTGTATCTGTTCCAGGGGGCGTGGGCCGTGGTGCTGCTGGGTGCGGGGCGGCTGCTCCAGTCGGCGGCGACGCGGCGGGTGGTGGTGCAGGGTGGCTGAGCGCGGGCGGCTCGCGGAGGGGGCGCGGGCGTACGGGCTGATCGCGGGGATGTGGATCCGGTCGACGATGGCGTACCGGGCGTCGTTCGCCATGACCACGTTCGGGAGTTTCGCGGCGACGTTCTTCGACTTCGTCGCGATCATGCTGATGTTCTCGCGGGTGCGTGCCCTCGGCGGCTGGACGCTGCCCGAGGTGGCGTTTCTGTACGGCCTGTCGGCGGTCTCCTTCGGTCTGGCGGACCTGGTGATCGGTTCGATGGACCGGCTGGGCCGGCGGCTGCGGGACGGCACGCTGGACGCGTTGCTGGTGCGGCCCGCGCCGATACTGGCGCAGGTGGCGGCGGACCGGTTCGCGCTGCGGCGCCTCGGCCGTCTGGTCCAGGGCTCGCTGGTGCTGGGCTGGGCGCTGACCCGGCTGGACGTCGACTGGAGCGTGGGGCGGGTGCTGCTGATGCCGCTGGCTCTGCTCGCGGGCTTGCGGGATCTTCTGCTCGGTGTTCGTGGCGGGGGCGGCCTTCCAGTTCGTGGCGCAGGACGCGGCGGAGGTGCAGAACGCGTTCACGTACGGCGGTACGACGCTGCTGCAGTACCCGCCGACGGTGTTCGGCCGGGAGCTGGTGCGCGGGGTGACCTTCGTGCTGCCGCTGGCCTTCGTCAACTGGCTGCCCGCGAGCTATGTCCTCGGGCGGCCGTATCCGCTGGACCTGCCGGGCTGGGTGGCCTGGGCGACCCCGCTGGTGGCGGCGGGCTGCTGCGCGGCGGCCGGGCTGGCCTGGCGGGCGGGACTTCGTTCGTACCGGAGCACAGGGAGTTAGGGCGTCATGGACGACTTCATCGCGCTGGACAGGGTGGAGAAGGTCTTCTCGGTGCGCCGCAGGACCGGTTTCCTCAAGCGGGAGCGGCACGAGGTGCGGGCGGTGGACTCGCTGTCGTTCACCGTGGCGCGCGGGGAGATGGTGGGCTACATCGGGCCGAACGGCGCCGGGAAGTCCACCACGATCAAGATGCTGACCGGCATCCTGACGCCGAGCGGCGGCCGGGTGCGGGTCGCGGGCATCGATCCCTCGCGGGAGCGGGCGCGCCTCGCGCACCGTATCGGGGTGGTGTTCGGGCAACGCACCACTTTGTGGTGGGACCTGCCGCTGCTCGACTCCTACCGGCTGGCCCATCGCATGTACCGCATCCCGGACGCCCGTTACCGGGAGAACCTGGACCGTCTGGTGGAGCTCCTGGAGCTGCGCACCCTGTTGGACACCCCGGTGCGCCAGCTCTCGCTGGGCCAGCGGATGCGCGGGGACATCGCGGCGGCGCTGCTGCACGACCCGGAGGTGCTGTACCTGGACGAGCCGACGATCGGCCTGGACGTCGTCTCGAAGGCCAAGGTGCGGGGGTTCCTGCGGGAGTTGAACGCGGCGAGCGGTACGACCGTGCTGCTGACCACCCATGACCTCCAGGACATCGAGCAGTTGTGTTCCCGGGTGATGGTGATCGACCAGGGCCGGCTGATGTACGACGGTCCGCTCGCGGGGCTGCACGAGGCCGGGGAGAGCGAGCGGACCCTGGTGGTGGACCTGGAGCGGGAGCTGCCGCCGGTGGCGGTGCCGTCGGCGCGGGTGGTGCGGGTGGAGGGACCCCGGCAGTGGCTGGCGTTCCCGGCGGGGCAGTCGGCGGCGCCGCTGGTCGCGCATCTCGCGGCGCGGTACCCGCTGGTGGACCTGTCGGTGCGGGAGCCGGACATCGAGGCAGTCATCGCGAAGATGTACGTGGAGAAGGCGGTCTCGTAGGCTGCTGCCATGACCGACGACGCACGTCCGGAACTCCGCGCCTCGGACGCCGACCGGGAACGGGTCGCCGAGGTGCTGCGCGACGCTCTGGCCGAAGGGCGCCTCGACATGGGCGAGTTCGAGGAGCGGCTGGAGGCGACGTACGCGGCGCGCACGTACGGCGAGCTGGTCCCGATCACCCGTGACCTGCCCGCCGGCAGCGGCCCCGCGCCGGTCTCCTTCGCCAAGGCGCCGGTGCGGGACGGCGGTTGGGACTCCCGCGTCGTCGGCGGCGAGGGCTCGTCGTCGGGCGGTGTCGCGATCCTGTCCGGCTTCGAGCGCAAGGGCCGCTGGACCGTGCCGAAGCGCTTCAAGTGCCTGGCGTTCCTGGGCGGCGCCGATCTCGACCTGCGCGACGCGGACTTCGCCGACCGCGAGGTGAGGATCGACATCGTGGCCGTCATGGGCGGTGTCCAGATCACCGTTCCGCCGGGCGTGGAGGTCGTCGTACGCGGTCTGGGCGTCATGGGCGCGTTCGAGCACCCGGACGACGAGGGTTTCGCCCAGGAGCCGGACGCCCCGCGGGTGGTCATCGGGGGTCTCGCGTTCTGCGGCGGGGTGGGGGTGGACCGCAAGCCGAGCAGGCGGGCGCTGAAAGGCACCGGGAAGGAGCGCCGGGAACCGCGCGGCTGACCGTGCCGGTCCCGCGGCCGGCTACTTCGCGCAGCCCTTGGTCAGCTCTCCCGCCGCGTCCGTCACCGGCCCGACGTCCGGTGTCCGGTCCCCGTCGCGGACGGCGGCGCGGACGTCGCCCACGGCCTTGTCCAGATCGTCGACGGCCTTGTCGACATCGGCGTCGTCCGTCTTGTTCCCGATCTTCCGCACGTTCTTCTCGATCGCGTCGAGCGCGGCATCGGCCCGGTGCGGGTCGTGCCCGGCGTTCTCCACCGCCTGCTGAAGGTCCGTCACGCTGTCGGCGATGGTGTCGGCGGTGTGCACGCAGTCCATCGCCTTGTGCGCGGCGCCGCAGCCGCCGAGAAGCCCTGCGGTGAGCGCGGCGGTCGCCATGACGGCGGCGAGACGGCCTCGGCTGGCGGCCATGATGATGTTCCCTCCCCGGATGTCCCCCTGTTGCACAGAGGTAGGACGCGGGGAGGGACCGGCAGGTTGCGCGTCACGGCGCGAGCGTGGCCTCCAGGGCCGCCCGCTGGTGGGCGGCCAGCGCGTCGCAGCCGCCGACCGCGAGGTCGAGCAGCGCGTTCAGTTCGTCGCGCGCGAAGGGCTCCGCCTCCGCGGTGCCCTGGACCTCGACGAAGCGGCCGTCGCCGGTGCAGACGACGTTCATGTCGGTCTCGGCGCGCACGTCCTCCTCGTAGCAGAGGTCGAGGAGGGGGACGCCGCCGACGATGCCGACGGAGACGGCGCTCACCGTGCCGGTCAGCGGCTGTCGGCCGGCCTTGATCAGCTTCTTGCCCTGTGCCCAGGTGACGGCGTCGGCGAGGGCGACGTACGCGCCGGTGATGGCCGCCGTGCGGGTGCCGCCGTCGGCCTGGAGGACGTCGCAGTCGAGGACGATGGTGTTCTCGCCGAGCGCCTTGTAGTCGATGACGGCGCGCAGGGAGCGGCCGATGAGGCGGGAGATCTCGTGGGTGCGGCCGCCGATGCGGCCCTTGACCGACTCGCGGTCGCCGCGGGTGTTGGTGGCGCGGGGCAGCATGGAGTACTCCGCGGTGACCCAGCCCTCGCCGCTGCCCTTGCGCCAGCGCGGGACGCCCTCGGTGACGGAGGCGGTGCAGAAGACCCTGGTGTCGCCGAAGGAGACGAGGACGGAGCCCTCGGCGTGCTTGCTCCATCCGCGTTCGATGGTGACCGGGCGGAGCTGATCGGGGGTACGGCCGTCGATGCGAGACATGGCATGGAGCCTAGCCGTAGATACGGAAGGGGCTCCTCCCGCGTCGGGAAGAGCCCCTTACCGGTGAATTCCGTCCGGACCCTCGCGGGTCCCGGGGTTCACATCATGTCTTCGATCTCCGCGGCGACCGGGTCGGCGTCGGTGCCGATGACGACCTGGACGGCGGTGCCCATCTTGACGACGCCGTGGGCGCCGGCGGCCTTCAGGGCTGCTTCGTCCACCAGCGAGGGGTCGGACACCTCGGTGCGCAGGCGAGTGATGCAGCCCTCGATCTCCTCGATGTTGTCGATCCCGCCGAGGCCGGCGACGATCTTCTCAGCCTTGCTGGCCATGTTGCTTCTCCCCTGATCCGAACCGCTTTGTCGCAGTAACCCACAGTTGGCCCATCTTCGCGAGCGGTCATGCCGTCCGTGCCGAAGGATGGCGTTCACGACAGCGGAACCGTCCGGGCAACTGGTCTACACCAGCGGAGGGACGGTCGCCAAACCGCACCCGAGCCGAGGGGTCGCCGAGTGGCCGGAGGACGCCCATGAGCGAGGGCAGTGTGGCGGGGGGTGCGGCCCGGGAGCGCTGGGGCCGGCTGTTCCAGGGGCTGCAGAAGATGGGGCGCAGTCTGCAGCTGCCGATCGCGGTGCTGCCGGCGGCGGGGCTGCTGATCGGGCTCGGGCAGCAGGGTGTGGTGGGCGCGGGCGGGCTCGGCTGGACGACGGTCGCGAAGGTGATGCGGGGGGCGGGCGGGGCGCTGCTGGACGGTTCGCTGGGGCTGCCGCTGCTGTTCTGCGTGGGCGTGGCGATCGGCATGGCGAAGAAGGCGGACGGCTCCACGGCGCTCGCGGCGGTCGCGGGATTCCTCGTGTACTACGGGGTGCTGCACCAGTTCCCGCAGGACTGCCCGGTCGGCTCGACGGTGCTGCCGGGGATCGGCTGCCGGGCCGGGGGCGGGACGGTTGCGGCGTTCACCTTCCAGAACCCGGGGGTCTTCGGCGGGATCGTGATGGGGCTGCTGGCCGCGTCCCTGTGGGCACGGTTCCACCGGACCCGGCTGGTGGACTGGCTCGGGTTCTTCAACGGGCGGCGGCTGGTGCCGATCCTCACGGCTTTCACGGCCATCCTCTTCGCGGCGCTGTGCCTGTGGGTGTGGCCGCCGATCGGGGCGGGGCTGGAGAGTTTCAGCCACTGGCTGCACGCGGCGGGGGCGTGGGGGGCGGGGCTGTTCGGCGTCACCAACCGGGCGCTGCTGGTGGTGGGCCTGCACCAGTTCCTGAACGTGCCCATCTGGTTCCAGTTCGGCAGTTACACGGAGCCGGACGGCACGGTGGTGCACGGCGACATCAGCATGTTCCTGGCGGGCGATCCGCACGCGGGGCAGTTCACCTCGGGCTTCTTCCCGATCATGATGTTCGCGCTGCCGGCCGCGGCGCTGGCCATCACGCACTGCGCCAGGCCGCATCGCCGCAAGGAGGTCGGCGGGCTGATGCTGTCGGTGGCGCTGACGTCTTTCGTCACGGGGATCACCGAGCCGATCGAGTACTCGTTCATGTTCGTCGCGCCGGTCCTGTACGCGGTCCACGCGATGCTCACCGGGGTGTCCATGGCGGTGACGTGGGCGCTCGGGGTGCACGACGGGTTCAGTTTCTCGGCGGGGCTGATCGACTACGTGATCAACTGGCACCTGGCGACCAAGCCCTGGCTGATCATCCCGATCGGCCTGTGCTTCGCGGCGGTCTACTACGCCGTGTTCCGCTTCGCGATCACCAGATTCGACCTCGGGACGCCGGGCCGCGAGCCCGAGGCGGAGGTCGAGGACGTGACCGGAGCCTGACGCCGGGGGCCGCTCCGGCGGCGGCCCCGCCCTGCACGGCGCGTAGCGCTCCGGTCGCGGAATTCGCGGTTCCTTACGGCACCTTCATCGTGCTACAACAGGTCTACACCACTAAGTGGTGTAGACCAGAGACGCTGCCGTCCCCTTCCATGGTTCCCGGGCGGCGCCTTGCCTACTGGAGGAACACGTGACCACGGCGACCACCGCTCCGGCGGCCGAGAAGAAGAAGGGCGCCGGCGTGATGGCCGTGCTGCAGCGCATCGGCCGCAGCCTGATGCTGCCGGTGGCAGTGCTGCCGGCCGCCGCCCTCCTGGTCCGCCTCGGCAACAGCGACATGCTGGGCCGCCCGGACTTCCCGGCGTTCCTGACGAAGATCGCGTCCTTCATGGCGGCGGGCGGCAACGCCATCCTCGACAACATGCCGCTGCTGTTCGCGGTCGGCATCGCGATCGGCTTCGCGAAGAAGTCGGACGGCTCGACGGCACTCGCCGCGGTCGTCGGCTACCTGGTCTTCAAGAACGTGCTCGGCACGTTCACGGACAAGAACGTCTCCCAGGTGGCCGCGATAGTCGACGGCAAGGCCACCCTGGTGGCCGGCCCGGCGGACGCCAAGGTCCTCGGCGGCGTGGTGATGGGCCTCGTCGTCGCCCTGATCTACCAGCGGTTCTACCGCACCAAGCTGCCCGACTGGGCGGGCTTCTTCGGCGGCCGCCGGCTCGTCCCGATCCTTTCGGCCTTCGCCGGTCTGGTGCTCGGCGTCGTCTTCGGCTACGTCTGGCCGGTCCTCGGCACGGGTCTGCACAACTTCGGCGAGTGGCTGGTCGGCTCGGGCGCGATCGGCGCGGGCATCTTCGGCGTCGCCAACCGCGCGCTGCTCCCGATCGGCATGCACCACCTGCTGAACTCCTTCCCCTGGCTGCAGGCCGGTGAGTACCACGGCAAGAGCGGCGACATCGCCCGCTTCCTGGCCGGTGACCCGACCGCGGGCCAGTTCATGACCGGCTTCTTCCCGATCATGATGTTCGGCCTGCCGGCCGCCTGCCTCGCCATCGTGCACTGCGCCCGCCCCGAGCGCCGCAAGGTCGTCGGCGGCATGATGCTCTCGCTCGCGCTGACGTCCTTCGTCACCGGCGTCACGGAGCCCATCGAGTTCACGTTCATGTTCATCGCGCCGGCCCTGTACGCGATCCACGCGGTGCTCACCGGTGTCGCGCTGGCGCTGACCTGGGCGCTGGGCATGAAGGACGGCTTCGGCTTCTCCGCCGGCGCGATCGACTTCCTGCTGAACCTGGGCATCGCGAGCAACCCCTGGGGCCTGGCCCTGGTCGGCCTGTGCTTCGGCGTCGTGTACTACGTCGTCTTCCGGTTCGCCATCACCAGGTTCAACCTGCCCACCCCGGGCCGCGAGTCCGACGAGGAACTCGCCGAACTCCGGAAGGCGGAGGCCAAGTAGCGCCCGCGCGGGCCGAGGGCCCCGGAACCGTCACGGTTCCGGGGCCCTCGGCCCGTCGTGCCGTCCCTCAGATCTCGTACACCGCGCCCCGCGCCGCCAGCTCCACCGGCCCCGGGAACGCCGCGCGGGCGTCGCGGAGGTTGACCTCGGGGTCGGTCCAGGGGGCGATGTGGGTGAGGACCAGGCGGCGGGCCCCGGCGCGGGCGGCGGTTTCGCCGGCCTCGCGGCCGTTGAGGTGGAGATCGGGGATGTTCTCCTTGCCGTACGTGAACGCCGCCTCGCACAGGAAGAGGTCGGTGTCCCGGGCCAGCTCGTCCAGTACGGGGGTGACCCCGGTGTCCCCGGAGTACGTAAGGGATCCGCCCCCGTGCTCGATCCGGATCCCGAAGGCCTCCACGGGATGCCGGACCCGCTCGGTGCGCACCGTGAAGGGGCCGATCTCGAACGTGGCCGGCTTGACCGTGCGGAAGTCGAAGACCTCGCTCATCGAGGAGGCGGAAGGCGTGTCGGCGTGCGCCGTGGTCAGACGGTGCTCGGTGCGCTCGGGGCCGTAGACCGGCAGCGCCTCGCAGCGGCCGCCGTCGTGGCGGTAGTAGCGCGCGACGAAGTACCCGAGCATGTCGATGCAGTGATCGGCGTGCAGATGGCTGAGGAAGATCGCGTCGAGGTCGTAGAGACCGCAGTGGCGCTGCAACTCGCCCAGGGCGCCGTTGCCCATGTCGAGAAGCAGCCGGAAGCCGTCGGCCTCGACGAGGTAGCTCGAGCAGGCCGATTCCGCGGACGGGAACGACCCCGAGCAGCCGACGACGGTGAGCTTCATGAAGCAGAAACCTCCGTAGGCGAAGACAGGTGGGCCGAGGGTCCTCAGCGGGACGAGGAGCCTCGAAAAGGGCTGACGGGGGTCGTGCGGTCCGTCGAGCGTACGGCGCCCGGACGCGGGCCGCGCCTCTGCCAGGGGCCGTTGTGGGCGAACTCACCTGTGCTGTCACCGGTTCGGCTGGTGCCCGGGGCGCACGGGATACGTACAAGGGCGCGCGTCCCGCGCCGCGCGCCGGTAACGTCGTCGTATGGACACGTCCTGGTGGCTGGCGCTCGCGGCGGTGGTACTGCTCGCGCTGGTGGCCACGGTCGTCGACGGCTGGGGCCGCGGGCGCCGGCCCGGCGGGCGCGGGCCGCGCCCGCCCGGCCGGGCGGGCACCAGGGAACGGCGCAGGGCGCGGGCCCGTGAAGGGAGTCCGTCACCGGGTGACATCTGGTGGGCGAACGTGCCCTACGAGAACCGCGCGGAGTCCAAGAGGACCGCGCGCGCGGCGTCGGACCGGGCGGTGGCGGGCGACGGGCGGTCGAAGGACCGGCCGTGTCTGGTGCTGGCCGTGCGGGGTGACCGGGCCACGGTCGCGAAGATCACCACCAAGTACCACGACGAGCGCGCCGGGGTGATCCCGCTGCCGCCCGGCGCGGTGGGCGACGCGCGGGGCCGCCCGAGCTTCCTCCAGACCGACGAGCTGCGCGAGGTGCCGGTCGGGGACTTCCGCCGCCGGGTGGGGGTGGTCGACCCGGTCCTGTGGGACCAGGTGCGCCACCTCGCCCGTTAGAACGGTCAGCCGCTCTTCACCGTCACGGTGACCGTCCACTCCTGGATGCCCTTGCAGGACATCTGGCCCGGGGTGGTGGCGCACATGGGGCGGGAGGACGTCAGCTTCCCGGTGCCGGCCGCGCTCGCGCGGTAGGCACCCTCGGCGTCGCCCGGCCGGATGACGAGGCCGGAGTTGATCGGCTCGAGGGCGCCGCCGGTCGTGGTGACCGGCTTCCAGGGGCGTTCCTTCGTGCCGCCGAGGCTGAGCCGCACCTCTCCGCCCTTGGCCACGCAGACGGTACGGCCGCTGTCGGCGGCCGTCAGCCGCACCTCGTTCCGGCACACCGGGCCCCCGGGGGCCGGGGAGACCTTTCCACTGCCGGTGGAGCTGGTGTGGGTGCCGCAGCCCGCGAGGAGCAGGGGGGTGGCCGCGAGGGCGAGAAGTGTCGTACGGCGCATTGGGGGGACCGCCTTTCTGCGGGGCCGCCGGTTGGCCCGCCTGGTACGGATGGGACGTACCGAGGCCGAAAACGGATCCCGCCGGCGGTGGATCGGCGGCCGACGAACGGATCCCGCACGCGGAGTTCCGCGTGCGGGATCACAGGGTGGTTCGGGTGGAGCGGGTGATCAGCTGGTCGTCAGGGCGGTGTCGTCCACGACGAAGCTGGTCTGGAGCGAGGAGTCCTCCACGCCGTTGAACTTCAGGGTGACCGTCTGGCCCGCCAGCGAGGACAGGTCGAAGGTCTTCTGGGCGTAACCCGAGTTGGCGTTCAGGTTCGAGTACGAGGCCAGGGTGGTCGAACCGGCGGTGACCGTCAGCTTGTCGTACGCGCTGCTGCTGGTGGTCTCGGCGGTGTCGATGTGCAGGTAGAAGGTCAGGGACGCCTTGCAGCCCGCGGGGATCTTCACCGACTGGGACAGGGTGTCGG
>NZ_LBDA02000118.1 GCF_000980885.2 Streptomyces malaysiense | reverse complement strand
GTCCGTCGACTCGACGCCGAGCGGAGAGCTCGTGCTGTTCCAGCAGTCCAACAACCGACGGCATCCGCGACCTCCCGGGAACGACGACCCGACAGGCCACCACTCCCACGGACCCACCACTCCTATCCCCGACCAGCAGAAACGTGCCGATCACGTCCGGAAAGACAACAGCTTCTTACGGGTGTCAAGCACTGCCAGAGGCCGACGATCAGGGATGCACTGGTGGACACCCGGCCCGCAGAAGTCGTGGCGAGAAGCCGCTGACGTTTGTCATTCCAGCCCCTGGGAGGCCGCGGATCCGCTCCGTAGCTTTGGCGCGGGATTCGAACAGACAGGAGAAAGCTCATGGTATCGACCCCGCAGGACGACGCACCGGAGACCGATCGTCCCGTAGCAGCGATGTTGCTCTACCCGGGGCTCACCGCGCTGGACCTGGTGGGGCCTCAGACACCGTTGTCCCGGTTCATGGAAGTGCACCTGGTCTGGAAGACGCTCGACCCGGTACTCACGGACTCCGGAATGACCATCACGCCGACGACGACACTCGCCGAGTGCCCCGAAGACCTGGACGTGTTGTTCGTGCCCGGGGGCAGGGGGCAGGCCCAGCATCTCGATGACATGCAGGTGCTCGCCTTTCTTGCTGACCGCGGCTCCCGGGCCCGGTACGTGACCTCGGTCTGCGGAGGCTCGCTCATCCTCGGTGCGGCCGGACTGCTGCGCGGATACCGGGCCGCAACGCACTGGACGGCCAGGCACCTGCTTCCCGCGTTCGGCGCCTGCAACGTCGACGACCGCGTCGTGATCGACCGCAACAGAATCACCGGGGGCGGAGTGACTGCGGGTCTCGACTTCGGGCTCACCCTGGTGTCAGAGATGTTCGGTGAGCAGCCGGCCAAGGAGACCCAGCTCGCCCTCGAATACGATCCGCTGCCACCGTTCGACGTGGGCTCACCGGAGAAGGCCGGAGCCGAGCTCACCACCGTCGTCAGGGACGCGATGAGCGACATCAACGATCGCACAGCAGCCCTTGCCGAGAAGTTGGCCGCGAAGGGCTGGGGCCGCTCGCACGACGGACCTCTCGCCGGATAGGACACAGTCGGTCGCCTCGACCCACTCCACCGACCTCGACGTCCCCGGTCACGCCCGCCGCCTCGGCAAACGCTCCGGCTAGCCCACCGGCACCTCATGGCGAGATCCCGTTGGAGTGTGTGATTCGAGCCCATTCTCACGGCGCGGACCGGTTCCTAGCATCGAAACCAAGCCGGTGGTCACCGGCTCCTGCTCTCACGAAAGACACTCACATGCACGTCCAGATCGTGTTGTTCGACGGGTTCGACCCGCTTGACGCCATCGCACCGTTCGAGGTCCTCCACGCCGGCGGCACCGCCTCCGGCGGCGCCGTCAGCGTGGAGCTGGTCAGCGCCGAAGGCCCGCGGGATGTCGTCAGCGGCACCGGCGGCCTGTCGCTTCGCACCACCGGCACCCTTGACCCCAGCTGTCCCGGCGTCGTCCTCGTCCCCGGCGCCTCCGGGCGCGTCGGCGACCCCGCCGACAGCGCTGACCGGGAGGACGACGACACGCAGGAGGACACCATCCCGGTCCTCCTGGGCCGCGCGCTGGAGACCGAGCTGCCGGGGCTGCTCAAGACCGCCATGGAGGACACGGGGATCACCGTGGCGACGGTCTGCGGCGGATCGCTGGTCCTGGCCATGGCCGGTCTCCTCCACCGCCGCCACGCCACCACCCACCATCTGGGCCTGGACCTGCTCGACGCGACCGGCGTCCACGCCGTCCGCGCGCGCGTCGTCGACGACGGCGACCTGGTCACCGCCGCCGGCGTCACCTCTGGGCTCGACCTCGGCCTGTACCTGCTGGAACGCGAAGCGGGACCGCAGATCGCCCACGCCGTCGAGGAACTGTTCGCCCACGAACGCCGCGGCACGACCTGGCGCCCCCGCGGGCTCCAGCCCGCCGCCTTCTGAGCACCCCCGGCCCACCCCGCACGTCACGACGCAAGGAAGCACCACTTCATGTCCGCTGAAATCGAAGGTACCTGGGACCTGACCATCGCCACGCCGATCGGGCGTGTGCGACCCGTCATCGAACTGCGCACCCAGGACGGGCAACTGGCCGGCACCGCCCACGGCGAGCGCGAGGGAGAGGATCTGCCACTGAGGGACATCGCCCTCGACGGGCACCGGCTGACCTGGAAGCAGTCCATCACCCGCCCGATGCGCCTCGACCTGGCCTTCGCCGTCACCGTCGACGGCGACACACTCACCGGCACCTCCAAGGCCGGCCGCCTCCCGTCCTCGAAGGTCACCGGCCGCCGCCGCGACGATGGCGCGGACGTCGTCGAGCCGATGTGATGACGACATCACGCGCCACGTCCGCGATCACCGGCGCGGCGGCGACGACGACACCCACGGTGGTGTTCCTGGCCGCGAACGGGATCAGCGGTCTACGAACCGCGGCCATCGCCACGACGGCGACCGCTGTGCTCGTCCTCGTGTGGCGGCTGCAGGCCCGGCGACAGGTCCGCCACGCGGTCGTCGGAGCCCTGCTCGCGACCGCGTGCGCAGCCGCGGCCGCCTGGACAGGACAGGCACGGGGATTCTTCCTGGTCCCCATGCTCATGCCGGCCGCGACAACGGCGGCCTGCCTACTGTCCCTTGCAGCCGACCGCCCCCTGGCCGGCCTGGTCACGAACAAGATCGTGGGCGGCCCACCCGGATGGCGCTCGCACCGGGCGCTCCACCGCTTCTACGCGGTGTCAACGGTCGTGATCGCGCTCCTGAGTTTCCTGAGCCTGGCTGCGCAGGTAGCGCTGTACCACTGGAGCGACGTCGCCATGCTGGGGCTCCTCCACATCCTCATGGGAGCGTCATGGACCGCCATCACAGCACTGTCCACGCTGCTGGCCCGCAGGAAGATCATCCGCGAGCGGGCCACCGCCGAGGCTGACAACCGCTGACAACCGCTGACAACCCGCAGGATCAAGCCGAACAGCAACGAGCCCATCCTGTCCGCTTCAGCCCCGTCAGCGTGGGAGCCCTGGCCGAACGTTCCTGGCCAGGGCTCTCCCTATGACAGCTGAACCGCCCCGGGGTCGGTAGAGATCTCAGATTGTGGTGATGACCTGGGGTTTCTTGAGTTCGGTGTAGTAGTTGGCTTCGTATTCGACGGGCGGGATGTGCCCTATCTCACCGTGGAGTCGGCGGTGGTTGTACCAGTCGATCCACTCGGCAGTGGCCAGCTCGACCTGGGAGAGCGTCTTCCAGGGGTGCTGGGGCTTGATCAGCTCGGTTTTGAACAGGCCGATCGTGGACTCCATCAGGGCGTTGTCGAACGCGTCACCAACGGATCCGATGCTCGCCGCGATGCCGGCGGCGTCCAGGTGCTCGGCGAGGCGGAAGCTCGTGTACTGACCGGATTCAACTGGTCGTTGCAACACCGGTTTGTTGAAGCAACTGTAGCTGCTCATTGAACGCTTCGGCGGGTGTCTTCCATCCGAGCGTCTTGCGGGGTCTGCTGTTGAGAGTGTGAGCGACGGCCTGGACTTCCTCAGCGGACCATCTCGAGAGATCGGTGCCCTTCGGGAAGTACTGTCGCAAGAGCCCATTGGTGTTCTCGTTGGTGCCGCGCTGCCATGGACTATGCGGATCGGCGAAAAACACGGGAATGCCAGTCTCGACCTTGAATTGGACGTGTGCCGACATCTCCTTTCCTCGATCTCATGTCAGCGACCGTGCCAGTTGCTCGGGCAGCGTCGACATCGTGCTGGCGAGTGCGTTCTTCATCGTGATCGCCCCATAACCGGCCAGTGCAGGGCCATTCTTGACGGTGTGTTTGTGCCGGTAGCCTTCCTCGCGCGGCAGATGAACCAGCATCGTGAATCGAGTTGACCGCTCGACGACCGTGCCGATCGCGGAACGTTCCAGCCGGTGATCAGGTCCCCTTCCCAGTGGCGGGAACGGCACGGTCCTCGACTTCGGCAGGCCGTTCGCTGATCAACGCTTCGGGCGTCACGTGCGCCCAGGTCTTGCGGCGCGAACGAGCACGCGGGGCGCGCAGCGCGCGGCCTGTACGTAGGCACAAGATCAGTTCTCGCTTGAGCGCCCCGCGGCCCTGGATGTAGAGCGCCTGGTAGATCGCCTCGTGGCTGATGCGCATGGACTCATCATCGGGGAAATCGAGCTTGATCCGGTTCGCGATCTGCTCCGGACTCCACGCCTGCACCCACGCACGGTCCTTGCGGTGCGGCTTGTTCCGCCCCGTCCACG
>NZ_LBDA02000117.1 GCF_000980885.2 Streptomyces malaysiense | reverse complement strand
CATCCCTGATCGTCGGCCTCTGGCAGTGCTTGACACCCGTAAGAAGCTGTTGTCTTTCCGGACGTGATCGGCACGTTTCTGCTGGTCGGGGATAGGAGTGGTGGGTCCGTGGGAGTGGTGGCCTGTCGGGTCGTCGTTCCCGGGAGGTCGCGGATGCCGTCGGTTGTTGGACTGCTGGAACAGCACGAGCTCTCCGCTCGGCGTCGAGTCGACGGACTGCGGGAGGAGGCCGACCGCATCCAGGCCGAGCTTGCCGCGGCCGAGCTGGAATGGCAGGAGTGGACGATCGCTCGCAGGCGGGTCGATACGGTGCTGGCTCCCGACGACGGTGCCACCGCCGAGGTGGAGGTCACCGTGGATCCGCGGGATGCGCAGGTGCAGTCGGCGCTCCAGGACGCGGCGAAGCCGAAGTCGCAGGTGCCGATGTGGCGCCAGGGGCTGGCCTGGTCGGTGCTGTCGGCGGACTACCAGCGAATTCTCATGGCGCTCGCGGACCGGGCCCGGCTCCATCAAGGGCCGTTGACCTGCCAGGAGATGGCCGTGGCGTTCGGCCTGGACGCGGTGCCGGCGAAGGTGGAGGCGCTGCGGTCGAAAGCGAAACGCCTGGTGGCCCGCGGCTGGCTGGCCGAGCGGCAGCCGGGCCGGTTCACTCTCGCGGCAGGCGTGAGCGGGCCAGGCGACGGGTCATGAGCAAGGTCATCGACCAGTAGACCATCGCCTCCGCGCTGGTAGTCCGCCGCTCGAAGTCGCGCACCAGGCGGCGGCTTCGCATCAGATGGGCGAAGAGGCGCTCGACGATCCACCGCTTGGGCAGCACCACGAAGCCGCGCATGTCGTCGCTGCGTTTCACGATCGCCAGGACCAGCGCGAACGTGGCCAGGCAGTACTCGACGAGGCTGCCGGTGTAGCCGCCGTCGGCCCAGACCAGTTCCAGCCGGTGGTGCACGTCGGCGACCTGGCCGAGCAGCACCTGGGCGGCGGCGCGGTCGCCGGTGTCCGCGGCGGTGACCATCACTCCCAGTAGCAGGCCGAGGGTGTCGACCACGACGTGCCGCTTGCGGCCGTTGACCAGCTTGCCGCCGTCGAAGCCGCGGCTGTCCGTTCCGACGACGGCGTCCGCCTTGACGGACTGCGAGTCGATCACCGCGGCGGTCGGCTGCGCGTCGCGCCCCAGCTCCTCGCGGACCTGTCCGCGCAACCGGTCGTGGAACTCCTTGACCAGGGCGTTGTCGCGCCAGCGGCCGAAGAATGCGTAGATGCGGTCCCACGGCGGGAAGTCGCTGGGCATCGCCCGCCACTTGATCCCGTTGTCCACGAGATACCGGATCGCATCGAGCATGGCACGGTGGCAGTACGCCTCCGGCCGGCCGCCCCGGCCGCGCATCCAGCCCGGCACTGGCAACAGCGGCAGGACCCGGGCCCACTCCGCGTCCGTCATGTCCGTCGGGTAGCGAGGCTGCCGCGTCCCGTTGTCGGCGGCGTTTCCGAACCGGTGAGCCAGGCAGTCACACTCCCAGGTGACCGCGCTGGACTGCCCGGCCATCGGCACGCAAGACTGCTGCACCAGGGCCTCCTGCTGCTCGGTGATTCGACACCAACGAGCTGTTCAGGAGGCCCTGTTCGTATGCACCCAGGGACCCGCGACCACCCGATCGGGACTCCCGTTCGACGCGCATCTCTCAAGATCGGAAAGACAACAGCTTCT
>NZ_LBDA02000116.1 GCF_000980885.2 Streptomyces malaysiense | reverse complement strand
GGTACGTGTGGGGGTGGGTGTCGGTGTGGGTGTCGGGGTCGGCGGCGCGGGGGGCCGCACCGGCACCACGGTCCGGGCGGAGTTGTCCCCCGGCCGCGGGTCGATCACGCTGCCGGCGACCGACCAGTCGATGGGCTGGTCACCGGTCACGTTCCCGGTGACGGTCACGGTGACCGGAACCGTCGTGCCGGGTGGCACCACCCCGAGGTCGCACTGGAGCGCGGCCGCGTCGCAGGTGCCGCCCGGGTACGTGACCGCGGTGACGGTCACCCCGGCCGGCGGTGCCATGGTCAGCCGGGTGCCGGGGGAGGCGGCCGGGCCGTTGTCGACGACGTCGACCTTCAGATCCGTGGACTTGCCGACGGTCACCGGGGGTGTCGTACCCGGCGCGCGCACCGTCAGGTCCACCGACTGCTCGACGCCGGGTTCCTTCTGCCGGCCCGGCAACTCGGTGGTGAGCGGGGTGATGTGACCGGTCGCCACGGTCAGCACGTACAGGTTCTCGGGGCAGTCGACCGGCGCGTCGTCCCGCGCGCTGAAGACGATCCGGGAGCCGTCCGCCGTCCAGGCCGCGTCGCGCGGCTGGTGCGGTCCGGTGACCGTGGTGTCGGGCAGCTGCCGACGGCAGGCGTCCGCGCTGCCCCGTGCCGCCGCGGGCAGCAGCACCTGGCAGCTGTCGCCGGACACGGAGGTCAGCACCAGGCCGTTGCGCTCGTCGACGAGGCCGCCGCCGTTCTTGCGGTTGAAGGCGATCGAGCGGCCGTCGGGGGAGAAGGCGGGACTGTCGTCGATGACCGAGCAGTTCCCGGGGCAGTTCGCCGCGCTGAGGTCCTTCTGCTGGTTCAGGTCGCCGACCGGCACGGTCCAGATGTGCTTGTCGCCGCCCTTGCCGTCGATCACCGCGTCACGGGTGAAGGCGAGCAGGGTGCCGTCCGGTGACCAGGTGGGCTGGGCGTCGCCGCCGTTCTGCTGCCCGGCCGGCGGGACCACCTCGTGCACGATCGCGCCCGTGGCGGCGTCGGCGATCAGGATGCGGCCGGGACCGGACGCGGAGCCGACCCCGCCCGGTGAAGTCCTGGTGAAGGCGAGGTACTTGCCGTCCGGCGAGAACGTCGGGTCGGTGTCCCAGTCCCGCGGCCCCCGCCCGGCCAGCGGCATCACCTTCTGGTCGAGACCGTCGGCGTCCGTCGTCCAGATCCGCTCGATCCGTCCCTCGCCGCCGTCCTCGAACCGGGTCACCACGATCCGGCGGCCGTCCGGTGTGTAGTTCTGCCGCTCCGTCCACGGGTCGTACCCGGCGGCCGGCTGGAACAGCGGGTCCTTCGCCGGATCGGTGTTGGTGCCGGCCGCCGGGTCCTCCTGGAGCACCGGCACCCCGAGATCGCGCGGGTCGGAGCCGTCCGTCCGTACGTCCTGCAAGGTCGCCACCCGCTGGTCGGGCGTCGCGTCCACGCCCTTCACGACCGGTGCGGGCTCCGAGAGCCGGTCCACCACCGGGTAGCCCCCGTCCGGCGGGCCCACCCAGGTCACCGAGGAGAGGTCACGGTTCTCGCTGAGCACCAGTTGCGGGTCCTGGTCCACGTTCGGCGGGGCCCGCCACACATGGTTCCAGTCGCCCTCGCAGGTGCAGGTGTGGTTGGTGCTGAGGAACAGCACGCCGTTCCCGTCGGGCATCCAGGCTGCCCCATGGGTCCGCCACTGCGCCGCCGTGCCCGCGAGCAGCGGCTGGTCCCCGTCCGGGCGGCCGAGCTCCCGCAGCCGGGGCCCGGTCCCGGCGTCGGCGGTGTACGTGTACGCGAGCAGGTCCCGGTGCGCCGCGTCGTTCACCGGGTTGAACGCCGGCTCGGTCGCCTTGCCGCCGAGCGTCCCGGTGAGCGCGGTGGCGGTGCCCCCGGCCAGCGGGCGCACATAGATCTGGGTCCCGGTGGCCGCGTCCGGGTCCGCGCTGTAGGCCAGCCGCTGCCCGTCCGCCGACACGGTCGGGCTCTGCTCGTCGTACGGCGTGTCGGTCAGCCGGGTCAGACCGGTGCCGTCGGTGCGCACCAGCCACAGATCGCGCTGCTTCCTGCCGTCGGGGCCGCCCGGCTCCGCGGAGTCGAACACCACGGAACCACCGTCCGGGGTCAGCCGGGGATGTGCCGCGTCCCGGCCGCTGGTCAGCTTGCGCACCGAGCCGTCCGGCGCCCGCAGATAGATCTGCGGCCGCTTGTCGTCGCGGCGGCTCGCGAACACGAGCGTGTCGCCGAGCGCCGTCGCCTGCACGTCGTAGTGCGCCGGGCCCGCGCCGAACAGCGGAGCGCTGGTCTCGGTGTCCGTGACCCGGCCCAGGCTCCGGTGGCCGGTGCCCGCGAAGGTCACCCGCGCGGGCGCGGTGGCCGCGGCCGTCGGCCGGACCGGGTCCGCGCCGCTCGGTCCCGAGGCCGCGGTCACCGCGAACAACGGGACCAGCAGCAGCAACGAGGCGCCGAGTCTCCCCAGCCGGCGCTGCCCGCCGGGGCCAGCGGTGCCGTTCACGGTCCACCTCGCAGTCTCGGTACACATGGGTGCGCCCCGCCACTGTGCGCCGTCGGCGAGCCCCGCGGCAGGGCACCGGGGACTCTCCCGGGGGAACGTCCCGTTGCGCTTTCGGGCAGCCCCCGGGTGCCCGGACAGCCCTCGGCCCGGTTCATCGGTCCCCCGTCAGATCAGACCGTTGCGCAGCGCGTACCCCACCGCGTGTGCCCGGTTGCGCAGTTGGAGCCGCGTGGTCACCTCGTGCAGCACGTTCTTGACGGTCCGTTCGGAGTACGACGTCTTCTCCGCGATCTCCGAGGTGTCCAGCCCCTCCGCCACCAGGCGCAGCATGTCCGCCTCGCGCGCGGTCAGCGTGGACAGCGAGAGGCCGCGCGGGTCGAGCGCCGAGCGCTGGAGGCTGCCGACATGGCTGAGCAGCTTGCCCAGCAGATCGCCGGGCAGCACGCCCTCGCCCTTGGCCAGCGCCAGGACCAGGTGCAGCAGCCGGTCCTGGTCCGCCTCGGAGCGCCGCAGCACCGCGCCCACCCCGCACTCGATCACCCTTTGCAGCGCGGCCGGTTCGAAGGAGCCCACCACCAGCCCGGTGCGGGTGGCGGTGTTGCGCTGGAGCCGTTGCAGCAGGGCCGTCACCTCGTCGTCCACGGTGTCGACGACCACGAGCGAGATCTGCGCCCCGTCCGCGTCCTTGTCGGAGAGCAGCTCCAACTCCGGTCGCTGGCGCAGCTGCTGGATGATGCCGATGTGCAGGACGAGATCCTGGGCGTAGACGGCCACGGTCACCCGGTCCGGGCGGCCGACGGAGGCGGGCGATGTCCCGCCGGGCATCTGGACGATCATGAAAGTACTTTCTTTCGCAAGGCCGGACATGATGGCGTTGTTCAGGACGCGGCTCGGGCGACGGCGGTGGCGCCCGGGTCGGTGGGACGGAGAACATGTAGCCTTCAGGGCGTCAGCACCCGTACTGCTGCGCGAACTTGACCTTGGCCGCGGCGGGCACGTCGTCTGCCCGTGAGTTGCCCCCGCATCTCTCGTGGTGACCTGGGTACGGCTCTAACGTCGTGGCGTGACGCCATCTGCAGCCTCTTCCGGACCCGGCGCCCCCGGCCTCGACATCCCGGCCGTGTCGGTGACCCCGGGCGGCACCGCCACCACCAGCCTGACCGTGCGCAACGACAGCGACATCGTCGAGGCCTACACGCTGGAGGTGGTGGGCGACTGCGCGCCCTGGGCGACCGTGGAACCCGCACGCATCTCGCTCTACCCCGACACCTCCGAGACGGTGACCATCAGTCTGGCCCCTCCCCGCTCGCCCGAGGTCCGGGCCGGCGATGTGCCGCTGGGCGTGCGCGTGCTGCCCGCCGAGCACCCCGAGTCGGTCACCGTGCCCGAGACGACGGTGCACGTCGAGGAGTTCCACGAGCTGCGGACCGAGATCCTCCCGCGGCGCAGGCGCGGCTGGCTGCGCGGCCGATACCGGCTGGCGGTGCGCAACGAGGGCAACACCTCGACGCGGATCTCCTTCCGGCCCGAACAGGCCGGTGAGGAACTGCGGTTCGGGTTCGTCCCGGCCGGCCTGGAGCCGGCGCCGGGCGAGTCGGCGGAGACCCGGCTGCGGGTGCGCACCGGCAAGCCGGTGTGGTTCGGCAAGCCCGCCGTGTGGCCGTTCACCGTGCACACCACCGACGGTGCGGCCGAGGCGCGGGCGGAGGCGGGCGGGCACCCCGTGACGTACGTACGGCCCCCGCTGGAGGCCGAGTTCGTCCAGATCCCCGTCTTCCCGAAGTGGCTGCTGGCGCTCCTCGCGGCCATCCTCGCCCTGCTGCTCGCCTGGTTCGCGCTGGTGCGCCCGGCGGTGCGCAGCGCGGCCCGGCAGGCCGCCGACGAGGTGGTCCAGCCGCGGCCCACCCCCGGCGGCGGCAAGAACGGACAGTCGCCGGGCACGGGCACGGGCACGGGCACGGGCAAGGAACAGGGCGGCACCGGACCGGGCGTGTCCTCGGGCGGCGGCCCCGGCGGCACCGGCGCCTCGGGCGGCGGCGAGCAGAGTTCGGCCACCATCGACGTGCAGACGGCCGGCGGGCAGGTCAAGACCGGCAGCTATACGGTCCCGCAGGGCAAGGTGTTCGGCGTCACCGACATCGTGGTCGCCAACTTCCAGGGCGACGAGGGGGTCATGACGATCAGCTTCGGGGACCGGAAGATCACCACGATCGCGCTGGAGACGTTCCGCAATCAGGACTACCACTGGGTCACCCCCATCGAGATCCCCGCGAACGCCACCGTCACCGCGAACGTGACCTGTGCGAAGCCGGGCACCCCGGCCACGGGCCGGCAGGCACAGCAGTGCCACGAGGTCCTGAACGTGAGCGGCGAACTCGCGAACACCGCACGATGAAGTGGCTTTTCTGAAAATAGTTCGCCTGGTGTGGCCTGTGTGGGAAGGGGAGACTTTTACTCCGTCCGAAAACCGATACCGGGCCGAACCGTGCATGAAATGTGCAGGTCAGTGCGGATGGCCAGGAACTTCACGGCCGTACGAGAGCGGGACCGGGGTCCACGGCGCCACCCGGCCCGGGTGGAATGGCCTGTTCCCTACCGTGCATGTGGGGGACGGGTGTGAAAGGGGGCGCGCAGACGCCCGCGCGCCCGCGCGCGGGCCCCTGGGCGCGGCGGGAGTGCCCTTCCCGGCGGCATGAGGGTGGCCTCCGCCGCACCGCGGAGCTGCCCTCCCGTGCGCGCCGAAGGGCGCCCTGCGGGCAACATCCCCGGTCAGGCGCCCTTCCCTTCGCGAGGCGCTACGGGCGGCGCCTGCGCTCCGACGTCCGGGTCGCGGACTCGACCTCCTCCGTCACGGTGTCCATCCCCTCCCGCACGGTGTCCATCCCCTCCGCATCCAGGACGTGATCGCCGTACAGGTCCTGGAGCCAGTTGGTCTGGTAGACGGTGTCGAGGTAGCGCTCGCCCATGTCGGGCGCGATGGCGACCGCGGACAGTCCGCGGGCGTCGTTCCGGGCGAGCCAGTCGGTGGCCCCGCTGACGACGGTCCCGGTGGAGCCGCCGAACAGGAAGCCGCGGCGGGCCATCCGGTGGCACATGCGGATGGTGTCCGCCTCCTCCACCCGGATCACCTCGTCCACGACGGACTCGTCCAGCAGCGGCGGGCGCATGCTCATGCCCAGGCCCGGGATCATCCGGCGGCCCGGCTCGCCGCCGAAGGCCACCGAGCCCACGCTGTCCACGGCGACGACGCGCACCGGCCGGTGCCACTGCCTGAACCAGCGGGCGCAGCCCATCAGGGTGCCGGTGGTGCCGGCCCCGATGAACACCACGTCCAGGTCCGGGAACTGCTGGGCGATCTCCGGGGCCGTGGTGCGGTAGTGCGCCCGCCAGTTGCCCGCGTTGGTGTACTGGCTCAGCCAGACGTACCGTTCGTCGGACGCGCACAGCTGGCGCACGTACTCGATCCGCGTGCCCAGGAAACCGCCGTTGGAGTCCTGGTCGGCGATGATGTGCACCTCGCTGCCGAGCGCCTCCATCAGCAGTCTGGTCGACAGGTTGCAACGGGAGTCCGTCACACACAGGAACTGGTAGCCCTTGCTGGCGGCGATCATGCTGAGCGCCACGCCGAGGTTCCCGGAGGAGGACTCGACGAGGATGGACTCCGGCTTCAGGAGTCCGTCCCGCTCGGCGCTCTCCACCATCTCGTTCGCGGCCTTCAGCTTGATGGAGCCGGCGAAGTTGAAGCCCTCGCACTTGAGATGGAGGGGTTGTCCGCAGATCGACTCCAGGTCGACGAAGAGATGGCCCTCGTTGAAGGCATGGGGAGCGGTAATGACAGGCACGGCGGACCTCCTGGTGCCGGGCCGAGGACGGGCCTCAGCCGTACCGGCGCAGGTCGTGGAAGAAGTCGTCGATGAGGCGGAGGCTGCCCGCCCGGGAAACCTCGTCGTAGACGTACTTGCCGACGGCGAGATCGAGGACACCGAGTCCGAAGGGCGAGAAGACCACCGGCCGGTCGGTCGGCGGCGCGGCCCGCCCCTGGAGCACGTCGTTGAGCGTGCCGTTGAGGAAGTCGCGGTCACCGGTGAGCTGTTCGACCAGGTGGGGTGAGGTGTCGGCCTTCAGGCAGTGCTCGACGTCGTCGACGAAGTTGGCGGCGCCCAGCAGGACTTCGGGGGCCAGGTCCCGCAGCGACACGTGCAGGACGAGGGGGTTGTGATCGAACCAGGCCGGATCGGTGACATGCGGCTTGCCGGCGACCGTGGCGAAGACCACGAGATCGCTGGAACGGATCAGGCCCTCGGCACTGTCGTGCACGGTGACCTGACCGCCCGCACCGCTCGGGCGCAGATAGCCCCGGAAGCCCTCGGCGCTGTCGGCGGACACGTCGTGCACGCCGATCTCGTCGAACTCCCAGCCGGTGCCGGCCAGGAAGGTGTGGATGTACCGGGCGATCAGCCCCGTGCCGAAGAAGCCGATCCGCGCGGGCCGGGCGGGCCGGCCGCGGCTCAGCCAGTCGGCCGCGAGCGCCGCGGACGCGGCGGTCCGGGTGGCGCTGATGATGGAGCTCTCCAGACAGGCGAACGGATAGCCGGTCTCCGGGTCGTTGAGGATCAGCACCGCGGAGGCCCGCGGCAGCCCGGAGCGCACGTTGTCCGGGAAGCTGGAGATCCACTTCAGGCCGTCCACGTGCACCGAACCGCCGATGGAGGCCGGCAGCGCGATGATCCGCGAGTCGGGACGGTCCGGGAAGCGCAGGAAGTACGACGGCGGGTTCACCGAGTCCCCGGCGCCGTGCAGCCGGTAGGTGGCCTCCACCAGCGCCACCAGCTCCCGCTCGCGCCCGGTCAGCGCTTGCTGCACCTGTTGTCCGGAGAGCACCGAGAACGTCGGCACCGAGGGTCCGCCCGCCGCCCGCTCGGCGGTTGTCGTCAGCAGATCGCTCATCGCTCGCTCGCCTCCGGGGTCGGGCGGCCGTCGGCGAGCCGGAGCGGCTCCGCCATGCCCACCAGTACCTGCCGTTCGCCGCCGAACGGCTCCCGGCTGTGGGCGGTGGAGATGTTGTCCACGAGCAGCAGATCCCCGGCCTGCCAGGGCTCGCGCCGGGTGTGTGCCTCATAGGTGGAGTTGAGCAGTTCGACCACCTCCTCGCCGATCGGGGTGCCGTCCCCGTAACGGGTGTTGAACGGCAGCCCGTCCTCGCCGTACATGTCCACCAGGTACTCGCGCACCTCCGGGGACAGCGTCCACTCGTTGAGGAACGCGATCTGGTTGAACCAGCAGCGCCGGCCCGTGACCGGATGCCGTACCACGGCGCTGCGCCGCTGCTCCGTGTGGAGCGAGCCGTCCGCCCGCCAGGTGAACTCGATGGCGTTCGCCCGGCAGTAGCGCTCGATCTCCTCGCGGTCCTCGGTGCCGAACGACTCGGCCAGCGAGGCCCCGATCTCGTCGTTGTAGCTGCGGGTCAGCAGCCAGCCCTCGCGCTCGAACCGCTCGGTCAGCGAGGCGGGCAGCGCGTCGAGCACCTCCCCGGCGTCGGCCACCGCCGTCGCCCCGCCCTCCGTGGCCGCGGTCAGGCAGGCGAACAGCATCAGGGAGGGTACGTCCAGTGTGTAACTCAACTCATGGTGCATGCACATCGGCTGGTTGGCCGGCCACGGCGTGGCGGAGCAGACCCCGGGCGCGAGGGTCTCGCGGGGTGCGAACGCCTCACGCTCCGCCATGAGTTCACCGGTGATCCTGGCGAAGACGGCACCGACCTGGTCCGCGTCCCGCAGACCCAGACCGCGGACGAGCAGCGCCCCGTGCTCGGTCACCAGCGCGCGCAGCGCCTCGCGGTGCCCGCCCGCCCAGTTCGGGGCGTCGCCCCGGGAGTCGACGCGCAGCAGCGCCGGTCTGTGCGGCCGCAGCTCCACCTCGAGCGGCGCTGCCAGGGATGAGAACGGCATCTCGGTTTCCTTTCGGTTGCCCGTCTGGAGGATCCGCGTCGCTCAGGACGTGGTCAGGGGTACGGCGGTCCGCAGCACGGCCCGCGCCGCCTCGGCCGGCCGGGTGCGGGGGAAGTAGTGGCCGCCGTCGGCCAGTTCGTGCAGTTCCACCTGGTCGGCCAGCAGCAGCCAGTCCCGGTGGCGCTCGGTCGCGCCCGCGGTGTGCGGGTCGTCGGCCGCGACGACCACCGTGAGCGGCGCGGCCAGCTTGGCCGGCGGCGACTGGAGGGCCGCGCGGAGGTAGCGGTGCGCGGCCACGCAGTCGTGCCGGTAGGCGGCGCCGATGTGCTCGGCGTGCGCCTCGTTCAGCTCCGCGAGCTCGGTGTAGCCGCTGTCCGCGGTGAGCCGGGCCGCGATCTCCGCGTCCCCGAGTCCGGTCAACTCGGTTACGGCGCGCCCTCGTTCGTCGGCGGTGCCGAGGAGCTGGGCGCCGACGAACACCCGGGTGACCCGCACCCCGCGCTCGGCGAGCCGTCGGGCCGTCTCGATCGCGGGCGCCGCCCCCGAGGAGTGGCCCCACAGCGTCACCCGGGTCAGGCCGCGCGCGACGATCTCCGCGGCGACCTGCTCGGCCACCTGCGCGATGGAGACGAACGGCTCTTGGTGCGCGGCCAGATCGTGGCCGGGCAGATCCACCGCGAGGACCGTGAGCCCGCTGCCGGCCAGCGCGCTCGCCATCGGCTGGAAGTTGACCGCGTTGCCCCCCGCGTACGGGAAGCACACCAGTGCGCCCTCGGCCGCGCCGTCGCCCTCCGCGAGCGGCTGGAGCAGCTCGCCGTGCTGCCGGGTCGCGCCGTCCAGCAGCGCGGCCAGGTCGGCGAGGACCGGGTGCCGGGTGATGTCCTTGAGGGACACCGCCCGCTCCAGCGCGATGCTGAGCTTGACCGCGGTCAGCGAGGTGCCGCCGGAGTCGAAGAACTGGTCCGAGCGGCGCACCTGTTCAGCCGGCACGCCCAGCACCAGCGCCCAGGCCGCGGCGAGCCGCCGCTCGGCCGGACCGAGCGGGACGTCCCCCGCCGCGCTCTCCTCGGCGGCCGGCGCGGCCGCCGACGCCAGCGCGGTGAGCGCCTTGCGGTCGATCTTCCCGTTGGCGGTCAGCGGCAGGGCCTCCTGCCAGTGGAAGGCCGAGGGGACCATGTAGGCGGGCAGCACCGCACCGAGCGCCTCGCGCAGCTCGCGCGCCGGCCGGGGCGCGCCCGAGCAGAAGGCGATCAGATGCCTGCTGCCGCCGCCCCGCTCGGTGACCACCACCGCCGCGTCCCGCACCCCGGCCACCCGCAGCAGCGCGTTCTCGATCTCCCCGATCTCGATGCGGAACCCGCGGATCTTCACCTGGTTGTCCCGGCGGCCCAGGAACTCCAGCTTGCCGTCCGGGTGCCAGCGCCCCCAGTCACCGCCCAGATACAGCCGCTCACCGGGCCGGTACGGGTCCGTGCGGTACGCCTCCCGGGTGCGCTCCGGATCGTTGACGTACCCCCGGCCCACACAGACGCCGGAGAACGCGATCAGGCCGGGCGCGCCCAGCGGCACCAGCGACAACCGTTCGTCCACGACGTAGACGCGTACGTTGTTCACCGCCCGCCCCAGCAGCACCCGCTCCGGCACCCGGTCCAGGAGCTCGTGATTGGTGTCGTCCGACGTCTCGGTCAGGCCGTAGGCGTTGAGCAGCCTGATGTGCGGCTCGATGGCGAACCAGCGCTGCGTCAGCTCCCGCTTCAGGGCCTCGCCGGTCACCGACACACAGCGCAGGTCGGGAAGTTCGCGCGGCCGCTGTTCCAGATAGGAGACCACGACCTCCAGATAGGAGGGCACCAGCTGCGCCACCGCGACCCGCCCGTCGGCCAGCGTGCCGACGAAGCGTTCCACGTCGGTGATCTCGTCCTGCCCGATCAGGAGGGTCCGCCCGCCCACCAGCAGCGCGGACACCAGCTGCCACAGCGAGATGTCGAAGCACTGCGGCGCCGTCTGCGCCACCACGGAGCCCTCGCCGATACCCAGGTCGTCGATCTTGGCGAAGAGGTGGTTGAGCAGTCCCGCGTGTTCGCACATCGCCCCCTTCGGCTCACCCGTCGACCCGGAGGTGAAGTAGATGTACGCCAGCTGGTCCGCCTCGACGCGCACATGGAGGTCGTCCTCGGTGTGCGGCCGCGCGTACGCCTCCTCGACCAGCAGCCGCTCCGCGCCGGCCACCGACGTCAGCGCCTCGTCCAGGGTGGCGGTGCTGCCGGACTCGGTCAGCACCAGCCGGCAGCCGGCCCGCGACAGCGTCGCCGCGATCCGCCCGGCCGGGAAGTGCGGCTCGATCGGCAGGTAGACGCCGCCCGCCTTGAACACCGCGAGCGTCGCCGCCGGCCAGTCGAGGCCGCGCTCCATGACGACGGCGACCACGTCCTCCCGGCCGACGCCCCGCTCGACGAGCGCCCGCGCCAGCCGGTTGGCCCGCCGGTTCAGCTCGTCGTACGTCCACTCCCGCCCGCCCTGGACGACCGCCACCGCGTCCGGATGCGTCCGCACCCGCTGCTCGAACAGCTCGTGCGCCCGTGCCTCGGGCAGCGGCCGGTGCGGACCGGCCAGCCCCTCCAACTGCTCGTGCACCTCGTCGTCCGACAGCAGGCTCCGCGCGTCGTGGTCGGCGTCCGGGTCCGCGGCCAGCAGCCCGAGGGCCGTGAGGTGGTAGCCGCCGATCCGGGCCGCCGCGGCGGCGTCCAGGACGTCCTCGCGGTACCCGAGGCGCAGCAGCAGCCGGCCGCCCCGGTCCGACCAGCGCACCCGCAGGACACCGTCGTCGGCGTGGTTCTCGTCGGCCCCGATGGGCCCGAACACCACCTGGTACGGAGGCTCGGTCAGCCCGAGTTCGCGGCGCAGCTTCTCCACCGGGAACTCCCGGTGCGCCAGTACCTCCGCCTCTGCGTGCTCGGCCGCCGCCGCCAGCTCCCGCCAGGAGCCGGGACGGACGGTCAGCCGGCAGGGCAGCGGTTCGCCGCGCACCCCGGTGGTGTAGCCGGTGACCACGTCCGGCTCCCCGGACAGCGTGGCCAGCACCTTGGCGTGTGCCGCGAGCAGCAGCGCGCTGACCGGCACCCCTCGGCGCCCGACCAGCTCGCGCACCGACCGCGCCACCTCGTCCGGCACCGGCATCTCGTGCTCGGCCGACCCGGGAGCAGGCTCCCGGACCCAGCGCGGCACCGAGGTGACACCGCCTGCGGTCAGCACCCGCTGCCAGAACTCCCGGTCCGCTTCCACGCGCGTTCCCATCGAATGGCCTTCCTCAACTCACGGTCGCCGCGGAGGCGCCTGCTGTAGCGGCGGTCGGTGCGGGGCTGCCGGGCGGACCGCCGGCCACCGGCATCTCCACCGCCGGATTGCCGCCCCACCGCGCGTGCGGGGGCACTTCCTCGCCCTTCATGAGGAAGGAGTCGGAGACCAGCTCCGAACCCTCGCCCATCGTCACGCCGTAGTGGACATGGGCGGAGACACCCAGCGTGGTACCGGCTCCGAGCCTGATGTAGTCAGACTTGAAGGTGCCGTCCTCCTGCGAGTGGCACTGGATCTTGCTGCCCGCGTTGAGGGTGCACTCGTCGCCGATGACCGCGAGGGTCCGGTCGGTGATGTAGCAGCCGTCGTCGAACACCATGCGGCCCACGCGCACACCCATCAGCCGCCAGACCAGGCTCTTGAAGGGGGTGCCGTTGAAGATGTTGAGCCACTGCGACGGCACCTTCCACAGGCGCTCGATCCGCCAGAAGTCCCGGTCGTAGATGGAGCACAACTGGGGCCGCAGACCGCGGAATCCGGTCATGCAGCGCTCCAGCAGGATGTAGTACGCGGTGGAGAAGGCGAGGGTGATCGCCAGATAGGCCCCTATCACCACATGGCCCGCCATGCCGTACAGGTCCACCGTGGCGAGCGCGAACACGGTGAGCACGAAGACGTGCAGCCAGCGGGCGAGCAGCCACCAGGCCATCGAGCGCAGGTTGTAGTGGTTCTTCGCCCGCAGCCGCGTGCTCAGTTCCTCGCCCGCGCGCAGATGGTCGAAGCGGGCGTCGCGGTCGACCGAGCGCGGGATCTCGAAGCACGGGGAGCCGAGCAGCCCCACGCCCTGTCTGATCTCGCCGTCCAGCGGGATCATCACCTTGGTCGCCAGCAGGCAGTTCTCGCCCGTCCTGCCGCCCGCCGGATAGGCGATGTTGTTGCCGAGGAAGTTGCGCGGTCCGATCGACACCCGCGACAGCCGGAACGACGTGCTCGAATAGTCCGCGTTCAGCACGGACAGCCCGTCGGCCACCATGGTGCCGCTGCCGACCGAGACCAACAGCGGCGTCTCGTGCTGCACTTCGGTGCCGAAGTTCGAACCGGTCTGCTCGACGTGCGACAGGTCGTACCCGAGGCCGCGCAGATAGTGCACGACGAACGAGCTGTCACCGAACAGCCAGGCGTAGAACTTGACGTTCGTCAGACGGGCCGTCATGCGGTGCAGCGCGTAGTGGAAGCCGTAGAGCGGATAGACCCGGTCGGTCCGGACGAGCAGGTGCAGCAGCCTGGGCAGCGTGTACAGGACGACGAGACCCACGACGATGAAGCCGAGGAACAGCGCGAGGGAGAGCAGCAGCGAGTCGGCGAGCAGCCGGTCCGGCGCCAGGTCGTCGGTGTCCGGGTCGAGGCGATCGCCGATCGCCGGTACCGCCGTGAACAGCATGTACATCCCGCCGACCACCAACGGAATGTAGAGGAAGACCAGTTGGAGCAGGTTCCCGAGGCCGAAACAGGCCCGGCGCAGGGTGCCGCACCGGGCGGGCGGCACGCGCAGGTAGTCGGTCCCGGCCGGCTCCGCGGGGGAGCCGTGCCAGCGCTCGCCCGCCGGTACCGCCTGGCCGCGGTGCAGCGCCGAGGCGTGCCCGAGCTGCGACCCGTCGCCCATCGAGGTGTCGATGTCCAGCGTGGTCTTCTCCCCGATGAACACGCCTTCGCCGAGGGTGATCCGGCCGGTCTGGATGCGGCCCTGGTGCGCCCGGTAGCCGAGGATGAAGGAGTCCTTGCGGATCACCGTCCCGGCGCCGATCGTCACCAGGTCGGGGCAGACCGGCAGGGTGTGCGAGAGGATCGTGACCCCCCTGCCGATCCGGGCGCCGAGGGCCCGCAGGTACAGCACGTACAGCGGGGTGCCGGCGAAGAGGACCATCGGGTTCGCGTGCAGCAGCGCCTTCACCAGCCAGAAGCGCGTGTACGCGAGGCCCCAGACGGGGAAGTCGGCCGGTTTCGCGCGGCCGACGAGCAGCCACTTGGCGATGACCGGGAAGACGCACAGGGCGATGAACCCGGCGCCGCCGAAGAGCAGTGACCGCAGGTAGATGTCTGCGACCCCGTTGCCGTCGGCGACCCACTCGTAGCCGGTGCCGGTGACCAGGCCGGAGGCGAACGAGTAGGCGAGGAAGGCCAGCAACTGGAAGGTCCCGCACAGGAGATGGCTCAGCCGGCTGGTGCGCGGCAGGGGCGCGGGGGGCGCTGCGGGCGCCGGGGCCGCGGGTGCCGCCGCGGTGCCCGCGGCCTCGTCCGGCGGGGGAGCGGCCGGGGCGAGGGCTCCGGCGAGGTCCCGGATGGTGGGGTACCGGTAGATGTCCCGCATGGACGGGGACGGCAGGTCGGGCCGCTTTCGCACCCGTGCGCAGAACTGGGCCATGACCAGGGAGTTGGCGCCGAGGTCGGTGAAGAAGTGGCTGTCCACGGGGACCCGCTCACTGCCGACCACCTCGGCCAGCGCGGCCGCGAGTCCGCTCTCGGTCTCGGTTCTGTCCGGGCCGGCACCGCTCAGAGTGAGGGCGGCTGCGTCCGGCCCGCTTATATCGATCTCGGAAGACTGCTCCACCATTCGATCTCCTCGAGAACGTTCTGGATCGCTGATGCACATTCCTGATCACGAACCGCCAATTCAGTGTGGACAGGGCACCGTAAGCCTGTCACTTCGAACCAATAGCCCGACTCGCCGGAATTGCCCGACGGGGCCGTGATCCTTGGGCGCCCCGGGCCGGAGGCCGCTGTGGATCACCCGTTTGGCGGTTCACTCGTGCGGCAGCGTCGGGGGTCCGGGCGGGCGTTCGCCGGGAGTTCGCCAGGGGTCAGCCGGGGTCCGCCGGAGGTTCGCCGAGGTTCACCGGGGTTCGTCGGAGGCGAAGGGCCCGCGAGGGCGGGGGCGTCGTGCGAGGAGGCCCCCTGGGGGCGGGGTGTGTCGGGGTCAGTACCGAAGCGCGGTGCCGACGTCCGCCCGTACCTCGCCGTGCAGCTTGCGGTTGCCGCGCGCGGTGCCGCGGCCCGAGGCGTGCGCGGCCACGTTGTCGACCGTCAGTACGACGACGTCGAGCAGATTGCCGCCGCCGTCCGTGAAGTTGACCTGGACGGCGAAGGACTTGGCGGAGGAGGCGGTGTTCCTCACGGTCACCGAGGTGGTGGCCCGGCCGTCGCCGTCGAGGGTGACGGCGCCGAGGCTCACCTGGTCCTTGGCGTTCAGGCCGCCCTTGGCCTCGGCGAGCCTGCGGCCGGCCTCCGCCGTGGCCGAGGCGAGCGCGTCACCGCCCCGGGAGGCGAGCGAGGCGGCGGCGGACGCGGCCGAGGCCGCCTGCTCGGCGGGAGTGGGAGAGTTCTGCGAACCGCCGCCGCAGCCGGCGGCCGACATCATGACCAGGGCCAGTACCGCGCCCGACGCACCCCGTCTCCCGAGCCCTGCCATGTGTGACTCCCATACCCTCGCTGCGATTCGTTCCCCTCAGTGAAGGGTGGGCGGCCACACCCCGCACACCGGGTGCGACACCCGGGCCACACAGGCACCCGAAAGGCCCCCGGCGCGCCGCTGAACAGGGGATGTGCCCGGTGTGGACGCCCTCGCCGGGCGGGCCGGCGCACTCTGACGGATAGTGGTGGGGGGACCGGGTCCCCGGCAGCACCCGTCTTGGCGTCTTGGCACAGGAGGCCCTATGCGCGCTTCACGGCCGCTGGCCGCGCTCACCGGTTTCGCGTTGCTCGGCATCGCGCTCACCGCCTGCCAGGACCAGGCGTCCGGTCAGATCGTGGCACGGAACAACGGACGGGTCGTGCAGACCCTCAGCAACCCCCCGGTCAAGGGGTGCCACCGCTTCCCCCAGGGCATCACCCACGTGACCAACTACACCCAGAGCAGCCTGCGCCTCTACACGACCGCCGACTGCACCGTGCCCGCGGGTGGCGCGTACGACTTCCTGGACATCGGCGCGTCGGACCAGGTGGTGCGGGCGACGGGACTGTGGAACAGCTTCGACTTCGCGCCGTACTGAGGGGCGTGGCGGTCCGAGCCACCGGCACGTGGGGCCTCCTGACCGGCCGACGACGGCGCATCACCGGGCCTTCCCCCGACGCACCGCGAGCCGCTCACGAGCATCGGCACACGTCCCCGCACCTGCCACGCGCGCCGCAGCGTCCCTCCCGGGAACCCCGGGCGAAGCCATTCACACAGGGGGCATGACGGCCTTCCAGCCCCAGTCCTCGCCACCGTCCCCCTGCATCATCCGACTCATCGCTCCATGGGCCCCGCGCTCACACCTTCCCCCCGATCGCGCCACCATGGGCAAGGACTTCCGGTCCGCTGGAGGACGGTTCCGGCTCACGTGGCGCCGACCCATGCGCGTGCCCCTGTCCCTTGTCCGTCCGCCCTCTCTCACTGCCGGATTGTCGATACGATTGCTCTTATGGCGAGTTGGGGGAGTGCTGGGTGGAGCCGTTGATCGACTTGGTGTTCTCGGCGGTCGGCACGGTCGCCTCCGGCGCGCTGTCCGGAGCGGGTGGCGAGGTGGGCAGGCGGATCTCGGAACGGCTGCACGCCCTGCTCGGCAGGGCGGGATCCCAGCAGGGTGCCTCATCAGGTCAGCAGGTCCTCGTCCTGCCCGTCACCGAGCGTGAACGCAGGGCCGTCGCGTTACAACTCGTCGAACTCGCGCACAGTTCGCCGGAGTCAGCCCACGAGGTCAGGGAATGGGTGCGCGAGGCATCCTGGCTGGCGCCACGTCAGATGCCGGCCACAGCCCCTGGCGCATTGCGCCCCGAAATGTTGCCGCCCGCGACCGCGGCGTTCACCGACCGCGAGGAGGTGCTCGCCTGGATCGAGGGACTGCTGGACGACGCCGAGCGCGCACCCGGCGCACCGGTCGTCGCCACCCTCACCGGGCCGGGCGGCATCGGCAAGACCGCCACCGTCGTACGGTGCGCGCACGAGCTGCGAGCGAGGTTCCCGGACGGGGTCCTGTTCGTCGATCTGGCCGGTGCGACTGTCGGCACCGCCCTCACGCCCTCCGAGGCGCTCGTCCGTTTCCTGGAGAGCCTCGGAGCCGGCACCATTCCCGGCGACGAGACACGGCAGCGGGACCTGTTCCGAGGCTTCACGGCCGGCCGACGCATGATCGTCGTACTGGACAACGCGTTGGACGACGCGCAGGTGCTTCCTCTGCTGCCCGCCGCGCCCGGGTCCCTCGTCCTGGTGACCAGCCGGCACCGCCTCGGCCGGCTCGTGGCCGAACACGGCGCGCACCCCTTCACCCTGCGGCCGCTGTCGACCACGGACTCCGTCCTGCTGCTTCGCCGTGTCGCCGGGCGAAGCCGGTCGGCAGCCCCGGAGGAGGTCGTCCGGGCCGTCGCGGAGGGCACCGGCGGCATCCCGCTCGCGGTATGCACCACCGGCGCCGGACTCGCCGTCCGCGAGCACCTCTCCTGGGGCCGTGTGGCGCGCGGACTCTCCGACCGGATCAACGGCACGGAGCGGACAGGAGTCCCCATGGGAGACACCGACCCGTACGGCCCCGCCGACCCCGTCCGGCTCGCCCAGGACGTGTCCTACGGCGAACTCAGCTCCGAGTGCGCTGCGTTCTACCGCGCGCTGGCGGTCTGGCCCTGGCCGACCGTGAACCTCCTGTGTGCCGCGCACGCAGCCGGTGTCGAGGAGGCCCAAGCACGGGACATGCTGGAGCAGTTGGCCCGTGTCCATCTGGTGGAGGAGATCGCAGAGGAGCGCTACCGCTTTCACGACCTGGCCCGTGCCCACGCCCGTGAGCTGGCGGTTGCCGAGGACGGGGAACGACGGATGCGTGAGGCGGTCCGCCGGGTGGCGGTCGCATATCTGAGGTTCGCGGCGGCCGCGGATCTGCGGGTGATCCCGCACCGCTGGCACCTCGGCCCCGTCTACGACCGTCTGACCGTGCCGCGGCACGTCGAACCGGGCGACAGCGCGGAGGCGTTGGAGGAGCTGCGCGCCGAGCGGGAGAACCTCGCCGCCGTCATCCACGCGGCCGAGCACCATGGCTACGACGACCTCGTGTGGCAGCTGTGCGAGGCGATGTGGAGCCTGCACCTGCGGCTCGGCTTCCACGCACAGTGGATCGAGACGCATCTGCGCGGGGTCGATGCCGCCCGACGTGGCGCCGAGGAGTTCGGCGACCGGCGCGCGGTGGGGCGGATACTGGTCCAACTGGCATTCGCCTACATGGGAGTCGGCGACGCCGACAAGGCGGAGGAGGCTCTGGAAGCAGCTGTCACCGCCGACCAGGCATGCGGCCATCTCCGTGGCCAGGCGACCGCCCTGGAGGCACTCGGACTGCTGCGCCTCAAGCTGTGGCGTCACGGCGAGGCGCGCCATGCCTTCGAGGAGGCTCTGCGCGTACTGGGTGGTATCCGAGAGGGCGAAGACGGATGGCGGGATGTTCCCCGCGCCACCGCCCTACTGGCGCACCACACCGGCCGCGCCCTCGTCCAGGGGGGTGATTTCCGAACCGCCCTGCAGAAGTTGAACGATGCCCTCGTTTGCTTCCGCACTCTGCCCGACGGCGCGGACACCTACAACGAGGGACGCGTCTACATGAGTCTGGGCGAGGCCCACCTCCGCGCGGGCGATCCCGAACTCGCGCTCGTCTGTCTGGACAGGGCCGTCGAGATCATGACCGCCGAGGGCGCGGGCCTCCAACTCGCCGACGCACTGGAACAGCGGGCCGAGGGCCATCAGCGCGCCGGGCACCCGGAGGAGGCCGCAGCGGATCTCCGGGCCGCCGCCGCGCGGTACGAGAAGCAGGAGAACATGTCCGGCGCGGAGCGGGTGCGGGAGCGCCTCGCCGCGATGGAGGGCTGAGGGGCGAGGCTACGTCGGACGTGAGGGCAGACGTTCGATTGTCACCCGACCGTTCACGGTGCCTGCGCGGACCCTCAGTTCATTTGAGTCCTCGCGGAGTTCGCGGCCGCTGCTGAGCCAGGTGCGGAGGTCACGTCGTGCGCTACGAGCGGCCCCCTGACCAGTCGACTCGGCGAACCGCGGCATCCGAGTGGATCGATGCCGCGTCCCCGGGACGCACCACCGAGTCCCTGGATGGTCATGGACGGCACGGGCCGCCCTGCTCGACCTGGTCACCGTAATGCTCGACGGAGCAGAACGGAGCAGAGCCGGGGCGGGTGGGGGCGAGGGACGGGGTGGTGGGGTTCGTCGAGAGCCGCGTCGGTGACAGTGTTCCGCTCGTCTTCGACCGGCATGCGGACAGGCCCCTGCTGTGCCGTCCGTGCAAGCTCCTCACGCCGGACGCCGGACGCCGGACGCGGGGGCGCTGCGGCGGGGCCGGTGAAAATCCGTGGGCGGGACGGTGTTCGGGCTGATAGCTTTTCGCCGACCGTGGGCCGGAGTGAGGAGGTGGGACCCATGACCGAGGTATCCGTGTGGGTGCTCCCCTCTTCGTCACGGTCGAGCGGCTGACACAGCTGTCGCCGGGAGCGCCTCGCCGACAAGGCATTCCGAAAGGCAGTCAGTGATGCGACAACACCCCATGCAGTCAATCAAGTTCACCGCTCAGGCATCGGCCGACGGCGTGATCGAGCGCGATTTCACCCTGGGCGAGATCCCGGGCGTGCTCTGGTCGCCCGCCTCCGGCCCCGAGCGAGCGCCCCTCGTGTTCATGGGCCACGGCGGCGGCACGCACAAGAAGTGGCCCGCGATGACGGGCCGCGCCCGGCGGCTCGTCACCGGCTGCGGCTTCCATGTCGCCGTCGTCGACGCGCCCGGCCACGGAGACCGGCCGCGCACGGCGTACGACGAGCAGGAGATCGCCGCGCTGTACCGGGCCCGGGAGGCGGGCGAGCCGGAAGGCCCGATCGTCGTCCGCTACAACGCCCAGCTCGCCGAGCGCGCCGTCCCCGAGTGGCGCGCGACCCTGGACGCCCTCCAGGAGCTGCCGGGGATCGGCACCGGCGGACCCGTCGGCTTCTTCGGCCTGAACATGGCCACCGCGATCGGCGTGCCGTTCGTGGCGGACGACCCCAGGTTCACCGCCGCGGTCTTCGGGCTGCACTGGCCCGACGCCCTGGCCGAGACGGCGCGACGGATCACGATCCCCGTCGAGTACGCCATGCAGTGGGACGACGAGCACATCCCGCGCGCCTCCGCGCTGGCCCTCTTCGACGCGTTCGCCTCGAAGGAGAAGACCCTGCACGCCAATTCCGGGCGGCACAAGGAGCTGCCCCGGTTCGAGTCGGACAGCGCGGTCCGCTTCTTCGCCCGGCATCTGCGGGCAACGGCCGTCCAAGAGGTCTGAGTCGGGCGGTGCCGGTGCTCCGCTTCGCAGGGGCACCGGCCTCCGCGGCGACAACTGTTCGGCCACCTCCGATAATGCCTCACCCGGCAGGCGGGCAGCGGAGGGAGTGCAGGGTGGCCGACACGTTCAAGCGCCGTGCCCCGAGCCAGTGGGGCGAGGGCGGCGCCCTGAAGGAGGAGATCCTCGTGGCCGCGGCCCGGCTGCCGGCCGAGTCGGGCCGCTAGGAGGCCCTGTCGCCGCGCGCGGTCGCCCGCGAGGTCGGCATCGCAGCGCCCAGCGGCTATCTGCACTTCAAGGACCGCTTCGAACTGGTCGCCACGGTGACACGCAGGGCCTACGAGAAGCTGGTCGCCGAGCTGAGGCAGGCATGGGACCGCAGCGTCCCCGGCACCCCCCGCTCCGCCCTGCGCGCCATGGTCCACCGCTATTGCGCCTTTGCGCTGGAGAACCAACGGCGCTTCCGGCTGATGTTCGGTGTCGAGCGGATCGCCGGCCCCCGCGAGGACTCACCGCGTCACCCGGTACGGCTGGTGCTCGGCGTCCGGGAGGAAGCGCTGGCCGCGCTGCCGGCGGGCCGCTCCGGGCAGGTGGGCGGCGAACGGGACGCGCTGCTGCTGTGATCGGCGCTGCACGGCATCGTCACCATCGCGATGGCCCTGCCCTACGAGGCCGACCCGCGCGGCCTCGTCCAGCGCGCGGACGATCTGCTCGATCGCATCGTGGCCGGATAGCGACGGCGAATCCTTCGGCACCGTTGACGTGCTCCCCGCGATCCATAAAGTTGCCTGAAGCACCTAACTCCGTCAGGGGTGTCGGGTGCCCTCTTGCCGAGGAGGCAGCTGTGACCGACACCGTCATGGACACACCGACCGGGCTTCCCGAGCACCCCATGCCCCGTGCCACCGGATGCCCCTTCGATCCGCCCCCGGCCCTCAAGGACCTCCAGGCGGAGCGCCCCGTCTCCCGGGTGCGCATCTGGGACGGCAGCAGCCCCTGGATGATCACCCGCCACGAGGATGTACGGGCCCTGCTCGGCGACCCGCGCATCAGCGCCGACCCGCGGCGCCCCGGGTACCCCCACCGCAGCGCCGCGACGCGGGAGCGGGACCGGACCCGCAACACCCTGCTGACCACGGACGACCCCGAACACGCCCGGCTGCGCCGGATGGTGACGGCTCCGTTCGCGATCCGGAAGGTCGAGGCCCTGCGACCGTCCGTGCGGCGCATCGTGGACGACCTGATCGAGGAGATGCTCGCCGGGCCCAACCCCACCGACCTGGTCGAGGCGTTCGCCCTGCCGCTGCCCAGCCTGGTGATCTGCGCGCTGCTGGGGGTGCCGTACGAGCAGCACGACTTCTTCCAGCGTCACAGCCGCGTGCTGGTGCACCGCGCCTCCACCCGCGAGGAACTGCTCGCGTCGTCCGAGGCGCTCACCGACTACCTGGACGGCCTCCTGGCCGCCAAGCTCGCCGACCCCGCGGACGACGTGCTCTCCACTCTCGCCGTCGAGCGGGTGGCCACCGGCGAGCTGACGCGGCGCCAAGCCGCCGAGACGGGTGTTCTGCTGCTCGTGGCCGGGCACGAGACCACCGCCAACATGATCGCCCTCGGCACCCTGGCCCTGCTGCGCAACCCGGACCAACTCGCCCTCCTCCGCGACCGGGACGACCCCAAGTTGGTCGCCTCGGCCGTGGAGGAGCTGCTGCGCTACCTGAACATCGTCCACTCCGGGCGGCGTCGCGTCGCGCTGGAGGACATCGAGATCGGGGGCGAACTGATCCACGCGGGCGACGGCGTGATCTTCGCCAACGACATCGCCAACCGGGACCCCGGTGCCTTCCCCGACCCCGACCGGCTCGACCTCACACGTGACGCCCGCCGCCATGTCGCCTTCGGCTACGGCGTCCACCAGTGCCTCGGTCAGCCGCTCGCCCGCGTCGAACTCCAGGTCGCCTACAGCACGCTCTACTCCCGCATCCCCACGCTGGCGCCGGCGACCGACTTCGATCAACTGGAGTTCAAGCACGACGGCTTCGTCTACGGCGTTTATGAACTACCCGTCCGCTGGTAGCACTTCACGGCAGGACACGCACGGCACGCACGGCACACACGGCACACAGACATGCGCGCCGTACCCGCCGCACCATGCACCGCGCACCATGCACCGCGAACCGCGGACCGACGAAGCGAGGAACGAACCCATGCGCGTGGAAGTCGACCAGCCCAAATGCGTCGCCTCCGGGCAGTGCGTCCTGGTGGCGCCCCAGGTCTTCGACCAGGACGACGAAGGCACGGTGCAGCTGCTGGACGCCACCCCCGGCCCCGAACTCGACGAAGACGTCCGGGAGTCGGCCGCGATCTGCCCCGCCGCCGCGATCCGGTTGGTGGAGGCGTGATGGGCGTCCCGCCGCGCCGCGTCGTCGTGGTGGGCGCCTCGGCGGCCGGTCTGACGGCCGCCGAGACCCTGCGCCGCGCGGGATACGACGGCTCGCTCACCCTCGTCGGAAGCGAGCCGCACCCGCCCTACGACCGGCCGCCGCTGTCCAAGCAGGTCCTCACCGGCACCTGGGAGCCCGAGCGGGTGCGGCTGCGCCGCCCGGCCGACCTGGACGCCCTCGCCCTGGATCTGCGCCTCGGCGTGCCCGCCGCCGCCCTCGCCCCGGCGACCCGTACCGTGACCCTCGCCGACGGCACGAGCCTGACGTACGACGGTCTGGTCATCGCCACCGGGGTCCGGCCGCGCCGGCTGCCCGAGTGCGACACGCCGGGCGTCCACGTCCTGCGGGAACTCGGTGACGCCCTCGCCCTGCGCGAGCGGCTGACCGCCGGGGGCCGGCTGGTCGTGGTGGGCGCCGGGTTCCTCGGGGCCGAGGTCGCCGCCGCCGCCCGTACCCTCGGCGCGACCGTCACCCTGGTGGAACCCGCGCCCGTCCCCCTCGCGCACGCCGTCGGAGCGCAGGTCGGCGCGCATCTGGCCCAGGTCCACCGCGATCACGGCGTGGACCTGCGGACCGGGACCAAGGTCGCCGGGATCACCACCGGGGCGGGCCGGGCCACCGGCGTGCTCCTCAGCGACGGCACCACGATCCCCGCCGACGATGTCCTGATCGCCATCGGTTCCGAGCCCAACACCGAGTGGCTGGAGGACAGCGGGCTGCGGCTGGCCGACGGCGTGTCCTGTGACCAGTACAGCGCCGCCGCGCCCGGCATCTACGCCGCGGGCGACGTGGCCCGCTGGCACAACCCGCTCTTCGGTACCGACATGCGCGTGGAGCACCGTACGAACGCGGCCGAACAGGGCATGGCGGCCGCCCGCAACCTCCTCGCCCCCGAGCAGGGTAAGCCGTTCGCCCCGGTGCCCTCCTTCTGGTCCGACCAGTACGACCTCAGGATCCAGGCGTTCGGGCACCTGCGTGATCACGACGAGGCCCAGGTGGTCGACGGAGATCCGGCGGACGGCCGCTTCCTCGTCGCCTACCGCAGGGGAACGGCACTCACCGGAGCGCTCGCCATGGGCATGCCGCCCCGCGCCCTGCGGGCCTGGCGTGCGGCGCTCGCGGCCGGAACCGAGTGGACCCGTGCCCTGGACGGCCTGCCGGAAGCGGACCAGAATTGACATGAGGTAGCTCAAGTTTCATTCAGGCTCTACAGGCAAGGGGGCGGCTCGCCGGTACGACGCAGCGGAACCGCTGCGGGACGCAGCCGAACCTCTATAGGCGAGGAGGACCGGGGAACACGGGTGGGGGAGCAGCCGGCAAGGGAGGATTCACCATGGCGCGTTCGGTCGGAATCGACCTCGGGACGACGAACTCGGTGGTCTCGGTCCTGGAGGGCGGCGAACCCACCGTCATCACCAACACGGAGGGCGCGCGCACCACTCCGTCGGTCGTGGCGTTCGCCAAGAACGGCGAGGTACTGGTCGGCGAGGTGGCCAAGCGCCAGGCCGTCACCAACGTGGAGCGCACCGCGCGCTCGGTCAAGCGGTACATGGGTGATCACTCCTGGCGCTTCCCCGACGAGGGCGACATCGACGGCAGGCGCTACACCGCCCAGGAGATCTCCGCGCGGGTGCTCCAGAAGCTGAAGCGGGACGCGGAGGCATACCTCGGCGAGGACGTCACGGACGCGGTGATCACCGTCCCGGCCTACTTCGACGACGCCCAGCGGCAGGCGACGAAGGAGGCCGGGGAGATCGCCGGTCTGAACGTCATGCGGATCATCAACGAGCCGACGGCCGCCGCGCTCGCCTACGGCCTGGACAAGGAGAACGACCAGACGGTCCTCGTCTTCGACCTCGGCGGCGGCACCTTCGACGTGTCCCTGCTGGAGATGGGTGACGGCGTCATCGAGGTCAAGGCCACCAACGGCGACACCCACCTGGGCGGCGACGACTGGGACCAGCGTGTCGTCGACCACCTGGTCCAGCAGTTCAAGAACCACTACGGCGTGGACCTGGGCAAGGACAAGATGGCCGTGCAGCGGCTGCGGGAGGCGTCCGAGAAGGCGAAGATCGAGCTGTCCAGCTCCTCGGAGACCACGATCAACCTGCCCTACATCACCGCCTCCGCCGAAGGCCCGCTGCACCTGGACGAGAAGCTCACCCGCGCCCAGTTCGAACAGCTGACGGCCGACCTGCTGGACCGCTGCAAGGCGCCGTTCCACAACGCGATCAAGGACGCCGGGATCAAGGTGTCCGGCATCGACCACGTGGTGCTGGTCGGCGGCTCGACCCGGATGCCCGCGGTGACGGGTCTGGTCAAGGAGATGACCGGCAAGGAGCCGCACAAGGGCGTCAACCCGGACGAGGTCGTCGCCATCGGCGCCTCGCTCCAGGCCGGTGTCCTCAAGGGCGAGGTCAAGGACGTCCTGCTGCTCGACGTCACCCCGCTGTCCCTCGGCATCGAGACCAAGGGCGGCATCATGACCAAGCTGATCGAACGCAACACCACGATCCCCACCCGGCGTTCGGAGATCTTCACCACCGCCGAGGACAACCAGCCCTCGGTGTCCGTCCAGGTCTTCCAGGGCGAGCGCGAGATCGCCGCCTACAACAAGAAGCTCGGCATGTTCGAGCTGACCGGACTGCCGCCCGCGCCCCGCGGCCTCCCGCAGATCGAGGTCGCCTTCGACATCGACGCCAACGGGATCATGCATGTGTCCGCGAAGGACCTCGGCACCGGCAGGGAGCAGAAGATGACCGTCACCGGCGGTTCCGCGCTGCCGAAGAACGACATCGACCGCATGGTCCGCGAGGCCGAGCAGCACGCCGAGGACGACCGGCAGCGCCGGGAGGCCGCCGAGACCCGCAACCAGGCCGAACAGCTCGTCTACCAGACCGAGAGGCTCATCAGCGACAACCCCGAGCGGATCTCCGCCGAGGCGCGGCACGAGACCGAGGCGGCGCTCGCCGAGCTGAAGGCGAGGCTCAAGGACGAGCACGCGGACACCGCCGCCGTCCGCGAGGCCACCGAACAAGTGGCCCGGTCCGCCCAGAAGATCGGCACGGCGCTGTACGAACAGTCCCGCGCCCAGGGCGAACAGGGCGAACAGGGTGCGGGCACGGCGGCGGGCGCGGCCTCGTCCGCCGGGCCGGCCCCCGCCGGGTCTTCGGCCCCGGAGGACGACGAGGTCGTGGACGCCGAGATCGTCGACGACGACCGGCCCGAGGCGGGCTGACGATGGACGAGGGCCGGCTCCCGGACGCGGACCCCGCGCGGCTGCGGTGCCTGGTCCGGGAGCGCACGGCCGACCTCCAGCGGGTGAAGGCCGAGTACGACAACTACCGCAAGCGGGTGCGCGGGGACCGGGCGGCCGTACGGGAGATCGCCGCGGCCAACGTCCTGCGCACCCTCCTGCCCGTCCTGGACGCCGTCGAGCGCACCTGCGCCCACGAGCCCCTCACGCCCGGCCTCGCGGACATCGCCGACACCCTGCGCACCCAGCTGGGCGCCCTGGGCCTCGAGCCCCTCGGCCAGGAGGGCGAGCCCTTCGACCCCGGCCGGCACGTGGCCCTGGTCCACCATGTGACCCCACAGCAAAGTGAGCTGACCTGCACCAGGATCCTGCGCTCCGGCTACCGCGCCGGCCCGCACCTGCTGCGCCCGGCCGCGGTGGAGGTGACCGGCCCTCCGTCGCACTGATCGAAGCCGCTCCCCCCGGCACCGTCCCGTCACCAGCGGACGCTCGCGGGGTGAGGCCCGCTCGTGCCGCCGGCTGCCAGGCCGGATGTCCTGGGCGCTGACACACGGTGAGCGGTCGATATCCTCAACTCCCGCTTTCGGGCGGGGCGTTCATGATCGGGACGCCGTGTTCCCGGGCCCTCTTCGCGCCCTGGTGACCGCGACAGCGCCCCCTTCCGTCCGTCCCGTCCTTCCCACGGCCCCGCAACGGAGAGACCACGCATGCTCGCCCCGTACCGCAGACTGTTCTCCGCCAAGGGGAGCGTCGGCTTCACCACCACCGGCTTCCTGGCCAGGCTCGCCCTGTCCATGTCCGGCGTCGGTACCGTGGTGATGGTCGCCGCCGTACGCCACTCCTACGCGCTGGCCGGCGCCGTGGGCGGCGCCTCCCTCGCCGCCACCCTGATCACCGTCCCGCTGCTCGGCCGCCTCGTCGACCGCTACGGCCAGTCACGTACGGCCGTCCCCGCGGCCGTCTGGTCGGCGGCCATGTCGGCCGCCCTGGTCGTCTGCCTCGCCACCGGCGCACCGACCTGGACCCTGTTCGTCACCGACATCCTTTCCGCCACCGCGCCGAACGTCGGCGGCATGGCACGCGCCCGCTGGGCCGAGATCTACGGCGACGACGCCGACCGCATGCACGCGGCCAACTCCTTCGAACAGGTCCTGGACGAGACGTGCTTCGTCCTCGGCCCGATCATCGTGGTGGCGCTGGCCACCGGCATCGCCCCCGAGGCGGGCCGGGTGGCACCGCTGGTCCTGACCCTGGGCGGCACGGTCCTCTTCTCGCTGCAGCGCGGCACCGAACCCCCGGTCCGGCCCGCCGGTCCCGCGGTCGCCCGCTCCCCGCTCACCAACCGGGGCCTGCAAGTGATGATGCTCGTCTTCCTCTTCGCCGGCTCCCTGTTCGGCTCCCTCGAAGTGGTCACGATCGCTCTCACCGATGCCCTGCACCACAGGTCCTCGGCCGGTCCGGTGCTGGCCCTCCAGGCGGTCGGTTCCGCGCTCGCCGGCCTGCTCTACGGCATGCTCACCCCGCGCGGCTCCAGCACCACCCGCTTCCTGGCGGGCGTCGGAGGCATGGCCGTGCTGATGCTCCCGCTGACCCTCGCGGGCGGCCTGTGGTCGCTCGTGCCCCTGATGTTCATCGCCGGCACGGCCACCTCACCGACGATGATCACAGGCATGGGCCTGGTCCAGGAGCTGATCCCGCGCTCCCAGATCAACGAAGGCATGACCCTGGCCGTGACCAGCCTCCTCGGCGGCTCTTCGCTCGGCAGCACGCTCGCGGGCTGGTCCGTGGCACGCTTCGGCGCCCAGAACAGCTACGTCCTCCCGGTCGGCGCCGCCGCCCTCGCCCTGCTGACCGCGGCCGCCGGCCTCGGCCGCCTGCGCGAGAGCGTCTCCGCGGCGCCGGCGCCGGCCCTCGCCGGGGACAGGACGGAACTCGGACAGCGGGCGTGAGGGAGGGGGAGCGGGCACGGGCCGGTCGGCGGAGCGGGCCTGACGGGGGGCACGGGCCCCGGACCGGGAACGGCGGCCCCCGGCCGTTCCCGCGATCGCGGATCGCCCGGCCCTCAGGACGCCACGCGGATCTCCAGCAGGATGTGCTCCAGCGTCTCCGTGCCCTCCGGGAAGCGGTGCCGGCGCAGCACCTCCAGCCGGCGGTCGTGGGCCGCGGCCAGGGCGGTCAGGCGTGGGAGGTCGCCGCGGTCGCTGAACTGGAGGAGGGCCCTGCCCGCCGGGGGTGAGCCGGAGGGGGGCCTCCACCAGGTAGCGCTCGTGGGCGCGGTAGCCGGTGTCGATGTAGGCGCGCTCGTGGTCGCCGCGGTAGCGGTAGTCGTCCGGGGCCAGCACGAAGTTGGAGTGCCAGTACACGCAGTCGAAGCGGTCGCCGGTGTCGAGCGCGGAGAACAGGTCGCCGTGTACGGCGCTCAGCCGGTCGCCGACGCCGTGGCGCCCGGCGTTGCGGCGGGTGTTCTCCACGGCGCGCGCGTTGATGTCCGTGGCCACCACCCGGGCGGCGCCGCGGAGCGCGGCCATGACCGCGATGATCCCGGTGCCCGAGCCGACCTCCAGGAAGGAGCCCCCGGCGCGAAGCAGGGGCGCCTCCGCGCCGGTCAGGCCCAGGACGTCCATGGCCGCCTCGGTCGTCCTGGAGAAGGGCGGGGCGAAGACGTCGTCGAGCAGGTCCCATGCGAGGCCCGCCATGGTGAAGGTGTCCGGACGGTCCGGCCGGCTCGAAGCCGCGCGGCTTCGTTCGAGAGATCGCTCGTAACTCGTGCGTTCCGTCATCTGGTTTCCTTCCCCCGGCGGTTCGTCCCGGGTCATGACAGCACGGACGAGCCGGGGCGCGGCCTGGGCGCTCGCCCGCACCGAACGGTTTCGGCCGCACGGGCGGGCGCGGGATCGGCGTGCGCACCGGTTCGCCGCCCTGCGCCCGTGCCGGTCGGCCGCCGCGACTGGACTACCCCCCGGGCGAGTTCCTGGCCGAAGGCGCGGCCGGGCCGCCACCCCGTGATCAGCCCTGCTCCCGCAACAGATCGCCGATCGCGGAGATCCCGGCGGTGACGGCGCGTGCGCCGACGTTGCCGAAACCGAGCACGAGCCGGGGCGGTGTGGTCGCTCCGGAGGTACGGAAGTCGCTCATCCCGTACAGGCCGACCGAGCGGGCGCGGGCGGCGGCCACGAGGGCCCTTTCGTCCGCGGTGTCCCGCAGATGGGCCACCGCGTGGAAGCCGGCGGCGAGGCCGGTCACGGTGACGTCGGGGGCATGTTCCGCGAGCGCCGCCAGCAGGGCGGTGCGCCGTGCCGCGTAGGTGGTGCGCATCCGGCGCAGATGCCGGTCGAAACGGCCCGACTCGATCAGTCCGGCGAGCGCGAGCTGGTCGAGGACGGGCGAGCCGCGGTCACTGGCGCGCTTGACCGACACCAGGGCGTCCGCGAGCGCCGGCGGGCACAGCAGCCAGCCGATGCGCAGCGCCGGCGCCAGGGACTTGCTGACGGTGCTTATCGAGACCACCCGGTCGGCGGCCAGTCCCTGGAGGGCACCGACCGGTTCGCGGTCGTAGCGGAACTCGGCGTCGTAGTCGTCCTCGACGATCACCGCGTCGTGCGCGGCCGCCCACGCGATCAGGGCCAGCCGCCGCTCGGGTCCGAGCACCACCCCGGTCGGCCACTGGTGCGCCGGCGTGACGACGACCGCCCGCGCACCCGTCGCCGTCAACTCCGCGACATCCATGCCGTGTTGGTCCACCGGAACGGGCACCGCCTCCAGCCCCGCCGCGGCCGCCGCGGCCCGGACCGAGGCGGGCGAGCCGGGATCCTCATAGGCGACGCGGCGCACCCCGCGGCGGGCGAGGGCGGCCAGGGTCAGGGACAGGCCCTGGGCGTACCCCGAGCAGATGACGATGTGCTCCGGGTCGGCCGCCGCCGCGCGTATCCGGCGGGCGTACCCGGCGACCACCTCGCGCAGCGACGCGCTGCCCCGCGGGTCGCCGTAGTCCAGCCCGGCCGCCGGCATCCGGCGGGCCGCCTCCCGCACCGCCCACAGCCAGTCCCGCATCGGGAACGCGCTCAAGTCCGGTACGCCCGACCGGAAATCGGCCAGCAGCGTCGGCCGCCCGGCGGGCCGTCGCGGCCTCGGTGGCACGGGTGGCGGGCACGCACCGGCGGCCACCCGGGTGCCGGAGCCCACCCGCGCCACCAGATAGCCCTCGGCGAGCAGTTGCGCGTAGGCGTCCTGGACCAGCCCCCTCGACAGGCCGAGCGTGCCCGCGAGTTCGCGTGAGGGCGGCAGCCGCTCGCCCACTCGCAGCCGGCCGGTGCGGATCGCCTCGCGCACCTGGCGTTCCAGCTGGGACCGCAGGGGCTCGCCGCTGTCCCGGTCGATCGCGCAGAGCAGGTCCGAGGACGCATTGGACCACTCGGAAGACATGGAATTGGAGCTTAACGGTGAGCTGATCGCTTCCTAGGGTGCGTCCATGACCACCACCGATCCACCGAATCCGCCGGCGCCGACGACCGGGCCCGAGGGCCGGCCCCCGCTGGTGTCGCGTCCGCTGCTGCTGCGCTTCATCAGTATGTTCGGCGCGTCGGCGAGCTTCTACCTGCTGCTGTCGGTCGTCCCGCTGTACGCCGAGCACTCCGGGGCCGGCAGGAACGGCGCCGGGGCGACCACGGGCGCCCTGATGCTGGCCACGGTCGCCGGCGAGGTCGTGGCACCCCGCCTCATCGGACGCTTCGGCCACCGGGGCGCCCTGGGCGCGGGCCTGGTGCTGATGGGGGTGCCGTCGCTGGTGCTGACGGTGTTCTCCGGGGTCGCCTGGATCACTGTGGTATGTCTGCTGCGCGGCGCGGGGTTCGCGCTCACCGTCGTCGCGGGCGGGGCGCTGACCGCCTCCTTCATCCCCTCCGAACGCCGGGGCGAGGGACTGGCGTTGGTCGGCGTCGTCTCGGGTGTGCCCTCGCTGCTGGGGCTGCCGCTCGGCGTCTGGCTGGTCTCCGAGATGGGGTACGCGCCGGTCGGCGCGGCCGCCGGTGTGTGCGCGCTGGCCCCGGTCCTCTCCCTGCCCGGGCTGCCGGAGAAGGAGTACATCGCCGGACGGCGGATCGGTGTCCTCGACGGCATCCGCGATCGCGCGATATCCCGGCCCGCGGTCCTCTTCGCGGTCACGGCGCTGGCCGCCGGGATCGTGGTGACCTTCCTGCCGCTCGCCGTGCCCTCGGCGTCCGCGGGGCTGGTGGCCACGGCCCTGTTCGCGCAGCCCGCCGGAGCCGCCGTGGCCCGCCTGGTGGCCGGCCGCCTGGGCGACCGCAAGGGCGCGTCCCGGCTGGTCCTCCCCGGGCTCGCCCTGTCCGCCGTCGGCATGTTCATCACCGCGTACACCCGGAGCGCCGTCGCGGTGGTCCTCGGCGTCGCCGTCTTCGGCACCGGCTTCGGCATCACCCAGAACTCCACGATCACCCTGATGTACTCCCGCGTCCCCGCCTCCGGCTACGGCACCGTGAGCGCCCTGTGGAACATCGCCTACGACGCCGGAATGGGCGTCGGCGCCGTCTGCTTCGGCGTGCTCGCCCGGCAGGTCGGCTACCCCTGGGGCTTCGTCTGCACCGCGGCGCTCATCGTCCTCGTGCTTCCTTCGGCGTGGCGGGACAGGCCGGGGGCCCGAGGACGGGAGGAGGGGGAGGCGGCGGTTCGGTCCCGGTGAGGCGGGGCCTCGTCCGGGGCCGGCGCACCGTGCCGCGGGCGATATTCGCGAGAGACCGGGAGGGATCCGGGGGTAACCTCCCGCGGTGACCTCACCCGCCCAGCCCCTCGTGGCCTCCGATTTCGCCGTACCGCCTCCGCCCGCCACCCCCCGCTTCCGCCTGGAACCCCTCGGCCCCCGGCACAACGCCGCCGATCACGCCGCCTGGACCTCCAGCATCGCCCACATCCGGGCCAGCCCCGACTTCACCGGCAGTTCCTGGCCGCCTCCGGAGGGCATGTCCCCGGAGGCCAACCTGGACGATCTCCGGCGGCACGCCGAGGACTTCGACCGCCGCGTCGGCTTCACCTACACCGTCCTGTCGGTCCCCGAGGACGACGTCATCGGCTGCGTCTACATCTACCGCTCCCGCCAGGACCCCGCCGTCACCGACGTCCGCTCCTGGGTGCGCGCGAGCCATGCTTCCCTCGACGCAGACCTCTATCGCGTCGTCAAGGACTGGCTGGAGCGCGAGTGGCCCTTCGAACGGGTGGCGTACACCCCTCGCTGAGCCACCACGGCGAGGGCCGCGCGAGCACCGCGTCCCCGGTGGGCTCCGCCAGGTCGTGGGGCGAGCGTGCGCCCTACTCCGGCCCTTCCGCCCGGAAGCGGCGGACCCGGGCCCGGCGCACGAGCGCCATGCCGGCCGTGGCGGCGAGGAGGACACCGCCGGCGGTCCAGGCGAGCACGGAGGTGGGGGAGGCCCCGGTGGCGCGGGCCGCCGCCCGGTCGGTGGAGCACGCCTTCGCGGGCGAGGCGGGGGCGACGCGCAGGCGCGCCCATCGCCTGTCCGGACCGCGCTGACCGGCGTCGTGCCGGTAGACGACGTAAAGGCCGGGCGCGGCGCCGCACTTGAGGGTGGCCGTGGCGGTCAGTACGGCTCTGGCGCCGCGCAGCACGGGGCGGTCGGCGAACGCGCGGGAGGTGAGGCTGATCTCCCCGTCGGCACCCTCGTCGTCGTTGTCGGTGATGGTGACGCGGCTGCCGGCCCGGAAGGTCCGCACGTCCCACTCCGACTGGGGCCAGGTGTCGCTCGGAGCCCAGCGCTCCTCCAGGTCGGGCGTGGGCAACTCCTTCACCCTGTCGCGACAGGCCCGGCGCGCGGCCTCGCCGGCCGGCCGGACGCGCACCCGCGCCCAGCGGAGCGGATGTTCGTCCGGGCCCACGTCTCCGGCGCCGCGCCGCAGGACCGGTACGGTACCGGGCCGGGCGTCGCAGGCGATCGTGACGGTGGTGGTCAGCAGCGGGTCCATCATGCGCAGTCTGCCCGGTGCGACGAACGCGGACGAGTGCACGGTGTCGCCGTACGAGGCCTCGCCGGACCGGGCGTCGACGGTCAGCGTGTCACCGGGCCGCACCGACGTGACGCTTCCGTACGTGAGCGACGGCGTCGACGGCGAGGCCGAGGCCGGCCCGGCGGCCGACAAGGGCAGCAGGAGGGAGAGAGCCGCCCAGGCCGCCCTGCGGAGTCTGTCCAACGCCTGTGCCCTGTCTGTATTCCGACGCCGTGTCAGGTGGCGTCGCCGGTCGGTATGCTGATCCTCTTCGTGACGAACACATGTGCGATATATGCGACTTCAACGACCCGGTATCGCTCATCGTTCGGCTTCCTCCAAGACGGAAAGACACCTTGTTGCGTTCCAGCTACCGATCGGTTCCGGTCCTCGCGCTCGGACTCTGCGCGGGCATACTCGGTGCCGCCCCGGCTTCCTCGGCGCATGCCGCCCGGCCCACGGCCCCCGCGGCGGCCCCGAACGGGCCGAGTCTCAGCGGCGAGGAGAAGTACTGGACGGCGGACCGAATGGAGAACGCGGTCCCGGCCGACGCGCCCGCCGCCCCGGCCACCCCGCGGCGCGGCGCCGCCGTCCGGCCGGCCGCCGGCCACGGCTCACCGCCGTCCGGTACGCCCGAGCCCCAGCACTTCGCGGGCCACCCGATGGTCGGCACCTTCTTCTTCGACGGCAGGCCGCTCGGCGGCGACACCTACTGCACGGGCAGCGTCGTGCACACGGCCGTCAAGGACATCGTGCTGACCGCCGGGCACTGCGGCATCGGTCTGAGCAGGGCCACGCACCGCGTCTTCGTCCCCGGGTACCGCGGCGGCAAGAGCGCCGCGCAGCAGCCGTTCGGCGTGTTCCCGGTCCTCCAGGTCTACACGGACCCCCGCTACACGGCGAACACCAAATCGGCGGCCTCCGACCTCGACCTGTCCTTCGCCCAGGTCGGTGCCAACGGCCGCGGCAAGGTGGAGGACGTCACGGGCGCCCTCACCTTCACTCCCGTGAGCGGCTACGACCACAAGGTCACCGTCATCGGTTATCCCGGCTCCGGCAGCGTCAACCCCGGTCATCAGCCGATCCGTTGCCCCGTCACGACCTCCCGGCTGCCAGGGTTCCGGCAGATGCGCATGACCTGCAAGGGCTTCTACGGCGGCGTCTCCGGCGGCCCGTGGATCGAGGGGTACGACAGCGCCACGGGCAAGGGCAGGGTGATCGGCGACACCGGCGGATACAACGGCGGCGGCAACGACGCCGACGACGACTGGGTGACGTACGCGCCGCTCTACGGCAAGGACGCCCAGAACCTGTTCCAGCACGCCGCCGCTCACCAGCAGTTGGGCAAGGAGGCCCCTTACACGGGGACGGGGGACCCCTGGCTGCCCGGATCGGCGGGCACCTGGAGGAAGGCCCGGCTCATGGCCTCCGGCGACTTCCGGGGGACCGGCCACAGCGACCTGGTCGTGGTCCGGACCGACGGAGAGGTCACGCTGTACCCCGGCGACGGTCACGGCGGCTACGGCACCGAGCGGCGGCTGATGGGGCCCAACGGCACCTGGAAGAACGCCAGGACCATCACCGCGGGCGACTTCACCGGGTCCGACCAGTTCGACCTGCTGGTCCGCTGGGCGGACGGCGAGGTCACCCTGTACGGCGACGTCGGCGCCAAGGGCCTGAACCGGGCCGGCACCCGGATGGTCAAACCCAACGGCACCTGGAAGAACGCCGTCCAGATCAGCGCCGGCCGGTTCGGCACGTCCGCCTACGTCACCGACCTGGTCGTCCGCTGGTCCGACGGGGAACTGAGCCTCTACACGAACGTCGGCGCCGGCACCTTCGGCCGGGAACACCGGCTCAAGGCCCCCAACAGCACCTGGAAGAAGGCCGCCCTCCTCACCGGCGGAGAGTTCTCCGGCAGCCGGCGGTGGGACCTCATGGTCCGCTGGGCCGACGGGGAACTCGACGACTACGCCGGCACCACCACGTCCGGCCTCGGCGTCGAGCACCGCGTCCAGAACCCCAACGGGGTCTGGACCCACGACGACATCATGACCACCGGCGACTTCACCGGGAACAAGCGAACCGACGACCTGGTCGTCCGCTGGTCCGACGGCGAGACCACCATGTACACCGACACGCCGGCCGGCGCCCTGGGCACGGAGCACATGCTCGTCGCACCGACCTCGTAGGCGAACGGACCGGCACCGGTGCCGCGCCGGCGGCGGATCCACGCACGCTCATGACGTTGCCGGTGATCAGCAGTCCGGCGCCGCCGGCGGCCCAGCGCCGGTAGATGCGGGCGGTGGCGCGGCGGGCCGGCGTCTCGGCGGCGGCTCCCCACCGGCATTTCGCGGACCGTGACGCCCTGATCTCGGCGGTCGCGGCGCAGGGCTACCGCGAACCGGCCGGGTACCTGGCCGCGGCGCACCCCTCGCCGACGACTCCCGATGAACTCGCGGCGGTCGCCGTCGCGTACGTCCGCTTCGCGCCGGCGTGCGCGCGCCGTTCACGGCCCAGGCGGCGGTGTCCCGGACGCCGGTGCCGGGCGGTCGGGCGAAGAGGCAGCGGATCGCCCGGCACCGCCGCCGTCGCGCCCTCCGGCTGCCCGGCCCGCACCCCGGGCGGGGACCGGACACGGCGCGCCGGAGCGCCACCGTGCCGGCCCCCGTCCCCGCGCGGACCCCGGTCGGGGCCTGCCGGGTTCGCTCACACCGCGACGCGGCGCGAGCGCCGGGCGCGGCGCAGGCGGACCGCCGTCACGGCCGCGGCGGCCGTGACGGTGGCGGCCGCGGTGACGGCCGCCGGCGTGCCGGCGGCGGCCGGGCGGGCGCGGGACGCGGGAGGTGCCGCGAGGGCGCCGTCGTAACCGCCGCCCCTGCCCGCGCGGTCGTAGGCGGAGCCGGGGAGCTTGTCGCCGTACTTCCGGTGGACCAGGTGCTGATAGCCGGCGAGGGAGACACCGGACCTGCCCACGGCGCGCCGCGCGTCGGGGTCGAGCGGGAGCACGCGGCCGTCGCGCACCACGTACCAGGCGTCGATCTGCGGTTCCTGGAAGACGGTTCCGCGGCCGTGTGCCTTGGCGACGTAGTCGGTCTCGTCACCGCCGGTCGCGATGTTGACGACCTTCCACGCCTTCGCCGTCCGCGCGGTCCACAGGGAGGCGACCTGCCCGTCGGCGGAGACCGCCTTGCTCGCGACGAACCGCGGGACGGCGACAGGGGCGCCCGGCCGTCCGGCGACGAACCCGGGAGCGAGGCGGTAGACCGTCACCGAGGGCCCGACCAGGTGCGGGCGGGCCGTGTCCGCCCTGATGGCACCGGCGCGGGCGAAGAAGCGGGAAACGGTGTGGAGGGTGGCGGGACTGGACGCCGCCGCGCGCGCCTGGGCGGTGGCCGTGGTGGTGAAGGGCGCCGGGAGGGCGGCAGGGCCGGAGGCCGCGTGCGCGGGGGCGGGGGCGAGTACGCCGAGAGCCGCGGTGACGGCGAGCGATGCGACGGCCGTGCCGGGGCGGGTCGCGGTCATGGGGGTCACGCTCCGATCCCGTACAGCGAGTGCGTCCACGTGAACGAGGCGTTGTCCACGTAGTAGTCGTAATCGGCCCAGTTGTAGCGGGAGTTGGAGGGCCAGGGGTCGCCCCAGTAGACCTGGCCGCCGGAGGCGTCGTAGCCGTAGAGCACATGCATGTGCCCGCCCCCGGAGCTCCACTCGACGCGTGTCTCGACGGGGTGGCCGGCGTCGATCTCCTTCCGCACGGTGGCGTAGCGCAGATAACCCCGCACGTACTCACCGGGGTTGATGCCCATCCAGCCGAGGGCGTTGCGCACCTCGTCCAGCGTCGCCTGCCGGTTGCCGCAGGCGCTGCCCTGGGGACGGCCGAACGCGGCGTCGCAGAACTGGTTCTGGCTGTAGTCGCGTCCGAACCACGAGGCGATGGTGTTTCCGCTCGCCGCCCAGCACCAGTTGCTGTTCTGCTGCGCCTGCATGGTGATGCCGAGGCGCTTGGTGGCGGCGGCGACCGAGGGGTGGGCGGCGGCTCGAGGTGCCGCCTGTCGCACGGAGGCGGGTGCGGCGTGCGCGGTGGCCGCCGGCAGGAACGCGGGCATCAGGACGGCGACGGCCGCGAGAGCCAGCGACGCCGGCCGGGTACGGCCCCGGTTGAAGGTGGACATGGCAGTGCTCCCAGTCGAGGTGGGGGAGTGGCGGTGCGCGTCCGGACGCTGCGCCAGCAGCTTTGATCACCCGCCGGGTCCTGGTCAACGACGTCCTCCGCGAGGCGGTGCTGAAGTAAACTCCGCGCGTACGGTTGTGAACGCGCCCGCAGTGCCGGCAGGCGGCGGCCCGCGCGCGACACCCGTGCCAGTAGGGGGAAGTGAACGTTCACTGGAAGACGGTCACGGGGGCGGGAGAGGGAAGAGCCCCGATGGCAGCACGCGGTACCGATCGCCATGTCACCCCGCGCTCCGGTGATCCGGCCCTCGGCCCGTCCCGGCGCCACGCTCCTCGCTCCGCCCCCGAGGCCGAACTCGCCGAAGCCCTGCGCACCGGCCCCTTCGCCGTCGCGCTCCGCGCCGCGCTCGCCGCGCGCGGGCTGGCACTGCACCGGGTGCAGCACCGGCTCGCCCAACGGGGCGTACGTGTCGGGGTGACCAGCCTCAGCTACTGGCAGCGCGGACTGCGGCGGCCCGACCGGCCCGAGTCGCTGCGCGCCGTCACCGCGTTGGAGGAGGTCCTGGAGCTTCCCCCGCACGCGCTCACCCGCCTGATAGGACCACGTGCCGACGGCGACCGTCCCCCGGCCCGTCCGTACCGCGCCCTCCTCGAACCCGCCGCCGCGCTCGAATCACTGCTGGCGGGCCTCGCGGCTCCCGAGGACGGCGGGCTGCACACCGTGCTCCACTACGAGCACGTTCACATCGGCGCCCGTCGTGAACTGCTCGCGCGGGACTCGCACCACGTCGTACGGGCCCACCGCGACGGCGTCGACCGCTATCTCGCCATCCACCTCGGCGACCCGGGCTGCGACACCGAGCGGGTCCGGGTACGTGGCCTCGGCGACTGCCGGGTCGGGCGGACCAGGCGCGACGGCGCTTCGGGGATGGTCGTCGTCGAGCTGCTCTTCGACGGACGGCTGCGGGCCGGCGAGACGGCCGTCCTCGGCTACCGCTTCGAGGACGGAACCGGCGCGCCCAGCGAGGAGTACGTGCGCGGCTTCACCTACGGCGGCGGCCAGTACGCCCTCCAGGTCGGCTTCGACCGCGCCGCCCTCCCCGTCCACTGCCGCCGCTTCACCCGCCCCTCGGCGACCGCCCCCCGCAGATCGGTCACCGACCTGACCCTCAACGCCCACGGCTCGGTCCACCTCGTGGAGCAGCAGGTGCGCCCGGGGGTCCTCGGCATCACCTGGGAGTGGGACTGACCCCGGTCGGCGGGCGCCCGGCCGCTGGAGAGGCAGGGCGTGAACGCATACCGCTCCCGGGCGACTTGGCGGTCGGACAGGGCGGCTCCGGCCGGGTCGCTCACAGGGCTCACGGCGAGCCCGCGGTGCCGTACCCGGCCGCGTCGGCCCGGTACGAAGCCCTCACCGGCACCGCCGAAGACCTCTAGCAGATGCTCTGGCTGTCGAGGGCGGCATCCCACCCGCCTCCCGGGTCGCCGCCGGTCGAGTACTGGTGCCAGTCGGAGTCGAAGAACACGCTGTTCTCCTGGCTGCCGTCGGAGTAGGCGGTACGTACCCAGCCCCGAGCCTGGAAGGACTTGGGCGCCGAGTACTTGTCGATGGGCTGGCTCGCACTCACGACGCCGTACCAGCGCTTGAATCCGTTGGAGTCACCGTGTGAGACGACGTGCCCGTTCTGGTCGACGAGGTCGACCGCGAGCCACCAACCCGGGCCCGACGGGAAGTGGCAGTCCATGCTGTTGTAGTCGACGTCCAGCTCCGCCCAGGTGGACCGCCTACACGAGTCGTAGTAGAGCGTGATCGTTCCCAGCGTCCAGCCGTCCCTGCTGTCGGTCAGCGTGCGCGAGCCGACCATGGCGCTGGAGCCGCAGGCGTGGGCCGGCGGGGATGATGCGACAACCCCGAGGCAGGTCATCGGCAGTACGACCGCGGCGGTGAGCGCCAGCCGGGTCGTTCCGGTCAGAGGTACGAAAGAGGGCACGGCCGTGCTCCTTGGCTGACGAAGGGCCCCGGTCCGGGTCAGGCCCAGGGAGGGGAGTGGGTGCGGGGAGAGCCGCGGTAGCTGTAGGAGGCGTTGTCGCAGCCGAGCTGCGAGGTGCCAGGCGTGGTGACGCTCTACGGCGGCACACGGCGAGGACGGCAGCGCCGGCTGCCTGCACCGGCTGAGCCCGGAGGAGCGCGGCGGCAAGCGGCCGTGGCACCAGGAGGCCCGCGGCGCCGGGGCCGGGGCCTGCGCGCAGGTCATCGCGCACGGCACGGCCGAGGGCAGCCGGCACAGCCGCTGCCCCGCGGGTGGCGGTCAGGTCCAGTTCCAGTTCTGGGGCGCGTCCCCGTGCCGCCCGTCCGGGAGGGTCGGGGAGTAGTAGTCCCAGACCAGGACGGGGTCCCCGTTCTGCGACGGGTCGGTGCCGCCGTAGTTCTTGGCGTCCATGAAATCGAAACTGCCTCCGTTGTCGGAGCCGCTCTGCAGTCGTGCCCACCCGTCGTAGTCACCGGAGAGCTGGTACCAGACCTGGTTCGCCTCGGGCTGTCCGTTGTCGGTGATGCAGTGCCACAGCTGGACCAGGTGTCCCTTGTAGTCGTTGGGGATGTTGTCGTAAGTGCCACCGCTGATGTCCATGTCCAGACACAGGCCGCTGCGCTGGTTGGTGATGGTGAACGCGGGTACGCCACTGGGAGTACGGACAGGGTGGAAGACCCACCCCTGCTGCGCCTGACCGTTGCAGACCCACATCTGCACCTTGTCACCGTCCTTCCACGGATCCTGGTGCGGGTCGCCGGGCGCGTAGGCGGCGTCCAGGCACATGTTGCTCGCGTAGGGTGTGTGAAGCTGCCAGTTCCCCGGGCTCGCGTGGGCCGTCCCCAGGCCCAGGTCGACCACGACCAGCGCTGTCATCGCCGCCACGGCACTGAGTTTGACGGTCTTCCCCATGTTTCCCCCTGTACTCGGATAGAAGTCGGCGAGTGGTCGTTCGCCTGTGCACGCATGCGGTGCTGCGCCTGGTACTCCCGGCCGGACCGCCCCCGCGCACTACCTGACCCGGCGTCGGACGGGCACGGCAGAGACTACGGCGGATGAAGGCGGCGCGAAGGACGCCATTGCACAGTGAGGCCGGCCCTTTGGTGCCAGACCGCACAGCGAGCCCCCCTGTCCGCCTGGCAGAGCCCCGGATACGCTCTGGCCGAACGGATTCGGCAGTCTCTCGGGGGAGTGACATGCACGGTCATGATCCGCGTACGGCCACGGTGGCACCGGGACAGGCCCGGCGGGCCGACGACGTGCTGGACATGCAGCGCGCGGCTCGAACGGGCGGCAGCGCGCTGCTGCTCCGCTGGCTGGCCGGCCGTACCGGGGCCGCCGTCCTCCTGGCGAACCGCTCGGGCGCCCCCGCCTCCGCGCCCCCGCAGCCCCTCGGCAGGGCCGAGCACGACCTCGTACTGCACGGGATCCGGGAGGCCTCCGCGCGAGGGCTCAGGTCCGTGACCCTCGACGGGGAGGACCTCACCTGCGTCGTCCTTCCTCTCGACGGCCCACCGGGCGTCCGCGCGCCCTTTCTCGCGGCCGTGGCGCCACGGCCGGTGCCACCCGGCCTGCTGCTCCTGCTCGCGGATGCCGCATCCGGCCTCAGCCTGTGCTGGCAACTGGAGCGCACCCGGCAGCAGCAGCGTCGGATCCGGGACGCCGACGCGCGGATCCGGGAGGCCGTCGTGCACCTGCTGATGAACGGTCAGGTGACCACCGCACGCCTGGTCGCGGGGGCACTGCGGCCCGCGCTGCCCGACGTGATGCGGCTCTATGTCATCGAGGGACCGCACACGACACGCAGGGCGGTCGCGGACATGTGGGCCAAGGCGGTCGACGGTGCGTGGGTGGTGCCGTGTCCCGTGTACGCCAGCCATCTGGTGGTGCTTGCGCCGGCCGACCGCGCGACTCACGTCGGTATGGCCGTCGAGCCGGTCTGGCCCCCCTCGGTGGCGGAGAACTGCTGCATCGGGGTGAGTGACCCGGTGCCTTTACGGGACACCGCCATCGGCTACGCGCAGGCCTTCCACGCCCTGGCCGCCGCACGTCACAGCGCTGAGCGGCGTGCGTCGTTCGCGGGCCACCCCGACCTGGCGCTCATCATCGGGCCGGCCGCGCAGGCCTGGGCGGCGGTCTTCCTCGCGCCGCTGAGTGCCTACCGTGCGCGGCGTCCGCAGGACCCGGACAGCGCGGAGCTGCTGGCCACCACCGCGTCATGGCTCAGTTTCTCCTCCAAGGCGACCACCCATCTCAAGATCCACCGCAACACCCTGGCGGCGCGCCTCACGCTTGTGCAGAGGTTGCTGGGTCTTGACCTGGAGCGGCTGCCCGACCAGGCGGCACTGGCTCTCGCACTTCGCGTGATCGGCGCGGGCATCCCCGCCGGCCCGGAGGATCGCACGTCGGATGCCGGGGGAAGGGCGCCCTCCTTGGACGGACTCCTTGCGCTGCCCCACGTCGTGATGTGGGCGCAACGCCAGTTCCGTCCCGTACGAGCACCGGGTGTCCCGGTCTCGATCGCGCGGACGCTCACCACCTGGCTCCGCCTCGACGGCCGTATCGTTCCGACCGCTGCCGCGCTGTCCGTCTCGGCATCGGCGGTACGCAAGCGCCTGGAACGGAGCGAAGCATTGCTCCAACGCTCCCTGTTGCGTTCCCCGAGTGCCGTCCACGACCAGTGGCTGGCACAACGGGCCCTCGACCTGGCCGAAGGGAGCGCAGCACCACGTACCGCTTCGTCGGCCGCCACCGCGGGCACATGACCCCGCCGCGGTCTCCAGAAGCTGTGTCGGAACCTCTTCCGGCAGGTCACCACCGATCGGGTTGTGTGACTCCGCCCGCTGCCCGCAGGCAACCCATCATCCTGGGCGCGGCCCGCCGAACGCACCGTACGCTGCTTCCGCAGCAGCACCAGGTGCGGTTCGTTCCACCGCAACGGCTCGGTCAACGGCCACAGTTCATCCGAGACGAGCCACGGCCTCGGCAGGTGCTTCCCCACGGCTGCACCGACGAGCAACCGAACCGACAGCCACATGATCAACAGCTTGTCTCAGGACCTCTCAGGACCTCTTAGGCCGGATGCCGTCTGCGGATGCATGCCGCGGTCGGCCGTCGCAGCATCCTGATCATGCGGATATCTACTGTCGTACGGACCTGTCCTGTGCCGGCGCGGCGCCGTGGGACGCGCCATGTCATACCCGTGACCCTCGCCTGCGGCGTGCTGCTGGCCGGTACCGCGGCGTGCGCCGGCGACGGCGGACACCGGAACCATGCCGGCGCGCCGGGCCTCAACATCCCGGTGGCGTCCGGGTCTCCCCACCCGGGTGCGGCCCCCCGCCTCCCGGGCATCGGAAGCCGCCTGTCGAAGCGGGTACCGGCCGACAGCCGCCAGGCGGTGGTCGTCTACGGCGACGACCGGGACTCCGCCGAGAGCACCGCCGTGCTCTACGAGAAGCACGGCACCGCGTGGAAGCTCGCGGGCAGCTGGCCCGCGCACAACGGCAGGCAGGGCTGGACGACCGACCATCACCTGGACGACGAGCGCAGTCCCGTCGGCGTGTTCTCCCTGACGGACGCGGGAGGGTCGCTGGAGGATCCCGGCAGTCGCCTGTCCTACTGGTACGACGACAACGCCTTCGCGTCCATGACGGAGGAGGGCGACGAGCACGCCCACGACTTCGACTACGTCATCGCCATCGACTACAACCGGCTCAAGGGCGTCCCGCCGTTCGACTGGAACCGCCCGCAGGGAGTGGAGAAGGGCGGCGGCATCTGGCTGCACCTCGACCACGGCGACGGCACGTCCGCCTGTGTCACCGTTCCCGAGTCCGGGATGAAGACTCTGCTGCGTACCCTGAATCCCCGCCTCCACCCCGTCGTGGTGATGGGGGACCGGGAGCACCTGAGCGCCTGACGGCGGGCCGCTCCGACGGTCGGCTCGCCGGCCGGCCCGCGACGGACACGCTCACGAGGTGTCCGTGACCGGTGCCTGGGCGGCGAGCAGCACCACCACCGTCGCGGCGGCTGCCGTGAGCACCGGTGCCACCGGCGGCCGGCCCGGCGTGGCGGTGACACCGACCGTCCGGCAGCGCTTCCCCTGCAGCCCTACGGCAAGGAGAAACCCCCAGGGAAATCGTCACGCACACCTCGGCCGTCAAGGCCCCCGCCGAGCGCTTCACCGGCGATGTGTATCTGTGAGGAGCACTGGTACGGCGGCGCCGGTACCTCCCTCATGGCGCACATCGCCATGTCCGTCGGCGCTGACTACTCCTTGGGGGGCTTGACGGCGATGTCGAGGTAGAAGGCGTCGATGCTGCGGACGGCGGCCTCGAATTCATCGAGGTTGACCGGCTTGGTGACGTAGGCGTTGGCGTGGTGGTGGTAGGCGCCGGTGACGTCGTCGGGGGCGGCGGACGTGGTCAGGACGACGACCGGGATGGTGCGCAGGTCGGCGTCCTCCTTGACCACGGCGAGGAACTCGCGCCCGTTCATGCGCGGCATGTTCAGGTCGAGCACGATGAGGTCGGGGCGCGTGCTGTCCGGGTCGCGCAGATAGTCGAGTGCCTCGACACCGTCGGAGACCTGCGTGAGGTTACGGGTACCGCGTTCGGTGAGTGCGTCCTGGATGAGCATCGCGTCGGCGACGTCGTCCTCGACCAGCAGCACGTCGTAGGGGCGGGTTGCGGCGGCAGCCATGATTCAGGTGCTCCGGTGTGGGGGGCGATGGGATGGATGGTTCGTGTTGCTGCTGATCAGACCGGGCCAGCGGCGCCTGGCTCCCTGTCGGCTCATGCTGACTGCCCGACCGATCTCCGGGTACCCGGCTCCGCTCTCGGCGGCGGCGTGCGCGGCCTGGTCCTCCAGGTGCCGGACGGCCCGCTTGACGTCGCTGAGGACCCGCAGGCGCAGCAGGGCGTGCCTGCGGGACTCGTGTGCCTGATCGGCGGGCCTCGCCGGCGGGCGGACGGATTCCGGGGTGAAGCGCCGGCTCACCTCGTCCACCAGTCGGGCCACCAGCGCGGCCGTATCCTCGCCTGGCGGGCGGGGAGCGGGAGACGGATCAAGCATGGCGTCACTGTACTGCCCTGATACGGAGCCGGACAACATGTGTTGTCGAAGCGTGGGTACAGTGTCCCTGCCGTGCGGCACCGCGCGGCCAGGGACAGCGGGTCTGGAGAGAGAAGCCGAACGATGACAGGCAAGCAGTCGGAGAGCTCGGGCGCGTTCGCCGACTGGACGACCCGCCGCTGGCTGCGCGTCGGGGTGAGCGGCGTGCTCGTCGTCCTGGCGGTGCTGGGCTCCCTGGGCGGCTGGGCCATGTGGCGGACGTCCCAGCTCACCGCCTCACTCATCGACCGGCGCTCCCCGGCCCTGGTCGAGTCGATCCGGATCGAAGCGGCTCTGGTCGACCAGGAGACCGGTATCCGTGGCTACGGGGTCTCGGGCCGACGGGACTTCCTGCAGCCCTACGCGCAGGGCGTGGCCGACGAACAGGCGGCACTCAAGCGCATGCGGCCCCTGCTCAGCGACGACAGCCGGGCGCGCGCCGATCTGGCCGAGGTGGAGAAGGACGCCGACGCCTGGCAGAAACTCATAGCCCGGCCCGTCTCGACGGCTTCCCCCGCCGACGCCGCGAAGATCGCCGAGGCACGGGCCGACGAAGGCAAGGCGGACTTCGACTCGCTGCGGCGTGCGATGGCACGCCAGCAGGCCCACCTGCAGGACGAGCGGCAGGCGGCCACGCGTGAGCTGCGGCAGGCGGTGACCCTGCGGAACTGGATGTTCTCGGTCATCGCCCTGGTCATCGCCGTGGTGGCGGTGCTCGTCTTCGAGGCCCTGCGTCGTGGTGTCACCGGCCCGCTCAGCCTGCTCGGCGCGGCCGCCCGCGAGGTCTCCCAGGGCCGTTTCGACCGTTCCATCGTCGGCAGCGGCCCCGCCGACCTGCGCGGGCTGGCCGCCGACGTGGACTCCATGCGCCTGCGGCTGGTGGAAGAGCTGCGCTTCAGCGAGGGGGCCCGCGGGCTGCTGGACGAACAGGCCGAGGACCTGAAGCGGTCGAACGCGGAACTGGAGCAGTTCGCCTACGTCGCCTCGCACGACCTGCAGGAGCCGCTGCGCAAGATCTCCAGCTTCACCCAGCTGCTGCAACGGCGCTACGGGGGACAGCTGGACGCGAAGGCGGACCAGTACATCGCCTTCGCCGTCGACGGCGCCAACCGCATGCAGAACCTCATCAACGACCTGCTGGCCTTCTCCCGGGTCGGCCGGGTCCACAACGAGCACCAGACCGTGGACCTGGAGGAAGTACTGGGCAGAACGCTGGACGACCTCAGCGTGAGCGTGGAGGAGACCGGCGCGGAGATCACCCACGAATCCCTGCCCACCGTCGTCGGGGACCTGACCCAGCTGGGCATGCTGTGGCAGAACCTGCTGTCCAACGCGCTCAAGTTCCGCAGCCCCGACCGGCCGCCGCGCATCCACATCGGTGCCGTGTGCGACGAGGGGGTGTGGGAATTCGCGGTCACCGACAACGGCATCGGCATCGCGCCGGAGTTCCAGGAGAAGGTGTTCGTCCTCTTCCAGCGGCTGCACACCAAGGACGCCTATCCGGGCACCGGCATCGGCCTCGCGATGTGCAAGAAGGTCGTGGAGTTCCACGGCGGTACGATCAGGATCGACCCGGACTACAGGCTCGGCACCCGCGTCGTCCTCACTCTCCCCGCCCTCGACGCCGCGACGGCGGCCCCGGACAGAGAGACCCAGCCGTGACCGCTCCAGCCGCAGGCCGCGACGAGCAGTACCAGGTGCTGCTGGTGGAGGACGACGACGGAGACGCCCTCCTGGTCGAGGAACTCCTCTACGACACCGACCTGCCGCACACCCTGACGCGGTGCCGTTCGGCGGCCGAGGCACGCCGGGCGCTGGAGGCGTCTCCCGTCGACTGCGTCCTGCTCGATCTGCACCTGCCCGACGCGAGCGGCGTGGAGACGGTCCAGGCGATCGAGGCGAACACCCAGGCCGCCATCATCGTGCTCACCGGACTGGAGGAGCCCCGCGCCGGGGTCGACGCCCTGGCCGCCGGTGCCCAGGACTATCTCGTCAAGGGCAAGGTCGAGCCCGAGCTGATGCAGCGGGCCGTCCGCTACGCCGTCCAGCGAAAGCAGGCCGAACGCGCCAACGCCGCGCTGCAGATCGGCCGGCTGCGCGCGGAGGAGAACGCCCGCCTGGAACGCGGGCTGCTCCCCGAACCCATCCTGTCCCCGTCCACCGCCGTCACCGCCTCCAGCCGTTACTACCCCGGCCGGGCGCAGGCCCTGCTCGGCGGTGACTTCCTCGACGTCGTCCAGACCGATGACGGCCAGGTCCACGCCGTCATCGGCGACGTCAGCGGCCACGGCCCCGACGCGGCCGCGCTCGGCGTCTGCCTCCGCATCGCCTGGCGCGCCCTCACCCTGGGCGGCCACCGTGATCAGGAACTGCTCCACCTCCTCGAAGAGATCCACATCGCCGAGCGCGCCGGCAGCGACCTGTTCACCACCTGCACCCTGATCACCCTGGACCCGGCGGCCGCCACGCTCACGCTGCACCTCGCCGGCCACCACGAACCCCTCGTCACCACCCCCGATGGAACCCAGCAGGTCAGCGCCGCCCACGGCATCGCCCTGGGCATCGCTCCCGGACTGGGTGGCTGGCCCGCCACCACTCTGGCCCTGCCCGCCGAAGGCGCGCTCATCGCCTACACCGACGGACTCGTCGAGGGCTTCGCGGAGGGCACGGGCACCCGGCTCGGCGTGGAGGGCCTGCTGCGCATCATCGACACCCTGCACAGCCCCGACCCCGGCACCCACCTCGACGAACTGATCGCCCGCACCCGCGCGCTCAACGCGGATCGCCACACCGACGACCTCGCCGTCCTGCGCCTGGACTGGAAGACGGGGGCGCCCGGCCGTACCGCGAACGCCTGGCGCACCGCACCGAATCCATGAACCGGACCATGCCCGACAGACCCTCCGTGCCGGCGCCCCGCCCGGCAGACGCCCTTTCCGGCCCGGCGGCCGGTCCCGGACGAACGGCCGCCGGGCCGGACTGCCTGGTGCCTCTCCGAGACGCGGCCACAGGGGGTCGGGCTCCGGCCGCCCGCGAGGACCTGAGGGCGGCCGCCACGGCTGTGATCACCCCGGCCGGGAACGGTACGGCACCGGACGACGAGGTGATGCGGACCGGCGCGGTGCTCGACGGAACGGGGGCCTGCATAGCCCGAGCTCGTCGTCTCGCGCTGGACTTCCTGGACGAGGCGCGAAACGAGCGGGGCATTCCGGTGACCGACAGGGCGCGGGACCTGACCCGGCTGGTCGTGAGCGAACTGGTCACCAACGCCACCAAGTACGCCCCGGGCCCCGTCCGGTTCGGCCTGCGGATCGCCGGCGGCCTGGTGGAGATAGTCGTCCAGGACTCCGATCCGACGCCACCGACCGCGCGGGCGGCGAACCCGGCCCGGGTCGGCCAGCACGGCCTGGAGATCGTACTGGCCGTGGTCACCTCGTTCGAGGCGGTCCCGGAGCCGACGGGCAAGCGCCTCACCGCACGGATCGCCCTCCTCCCCGGCAACGGAGGCTAGCCCCGCCACACGGCCGCACCACCCTCGCGCGGCGTCGCCGACGTCCGGAGTACGACACGAGGAGGTTCTCGGTCTGCTGGTGGTACACGGCATACAAGTCGTTGACCAGCTGGAATGGATCGAATAGGGCGAGACGGCAGACGATTGGCCCGCGTATGGTCCGGATCTTGGTTCAAGGGGAGTGTCTCCTGTGGGCACCGGAGAGGCAGGGACCGTCCCCGCGCGGACGGGGAGCTCGACGGTCGGACCGTCGCGGTGTCCATCAAGGGACCGTTCCCGCCCGCCCGTGCGGGGATGGTCCTCCAGCGCCGCCCGGAAGTACTTCAACCCCGGCGCGGCCGCGCACGCCGAGGTCACCAGCCTGCTCTCCCCCCAGCGACGCCATAGGCTGCACCGCCTGCGGCGTCGCCGTGTCGGACCGGTCAACGCGGTCTGCCGGAAGGCCGGTCGAGTTCCCTGGGCTCTGCCCACGTCGAAGCAGCAGCGGGGCAAGAAGCACCGGACGCCGCACCCTCTACGGCTCGCTCACACCGACCTGGACGGGAACCTCGTGGAACGGGCACTGCGCCCTGGTGCTCGCCGACTCCGAGCGGTTCGTGGACCCGACGATCGAGCAGTTCGACGAGGTCCGGACGATCGGCAGTGGGCCCGATGGTCGGCAAGTTGGCCATGTCGACGCGCGAGGACGGCTCGCTGGCAGAGCCGGGTGAGCAGGTGATGCTGCAGCGCGGAGACCTGGTGCTGACGTACACCGTCGCCGGCCCCGAGGCCCTGGCCTTCATCGTGGAACACCCGGAAGCGATCGCCCACGCTGACGGTCACCGGCGTACCGGGTGAACACCGCCTCCCTCACTCTGGCTGCCCTGCGCGCCGAGAGCGTACGGGACCGGGCGATGCGGGCCCCCCACCCGAGGCTGCACGCTCTGCTGCAGGCAGTCGGAGACGCCCCGTACGAGTCGGACGAGGCGCAGGACGTGCGGTTCCGCCTGTTGGATCAGAGCGGCCAGGAACAGTGGTCGCGACTGGACGAGATCTCGCTGCCGCCGAACACCCAGGCCGCCTGGCCGCGCTGAGGATCGGAGCAGCGCGAAGCCCCGGGAACTCATGCCATGACGCCCCCGCGCCCGCGGGGACACTCACCAGACCACCCCCGCGCATGCAGAGAGCAGTCCTTCCGAAGCCGGAGCGCCGGGTGGTCCGCGGACCCTCCCCGCGCGCGGGGAGGGTCCCGGGAGGCCGTGCCACTCGCACCGCCCGCGCCGTTGCTCCCCGCGCCTGGGATGAGCGGTTGGGCTGGGCGTTCGGACTGATAACAGACGATCCGGCTGCGAGGAGTACGGCACGCGCTGGTCGTCGTCCTCGACCTGACCGCGCGGTGGTGGACCGACAGCGCACCCCGCGCCACGGCGACCTGGTGCAACCTCTGCGGTCGCCGCCCTTACGCCGAAGCCCTGAGGACTGTCGCAGAATCACTTCAGGATTCGATCTCGGTCGGGCGGGCTGTCTCGCGAGGTCATCGAGTGGAACGGCGCTTCGGCGTCCGCGAGTTATTTTCCGACGGCTCCCTGGGCCGCTCAGGGGCCGACCGGGTGCGGCGCATGCGCTCTCGGCGTTCTCCCAGGCTGAGAACGGGAGGTGACGCCGCCTCAGATGGTCGGGGTGTCGTCAACAATCGGCCTGTGAATCTCAACGACCGGCTTCCACCCCGCGGTGAACTCGATGAAGTCCGCACGGGTGGGGTAGGTGTCGATCGCGCGACGGTCACGCTTGGGGCTGTCGCTCGCCTTGCGCCCCCGGGGAATCTGCTCCTCGAAGATGTCGACCTTCACGTCGGGAACCTCCTTGAGTCCCTGGCGCCAGATCTGCACGATGTCGGCGCCGAACGCCTGCCGGGCCGCAGCGTAAAGGGCCGTAAGGGCCCCCTTGTCCCCATTTGGGACGAAAAGTGCCAGGTCCAGCACGACGCCGGCGGACTGGAGGACCTCGATGGTCACCGCGCCGTTCTCGTCGGCCAAGTAGATTCCGGCTTGATTCTCGTCGTCGGGAAGGCAGGAGACCTCTTCCTGGAATACGGTTCTCGCCGTGATCGAGCCGCCTTCGAAATCCTCACCGGACTTGGTCAGAAAAGCAGGGACATAGCAGCCGGGAATCTTGAGTTCTGCCGTGTCGGCGGAAACGAAGATCCGGTCCTTCATGTCAAGCTTCGTCACCTCTTCCAATGAGAGGCGGCGAGCGGTGATCTTCTCCGTGTTCACGATTTCCCTTTCAGGTTGCTCTGTTCCTCCGAACAAGTACGCTACCACGAAACCCTGAGGTCAACTGCCCAGTAATCGTTGGGTAAATGGCCTCCGGGGAGCGGTGCGGGAGGATGTCGAAGCGAGTCCCGCTCGGTCGGGAACACGCATCCGCCAGGTAGTGTCTCTCGTCGTGGTGTTGGGGATCAAATGGCGGTTGCACTTCGGTGCGTTGGGTGGCGCGGAGGCACCAAAAGAGAGTTTAGGTAGATATCACCCATAGCGCCTTCGGGGGGCGGGGTAAGGCGTTTCATTCGTCGTACATATCGAAGAGCGCAGCGGAAACAGGCCGGATGGTCCGACAACGCAACAACGGAGACCCCCACCGGCAACCTCTGGTGAAGCGCGAACCGGAAGTCGCTTACTGCCACGCCCTCTTCGGTCAGGACTTCGGCCTGGTCGGCTGACGCCCGTTGCTGACGTCTCGTCATGTTGGGCGGGGTTCGGTACACAGCAGGCGCGGACGTCCGCGGTGCTCCTCGCCCGCGCGGGCATGGTCCCACGCGTCCACCGTCGGGGGGGGGGCACCGGCCGCTTGTCCAGGGTCCAGGTCGTCGCATGAAAGAAGCACTCTCCAGGTGAAGAAGCGTATCGGGTCCTACCCGCGTGTCCACGTCGAGGGCGGTGGTCGCGGGGTGGTCTCCCAGGCAGGTGGAGTGCTGTTCGTGGGGACTTTCCACAAGAGCGGCCTGGATCAGGCGGTATCGGCGGCGTTGGCGCCGTGGCGCAAGCCGCGAGCGGTGCACGATCCGGACAAGGTCCTGCTGGATGTGGTGCTCGCGGTCACACTCGGCGGAGACTGCCTGGCGGACGTGGGCATGCTGCGGGCCGAGCCGGCGGTGTTCGGGCCGGTGGCCTCCGATCCGACGGTGTCCCGGCTGATCGACGCGCTGGCAGCGGGCGGAAGGCGTGCGCTGACCGCACTGCGGCAGGCCCGCGCTCAAGTCCGCTCAGACGTAGGGACGTTGGCCGGTAGCGCGGCGCCTGACACCGACGGGCAGGTGGTCGTGGACCTGGACGGGGTGCTGGTCATCGCGCATTCCGAGAAGCAGGATGAGGCCGCGACCTGGAAGAAGGCCTTCGGGCACCATCCGCTGATGGGGTTCGTCGACCACGGCCGGGGCGGGTCCGGGGAGCCGGTCGCCGCTCTGCTGCGGCCCGGGAACGCGGGCAGCAACACCGCTGCGGACCGCGTCGAAGCCGCCCGGCTCGCCCTGAAGCAGCTGCCGAGGAAGTACCGGCGCGGACGGCGGACGCTGGTCCGCACCGACTCGGGCGGGGGCCCCACGAGTTCGTCGACCGGCTTACCGCCCGGCGGCCGGTGGCTGTCCTACTCGGTCGGTATGACCATCACTGACGCCGTCCACCAGGCCGTTCTGAAGGTCCCGGCATCGGCCTGGACGCCGGCCGTCGAGCCGGACGGAGAGGTCCGCGCCGGCGCCTGGGTGGCCGAGCTCGACGGCGACTGCCCCAGGGGCTGGCCGAAGGGAATGCGGCTGATCGTGCGGAAGGAACGGCCGCACCCCGGTGGCCAGTTGCGCTTCACCGACGCCGACGGGATGCGCCTGACCTGTTTCGCCACCAACACCAGGCACACCTCGATCGCCGAACTGGAGCTGCGGCACCGCCAGCGGGCCCGCGCCGAGGACCGCGTCCGCGCCGCGCGGGCTACCGGCCTGCGCAACCTGCCCCTCCACGACGCGGCGCAGAACCAGATCTGATCGGAGAACATACAGATCGCCCTCGACCTGCCGGCCCGGCTGCCGATGCTCACGCTTACCGGCACCGCCCGACGGTGGGAACCCCGCCGTCTGCGCCTGCGGCAGTTCTCCGCGGCCGCTCAGCTCGTCACCACCGGACGCCGCCGCATCCTCCGCCTTGCCGGACACTGGCCCTGGACCCGAGTGATCAACGACGCCCTGCAACGGCTCGCAGAACTGCCGAGCCCCGGCTGACCGGCAATTCCCTGTCCCTACGAGCAGCACCACCCGACCGGAGCCATGGAACCCCGCGCACACCCGACGCCACAGCCGGGCCGCCAACCTACCCACAGGAAGAAATCTCCGCCCCGAACGAGCCGAAAGGGTCCGGCAGCAAGCTGACGGACCCTCATACAAGATCGAGGTGAGCGGGACCTTGGCCCGGAAATGCCCCGGAACTGCTGGTCAGAGCCGGGATGCGGGTCGGAGACATCGGGAGTAGGGGCGTGTGTCGACTCGCTGCGCAGATGTGCGGCGAGAAGGGCGCCTGCCGGGCATCTGCCCTGGTCAGGCGCCCTTTTTCTGCGCCTAGAAGAAGCCCAGCTTCTTCGGCGAGTACGACACGAGGAGGTTCTTGGTCTGCTGGTAGTGCTCCAGCATCATCTTGTGCGTCTCGCGGCCGATGCCGGACTGCTTGTAGCCGCCGAACGCCGCGTGCGCCGGGTAGGCGTGGTAGCAGTTCGTCCAGACGCGGCCCGCCTGGATGGCACGGCCCGCGCGGTAGGCGGTGTTGGCGTCCCGGGTCCACACGCCCGCGCCGAGCCCGTACAGCGTGTCGTTGGCGGTCTTGATGGCGTCGTCGAAGTCGTCGAAGGAGGCCACCGAGACGACCGGGCCGAAGATCTCCTCCTGGAAGACCCGCATCCGGTTGTCGCCCTCGAAGATGGTCGGCTGCACGTAGTAGCCGCCCTTCAGCTCGCCGTCGTACTCGACGCGTTCGCCACCGGTGAGGACCTTCGCGCCCTCCTGCCGGCCGATGTCCAGGTAGGAGAGGATCTTCTCCAGCTGGTCGTTGGAGGCCTGGGCGCCGATCATCGTGTCGGTGTCGAGCGGGTGCCCCGGCTTGATCTGCCGGGTGCGCTCGACCGCGGCCGCAAGGAACTCCGCGTAGTGGCCGCGCTGCACGAGCGCCCGCGACGGACAGGTGCACACCTCGCCCTGGTTGAGCGCGAACATCGTGAAGCCTTCCAGCGCCTTGTCGCGGAAGTCGTCGTCGTGTGCCCACACGTCGTCGAAGAAGATGTTCGGCGACTTGCCGCCCAGTTCGAGAGTGACCGGCTTGATGTTCTCCGAGGCGTACTGCATGATCAGCCGCCCCGTCGTGGTCTCCCCGGTGAACGCCACCTTCGCGACCCGCGGGCTCGACGCCAGCGGCTTGCCCGCCTCGACACCGAAGCCGTTGACGATGTTCAGCACGCCCGGCGGCAGCAGATCCGCGATCAGGCTCACCCAGTAGTGGATGGACGCGGGGGTCTGCTCGGCCGGCTTGAGCACCACCGCGTTGCCCGCGGCGAGCGCCGGAGCGAGCTTCCACGTGGCCATCAGGATCGGGAAGTTCCACGGGATGATCTGCGCGACGACCCCGAGCGGCTCATGAAAGTGGTACGCCACCGTGTCGTCGTCGATCTCGCCCAGCGATCCCTCCTGCGCCCGGATCGCGCCGGCGAAGTACCGGAAGTGGTCGATCGCCAGCGGGATGTCCGCCGCCAGCGTCTCCCGCACCGGCTTGCCGTTCTCCCAGCTCTCCGCCACCGCGAGGGCTTCGAGGTCGGCCTCCATACGGTCGGCGATCTTCCGCAGGATGTCCGAGCGCTCCGTCACCGACGTACGGCCCCACCCGGGAGCGGCCGCGTGTGCCGCGTCCAGTGCCCGCTCCACGTCCTCCTCGGTGCCGCGCGCGATCTCGGTGAACGGCAGTCCGTTGACCGGCGACGGGTTCTCGAAGTACTGCCCGCGCGCCGGCGGCACGTACTCGCCGCCGATGAAGTGGTCGTAGCGCGACTGGTAGGAGACGATCGCGCCCTCGGTGCCCGGCGCCGCGTAACGAGTCATCCTGGTGTGCCTCCCGGTGCAGCGCTGCCCGCCCTTGGGCAGCTCTCGGCGCGAGGCTAGGCGGGCGGACGTTGCAAGTACGTTGCGCCGCGGGCCCACCCTCCCGTCCGCGCGACCGGTACCGCCAACTCCGCCTCCAGCGCGGCCAGCCGGGCCCGCACCGCCGCCGTCGGCCGTACCGCAGAGAGCGCCCGCCACACCTCGATGTCGTCCTCGCCCCACGGCGCGTGCGCCCAGTCGGCCAGCAGATCGGGGTCGCGGTGCGCGACCAGCGCGGTGCGCAGCCCCCACGCGAGCCGGTCCCGCAGCCGTGCGATCGCCGGGGCCTGCGAACCGGGCAGCAACGGACCGGCGTAGGCCTCGGCCGCGGCGGTGAGCGCTCCCGACGCCAGCCGCCGTTCCACCACGGTCGCGTCCGCGTCGACCGCGGCCGTCAGCCGGTACGGCCGCGAGGCCAGCAGCCCCGGCCCCAACGAGCGCCGCAGCCGCGCGAGTTCCGCCCGCAGCGTCACCGGGGTCACCGACTCGTCCGCGTACAGCGCGCACAGCAACGCGTCACCCGTCAGCCCCTCGGGATGGCGGGAGAGCAGCAGCACGATCTCGCTGTGCCGACGGCTCAGCCGCAGCCGCCGCCCCTGAACGGCCAGTTCGGCCTCGTCCCGGCCCAGCACGCGCAGCATCGGCGTCTCCGCGGCACACCGCGCCGGAGCGAGCAGCGCCAGCTGGGCCTCCGCAGCCCGCGCCACGGCCTGCACGAACCCCAGGCTGTGCGGGTGCGCCAGTCCGTCCCCGCCGGTGACGTCCACGGCGCCCAGCACCCGCCCGGTGCGCGGATCGTGCACCGGGGCGGCCACGCACGTCCAGGGTTGCACCCGCCGGGTGAAGTGCTCCGCCGCGAACACCTGCACCGGCCGGTCCAGCGCCACCGCGGTCCCCGGCGCGTTGGTGCCCACCGCGCTCTCCGACCAGCGCGCCCCCGGCACGAAGTTCATCGCGTCCGCCCGCCGTCGCGCCGCCGCATGCCCCTCGACCCACAGCAGTCTGCCCTGCGCGTCGCACACCGCGAGCAACTGCTCTTCCTCGGCGGCGAACGTGCCCAGCAGCTCCCGGAACAGCGGCATCACCCGGGCCAGCGGATGCTCCGCCCGGTAGGCGCCGAGGTCGCCGTCGGACAACTCCACGCACGCCGTGCCGTCCGGCACGACACCGGCCCGCGCGCTGCGCCGCCACGACTCGGCCACCACCGACCGCACCGGACGCGGCACCGCGCCCCCCGTGGTGAACGTCTCGTGCGCCCGGCGCAGCACCCGGACCCGCTCGGCGGGATCGGCCCCCGGTTCCAGGGCCACCCACGGATCGGTCAACTCGGCCTCCCCGGACGGTGTTGGGGCGATGATCCGGCTGGGACCATCGTCACGTGCCGTGTCCGCACAGACAACCGGTGCGACGCCGGTTCGGGATCTGTGCTAGGCGAAGTTGACGAGTCTGATGTAACGGACCCAGTCCCAGCCGGGACCGGGATCGGTGTGGTCGGTACCGGGCACCTGGTAGTGGCCGATGATGTGCTCCCTGTCCTTGGGGATGCCGTATCTGTCGCAGATGGACGCCGTGAGCTTCGCCGACTGCTCGTAGAGGGCATCGGTGAAGTAGGAGGGCCGGTCCACCCAGCCCTCGTGCTCGATGCCGACGCTGCGGGTGTTGTAGCTCCAGTTGCCCGCGTGCCAGGCGATGTCGCTCTCGCGCACGCACTGGGCGATGTGCCCGTCCGCCGACCGCACCACGTAGTGCGCGGTCACCTGCTTCGCCGGGTCCTGGAAGATCTCCAGGGTGTCGGCGTACGTCTCCTGGGTCACATGGATGACGACCCGGTCGATCGCGTAGCTGCCGGGCCGGTCGGAGCCCGTGTAGTTGGAGGTGCTGGCGGGCGTCCACTCGGCGGGCGGGTAGTCGACGGAACCGCTCGCACCGGCTCGGGGTTCGGGAAGCAGTGCGTAGGGAACGGCGGCGAGCGCCGCACCCTTCAGGAGCCATCGTCTGCTCGGACGAGGTCTTTCCCGGTCCATGTCCATCGTCGGATGCCTTTCTGGAGTAAGGGAGTCGGGGAGTGACGGGAGCGCGGGTGATGGTGCTTGCGCTCTTCGGAATGGGGGCTCGGGTGGGGGAGGGACGAAGAGGACGGCAGTGGGGCACCGGGGTGTGCGGGGGTGAGCGATCAGGCGGTTGTGCGTGCCGTCTCCGTGGCCTGCCGTCAGTCGCGCAGAGCCCGAGCGGCCTCCCGGAGCCGCGCGTGCACACCGCGGTAGGTCTCCCGCGCGGGCAGCCACTCCTTGCGCAGCTTGGCCACGCACGTGTAGTTCGTGTCGCACACGTTCGCCAGTGGCGACTCGACGGTCTGGGTGGCGAACTGGTAAGCGTCCAGTTCGCTGAACCCGTAGTCGCTCACCAGCCAGCGCACCAGGTCTGCCTGCGATATCCGGAACGCGTCCTCCAACGGGCGCGCGGAGCCGGTCGAGGCGATGTGCGTGTCCGACTCCAGCCGGGGCCACGGAGTCGCGACACCCTTGAGGAGGTCCACGATCACCACGGTGTTCATCGCGCACTCCACCGCCACCCCGCAGGTCTCGCCCTCGCCCTGACGGGCGTGCCCGTCGCCGAGGCTGAGCAGGGCGCCCTCCACGTTGACCCCGAGGTAGCAGGTGACCCCGGCGCGCATCTCGGGCGTGTCCATGTTGCCGCCGTGCGCGTCCGGGACCAGCGCGGAACGGACCTCCAGGTTGGCCGGCGCCACGCCCACGGTGCCGTGCATCGGCTCCAGGGGCAGTTCCCTCTCGAACTCGTTGTCCCGCGCCCGGAAGAGGGCGGTGCGCCGCGCACGGTCCAGCTCCCAGATCCAGACCCGCTCCGGCAGCGGTGGCTGGAGCGAGGCGGTGGCGTGGGTGGAGGTGAGCGCCCCGAACAGGGGGACCGTCGTGGACGCCGCCCAGTCGCGGGCCGGTTCGATCGACACGAAGTGCACGGCCACCGTGTCGCCGGGTTCCGCACCCTCGACGTGGAAGGGGCCGGTCTGGGGGTTGAGGAACGGGAAGGCGCAGACCTCGGACACGAGGTCCTTCTCGGAGCGGACCCGGCCGGCGAAGCAGTCCTCCGTGAACAGGTCGAGTACCGTGCCCGGCGCGACACGGGCCACGGGTGCCGCTCCGCCGAACGTCCAGGCGTACTCGTCCGGCTCCGGTCGCACGGTGAGGATCCGGGGGTCGGTCATGGTTTCGTGGGTCCCTTCTGGTGGGCTGGGTCGTAGGGGGCGAGGAGGGGGGCGGGCCGCCGGGCGGCGGACGCGGCGTGATGCGCGGCGGACGCGAGCGGCGACCATCGGTCGTCCGGCCGGCCGGCCGTACGGCGCGGTGCCGGCGGGACGACCGGTCAGCGGACGATGCTGCCGTCCTGCCGTGGGCCGGCTGTGGCGTCCTCCTCGATGTGCACCCGCGAGGTCTCCGCTATGCGCTCGGGGTGACGCCGGGCCAGGACCAGCAGCGCCAGCACGCCCGCCGCCATCCAGACGCCGACGACGGGACCCGCGTAGGACACCGGAGCCGTCAGCTCGGTCACGAAATCGAACACCGGAAGCCCGGCCGCCGTCAGCAGTGCCGACACGAAGGCGGCGACACCCAGCACCGGGAACAGCAGGTGCCGTACCGGCTTGAGGGAACTGCCGCCGGCCCGTACGAAGTGGCCGGCGCACGCGAGGTTCACCACGATGTAGACGCCGATGACGACCGTGACGATCACCGTGGCGAGGAGCAGGAACGCGGTCTCCGGGCCGTAGCCGAGGCCGAGACCCAGCACGGCGGCGACGGCCACGACGGTCTGCACCACGATGCCCGCCACGGGGGAGCGGTGGCGGGGATGGAGCGTGGCGAGCACCCCGGGCAGGACCCTCACGCGGGCCAGGGCGAAGGCGGTGCGGGTCGACACGCTGGCGCACGCGTTGGCGTTGGCGATCGTGGAGTTCACCACCGCGAGGAAGAGCAGCACCCAGAAGAATCCGAAGGAGGCCCGCGCCACGCCTTCCCAGGACGCGCTGCCCGAAGCGCCGAACCCGGCGAACCGGTCCGGTCCGACGTAGACGGTCATCGCGTAGGTGGTGACGACGTAGAACAGACCGATGCCCAGGGCCGCGCCCAGCACCGCGCGACGCATGGTCCGCCGGGGCTCGCGAGTCTCCTCCGCGAGCGGTGCCGCCGCCTCGAACCCGGCGAAGGCCAGCACGGTGTACACGGATCCCGCGAACACCCCGCCGATCCCGGAGCGGCCCGTGACGGTATGCGAAGTGCCGAAGACGGAGAGGGTGTTGGCGCCGCCGGCGCTGACGATCAGCAGTGCGGCGAACCCCAGGAAGACCAGGACCTCGAAGACTCCGAGGACGGTGCCGAAGCGAGCCGAGGCACGCACGCCCAGGTATCCGGCGACGGCGATGACGGCGGCTCCCGCCAAGGAGTACGGCCACCACAGGTCCGCGGGGTACCAGGGCCGCTCGTCGTGCAAGGTCCCCGCCACCGTGAAGCCCAGTTGCAGGAGCAGCAGCGGCGGGACCAGCATCTCCGCGAAGACGTAACCCCAGCCGACGAGGAAGCCGACGGCCGGATGCAGCCCCCGTGCCGCGTAGGTGGCGACCGAGCCGGCGGCGGGCAGCTCCCGTGCCAGTTCGGCGACGCAGGAGGCGGTGAACAGGCAGGCCACCAGGGCGACCAGCACGGCCAGTGGCAGGCTGCCGCCCGCGAAGGCCGCGCCGGCCGGGATGGACGCGGCCACCGCGGCGGCCGGCGCCATCGCCGTGACACTCTGGAACAGGACCTCGCGCAGCCCGATGGCGTCGCGCCGCAAAGTCCCGGTGGCCTCCTCGCGCATGCGTCCCCCGATGTCTGTCCGTCCGGCGCCGCCCGATCCGGGTGAATACCGCTCGAATCGCGAGGCCCACGCCGGTTCTGACACTTCGGCAGCGCGTGCCTCGTGCGATTCACGTTACGGCGCGGGCGGGCCCGGCAGAAGGGTGCGCCACGGGTCCGTGGACAAGCCGAAGCCTGTGGATATCTTCGCCACTCATTCGGGCGATGAGAGTGCGCGGGGGCCGGGCGGCCGCGCCGGAGCCCGCGACGGACACGTCCGCACCGCGGCCGGCCGACGCCGTCCGCGGGCGTTCGACGAGACGTCAGGATCGTGTGGCCACCGAGGCCGGATCGTCCAGCACGGCACGGACCACGGAGTGCGCCGCGCCCAGCAGCGGACCCTCGGGGCCGAGCGGGGACACCGCCACCGGACAGGCCGGGCCCGTCGTGCGGCCCCTCAGCTCCGCCTCCAGCGACGGCAGCAGCCAGGGCGACAGCCCCGCCAGGGCGCCGCCCAGGACCACCGTCTCGGGGTCGAGCAGGTTCACCGCGCCGGTCAGCGCGATTCCGAGCGCCGTGCCCGCGTCGCGCAGCGCCTCCCGCACCCCTTCCTCGCCCTTCTCGGCGTGCTCCGCGAGCAGGCCGACGAGATCCTCGCGCGGCTGGAGCCCGGCCGCGCGCAGCACCGCCTCCTGGCCCGCGAACTGCTCCAGACAGCCACGCCCGCCGCAGGCGCAGGGCGGTCCGTCCGGTCGCACGGGCACATGGCCCAACTCGCCCGCGAAACCCCGGGTCCCGCGTAGCAACCGCCCGTCCACGACGATCGCCGCGCCGATGCCGATCTCGGCCGACACGTGCAGGAACTCGCGCGGCGTGCCGGCACCGAGCCACAGCTCGGCCAGGGCACCGAAGTTGGCCTCGTTGTCCACGGTGAGCGGCCAATCGCCGGGCAGCAGGCCACCGAGGTCCGTGTCGCGCCATTCGAGGTTGGGGGCGCGCACGACGGTGCGACTGTCCCGTGCCACCAGTCCGGGAACGGCGACCGCGAGCCCGGCGGGCCACAACTCCTCCCGCTCCGCCTCGGCGACCACCTGGCTGACCAGTGCCGCCAACTCCGCGATCACCGGCTCGGGCGCCCGACCGCGGTTGGCGCCCCGGCGCACGGCCCGCGCGCGGACCGCGCCACGCATGTCGACCGCGCACACCGCGAGGTGATCGACGCCGATCTCGGCGCCGATCCCGGCCGGGCCGCGGCCGTTCACCGCCAGCGCCGACCCGGGCCGGCCCACGCGCCCCGGCCGTTCGGGGCCCAGTTCCTCCAGTAGCCCCCAGCGGATCAACTCGTCCACCAGGGTCGACACCGCGGCCCGGGTCAGGCCGATGCGCGAGGCCACCGCGGCCCTGGAGAGCGAACCCTCGGCACTGACCGCGTGCAGCACTCGCGCGAGATTGCGCCGGCGCATGCCCTGCTGCGTGTCCGGCAGAGCCCGGCCGACCCCGGCGGGTCGGGCCTCGTGCAGCGGTACGGTCATGGCTGCGTCAATCCTCGTTCCAGGGCCCGGTGGCGCGGCTCAGCGGTTTTCCGTGCCCCGCTCCAGCAGCGGGGCCGCGTCGGAGAGTACCCCGCCGATCCGGGCCAGCGTCTCCTCGTCCCGGGACACGGGCTCCAGCACCGGTCCCGCCGCGGTGTTCCAGCGGCGGGCCACCGCGGCCGCATCCTCGCCGGTCAGTAGTCCGGCCGCCTGGGCCGCGGCTCCCAGGGCGACCAGCTCCTTCGCCGCGGGGATCCTGACCGGCCGCCCGGACAGCCGTCGTACGGTCTGCTGCCAGGCGTGGCCCCGCGCGCCGCCGCCGATCAGCAGCAAGGGGCTGTCGCGGTCCGCGTCCTCGTCGAGGACCAGGTCGAGCGCGCCGAGCAGCGAGTGCACGGCACCGTCGTACGCCGCCTGGAGCAGCTGGCCCGGTGTTGTGTCGTGGCGCAGCCCGTGCAGCAGCCCGGAAGCGTTCGGCAGGTTGGGGGTGCGTTCGCCGTCCAGGAACGGCAGGAGCGTCACCGAGCCGCCGGGTGCCACGGCCTCGCGGTCCAGGCCCAGCAGGGTCGCGACGCGGTCGACTGCGAGCGTGCAGTTCAGGGTGCAGGCCAGCGGCAGCCAGTCGCCGCGAGCGTCCGCGAAACCGGCGACTGTGCCGGTGGGATCGGCCGGGCGGTGCCTGGAGACGGCGTAGACCGTGCCGGAGGTGCCCAGGCTCAGCACGGGGGTGCCGGGCAGCAGCCCGAGGCCCAGCGCGGCCGCCGCGTTGTCACCGGTGCCGGGGGCCACCAACGTGCCCTTGGAGAACGGCAGTCCATGGCCGTCACGTACCGTGCCCGCCACCTCGCCCGGACGCACCACCCGGGGCAGCAGCGCCGGGTCGAGCCCGAGGTGCGCCAGGGTCTCCTCGTCGTACCGCTCCGTGCCGGACGCCCACCAGCCGGTGCCGGAGGCATCGCCGCGATCGGTGACGGCCTGCCCGGTCAGGCGCTCGGTGAGGTAGTCGTGGGGAAGCCGTACGGCCCTGGTCGCACGCGCCGCCTCCGGTTCCTGCTCGACGAGCCATGCCCACTTGGCCGCCGTGAACGACGCTCCGGGCACGCTTCCGGTGCGCTCGGCCCAGGCGTTCGGGCCACCCAGCTCCGCAACCAGCCGGCGGGCCTGCGGCGCGGAGCGGACATCGTTCCAGAGCAGCGCCGGACGCACCGGCTCACCGTGCTCGTCCAGCGTGACCAGGCCGTGCTGCTGGCCGCCGACCGAGATCGCGGCCGCCTCGTGCGCCGCGTCACCGCACTGGCGCAGCGCCTCGCACAGGGCATCCCACCACTGGCGCGGATCGCTCTCCCGGCCCGTTCCGGTGGTGACGGTGTGCGGCGCCTGGCCGCTCGCCACCACCTCCCCGGTGGCCGCGTCGACGACCAGGGCCTTCGTGGACTGGGTGGACGTGTCCACGCCGACGACGAGCGGACCCTCCGCTGCTGACATGGGGTTCTCCGTAAGTTGTTAGGCGGCCCGGGAGGGCCGGATGTGGCTGATGGGGTCTTGCCAGTCGTGGCTCCGAAGGAGTGGCCGTCCGGCTCTCCGGGGCGCCCTGGCTGCTGATTGAGATGTGCGCGCCTTGTGCGGTCGCTGTTTACGGAGATGACAGCGGGGTGTTCCTCGGGCCGACGGCATGCTGTGCGGAACGAGGAGGGGCGAGTGAGCGAGCGACGGGCCCAGGCCTGGGCCGGTGTGGACGCGGGCAAGGGCCATCACTGGGCGGCGGTGGTCGACGAGACCGGCGCGACCCTGTGGTCGAAGAAGATCGACAACGACGAATCGGCGATCCTGACCGCGCTCGGCGAGATCCTCGACCTGGCGGACGAGGTCCACTGGGCGGTGGACATCTGCGGGACGTCCTCTGCGCTGCTGCTGGCGTTGCTCGCAGCCCACGGCCAGCAGGCCGTCTACGTGCCGGGCCGCACGGTCAACCGCATGTCGGGCGCTTACCGGGGCGAGGCGAAGACCGACGCCCGCGACGCCTATGTCATCGCCGAAACCGCCCGCCACCGCACGGACTCCACCACGGTCGACGTGCCTGCCCAGCTGGCCGCGGACCTTGCGCTCCTGACTGCTCACCGGTCCGACCTGGTGGCGGACCGGGTGCGGATGATCAACCGACTCCGCGACGTGCTGACCGGCGTCTTTCCCGCGCTGGAACGGGCCTTCGACTACAGCTCGCACAAGGGCGCCCTGGTGTTGCTGACGGGCTACCAGACGCCGGCCGCGATACGCCGCCGTGGTCGGTCGCGGCTGACCGCCTGGCTCGCCAACCGGGGCGTGCGCGGTGCCGACGAGGTCGCGGCCGCCGCCCTGGAGGCAGCTCAGGCCCAGCAGACCGCTCTGCCCGGCGAGGATGTCGCCGCGCAGATCGTGGCCGGTCTCGCCGAGCAGATCCTGGCCCTGGACGACCGGCTCAAGCGCATTGGCAAGCAGACCAGCGAGACGTTCCGGACCCATCCGCAAGCAGAGATCATCGAATCCCTGCCCGGCATGGGCCCCATCCTCGGAGCCGAGTTCATCGTCGCGGCAGGCGATCTCGTGGCCTACGCGGACGCCGGCCACCTCACCTCCGCGGCCGGGCTGGTGCCCGTCACGCGCGACTCCGGCCGCCGAACCGGCAACCTCCACCGGCCCAAGCGCTACAGCCGCCGCCTGCGGCGGGTGTTCTGCATGTCCGCGCAGACCAGCATGATGCGCGAGGGACCGAACCGGGACTTCTACCTCAAGAAGCGTGGCGAAGGGCTCAAGCACGTCCAGGCCGTCATCGCCCTTGCTCGCCGCCGGGCGAGCGTCCTCTGGGCGCTGCTGCGCGACAACCGGGTCTTCACCTCCGCCCCGCCGGTCGCGCGAGCGGCTTGACTTCGTCATTGAGACTCCCTCTTCCGCGGCTCAGCGGGATGTGCTGTGGGGCGCTCCCGGGGACATCCCGAGGGGCCCGTGGAAGGCATCTGTCGAAGACGCCTTGTGGTCGAAGACACCTTGTCTCTTCCCAGAGGCGTGGTCGCATACTAATTTGTAAACGGCCATGACGAAATAGTCGTACGGAACAAGGAGCCGCGCCATGAGCTTCCAGCCCACCCCCGAGGACAGGTTCACCTTCGGTCTGTGGACCGTCGGCTGGCAGGGAAGGGACCCGTTCGGCGACGCCACCCGTCCCGCGCTCGACCCGGTCGAGACGGTGCGGCGCCTGGCCGAGCTGGGCGCCTACGGAGTGACCTTCCACGACGACGACCTGATCCCCTTCGGGTCCTCCGACAGCGAGCGCGAGTCGCACATCAAGCGGTTCCGCCAGGCCCTGGACGCCACCGGTATGACGGTGCCCATGGCCACCACGAACCTCTTCACCCACCCCGTCTTCAAGGATGGCGGCTTCACCGCCAACGACCGCGACGTACGCCGGTACGCGCTGCGCAAGACGATCCGAAACATCGATCTGGCGGCCGAGCTGGGCGCCAGGACGTACGTCGCCTGGGGCGGCCGTGAGGGCGCCGAGTCCGGTGGCGCCAAGGACGTGCGTGACGCCCTCGACCGCATGAAGGAGGCGTTCGACCTGCTCGGCGAGTACGTCACCGCCCAGGGTTACGACCTCCGCTTCGCGATCGAGCCCAAGCCCAACGAGCCCCGCGGTGACATCCTGCTGCCCACCGTCGGCCACGCCCTGGCCTTCATCGAGCGACTGGAGCGCCCGGAGCTGTACGGCGTCAACCCGGAGGTCGGCCACGAGCAGATGGCCGGCCTGAACTTCCCGCACGGCATCGCGCAGGCCCTGTGGGCGGGCAAGCTCTTCCACATCGACCTCAACGGCCAGTCCGGCATCAAGTACGACCAGGACCTGAGGTTCGGCGCCGGCGACCTGCGGGCGGCGTTCTGGCTGGTCGACCTCCTGGAGAGCGCGGGTTACGAGGGCCCGCGGCACTTCGACTTCAAGCCGCCCCGGACCGAGGACTTCGACGGCGTGTGGGCCTCGGCCGCGGGCTGCATGCGCAACTACCTGATCCTCAAGGACCGCGCCGCCGCCTTCCGCGCCGACCCGGAGGTGCGGGAGGCGCTGCGTGCCGCGCGCCTGGACCAGCTGGCCCGGCCGACCGCGGCCGACGGCCTGGACGCCCTGCTCGCCGACCGCACCGCGTTCGAGGACTTCGACGTCGATGCCGCCGCCGCGCGCGGCATGGCGTTCGAGCACCTCGACCAGCTGGCGATGGACCACCTGCTGGGCGCCCGCGCCTGACGGTCGGCCCCGTGGGACGGTGACGGAAGAAGGCCGGGGAGCGGGGCGTGCACGCGTCCCGCTCCCCGGCCTTCTTCCGTGGGCGTCCTGGCAGCGCCCCCCTTATGCTGACGCCGTGACCTGGGTCGTCTCGCCCCGCTCTGTGGCCGTCGCCCGGCGGAACCGGTCCACTAGGGGCACACATCAGGGATGTCTCAGGGGCGAGGCCCGGAACCGCGGGGAGCGGGAGGCCGTTCTCACAGCAGAGAACGGCGGTGGCCGTTGAAGGAGGCGACGCTCATGTCGAGAAATGCGAAGATCGCCGCAGGGGGTGTGGCGGTCGGTCTGATACTGCTGCTCCTGGGGCTGCCCTGGTGGGTGGTGTTCCTGGTCGTGGTGGGAATCCCGGCCGCCGCCTACCTGGCACTGGACCCGTCCCAGCGGCGCAGGCTGCGCCGGGTCACCCGTAAGGAGCTCGGCCGCTGAGACGGACACCGCACCGCCCCTGATCACAGGGGTCGTACGGCCATCTTGTCGAGGGCGTCCAGCAGTCCGGGCAGCTCCGGACCGCGGCCGACCGGCAGGACCTCGCCGGGCTCCTCGTCGAGCAGCACGAAGGCGATGTCGTCGGTGCGCGCCACCATCGACCAGCCGGGTCCGTCCGCGCGCAGCGTGCGGGCGTCACCAGGGGCGAAGGTGGAGCGCACCCGGCCCAGCGGAGGCGGTGAGTCGACGTAGGCGCGGGCCTCCGTGAGCACCCGCCGGATCCCCCGGTGTCCGCCCTTCGGCGCTTCCGCGGTGCCTTCGGGCTTCTTGTCGCTCCCCTCGGGCCGTGCCGAGGGTTCGGCGGCGGGGGCCGGTCCGTCCGGCGGGGCGAACTCGTCGTCGTTGATCTGCTGCCGCCAGGCCGCCCACTGAGCCGCTATCTCGTCGGCACCCAGGCGTCGCTGAGCCGGGCCCCAGACACTGGTGTCCGGCGGACACAGCGGGGGCCGCTCGCCCGTCTCGGGAGCGGGATCGTGCGGCGCGGGGACTCCAGGGGCCGCGACGGCGACCGCCAGCGGCCACCCCGGCAACGCGGTCACGATCGCGTGCTCATCGGGCGACAGTTCGTACTCCAGGCCGCAGTCCCAGGACGCGATCGCCACCGCGACCAGCGAGACATCGTCGATGACGACCGTCCAGCGGGCGCCGTCGCCGTCCTGCCCGAGCACCAGGCCGTACCCGTCCACGCGGGGCGCGAGCCCCAGCGCCGCGCACGACTCCGGATAATCGTCGCCCAGTACGCTCGGGAACTGCGCCGGTGTCAGCAGCACCGCCGTCAGCACATACAGCGCATCGTCCGCGGCGGCGACGGCCCCATCGTCCGTCCCGGCCATCCCTGCCTCCCAGTGGCTTGTCCAACCGCGCGCACCCTAATGCGGACGGAAGGACCTTGTCACGACTCCTCACACCACGCGGACCTGCAACTTTCCCCCTGGACGGGGGCGAAACGACCACGGTCTCCACGGGACTTCCCCAGACCGCCCCCGCCCCGGGACCACCGAGAGCGCCGATCCCGCCGAACGAAAGTGCCCGCTCACCTTCTGAAAAGGGCAGATCGGTGATGGTTCGTCCGTCCGCACTCCACATAGAGTTGGCTTCCGGCGACAGACAGGGGGACGACGCGGTGAAGCGCTTCGAACGGCTGGAGCGGATCCGCCGGCTGGACCCGGTGGCGGATGCCCCGGAGATCTACCGGCTCAGCGCCGTCTACGAATTCCCCTGGGACTACACGCGCGCCCTCGAACTGGCCCTGTACCGCACCTACGCCGTCCCGAGCATCGGCCGCCTCCTCGCTCGCACCGCCGAGCTGACCGACCAGACCCAGAGGCGGTACGACGACACCGCCCTGCTCCTCGACACCGTCGTGGAGCACGGCTTCGCCGCCGAACAGGGGCGCACGGCCATCCGTCGCATCAACCAGATGCACCGCGCCTACGACATCGGCGACGACGACATGCGGTACGTGCTCAGCACTTTCGTCGTGGTGCCCAAGCGCTGGATCGACGCGTACGGCTGGCGCCGGCTGTCCCGACACGAGGCCGTCGCCGCCACCGAGTACTACCGGACCCTCGGCCGGCACATGGGCATCCCCGATCTCCCCAGGACCTACGAAGAGTTCGAAACCCTTCTCGACACCTACGAGGAGGCGAACTTCGGCTGGGACGAAGGAGCCCGTCGGGTCTCGGACGCCACCCTCGAACTGATGGCGTCCTGGTATCCACGCCCCCTGGCGCCCCTGCTGCGCACAGGTGTGCTCGCGCTGCTCGACCAGCCGCTGCTGGACGCGTTCCGCTACGAGCGGCCCGGCGCGGCCGCCGTCGCCCTGGTACGCGGCGCCGTCCGGGCGCGCGGCCGGCTGGTGCGGCTGCTGCCGCCACGCCGCGCACCCCACTTCGCGCGCCAGAACCGGGAGATCAAGGGGTATCCGAACGGTTACCGAGTGGCCGACCTCGGCACGCGCCCGGTCCCGGGACTGCGCGGCTGCCCGGTGCGGCACCTGGACACCTCAGGCTCCGTCGAGTGACGCGAGGGTGTCGCGCAGCCAGCCGAGTTCGGCCCGGCTCGTGGCACGCGCGATGGTGAGGATGCCCTGCCGGAATGGGTCGTCCACTTCCTCGGCACGGATCGGCCGGTCGCCGTCGTAGAAGAAGCTCGTCGGCTCCTCCAGGAAGGCGAGCCGCCGGTTCAGCACCGCGGTCTGGGCCGCGGGGTCCGCGAGGTGACGCAGGAAGGCGAGCAGGACGAACCACTGGTTCTCGTCGGTGATCTCGCGCCGTCCGGGTTCGGCGAGCCGGCGCCGCAGTTCCCGCCGGCCCTCCTCGGTCAGCCGGAGCACATGACGTGGCGCGGCCACGGCTCCCGGCTCGGTGGCCCGCACCAGCAGTCCGGCCTTCTCCAGGCGCTTGATCGCCGGATACAGGGTGCTCTCCGCGACGGGCCTCACATGTCCGGTGAGCGCCGCGATGCGGCGGCGCAGAACGTACCCGTGCAGCGGGGCCTCGTACAGGAATCCCAGGATGGCGAGTTCGAGCATGCCCGCATTCTTGCGTACGGCGACGCTGTACAGCGTTCCATGAATACTTCATTGACGTAATACATCGAGGCCGATGTATGGTCGCTCGGTGATCAAGGCCGACAGGGAGGGCGCTGTGCAGCAGGCCGTGTTCGATGACGAGGGAAGCCGCATCCGCTGGACCGAGGTCTCGGGGGCGGAGCCCGCCCGGGTCTACCTCCACGGTCTGGGGTCGATGTCCGCGCCCTATCACGCGCATATCGCGGCCCGCCCCGAACTCGCGGGCAGACGAAGCCTGTTCATGGACCTGCCCGGCCACGGTCTCAGCGACCGGCCCCGGCGCTTCGGGTACACACTGGAGGAGCACGCCGACGCGGTCGCGGCCGCGCTGGACGCGGCCGGGGCCGACGGCGCCGAACTGATCGCGCACAGCATGGGCGGCGCCGTCGCCATCGTGCTCGCGCACCGGCGGCCCGAACTCGTCTCCCGGCTCGTGCTCTGTGAGGCCAATCTGGACGCGTTCCCACCTCGGACAGCGGGCAGCAGCGCGATCGCCGCCTACGAGGAGGACGAGTTCGTGGGGGAGGCGTACGCGAGCGTCCTGGCCGCCGCCGGTCCGCTGTGGGCGGCCACCATGCGGCTCGCGGACCCGCGCGCCCTGCATCGCAGCGCCGTCGGCCTGCGGCGCGGCTCCGACCCGGTCATGCGCACGATCCTGGAACGCCTGGACATCGACCGGGTCTACCTCCAGGGGGAGGAGAGCGGTGGGCTCGACGGCCTGGAACGACTGGAAGCGGCCGGCGTACGGGTGCTGACGGTGCCCGGCGCCGGGCACAACGTCATGTTCGACAACCCCGGTGCCTTCGCCGCCGCGGTCGCCGCAAACATCTGATCCCTCAGCTCTCGCGTACGGCGAGGGCGAGGAATCGGGCGTCCTCGTCGACGTAGGACGTCATGCGCCACCCCGAACGGGACAGCAGAGCAAGGAGGTTGGGCTCCGCCCGCAGGTCCTCCGGTGTGATCTGCCGGCCCTGCCGCGCCGCCAGGGCCGCGCGGCCGATGGGATGGAACAGGGCGAGCCGCCCGCCGGGCCGTACCACCCGTGCGAACTCCCGCAGGTTCTCCACCGGGCGTGGCAGATGGGCGATCAGTCCTGCCGCGAACACCGCGTCCAGGCACTCCGAGCGCAGTGGCAGGGCGGCCACGTCCGCGAGCAGCAGCGCTCCCTCCCGGTCCCGCCCCGCCGCTACGGCGGCCGCGAGCATGGCCGGGGTCAGATCGGCGCCGAGCACCATGCCGGTGGGGCCCACGGCGGCCCGCAACGGGGCCAGCGCGCGCCCCGTTCCGCAGCCCGCGTCGAGCACACGGCCGCCCGCCCGCAGCCCGAGGTCAGCCACGGCGGTCGCGTACGCCGGCCCGTCGTCGGGAAACTTGCTGTCCCACTCGGCGGCCCGTGCGGTGAAGAACTCCTGGACATGTGCGTGGTCGTCGCTCATGACCCGCATGATGCCCTGATTTTCGCGGCCCTGTGCTTTGCGTGTCCGGGTGCGGCGACGGGCGCACCGCGGCTGCCGGTCCGCCCGGGGCACCGCTCCGGCCGTCAGGTCCCGGATCGCCACCACCTCCCCGACGTTGACGTGCGCCAGCAGCTCACCGGGAACGCCGTTGCGGGCGCCGAACTCCTCGGCCCGGTCCTCTCTCCTGCACCGGACGGCGACCCGCGCGGCCCGGTGGCGCAGTTCCGCCGGGTCCTCGGGCAGCCGGGCGCGGCCGCTGAGCAACACGAGATGGAGCGGCGGCCGGTCGTCGTCCATGGTCAGGGCGACACGCCCGTCACGGGTCAGATTGCGCCCTTTCACGGTGTTCTGGCCGGGGAGAAGGGTCGATTCGTCCGTCCAGCAGGAGCCGGATCAGGGTCACATGCGGGCTCCCATCGGCGCGAACGGTGGTCAGTTTGCCGGCGAGAGTGCCTTTTGGGGCGAATGCCCGCCATTCCTCGTCGGTCATCTTCTGTGCCGTGCGCCCGTCCTGCTTGCCCGTACGCCGCACGTGGGGAAGGCTTGCGGAGGGTTCCTCCGGCCAGGGAGGAGAGATCGCAGGGGGAGACGTAAATGGCGCAGAACCAGGGACTCGGCTGGCTCCTGGACGACCTGACGGAACGCGTGGACGACGTACGGCACGCACTGATCCTGTCCAACGACGGCCTAGTCACGGGCGCGAGCACCGGCCTGCGTCGCGAGGACGCCGAACACCTCGCCGCCGTGGCCTCCGGACTGCACAGCCTGGCGAAGGGCTCGGGGCGTCACTTCGGTGCCGGGGCGGTGCGCCAGACGATGATCGAGTACGACGACGCCGTGCTGTTCGTGACCGCGGCCGGTGCCGGCAGCTGTCTGTGCGTGCTCAGCGGGGCCGAGGCCGATATGGGGCAGATAGCGTACGAGATGACCCTGCTCGTCAACCGGGTCGGTGAGCACCTCGGCGTGGATGCCCGGAAACCCGAGCGGGCGCCGGACATAGGCCTCTGACCTGCGCGTTCTCGAAGCCTCACGGAGTTGTCCACAGGTCTGCCGCGTGATGCGCCGATCCGGCTACGGTGTGTGCACGGCGATCGCACCGGGCGTGAGCCACTGACTCCACGGGGGAGTGCGGCCATGTCGGCACACATCTTCGAACCAGTCCGCTCCGACCTCTGCGCGCCGAGCCGAGCCGCTCGCGAACTGGGGATGCTGCGAGGCGAGTTCGATCTCGCCGTCCAGCTCGGCCATGTGCGGACCGTCCCTGATGAGGGCGGGGGAGGGGCCCGGCTGGTGGAGCGTGCGGAGATCGACCGGCTCCGGGCGCAGGACGGGTTCCCGGACGCGTTCAAGGACCGGGTGCGCGTCGTGGGTACCGCCGAAGGTGCCGAGTTGATGGACATCTCCGCCGGCCGCTTCACCCGGCTCGCCCGGCTGGGCCTGTTCGTGCCCGCGAAGGTCTACGTCAACCGGTACGGCGCCGTGGTCTGGCTCTATCTCACCGAGGAACTGCAGCACTTCGCGGCCGTCCCCGAGAACACGCGCCTGCTCAAGGGCCGCACACCCGAGACACTGCGCGGCCAGCTCGCGGAGGGGGTGGACCTACGCGCCCGCAACTGGCGCATGCGGCAACTGGGATCCCTGCTGCGCCAGGCCGAGGACCCGTGGGCCCGAGCCGGTGCCCTCGCCGCCCTGCTCCCGCCCGTCGAGGTCGCCGACGTCGTCGAGGATCCGTACGAGCGCGCCTGGATGAACCGATTGCGGCCCGCGCTGTCCGGCCGGACTCTGGCCGGAACCTCGTTCGCCCATGTCGCCGAGCGGATCGCGACCGCGCAGGACGCGGACGAGATCGAGTGGCTGCGCAGCGACCTCGCGCACTCGGTCGAGGAGGCGCGGGCCCTGTCACCGGCGCCGCGCCCGACCGTCCGCCGTACCGGTCCGCCGGCGCGTCGGACGGCAGGCCCGATCCCGCCCCTGGCGCGCACGGTCACGGCACCGGTGGAACCGATGCCTGCACCGGCGCCGGCGGAGCCGTCGGATACCTCGGGCGAGTCGACGGCGCTCACCGCCGGGCCGGCACCGGTGGAGCCGCTGGTGCGCTCCGTCGAGCCGCGCCGGATCTCCGGCGGACGCGCACCCGAGCGGCGACACGTGCCGCGTAGGCAGCCCGTTCCGGCCCCCGTACCCCGGTTCCCCGGAGCCGGGCACGAGCCGTCACGCTCCACACGGCGTCTGCGCACCTGGCTGCGACGGGGCGCGCCTCGGCCCGCAGAGGTCTGAGCAGCCTGGATCACGCCCGGTCGACGCGGTCCGCTAAAGGGACCTGAACAGTCCCTCCTGTACGACCGAGACGAGCAGTCGCCCCTCGATGTCGTAGATCCGCCCGCGGGCAAGCCCTCGCCCGCCGGTGGCGATCGGTGACTCCTGGTCGTACAGGAACCACTCGTCGGCGCGGAACGGACGGTGGAACCACATGGCGTGGTCCAGCGAGGCCATGTCGAAGCTCCGGCGGCCCCAAAGGGGTTCGATGGGAATGCGCACCGCGTCCAGCAGCGTCATGTCGCTGGCGTAGGTCAGTGCACAGGTGTGGACCAGCGGGTCGTCGCCCAGCGGGCCGACCGCGCGCATCCACACCGCGCTGCGCGGCTCGGCTCCCTTGACCTCCTCGTCGTTCCAGCGAAGGGGGTCGGCGTACCGGAGGTCGAAGGGCTGGCGGCGCACCATCCGCTCCAACTGGTCCGGCAGCGCGCCCAGATGCTTGCGTATCTCCTCGGCCACCGTCGGCAGCGACTCGGGGTGCGGCAGCTCACGGGCCGGCGGCAGCTGGTGTTCGAACGGTCCTTCCTCGGGCTTGTGAAAGGAGGCGGTCAGATTGAAGATCGTGCGGCCCTGCTGCACCGCGGTGACCCGGCGTGTGGTGAACGAGCGCCCGTCGCGGATCCGCTCCACCTGGTACACGATCGGCACACCCGGACGACCAGGGCGCAGGAAGTACGCGTGCAGCGAGTGCACCGGGCGGTCGCCGTCCGTGGTGCGGCCGGCGGCGACCAGGGCCTGGCCCGCCACCTGGCCGCCGAAGACCCGCTGGAGGGACTCCTGCGGGCTTCGGCCACGGAAGATGTTGACCTCGATACGCTCCAGATCGAGCAGATCGACCAGTCTTTCGGCCGGGTTCGTCGTCATGGGCGGGGTTCTCCTGTGGTCACAGCTGGCCGACGTCGGTGACGCGGATGACCGCACGGCCCTCGGCGTCCGAGGCCGCGAGGTCGACCTCGGCGCTGATACCCCAGTCGTGGTCGTCGTTCGGGTCGTCGAAGATCTGCCGGACCCGCCACAGGCCGTTCTGCGGCTCCTCCTGGATGACCAGCAGCTTGGGGCCGCGGGCGTCGGGGCCGGTGCCGAGATCCTCGTACTCGTCCCAGTACTTGTCCATCGCCTCGCCCCACGCGTCGGCGTCCCAGCCGGACTCGGCGTCCATCCCGCCCAGTTCCTCGACCTCGTCCAGCGCGGCCAGCTCCACTCGGCGGAACAGCGCGTTGCGGACCAGCACCCGGAAGGCGCGCGCGTTGGTGGTGACGGGCTTTACCTCGTCGGCCTTCTCCTGGGCCTGCTCGGCGGTCATCTCCTCGGGGTTCGCCAGTTGCTCCCACTCGTCCAGCAGGCTGGAGTCCACCTGGCGCACCATCTCGCCCAGCCACTCGATCAGGTCCTGGAGGTCCTCGGACTTCAGATCGTCCGGGATGGTGTGGTCGAGTGTCTTGTAGGCGCTGGCGAGGTAGCGCAGCACGATTCCCTCGGTGCGGGCCAGCTCGTAGAAGGACACCAACTCGGTGAAGGAAAGCGCCCGTTCGTACATGTCGCGGACGACCGACTTCGGCGACAGCGGATGGTCGCCGACCCAGGGGTGGCTCTTGCGGTAGGTGTTGTAGGCGTGGAAGAGCAGCTCTTCCAGCGGCTTCGGGTAGGTGACGTCCTGGAGGCGCTCCATGCGCTCCTCGTACTCGACGCCGTCGGCCTTCATCGCGGCCACCGCCTCGCCGCGCGCCTTGTTCTGCTGGGCGACGAGGATCTGCCGCGGGTCGTCCAGGGTGGACTCGACCACGGAGACCATGTCGAGAGCGTAGGACGGCGACTCGGGGTCGAGGAGTTCGAACGAGGCGAGCGCGAAGGTGGACAGCGGCTGGTTGAGCGCGAAGTCCTGCTGGAGGTCGACCGTGAGCCGGACGATGCGACCCTCGGCGTCGGGCTTGTCGAGCTTCTCCACGATGCCGCCGTCGAGCAGCGAACGGTAGATCGCGATCGCCCGGCGGATGTGCCGCAGCTGCTGCTTGCGCGGCTCGTGGTTGTCCTCCAAGAGGTGGCGCATCGCCTTGAAGGCGTTGCCCGGCCGGGCGATCACCGACAGCAGCATGGTGTGCGTCACCCGGAAACGGGACGTCAGCGGCTCGGGCTCCGAGTCGATCAGTTTCTGGAAGGTGTTCTCCGTCCAGGCGACGAAGCCCTCCGGCGCCTTCTTGCGCACCACCTTGCGCCGCTTCTTCGGGTCGTCGCCGGCCTTCGCCAGCGCCTTCTCGTTCTCGATGACATGCTCGGGTGCCTGGGCGACGACGAGGCCCGCCGTGTCGAAGCCGGCCCGGCCGGCCCGGCCCGCGATCTGGTGGAACTCCCGTGCCCGAAGGGTTCGCACCCGGCTGCCGTCGTATTTGGTCAGCGCGGTGAACAGCACGGTGCGGATCGGCACGTTGACGCCGACGCCGAGCGTGTCCGTGCCGCAGATGACCTTCAGCAGACCGGCCTGGGCGAGCTTCTCCACCAGCCGCCGGTACTTGGGCAGCATGCCGGCGTGGTGCACACCGATGCCGTGCCGGACGTACCGGGAGAGGTTGCGGCCGAACTTGGTGGTGAAGCGGAAGTTGCCGATCAGCTCGGCGATCTGGTCCTTCTCCTCGCGCGAGCACATGTTGATGCTCATCAGCGCCTGTGCCCGCTCCACGGCCTGCGCCTGCGTGAAGTGGACGATGTACACCGGAGCCTGCTTGCTCTCCAGCAGTTCGGTGAGCGTCTCGGTGAGCGGGGTCAGTTTGTACTCGTACGAGAGCGGCACCGGGCGGGTCGCCGAGCGGACCACAGCGGTCGGCCGGCCGGTGCGGCGGGCGAGGTCCTTCTCGAAGAACGACACATCGCCCAAAGTGGCCGACATCAGGATGAACTGTGCCTGGGGCAGTTCCAGCAGTGGAATCTGCCAGGCCCAGCCACGGTCGCCCTCCGCGTAGAAGTGGAACTCGTCCATGACGACCTGGCCCACGTCCGCGTCTTTGCCGTCACGCAACGCGATCGAGGCCAGCACCTCGGCGGTGCAGCAGATCACGGGAGCGTCGGCGTTCACGGACGCGTCGCCGGTGAGCATGCCGACGTTCTCGGTGCCGAACAGCTTGCACAGCTCGAAGAACTTCTCCGACACCAGCGCCTTGATCGGCGCCGTGTAGAAGGTGACCTCGTCCCGGGCCAGCGCCGCGAAGTGCGCGCCCGCGGCGATCATGCTCTTGCCGGAGCCGGTGGGGGTGGAGACGATCACGTTCGCCCCGGACACCGCTTCGATCAGCGCCTCTTCCTGGTGGGGGTAGAGGGTGAGGCCGCGCTCCTGGGCCCACGACTCGAAGGCTTCGTACAGGGCGTCGGGGTCGGCGGTCGGCGGCAGCTGATCGATGAGGGTCACCCTCCCATCTTGCCTGTCCTTCTCCCCGATCGGACAATCGGCTGGGGCCGGGAAGATCATGGCAGCTACGCTGTGTCGCCGACGGGGCGTCAGCGCACCGTGTCAACTGGACAGCGGTATATGAGGAATGGGGCGGAAAGCGGCCATGATGGGACCAGCACACTCACTGTCGGGGGCCGCGGCCTGGCTCGGTGTCGGGGCGGCCGCCGCCGCGGCCGGGCACCCGATGCCCTGGCCGGTCCTGCTGGTCGGCGCCCTGATCTGCGCGGGCGCCGCGCTCGCACCGGACCTCGACCACAAGGCAGCTACCATCTCACGCGCCTTCGGGCCGATCTCGCACTGGCTCTGCGAGATCGTGGACAAGCTGTCCTACGCCGTCTACAAGGCGACCAGGAAGAAGGGCGACCCGCGCCGCTCCGGTGGCCACCGCACGCTGACGCACACCTGGGTGTGGGCGGTCCTGATAGGCGCCGGCGCCTCGGCGGCGGCGATCACCGGGGGCCGCTGGGCGGTGCTGGCGATCCTGTTCGTGCACATGGTGCTGGCGATCGAGGGACTGCTGTGGCGGGCGGCCCGCGGCTCCAGCAGCGACATACTGGTCTGGCTGCTGGCGGCGGCCTCCGCGTGGATCCTGGCGGGTGTGCTCGACAAGCCGGGCAACGGCTCGGACTGGCTGTTCACCGAGCCCGGTCAGGCGTACATGTGGCTGGGGCTGCCGATCGTGCTGGGCGCGCTGGTGCACGACATCGGGGACGCGCTGACGGTCTCGGGCTGCCCGATCCTGTGGCCGATCCCGCTCGGGCGCCGGCGCTGGTACCCGGTGGGACCGCCGAAGGCGATCCGGTTCCGGGCGGGCAGCTGGGTCGAGCTGAAGGTGCTGATGCCGGTGTTCATGGTGCTCGGCGGCGTGGGCTGCGCGGCAGCCCTCAACGTGATCTGAGGCCGCAGGCCGGATCAGGTGGCGTCGCCCGCGCCCGCGCCCGCCTCGCCGTAGCGGCGCTCGAAGCGGGCGATGCGGCCCTCGGTGTCGACCTGGCGGGCCTTGCCGGTGTAGAAGGGGTGGCTCTCCGAGGAGATCTCCACGTCGATCACCGGGTAGGACTCGCCGTCGTCCCAGTCGATCCTCTGCTCGCTCCGCGCGGTGGACCGGGTCAGGAACGCGTAGCCGGCGGCGCGGTCCCGGAAGACCACGGCGTGGTACTCGGGGTGCTTGTCCTGCTGCATGGCGGCTCCTTGTGCGGGGTGGCCGGGCCGGGCGCGGACGGGGCCGCCGTGGCCCGGAGGTCAACCCGAGAGGGAGTCCTCGTCCACGATGTGCATCGCGGCCTCCTCGGCGGAGGCCGCGGCGCCGTCGATGCCGACGTCGCTGGCCACGAGGGCGGCCTCCTCGTCCTCGTGCGCTCCCTCGTCGGGTGCCACCAGGCGGCCGGAGCGCAGATCGCCGACCTCGTTGTCGAGGAGTTCCCCGTCGGTGCCCGCGCAATCGCCGATGCCGTCGCCGTCGGGAGCCTCCCGGTCGGGTATCTCCTCGGCGAGGCGCTGGTCGAGGGTCTCGCCCGCCTTGCGCTCCGCCGCGGTCACGCCGTCGTGTTCCACCGCCCAGGGGCGCTCCGGAGGAGACCAGCCGCGGTCGAGGGGGTCGTCGACACCGTCGAAGTCCAGAGTGTCCTCGACGTCGAGCACCCCCGAGTCCTCCCGGCCCTCGGAGGGATCGGGATCGGGCTGGTAGACGTCGTCCCCCCAGCTGTCGGCGCTGTCCACGACTACCTCCAGGTGGTGAGGACGGCCGGTTGCCGCCCAAGTGGGCGGCGGGCCGTCGGCACACGCGGCACGGATGTCGCACGGCGCGGACCGGGAGGTTCCCGGGCGAAACCCGAGCCGGTGCCGTTCCCCAGCCTTCCACTGCTGCTCACCACCGCGCAACGGCACGGGCCCCGGGCAACCCACGAGGGGACCGCCGGGGCCGGGCACTCAGCCGTGCCAGGACCGCCACAGGGCGGCGTAGGCGCCGCCCGCCGTGACCAGGTCGTCATGACTGCCCAGCTCGCTGATCCGCCCGGCCTCCACCACGGCGATCACATCGGCGTCGTGGGCGGTGTGCAGCCGGTGGGCGATGGCGACGACCGTGCGGCCGTCCAGGACCCGGGCCAGGGACCGCTCCAGATGACGGGCCGCGCGCGGGTCCAGGAGCGACGTCGCCTCGTCCAGGACCAGTGTGTGCGGATCGGCCAGCACCAGCCGGGCCAGCGCGATCTGCTGGGCCTGCGCCGGGGTCAGCGTCAGCCCGCCGGACCCGACCTCGGTGTCCAGGCCCTCGTCCAGCGCCCGAGCCCAGCCGTCGGCGTCCACGGCGCCCAGGGCCGCCCACAGCTCCGCGTCGTCGGCGCCCTCGCGGGCCAGCAGGAGGTTGTCCCGCAGGGAGCCGACGAAGACGTGATGTTCCTGGTTGACCAGGGCGACGTGCGAGCGGACACGTTCGGCCGGCATCCGGGCCAGCTCGGCCCCACCGAGGGTGATCCGGCCGTCCCGGGGCGCGTAGATCCCGGCGAGCAGCCGTCCCAGGGTGGATTTGCCCGCGCCCGAGGGGCCGACCAGGGCGAGCCGGCTGCCCGGCGCGACCCTGAGGGAAACCTCGCGCAGCACGTCGACGCCCTCCCGGTAGCCGAAGCGCACCCGGTCGGCGTGCACGTCCCGTCCCTCGGGCGCCACCGACGCGTCCCCGGCGCCCGGCTCGATCTCCCGGACCCCGACGAGGCGGGCGAGCGACACCTGGGCCACCTGCACCTCGTCGTACCAGCGCAGGATCAGGTTGACCGGGTCGACGAGCATCTGGGCCACGAGCGCGCCGGTGATCAGCCGCCCCACCCCCAGCCAGCCGTGCAGGACGAGCGTTCCGCCCACCATCAGGACCGAGCCGAGGACGATGACATGGGTGGCGTTGATGACAGGGAACAGCACGGACCGCAGCCAGAGCGTGTACCTCTCCCACGCGGTCCAGGACTTGATCCGCTGCTCGGACAGGGCGACGCGGCGTGCGCCCAGACGGTGCGCCTCGACGGTGTGACCCGCGTCCACGGTCTCGGCGAGCGCGGCGGCGACGGCCGCGTACCCGGCGGCCTCCGAGCGGTAGCCGGCGGGTGCCCGCTTGAAGTACCAGCGGCACCCGGCCACCAGCACCGGCACGGCGAGCAGCACGGCGGCCGCGAGCGGCGGGGCCGTCACCACCAGCCCGCCGAGCAGCAGCAGGGCCCATACGACACCGATCGCGAGCTGCGGTACGGCCTCGCGCATGGCGTTGGCCAGCCGGTCGATGTCGGTGGTGATGCGGGAGAGCAGGTCGCCGGTGCCCGCGCGCTCCAGCACGCCCGGGGGCAGGCCGACCGAGCGGACGAGGAAGTCCTCGCGCAGGTCGGCGAGCATCCGTTCGCCGAGCATCGCACCGCGCAGCCGCACCTGCCGGACGAACACCGCCTGTACGGCGAGCGCCAGCAGGAACAGGCCGGTGGTGAGGCCGAGACGCAGCTCCCGTTCGCCGTCCGACAGGCGCTGGACCAGGTCGCCGAGCAGGTAGGGACCGGTCATCGAGGCGATCACGGCCACCGTGTTCACGGTGATCAGCAGCAGGAAGGCCCGGCGATGCCGGCGGAACAGCTCGGCGACGTAGGCGCGAACGGTCGCGGCCGTGCCGACGGGCAGGGTGGCGGCGGTCGTCGGGGCCGCCGGGTCGTGGGCCGGTGGTGCGACGCCGATCATGCGCTCTCCTCGATCTCTGCAAGCTCCCCGAGGGCGTCCAGCAGGGCGTCCTCGTCGTCGGCGGCCGGTTGGTCGTCCGTCTCCCTTGTCACCACGGCCCGGTACCGGGGATCGCTCTCGAACAGCTCCCGGTGCGTCCCGGTCGCCACGACCTCGTCCTCGTGGACCAGGACCACCCGGTCGGCGCGCTCCAGGAGCAGCGGTGAGGAGGTGAACACCACCGTCGTGCGCCCCGAGCGCAGTCGGCGCAGTCCCTCGGCGATGCGTGCCTCGGTGTGCGAGTCGACCGCGGAGGTCGGCTCGTCCAGGACCAGCACTTCCGGGTCGGTGACCAGGGACCGGGCCAGGGCGAGCCGTTGGCGCTGGCCGCCGGACAGGGACCGCCCGCGCTCGGTGATGCGGGCGTCCATCGGGTCGGCGGCGACCAGGGAGCCCTGCACCAGGGCGTCCAGAACGTCCTCGCACCGCGCGGCCGCGAGCGCGTCCGCGGCCGTGACGGCGCCGGACGCGGGCACGTCGAGCAGCTCGCGCAGGGTGCCGGAGAGCAGCACCGGGTCCTTGTCCTGGACGAGGACGGCGGTCCGGGCGAGGTCCAGGGGGAGGCCGTCCAGGGGCGTCCCGCCGAGCAGCACAGGGCGGCCCGGTTCGGTGGGGTGGCCGCCGAGCCGTTCCGCGAGCCGGCCTGCCGTGTCCGGATCGCCGCACACCACCGCGGTGAGCCGGCCGGCCGGGGCGCTCAGTCCGGTGGCGGGGTCGTACAGATCGCCGCGGGGCACCTCCGCCCGGTCACCGCCCGCCGCTCCGCGAGCGGCTCCCCCCGCCACCGCCGACCTTTCCAACGACAGCACCCGTGCGGCTCGCTTGGCCGACGGGCGGGAGAAGGAGTAGGACATCGCGATCTCTTCGAAGTGCTGCAAGGGATAGCTGAGGACCATCACCGAGCTGTAGACGGTGACCAGTTCACCGACGGCGATGCGGCCCTCGCGGACCAGATGCACGCCGTACCAGACGACCGCGATCAGCAGCAGACCCGGTAGCAGCACCTGCACGGCAGAGATCAGCGACCACATACGGGCGCTGCGCACGGCCGCGTGCCGCACCTCCTGGGAGGCGTGGCGGTAGCGGTCGAGGAAGAGTTCCTCGCCGCCGATCCCGCGCAGCACCCGCAGTCCGGCGACGGTGTCCGAGGCCAGCTCGGTGGCGCGACCCGCCTTTTCGCGCTGTACGTCCGCGCGGCGGGTGGCGCGCGGCAGCAGCGGTAGCACGGCGACCGCCACGACGGGGAGTCCGGCGGCGACCACCGTGCCGAGCGCGGGCTGGTAGACGAGGAGGCCGGCACAGACGACGACCACCGTCACCGCGGCGGCGGTGAAGCGGGACACCGCCTCCACGAACCAGCCGATCTTCTCCACGTCTCCGGTGGACACGGCGACCACCTCGCCGGCCGCCACCCGCCGGGTGAGCACCGAGCCGAGTTCGGCCGCTTTGCGGGCGAGGAGCTGCTGGACGCGGGCGGCTGCGGTGATCCAGTTGGTGACGGCGGCCCGGTGCAGGAAGGTGTCGCCCACCGCGATGGCCGTGCCGCACAACAGCATCAGAGCGCCCGTCAGGGCCAGCCGGGTGCCGGACCGGTCCACGACGGCCTGTACGGCGAAGCCGACGCAGAAGGGCAGCGCGGAGACGGCGACGAAATGGAGCAGTCCCCAGGCCAACGCCTTGAGCTGGCCGCCCAGCTGGTTGCGCCAGAGCCACCACAGGAATCGGGGCCCCGAGCGTGCGTCGGGCACGCCGGGGTCGGGATAGGGAAGGTCGTGAATCTGCATGACGTCCAGATGGCTCGTGACAGCGTGTCAGACGACGGCGGCAGCCGGGGGTGGCGGCGGCCCGGGACAAGCCGTGAAAGGGTCGCTTCGCAGAGTCGTGAATTTCAAACGGTTTTCGCGTCAATCGGCCGTCATGTCAGCATGGCCGGGTGCATATGGACAGTGTGCGGCGCTCAAGGCGCTTGGCGGCGGTCCTCGGAACCCTGCTCCTCGCGACCCTTTCGGCCTGTCGCACGGCCTCGCCCAGCACCGCGCCCGGCGGCCACGGCCCGGCCGCGTCGACCGCTTCCGGCACCGCGCACGCCCCCGACCCGGCCCGCGTACCGGGTGTCGGCAGACGTCTGTACGCGCGGATACCGGCACGGTCCCGCCAGGTCGTGGCGGTGTACGGCAAGAGCCGGGATTCCGCCGAGTCCGAAGTCGTGCTCTACGTGCGGCAGGGCGGTGGCTGGCACCGGGAGGGCAGCTGGGCGGCGCACAACGGGCGGCGCGGCTGGACCTTCGACCACCACGAGGACGACAAGCGCAGCCCGGTGGGCGTCTTCACGCTGTCCGACGCGGGCGGTACCTTCGCCGATCCGGGGAGCAAGCTGCCGTACGACCACAACACCTACGCCTACGCGTCCCCGAAGGCATGGCCCAAGGCGTACCAGCACGACTTCGGCTACGTCATCGCCATCGACTACAACCGTGTGCCGGGCACCCCGCCTCGCGACGCCGCCCGCCCCTGGGGCGCGGACAAGGGCGGCGGGATCTGGCTCCACCTGGACCACGGGAGCGGCACCTCGGCCTGCGTGAGCATGCCGAAGAGCGCCATGGAGACGCTGCTGCGCACGCTCGACCCGGCCCGGCACCCCGTGGTGGTGATGGGGGACCGGGCGGATCTCGGCGCCTGAGGGCCGCGCGGCCGTCAGTTGTCCGTCGAGCCGCCCCGGGTCGCCGAGGAAGGTCCCGCCGCGACGGTCGAGCCGACCACGTCCACATCGCTGGAGCGGACGTAGGCGATCCGGTGGTCGAACTGGATCTGGTAGTAGGTCTCGTCGCCCTTGACCACCGGCTCCGGGCTTTCGACGAAGGCCGAGCGCGGCACGAAGGAACTGTCGATGGTGCCCTCGGTGACGTACCGCTGGCCCGCGCGGAAGTGGTAGGGGAGCGGTGCCTCGGGCTCCTCCTCCATGCCCTCCGGATAGGCGTCCTCCTCGGGCAGGGCACGACCGAAGACCGGGATCTCGTCCAGGCCCGCCTTGGGCGTCACCATCTTGCCGGCCGCGCCGACAGCCGTCGCCTGCTTCTTCGGGTTCTTGAACCATGCCTTGCGGCCCTGGTACCAGACCGCCGTCCAGTCGCCGCGGCGTTCGGCGACCGCGAAGGTCTGCCCGGCGGAGGCACGCGCCCCCAGGTCGTCGACGTCCAGCGTGGACTCCCCGCCGTCCGGGTGACGGCCCGGGTCCTGGATCAGCGGTGCCCTCTCGTCGGGACGGGTGTACATGCGGACGGCGCTGGAACCGTGTTTCGGGCACGGTGCCCCGGGCTTGAGGCAGCCCGTGAACTTGGGCGAGTGGGTGGCGTAGTCGGGCAGGATCGTCACCATGTCGCTGTTCGGCCCGGCGGTGGCCTTGAGGGGTGCGCCGAGGAGGTCGAAGTAGTGGCGCCAGTCCCAGAAGGGGCCCGGGTCGTCGTGCATGTCCGGGATGGAGTCACCGGTCGGCGAGGGCACGTTGTCGTGGCCGAAGATGTGCTGCCGGTCGAGCGGGATGCCGTACTTCTTGGCCAGGTAGCGCACCAGGCGGGCCGAGGTCCTGTACATCTGTTCGGTGAACCAGGTGCCCGGCTGCCGCAGGAAGCCCTCGTGCTCGATGCCGATGGAGCGGGCGTTGACGTACTGGTTGCCGGAGTGCCAGGCCTCGTCCTTGGTCTGGATGTGCTGGGTGACGTGGCCGTCGCTGGAGCGGATCGAGTAGTGCCAGGACGCCTCGGTCGGGTCCTGGACCGTCTGGAACATGCTCGACAGCCTGGCCTCGGTGTCGTGGATGACGATGTACTCGATCTTCTGGTCGCGCGGCCGGTCGGCGAGGTCGTGGTTGCCGTAGTCGCCGTCGTCGTCGATCTCCACGTACGGCGCCGCGAGCCAGTCGCAGGACACCTCGGCCGGGCACTCCGTCCCCTTGGCGTGCCGGGGCTTCTCGGTCCGGACGGTGTGGGGGCGCACGGAGGGGCTCGCGGGCAGAGAGACCTCCTGTCCCTCGGCGGTGGTGCGGTGGGCGCCCTTGCGGATCACCGCGAAGACATCGTTCGCATAGGTGGCGGCCGAGGTGATGTCAGGAGTGCCGGGGAAACGTTCCACCGCCTCCCACCAGTCCGCCGGATCCTCGCTCAAGGGCTTGCCCAGCTGCTGCTGGGTCGCCGCCAGCAGGGCGGCGCCGCCGCGCACATTGGCGGCGGCGTCCGTGCGCAGGCGCCCGGCCGGGACGTCGGTCAGCCGGGCGGCGCGCTGGAGGTCCGCCGGCTTCACGGACCGGCCGGCCAGGACACCGTCCGGCCGCGCGGCCGGCGCGCCCGCCGCCCCCGCGCTGGGCTGGAGCGCGCCACCGCCCTGGACGCCGGGGGTGGGCGATGCGGCCGGGAACCGGCTGGTGTCCACCAGATGCATCGGCCCGTAGCCGCCCGCGACACTCGGGGAGCCCGGGTGGGCGTCCCAGCGGGTCTGCACATAGGACACGCTCATCAGCACACTGCGTGGCACATGGAAGTCGTGGGCGGCGTCGGTGAAGGCGATCTGGAGGCGCTGCTCGGGCGCGTCGTCGTCGGTCATCGGGGTGAGCAGCAGCGGCGCCAGCAGGGCCGCCGATCCGATGGCGCATGCGGTCAGACGGCACACGCGGCCGTTGGGGACACGTGGGGCGGTGGGTCTTTTCATGGCACGGGTCTCCAAACATGTTCATCGCGCTCTTCGCAGCCAGGACAATGGAGTTGCCCCTGACAACCACCCCTTGTACGTTTCCGTGCCCCGCGTGTCCCGTCGCGCCAACCGTCACCGGGGTGGACCAGCGGCCCGGCAGAGGCCACCCGGTCGGCGGGCAGCGGCTCCGCTCCGACGGCCCGTCAGCGCGGGCACCCGTCCGGGCGGGTGACGGAGGACATCCGGGTCAGTCCTCGACCGGGTCGACCCGCCAGTCGGGGTGGCCCGGCATGGGCGGGGTGTGCGGTCCGTAGAGCCAGGCGGTCAGAAAGGGTCTCAGATCCTGCTTCGCGACCCGGGAGGCGAGGTCGACGAAGTCCCGGGTGCCCGCCGCGCGGCCCCGGTAGGTGCTCACCCAGGACTTCTCGATCCGCTCGAAGACCCCGGCGCCGACCTTCTCCCGCAGGGCGTACAGCACCAGGGCCGACCCGTCGTAGCGCATCACCTTGAACAGCGTGCCGGCGCCGGGTTCGGCGGGCGCGCCGTCGTCGTGGCGCCACTGGTCGTGCTGCTCGTAGGCGTCGCGCATCGCGTCGTCCAGGCTGACGCCGCCGTGCGAGTCGGAGTACAGCCGTTCGTAGAAGCGGGCGTGACCTTCGCTCAGCCACAGGTCGGACCAGCGCCGGATGGCGACGCTGTCCCCGGTCCAATGGTGCGTCAGCTCGTGCACGAGATTGCGTTCCGCCTGGACCCGGCCGCCGAGCAGATCGTCCTTCGGTACGACTGACAACGACTGGGTCTCCAGCGCCACCGGCAGTTCGGTGTCCCCGACCAGCACGCCGTACCGGCGGAACGGATACGGTCCGAGCCGCTGTTCGAGCCAGGCCAGGTGCTCCGGGGTGAGTGAGCGGTACTCCTCGGTGTCGCCGACGAGGTCGTCCGGGACCACGTCACGGACCGGCAGTCCGTGCGGCCCCCGGCTGTTGACGACGCGGAACCTGCCGATCGCCAGCTGGACCAGCTGAGCCGCGATCGGCTGCTCGGAGTCGTAGGTCCGTTCGACGCGGCCGCCCGGCAGCTTGGTCGTGCTGACGAGGCGTCCGTTGGCCACCGCGCCGATGTCCGCGGGGGTGGTGACGTGAAAGGTGATCGGTGCGCGCAGGCTCGGATGGTCGTCCGCCGGAAAGATCATCTTGGCGCCGTCGGGCTGGGCGCAGACCACCGTGCCGTCGGGGGTGGGCACCCAGCCGTAGTCCCGGATCGCGTCGTCACGGTGGCGCTGCCGGGTGGGATCGGCGGTGTAGGCGACGTGGACGGTGAAGGCGTGGCCGCGAGGGATCGGCCGGGCGGGGGTGACGGCGAGTTCGTCTCCGGCGCGTACGAATCCGGCCGGTGCGCCGTCGACCGTGACCCGGTGCAGCGTGTTGCCCGCGAAGTCGAGGTCGAAGCGGGACAGCGCCTGGGTGGCGGCGGCGTCGATGGTGGCGCCCGCCTCGAACGGCGTCCGCGGCGCCTGCCAGTCGAAGTCCAGCGTGTAACGGCGGACGGTGTAGCCGCCGTTTCCGGCGAGCGGCATCAGCGGGTCGCCGATGCCGGGGGCGCCCGGGGACGGGGGAGCGCCTTCCGCCGGGCCCGGGGCGGCGGCGTGCCCCGGTGCGGCGGCCGGGCCGGGCGCGCGTGCGCCGTGGCCCGTGCGCGGGAGCAGGTCGTAGCAGATGGCGGCCCCGGTGAGAGTGAGGGCACCGGCGAGGGCGAGGGCCGTGCGGCGGTGGCGTCTCGTTCCGCCCGCCTTCCCTGGCCCCTGGCTGGGGGGTCCCGCCGGGCTGTCCACTGACATGATCTCCATGAGCGCACTATGTCAGCCTGATCAGCTCATAGCACTAAATGTCTGTCAGAGTGACAACGCGCCAGATGTGGTCCGTGCGGCGGGCTCCCCTCCTCGATGCCTCATTGCGGGCGCGCCCAACTCCCCGTAGAACACCGCCCATGAGACAACGGATAGTCATGTCCATGCTTGCCGTGGCGGTCCTCCTGGTCGGCGCGCTCTTCGGCGCCGGGACCGCGACCGCGCGGACCGCCGACGTCCCCGCCGAGTTCGGCACCGACTGGCACGATCCGGTGACCGCCGCCCCGCCCGTCGCCCGGCCGCACACCAAGTCCTGCCAGGTCACCCTGGCCGACACGCAGTTCCGCGACTTCACCCCCTATCGGGGCACGTACACCCCGCCCAAGGGCTGCGGCGACCGGTGGAGCAAGGTCGTACTCCGCCTGGACGGCACGGTGAAGGGCCGTCAGTACGACCGGCTCGGCTATCTGCACGTCGGCGGGGTCGAGATCCTGCGCACCTCCACGCCGGAGCCCTCGCCGGACGGCATCGCCTGGCACGTCGAGAAGGACGTCACCCGCTACAGCGACACCTTCCGCAGCCCGCGGGATGTCGAGATGCTGATCGGTAACGTGGTCGACGGCACCTACACCGGCGTCATCGACGTCCACGTCACCCTGACGTTCTACGCGGGCGGTCCCGCCGAACGGACCCCGGACCGTGTGCTCACCCTCACGGACACGCCCGACGGCACGACGCTCACCGCGCCGCGCAACAGCGAGCGGATCGTCGCCGAGGTCTACGCGACCGGATCCGGCGGCGGCTGCGAGGAGTTCTGGTACTTGACGGTGGCCGACCCCGCGTCGTACTCCTGCAAGGCCGATCACGGCCCCTACCGCGAGGTGCAGATCAAGGTCGACGGCCGGACGGCGGGCATCGCCGCCCCCTTTCCGAACGTCTGGACCGGCGGCTGGTCCGACCCGTTCCTCTGGTACGTCATACCCGCCCCCGGCGCGTTCGACGTCCGGCCCATCGAGTACGACCTCACGCCCTTCGCCGGGCTGCTGGACGACGGCCGTCCGCACCACGTCGAGGTGTCCGTGGTGGGCGTGCCGGCGGGGCAGGCCGGCTGGAGCACTCCGGTGAACGTGCTGGTCTGGCAGGACGCGCACCGCGACCACCTCACCGGGGCGGTCACCGAGGACGCGGCGACAGGCATGGCCAACACCTCCACCTACACGCCTGGTTCGGAGAACCGGGTGGACACCGACGCCGGGCACCGGCTCACCGTCAGCGGATATCTCGACACCTCCCACGGACGAGTGACCACCACCGTCACCCGGACCCTCTGCGACACGTCCGTCCACCGCTGGACCGATGACGAGAACTCGGACGGGCTGGACGCGACCTGGACCGACGACCAGACCGTCACCACCACCGGGTCCGGCCCCGCCCGGTCGGCGCACACGCTGCGGACGTACACCCTCGACGGCGCCACCACCATCGGCTCCGACAGCCGGCTGCGCACCGTGCTGACGCTCGGCGACCGCGCCGTCGAGACCGAGCTGCGCGGCGGCCGGCGCATGACGTGGTCGCGGCTGGACGACACCTACCGCGGAGACGCCTCCTACACCCTCGACGCCCCGCGCGAGCAGCGGCACGCGGTCGGCACTTCGTCGGAGCGCTACCGCTCGTACGGCTCGGGCGGCTGCTACGACCACACGCTGGCCACCGCGCAGGGAGCGCTGACGCTGGACCGCAAGGGCTGCTAGCAGCTCTGTCCGGAAGCCCTTCGGCGCGGCCGGTCCCGCCTGTCGCACCGGGGGGTCAGCAGGACTTGGCGGCTTCCCCGTCGACCAGGGTGTCCAGCAGGACGCCGAGCACTTCGCGCTCCTTCTCGGTGAGCGGGGCGAGTATCTCCTCGGCCGCCGAGCGGCGCGCCCCGCGCAGTTCGCGCAGGGCCGCGCGCCCCTCGTCGGTCAGCTCGATCCGGGTCACGCGCCGGTTCGCCGGGTCCGCCGCCCGGCGCACCTTGCCGCTCGCCTCCAGCGCGTCGACCAGCGTCGTCACCGCGCGCGGCACCACCTCCAGGCGCTCGGCGAGGTCGGTCATGCGCGGAGGGGAGGGGTAGTGCGCGAGGGTGCGCAGCAACCGGGACTGGGCGGGTGTGATGCCCAGCTCGCGCTGTTCCAGATGGCGCTTCTGGATGCGGTGCACCCGGCGGGTGAGTCGCAGCAACTGCTCGGCGAGCAGTCCCTCGGGGTCGGGGGTGGTCATGCGGGAACAATATCAGGATGCGGTTCATTGTGAGTGTAGGTAACAATGAGCTACGATCCGTTCCGTCATCGTCGGCCGGCCCCGGCCCGCGACCGCTCACCTCCGTAGGAGCCCATGCATCCCGACCGTGAATCCTCCTGGACCCCGCCCGCCGACGCCAAGGACAGGCCCCGGCAGTGGCGGCGGATCCTCAAGCTGTTCCGTCCCTACCGCGGGCGGCTCGCCGTCGTCGGCCTGCTGGTCGGCGCCTCCTCGCTGGTCTCGGTGGCCACGCCGTTCCTGCTCAAGGAGATCCTCGACGTCGCCATCCCGCGCGGCCGCACCGGCCTGCTGAGCCTGCTCGCGCTCGGCATGATCCTCAGCGCGGTCCTCTCCAGCGTCTTCGGCGTGCTCCAGACGCTGATCTCGACCACCGTCGGCCAGCGCGTCATGCACGACCTGCGCACCGCCGTCTACGGCCGGCTCCAGCGCATGTCGCTGGCCTTCTTCACCCGCACCCGCACCGGCGAGGTGCAGTCCCGCATAGCCAATGACATCGGCGGCATGCAGGCGACGGTCACCTCCACCGCCACCTCCCTGGTCTCCAACGCCACCAGCGTGGTCGCCACCGTCGTCGCGATGGTCGCCCTCGACTGGCGGCTCACCGTCGTCTCGCTGCTCCTGCTGCCGGCCTTCGTCTGGATCAGCCGCCGCGTCGGCAACGAACGCAAGCGGATCACCACCGAGCGCCAGAAGCAGATGGCCGCGATGGCCGCCACGGTCACCGAGTCGCTCTCGGTCAGCGGTATCCTGCTCGGCCGCACCATGGGCCGCACCGATTCGCTGACCGGCTCCTTCGCCGGAGAGTCCGAGCGGCTGGTCGAACTGGAGGTCCGGTCGAACATGGCCGGGCGCTGGCGGATGGCCGTGATCACCATCGTGATGGCCGCCATGCCCGCCGTCATCTACTGGACGGCCGGCCTGGCCCTCCAGTTCGGCGGCCCCCAGGTCTCGCTCGGCACCATCGTCGCCTTCGTCTCGCTCCAGCAGGGCCTGTTCCGACCGGCGGTGAGCCTGCTGGCCACCGGCGTCCAGATCCAGACCTCCCTCGCGCTCTTCCAGCGCATCTTCGAGTACCTGGACCTGCCGATCGACATCACCGAGCGGCCCCGGCCGGTCCACCTCGACCGGGTCAAGGGCGAAGTCCGCTTCGAGGAGGTCGAGTTCCGCTACGACCACAAGGGCGGCCCCGTCCTCGACGGCGTCGACGTCACCGTCCCCGCCGGCGGCAGCCTCGCGGTCGTCGGTCCCACCGGCGCGGGCAAGTCCACGCTGGGCTACCTGGTGCCGCGGCTCTACGACGTCACCGGTGGCCGGGTCACCCTCGACGGGGTCGACGTCCGCGACCTGGACTTCGACACCCTCGCCCGCGCGGTCGGTGTGGTCTCGCAGGAGACGTACCTGTTCCACGCCTCCGTCGCGGAGAACCTGCGCTTCGCCAAACCGGGCGCCACGGACGAGGAACTGCACGCCGCGGCCAGGGCGGCGCAGATCCACGACCACATAGCGGCGCTGCCCGACGGCTACGACACGGTCGTGGGCGAGCGCGGTCACCGCTTCTCCGGCGGCGAGAAGCAGCGCCTCGCCATAGCCCGCACCATCCTGCGCGATCCGCCGGTCCTCATCCTGGACGAGGCGACCAGCGCCCTGGACACCCGGACCGAGGCCGCCGTGCAGGAGGCCATCGACGCCCTGTCGGCGAACCGTACGACGATCACCATCGCCCACCGGCTGTCCACCGTCCGTGGCGCCGACCAGATCGTGGTGCTGGACTCCGGGCGCGTCGCCGAACGCGGCACGCACGAGGAACTGCTGGAGCGCGACGGACGGTACGCGGCTCTGGTGCGCAGGGACGCGCAGCTGGAGCCGACCGGGTGAGAGCGGTGACCGGAGGCCATGGGTCCGGGCAGGTGGCCGGAGTCGCGGACTGAGACGGGTGACTGGGCCGACAAGCTGAATATATGTCGGGTTTGCAGGGCTTCGCGTATTACGGTTCCCGCATGCTGACGCACATTCCGCCACGGAGAAGGACCCGACTGACACGCCGGGGCAGACTCGCCCTCGTCGTGGCCGGCGCCGTCGTGGCCGGCACCGCCGTGGCGGTGCCGCTGCTGACGGTGGCCGATCACCCTGAGGTGCCCAGGCCCGCCGCGCTCGTCGTCCCGGAGGGCTGGCGTGCGAGCCAGGTCTACGCCGCGATCGACAAGGCGCTCGCCCTGCCCTCGGGGAGCACCCGTACCTCGGCAGGCAAGGCCCGGCTGACGCTGCCCAAGGACGCCGGGGGCAACCCGGAGGGCTATCTCTTCCCGACCTCCTACCCGCTGAGCAAGGGCGCGACCCCCGAGTCCGTGCTGCGGTCCATGGTGGCCACCGCCCATGACAAGTTCGACGGCGCGCCGGTCGCGGCCGGGGCGCAGCGCAACTCGATGAACGTCTACCAGGCCCTCACCATTGCCAGCATCGTCCAGGCCCAGGCCGTGAAGAAGGAGGACATGGGCAAGGTGGCCCGGGTCGTCCTCAACCGGCTGGAGCGAGGGATGCCGCTGCAACTGGACTCCACTCTCATCTACGCGCTGGGCCGCGCGCGCACCACCGAGGAGGACACCAGGAGCGACAGCCCCTACAACACCTATCGGCGCTTGGGCCTGCCACCGACGCCGATCGGCAATCCCGGCGAGGACGCGATGCGCGCCGCCATCAATCCGGCGCCGGGCGACTGGCTGTACTTCGTGACGGTGAAGCCCGGCGACACGCGCTTCACCGCCGACTACGACACACACATGCGCAATGTGGCGGAGTTCAACTCCGAGCAGCAGAAGGCCGGCAAGCAGCAGAGCGGGGGCCAGAGCCCGTCCCCGGACCACTCCTCCACCCCGTCCGCGACACGGTCCGGCAAGGCCGGCTGAGAGCGCCGACCGGTTCGACCGAGCTGTGCGGTCCGGTGGTTCGTCACGCGGCGGCCGGCCGGCCCTCCGCCAGCAGTCGCCTGATGTCCCGTACGGCCGCGCGGCCGGCCCGGTTGGCGCCGACGGTGCTGGCCGAGGGCCCGTAGCCGACGAGGTGGATCCGGGGGTCGGCCACCGTGCGCGTCCCCTCCACCCGTATCCCCCCGCCCGGAGCGCGCAGCCGCAGGGGGGAGAGATGGCCGAGCGACGCCCGGAACCCGGTCGCCCACAGGATCACATCCGCGTCCACACGGCTGCCGTCCCGCCACTCCACGCCGTCGGGCGTTATCCGGTCGAACATCGGCCGCCGGTCGAGGACCCCGTCCGCGAGCCCTCGGCGGATCGCGTCGTTCAGGGGCAGCCCGGTGACCGAGACCACGCTGCGCGGCGGCAGCCCCTCGCGCACCCGTTCCTCCACCAGCGCGACGGCGGCCCGCCCCGCGTCCGCGTCGAACGGGCCCTCGCGGAAGACCGGCGGCCGTCGGGTGACCCAGGTGGTCGCGGCCGCGTACGGGGCGAGCTCCAGCAGGTGCTGGGTGCCGGAGGCGCCGCCCCCCACGACCACCACCCGCTGCCCCGCGAACTCCTCGGGCCCGGCGTACCAGGCGGTGTGCAACTGCCGCCCGCGGAAGGTCTCCTGACCCGGACAGCGCGGCCAGAACGGATGCTCCCAGGTGCCGGTCGCGTTGATCAGCGCACGGGGCGACCAGGTGACGTCGGACGTGCCGTCCGATGTCTCCACGAGCAGTCGACCGCCGTCCCCCTCGCGCACCGCCCGCACCGACACCGGGCGCCGCACCCGCAGGTCGAAGGCGTGTTCGTATCGGTCGAAGTACGCGCCGATCACCTCGGCCGAGGGGCGCGCGGGATCGGCGTCCGCCAGCTCCATACCGGGCAGCGTGTGCATCCCGTGCACCTTGCCGTACGTCAGTGAGGGCCAGCGGAACTGCCAGGCGCCGCCGGGCTCGGGGGAGTGGTCGAGAACCACGAAGCCGCGGTCCGGCTCGAACCCGGCGCGGCGCAAGTGATAGGCGCTGGACAGCCCGGCCTGCCCGGCGCCGATGACGAGCACCTCGACCTCACGCAATTCGTTCACGCTTCTACCAACAGCGTGCCGTGTTCGGCTCTTCCCACCCGGTGTCGTACCGATGCGCCAGGATGGGCGTCATGTCAGATGCCTTCACCACCCGAGTCCTGAACGTCGCCTCCGGTAACCGGGAACGCGTGGTCGATCTCACCCGGGACTGCGAGGACTTCCTGCGGCAGGCGGCCGCTGGTCGCGACGGCCTGCTGAACATCTTCGTCCCGCACGCCACCGCCGGGATCGCCGTCATCGAGACCGGCGCCGGCAGCGACGACGACCTTCTCGCCGCCCTGCACACCCTGCTCCCCGCCGACGACCGCTGGCAACACCGCCACGGCAGCCCCGGCCACGGCCGCGACCACGTCCTCCCGGCACTGGTCCCGCCACACGCGACCCTGCCGGTGATCGCAGGCCGCCTGGAACTCGGCACCTGGCAGTCGGTGTGTCTGGTGGACACGAACAGGGACAATCCGAACCGTCAGGTGCGACTGAGTTTCCTCAGTTGATGCACGTGCCGGAACTGAAGCGATCATTCCGGGCGCGCCCAATGACCCAGTGAAGGGCGGTGAGCCCGTCGAGCAGGAGCCATCGCGCCTCCAACGGCAGGCCACGCCTCCGAAGTGGTGACTCGGCCGTCGAAACCGGATTGCTGTGCGCAGGCGTGAATGCTTCCGTTGGCTGCGAAGCGCCGGCCAACGTCTATGCAGGGCACTGTCTCACCGTCAGTACATTGCCTGCGTATGCCTTCAGTATGACCTTCCCTTGGCCCGTCTCGTCTACGGTTGGAAACCGCGGTTGC
>NZ_LBDA02000115.1 GCF_000980885.2 Streptomyces malaysiense | reverse complement strand
TGACCCGCACCCACCTCTCCTCCTACCGGGGCGGTGTCTGCTTCGGCCCGACGTGGATCTCCACCCTGGACGAGTGTCTTCAGATCGACGGTGAGGGTGTCGTCTTCGCGGCGGCGGACGGCATGCGTCTGGTGTACCCGGTGCCAGAACCGGGCGTCCCCACGATGCCGATCAAGGGTGCCCGCTGGCCGCTGGAGTGGGACGGCAGGCCGGACGATGCGATGACGGTCACCGACCCGTCGACGGGCGTGGTCCGCACCTTCGCCGCCCCCGTCCCTTCCCCTTCCTTCGGCGTCTTCCACCTGGCCTTGGACTCCTGGTCCGACCGCAACGGCAACCGCGTCGACGTCGAACGCGACGACGAAGGCATCCCGTTCGGCATCCGCCACTCCGGCGGCTACTACGTCGCCGTCGACACCCAGGGCCCCCGCATCACGGCCCTGCGCCTCCTGGGCGAACCCCCATCCCGCTACCGCCCAGGCACCGCACCCGACGAGGGCACGGTCGTGATGCGCTACGGCTACGACCCGGCGGGCAACCTGACCGAGGTCATCAACTCCAGCGGCGAGCCTCTGCGCTTCACCTACGACTCCGAAGGCCGCGTCACCCGCTGGACCGACCGCAACGGCACCTGGTTCTCGTACATCTATGACGAGCGCGGCCGGGTGGTGCGCACCGAGGGCGTCGACGGCATCCTCTCCGGCACCCTGACCTACGACGACACCGCCCGCACCACGACGTACACCGACTCCCAGGGCCGCGTCTCGGTCCACCGGTACAACGCCGAGGGCCTGGTGGTGGAGGAGACGGACGAGCTCGGGCAGGTCACGCGCACGGAGTGGGACGCGTACGGATTCCAGCCCCTGGCGGTCACGGACCCGCTGGGCCACACCACCCGGTACACGTATGACGACATCGGCAACGTCACAGAACTCACCCTGCCCGACGGCTCGGTGGCCCGCGCGACTTACGACCCGCTCGGTCTGCCGACCGAGTTGGTCGAGCCGGGCGGGGCGGTCTGGCGGCACACCTACGACGAGCAAGGCAACCTGCTGACGACCGTCGACCCGCTCGGTGCCGAGACACGCTACGCGTACGACGACGCGGGCCGCCCAACCGCCATCACCAACGCTCTCGGCCACACCCGCACGGTGGCCTACGACGCGGCGGGTCTGCCCCTCGCCCTGACGGACGAGCTGGGCCACACGACGACGATCCGTCGCGACCCGTTCGGCCGGGCCGTCGAAGTGACCGACCCGCTCGGCCACGTCACCCGCCTGGGCTGGACGACCGAGGGTAAGCCGTCGTGGCGCGAAGGCCCGGACGGCACGCGGGAGGCCTGGGCCTGGGACGCCGAGGGCAACCTGCTCACCCACACGGACCCCGCCGGGAACACATCGCACCACACGGTGGGTCACTTCAGTGCGCCGGCCACGCGCACGGACCCAGACGGAGCCCGGTACGAGTTCGCCTACGACACCGAGCTGCGCCTGACGGCCGTCACGAATCCGCAGGACCTGACCTGGACGTACACCTATGACGAGGCGGGCCGGCTGACCGCGGAGACGGACTTCAACGGCCGTACGCTCACCTACACCCACGATGCCGACGGGCGGCTGGCCAGCCGCACCAACGGTGCCGGGGAGACGCTGCGCTTCGCGAGGGACCCGCTCGGGCGGGTTGTGGAACAGCACTCGGACGCGGGTGCTGTCACGACATTCGCCTACGGCCCCGACGGCGGGCTGCGCCGGGCGGTCAACGCCGAAGCCGAGGTCGCCTTCGAGCGGGATGCCCTCGGCAGGGTCCTGTCGGAGTCCGTGAACGGGCGGACGAGCACCCATGCCTACGACGCCGTGGGCCGGCGCACCCGGCGGGTGACGCCTTCCGGGCTGGCCTCGGAATGGAGCTACGACCTGGCAGGGAATCCCCTCGCCTTGCGCTCGGCCACGGGTGCGCTGAACTTCGCCCACGACGCCGCAGGCCGCGAGACCCGGCGTAGCCTCGGTCGCGAGGTGACGCTGGCCCAGAGCTGGAGCGTGATGGGGCTGCTGGCCGCGCAGAGCCTGACCACCGCCACCGACCAACTCCTGCAGCATCGGACGTACGCCCACCGGGCCGACGGCTATGTGACCGAGATCCGGGAACTGACGTCCGGCACCCGCCGCTTCGACCTGGACTCGATGGGGCGGGTCACCGGTGTCCGTGCCCACGGCTGGAGCGAGATCTACGCGTACGATCCGGCGGGCAACCTGGTGCACGGCACGTCGCCGGACCATGAGGCCGGCGGTGAGCGCCGGTTCGAGGGCACACTCGTCCGCACGGCCGGCCGCACCTCGTACGAGCACGACGCCGAAGGTCGTCTCGTCCGGAAAACCCGCAAGCTCCTGAACGGCCAGACCCATGTCTGGAGCTACGAGTGGAACGCTGAGGACCGTCTGACCGACCTGGTCACCCCGGACGGCACCCGGTGGCGGTACGCTTACGACCCGCTCGGCCGCCGCATCTCCAAACACCGGGTTGCCGACGACGGCTCCGTGGGCGACCGTACGGCCTTCATCTGGGACGACTTGTGTCTGGCCGAGCAGACCGCCGCGGACGGCCGGGTCACTACCTGGGACTACGCCCCGGACAGTCCTCGCCCCGTCGCCCAGACGAGCCACAGACCGACCGTGGCAGCCGCCGGCTCGTCGTTCCTGGCTCAGCTGGCGGAGAAGTCGGACCCCGAGCACGAAGCTCGGTTCCACGCCGTGGTCACCGACGCTGTAGGTACACCCACGGAGCTGGTCTCTGTGAACGGAGAGCTGGTCTGGCAGCTCCGTACCGGCCTGTGGGGCACCCGGGTCCCGGCCCCGGACGAGGGCGCGTCGCCGGTGGACTGCCCGCTGCGTTTCCCGGGGCAGTACGCCGATCCCGAGACCGGTCTGCACTACAACGTGCACCGGTACTACGACCCGGAGACGGCGCGGTACATCAGCGCGGATCCGCTCGGCCTCCTTCCCTCGCCCGATCATCACGCGTACGTGCCGAACCCGCTGGGCTGGAGCGACCACCTCGGTCTTGCCGGAAAGGGACCGACGGGGCCCTCGAACCCGCTGAACTTCGGGCAGGGGTACACAGGTCGGCGTGATCCCTTCCCCGTGGGCAACAAGGGGATGGACGTGGAAATCCACGTCTACGACAAGTCCATGCGCGAAGTCGGATTGTTCAACAGCCAGGGATGGTTCAATAAGCACGGCATCAAGGCCTCGGAGGTCGAGGTACCGCCAAGTGTGGAGAACGCCATCAAGGGGCGGATGATCTACGAGCTGCGGAAGATCGGCCGCATCGGCCCCAAGGGCACCGAGGACATCAGCGGAGACAAGTGGAGGCGACCGCCTCTCGCCGCGGAAGGCTGCAAATGAAGTTCGTCACTGCCGTCTGGGATGATGGCGGGTTCTTCGTGGATCCGAGGGCCTATCTGGCCGAACTCGCCAAGTTCCGGGACCGCTTGCCCGAGGGAGCGAGAAATTTCGCAACCGATCCGGCACATTATGACTTGGGGTACGGAAACAGCCACTGTGTGAAGGATCTGGAGTTGTCCGGTATTCAGGTGGCCACCGACAAAAGCGGAGGGCTGACCCTGGAGTTTGCTCCGAACCAGTGGAAGCACGACGCCGGTCTGCGCATCAGCTATTCAGGCGTGACGCACTTTTCCGTCGACTACAAGCACTCCATCGACTGGATGCTGGTCGACACGGTGCTCCTCGACGAGATCCTTCCCGGCGAGGACGGCGGTTGCCTGCACGAGATCGCGCTCACCGACGCGTCGATCACCGTCCGGTGTGCGGATCTGCAAGCCGTGTGGGGGGACGCGAGCTGAGGAGGGCATGCACCGCTGCTGGAGTACTAAATCGGTGGCACTCGGGTGCGTGCCGCTCTAGTGTGAGGACTGCTTCGCGCGGCGGCCATTGGTCGCCGCTGTCGGCCGAGTGAGGAACAGGAGGTGTGACCGATGGCTGTCTCTGTGATGGGCGTTGCCCGCAACCAGGAGATCGTCCACTGCACCTCCGTGGCCGCCGGCTGACCTTTCTCGCAGCGCATACGTGCGCGTGGCCGGGGCCGCCCTTGTGAAGGGTTCCCCTTGAATTCCTCCTCTTTTCCGGCTTCTTCCGCTTCGTCGCACCCGCTGGCCCGCTACGGCTGGGACGAGCGGTGGGAAGCCGAGTTCGCTCCCCATGCCGGGCGGGGACTCCTGC
>NZ_LBDA02000114.1 GCF_000980885.2 Streptomyces malaysiense | reverse complement strand
CGGCCGACAGCGGGCTGCACACCCTGGGGCACCACGAGTGCGTCCGGATCGGCTCCGGGCGCGAGCTGGCGGCCCGCGAGGCCCATCACATCGTGCGCGCCCACCGCGACGGAGTCGACCGCTTCCTGGTCGTCCACCAGGGCGATCCCGGCCGCGCCCCGCACGAGACGAGGGTGCGGGCCCTGGAGAACTGCCGCACGGGCCGTGTCCGCCGGGACCAGGATGCCGGGGTGCTGGTGGCCGAACTGCTCTTCGACACCCGGCTGCGGGCCGGCGACACCTTCCTGTTCCGGTACACCGTCGAGGACGGCACGGCCCAGGCCGCCCACGAGTACCTGCACCACTTCGACGCGCCCGGCGGCCAGTACGCGCTCCAGGTGCGCTTCGACGCGGCCGTGCTCCCCCTGCGCTGCCGGCGCTTCACCCAGCACTCGCCGCAGGGCCCGCGCAGCACTCGGCAGGAGCTCCCGGTCACCGGGCCGCATCACTGCGTCCATGTGGTCGAGCCGCGCATCCGGCCGGGCATCGTGGGCATCGCCTGGGACTGGCCCCGGTGAAACAGGGCCGCGCCGCCCACCGGCAGATCGGCCGGTGGGCGGCCGGGGCGGCGCGGGGCTGTCAGGCGGCCGGGCCGGCGAGGATCCTGCCGTTCTCCGTCTTCACCGACAGCTCCGCCAGCGGCTCGGTGGCCGGCGACTGGACCACCTTGCCGGTCACGGCGTCGAACTCGCTGCCGTGGCAGGGGCAGATCAGGGTCGTGCCCTGGAGCTTGTTGATGGGGCATCCGGCGTGCGTGCAGATCGTGCTGTACGCCTTCAGCGTGCCGCTCTTGTCCCGGCTGACCACCATGTTGTGGTCCTTGTAGAGCTTGGCGCCGCCCTTGGCGACGTCACTCTCGGCGCCGAGGTCCACCGGCGCGGTCGGGGTGGCGGCCGAACTGCCGCCTCCCGGCCCGGAGCACGCGGCCAGGCCGAGCCCGGCGACCGGGGCCACGGCGGCCCCTCGAAGGACGGTACGACGGCTCGCGGAAGGACGCGCAGGCATCTCGGACTCCACTGGTCGAGGGGTTTACACGGCGACCATACCGGGGCGGGAATCCGGCCCGGGGCCGGGGTCCGGTGCGCGAGGACCGGGGGACGGCTGGGGGCGGGGAGGCGCGTCCCGTGCGGCGAGACAAGGGCGTAAACGCTTGCGCAAGCGTTT
>NZ_LBDA02000113.1 GCF_000980885.2 Streptomyces malaysiense | reverse complement strand
GGGTGTGCAGCCCGCTGTCGGCCGGCCGGTCCAGCTCGGCCCGGAGCCGGTCCAGCACGCCCGCGGTCTCGACCAGGGAGCGGTACGAGCGGCCCGCGGGCGGGCCGGCCTCCTCGCGCCGGCCGGACTCGGCGAGCAGCCGGATCAGGGACTCGTCCGGCAGCTGGAGGATCTCCTCCAGGGCGCGGACGGCGCGCAGCGACTCCGGGCGCTGGGGGCGGCGGGCGCCCTGCTGCCAGTAACTCAGGCTGGTCACGCCGACTTTGACCCCGTGGCGCGAGAGATGGTGCTGGACGCGCTGGAGCGGCAGGCCGCGCGCGGCGATCGCGGCGCGCAGCGCCACGTGGAAAGGACCGCCCCGCAGGGCCGTGTCCAGTTCCCCGGTGGGAGGGTCCGCGTGCTCTAGGACATGCCGCATGCCGTGGGGCCTTTCTGTCGGTGTCACTACGGCTGGTCAGACCGTCTGCGCGGGTGTTCGGGGCCACCCCCGTGGCGTCGTGGACGCCTCTGGCCGCGCGCGCCGCGCCCCTTCCTGCGCGTGCCGGCCCCGAGTTCCCCCGCATTGAAGCGTGTTGACCAGAACCCGACAACACCTTGGGGTCGTACGCCCCGTACTACTGGCCGGACCCCGTCCCCCGGCGCCCCGCCGGCGCAGACGGACGAGACCCCCGGCGGTCCGCGCCGGTGCCCCCGGACGGGCCGCGTGGCCGGGGTCGTCCACAGGCCCGACGCGGTGTCGTCGCTCGCCAGTAGGGTGTGAGACATGGCCGATCCCTCCAGCTACCGCCCCAGGCCGGGTGAGATCCCGGACACCCCCGGGGTGTACAGGTTCCGTGACGAGCACCGCCGGGTGATCTACGTCGGAAAGGCGAAAAGCCTGCGCCAGCGCCTGGCGAACTACTTCCAGGACCTGGCGAACCTGCACCCGCGCACCCGGACGATGGTGACCACCGCCGCGTCCGTGGAGTGGACCGTGGTGTCCACCGAGGTCGAGGCGCTGCAGCTGGAGTACTCCTGGATCAAGGAGTACGACCCCCGGTTCAACGTCAAGTACCGCGACGACAAGAGCTACCCGTACCTCGCGGTGACGATGAACGAGGAGTTCCCCCGCGTCCAGGTGATGCGCGGTCACAAGAAGAAGGGTGTCCGGTACTTCGGGCCGTACGGACACGCCTGGGCCATCCGGGACACCGTCGATCTGCTGCTGCGGGTCTTCCCGGTGCGCACCTGCTCGGCGGGCGTGTTCAAGAACGCCGCCCGCACCGGCCGCCCCTGCCTGCTGGGCTACATCGGCAAGTGCTCCGCCCCCTGCGTCGGCCGGATCAGCCCCGAGGACCACCGGGACCTGGCCGACGAGTTCTGCGACTTCATGGCCGGTCGCACCGGCACCTACCTCCGCCGCCTGGAGAAGCGGATGACGGAGGCGGCCGAGGACATGGAGTACGAGCGGGCCGCCCGGCTGCGCGACGACATCGGGGCCCTGAAGAAGGCCATGGAGAAGAGCGCGGTCGTGCTCGCCGACGCGACCGACGCCGACCTCGTAGCGGTCGCCGAGGACGAACTGGAGGCGGCCGTGCAGATCTTCCACGTGCGCGGCGGCCGGGTGCGCGGCCAGCGCGGCTGGGTGACCGACAAGGTCGAGGAGATCACGACCGGCGCCCTGGTCGAGCACGCCCTCCAGCAGCTGTACGGCGAGGAGACCGGGGACGCCGTGCCCAAGGAGGTGCTGGTCCCGGCGCTGCCCGAGCCGGTGGAGCCGGTCCAGGAGTGGCTGACCGGCCGCCGCGGGGCGAACGTGTCGCTGCGCATCCCGCAGCGCGGCGACAAGAAGGCGCTCATGGAGACCGTGCAGCGCAACGCCCAGCAGGCGCTCGCCCTGCACAAGACCAAACGCGCCTCCGACCTCACCACCCGTTCGCGCGCCCTGGAGGAGATCGCCGACGCCCTCGGCCTGGACAGCGCCCCGCTGCGCATCGAGTGCTACGACATCTCGCACCTCCAGGGGGACGACGTGGTCGCCTCCATGGTCGTCTTCGAGGACGGCCTCCAGCGCAAGGGCGAGTACCGCCGCTTCCAGATCAAGGGCTTCGCGGGCCAGGACGACGTCCGCTCCATGCACGAGGTGATCACCCGCCGCTTCAAGCGGTACCTCGCGGAGAAGGAGCGGACGGGGGAGTGGGCCGACGGCGAGGAACCGGGCACCGACGGCGGGGCCGTGCTCACGGACGAGCGGCCCGGTGCCGCCCCCGGCGGTACCGGCACCGCGCCCTGGGGCGCCACGGCTCCGCCCACCGGCACCGTGCCCCCGCCCCCCGCCGGCACAGGGTCCGGCGTGCCCGCCGCCCCCGGAACCGCTCCGCGGTCCGCCCCCCTCACCACCGGGCCCGACCCTCTCGACGATCCCGTCGCGGGCCCCCTGGGCGGCTCCCCCAAGGGCGACGACGGCCGGCCCCGGAAGTTCGCCTACCCGCCCCAGTTGGTCGTGGTCGACGGCGGTCAGCCGCAGGTCGCCGCGGCCCGGCGGGCGCTGGACGAACTGGGGATCGACGACATCGCGGTGTGCGGCCTGGCCAAGCGGCTGGAGGAGGTCTGGCTGCCCGGGGAGGACGACCCCGTGGTGCTGCCCCGCACCAGTGAGGGCCTGTACCTGCTGCAGCGCGTCCGGGACGAGGCGCACCGGTTCGCGATCACCTACCAGCGCATCAAGCGGGCCAAGCGCTTCCGGGCCGGCCCCCTGGACGAGGTCCCCGGCCTCGGCGAGACGAGGAAACAGGCGCTCATCAAGCATTTCGGCTCGGTGAAGCGGCTGCGGTCCGCCACAATCGAACAGATCCAGGAAGTGCCCGGGATAGGCCGCAAGACGGCCGAGACCATCGCCGCGGCCCTCGCCCAGGCGGCCCCGGCCGCACCCGCCGTGAACACGGCGACCGGAGAGATCATGGAAGACGGGGAACCCGGGACGACGGCGGGTTCCTCGGGGGAGCCCGTGACCGCGGGCCCCCCGGACGAACGACGGGGGCAGGAGACATGAGCGAGAACGAAACACAGCCCACCCAGCGCCGAGATCAGGCGCACGCCGACCCGGGCGGGGAGACCGCCCCGCCGCCCACCGGCCAGGAGACCGGCCGGGACACGGGCGACGACGACGGAGCACAGGTGAGTACGGGCGGCGAGACCCCCGGGGTCCCCGAAGCGGCGATCCCCGAACTGGTGATCATCTCCGGCATGTCCGGAGCGGGCCGCTCGACGGCCGCGAAGTGTCTGGAGGACCTCGGCTGGTTCGTCGTGGACAACCTGCCGCCCGCCCTCATCCCCACCATGGTCGAACTGGGCGCGCGCTCCCAGGGCAACGTGGCGCGGATCGCGGTCGTGGTGGACGTCCGCGGCCGGCGCTTCTTCGACAACCTGCGCGAGTCGCTGGCGGACCTGGAGGCCAAGCACGTCACCCGGCGGATCGTCTTCCTGGAGTCCTCCGACGAGGCCCTGGTGCGCCGCTTCGAGTCGGTGCGCCGCCCGCACCCCCTCCAGGGCGACGGCCGCATCGTGGACGGCATCGCCGCCGAGCGGGAGCTGCTGCGCGAGCTGCGCGGCGACGCCGACCTGGTGATCGACACCTCCAGCCTCAACGTGCACGAGCTGCGGGCCAAGATGGACGCCCAGTTCGCCGGCGAGGAGGAGCCCGAGCTGCGGGCCACCGTGATGTCCTTCGGGTTCAAGTACGGCCTCCCGGTCGACGCCGACCTCGTCGCGGACATGCGGTTCCTGCCCAACCCGCACTGGGTCCCGGAGCTGCGCCCCTTCACCGGGCTCAACGACGAGGTCGCCGCCTACGTCTTCAACCAGCCCGGCGCCAAGGAGTTCCTGGACCGCTACGCCGAGCTGCTGCGGCTGATCGCGGCCGGCTACCGGCGTGAGGGCAAGCGCTACGTGACCATTGCGATCGGCTGTACCGGGGGCAAGCACCGCTCTGTCGCGATGTCGGAGAAACTCGCCGCGCGCCTCGCGGCCGAGGGTGTGGAGACGGTGGTCGTACACCGGGACATGGGACGGGAATGACGGAACGTACACCGCGGCTGGGCCGGCTGCGCCGGATGGTGCCCGAGGCGCGCTCCGGCCGCTCGGGCGGGACCCGTGCCGGCCGCCCGGTCGAGGCCCGCGGGGGCCGGCCCCGCCGCCGGGGCGCACAGCCCAAGGTCGTCGCGCTCGGCGGCGGCATGGGTCTGTCGGCCTCGCTGGCCGCGCTGCGCCGGATCACCGGCGATCTCACCGCCGTCGTCACCGTGGCCGACGACGGCGGCTCCAGCGGACGGCTGCGCGACGAGCTGGGCGTGCTGCCGCCCGGCGATCTGCGCAAGGCGCTGGCCGCGCTGTGCGGGGACGACGACTGGGGCCAGACCTGGTCCCGTGTCATCCAGCACCGCTTCCAGTCCCAGGGCGACCTGCACGACCACGCGGTGGGCAATCTGCTGATCGTCGCCCTGTGGGAGCAGCTCGGTGACCACGTCCAGGCGCTGGACCTGGTCGGCAAGCTGCTCGGCGCGCACGGACGGGTGCTGCCCATGTCCGCCGTGCCGCTGGAGCTCCAGGCCCTGGTCAAGGGGCACGATCCGGAGCATCCGGAGGCCGTGGACACCGTGCGCGGGCAGGCCACCGTGGCGCTGACGCCCGGCGAGGTGCAGTCCGTGCACCTGGTGCCGAACGACCCGCCGGCCGTGCCGGAGGCCCTCGCGGCGGTCCTGGACGCGGACTGGGTGGTGCTCGGCCCCGGGTCCTGGTTCTCCTCGGTGATCCCGCATCTGCTGGTGCCCGAGCTGCTGGACGCCCTGACCGAGACCAAGGCCCGCAAGGTCCTGTCCCTGAACCTCGCTCCGCAGCCGGGGGAAACCGACGGCTTCTCCCCGCAGCGTCATTTGGAGGTTTTGGGGCGACACGCCCCTAAACTCGCCCTGGACGTGGTGCTCGCCGACGAGGCCGCCGTGC
>NZ_LBDA02000112.1 GCF_000980885.2 Streptomyces malaysiense | reverse complement strand
CCCCGTCTCCGTCCGCCCCGCTCCCACCCCCCTGCGCCCCCTGCGCTACGAGATCCGGCGGGCCACGGGCGTCGGCACCGGGTTCCTGGTCTGCGGCGCGGTGCTCGTGCTGTCCGTGCTGACCGCCGTGGCGCTGGCCGGGATCGGCCACACCCCGCGGGAGCGGCTGTTCGCGGCATGGCCCCGGGAGCTGCCGCTGCCGCCCGTCGCGCTCGCCGCCGGGCTGCTCGGAGCGCTGGCCTTCGGGGACGAGTTCCGCCACCCCGCCCTCGCGGCCGACCGCGGCACCGTGCCCCGCCGGCTCGGACTGCTGGCCGCGAAGCTCCTGGTCTCCGGCGTCACCGCGACGCTGCTCGCCTTCCTCGTCGCGGGCTGCGACGCGGAGGCGCTCTACCTCGTCTACGGCAGGGAGCTGACCGAGGTTCCCGGGGACTGGCTCTCGCTCAGCGCGAGTTGGATCGCCCTCGTCGTCGGGTGCTCCTGGGCCGGCGTGCTCGCGGCCGGTGTCTTCCGGTCCACCTCGGGCGGGCTCGCCGCGGTGCTCGCCGTGCCCGTGGCCGTCGTACCTCTCATGCACACGGCGTTCCGGGGCCCGGCCGAGCGCGCGGTGGCCGGTCTGCCGCTGCGGATGCGGGAGGTGTTCCTGCTCCAGTGGCCGTTCGGAGGGGACCGGTACGTGCTCGCGGTGGTACGGCTCCTCGTCCAACCCGTCGGTGGCGCAATGGTGTTGTCCCTGGCGGCACTGCTGTGCGCGTATCTGTTCACGACCCTGCGCGCCAGAGCCTGATGGCCAAGGTTCTTACGGTTCTGTTGCCGCTTGTGCCCACAACTCCCCGTGAGTGGCTCGTTTCTTTCCGATAAGGCGTCAATTGCGACGCGGTGAGCGATCACCCTTTCGTGTGCTTTTCACCAAAGACCTCAAGGGAGTTGGAGACGACGCCGACAAAGGATCCGTGAGTACCCTTGCGCACACCATGATGACCGCCGCCCGTTCCACCGACTCCGGTCTGGTCGGTCCGGGCGAACTCGACCGCTACTCCTACGGCGACGCCCCGGTGGGCGACCGTGTCGGAACGCCCGCCTGGGACGGAGGCGAATCCGAGCTGGGCCGGGTCGGCCGGCGGCCCGCGGGCAGCCGCGGCCGCGGGCTGCACGGCCAACTCGTCCAGCAGCTGGGTCAGATGATCGTCTCGGGCGACCTGGGCGCGGACCGCCCGCTGGTGCCCGAGGAGATCGGCCAGCGCTTCGAGGTCTCCCGCACCGTCGTCCGCGAGTCCCTCCGCGTCCTGGAGGCCAAGGGCCTGGTCAGCGCCCGGCCGAACGTGGGCACACGCGTGCGTCCGGTCAGCGACTGGAACCTCCTCGACCCGGACATCATCGAGTGGCGGGCCTTCGGCCCCCAGCGCGACGACCAGCGTCGCGAGCTCAGCGAGCTGCGCTGGACCATCGAGCCGCTCGCCGCCCGTCTCGCCGCCGGACACGGCCGCGAGGAGGTTCAGCAGCGCCTGTCCGACATGGTCGAGATCATGGGCCACGCCATGGCGCAGGGTGACGCGCTCACCTACTCGCGCGCCGACACCGAGTTCCACGCGCTGCTCATCCAGGTCGCGGGCAACCGCATGCTGGAGCACCTCTCCGGCATCGTCGGCGCCGCCCTCCAGGTCTCCGGCGGCCCGGTCACGGCGTGTGACCGGCCGAACGACACGTCCCTCGCCCAGCACGCGCGGATCGTCGACGCCCTCGGCACCGGCGACGGCGGCGCGGCGGAAGCCGCCATGCGCCAACTGCTCACGGCGCACCCCGAGGTGGAGCGGGTGGTTCCCGCCCCGCGCGAGCACTGACCCGCCCCACGGGCGGAGCGGTCGCCGGTGTGCGGCGTTCCCGCGGTTCCCATGGCGCGTCGGCCCGGGTGCCGGTCGTCGTGCCCGCCATCGCCGGACCCCGCCGGACCCCCTCAGGAGCCCGGCGGGGTCCGGCGATGCGGCGAGCGATATCTTTTGCACATGTCTGACCGTCTTTGTTCGCTTACGGGGTGTGACTCGGGCCACGCAGAATGGGCGTAACACTCGTGGGGACAGCGCGATGACCTAAGAGGTGACAGCCGCGAAGGGAATACGGACGCCAGGCATGGCGCTGTGCATCTTCCCGGCCCGCGCCCGCGCCGTCGGCCCATCCCCAGGCCGGTGGTCGGCTCCCGTCCACAGTGGACGGTGCCGGAAGCCGTTTTCCAACGTTCCGAGAGGTTGTTCGTGTCGGCCAGCACATCCCGTACGCTCCCGCCGGAGATCGCCGAGTCCGTCTCTGTCATGGCGCTCATTGAGCGGGGAAAGGCTGAGGGGCAGATCGCCGGCGACGATGTGCGTCGGGCCTTCGAAGCTGACCAGATTCCGGCCACTCAGTGGAAGAACGTACTGCGCAGCCTCAACCAGATCCTTGAGGAAGAGGGTGTGACGCTGATGGTCAGTGCAGCAGAGCCCAAGCGCACCCGAAAGAGCGTCGCAGCGAAGAGCCCGGCCAAGCGCACCGCCACCAAGACGGTCGCGGCGAAGACGGTGACCACCAGGAAGGCCACCGCCACCACGGCCGCCCCCGCGGCGTCCGCCACCCCGGCCGATCCCGCCGAAGAGGCCTCGCCCGCCAAGAAGGCCGCGGCCAAGAAGACGACCGCCAAGAAGACGGTCGCCAAGAAGGCCACCGCCAAGAAGACGGCGGCCAAGAAGACCTCGGGCAAGAAGGACGACGCCGAGATCCTCGAGGACGAGGTCATCGAGGAGACCAAGGTCGGCGACGAGCCCGAGGGTGCCGAGAACGCGGGCTTCGTCCTGTCCGACGAGGACGAGGACGACGCGCCCGCCCAGCAGGTCGCCGCGGCCGGTGCCACCGCCGACCCGGTCAAGGACTACCTGAAGCAGATCGGCAAGGTCCCCCTGCTCAACGCCGAGCAGGAGGTCGAGCTCGCCAAGCGCATCGAGGCCGGCCTGTTCGCCGAGGACAAGCTCGCGAACGCCGACAAGCTCGCCCCGAAGCTCAAGCGCGAGCTGGAGATCATCGCCGAGGACGGCCGCCGCGCCAAGAACCACCTGCTGGAGGCCAACCTCCGTCTGGTGGTCTCCCTGGCCAAGCGCTACACCGGCCGCGGCATGCTCTTCCTGGACCTCATCCAGGAGGGCAACCTCGGTCTGATCCGTGCCGTCGAGAAGTTCGACTACACCAAGGGCTACAAGTTCTCCACGTACGCCACCTGGTGGATCCGTCAGGCGATCACCCGCGCCATGGCCGACCAGGCCCGCACCATCCGTATCCCGGTGCACATGGTCGAGGTCATCAACAAGCTCGCCCGCGTGCAGCGCCAGATGCTCCAGGACCTGGGCCGCGAGCCCACCCCGGAGGAACTGGCCAAGGAACTCGACATGACCCCGGAGAAGGTCATCGAGGTCCAGAAGTACGGCCGCGAGCCCATCTCCCTGCACACCCCCCTGGGCGAGGACGGCGACAGCGAGTTCGGTGACCTCATCGAGGACTCCGAGGCCGTCGTCCCCGCGGACGCCGTCAGCTTCACCCTTCTCCAGGAGCAGCTGCACTCGGTCCTGGACACCCTCTCCGAGCGCGAGGCCGGCGTCGTCTCCATGCGCTTCGGCCTCACCGACGGCCAGCCGAAGACCCTGGACGAGATCGGCAAGGTCTACGGCGTGACTCGTGAGCGCATCCGCCAGATCGAGTCCAAGACCATGTCGAAGCTGCGCCACCCGTCGCGCTCCCAGGTGCTGCGCGACTACCTCGACTAGTCCGCGATCCGGTAGTCCGCGATCCGGCCGGCAGGGCCGGTCGTACGACACCGAAGGCCCGGCCCCCTCGCGGGAGCCGGGCCTTCGTGCTGCGGGCGGAGACCATGTGGATCACTCTGGGTTTTCCAGTTCCCACCCTGAGTGAGGAGTCGACATGCGCCGTTCCCTTGGCCGTGCCCTGATCCGGCCGCTCGTGCTCGCGGCCACCATCACCGCCATACCCCTGGTGAGCGCCTCCCCGGCGGCAACCGCGGCGGTCCGGAGCGTGGTCGTGGGGGGATTTCCCATCGACGTCTCGCAGGCCCCGTGGACGGTGGCGCTGTCCAGTCGTGACCGGTTCGGAGGCACCCGCGCGGGCCAGTTCTGCGGCGGCGTGGCGATCGCCCGCACCACGGTGCTCACGGCCGCCCACTGCATGAACGACGACGTCCTCGGAACGCCGCCCGACCGTGTGCGCGACCTCAAGGTCATCGCGGGCCGCACCGACCTGCTCTCCACCGAGGGCCAGGAGATCGCGGTGAAGGACGTCCAGGTCAATCCGGGTTTCGACAGCGCGACGAACTCCGGCGACTTCGCCGTCGTCACGCTCGCCGAACCGCTGCCGCAGAGCGCGGTCATCGCCATGGCGGGACCCGGCGACCCGGCCTACAGGCCGGGCACCGAGGCCCTGGTCTCCGGCTGGGGCGATCTGACCGGCGGCGGTGCCTACGCGCACCGGCTCCACGCGGCGGATGTGCACGTGCTCGCCGACGACCGCTGCGGCCGCGCCTATCCGGGCGGCCCAGAGGGCGTCTACCGGGCCGCCAGCATGCTCTGCGCGGGAGAGGCCGAAGGGGGCCCCGACGCGTGCCAGGGGGACAGTGGTGGCCCGCTGGTGGCCGGCGGGCGGCTGATCGGGCTCGTGTCCTGGGGCAGCGGCTGCGGGCGGGCCGGGAGCCCCGGCGTCTACACCCGGGTCTCCGAGGTCGTACGCGTCCTTGGGACGGGTGGCGACGGAGCGGACGGGGAAGCGCTCGCGAAAGGCCGTGAGAGGCCCCACAGGGACTCCTGAGGGCCTTGCGCGGGTTGATGAGGGTATGAGCGCGGGCGGCCGCTCCGGGGAGGAGCGGCCGCCCGTTCACCGGCCTGTGCCGGGGTCGGCTCGTCGTCCGTGCGAGATTCAGCGCTCTTCTTCGGAAGCGGTGCTCGGGGCGGTCGTCAGCCGCTCCGTCTCGTCCTGTATCTCAGCGGCGATCTTCTTGAGTTCCGGCTCGAACTTGCGACCGTGGTGGGCGCAGAAGAGCAGCTCTCCGCCGCTGAGCAGGACGACGCGCAGGTATGCCTGGGCGCCGCAGCGGTCGCAGCGATCAGCGGCCGTCAACGGGCTCGCGGGGGTCAGAACAGTAGTCACGTCGCCTCTTCTCTAGCTCGACGAGCTGTCGTACCAGGGTCAACATCCAACCAGCCCGAAAACGTTCCCGCTCGTGGCTTTTCCTGGAAAAAATCTTCCGGGGCGGCTGTCTGCTGCCGGTTGGCGGCGAATGTGCCGTAGTGCGTGTTGGAGATGCTTACGGGTTCGCGCTGTCTAGTATCTCGGTCCTCCCGGCTGGCTTGCCGGTTGTTCATGAGGACGTGCCCGGAGCCTAAATGGTTCATGCCTCCAAGGGAACGTGATATGTACTTCACCCCATCGAGGGATCGAACGTGTATGCGAGACTGGACTAGTCTGGGTAGCCGACGAGGGTGGCGTTACACCGGCTCTACCAGGCCTCGGTACCCTCTGACGGGCAACCGAAGCCTCCCCCTTACCCAGAAGGGGGCAACCTGAAATTCAGCGAGGAGCGAACCGCGTGACCGCCGATACGTCCGTGCCGTCCACAGCGCTGCTGGCAGGAGCAGACCGCGACGGTTCCAACTACACCGCGCGGCACCTGCTCGTCCTCGAGGGACTGGAGGCCGTGCGCAAGCGCCCCGGCATGTACATCGGCTCGACCGACAGCCGCGGCCTGATGCACTGCCTGTGGGAGATCATCGACAACTCGGTGGACGAGGCCCTCGGCGGCTACTGCGACCACATCGAGGTGATCCTCCACGACGACGCGTCCGTGGAGGTGCGCGACAACGGCCGCGGCATCCCCGTGGACGTGGAGCCCAAGACCGGACTGTCCGGCGTGGAGGTCGTCATGACCAAGCTCCACGCCGGCGGCAAGTTCGGCGGCGGCTCGTACGCGGCCTCCGGCGGTCTGCACGGCGTCGGCGCCTCCGTGGTCAACGCCCTCTCCGCCCGCCTCGACGTCGAGGTGGACCGAGACGGGGTCACCCACGCCATCAGCTTCCGGCGCGGCGTGCCGGGCGCCTTCGCGGGTGCCGGCGCGGAGGCGAAGTTCGAGGCCAGGAGCGGTCTGCGCAAGGCCAAGAAGATCCCCAAGTCCCGCGTCGGCACGCGCGTGCGCTACTGGGCGGACCGGCAGATCTTCCTCAAGGACGCCAAGCTCTCCCTGGACACGCTGCACCAGCGCGCCCGGCAGACCGCCTTCCTGGTGCCCGGCCTGACCATCGTCGTCCGCGACGAGTACGGCCTGGGCGAGGGCGGCAGCAAGGGCGAGGAGTCCTTCCGCTTCGACGGCGGCATCAGCGAGTTCTGCGAGTACCTGGCGAGCGACAAGCCGGTGTGCGACGTGCTCCGCTTCTCCGGCAAGGGCACGTTCAAGGAGACCGTCCCCGTCCTGGACGAACACGGCCAGATGACCCCGACCGAGGTCACCCGCGAGCTGGGTGTCGACATCGCGCTGCGCTGGGGCACGGGCTACGACACGAACCTGCGGTCCTTCGTCAACATCATCGCCACCCCCAAGGGCGGCACCCATGTCTCCGGCTTCGACCAGGCCCTCACCCAGACGATGAACGACGTGCTGCGCGCCAAGAAGATGCTGCGCGTGGCCGAGGACAACATCGTCAAGGACGACGCCCTGGAGGGCCTCACCGCCGTCGTCACCGTGCGTCTGGCCGAGCCGCAGTTCGAGGGCCAGACCAAGGAGGTGCTCGGCACCTCGGCGGCCCGCCGCATCGTGAACCAGGTGGTCACCAAGGAGCTGAAGGCGTTCCTGACCGCCACCAAGCGGGACGCGGCCGCCCAGGCCCGGGTCGTCATGGAGAAGGTGGTCGCCGCCGCCAGGACGCGTGTCGCGGCCCGCCAGCACAAGGACGCCCAGCGGCGCAAGACCGCCCTGGAGTCCTCGTCGCTGCCGGCCAAGCTCGCCGACTGCCGGAGCGACGACGTCGACCGCAGCGAGCTGTTCATCGTCGAGGGCGACTCGGCGCTCGGCACCGCGAAGCTGGCGCGGAACTCCGAGTTCCAGGCGCTGCTGCCGATCCGCGGCAAGATCCTCAACGTGCAGCGCTCGTCCGTGACGGACATGCTCAAGAACGCCGAGTGCGGCGCGATCATCCAGGTCATAGGAGCGGGCTCGGGCCGCACCTTCGACATCGACCAGGCCCGCTACGGCAAGATCATCATGATGACCGACGCCGATGTGGACGGCTCCCACATCCGCTGTCTGCTGCTCACGCTGTTCCAGCGCTACATGCGGCCCATGGTCGAGGCAGGCCGTGTCTTCGCCGCGGTGCCGCCGCTGCACCGCATCGAGGTCATCCAGCCGAAGAAGGGCCAGGACAAGTACGTCTACACGTACTCGGACCGCGAGCTGCGCGACAAGCTCATGGAGTTCCAGACCAAGGGCATCCGGTACAAGGACTCCATTCAGCGCTACAAGGGCCTCGGCGAGATGGACGCCGACCAGCTGGCCGAGACCACGATGGACCCCCGCCATCGCACCCTGCGCCGTATCAACCTCTCCGACCTCGAAGCCGCCGAACAGGTCTTCGACCTCCTGATGGGGAACGACGTGGCCCCGCGCAAGGAGTTCATCTCCAGCTCGGCGGCGACACTGGACCGCTCGCGTATCGACGCGTGACGTCCGTGATGAGCCGGGGCGGGTGTTCCGGCCGGGGTAGGTCCGGCTGACCCCGCACGTGCGGGGTCGGGCGGGGTTCGCCCTGTCGGGCATGCCCACGTACCGGGTCCGGCCCGCCCGGACCGGGTGAGGCCGGCCCGGGGGCGGCCCGAGGGCTTGGCCCGCGCGGACCTGCCCCGGGCCGGCTCGATCGGCTCCCGCGCCGTGTCCCGTCGGCTCACACCGGCGGGGACCCTGCGGGCCTCATCGGCTCACCTCGCGGGTACGGCGACGGGGCGGAGCCTGCGCCGTGGCTCACGCGGCACGTCCGCCGGCCTGCTCCGCCCTGATCGTCCGTGGCAACCCACCCCGGCCCACGGGCAGCTCACCCCGGCCAGGTCAGCCGTACCCGGCCGCATCGGTTTACCGCGCCGACGGGCCGGGACGGTCGGGAGGCGTGGGCTCGCCGGGCGCGCTCAGCGGCCCCGGGGCGCAGGGCGGTACGGCGGTCCGCGGCCCGGCGCCGCGGACCGGTGCGGGTGTCGCTGTCGTTGCCGGTGCGGGCTCGGGCGAGCCGGTCGTCCGGCCGTCCGTCGGATCAGCATGGCGGTCCGAACTGGCGGGGCCGCGGTCGCCACCCCGCTCGGCCGGTCGTTCACCACGCACGGCCGCACGGACCCGCTCGGACCCTTCCCCCCGCCCCTTAGCCTCAACCAGGAACAGCAGGCCGCCCAGGAACCCGCACCAGCTCCGCACCCGTACCTGCCCCGCACTCGCACCCACACCCGCACCAGCCCTCCACTGCGCCAGGCCCCGGCCGACAGTTCCCCGGCCCCGGTCTCGGCCCCTGCCCCGGCCCCTGCGCGGCCGCTCGGACGTGGCGCCTGCCGCCCCGCACCCGCCGAGAACCCATCACGCCCCCTCTCCACCCCTGGGTGGAGGCAGCCCGTCCAAGATCTCCACCTGTGATCCACCCCGGCTCCGATCTCCCGACCTGCGGACTTCCGTAACTTCGAAGCGTCGGGCAGCGCCTCGCTCCCGGCAGACGACTTCTCGCACACGGAGGATCTGATGGTGGGGCTCGCCAACGCGCTGGTGATCGTGGCCGTCGTCGCGCTCGTGCTGGTACGGCAGTTCCGCGCACGCCCGATCGACACGGACCGCCGCTGGTGGCTGCTGCCCCTGATCCTCGGGGTCATAGCGCTGCGCGAGCCCGGCATCCTCGACGCCCACCACCGCGTGGAGTCCGCCGCGCTGCTCGCCGTGGAACTCCTCATCGGCCTGGCCATGGGCGCGGGCTGGGCTTGGACCACGCGCGTCTGGACCGAGCCGGACGGCGCGGTGTGGAGCAAGGGCACCAAGGCGAGCGCCGCCGTCTGGGTCGCCGGAATCGCCCTGCGCATCGGCATCTTCGCCATCGGCGCCGCTCTCGGCCTGCACCAGCACAGCTCCGCCATGCTCCTCGGCTTCGCCGCATCCCTGCTGGTCCGCGCCGGGATCCTGACCTGGCGGGCGAGCACCCTCGGCGCTCGTACACCCCTGACCACCCGGCCTCTCGGCGCCACGAGCCGCTCCGCCGCGGCGTACGGTGACGGCAGGCTCGCCGGAGAGGAGCGCCTGTGACCGAGAACGCCTGGACGCGGTGGCCCTCGAAAGAGGCGTTGGGCCGCGCCGGAACCACCCGCCCCCGTCGCCTGCTCGCCTGGGCCGTCAGGGCTCTGGTGATCGCCCTGCTGCTGTGGGGCGCGTACAACCAGAGGCACGTCGGCGTCTGGACCGGGACCGCAGCCCTCGCGGGCGTCGTCGCCGCCGGGTTCCTCGCCTGGGCCTTCTTCCGCACCACCTACCAGCACCGGCTCATCCCCTCCCTGCTCCTGCTGGCGACGCTCATGGGCATCGCGGTCGCCGCCGAGGCCACGGGATTCACGGCACTGGCCCTGGTCCTGTGGTGCGGCTGCGGGATCACCGCCCTGGAGCGGCTCCCGCTCGCGGCCGCGACGCCGGTGACCTCGGCGGGCCTCGCCGCGTACTCCGCCTTCAACAACGACGTCTGGCTGACCACCGCCGCCTCCGTCGCGGGCATGGCCCTCGCCGGTTACGTCCTGCGGCTGGACGCGGAGGCCCGCGGCAACGCACAGCGGCTGCTCGACCAGGAGCGGGCCGCGAGAGCCGCCGAGGCCGAGTCCGCGGCCCTCGCCGAGCGGGCCAGAATCGCCCGCGAGATCCACGATGTGCTGGCCCACAGCCTCTCCGCGCAGCTCGTCCACCTGGAGGCGGCCCGGCTGCTGATCGAGCGGGGCGCCGACCGCGAGCGGATCCTGGAGCGGGTGGTGGCCGCCCGCGGCATGGCCCGTGACGGCCTCGCCGAGACCAGACAGGCGCTGTCCGCGCTGCGAGGCGAACTGACACCGCTGGAGGACTTCCTCGGCGAACTCGTCAGCGGGGCCGAGGGCGCGGAGGTCACCGTCACGGGTGAGCCCAGGCCCCTGCCGGCCGAGGCATCCCAGGCCGTGCGCCGGGTCGCCCAGGAGGCGCTGACGAACGTCCGCAAGCACGCCCAGGGCGCCAAGGTCGACCTGCGCCTCGACTACAGCGACCACCAAGTGACGCTGAACGTGCGGGACTCGGGCGGACGGCCCGGCGACCTCACGTCCTCCGGCGGCGGGTACGGTCTGCTCGGTATGCGCGAGCGCGCCGAACTGCTGGGCGGCTCGCTGGACGCGGGGCCGGACGAGGAGGGGTTCGCGGTGACGCTGAAGGTGCCCGTATGACCGAGCCGGAGGGGGAGAGGAAGCCGGCGCGGGTGGTGGTCGCCGACGATCAGACCGTCGTCCGGGAAGGCATCGTGATGCTGCTCGGACTGCTGCCGGGCGTCGAGGTCATCGGTGCCGCGGGAGACGGCGAGGAGGCGGTGCGGCTGGTCGGGGAACTCGCCCCGGACGTCGTCCTGATGGACCTCAGGATGCCCCGTTGCGACGGTGTGGAGGCCACCCGGCGGATCCGGGAGCAGTACCCCGCGACCCAGGTGGTGGTGCTCACCACGTACGCCGACGACGAGTCGCTGTTCCCCGCGCTGCGGGCCGGTGCCCGCGGTTATCTGACCAAGGACGCGGGCGGCGAGGAGATCGTACGGGCCGTGGAGAGCGTGCTGTCGGGTGAGGCGGGCCTGTCGCCGAGCGTGCAGCGCCGTCTGCTGGAGCGGCTGTCGCAGGCCGAGCCCCAGCCGGCCGCGGTCGCGCCCACGGCGTCTGTCCCACCGGACGGGCTGACCGTGCGCGAGACCGAGGTCCTGGTGTTGATCGCCGAGGGCCTCAGCAACCAGGAGATCGCCCGCAGACTGCATGTCTCGACCGCTACCGTGAAGACGCACATCAACAACTTGTTCGCGAAGACCGGCCTCAAGGACCGGGCGCAGGCGGTGCGTTACGCCTACGCCAAGGGGTTGGTGCGGCCGCCCGCGGGGTGAGGTCACCTGATGGGGTGAAGAGCCTGGAGAAGGAGAGCCGCGGAACTTCCGGGTCTGCCCATCCTTGGGCATGCAGTCAAGCGATGATCGTGCCCGCGAGTCAGGGGGCGGTCCCGAGCGTTCGGCCGAGAACCGGGGGGACCACGGCGCGCCCGCCCGCGACGTACGGCACGAGGACCCTTGGGACGCCCCGTCGGCCCTGGGCCGGGACGAGTGGTACGGCGCAGGGTCACCCGCGCCGACGCTGCCCTCCGCGCGCCGGGAGCGGGACGCGGCGGCGCGCGCCCGCGAGGTGTACGTCGAGGTGCAGCGCAGCGCCGCCTTCCAGGAAGTGCGGGGCAGGTACCGGCGGTTCGTGGTGCCAGGGGTCGTCCTCTTCCTGAGCTGGTACGTGGCGTACGTGGTCGCGGCGACCACCGCTCCGGGGCTGATGGCGCGGCCCGTGGTGGGCGCGGTGAACGTGGCGATGGTCGCGGTGCTCGCGCAGTTCGTCACCACGTTCCTGCTCACCTGGGCCTACACCCGGCACGCGCGGCTGCGTCGGGACCGGGCGGCGCTGGAACTGCGCTGGGACACCCAGGAACTGACCCGGGAGACGCGGGGAGGTGCCTGGTGACCGGCGATCATCAGACGCTGGCGCTGCTGCTGTTCGGCGGATTCGTGGCGGTCACCCTCGGGATCACGACGTGGGTGAGCCGGCGGCGGCGCGGTTCGGCCGAGGAGTTCTACACGGGCGGGCGGCTGTTCTCCCCGATGGAGAATGGTTTTGCCATCACGGGCGACTACATCTCGGCGGCCTCCTTCCTGGGCGTCACCGGGCTCATCGCGCTGTACGGCTACGACGGGCTGTTGTATGTGGTGGGCTTTCTCGTGGCATGGCTGGTGGTGCTGTTCCTGGTCGCCGAACTGGTGCGCAACTGCGGCCGGTTCACCCTGGCCGACGTGGTGGCCGCGCGGATGAGCGAGCGCCCGGTGCGGATCGCGGCCGGCACGTCGTCGGTCGTGGTGTCCGTGCTGTACCTGGTGGCGCAGATGGTCGGCGCGGGCAGCCTGGTGGCGCTGCTGCTGGGCCGCACGAGCGGGGCGGCCCAGGCGTGGACCGTCATCGGGGTCGGCGCGCTCATGGTGGTCTATGTGTCGCTGGGCGGGATGCGGGCGACCACCTGGATCCAGATCGTGAAGGCGGTGCTGCTGCTCGGCGGGACGGTCGCGCTGACCGTGCTCCTGCTGCTGCGGTTCCACGGCGACGTCGACCGGTTGCTGGTCACGGCCGCGCAGCGCAGCGGCCACGGGGATGCCTTCCTGGCGCCCGGACTGAAGTACGGCGGGAGCTGGACCGCCCGCCTCGACTTCATCAGCCTGGGGCTCGCGCTGGTGCTGGGCACCGCCGGGCTGCCGCACATCCTGTCGCGCTTCTACACGGTGCCGACCGCACGCGCCGCACGCCGTTCCGCGGTGTGGTCGATCGGCCTGATCGGCGGGTTCTATCTGCTGACGATCGTCCTCGGGTTCGGCGCGGCGGCGGTCGTGGGGCCGGCGGCCCTGCGCGCCTCGAACGCGGCCGGGAACACGGCCATGCCGCTGCTCGCCCTCGACCTGGGCGGCGGCGCGGGATCCACGGGCGGAACGGTTCTGTTCGCGGTGGTCGCCGCCGTGGCCTTCGCCACGATCCTCGCGGTGGTCGCCGGTGTCACGCTCGCCTCCTCCGCCTCCGTGGCCCACGACCTGTACGCCACCCTCCGCCGCTCGTCCGGCGGGCAGAAGGGCGAGGCGCGCCGCGAGGTGGCCGTGGCGCGGTCCGCCGCCGTCGGGATCGGTGTCGTGGCGATCGCGCTCGGACTGCTGGCCCGTGACCTCAACGTCGCCTACCTGGTCGGACTCGCCTTCGCGGTCGCCGCGTCGGCGAATCTACCGGTGCTGATGTACTCGCTCTTCTGGCGCGGCTTCACCACCCGCGGCGCGGTGTGGGCCGTGTACGGCGGACTGCTCCCGGCGCTCGGGCTCGTGCTGTTGTCCCCTGTGGTGTCCGGCTCCCCCGGGTCCCTGTTCCCCCGTGTCGACTTCCAGTACTTCCCGTTGCAGAACCCCGGCATCGTCTCCATCCCGCTCGGCTTCCTCGCCGGCTGGCTGGGCACGGTTACTTCGGACGAGATGCCGGACGACGCCAAGTACGCCGAGACGGAGGTGCGTTCCCTCACCGGCGCCGGGGCCGTCTAGCGCGCCGGGCCGGCAGCGTCACGGCGCCACCCAGGCGTACCGGTGCTCCGGGCGCCCGGTGTCGCCGTACTTCAGGGAGAGCCGCAGGCGTCCGGCCTGTTCCAGGTGGCGGAGGTAGCGCTGGGCCGTGGAGCGGCTCAGGCCGGTGCGGGCGGCGACCTCATGGGCGGAGAGCGGATGGTCGGCGCCGTACAGGACATCGCATATCAGGTCCGTCGTCGGCGCCGTGTGGCCGCTCGGCAGGCCGGGCGCGGACGGGGCGGGAGCCGTACGCAGCGCCCCGAAGATCCGGTCCACCTGCTCCTGGCCCGCCACACCCCGGCCGCCCACCCGGTCGACCGTGCGGCGCAGCGCGGCGTAGGAGTCGAGGCGGGTGCGCAGCGCGGCGAAGGTGAACGGCTTCACCAGGTAGTGCAGGGCGCCCAGGCGCATCGCCTGCCGGACGGTGGCGACATCGCCGGCCGCCGTGATCATGATGACGTCCGCGCCATGGCCCTGTTCCCGCATGCGATGGACGAGTTCCAGACCGGTGTGGTCCGGGAGATAGTGGTCGAGCAGCACCAGATCGATGGCGCCGCGTTCCACGGCGGCGAGCGCCTGGGCGGCACTGTGCGCGCGGGCGGCCACCCGGAACCCCGGAACCTTTCCCACGTATTTGGCGTTTATCTCAGCGACGCGGAAGTCGTCGTCGACCACCAGGACGTCAATCATCAGGCCTCTCCTTCAAGGCCGGCGGGCGTCCGGCCCGCCCGTGCGGCTCCGCAGTTGTAGCGCGAGCAAAATGAGCACAACAGGTGCTTGCGAGCAAAAGAACGCCTTGTGCACACAAGACTGCTGCTCGTGCAGGGGCGCGCCTACCGTCCCGGGTCATGAGCGCACACACCGGCCCCGCCATCGAGTTGCGGGGCGCGAGCAAGACCTTCAGAACCCCGTCAGGGGGACTGCACACGGCCGTGCGCGGTCTGGACCTCATTGTGCAACGCGGTGAGTTCGTGGCCGTCGTAGGGCCGACCGGCTGCGGCAAGTCCACCACGCTGACGCTGGTCAGCGGGCTGGAGGAGCCCACCGAGGGCGAGGTGATGGTCGCCGGGGAGCCGGTCGGCGGTGTCGGTGACAAGGTCGGCTTCGTCTTCCAGCAGGACGCCACCTTCCCCTGGCGCACCGTCCTGTCGAACGTGATGGCGGGCCCCCGCTTCCGGGGTGTCCCCAAGGCGGAGGCCCGGCAGAAGGCCGGCGAGTGGCTGGCCCGGGTCGGGCTCGCCGCCTTCGAGGACCGCTACCCGCACCAGCTCTCCGGCGGCCAGCGCAAGCGCGTCGCCCTCGCCGCCACCTTCGTCAACGACCCCGAGATCCTGCTGATGGACGAGCCGTTCTCGGCGCTCGACGTGCAGACCAGGGCACTGATGTCGGACGAGCTGCTGGAGCTGTGGGAGGGCACCGGCGCCTCGGTCGTGTTCGTCACCCACGACCTGGAGGAGTCCATCGCGCTGGCCGACAAGGTCGTCGTGATGACCGCCGGGCCCGCGACCGTCAAGCAGGTCTTCGAGATCGATCTGCCCCGGCCCCGCAAGGTCGAGTCGGTGCGCCTCCAGCCGCGGTTCATCGAGATCTACCGGGAGATCTGGGAGTCGCTCGGCGAAGAGGTCCGCATCACCCGTGAGAGGGGTGCCGCCCATGCCGCCTGAGGTCCTCGACGCCCCGCTCGCCGGTTCCGCCAAGGCCCCCGACCGCGCGCAGAGCCGCGCCCAGGCCGCCCGCCGCCGCAAACTGCTCGTCAACACGGCGCGGGTGCTGCTCCTGGTCGTCGTGCTCGGCCTGTGGGAGGCGCTCTCCCGGGCGAAGGTCATCGATCCGTTCAACTTCTCGATGCCCTCCCGGATCTGGGAGCAGATCTCCGCCTGGGTCATGCACGGCACCGCGCTCGGCTCCCTGGGCGAGCAGGTCTGGTACACGCTCTACGAGGCCCTGCTCGGCTGGTTGGTGGGTGTGATCGCGGGTGTCCTCCTCGGCATCGCGCTCGGCCGGATCGGTCTGCTCGCCGAGGTGCTTGGTCCGTACATCAAGGTGCTCAACTCGATTCCCCGGATCGTCCTGGCGCCCATCTTCCTGATCTGGTTCGGACTCGGCCCGTCCTCCAAGATCGCCTCCGCCGTGGTGCTGGTCTTCTTCCCGGTGTTCTTCAACGCCTTCCAGGGCGCCCGCGAGGTGGACCGCAACCTGGTGGCCAATGCCCGCATCCTGGGCGCGAGCGACCGCAGGGTGACCCTCCAGGTGGTCATTCCGTCGGCCACCTCCTGGATCTTCACCAGCCTCCATGTCAGCTTCGGCTTCGCGCTGATCGGCGCCATCGTCGGCGAGTACATCGGCGCGACCAAGGGCATCGGCCTGCTCGTCGCGCAGTCGCAGAACACCTTCAACGCTGCCGGTGTGTACGCCGCGATGGTCATCCTCGCCGTCGTCGCCCTCGCCGCCGAGGGTCTGCTGACCTTCGCCGAGCGGCGCATCTTCCGCTGGAAGCCGGCCGGTCCGGACAGCTGACCCTCCCGCTCCGGCAGCCGCACGGCCCGCCCCGGGCCGGCGGCCGGCCTCCGCAGGACCAGCCCCCCACACCCTCACCCGCACCGCCTTCTCACAAGGACGTGAACCGCCATGCGCAAGACCGCCAGACACGCCGCCCTGGCCGCCGCCGGCCTGCTCGCCCTGTCCTCGCTCACCGCCTGCGCCGACGACGCGGCCGGTTCCGCGGCCGGCTCCGGCGGGGGCGGCGGCAAGGGCGAGAGCGTCAAGATCATGGTCGGCGGCCTCGACAAGGTCATCTACATGCCCGCGATGCTCACCCAGCGCCTCGGCTACTTCCGGGACGAGGGACTGAATGTCCAGCTCATGTCCGAACCCGCCGGGGTCCAGGCCGAGACCGCGCTCGTCGCCGGCCAGGTGCAGGGAGCGGTCGGTTTCTACGACCACACCCTCGACCTCCAGGTGAAGGGCAAGTCGGTCGAGTCGGTCGTCCAGTTCTCGCGCGCGCCGGGCGAGGTGGAGGTCGTGTCCGACAAGGCCGCGGGCGACGTCACCTCGCCCAAGGACTTCAAGGGCCGCAAGCTGGGCGTCACCGGGCTCGGATCCTCGACCGACTTCCTCACCAAGTACCTGGCGGTCAAGAACGGCGTGGACGTCAGCGAATTCACGCCGGTCGCGGTGGGCGCGGGGCCGACCTTCATCGCGGCCCTCCAGAAGGGCGCGATCGACGGCGGTATGACCACCGACCCGACGGTGGCGACGATCCTCGACAAGAAGGCCGGCAAGATCCTGCTCGACATGCGCACCCCGGAGGGTTCGCAGCAGGCGCTGGGCGGGCCGTACCCGTCGTCGAGTCTGTACATGCGGACGGACTGGGTGAACGGACACAAGGCGACCGTCCAGAAGTTGGCCGACGCGTTCGTCAGGACGCTCAAGTGGATGTCCACCCACAGCGCCGACGAGATAGCCGCGAAGATGCCCGCCGACTACTCCCAGGGCGACAAGGCGCTCTACACCAAGTCCGTGAAGAGCACCCTGCCGATGTTCACCGACGACGGCGTGATGCCGGAGAACGGCCCCGAGACCGTGGAGAAGGTGCTCAAGGCGTTCAACCCCAACATCAAGAACGCGAACGTCGACCTGGGCAAGACCTACACGACCGAGTTCGTCAAGGCGGTCAAGTAGTCCGGCGGGCGGTCAAGGCGGTCAACTTCTGCGTGCCGTGGGCTCGGGTTCCGGTCCGGGCCCGGGTTCCAGCTCCGGCTCGCTCAGCGCCTCCGGCAGCACGACCGTGAACTCCGCACCGCCCCCGCCGGCGGTGTCCACGGTCGCGCTGCCGCCCTGGCGTTCGGCGAGCCGGCGCACCAGCGACAGCCCGAGCCCCCGCTTGCCGTGCGCGGGCGCCCGCTTGGTGGACCACCCCTCGGTGAAGACCAGCTCCCGCTGGTCCACCGGCACCCCGGGCCCGGTGTCCCGGACCCGGATCACGACCGTACGGCCCTCGACGCGCAACTCGACCTCCACGCGCGCGTGCGGGGTGCCCGCGACCGCGTCCAGGGCGTTGTCCACCAGGTTGCCGACGACCGTGACCAGACCCCGCGGGTCGACCAGCCGGTCCGGGAGCCTGCTGCGTTCCGAGACCCACAGGGCGACCCCGCGCTCCGTCGCCACCGTCGCCTTGCCGACCAGCAGAGCGGCCAGCAGCGGGTCCTGGACCTTCTCGGTGACCTGCTCGGAGGTGACCCGGTGATCCCCGACCACCTCCCCGACGAACTCCACCGCGTCGTCGTACATCTCCAGTTCCAGCAGCCCGAGCAGGGTGTGCATCCGGTTGGCGTGCTCGTGGTCCTGGGCGCGCAGGGCGTCGATCAGCCCGCGCGTGGAGTCGAGTTCGCGTCCCAGCTGCTCCAGTTCGGTGCGGTCGCGCAGGGTGGCCACCGCACCGCCGTCGTCGGTGGGCATGCGGTTGGCGACCAGCACCCGTCGGCCCCGCACCGTCAGCAGATCGGTGCCGGTCACCCGTCCGGCGAGCACGTCGGTGGTGCGGCCCGTGCCGAGGGCCTCGTCGGGGACGCGGCCCACGGCCTCGTCGCCGATGCCGAGCAGCCGCCGTGCCTCGTCGTTCAGCAGCCGGATGCGGCCGCTCCGGTCCAGGGCGACGACGCCCTCGCGGATGCCGTGCAGCATCGCCTCGCGCTCCGCGAGCAGCGCCGAGATGTCGGAGAAGGCCAGGTCCCGGGTCTGCCGCTGCACCCGGCGGGCGATCAGCCAGGCGGCCAGCGCGCCCACCGCCAGGGCACCCCCGGCGTAGGCGAGCAGCCCCGGGATGACACCGATCAGCCGGGCGCGCACGCTGTCGTAGGCGATGCCGACCGAGACCGCGCCGATCAGGCGGTGGTGATCGTCGTAGAGCGGCACCTTGCCGCGCGCGGAGCGTCCCAGGGTGCCCCGGTCGATCTGCATGACCTCCTTGCCCGCGAGGGCGTCGGAGGGGTTCGTGGACACCGTGCGGCCGATCCGCGAGGTGGTCGGGTGCGACCAGCGCACCCAGTGCCGGTCGAGGACCACGATGTACTCGGCGTGCGTGGCCCGCCGGATCCGTTCGGCCTCCTGCTGCACCGGGCCGTCCTTGGTCGGCGGCGTGGTCAGCAGACCCTGGGCGATCTGCGGGTCCTGGGCCGTGGTCTCGGCGATGGCCAGCGCGCGGCGCATCGCCTCGTGATCCAGCTGTTTGCTCAGCGGCGCCAGGAACAGGCCGGTCACCAGCACCGCGACACCCGCGGCGATCGTGACCTGCATCAGCAGCACCTGCGAGAACACCCGCCGTGGCATACCGAGGCGCAGACGGCGTGCGGAGGGAGTCGGACTCATGGGGGACGACAGTACGGGGTGCGCCCGCCGCGTGGTTCAGCTCGCCAGTGCCGTCGGGCGCAGCTCGCGCACCGCGACGACGCTCATCCGCGCCGGTGTGCCGAGCACCGCGGCGCCGCAGCTCTCCGGGCGCGGCGGCAGCGACGCCCCGCGTGCCACGGTGACCCGCCAGCGGCGGCCGTCGGTGTGGGCGACGGTGACCGCCCAGCGCGGCGCCACCCCGTCGGTCCGTACGACGCCCAGTACGCCCGCCCGGTACTCGCCCGCCACCTCGCGCACCGCCAGCTCGGCCGCCTGACCGGGGCGTTCGAAGGCGGAGCAGCCCCGGCACCCGTCGACCGCCACCCGGCCCTCCCGGACGCCGTCCAGGGCCTTTCCGAGGGTGTGCGCGTCGGCGCGGCCGTAGACGTAGCCGTACGGCAGTACGAGCGCCGTCGGCGCGAAACGATGTCCACCCAGATGGGTGACCTCCCAGACCCCCTTTTCCCCGGACGCGGCGAGTTCGGCGGCGAGCGGACGGCCCAGCAGGGCGCAGCAGCGGTCGCGCTTGCCGTTGGTGCACACGAGCGCGAGCGGGTCGCCGGTGTGCGGACGCCCGCCGAGCACCGCGTCGAAGGAGCGGTGGTCGCCCGCGCCGAGGGCCGCGAGGTCCAGGCCGAGGAGGTGCCGGGGATCGCGGGTGTCGGCGGCGCGCAGCCAGACACGTCCCGGCACGGTGTGGGCGGCGTAGACCTGGCGGATCTCCGGGGTGCCGGGGTCCGCGTGACGGCCGGGGCGCCGGACGAGGGCCACGCGTACGCCGGTGCCCTCCGCGGCCGCCTCCAGCGCCCGGCCGACCGCCGGGTCCAGATGGCTCGAAGTGAGCGCCTTGGCACCCCAGGGGCCGGGCTGTTCCATCAGCAGCCAGGTCGTCGCCGTGGCCGCCGTCGCCGAAACGGGCTCGTCGAGGCTGAGGGAGACGGACGCGCACCTACTCACAGAGGTGAGCCTAACCTGACTCAGGCCAGGGCGACTTCCGGCCGAGTCCGAGCCGTGCGCACGGAAGGCCGGTGGCGTCCCGGAGGAGCCCCGGCGCCCGTCGGGCGACGCGCGGGGACTCAGCCGGCCTCCGGGAGGGGTTGCGGCGGGCGCGGGCCGACGTAGTGGCCCACGGGGCGCATCCGCAGCGGGCGCTCGCCGTACTCCTCCAGGGCGTGCGCGATCCAGCCCGCGGTACGGGCGACGGCGAAGACCGTCTCGCCGGCGGTGGCGGGCATGCCGAATGAGGAGGTGAACACCGCGAGCGCCAGGTCGACATTGGCGTGCAGCGGGGTGTGGCGGGCGGTCGTGGCGACGATGTCGCGGGCGGCGAGCAGGGCCGGTTCCGCGCGGGGGATCCGCTCCAGCAGGCCGAACAGGACCTGTGCGCGGGGGTCCTCGCCGGTGTAGAGACGGTGGCCGAGCCCGGGGACGCGGCGTCCCGCGCGCAGTTCGTCGGCGATCACCGGGGCCGCGTTGCCCAGTTCGAGGACGTCCAGCAGCATCCGGTGGGCCAGCCCGCTGCTGGCGCCGTGCAGCGGGCCCTCCAGGACGCCGAGGCCGGCCGAGACGGTCGCGTAGGCGTGCGCCCGCGCGGAGGCGGCGACCCGGACCGCGAGCGTGGACGCGGCCAGGTCGTGGTCGGCGAGCAGGACCAGGGCGGCGTCCAGCACGCGCACGGCGTCCTCGTCCGCCGGGCGGCCGGTCAGCCGCGACCACAGGCGGTGCGCCAGCGGCGCGTCGTCCCCTGGGGCGCGCACGACCGGTGGCAGGGCGGTGACCAGCGTGGGGATGAGCACGCGCGCCGTGTTCAGGACGGCCTCTTCGGACAGGTCGAAGCGCAGCGGGTCCTCGGCCGCCGCGGCGATCGTCGCGACCCGCAGCCGGTCGATGGGGGAGGTGTGCTCGGGCAGCGCCTGCACGGCCCGGCGGGCGGCCCGCACGGTCGCCTCGGGCGCGGTGAAGGCCGTGCCGGGGACGAGCCGGCCGGTCCACAGCCACTCCGCGACCTCCTCGTAGGAGTGGCGGGCGGCCAGCTCGGTGGCGTCGACGCCCCGGTAGTAGTACCGGTCGGACTCGATCAGGGTGATCCGGGTGCGTACCGAGAGATCGCCGCCGGAGCCCGGGATCCCGGCGCTCTCACGGCGGTTGCGCCGGGCCAGGTCCTCCACCTCGCGCGCCTCGAAGGTGCTGGCGCGGCCGCCGGGCTCGCGCTTGCTGCTCAGCAGGCCGCGGCTGACATACGCGTAGACCGTCTCGGGCTTCACACCGAGCAGCTCGGCGGTTTCCTTGGTGGTCAGCCTTCGCCCCGGGCGGTTGGGGGCGGGTTCGTGATCGCGCATGAGGGCCACCGTAGCGGCCTGTGCACATCTTGATGGCCAACTTTCTATATATTGATTTGATCAATATTGACAAGAAAAACGTCAAGAGTGGACAGTCGGGTCAAGTCCAGGGAGGAAAATCATGGCCATCAATAGGACCGCAACGCCCCTCGTCGACGTCCCGCGCGGTCTCGCCGGCGTCGTCGTCACCGAGACGGAGATCGGCGACGTCCGGGGGCGGGAGGGCTTCTACCACTACCGGCAGTACTCGGCGGTCGAACTCGCGCGCACCCGACGCTTCGAGGACGTCTGGCACCTGCTCGTGCACGGCACGCTCCCGGACGCCGAGCGCGGCGCGGCCTTCGCCGCCGAGACCGCGGCGCTGCGGCGGCTGCCCGAGGAGCTCCGGGCGAGCCTGCCCGCGATCGCCGCCGCGAGCCGCGCCTCCGGCCCGTTGGCCGGACTGCGCACCGGCCTGTCCCTGCTGGGCGCGGCGCGGGGATTCCGGCCGCTCTACGACCTGGACGCCGACCGGCGCCGCGCCGACACGCTAGCCGCCTGCGCCGCCGTACCCACGCTGCTCACCGCGCTGTACCGGCTGGGGCGGGGGCTTGAGCCCGTGGAGCCGCGCGAGGATCTGCCGTACGCGGCCAACTACCTCTACATGTTGACCGGTTCGGTACCCGATCCACGTCGAGCCCGTGCAGTCGAGCAATACTTGATCTCCACCATTGATCATGGATTCAATGCATCAACCTTCACGGCGCGGGTCGTCGCGTCCACCGGAGCCGACACGGCGGCCTGCCTGACCGGTGCCGTGGGCGCGCTGTCCGGCCCGTTGCACGGAGGGGCGCCCAGCCGGGCCCTGGACACCTTGGACGCGATCGGCACACCCGACCGCGTCGATTCCTGGATCCGCGAACGGGTGCTGGCCGGCGAGCGGATCATGGGGTTCGGACACGCCGTGTACCGCACGGAGGATCCGCGTTCGCGGATGCTCCGGGAGATCGCCCTCGGCTTCGGCGGTCCCCGGGTGGAGTTCGCGGTGGAGGTCGAACGCCGGGTCGAGGCCGTCCTGGCCGAGCTGAAGCCCGGCCGCGAACTCCACACCAACGTCGAGTTCTACGCCGGTGTGGTCATGGAACTGTGCGGCCTGCCAAGGGAGATGTTCACCCCCACCTTCGCGGCGGGCCGGGTGGTGGGCTGGAGCGCCAACATCCTGGAACAGGCCGCCGACTCGAAGATCATCCGCCCGGCGGCGCGGTACGTGGGGCCGGAACCGGCCGCGACGGTCCCCGCCGCCTGACCGCCCCTTACCGGGCTCAGGGGCCTGCCGCCCCGCCTTCAGTGCCTCGCGCCCGGCCCTGCCGCAGGCTCCCGGCCCCTCATCCCCGACCCCGGCCCCGGCCCCTCACCCCCGAACCCTTTTATCCTGGTCCGCAGCCCGGTCACTGGAGAAAGGTCGCCCCTTGGGGAACAGCTCGGCGCACGAGACGGACGGCGGTCGTCGCCCCCAGCAGCAGATCCCGGTCGTGGTCCTGGCCGGGTTCCTCGGTTCGGGGAAGACCACGCTCCTCAATCACCTGCTGCACCGCAGCGCGGGCAGCAGGATCGGGGCGATCGTCAATGACTTCGGTGCCATAGAGATCGACGCGCTGGCCGTCGCGGGCGCCCTCGGCGACTCCACCGTCTCCCTCGGCAACGGCTGCCTGTGCTGCGCCGTGGACGCCGGTGAACTCGACGTCTACCTGGGCAAGCTCGCCGCCCCACAGACCGGTGTCGATGTGATCGTCATCGAGGCCAGCGGACTCGCCGAGCCCCAGGAACTGGTGCGGATGGTGCTCGCCAGCGAGCACCCCGGCATCGTCTACGGCGGTCTGGTCGAGGTCGTGGACGCCGCCGAGTTCGACGACACGCGCGCGCGGCATCCCGAGATCGACCGGCATCTCGCCCTCGCCGACCTGGTCGTCGTCAACAAGGTCGACCGGGCCGAAGACCCCGAACGGGTGCTCGCTCTGGCGGGATCGCTGACCGACCGCGCCGCCGTCGTGGCCGCCACGTACGGGCGCGTCGACCCGGAGTTCCTCTTCGACTGCCGGCCGAGCGAGGAGCGCGTCGGCCAGCTGTCCTTCGACGACCTGCACGACCGCGGCGACACCCACGACACGGACGGCCTCGGCGTGAACGGCCACGCCGGGCACCTGCACACCGGCTACGACAGCCTGTCCTTCGCCTCCGGCGTCCCCCTCGACCCGCGCCGCCTGATGCGGTTCCTGGACAGCCGGCCCGAGGGGCTGTACCGGATCAAGGGGCATGTCGACCTCGGCCCCAACGACCCCCGCAACCGGTACACCGTGCACGCCGTCGGCCGGTTCCTGCGCTTCTACCCCGAGCCCTGGGCACCCGCCGACGAACGCCGGACCCAACTGGTGCTGATCGGCTCCGGCATCGACACCGCCGCGCTCCGTGAGGAACTGGGGGGCTGCGAGAGCGACGCCCCGCACGCCGACGAGCACGGCATGTGGGGCGTCCTGCGCTATGTGCAGGGCTCCGAGGACGAACCCGGCCCGGAGCCCCGCGCGGTCTAGAAGACCGGTCCCGCGACCACCGACACCGTCTTCGGCAGCGAGGTGCCCGAGCCGTCCCGGCGCGGGTCCGGCTCCGGCAACTCGGCCGGGGTGCCGTTCTTCTGCGCCGCGCGCGCGGGCACCGGGCCCGTCCAGGCCAGCGCCAGACAGTCTTCGCCCTTCAGGAACCGCTGGCAGCGCACACCGCCGGTGGCCCGGCCCTTGCGCGGGTACTGGTCGAACGGGGTCAGCTTGGCCGTCGTCTGCACCGAGTCGTCCAGGGTGCCGCGCGAGCCGGCCACCGTGAAGACCATCGCGTCGACGGCCGGGTCGACCGCCGTGAAGCAGATGACCTTCGCGCCCTCGGTGAGCTTGATGCCCGCCATGCCCCCCGCCGGGCGGCCCTGCGGACGCACGATCGAGGACTGGAAGCGCAGCAACTGCGCGTCGTCCGTGATGAAGACCAGGTCCTCCTCGCCGGTGCGCAGCTCCACCGCACCGACGATCCGGTCGCCCTCCTTGAGGGTGATGACCTCCAACTCGTCCTTGTTGGACGGGTAGTCGGGCACCACCCGCTTGACCACACCCTGCTCGGTGCCGAGCGCCAGGCCGGGGGAGGACTCGTCCAGCGTGGTCAGGCAGACCACCGTCTCGTCGTCCTCCAGGGACACGAACTCCGCGAGCGGCGCGCCCCCGGAGAGGTTCGGCGCGCCCGTCGCCTCGGGCAGCTGCGGCAGGTCGACCACGTTGATCCGCAGCAGCCGGCCCGTCGAGGTCACCGCGCCGATCTCACCGCGCGCCGTCGCAGGCACCGCCGAGACGATCACGTCGTGCTTGACCCGCTTGCCGCCCGCCTGGCCGGGGAACGGCTCGGCGGTCGCCGTACGCGCCAGCAGCCCCGTGGAGGACAGCAGCACCCGGCACGGGTCGTCGGCCACCTGGAGCGGCACGGCCGCCGCCGGGGCGCCGCCGGCCTCCAGCAGGACGGTGCGCCGGTCGGTGCCGAACTTCTTCGCCACGGCCGCCAGTTCGGCGGAGACCAGCTTGCGCAGCTCCTGGTCGGAGTCGAGGATCCGGGTCAGCTCCGCGATCTCCGCGGTGAGCTTGTCCTTCTCCGTTTCCAGCTCGATGCGGTCGTACTTGGTGAGCCGGCGCAGCGGCGTGTCGAGGATGTACTGCGTCTGCACCTCGCTCAGCGAGAAGCGCCCCATCAGGCGCTCCTTGGCCTGCGCGGAGTTGTCGCTGGACCGGATCAGCCGGATGACCTCGTCGATGTCGACCAGGGCGGTCAGCAGACCCTCGACCAGGTGCAGCCGGTCGCTCTTCTTGCCGCGGCGGAACTCGCTGCGCCGGCGCACCACGTCGAAGCGGTGGTCGAGGTAGACCTCGAGGAGTTCCTTCAGGCCCAGGGTGAGGGGCTGGCCGTCCACCAGGGCCACGTTGTTGATGCCGAAGGACTCCTCCATCGGCGTCAGCTTGTAGAGCTGCTCCAGGATGGCCTCGGGTACGAAGCCGTTCTTGATCTCGATGACCAGGCGCAGCCCGTGCTCGCGGTCGGTGAGGTCCTTGACGTCGGCGATGCCCTGGACCTTCTTCGCGTTGACCAGGTCCTTGATCTTCGCGATGACCTTCTCCGGGCCCACCGTGAACGGCAGCTCGGTGACCACCAGCCCCTTGCGGCGGGCGGTCACGGGCTCCACCGAGACCGTCGCGCGCATCTTGAAGGTGCCGCGGCCGGTCGCGTACGCGTCCCGGATGCCGTCCAGGCCGACGATCCGGCCGCCGGTGGGCAGGTCAGGGCCCGGGACGTGCTTCATCAGCGCGTCCAGGTCCGCGTTCGGGTTCCGGACCAGATGGCGGGCGGCGGCCACGACCTCGCGCAGGTTGTGCGGCGGCATGTTGGTCGCCATGCCGACCGCGATGCCCGAGGAACCGTTGACCAGCAGGTTCGGGAAGGCGGCGGGCAGGGCGACCGGCTCCCGCTCCTGGCCGTCGTAGTTCGGCGCGAAGTCGACCGTGTCCTCGTCGATCGACTCGGTCATCAGGCTCGTGGCCTCGGCCATCCGGCACTCGGTGTACCGCATGGCGGCCGGCGGGTCGTCGTTGCCCAGCGAGCCGAAGTTGCCGTGGCCGTCGACCAGCGGCAGCCGCATCGAGAAGGGCTGGGCCATGCGCACCAGGGCGTCGTAGATCGACGCGTCGCCGTGCGGGTGCAGCTTGCCCATGACCTCGCCCACGACACGCGCGCACTTCACATAGCCGCGTTCGGGGCGCACGCCCATCTCGTTCATCTGGTAGACGATCCGGCGGTGCACCGGCTTGAGGCCGTCACGGGCGTCCGGCAGGGCGCGCGAGTAGATGACCGAGTACGCGTACTCGAGGTAGGAGCCACGCATCTCGTCCACGACGTCGATGTCGAGGATCCTCTCCTCGTACGAATCGTCGGGCGGCGGGGTCTTCGTGCTGCGGCGGGCCATCGCTGCCGGCTCCTCCTGATCTGATCGCTCGCCTTCGGGGCGCGCACCCTTCGGCTCGCTCGTGCTGAAGCGTCTGACGGATCTGTCGCGGACCATTGTGGACCGGGGCACCGACAACCCGGACCGGCGCCCCGGACGATCACCGGGATCCGGGTGCGAGGCAGGCTACGCGATCCGCTGTCGGCGTACGTGCCGCGGGAACTTCGCCGAGGCCTCGCACGCTTTGCATACAGTGGCAGGAACGGCAGGAAGAACGCGGTTCTCACAACCGCCTCCGCTCGCGAAGGGACGTACATGCCCATGGGTCACACGACCACAGCCGAGGCAGGCTCCGGGGGCCTGACAGCGACCGAGCACCGCCTGGCCAACGGTCTGCGCGTGGTGCTCTCCGAGGACCACCTGACCCCGGTGGCGGCGGTCTGCCTCTGGTACGACGTCGGCTCCCGGCACGAGGTCAAGGGGCGCACCGGCCTGGCCCACCTCTTCGAGCACCTGATGTTCCAGGGTTCCGGGCAGGTCAAGGGCAACGGCCACTTCGAGCTGGTGCAGGGCGCCGGCGGCTCGCTCAACGGCACCACCAGCTTCGAGCGCACCAACTACTTCGAGACCATGCCCGCCCACCAGCTGGAGCTCGCGCTCTGGCTGGAGGCCGACCGCATGGGCTCGCTGCTGACCGCCCTGGACGACGAGTCCATGGAGAACCAGCGCGACGTCGTCAAGAACGAGCGCCGCCAGCGCTACGACAACGTGCCCTACGGCACCGCCTTCGAGAAGCTGACCGCCCTGTCGTACCCCGAGGGCCACCCCTACCACCACACACCGATCGGCTCCATGGCGGACCTGGACGCGGCCACCCTGGAGGACGCCCGCCAGTTCTTCCGCACGTACTACGCGCCGAACAACGCGGTGCTCTCCGTGGTCGGCGACATCGACCCCGGGCAGACCCTCGCCTGGATCGAGAAGTACTTCGGCTCCATCCCGGGCCACGACGGCAAGCCCGCACCCCGGGACGGGGCCCTGCCCGAGGTCATCGGCGGGCAACTGCGCGAGGTCGTCGTGGAGGAGGTCCCGGCGCGCGCCCTGATGGCCGCCTACCGGCTGCCGCAGGACGGCACGCGCGACTGCGACGCGGCCGACCTCGCCCTGACCGTCCTCGGCGGCGGAGAGTCCTCCCGGCTGTACAACCGGCTGGTGCGGCGCGACCGTACGGCCGTCGCGGCCGGCTTCGGGCTGCTGCGCCTGGCCGGCGCGCCCTCCATGGGCTGGCTGGACGTGAAGACCTCCGGCGACGTCGAGGTGCCGGTCATCGAGACCGCCATCGACGAGGAGCTGGCCCGGTTCGCCGAGGAGGGCCCCACCGCCGAGGAGATGGAGCGCGCCCAGGCCCAGTTGGAGCGCGAGTGGCTGGACCGGCTCGGCACCGTCGCGGGCCGCGCCGACGAACTGTGCCGCTACGCCGTCCTGTTCGGTGACCCGCAGCTCGCCCTGAACGCCGTCCAGCGCATCCTGGAGATCACCCCCGAGGAGGTCCGGGAGGTCGCCAAGGCCCGGCTGCGCCCCGACAACCGCGCGGTCCTGGTCTACGAGCCGAAGTCCCCGCAGGCCGTCGAGGACGCCGATGTGCCCCAGGACCCGGAGTCGGAGGCCACCGTAGAGGCCGGAGACGAGAACGAGGAGACGGCCAAGTGACCGAGCAGCTCGCCACCATGGACTTCCACCCGCAGCCGCAGGCCGGCGAGGCGAAGCCGTGGGCCTTCCCGGCCCCCGAGCGCGCCGCGCTCGACAACGGTCTGACCGTGCTGCGCTGCCACCGCCCCGGCCAGCAGGTCGTCGCCGTCGAGGTGCTGCTGGACGCCCCGCTGGACGCCGAGCCGGCCGGCCTGGACGGCGTCGCCACCATCATGGCGCGCGCCTTCTCCGAGGGCACCGACAAGCACTCGGCCGAGGAGTTCGCCGCAGAGCTGGAGCGCGCGGGCGCCACCCTGGACGCCCACGCCGACCACCCCGGCGTCCGGATCAGCCTGGAGGTCCCCGCCTCGCGCCTGGCCAAGGGCCTCGGCCTGGTCGCCGACGCGCTGCGCGCGCCCGCCTTCGCCGAGAGCGAGGTCGAGCGACTGGTGCGCAACCGCCTGGACGAGATCCCGCACGAGCTGGCCAGCCCCGCCCGGCGGGCCGCCAAGGAGCTCTCCAAGGAGCTGTTCCCGGCGACCGCGCGCATGTCCCGGCCGCGTCAGGGCACCGAGGAGACCGTCGAGAAGATCGACGCGGCCGCCGTGCGCGCGTTCTACGACCGTCATGTGCGCCCCGCCACCGCCACCGCGGTCGTGGTCGGCGACCTCACCGGCATCGACCTGGACGAGCTGCTCGGCGAGACCCTGGGCGCCTGGACCGGCACCCCGGGCGAGCCCCGCCCCGTGCCCGCGGTGACGGCCGACGACACCGGGCGTGTCGTCATCGTGGACCGGCCCGGTGCCGTCCAGACGCAGCTGCTCATCGGCCGGGTCGGCGCGGACCGGCACGACCGGGTGTGGCCCGCCCAGGTGCTCGGCACCTACTGCCTCGGCGGCACTCTCACCTCCCGCCTGGACCGCGTCCTGCGCGAGGAGAAGGGCTACACCTACGGTGTGCGCGCGTTCGGGCAGGTGCTCCGCTCCGGGCCCGAGGGCGACGGCGCCTCCATGCTGGCCATCAGCGGCTCCGTGGACACCCCCAACACCGGCCCCGCGCTGGACGACCTGTGGAAGGTGCTGCGCACCCTCGCGGCGGAGGGCCTGACCGACGCCGAACGGGACGTCGCCGTGCAGAACCTGGTCGGGGTCGCGCCGCTCAAGTACGAGACGGCGGCGGCCGTCGCGGGCACGCTCGCCGACCAGGTGGAGCAGCACCTGCCCGACGACTTCCAGGCGACGCTCTACCGGCAGTTGGCCGCGACGGGCACCGTGGAGGCCACCGCGGCGGCCGTCAACGCCTTCCCGGTGGACCGCCTGGTGACGGTTCTGGTGGGTGACGCGGCGGAGATCAAGGCGCCGGTCGAGGCGCTGGGCATCGGCGGGGTCACGGTGGTGGCGGCCGAGTAACCGCACGCGCGGGCGGTCCCCTTACGGGTGAGGCCCTGACGGCCTACGGGTCGTCAGGGCCTCACTTTGTTCCACTCTCCTCCGGAGATGTCCGAATTTGGGCGGAGGTTGCCCGTCTGCCCTGTGGGATGCGCTACAAAAGCCGCGTTCTTTTTGGGGATTGAGAGGCGGTCCGCTTAGCGTCGTCCGGGTTGTCCGTCGGGCAGTGCGCCGCAGCCGCGGCACCGGACAGCCATCGCCGAGTCCCCGCAGGCGCGAGCCGGGGGAGCCGGGGACCCACATGTTCCCTGGGGTGAATCGGGCGTCCGTGCGCGAGCGCGGGGCCCGTAGGAGACCTTCCTGCTCCGAACCCGTCAGCTAACCCGGTAGGCGAGAGGGAAGGAAAGGACCAGCCACGCACATGGCGTTCATATGCGCCACCGGGAAGCACCGGAGGCCCGGCCGGGCCAAGCGCACCACCGCCCAGGCGGCCGGCATCGCGGCCCTGACGACCACCGGTGTCATCGGCACCCTCGCCGCGTCCCCGGCGGTCGCCGCCGAGCACACCGCCGAGCAGACCGGGCTCACCCCGGTGCTCACCGCCACCGAGGACCTCGCCGCGCACATCGACGCCCAGGCCGTCGCCCAGCAGCGGATCGCCGAGCACGAGGCGGCCGAGAAGGCCGCCGCCGCGCGTGCGAAGGAGGTCCGCGAGGCCAGGGCCCGCGCCGCCCGCGAGGCCGAGCGCAAGCGGCTGAACGCCTTCGTCGCCCCGATCGCGCACTCCTATGTGTCCACCGGCTACAAGGCCAGCAGCTCGCTGTGGTCCTCCGGCTCGCACACCGGGATCGACTTCCACGCGATGACCGGGACCCCCGTGCACGCGGTCGGCGCCGGCACCGTGGTCTCCACCGGCTGGGGCGGGGCGTACGGCAACCAGATCGTGCTCCGCATGGCCGACGGCATGTACACCCAGTACGGCCACCTGTCCTCCATCGGCGTCACGGTGGGCCAGCGGGTCACCGCGGGCGAGCGGATCGGCCTGTCCGGCGCGACCGGCAACGTCACCGGCCCGCACCTGCACTTCGAGGCGCGCACCAGCCCCGACTACGGCTCCGACGTCGACCCCCTCGCCTACCTCCGCGGCCACGGCGTGAACGTCTGACCGACCCGCGCGGCATCGAAAGCCCCGGCCCACCCGGCCGGGGCTTTCGCCATTCCCCGGCCATGCCCGCCGGGACCCTGTCCAAAAAATATCCATGGATCGAGGCCCGCCGTCGGAAATTCTGGCCCGGTGGAATAGGCTCACGGAAAACACGCGTCCGTCGCCGGTGTCGTGTCGCGGGTATTAAAGCGGAGGTCGGTCATGCGTATTCCGGCGCAATCGGTGTGCACGGCGATCCGGGACGACATCGTCGCCGGCGCCCTCGAACGCGGCGGCCGCCTCACCGAGGAGGTGCTCGCCCGCCGCTACGGCGTCTCGCGCGTCCCCGTGCGCGAGGCCCTGCGCACCCTGGAGGCGGAGGGCTTCGTGGTGACCCGCCGGCACGCGGGCGCCTGTGTGGCCGAGCCGACCGAGCAGGAGGCCGCCGACCTGCTGGAGATGCGCCTGCTCCTGGAGCCGCTCGGCGCCGCGCGAGCCGCCCGGCGCCGTACCGAGGCCCACCTGAAGGTGCTGCGCGGCCTGGTCCGGCTGGGTCAGGAGCGCGCCCGGAGGGGCGGCGGCGAGGATCTGCGCGCCCTGGACGGCTGGTTCCACGAGACCCTGGCCCAGTCCTGCGGCAGCCCCTCGCTGACCTCGACACTCGTGCAGCTGCGTCACAAGATCGCCTGGATGTACACGGTGGACACGCCGCCGGACGTGGTCGGCACCTGGGCGGAGCACGGCGCGATCGTGGACGCGGTGGCCCGCGGTGACGGCGAGCGCGCCCGTACGGTGACCGCGCTGCACACCGAGCGGGCGACGGCGGCCCACCGGCTGCGGGTCCCCGGGGCCGCGACGCGTACCCGGACTTCGCAACATGCCGTAAACATGTCCGGTGCGGGGAATTAACACGGGTGCCGTATACAAAGTGGGTGGATATTCGGCGGCCATGTATTTGCGGGTGTTCTGAATTCCAGCGGACGGGCCCCGGCGATATCGGTCACGGTTGATTCGGCGACGTCCCGAAAACACGGAAGCCGCGCCATCCGCTGGGGATGGCGCGGCCTCTCGGAATCTCGCTCAGACCGTCTCGGGCAACTCTTCCAGGCCCTCGGCGACCAGCTTGGCCAGCCGGTCCAGGGCGGCGTCCGCGCCCTCGGCGTCGGAGGCGAGCACGATCTCCTCGCCACCCTGGGCGCCCAGGCCCAGGACACCCAGCATGGAGGCCGCGTTGACCGGGGTGCCGCCGGTCTTGCAGATCGTCACCGGAATGCCTGCGGCCGTGGCGGCCCGGACGAAGATGGAGGCGGGGCGGGCGTGAAGACCCTCGGCCCAGCCGACGTTGACGCGGCGCTCAGCCATGTGTTGCTGCCCTTCACTGTTCAGGGTTGTCTAGACCAGTGTTCCATATCGTGGAGCATGCCAGAAGAGGGCCTGCGCACCCCCTGGGCCGTGCTCCACAGAGTGCCCCGCGCCGTTGTCCTGCGCGAGCCGTACGCTGGGGCCCATGCGAACCTCGGCGGAACCGCAGAGCCGGTACCAGTACCCCGCGCACTGGGAGGCGGACGTGGTGCTGCGGGACGGGGGGACCGCCCGCATCCGGCCCATCACCGTCGACGACGCCGACCGTCTGGTCCACTTCTACGAGCAGGTCTCGGACGAGTCCAAGTACTACCGTTTCTTCGCTCCTTACCCCCGGCTGTCCGCCAAGGACGTCCACCGCTTCACGCACCACGACTTCGTGGACCGGGTGGGCCTCGCGGCCACCGTGGGCGGCGAGTTCATCGCCACCGTGCGCTACGACCGCATCGGGGCCGGCGGCCGGCCCGCGTCCGGGCCCGCCGACGAGGCCGAGGTCGCTTTCCTGGTGCAGGACGCCCACCAGGGCCGGGGGGTCGCCTCCGCGCTGCTGGAGCACATCGCAGCCGTCGCCCGGGAGCGGGGCATCCGCCGCTTCGCCGCCGAGGTGCTGCCCGCCAACAACAAGATGATCAAGGTGTTCACGGACGCCGGGTACACCCAGAAGCGCAGCTTCGAGGACGGCGTCGTACGCCTGGAACTGGACCTCGAACCCACGGACCGCGCCCTCGCCGTGCAGTACGCGCGTGAGCAGCGCGCCGAGGCCCGCTCCGTGCAGCGGCTGCTCGCGCCCGGCTCCGTCGCGGTCGTCGGCGTCGGCCGCGCGCCCGGCGGTGTCGGCCGCAGCGTCCTGGCCAACATCCGCGACGCCGGTTACGGGGGCCCGCTGTACGCCGTGAACAAGGCGTTCCCCGAGGACCTGGCGGAGGTCGACGGGGCGGCCGCGTACCGCTGCGTGCGGGACGTCGACGGGCCGGTGGACCTCGCCGTGGTCGCCGTACCGGCCGAGTACGTGCCCGCGGTGGTCGCCGAGTGCGGGGAACACGGCGTGCAGGGGCTCGTCGTGCTCAGCGCCGGGTACGCCGAGAGCGGTCCCGAGGGCAAGGAGCGGCAGCGGGCGCTGGTGCGGCAGGCACGGGCGTACGGCATGCGGATCATCGGGCCCAACGCGTTCGGCGTCATCAACACCGCCCCGGGCGTGCGGCTGAACGCCTCCCTCGCCCCCGAGATGCCGCGCCCCGGCCGCATCGGCATGTTCGCCCAGTCCGGCGCCATCGGCATCGCGCTGCTGTCCCGGCTGCACCGGCGCGGCGGCGGGGTCACCGGGGTCACCGGCGTCTCCACGTTCGTCTCCGCGGGCAACCGCGCGGACGTGTCCGGCAACGACGTCCTCCAGTACTGGTACGAGGACCCGGACACCGATGTCGTCCTCATGTACCTGGAGACCATCGGCAACCCCCGCAAGTTCACCCGGCTCGCCCGGCGGACGGCGGCGGCCAAGCCGCTGGTGGTGGTGCAGGGGACGGGCACGGCACCGCAGGGGCACGCGGTGCGCGCGACGCGGCTGCCGTACGCGACCGTCTCCGCGCTGCTGCGCCAGGCCGGGGTGATCCGGGTCGACACCATCACGGAGCTGGTCGACGCCGGGCTGCTGCTCGCCCGCCAGCCGCTGCCCGCCGGACCCCGGGTGGCGATCCTCGGGAACTCCGAGTCGCTGGGCGTGCTGACGTACGACCGGTGCCTCGCGGAGGGGCTGCGGCCGGCACGGCCGCTCGATCTGACGACCGGGGCGACCCCGGAGGACTTCCACCGGGCGCTGAGCGCCGCGCTGGCCGACGACACGAACGACTCCGTCGTGGTGACGGCGATACCCGCGATCGGGGAGGCCTCGCCGGGGGACGCGGAGCTGGCGAAGGCACTGCGGTCGGCCTCGGCCGCGGTGCCGGGCAAGCCGGTGCTGGTGGTGCACGTGGAGCTGGGCGGGCTGGCGGAGGCGCTCTCCGCGGCGGCCAGCACAGCACCGCAGGCCGCCGACAAGGCGCCCGGCACGCAGGGCGGGGCGAACCCCGCGCGGTCCCCGGCCCCGCCCGAGCGGGGGGAGTCCCAACGCCCCGCGGAACGCCTGCCCACCGCGGAGGCGGCCGGGGCGCCCGCCCCCGGAACCCCCGGTCTCATTCCCGCCTACCCCGCCGCCGAACGTGCCGTGCGCGCCCTCGCCGAGGCGGTTCGGTACGGGCAGTGGCGGCGGGAGGCGGCCGAGCCGGGGAGGGTGCCGGAGTACGAGGACATAGACGAGAAGGGGGCCGCACGGCTGATCGGGGAGCTGCTGGAGCGCGGGGAGGGACTCACGATCCCGGACGCGCAGACCTGTGAGCTGCTCGCGAAGTACGGCATCCAGGTGCGCCGCGCGCTCCCCGCGCCCACCCCGGACGACGCCGTCGAGGCCGCCCGCACCCTGGGTTACCCGGTGGCGCTGAAGGCGACCGCCCCGCACCTGCGGCACCGCGCCGACCTGGGCGGCGTACGCCTCGACCTCGCGGACGAGGAGCAACTGCGCCGGGCGTACGCCGAGTTGAGCGAGCTGTTCGGCAAGCCGGAGGAGCTGCGGCCGGTGGTGCAGGCGATGGCGCCCCGGGGCGTCGACACCGTCGTACGGACCGTGATCGACCCGGCGGCCGGGGCCGTGCTGTCCTTCGGTCTCGCCGGTGCGGCCTCCCAGCTGCTGGACGACACGGCGCACCGCCTGATCCCGGTCACCGACCGGGAGGCGACCTCCCTGGTGCGCGCGATCCGCACCGCGCCCCTGCTGTTCGGGTGGCGCGGCTCCACCCCCGTGGACACTCCCGCGCTGGAGGAACTGCTGCTGCGGGTCTCCCGCCTGGTCGACGACCATCCCGAGGTGGTCGCCGTCACCCTGGAACCCGTCGTCGTGGCCCCGCACGGCGCGAGCGTCCTCGGAGCCACCGTCCGGCTCGCGCCCCCGCCCGCCCGCGACGACCACGGCCCGCGCACCATGCCGGCCTACTGAGCGCCGCCCGGTGGAGATCGCCGGGCACCGGCTCCCCGAGGGCAGCTGTTGGGACTGGGAGGTGACCGGCCGGGACCCCGGGGCACTGCGCCTGGCCGCCGATCACGACCTCACGTACCACCACGCGCTGGAAGTGGTCTTCGTCGCACCCGCTCTCGTGTCCTGCCCGCTCGCCTTCCAGGACCCCGTTTTCCGCGCCCCCACCGCCGAGGAGAGCGCACGCCTGGCCCGGACCCTCGGGGAGACGACGCCCGTCGTGGTCGCGTTCGAGGCGGACGCCGGTGGATACGAACCCGTGTCCTGTCTGATCGCCGCCGAGCGGGTGGAGATCCGGCACGGGCTGGTCCGGAGGAGCAGGCGGGCACCGGACCCGCGGACGCCCGGTTCCGGTGCCCCGGACGCGCCGGGACCGCCCGCCGGCGGCACGCCCCGTTGGCCCGGAGTGCCCCTGTCCACGGACTAGGATGGACGCCATGGCCAAGACCAGTACGACGACCCAGGGGCTGCGAGCGGCGATCGAGCGCAGCGGCTACTACCCGGCCCTCGTGGCCGAGGCGGTGGAGGCCGCCGTGGGCGGCGAGCCCATCCGGTCGTACCTGGTCCACCAGGAGACCACGTTCGACCAGAACGAGGTGCGCCGCCATGTGACCGTCCTGGTCCTCACCGCCAACCGCTTCATCGTCAGCCACACCGACGAGCAGGCCGCCGACAGCACCTCCCCGACCCCGTACGCCACCACCTCGACCGAGTCCGTGAAGCTCGGCCGGATCTCGTCCGTGGTGGTCAGCCGCGTGGTCGCCAACCCCGAGCAGTACACCCCGGGCACCCTGCCCCGCGAGGTCGTGCTGACCATCGGCTGGGGCGCGGTCAGCCGTATCGACCTGGAGCCCGCCGCCTGCGGCGACCCCAACTGCGACGCCGACCACGGCTACACCGGCAACTCCACGGCGGACGACCTCAGCCTGCGCGTCAGCGAGGCCGGGGACGGCCCCGAGACGGTGCGTGAGGCGCTCGTCTTCGCGCAGGCCCTCTCCGAGGCGACCGCGGATCTCGACCGCTGATGTCCCAGCTTTCCGCCTGGGACCACCCGGAGCCCCTCGCCCTGGCCACCGCCCCGCTGCCCGAGTACGGCACCGGCTCCCTCGCCGACCTGCTCCCCACGCTCGCCGCCGGCATGGGCGTGCCCGGCATGACCGCCGCGATCACGGAGCTGGCCCCCGTCGACCGCGCCTGCGTCTTCCTGGTCGACGGCCTCGGCTGGGAGCAGCTGCGCGCCCACCCCGACGAGGCGCCCTTCCTCAACTCGCTGCTCGGCAGCTCGCGCGGCGGCACCGGCCGGCCGCTCACCGCGGGCTACCCGGCGACCACCGCGACCTCCCTCGCCTCCGTCGGCACCGGCCTGCCTCCCGGCGCCCACGGCCTGCCCGGCTACACGGTCCGCGACCCGGCCACCGGCGCGCTGATGAACCAGCTCCGCTGGCAGCCGTACACCGACCCGGGCCGCTGGCAGCCGTACCCCACCGTCTTCCAGCTGGCCCATGACGCCGGGGTGCATGCCGCCCAGGTCTCCTCGCCCACGTTTCAGCACACCCCGCTCACCAAGGTCGCGCTCAGCGGCGGCGGCTTCCACGGCAGGCTGTCCGGCGAGGAGCGGATGGACCTCGCGGCCGCGCAACTGGCCGCCGGGGACCGCGCGCTGGTGTACACGTACTACGCCGAACTCGACGGCGCGGGCCACCGCTACGGCGTCGCCTCCGACACCTGGCGCGGCCAGCTGATGTACGTCGACCGGCTCGCCCAGCGCCTCGCCGAGCAACTGCCCCCGCGCAGCGCGCTCTACGTCACCGCCGACCACGGCATGATCGACGTGCCGTTCGACGAGGAGCACCGCTTCGACTTCGACACGGACTGGGAACTGAGCGCCGGGGTCGCCCTGTTGGGCGGCGAGGGCCGGGCCCGCCACGTGTACGCGGTGCCGGGCGCCGCGAACGACGTGCTGACCTGCTGGCGCGAGGTGCTCGGCGAGCAGTTCTGGGTGGCCTCGCGCGACGAGGCGATCGAGGCCGGCTGGTTCGGCCCGCACGTGGACGAACGGGTGTACGCCCGGCTCGGCGACGTGGTCGCGGCCGCGTCCGACGACGTCCTGATCATCGCTTCCGAGCGGGAGCCCAAGGAGTCCGCGCTGGTGGGCAACCACGGTTCGATGACTCCCGTGGAGCAGCTGGTACCGCTGCTCGAAGTACGCTCCTGACCGCCGCCCGTCCGCTGTTTCGCCCCCTCGCCGAAAGGTGTCCAACCCCTCATGCCCGAGCTGGTGTTCTTCTCCGGAACGATGGACTGCGGGAAGTCGACGCTGGCTCTCCAGATCGAGCACAACCGCTCCGCGCGTGGCCTGGCCGGGATGATATTCACCCGCAACGACCGCGCGGGGGAGGGCAAGCTGTCCTCGCGCCTCGGCCTGGTCACCGACGCGGTGGAGGTCGCGGACGCCCAGGACCTCTACGTGTACATCGTGGACCACCTCTCGCAGGGCGGCCGGATCGACTATGTGATCGCCGACGAGGCGCAGTTCCTCGCGCCCGTGCAGATCGACCAGCTGGCGCGCGTGGTGGACGACCTCGGCGTGGACGTCTTCGCCTTCGGTATCACCACCGACTTCCGCTCCAAGCTCTTCCCCGGCTCCCAGCGGCTGGTGGAGCTGGCCGACCGCGTCGAGGTGCTCCAGGTGGAGGCGCTGTGCTGGTGCGGCGCCCGCGCCACGCACAACGCCCGCACGATCGGCGGCCAGATGGTGGTCGAGGGCGCCCAGGTCGTCGTCGGGGACGTCAACCAGGCGGCGGGCGAGGTCGGTTACGAGGTGCTGTGCCGCCGCCACCACCGGCGCCGGATGACCGCCGCGACGGCCCGCGCGGCGGCCCTGTCCCCGGACGTACTGCCCGTCTCGTCCTCCTGAGCCCGTCGGCGCCCCGCCCGCCGGTAGCACCGGGCGGGGCGGCCGTCGCGGATCCGTCGCGGATTCCATGGAGGATCCGTCGCCGAGCGGTCAGCGCGGATCCTGGATCACCGAGAACACCGCGCCCTCCGGATCCGCCACCGTGGCCACCCGCCCGTGCGCACTGTCATGGGCCGTGCGGACGATCCGGCCGCCGAGGACCGTCACCTGGCGCAGCGTCTCCGCGGTGTCGGCCACCTCGAAATAGGTCCCCCAGTACGGCCCCCGGTCCCGGGGCAGCCCATGGCCCACGCCGTGCAGCCCGGCCACCGGGCGCCCGCCGACGCACAGGGTCATGTAGTCGAACCCGGCGGACACCACGGGCTCCGTCTCGTAACCGAACACGCTCACGTAGAACTTGGCGACGCTCTCCGTCTCGAAGGTGAGCAGTTCGTTCCACACGGGTGTGCCCGGTACGCCGGTGATCGCCGGCGCCAGATGCGCGGGCGCCTGCCAGATGCCGAACACCGCGCCCGAGGGGTCCGCCGCGATGGCCAGCCGGCCGGCCTCGGCCGCGTCCAGCGGGCCGACCGCCACCGTGCCGCCGCACAGCCGTACCGCCTCGGCCGTGCGGTCCACGTCCGCCGAGGCGAGATAGGGCGTCCAGGCGATCGGCAGCCGGTTCTCCGGCGGCAGCTGGCCCATGCCGGCCACCTCACGCCCGTCGAGCAACGCCCGCACGTACGGGCCGAGCTGCTGCGGGCCCGGCCGGAACTCCCAGCCGAACAGCTCCCCGTAGAACTCCTCGGTGGCGGTGAGCCGGTGCGCCATCAGACTCACCCAGCAGGGTGTGCCGGGCGCGCGCAGCGCCTGCGGACCGGCCGACTCCCGTGCCTCGGTCATCGATCACTCTCTCCCCGGCCGCCTTGTGCGGCGGCCGTGTCGCTTCCGCTCCTCCGGCAGGTGTGTGCACGCCGCCGGCGCGTACGCCCGTACCGGTGTGTCCGCATCTTCCACGGTCGCGCGCCCCTGCGGTGTCGCCGCGCCGCCGGTTCGACGGTGTCTTCCGGAAGAATGCCTGGGCTGACGTCTTTCGCCGCTTCCTGACGATGTCCGACTGATGTCCGTCGGGTGCACGGCATGTGTCCGATCCCCTACGGGTCGTGATCGAGTCCGCCCGGCCGAGCAGAGTAGCCGGACCTGGACGCCGCGGCCACCCTTGGCGTAAGCATGGCGCCATGACAGTCATCATCACCGCACCCGAACTCGCCGAGACGCTCGCCGGCGGGGCGCCGCCGGTCCTGCTCGACGTGCGCTGGCAGTTGAGCCTGGCGAAGGCGGCGGGCGCCCCGCCGTTCGACGGCCGGGCCGAGCACGCGGCCGGGCACATCCCCGGCGCGGTCTTCGTCGACCTGGACCGGGAGTTGGCCGGTGCCCCGGGCGGGCACGGCCGCCACCCGCTGCCGGATCTCGCGCAGTTCGGGGCCGCGATGCGCCGCGCGGGTGTGTCGGCGAGCCGTCCGGTCGTCGTGTACGACGGCGGGCAGGGCTGGGCGGCCGCCCGCGCGTGGTGGATGCTGCGCTGGACGGGTCACCCGGACGTGCGGGTCCTCGACGGCGGGTTGCCCTCCTGGACGGGGGAGTTGGTTACCCAGGTGCCCGTTCCGGCCGAGGGTGACTTCGTGCCCGCGCCGGACGCGGCGGGCCTGCTGGACGCGGACGGGGCCGCCGAACTGGCCCGTACGGGTGTGCTGCTGGACGCCCGTGCGGGGGAGCGGTACCGGGGCGAGGTCGAGCCCGTGGACCGGGTCGGCGGTCATATCCCCGGCGCGGTCTCGGCGCCGACGACGGAGAACGTGGGTCCCGACGGCCGTTTCCTGCCCGCGGTCGAGCTGAAGGACCGCTTCAAGGCCCTCGGCGTCTCCTCCGACGCGCCGGTGGGCGTCTACTGCGGCTCGGGTGTGTCCGGCGCCCACGAGGTGCTGGCGCTCGCGGTGGCGGGCATCCCCGCGGCCCTGTACGTCGGTTCGTGGTCGGAGTGGTCCGCGGACCCCTCCCGGCCGGTGGCGGTGGGGGCCGACCCGCAGTAGCGGCCACGGCAGCGCCGAGCGGGGCGGGAACACCTGGGTGTCCCGCCCCGCTCGGCGTCGTACGACGGTCTACTCCTGCTTCTTGCGCCGGGTGCCGAACACGATCTCGTCCCAGCTCGGGACGGCCGCGCGGCGGCCGGGACGGACCCCGTCGGCCTCGGCCTGGCGGTCCGTGGCGCCGGTCAGCCGGTCGCGGTGGCTGCCGACCGAGCGGGGCATGAGGACGTCCGCGTAGGCCGAGCCGGCCGAGGCCGCGGGCGCCGGCGGCTCCTCCACGGCGGCCTCCTCGTCGGGCTCGTCCGGGCTCTCCGGGGTGAGCTCCGGCACCACCATGTCGCCGCGGAAGGACGGCACCGCCTCCAGCAGGCTGGTCAGCGAGTCCCGTTCGCCGGTGGTCTCCTCGGCCGGCTCGGACGACTGCGCGGGCAGGCTCGGCCGCTCCCGCTCGGTCTGCCGGTCGAGGGCGCGGTCCATCGAACGCTCGCGCGGCAGCCGGGCGATGCGCGGGACGAACGGGAAGCTCGGCTCCGGTACGGCGAGATCGTCGGACTCGCCGATCAGCGAGCGCGCCTCCTCGTCCACGGCCTGGACCAGTCGCCGGGGCGGGTCGTACGTCCAGCTCGCCGAGTGCGGTTCGCCCGCGACCCGGTAGACCAGCAGCACCTCCCAGGTGCCGTCGTCGCGGCGCCAGGAGTCCCACTGCACGGTGTCCTTCTCGGCGCCGCGCAGCAACAGCCGTTCCTGGACGGCCTCGCCGAGCAGCGGTCCCGAGTTCTCGCCGGGGCGGCGGACCGGGGTCTTGCGGGCCCGCTCGGCCATGAAGGCGCGTTCGGCCAGCACCGGCCCCTCGAAGCGACGCACCCGGTCGACGGGGATGCCCGCGAGCTGTGCGACTTCCTCCGCCGTGGCACCGGCTCGTATCCGCGCCTGGATGTCACGGGGGCGCAGATGGCTCTCGACCTCGATCTCGATCTGGCCGAGGCGTGGCCGGTCGCCGCGCACGGCGGCGCGCAGCCGCTCGTCGATCGGAAGCGTGTACTCCGTTGCGTCGGCAGCCTTCAGCACCAGCCGTGTGCCGTCATTCGAGACGGCCACGACACGCAGTTCGGGCATGGGGACCTCCCGGGTGGTGCCTGCCGACGTCACGTGCGTCGCTGCTTCCGCTAGTCGAGTGTGGCCTGCCCGGGTGCAGCCTGCCACAACCTTGCCGAGTTGCCCGGCGTGTCGAGCACGGGCCCTGGATCGCCGTTATGGCACGGTAACCAGTTCGCCACGCTGAGTGACAAAGTCCGTCACCCTGTGCAACTAGCTCCCTCCCGGCGGTCCTTGGTGGTCGCGGACACCCTGATGGGAGGCCGGACCCAGGGTTCGCAACAGTACTCCATTCGGACCACGTGCGTGGATTGGCGCGCCGCCCAACTTCCGGCAAGGGATGCGCGCGAGCCTCGCGCAACCGGTTTTGTGGATCATGGGCGTGGCGTACTTCACGCGATCCCCGGAAGCGGAACCAATGGTTTCGCGCATACGTCCCTATCTCATGCAGTCGGTACCTCGATGTCGATCAAGTACGGGAAAGGCAGGCAAGCTCCGGGTATGCGCGAAAAACCCGATGCGGAGCGCAAGCGCATCGACCTGAACGTCCCGCAGGTGGCGGGCAGCGCCCTGGCGGCGGTCATCGCGGCGAAACTGGCCTCTTCCTTCGGCGTGTACGGCACCATCCTCGGCGCCGGTGTCGTCAGCGTGATCGCCACCTGCGGCGGCTCCGTCTTCCAGCACTTCTTCCGGCGCACCGGGGAGCAGTTGCGGGTGGCCAAGACGCCGGCCGCCGTGTCGCCGCTCGCGGGTCCGCCCGCCGAGGGCGAGTACTCCCCGGGCACCGTCTACCGCGCGCGGGTCAGGAGCTGGCGGCGGCCGGTGATCGCGGCAGCTCTCGTGTTCGGGGTGACCATGGGCGGCATCACGACCTACGAACTGGTCTCCGGCAGCAGCTTCAGCGGCGGGTCCGGTACGACCGTCGGCGACGCGGTCGTCGGCCGGAAGCCCGCCGTCCACCGAACGGATGACCCCGGTCAGCTTCCTTCGCACACCTCCCCGGGTGACGGCACCTCGCCGGACGACGGCCACTCCCCGGGATCGACACCGGAATCCGGCGCGGGCGCGGAATCCGGCTCGGGTTCCGGCTCCGACGGCGGTACGGCGGACCCGGCGTCGCCCTCGCCGAGCGCCTCGCCGGACGGGACGGCCGACGGGGACCAGGCCGGCCCGGCCCCCACGCCCAGCGGGTCCGCCGGGGCGCCTACGACCCCAGCACCCTCCGCAAGTAGTCGTTCCGGAACAGCCGATCCGGGTCGAGACGATCCCGCAGCGCCGTGAACTCGGCGAACCGCGGATACACCCGTGCGAGGTACTCCGCGTCCCGGGTGTGCACCTTGCCCCAGTGCGGCCGCCCCTCGTGCGCGGTGAAGATCCGCTCCGCGGCGGTGAAGTACGACTGGTACGGCGTGCCCCGGTACATATGGACGGCGATGTAGGCGCTGTCCCGGCCCGAGGCGGTGGACAGGGTGATGTCGTCGGCGGGAGCGGTGCGCACCTCCACCGGGAAGCTGACGCGCAGCCCGGAGCGCTCGACCATGGCCTTCAGCTCGCGCAGCGTCTCCACCAGGGCCGCGCGCGGAACGGCGTACTCCATCTCCACGAAGCGCACCCGGCGCGGCGAGGTGAAGACCTTGTAGGGGATGTCGGTGTACGTCCGCGCGGACAGCGCCCTGCTGGAGACCTTCGCGATCCCCGGGATGCTCGCGGGCGCGGCCCGGCCGGCCCACTGGGTCACCTGGAAGAGGCCGTTGGAGAGGAACTCGTCCTCGAACCACCCGGCCAGCCGCCCGACGGGCCGCTCGGGGCCCGCGCTGCGGTTGTTGCGCTTGGTGTTGGTGTTCCCGGTGTGCGGGAACCAGTAGAACTCGAAGTGCTCGTTCTCCGCCCAGAGCTGATCGAACTCGGCGAGGACCCGGTCGAGGGGCATCGGCTCCTCGCGCGCCGCCAGCAGGAACAGCGGCTCCACGGCGAAGGTGATCGCGGTGACGACGCCGAGCGCGCCGAGCCCCAGCCGGGCGGCGGCGAAGACCTCGGGGTTCTCCGTCGCGGAGCAGGTGAGCACCGAGCCGTCCGCCGTGACGAGTTCGAGGCCCTTGATCTGGGCGGCGATGGAGGCTGAGTCGCGGCCCGTGCCGTGGGTGCCGGTGCTGGTGGCCCCGGAGACCGTCTGCTCCATGATGTCGCCCATGTTGGTGAGCGACAGACCCTCGCGCGCCAGCACCGCGTTGAGTCGCTTGAGCGGGGTGCCCGCCTCGACCGTGACCGTCATGGAATCCCGGTCGACGTCGCGTATGCCCGTCAACAGTTGAGGGCGTATCAACACGCCGTCGGTGGCCGCGATCGACGTGAAGGAGTGCCCGGTGCCGACGGCCTTCACCGGCAGCCCGTCCTCCCGCGCCCGGCGCACCGCCGCGGCCAGCTCGTCCACCGAGACCGGCGCCACCTGCCGGGCGGGCCGGGCCGTGACGTTCCCGCCCCAGTTACGCCATGTGCTGTTAGCGCCGCTCGTCTTCCCGCTCGCTGTGCTGCTCAACGGTTCCTCCCCGACCCGCGGCCGGCCTGCGCAGCCGGCGGTACCCGAGGAAACCGACCACGACCGCGACGGCCCCGGAGAGCACCGGGACCCCGTACCCGGCGCGCGCCCCGGCGGCGTCGATCACCGAACCGGCCAGCGAGGAACCGAGCGCCACGCCGACCGCGAGGCCGGTGCTCACCCAGGTCATGCCCTCGGTGAGCCGCGCGCGAGGTACGTGCTCTTCGATGAGGGACATCGTCGTGATCATCGTCGGTGCGATGGACAGCCCCGCAACGAACAGCGCCACGGCCAGAAGCGGCAGGTTTCCGACCAGTAGGAGGGGGATCATACTCACGGCCATGGCGGCCAGGCCCACCAGCCAGCGGCGTTCCGCCGCCCCGGCCGGCCGCAGCAGCCCGAAGACCGCGCCCGCCGCGCAGGAGCCGGCCGCGTACAGGGCGAGCACCACGCTCGCGGCGCCCTTGTGGCCGCGTTCGTCGGCGAAGGCGACCGTGACCACGTCCACCGAGCCGAAGACCGCACCGGTCGCCACGAAGGCCGCCACCAGCACCTGGAGCCCCGGCGACCGCAGCGCGGTGCCGCCGCCCCCGCCCTGCCGCTCGCGCGGGTGCGGAGCGGGCTCGGTGGCCCGCAGGGCGGTCAGCCAGCACACGCCGGCCGCCAGGAAGACGGCGGCGAGCAGCGGGCCCGCCTCCGGGAACCAGACCGTGCACAGACCGATGGAGACGATCGGCCCGAAGACGAAGCAGATCTCGTCCACGACCGACTCGAAGGAGTAGGCGGTGTGCAGCTTGGGCGTGCCCCGGTACAGGGCGGCCCAGCGGGCCCGGATCATCGCGCCCAGGCTCGGCACCGCGCCGATCCCGGCGGCGCAGACGAACAGCACCTGGTCCGGCCACCCGAAGTGCGCGGCCAGCAGCAGGCCGGCGGCCGCGGCGAGGGCCACCAGGGTCGCGGGGCGCAGCACCCGGCTCTGCCCGTGCCGGTCCACCAGCCGGGAGACCTGCGGTCCGAGCACCGCGGCGGACAGCGCGATGGTGGCCGACAGCGCGCCCGCGAGCCCGTAGCGCCCGGTGAGCTGGGAGATCATCGTGACCACGCCGATGCCCATCATGGACAGCGGCATCCGGCCGACGAGTCCCGCGGCCGAGAAGGCCTTGGTCCCGGGCACGTCGAAGAGGGCTCTGTAGGGGCTGGGCACGTGGTCTCCGAGGGGGTTCCGGTAAGGCGCCAATGCGGCGGATACAGCTTACGAGTTAGGTAACCCTAAGTGCACTCGGTCTCGGCTGCGGGAAGCGCTGCGGAAATTTCGGCGGGAACCCGCCGGATCCCGACTCTTCACCCCGCGGTTGCCGGGTTGCCGGTGCCGGGTGGCAGGATCGAGACATGCCAGACGCGCTCGATGCCACCCCGTACGACGCCCTGCTCCTGCTCTCCTTCGGCGGCCCCGAGGGCCCCGACGACGTGGTCCCGTTCCTGGAGAACGTCACGCGCGGGCGCGGCATCCCGAAGGAACGCCTGAAGGAGGTCGGGAAGCACTACTTCCGGTTCGGCGGGGTCAGCCCCATCAACGGCCAGAACCGGGCCCTCCTGAAGGCCCTGCGCGAGGACTTCGACGGACACGGCCTGGACCTGCCCGTCTACTGGGGCAACCGCAACTGGGCGCCGTACCTGACGGACACCCTGCGCGAGATGGCCGCCGACGGCCGCCGCCGCATCCTGGTCCTCGCCACCAGCGCCTACGCCTCCTACTCGGGCTGCCGCCAGTACCGCGAGAACATCGCCGAGGCGCTGGCCGCCCTGGAGTCCGAGGGTCTGGAGCTCCCGAAGGTCGACAAGCTCAGGCACTACTTCAACCACCCAGGCTTCGTCGAGCCGATGATCGACGGCGTGCTGCGCTCCCTCGCCGACCTCCCCGAGGAGGTCCGCGACGGCGCCCACCTCGCCTTCAGCACCCACTCCATCCCCACGGCCGCCGCCGACACCTCCGGCCCCGTGGAAGCGCACGGCGAGGGCGGCGCCTACGTCGAGGAGCACCTGGAGGTGGCCCGGCTGATCGCCGACGCCGTCCGCGAGCGCACCGGCGTGGACCACCCCTGGCGCCTCGTCTACCAGTCCCGCTCCGGCGCCCCGCACATCCCGTGGCTGGAGCCCGACATCTGCGACCACCTGGAGGAGCGGCACGCGGCCGGCGTCCCGGCGGTCGTCATGGCCCCCATCGGCTTCGTCTCCGACCACATGGAGGTCCTGTACGACCTCGACACCGAGGCCGTCGCCAAGGCCGGGGAACTGGGGCTGCCGGTGCGCCGCTCGGCCACCGTGGGCGACGACCCCCGGTTCGTGGCCGCCGTGCGCGAGCTGGTCCTGGAGCGCGCCGCCGCCGAGCGCGGCCAGGGCATCACCCCCTGCGTCCTGGGCACCCTGGGTGCGAGCCATAACGTCTGCCCCGTCGGCTGCTGCCCGTCCCGGGCGCCCCGCCCGGCCGCGGCCGGGGCCGACAGCCCCTACGCGTGAGGAGACCCGTGACCGACGCCCTGCACCTGGACCTGCTGCGGCTGGCCCGGGAGGCCGCCCGCCGCGCCGGCGAACTGCTGCGGGACGGCCGCCCGGCCGATCTCGCCGTGGCGCGGACCAAGTCCAGCCCGATCGACGTCGTCACCGAGATGGACATCGCGGCCGAGAAGCTGATCACCGATCTGATCTCCGGGCAGCGCCCGGACGACGGCTTCCTCGGCGAGGAGGGCGCCTCGGCCGCCGGCACCAGCGGCGTGCGCTGGGTGATCGACCCGCTCGACGGCACCGTGAACTACCTCTACGGCCTGCCCACCTGGGCCGTGTCCATCGCCGCCGAGCAGGACGGCGAGACCGTCGCCGGGGTCGTCGCGGCCCCGATGCGCGGCGAGACGTACCACGCGGTGCGCGGCGGCGGCGCCTGGGTCACCGGCGCATGGGAGGGCGAACGAGCGCTCGCCTGCCGCCCCGCGCCCCCGCTGGACCAGGCGCTGGTCTCCACCGGCTTCAACTACGTCAGCGATGTGCGCGCCCACCAGGCCGAGGTGGCCGCCCGGCTCATCCCGCTGGTCAGGGACATCCGGCGGGGCGGCTCGGCGGCCATCGACCTGTGCGACGTGGCCTGCGGCCGGCTCGACGGCTACTACGAGCGCGGACTGAACCCGTGGGACTACGCCGCGGGGGACCTCATCGCCCGGGAAGCGGGCGCGCTGACCGGTGGACGGCCCGCACAGGGCCCGTCACGGGATCTGACGCTGGCGGGCACCCCGGGCGTCTTCGAGCCCCTCCAGGGGCTGCTGGAGGACTTCGGGGCCTGGCACGACTGACGGTCCGCCCGGACGGGACGGTGGACCGCCCACGACGACGCGAGGGGACCCCGGCGCTGGATTCGCCGGGGTCCCCTCGCGTGCTGGTGCCGTGCTGGTGCCGTGCCGGTGTCGCTCGGGTGGATCAGACGCGGGTCGCGCCGACCTCCACACCGTGTTCGGCGGCGAGGCGGCGCAGGTCGTCCAGCTCTGCCTGCTCCACCTCCACGAGGAAGTCGTCGCCCTCGTCGCGGGCCCGCGACAGGTCGGACTCGGTCGTCTTTATGCGCTGGAGAAGTCCTGCGGTGAAAGCGTCCATGCTGCGCCCCCTCGTCCTGGGTCGGTGGGTCGGTGGCACGGGGGTGTGCCGTGGGAAAGGACGATCACGTCTCCAACGGGTGCCCGGCGCGCCCGGCCGGGCGGCTACGGTGCCGGACACCCGCGTCCGACCTGCACAAGCGGATCGCCGGGTACCGCATGGTGGTGCGGCACATGCAGAGCGTGATCGCGGGGTGTAAACCCGTCCTCCCCCCGCTCCCGTTCCGGGAAACCTCGGCGGTGGAGAAAATCTCGTTATTCCCGCCCGGGGCCCCCGTTCCCGCGGCCGGACCCCGTTTACAGCCGACTTATGGCCGAAAAGGGCAGGATGGAGGTCACACTCCACGAACAACCCTGCCCGTGCCGGCGCCCCGGGGCGCTACGCGGGTGGACACAGGAAGGACAAGGGACGTGCGCGTACTCGTCGTCGAGGACGAGCAGCTGCTCGCCGATGCGGTGGCCACCGGACTGCGCCGGGAGGCCATGGCCGTCGACGTCGTGTACGACGGTGCGGCCGCCCTGGAACGCATCGGCGTCAACGACTACGACGTGGTCGTCCTCGACCGCGACCTCCCGCTCGTGCACGGCGACGACGTCTGCCGCAAGATCGTCGAGCTGGGCATGGCCACCCGGGTGCTGATGCTCACCGCCTCCGGTGACGTGAGCGACCGGGTCGAGGGCCTGGAGATCGGTGCCGACGACTACCTGCCCAAGCCGTTCGCGTTCAGCGAGCTGATCGCCCGCGTGCGCGCCCTGGGCCGCCGCACCAGCGTGCCGCTGCCGCCGGTCCTGGAGCGCGCCGGCATCAAGCTGGACCCCAACCGCCGCGAGGTCTTCCGCGAGGGCAAGGAGGTCCAGCTCGCGCCCAAGGAGTTCGCGGTCCTGGAGGTGCTGATGCGCAGCGAGGGCGCGGTCGTCTCGGCGGAGCAGCTGCTGGAGAAGGCCTGGGACGAGAACACCGACCCGTTCACCAACGTGGTCCGGGTGACGGTCATGACCCTGCGCCGCAAACTCGGCGAGCCTCCCGTGATCGTCACCGTGCCCGGCTCCGGCTACCGGATCTGATCGACCGTGGCCCAGACCCCCGCACCCCCGCAGACCCCCCCGAAGCCCACCTGGGACCCACGGCGCCCCCAGCCTCCCTTCCCCTGGCTGCGGCCCACGATCCGCATACGGCTCACGCTGCTGTACGGCGGCATGTTCCTGATCGCCGGCATCCTGCTGCTGTCGATCATCTACCTGCTCGCCGCGCAGGCCATCAGCACCGGCAACCAGCCGCTTTTCAAGATCGTCAGCTTCCAGGAGCTGAAGGTCTCCAGCGACAACTGCCCCGCGATCAACACCACCAGCCTGCCCCTGGCGGACTTCAACGACGCGATCAGCCGGTGCGTGGACCACCGCCGCCAGGTCGCCCTGGACAACCTGCTCAGCCGCTCGCTGCTGGCCCTGCTGGGCCTCGCGGTGATCGCCTTTGCGTTCGGTTACGCGATGGCCGGCCGGGTGCTGTCCCCGCTCGGCCGGATCACCCGCACCGCCCGCGCGGTGGCCGGCTCCGACCTGTCCCGCCGGATCGAGCTGGACGGCCCGGACGACGAGCTCAAGGAGCTGGCGGACACCTTCGACGAGATGCTGGAGCGGCTCCAGCGGGCCTTCACCGCCCAGCAGCGCTTCGTCGGCAACGCCTCGCACGAGCTGCGCACCCCGCTCGCGATCAACCGCACCCTCCTGGAGGTCCACCTCTCCGATCCGGGCGCGCCGGTGGAGCTGCAGCAACTCGGCAAGACGCTGCTGGCCACCAACGAGCGCAGCGAGCAACTGGTCGAGGGCCTGCTGCTGCTCGCCCGCAGCGACAACCAGATCGTGGAGCGCAAACCGGTCGACCTGTCCGAGGTCGCCACCCGGGCCATCGACCAGGTGCGCTCCGAGGCGGAGGCCAAGGGCGTGGAGATCCGCGGCGAGCGCGCCCCGGCCGTGGTGCAGGGAAACGGTGTGCTCCTGGAGCGCATCGCGCTGAACCTCGTACAGAACGCCGTGCGGTACAACGTGGCCGAGGAGGGATGGGTCGAGGTGGACACCGAGGTCCAGCACGGACAGGCGGTGCTCACCGTCTCGAACACCGGTCCGGTGGTGCCGGCGTACGAGATCGACAATCTCTTCGAGCCCTTCCGAAGGCTGCGCACCGAGCGCACGGGCAGCGACAAGGGCGTCGGCCTCGGCTTGTCCATCGTGCGGTCCGTGGCTCGGGCGCACGGCGGCCACATCGCGGCGCGGCCCCGCGAGGGCGGTGGTCTCGTGATGCGTGTGACACTGCCGCTGTGATCGACCGCCCATTCCGTCGACACACGCGGGAGATGTTCGCTTCACGCGGAATTTTTCAGAGGCCGAATGGGCTTCTGTTTGTGTGATCGATCACATGGGCGGATTTCCGGCCATGTACTGTCAGTGATCATGACAGAAGGCAGAAAGCCTGAAAAGTCCTGGTTTTCAGGGCTCTTGATCACGGGAAGTACACGATGAGGCGCCTTTGAGGTGCGGTATTCGAAGCGTGTACGGTCCTCACCGCCATCCAAGCCGATCACTCTTGAGGGATCGGGTTGGGTGTCGATTGAGTAACAGCCCTTGATGTGAGGCAAAATCTCCGCCTCAGGTCGGGCACAAGTCCGGCCTCTCACGCGTTACGTGCGCTGGAGACACCGCAGACACCCAGAGGGGGAGAGCGATATGGCAACCGACTACGACACTCCACGCAAGACCGACGATGACGTCGACTCGGACAGCCTGGAAGAGCTGAAGGCCCGGCGGAACGACAAGACCACCTCCGCGGTGGACGTCGACGAGTTCGAGGCCGCCGAGGGCCTGGAACTGCCCGGAGCGGACCTCTCGAACGAGGAACTGGCCGTCCGGGTCCTGCCGAAGCAGCAGGACGAGTTCACCTGCATGAGCTGCTTCCTGGTCCACCACCGCAGCCAGCTGGCCCGCGAGAAGAACGGTCAGCCGATCTGCCGCGACTGCGACTGAGGACGGGTCGGCCATGACTGGCTCGACCCCTCCCCGGAAGCGCCGCTTCTCCCTGCGGAAAGCGGACCAAGGGTCGCTCGACGGCCCACTCGGCGCGCGTGACGACGAGCGTGGCTCCCCGGACAGGGGAGCCTCGCTCGAACAGACGGCGGACCGGGCCGACCACCCGGCGCCGAAACGACGACCCGTGCCCATCGCCAGGCGACAGGCACGGGTCATCGCCCGGGAAGGCGCCCGCAGGAGCGGTGACCGCGCTCGTGCGGGGCTGGCCTACCTCGCGGACCGTGTCATCGACATCGCCCCGCGGGTGCCCGTACGCGACCTCGCGACCCTGCGCAGGCAGTTCCCCGGTCTCGGACCCGAGGAACTGGCCGACAAGCTGGTGGCGGGCGCCGCGGCCGGTACCTCGACCATCGGGGCCGGGGTCGGTGCGGCGGCGATGCTGCCCGTGCCGCCCGCCCTGCCGACCGAACTGGCCACGGAGATCACCGGGGTCGCTGCGGTCGAGCTGAAACTCATCGCGGAACTGCACGAGGTGTACGGCCTCCGGCCGCCCGGCAACCTCAAGGTCCGCAGCACCGCGTATCTGTCCTCCTGGTCGGGGGAGCGCGGCATCGACGTGATGAAGCCGTCGACGTACGACGCGGCCCTCGGCGGCCGCATGAAGCGCGAACTGCGCCAGCAGATCATGAAGCGGATGGTGCGGGACATGCCCACACTGATGCCGTTCATGGTGGGCGCCGCGGTCGGGGCGGTCCTGAACCGCCGGGACACCAGAAGACTCGCGGCCCGCGTCCGTGCCGACCTGCGCGAGATCCAGGTGCCCTGGGAGGAGCTGGAGCAGCTGCCGCCGCTGGAGCAGCCTGCCAAGCCCCTGAGACTGCGCGGTCTTCACAAGGGGCTCTGACCCGTCCCGAACCCCCCTCGGCTCTTCCCGGGCCCTTTCCGGCCCTCCTGAGTCCTTCCGGGAGGCCTCCCGGAGGCCGGTTCCTAGCTCTCCGCCGGGGTGGCGGCGTTCGCCCTGCGCGCCGCCTCGATCGCCGCCGCCAGCCGCTCCGGTTCACGCGTCGACAGGTACAGGTACGGCGTCGGGTCCTCGGGGTCCGTGACGATCACCCGCAGTGCCCTCGGGATGTACGCGCGCAGCAGCAGGAACGCGCGGACATCGGCCTTGTAGGTGCGCCAGGCGCGGGCCTCCTCCGGCTCCAGCACCTCGGACTCGCCCAGCGCCGACACCGGGATCTTCGCCTCGCCCGCGATCAGCGAGTCGCCGACGACGCGGATGCGTGGGGAGCCGTAGGAGCTGGCGACCACCGCGGCCGCGGCCGTACCGCCGACCAGGCCGCCCAGGATCGGCAGGGTGCCGAACGGGAACAGGATCAGGGCGCAGGAGACGCCCACGAGAAAGCTGATCAGCCACCACGAGCGGGGAGCGGTGAGGCGTTCTTCGTACGGGGTCGCGGAGTGCTGCATGGAGCCAAGCTTGGCACGGCATCCTGTATGGGCCGGAATGAGGGTGGTGCCGGTGCGGAGCGCCGTCGGGTG
>NZ_LBDA02000111.1 GCF_000980885.2 Streptomyces malaysiense | reverse complement strand
CCCCATCCCCACCCCCGGCGAGGTCTTCCCCCGCCGCAAGCCCCCGGCGCCGCCGCACCAGCTGGTCTGCTGACACGCCCGGCGATCCCTTCGCCCGTCGCCGGACCGGCGGGGCCCGCGCCCGGCGGGCGCCCCGCAGGTCCGCGCGGGTACGCGCCGGTCCACGGCGGACGCCGGCGCCCGCCCGCTCGCCGCGCACCGTCCGGGCGCGCGTCCGGACGGCGGAGTCACCCGCAGGAGCGCCCACCCCGCCCGATTCGCCCGGTAGGGCATGGCTACTCTGGTCGCATGGACTATGTCTCCGCGCTCGTGCCCCCGGTCGTGATGGCCGCGTTCTTCATCGGTGTGGTCCGGGTGATCGTGAAGACCCAGGGCGGGGCCGCCAAGGCCAAGGAGGACGCGGCGGTCGACGCCGCGGTCGCGCGGGCGGAGGTGGCGCGCGGCGGATCCGCCGCGGCCGACGCCTGAGCGACCCCCTGGGGATCGCCCTGGGCCGGGGGGAGATCCCCGCTTTCCCTCGCGGCGCCCTTTTTGTCCAGGTTCATGAGGTTCCGCCACGTCCGGCACGCGATCGCCCCGATCTCCCACTATTGTTCTGAGCTGTGCCTCGCCCCTTGGGAGAACTCGAAGACGCGGTCATGACGCGGGTGTGGAAGTGGAACCGCCCGGTGACCGTTCGGGAAGTCCTGGAAGACCTCCAGCAGGAACGCACCATCGCGTACACCACCGTGATGACGGTTTTGGACAATCTCCATCAGAAGGGCTGGGTCCGCCGCGAGGCGGAAGGCCGGGCCTATCGATATGAGGCCGTCTCCACCCGTGCCGCCTACGCCGCCGCTCTCATGAACGACGCCTGGTCGCAGAGCGACAACCCCGCCGCCGCTCTTGTGGCGTTCTTCGGGATGATGAGCGAGGAACAGCGCCAGGCCCTTCAGGACGCCGTGCGCATCGTCCAGGGGCCGGAAACCCGGCAAGCCCCCGAAGCCGTGGAACCGCGAGCCGCACAAGCGGAGCAACAGGAGAACCCCGGCTCGGCGGAGGGTGCCGCCGGGCGATAGCGTCCGCTCATGTCCGCAGCGCGCCCCGAAGTCTCCGCAAAAGCCATCACGGTCCGCCGGGCCAGGACCGGCGATGTGCCGGCCGTGCGCCACCTCCTCGACGCCTACGTCCAGGGCCGCATCCTGCTCGACAAAGCCACGGTCACGCTTTACGAGGACATCCAGGAGTTCTGGGTCGCGGAACGGGACGACAACGCCGAGGTCGTCGGCTGCGGCGCGCTGCACGTCATGTGGGAGGACCTCGCGGAAGTCCGCACTCTCGCGGTGAAGCCCGGCCTCAAGGGGGCAGGCGTTGGCCATCAGTTGCTGGAGAAGTTGCTGCACACGGCCCGTTGGCTCGGTGTTCGACGGGTTTTCTGCCTGACCTTCGAAGTCGACTTCTTCGGGAAGCACGGCTTCGTCGAGATCGGTGAGACACCGGTTGACACCGATGTCTACGCGGAGCTCCTGCGTTCCTATGACGAGGGCGTCGCGGAGTTCCTCGGACTCGAACGAGTGAAACCGAACACCCTGGGCAACAGCCGGATGCTTCTGCATCTGTGAGCGTCTTTGCCCGGTGACTATGCGCGGTGCCCTATGTCCGAAACGCGTACCTTTCCGGCCCGTGGGCCCTCCTCGGTCCTCTCCCAGGGGTTTGTGTTTTTCCAGCAAAAGCGGTTTGCTTTCCGACGTACTGCAGTACTGCATATAACAGGGGCGGCGAAACGGGCGGACGCGCGCACCCTGACCCTCAACGTTATCGATGAAAGGAAATCCGGTGGCACAGAAGGTTCAGGTCCTTCTTGTCGACGACCTCGACGGCGGCGAGGCGGACGAGACGGTGACGTTCGCGCTGGACGGCAAGACCTACGAGATCGATCTCACGACCGCCAATGCGGACAAGCTGCGCGGCCTTCTCGACCCTTATGTCAAGGGTGGCCGTCGCACTGGTGGCCGCGCCTCCGGTGGACGTGGAAAGGCGCGCGCCGCCTCCAGCGGCAACCAGGACACCGCGGCGATCCGCGCCTGGGCCAAGGAGAACGGTTACGAGGTCAACGACCGCGGCCGTGTCCCCGCGTCCATCCGCGAGGCGTACGAGAAGGCCAACGGCTGATCAGCCGAATCGGCCGAATACCGGTACGACCATCGGTACGGCGCTACGGCGAGACCGGCGCTCCGCCGCATTCCCGCCGCAGCCGGCCGCGGTGACACCACAACGCCACCGTGTCCACCAGCCGTACGAGATCCGGGGCGTTCCCCTCGCGCCCCAGGCGCGGCATCGCGGGCAGCGTGGCATCGGCCTCGTGCCCCGGCCCAGGGGGCCGCAGCCACACGGCGGCCCCCTCCAGGCCCCCGGACGACGGCAGCGGCCCGCCGGGCGGCAGCGGCGCCTCCATGACGCCTCCCGCGCCCAGGACCCGGAGATCGAGCGCCACCGCGCCCCACTCCAGCCAGTCCAGCAGTCCCGGCACCTCCTCCGCGCCGCCCGCGGCCACCAGCAGCCGCATCCGGTCGCCCCGCAGAGCCACCGGCGAACCCGGCGCGAGATGCCGCAGGGCCCGCGCGCCCGCCTCGGCCGGCACGTCCAGGACGTCGAAGCGCAGCCCGGTCGGCAGTCCCGGCGGAGGTCCGGGCACGGTCGCCCAGCCCAGCTCGTTCTCGTACCAGCGCCGCACCTCGCACCACCGCTTTGCCCCGCGCCCGCGCGCGCCGGGCGCTCCCGGTTCGACGGGGCGGCGAGGAAGGGGGACCGTGGAGGTCGTGGAGACCGTGCCAGTCATGCCGGGTGCAACCGGTGGGACAGGCGGCAAGTTACGCTGAGTTTCCCGCCGATCGCACGGCGTGCCGAAAAGGGAAGCGTCCGGTGGCAGGGGGAGCCGCAAGGTTGTTCGCCCGTAGCGGAGGGAACCGGTGCGCTCGGCATGGACTGTCAGTCCCTGCGGGTAAGACATGCCTAGTGGGAGGGGGCGAGGCGCGGGCGCGGCGGCCTCCCGTTCGCCATCGGCGTAGTGGCGAGTGGGGTAACTGCCTGGCCTGCGGGAACATCGTCTCGCACCATCGGGTTGGAGCAGATGTCGGCGTTCGGGGTCAGGAGGCCAAGGACGGTGTCGGCAGTTGGAATGAGCGGTCCCCGCTTGCGGGACTAAGCTGCGGAAGGACAGGGAGGGGAAGTTCCCCCCACTGGCTGACCGCTCTGAGGAGCGATTAACGATGTTCGAGAGGTTCACCGACCGCGCGCGGCGGGTTGTCGTCCTGGCTCAGGAAGAAGCCCGGATGCTCAACCACAACTACATCGGCACCGAGCACATCCTCCTGGGTCTCATCCACGAGGGCGAAGGTGTCGCCGCTAAGGCCCTGGAGAGCCTCGGCATTTCGCTCGAGGCGGTCCGCCAGCAGGTGGAGGAGATCATCGGCCAGGGCCAGCAGGCCCCGTCCGGACACATCCCCTTCACCCCCCGTGCCAAGAAGGTCCTGGAGCTGTCGCTCCGCGAGGCCCTTCAGCTGGGCCACAACTACATCGGCACGGAGCACATCCTGCTCGGCCTGATCCGTGAGGGCGAGGGCGTCGCCGCCCAGGTCCTGGTCAAGCTGGGTGCCGACCTCAACCGGGTGCGGCAGCAGGTCATCCAGCTGCTCTCCGGTTACCAGGGCAAGGAGACCGCCACCGCCGGCGGCCCGGCCGAGGGCACCCCCTCGACCTCCCTGGTCCTGGACCAGTTCGGCCGGAACCTCACCCAGGCCGCCCGCGAATCCAAGCTCGACCCGGTCATCGGGCGCGAGAAGGAGATCGAGCGGGTCATGCAGGTGCTGTCCCGCCGTACCAAGAACAACCCGGTGCTGATCGGTGAGCCCGGCGTCGGCAAGACCGCCGTCGTGGAGGGTCTCGCCCAGGCCATCGTCAAGGGCGAGGTGCCCGAGACGCTGAAGGACAAGCACCTCTACACGCTGGACCTCGGCGCCCTGGTCGCCGGCTCCCGCTACCGCGGTGACTTCGAGGAGCGCCTGAAGAAGGTCCTCAAGGAGATCCGCACCCGCGGCGACATCATCCTCTTCATCGACGAGCTGCACACGCTGGTCGGTGCGGGTGCCGCCGAGGGCGCCATCGACGCGGCCTCCATCCTCAAGCCGATGCTGGCCCGCGGTGAACTCCAGACCATCGGTGCGACCACGCTGGACGAGTACCGCAAGCACCTGGAGAAGGACGCGGCCCTGGAGCGCCGCTTCCAGCCCATCCAGGTCGCCGAGCCGTCCCTGCCGCACACCATCGAGATCCTCAAGGGCCTGCGCGACCGGTACGAGGCGCACCACCGCGTCTCCATCACCGACGAGGCGCTGGTCCAGGCCGCCACCCTGGCCGACCGCTACATCTCGGACCGCTTCCTGCCGGACAAGGCCATCGACCTGATCGACGAGGCCGGCTCCCGGATGCGCATCCGCCGGATGACCGCGCCGCCGGACCTCCGCGAGTTCGACGAGAAGATCGCCGGCGTCCGCCGGGACAAGGAGTCCGCGATCGACTCGCAGGACTTCGAGAAGGCCGCCTCGCTGCGCGACAAGGAGAAGCAGCTCCTGGCCGCCAAGGCCAAGCGCGAGAAGGAGTGGAAGGCCGGCGACATGGACGTCGTCGCCGAGGTCGACGGCGAGCTGATCGCCGAGGTCCTCGCCACGGCCACCGGCATCCCGGTCTTCAAGCTGACCGAGGAGGAGTCCTCCCGCCTGCTGCGCATGGAGGACGAGCTCCACAAGCGGGTCATCGGCCAGGTCGACGCCGTCAAGGCGCTGTCGAAGGCGATCCGCCGTACGCGCGCCGGTCTGAAGGACCCGAAGCGCCCCGGTGGCTCGTTCATCTTCGCCGGCCCGTCCGGTGTCGGTAAGACCGAGCTGTCCAAGGCGCTCGCCGAGTTCCTCTTCGGCGACGAGGACGCGCTGATCTCCCTCGACATGTCGGAGTTCAGCGAGAAGCACACGGTCTCGCGCCTCTTCGGTTCGCCCCCCGGCTACGTGGGCTACGAGGAGGGCGGCCAGCTGACCGAGAAGGTGCGCCGCAAGCCGTTCTCCGTCGTCCTGTTCGACGAGGTCGAGAAGGCCCACCCGGACATCTTCAACTCGCTGCTCCAGATCCTGGAGGACGGTCGCCTGACCGACTCCCAGGGCCGGGTCGTGGACTTCAAGAACACGGTCATCATCATGACGACCAACCTCGGCACCCGGGACATCTCCAAGGGCTTCAACCTGGGCTTCGCGGCCTCGGGTGACACGAAGACCAACTACGAGCGCATGAAGAACAAGGTCCAGGACGAGCTCAAGCAGCACTTCCGGCCCGAGTTCCTCAACCGCGTCGACGACGTGGTCGTCTTCCCGCAGCTGACGCAGGAGGACATCCTGCGGATCGTCGACCTGATGATCAGCAAGGTGGACGAGCGCCTGAAGGACCGGGACATGGGCATCGAGCTGTCCCAGTCCGCCAAGGAACTGCTGTCCAAGCGAGGCTACGACCCCGTGCTGGGCGCCCGGCCGCTGCGCCGTACGATCCAGCGCGAGATCGAGGACAGCCTCTCCGAGAAGATCCTCTTCGGCGAGCTGCGCCCCGGCCACATCGTGGTCGTGGACACGGAGGGCGAGGGCGAGAACGCGACCTTCACCTTCCGCGGCGAGGAGAAGTCGGCCCTGCCGGACGCTCCGCCGATCGAGCAGGCCGCCGGCGGCGGTCCGAACCTGAGCAAGGACGCGTAGACCCGCGGCGCTCCAGCGGAAGGGGCCGGTGCCTTTGGGCACCGGCCCCTTCGGCCTTTCCCGGCGGCCGGTCCGGCGGGGTCACCCCGCCGGACCGGCGACCCCGCGCGGCCAGGCTCCACCCGCCTCCCGGCGCGCGAGCGGCGTCGTGAGGGCCGCGTCGGACGACTCCTAGGAGAGCTGGCCGTTGTAGTCGGGCAGCTTGAACGTCCGGTCGGCGTGGCCGCCGGACAGGTCGGTGGCGCTGTTGCCGATGTTGGCGATGATGTCGTAACCCTTGTTCTCGATGTCGACGCGCTGGGCCGTCTTGTAGTCCGCGACGTTCTTGAAGAGGTCCAGCAGGCCGCGCACGCGGATGCCGGAGACCCGGTAGCCGTCGTACTCGAGGTTCCACTTGGTGGGCGCCTCGATGATGCCCGGCCGGGCGGTCACGAAGAAGAGCGCGACGCCGTGGTCCTGGGCGTACCGGGCGACGTCGAACACCGGCTCGTTCGCCTTCTGGGGGAGGGCGAAGCCCAGGTCGGTGTCCAGCGTGGTGTTGTCGATGTCGAAGACGATGGCCTGCTTCTGGCCCGGCCCGGCGGCGGCGACGCGCTGCTCGATGTACGGCAGGGCCTGGTCCATGACCGTCCGGCAGTCGTTCTGCCAGGTGGCGAAGTCGACCTTGCCGGTCGTGGCGCTCGTCGCCGCGGTGCCGGCCGGAGCCGAGATGGCGTCCGCCGCGTGAGCCGGTGCGGCCAGGGCGGCCAGGGCGGCCACGGAGACGGCGGTCACGGTGAGGCGGCGCGCCAGGGGGCTGGTCATCGTGGGGGTTCCTCTCACGTCACGTACGCGGTGCCGGGTGGCAGGTGCATGATCTGTGGTGCGGATGGCGTGAGGGGAACCGTAGGGTTACCGAACGGTAGGTGGATAGGGGTCTGCGTCACATTCACAGCCCCGCCGATGCGCGGAGCCGGTGACATGCCGCACAGGCGATTTGTCCCTTACTAGCCCTGATAGTGGGATCCGTCTGGCAGGTAAAGCGTGGGCAAAGGGATCGTAGATCCTCGGTTTCCGGGGAAACGGGCACGTCGTGGCGGGGGGTGCCGGGTCGGTACAGGGACTTCAAGGCGATGGATGCGTTTCGCCCCGTCTACTACCTGAAGCCGTACAAGTGCCGCTTTCGCCCGGACCGGGGGATCGGCTACCAAGGGATGGCCGCCGCGGCGAACGCCTGTACGCCGGGCGGCCGATCTGTCCCCGAGCCCACGAGGTCCCGATGCCCAAGCGCTTCACGTTCCGTGCCGCCCGTACGTCCTCGCTCCGTACCCGCGCCGCCATTCTGGCCGCCGGTGTCGCTGTCCCGGTCGTGCTGGGCGCCGGAGCCGCGAGCGCCGCTCCGTCGGCGGCCTCCTGGGTCGACCCGGTGAAGAAGTACGCGCTCTCCGCGGGCTTCAACCAGTCCGGCGCCCGCTGGGCCGCCAAGCACAGCGGCCAGGACTTCGCCGTGTCCACCGGCACCGAGGTCGTCGCCGTGCACGGCGGCACCGTCGTCAAGGCCGGCCCCAACGGCGCCGGTGACGGTCCCGCGTACGGCAACGCCGTCGTGATCAAGCACGGGAACGGCCTCTACTCCCAGTACGCGCACCTGTCCCGCGTCGACGTCAAGATCGGCCAGAAGGTGAAGACCGGCCAGCGCATCGCCCTGTCCGGCTCCACCGGCAACTCCACGGGTCCTCACCTGCACTTCGAGATCCGCACCACCCCGAACTACGGCTCCGCCCTCAACCCGGTGGTCTTCCTGAAGGGCAAGGGCGTCCGCGTCTGAGCCGGGCGGGCGCCGTGAGCCGCTGAGCGAGCCGTCCGAGCCGTCCGGGCCGTCCGAGCCGACCCGGGCGGTTCAGCCGTCGGTGTCGGTGTCGGTGTCGGCGTCGGCGTGGGTGTGGGCGTGCTCGTGGGCCTGGGTGACCAGGTCCAGAGCGACGTCCAGCACGGCCTGGCGCCGCTTCTCCACGTCGCCCACCAGGTCCTGCATCACGAACATCCCCGCGTGCAGGGTGAACATCGCGCTGAGCGAGCGCACCTGGTCGACCAGCTCGGCGTCCGGATCGAGGAGTATCTCCCGCAGCCCGTGCATGCGGTCCTTGAAGGTCTCGCCGATGCGCAGCTCCCGCACCGTCGCCTGGTTCTCCTGCATGAAGCGGAAGAGCGGCTCCGCGCGCGAGAGCGCCTCGCTGTAGCGCCGCAGGATCTCCCGCTTCGTCTCCAGGGTGTGCGGCTGGCCGCGACCCCACTCGATCAGGTCGGCGATCGGCTGCGTCAGGTCCTCGAAGAGGCTGACGATGATCTCTTCTTTGGTCTTGAAGTGGTAATACAGGGCCGGCCCCCGGCGGGGTGTTGCAACGATCACTGGAACTCAGGGTCCGGGGGCCTTCGGCATGCCGGGAGGGTTCCGGTACCGCGCCGGCCGCGGACCGCCGTGGGCCGGTCGCGCGGTTCCCCGCACCGCTGAGGGGCGCGGGCCACTCAGCCCGCTCCGCCCGACAACGGCAGCATCGGATAGCTCCCCGTGTTCGTCGGCGCGTGCTCCGGCAGCCACAGGACCGCCACCGCCCCCTCCGCCGGGAGGTCCGGGGGGAGGCCCATGGGGCGGATGTTGCGGAAGGTGAGGCGGGCCCCGAGGATGCGGGCCTGGCCGGCGGCGATGGTCAGGCCGAGGCCGTGACCCTTGCCGGCGCGGTCCACGCTGCCGGTACGGAAGCGGCTCGGGCCCTCCGCGAGGAGTTCCTCGGGGAAGCCGGGGCCGTGGTCGCGGACCCGGATCACCCGGCCCTCGACGCTGACCTCGATCGGCGGCCGCCCGTGCCGCGCGGCATTGGTGAGCAGGTTGAACAGCACGCGCTCCAGGCGGCGCGGGTCGGTCGTCACCTCCGACTCGTGCACGACCCGTACGACGATGTCCGGGTCCTTCGCCGCCACCCGTCGCGCGACGAACTCGCCCAGCAAGATGTCCTGGAGCTCGGCCCGCTCCGAGGCGCTGTCCAGGCGGGCCACCTCCAGCACGTCCTCCACCAGCGTGCGCATCGCCTTGGCCCGGTCGAGGACCAGTTCGGTGGGCCGGCCCGGCGGCAGCAGCTCGGCGGCCGTCAGCAGCCCCGTCACTGGGGTGCGCAGTTCGTGCGCGATGTCCGCGGTGACCCGCCGCTCGGCCTCCAGACGCTGCCGCAGCGCGTCCGCCATCGCGTCCACCGCCCGCGCGAGATCGTCGGTCTCGTCCCGTACGACCCCGCCGATGGCCTCCCGCACCCGTACCTCGGTCTCGCCCCGTGCGACCTGGTTCGCCGCCGCCGCGGCCTTGCGCAGCCGGCCGGACAGCTGCCCGCCGATCAGCACACCGAGCGCGCTGCCGCCGAGGACGACCGCGATGGACCCGATGACCAGGGCCTGGTCCAGGTCCTTCATCACGTCCATGGAGCGGTCCGGGAAGTGGCTGTGCAGCGACAGCACGTGCCCGTCCTTGGCCGGTACCGCCGCCCAGATGTCCGGCGGACCCGAACCCCGGTCGGAGACGTCGCTCGCCCGGCGCCCGGCCATCACCTTCTCGCGCAGCGCCGACGGCATCCCGGGGTCGTCGACCTTTATGTTCGGGAAGTTCGTCCGCCCGTACAACTCGTAGTTGCGCTGCGCCAGTTGAACCCGGTCGTTGGCCAGGTCGCGCGCGTTGTCCAGCATCGAGACCCGGGCCGCGTTGTGCACGACCAGGCTCAGCGCGATCGCCACGAGCCCGGCGACCAGCGCGATCGCCGCACTGAGCTTCCACCGGATGCCGGTGTGCAGGCCCACGCGCTCCATGCGCCGGACCGGGTGGCGCCAAAACCCCCGCATGCCGCTCCGTTCAGGCCTTCAGCTTGTAACCGAAGCCGCGGACCGTCTCGATCCGGTCCTGGCCGATCTTCTGCCGCAGCCGCTGCACATGGACGTCGACCACGCGGGTGTCCCCGCCCCAGCCGTAGTCCCACACGCGCTCCAGGAGCTTGTCGCGGGAGAGCACGGTCCCGGGCGCGGTGGAGAACTCCAGCAGCAGCCGCATCTCGGTCGGGGTGAGCGCCACCGGCCGTCCGCCCCGCAGCACCTCCATGCCGTCGGTGTCGATCCGCAGATCGCCGAAGGTCAGCGTGCCGCCCTGCATCGCGGACGCGGGCTCCTCGGGGTGCGCGGAGCCGCCGGCGTGCCCGAAGCGGCGCAGCACCGCCCGGATCCGGGCGACCAGCACGGCACCGTCGAACGGCTTGGTCACATAGTCGTCCGCGCCCGCCTCCAGGCCGAGGACGACGTCGATGGAGTCGGCGCGCGCCGACAGCATGATCACCGGCACGGTCGACTCGTCCCGGATGCGGCGGCACAGGCTGACCCCGTCGAGACCGGGCACCATGACATCGAGCAACGCGATGTCGGGCCGGTTCGCCCGGAACGCCTCCAGGCCCGACAGCCCGTCGGGCATGGCGGTGACCGCGAAGCCGTCCCGCTCCAGGGCGAGTTGCGTGGCCTCGCGGATGACGTCGTCGTCCTCGACGAACAGGACGTGGGTCTGGTCTGCCATCCCGGTGCTCTCTGTCCTCGTCTCGTGCTGGTGGTCCGGTCCAAGGGCGGTTCAGCTGTCCGGCACGGGTGTCGGGACCTGCCCGGCCGACTTGCTGTACTCGTTGCGCACGCTCTTGCCCGGCGTGAACCGTCCCGTCCTCCAGCTGTACGGCGTCACGATCTCACCGGACGGGCTGGAGATGGGATCGCCCTTCTCGTAATACTGCCTGGTCACCGAGAGTCGACCCTGGTCGATCTCCGCGTAGACCGGGGACTCCTCGGTGCGGAACACGTTCTTGAAGGTGCCGGAGTCGTCCCGGTACACATACGATCCGACCCCGACCGCGTCCGCGCAGGTCAGCACGTTGATCACGACGTCGTCCACCGGGGACCCGGTCAGATCGCCGTACGAGACGTCCACCGGGTACTCGTTGCCGCTGCACGGCTTCAGCTCCCGCTTGACGGTGGCGGACACCGCCGGATCGTGCTTGAGCAGCTGTACGGCGTCCACCTTCCGGTACTTGTCCGGATCGCTCGGCGAGGGCGAGGGCGAGGGCGAGGCCACGGCGCCGGCCCCGGCCACCGCCGAGGCGTGTGCCGGGCCCTCGTCCCGGGCACCCAGGCCGCCCGTGCCGCACGCTCCGGCGAAAAGGGCGAGGGCGGTGACCGAGGCCACCGCCGCGGTCACCGCCAGCCAACTCCCACGGGTCTGTGCCGACCCGGGCCCTGTCAGGCCGCGCAACGCTCCCGCTCCTCACGCTCCAGCGCCCGTGCGTCCAGGTCGCGGGCCTCCAGCTCCTCGCGGAGCCGGGCGAGCGCCCGGTGCAGCGTGCTCTTGACCGTACCGGCCGACATGCCCAGGGCCGCGGCCGTCTCCTCGGTGGACATCTGCTCCCAGTGTCGCAGCACCACGACACTGCGCTGCTTGGGTGCGAGAACTTTCAGGATGTCCATCAGCAGGGCCCGGTCGGCGTGCTGCTCGGTGGAGTCCTCCACGCGGGCGTCCGGCAGCTGCTCGGTGGGGACCTCCTCCAGCTTGCGGGCCCGCCACCACTCGGTCCGGGTGTTGATCATGACCCGGCGCAGATAGGCGTCGGCGAGCCGCTTGTCGGCGATGCCGTCCCAGCGGCCGTACGTCCGCACCAGCGCGGTCTGGAGGAGGTCCTGCGCGTCCACGGGGTCCGGCACCAGCCGGCGCGCACTGCGCAGCAGCGCGTCCTGTCGTGTGCGGACGTACTCCTCGAATGCGAGCACCTCGCCCTGCGCCATGTTCAACCGCCTCCGTTCCCCGTGTGCTCCGGCCCCCGCCGAAGTCCCGCTGTTCTGCCGGCCCGTGGTCTGCCGGGCACGAGAACGAAGGTAGGCAGTCGTTGTCACGAGGCTGTGCGGACCAGCCTTCGGCTAGCAATCGGCTATCCGTCGGTTGTGTAACGGCCGGAGGTACGGGGTAAGGAGCGCGCCATCTATGTCCATTTATGAGGCTTTTCTGGTGCCCTGGTTGGGCGGGAGTTCCCGTAACAGTGACGGCGGCGCTGTGATCTGACTGTGTGTCAGGCAAGTGGCAGCCGGTACAGGCCGCCCGGCAGCGGCTCCACCAGGCCGTCGGTGACCAGCCCGTCCAGCGCGCGGGCCCGCTGCACCGGTTCGTGCCACACCCGGTCGAGCCGCGCCTGCGGCACCGGGGTGTGCGCCTCCCGCAGCACGGCGAGCAGTTTGCCGCGCACCTGCCGGTCCGTACCGGCGTACGTCTGCCCGCGCCGCGGCGGCCCCTGGTGCTCCGGCTTGCCCGCCTGCCGCCAGGCGCACCGCGCGGCGATCGGGCAGCGCCCGCACCCCTCGTTCTTCGCCGTGCAGACCAGCGCGCCCAGTTCCATGGAGGCGGCGGCCCAGCGCGCGGCCGTCCCCTCGTCCTCGGGCAGCAGCTCCCGGGCGAGGCGCCGCTCGGCCGCGGTCGTGGCGTTCGGCGGGTACTGCACCCCCGTCACCGCGCGCGCCAGCACCCGTCGCACGTTCGTGTCCAGCACCGGGTGCCGCTGCCCGTAGGCGAACGAGGCCACCGCGGCGGCCGTGTACTCGCCGATGCCGGGCAGCGCGAGCAGTTGAGCGTGTTCCGTCGGCACGTCGCCGCCGTGCCGTTCCGTTATGGCGACCGCGGCGCCGTGCAGCCGCAGCGCGCGGCGCGGATAGCCGAGCCGGCCCCAGGCGCGCACCGCCTCGCCGGGTGCCTCCTTCGCCAGGTCGGCGGGGCGTGGCCAGCGGGCGAGCCACTGCTCGTAGACGGGCAGCACCCGGTTGACCGGGGTCTGCTGAAGCATGAACTCGCTGACCATCACGCCCCACGCGCCCGCCTCGGGGCGGCGCCAGGGGAGGTCGCGGGCGTGGATGTCGAACCAGGCGATCACGGGGGCGTGGATTTTCTCGGTCATGGCCTTCCGATCCTGCCACGCCGCACCGGGCGGCGCCGGTGACGAGGCCGTCACCCAGCGTGCCGATCACTGAAGAACCATGTCTGCGAGGGCAGTTACCGGGATGATGATCCGGAAAAGTTGGTACGCGGACGGCGGGTGAGGCAAGGCCGCGCGCCGAACTCTCGTAGAGTTCGGGCGTGGGATCTCTGCGCAATCCGGTCGGGCCGCTTCCCTCCTCCATCTACTGGCGCAGGAGGGCCGTACTGCTGTCGGTGTTCGCCGTCTCGGCGCTGCTGATCGCGTGGATCGTCACGGCGGGGGGCGGGGGCGGGAGCGGGAAGAAGGGCTCCAGCGCGTCCGGCGGCAAGAACCCCACGAACACGATCACGCCGGGGCCTTCGGGGTCGGGCCCCGCGTACAGCGGGCACCCGGGCGGGCGGGACGAGCCGGGCGGGTCGGACTCCGGCTCCGGGTCCTCCGGTTCGGCGGGGTCCTCCGGTTCCGGTGACGACGGCTCGGGCGGTTCGGCGGGCTCCGCGGGCGGGTCCGCCGCGGGAGGCGGGGCGGTCGTCGCCGCTGACGCGCTGCCCGGCTCCTCCACGCTGGCGAACTGCACCTCCAAGGCGGTGTCGTTGGGCCTGCGCAGCCTGCACAACTCCTACTCGCCGGACCAGAAGCCGGTCTTCGAACTCACCGCGAAGAACACCTCGTCCGCCGACTGCAAGGTCGATCTCGGCCCGAAGAACACGGTGTTGACGATCACCCCGGCCGACGGCGACAACGTCTTCTGGTCCTCCGCCGACTGCCCCGAGGGCGCGGGCGACCTGCTCTTCCGGGTACCGGCCGGCAAGACCATCACGTACAAGGTCGAGTGGGACCGCCGCCCGAGCGCCGCCCACTGCGCGACCCCGTCGGGCGGCGCGGCCGGCACGGGGACCTACCTGCTGGAGGCGAAGACCCCGGGGTACGGGAAACTGCAGGCGTCGTTCGTGCTGTCGGCGGACTGAGGCACCCCGTGCGGGGCGCGGGAACCATGACGGACCCGCGCGTCCCCACGGACCCGTCGGCCCCGGATCAGACGTACCGCTCCAGGATCGAGGACTCGGCGAGCCGCGAGAGCCCCTCCCGCACGCTGCGCGCCCGCGCCTCGCCCACGCCGTCCACCGTCTGCAGGTCGTCCACGCTCGCGGCCAGCAGCTTCTGCAGCCCGCCGAAGTGCTCCACCAGCCGGTCGATGATCGCCCCCGGCAGCCGCGGCACCTTGGCCAGCAGCCGGAAGCCCCGCGGGGACACCGCGGAGTCCAGGGTCTCGGGCGAGCCGGTGTAGCCCAGTGCCCGCGCCACCGTGCCGACCTCGATCAGCTCGGCCTGGGTCAGCGCGTTCAGCTCGGCCAGGGCCTCCTCCACCGTGCGGGAACGCTTCGCCGTCGGCTCGGGCACGTAGTCCCGCACCACCAGCTCCCGGTCCGGCTCGACCCCCGCGATCAGCTCCTCCAGCTGAAGCGCGAGGAGACGGCCGTCGGTGCCCAGCTCCACCACGTACTCGGCGATCTCGGTGGCGATCCGGCGCACCATCTCCAGGCGCTGCGCGACGGCGGAGACGTCCCGCACCGTCACCAGGTCCTCGATCTCCAGCGCCGACAGCGTGCCCGCCACCTCGTCCAGGCGCAGTTTGTAGCGCTCCAGCGTGGCCAGCGCCTGGTTCGCGCGGGAGAGGATCGCGGCCGAGTCCTCCAGGACGCGGCGCTGCCCGCCGACGTAGAGCGCGATCAGCCGCATCGACTGGGACACGGAGACGACGGGGAAGCCGACCTGCTTGCTCACCCGGTCCGCGGTGCGGTGCCGGGTGCCGGTCTCCTCCGTGGGGATGGTCGGGTCCGGGACCAGCTGCACGCCCGCGCGCAGGATCTTCGAGAGATCCGAGGACAGCACGATGCCGCCGTCCAGCTTGCACAGCTCCCGCAGCCGGGTCGCGGCGAACTCCACGTCCAGCACGAACCCGCCCGTGCACATCGCCTCGACGGTCTTGTCGGAGCCCAGCACGATCAGTCCGCCGGTGTTGCCGCGCAGCACGCGCTCCAGGCCGTCGCGCATGGCCGTACCGGGTGCCACGGCGCTCAGGGCGGCGCGCATCAGGCCATCGGAACCGGCACTCCCACCGGACTTTCCGGGAGCTGCTGCCCGGTCGTTGGCTGCCACTGCACTCCTCCGGTCGGGGGTTCTCACGCGCACCCGTGCCCGCACTCGGTTCGTACGGACGGGCGAGACCTGGGCAAAGTCTACCGGCGCTCCTCCGGCTCCCGTGGGGCCTCTCGGCGACGGGAGCGCGGCAGGACCCGCAGCGCATCCCCTATGTCCGCGACTTCGAGCACCTTCATCCCCGGCGGGATCTTCCCCGGATCGCCCGGCACCAGCGCGTGCGTGAAGCCGAGCCGGTGCGCCTCGGCGAGCCTGCGCTGCACGCCCGTGACCCGTCTCACCTCGCCCGCGAGACCCACCTCGCCGATGGCCACCAGGTTCTTCGGCAGCGGGGTGTCGCTCGCGGCGGAGGCCAGCGCGAGGGCGACGGCCAGGTCGGCGGCCGGTTCGGACAGCTTCACGCCGCCCACCGTCGCCGAGTAGATGTCCCGCTTGCCGAGCGCGCTGATCCGGCCGCGCTGTTCGAGCACGGCGAGCATCATCGACACCCGGGAGGTCTCCAGGCCCGACGTCGTGCGCCGGGGGGAGGGGATCTGGGAGTCCACGGTCAGCGCCTGCACCTCCGCCACCAGCGGGCGCCGGCCCTCCAGGGTCACGGTCAGACAGGTGCCCGGCACCGGTTCGTCGCGCCGGGTCAGGAACAGGCCGCTGGGGTCGGCGAGGCCGGTGATCCCCTCGTCGTGCAGCTCGAAGCAGCCGACCTCGTCCGTCGCGCCGTACCGGTTCTTCACGCCGCGCACCAGGCGGAGCCGGGCGTGCCGGTCGCCCTCGAAGTGCAGGACGACGTCCACCAGGTGCTCCAGCAGGCGCGGGCCGGCGATCGCGCCGTCCTTGGTGACATGACCGACCAGCAGCGTGGACATGCCGCGCTCCTTGGAGGCCCGGATCAGTGCCCCGGCCACCTCCCGGACCTGGGCCATGCCGCCGGGCGCCCCGTCGATCTCCGGGGAGGCGACCGTCTGCACCGAGTCGAGGATCAGCAGGGAGGGCTTGACCTCGTCCAGGTGCCCGAGGACGGCGGAGAGGTCGGTCTCGGCGGCCAGGTACAGCTGGTCGTGCAGCGCGTTGATGCGGTCGGCGCGCAGCCGCACCTGGCTCGCCGACTCCTCGCCGGTCACATAGAGGGTGCGGTGCTCCTCACTGGCCGCCTTGGCCGCCACGTCCAGCAGCAGGGTGGACTTGCCGACGCCCGGCTCGCCCGCCAGCAGCACCACCGCGCCCGGTACGAGACCGCCGCCGAGCACCCGGTCCAGCTCGGGCACCCCGGTGGAGCGGGCCGTGGCCTGCCTGCCGTCGACCTGGCCGATGGGCAGCGCGGAGGTGACGACCCGGCCGGGCGCCGTGGTGCGGACCGCGGGCGCGCCGTACTCCTCGACCGTGCCCCACGCCTGGCACTCGGGGCAGCGGCCGAGCCACTTGGCCGTCTGCCAGCCGCACTCGGTGCAGCGGTACGACGGACGGTCCTTGGTGGTCTTGGTGCGGGCAGCCATGCGGAAACCGTAGCCCGCGGCACTGACAACCGGAGCGGGGGCCGCCAACCGGGTGTACGGGTATCGGCCACCGTCCCGCGAGATCCGGCACCGGAACGGAGGGTTCCTGTCCCCTTATGAGGGATCGTTTCACCCGTACGGATTAAAACTGCTCAAGGCTCCAGAAGGGCCGCTCCGCCGACGCCTACGGTCGCACGGGTGATGAGCAGCAGCCCGGAGACCACCACCCGCACCACCGGCGCGCACCGGGCGCACCGTACGGCGCGCGAAGCACGAGAGGCGCGCGAGGGGCGTGAACCGCGCGAGGGTGCGCGGAAGCCCGGTGTGTTCGAGTCACGTGAAGCGTGTGAGGTGCACGAGGCGCGAGATGCCCGTGAGGCGCGGGACCGCGCCGCCGCGCGGACCATCGCCCGGCGGGCGTCGACGCGCTACGAGTCGTACCTGGACGGCCTGTTCACCTACTGCCTGTCCATCCTGTGCGACCACGACGCGGCCACCGCCGCACTCGGCGACGCCCTCGCCCTCGCCGAACGGCGGGCGCACCGCGTGCCGGAGACCGGCGGCGGGCGCAGGGCCTGGCTGTACGCGCTGGCCCGCTGGGCGTGTCTGCGCAAACTGGCCGAGGCGAAGCAGAAACGTCAGGCCACGCACGCGGCGGGCCGTACGGACAGCGGCGCGGGGAAGGGCGGGAGGGGAACCGGCCCCGAGGCGTCCGGCCCGGCCCTCTCCCCGGAGCTACAGGAGCGCCGGCACCGCGAACTCTCCCTCCTCGCATGGCCCGAGGCGGCCGGCACCACGCCCGAGCAGCGCGAGGCCCTGGAACTCGCCGTACGCCACCACCTGACCGCCCCCGAGGTCGCCGCCGTTCTCGGCATGGCGCCGGCCACCGCACGCGATCTGCTCGCGACGGCCGCCTGCGAGGTCGAGCGGACCCGGGCCGCGCTCGCCGTGGTGGAGTCCGGCGGCTGCCCGAGCGTCGCCCATCTCACCGGCGACAGCAGGCTGATCCTCAGCACCGCGCTCCGCCGCGAGCTGGTACGGCATGTCGACGACTGCCCGCGCTGCCGCCGCAGTGCCGAACGCGCGGCCCCCGGCCGCTGGCCCGGCACCACGCTCACCCCCGCCGAACTCCCCGTCCTGGAGGCACCCCGTGCGGCCCTCGCCCCGCGCCCCCGGACCAAGGTCGCCGACGCGCCCCGCTTCGACCGGCGGGGCTTCCCGATGGACCCGAGGGACCGCGCGGCCCGCCGCGACCGGCTGCGCGCCCGCGCGGTGACGACGACGGTGGTGGCGACGGTGGTGGCGGCGCCGGTGCTGGCCCTGTGGGCGGCGTACCGCGGCGCGCCGACGGGGGAGCCGGACGGTCATCCCGGCACCGCGCGCGAGGCGCGGGGCCCGGACGCGATCGGCGGGGAGGGTACGGGCGGCGGGTACGAGAACGCGGGCAGCGCGAGCGTGAAGCCGGGCAGGGGCAAGGATGGCAAGCCGGATGTCGCGGTGGACGTGCTGAGCGTCGCGCCCGATACGGCGGACGACTCGACCGGGACCCTGTCGGTGACCGCCGAGAACGACGGCGACACCACGCTGATCACCCTGACCGCGGCGGGTCCGGCCCCGGTCCGGTGGTCCGCCGCCACCGGCTCCGCCTGGCTCTACCTGAGCCGGTCCGCCGGCACCCTGGCCCCCGGTGAGAGCGTGACCTTGAAGGCGTACGTCGACCACCTCCACGAGCCCAGGGGCGCCTGGCAGGCCCGGATCTCCATCGCCCCCGCCGGCGCCGTGGTCACCATCACCGGCTACGGCCCGCCCCCCAGCCGCCCGACGCCCTCTCCGCCTCCGCCGACGAGCACCGCCCCCACGTCCCCGCCGACCCCGCCTCCCACCACCCAGCCGGCCCCTCCCACCACCCCGGCCGACCCACCGCCGTCCGCGTCCCCCACGTCGACGCCGTCCCAGACGGACACCGGGACGCCGACGCCTTCGGGGAACTAGCGAGGGGGAGGGAGCAGGGGGACGGCGAGAGGGAGAACCGTCAGGTCAGGGGGCCGGGTCCGCCGGGTGGGGGGCCAGCAGCGGGAGTTCGGCGGAGAGGCGCTGCTCGCAGATCTCGGCCAGGCGGTCGTAGCCCTCCTTGCCCATCAGCTCCGTCAGCTCCGCGCGGTAGGACACGTACACCGGGTCCCCCGCGCCGTGCGCCGACGTGGCCGACGTGCACCACCAGTGCAGGTCGTGCCCCCCGGGGCCCCAGCCCCGGCGGTCGTACTCGCCGATGGAGACCTGCAGCACCCGGGTGTCGTCGGGCCGGTCGATCCACTCGTACGTCCGCCGGACCGGCAGCTGCCAGCACACGTCCGGCTTGGTCTCCAGCGGCTCCCGGCCCTCCTTGAGCGCGAGGATGTGCAGCGAGCACCCCGCGCCGCCCGCGAAACCGGGCCGGTTCTGGAAGATGCAGGACCCCTGGAAGGGCCGCGTCTGCCGGGACCCCTCCTCGTCCTGCGAGATCCAGCCGTCCTCGGTGCCCTCGGCGTGGTGCTGCCAGATGTCCGGCGTGAGACGCGCCACGTGCTCGGCGACCCGCTTCTCGTCGTCGTCGTCGGAGAAATGCGCCCCCAGCGTGCAGCACCCGTCGTCCGCGCGCCCCGCCTTGATGCCCTGGCAGCCGCTGCCGAAGACGCAGTTCCAGCGCGAGGTCAGCCACGTCAGATCGCAGCGGAAGACCTGCTCGTCGTCCGCCGGGTCCGGAAACTCCACCCATGCGCGCGCGAAGTCGAGCCCCTTCTCGTCGCTCACCTTCGCCCCCTCGGCAGCTTTGGCGGTCTTGCGGGCCTTGTCCGTCTTATCGGCTTTCGCGGACTTCGCCTTTTTCGTCTTTGGCACCCGTCCAGGGTAAGTGCCCCGCCCCCGGTCCGGGGACCGTGGAGCCTCGATCTGGCAGTAGCGTTCCGTATATGAGACTCGGTGTCCTGGACGTGGGTTCGAACACGGTGCATCTGCTGGTGGTGGACGCCCACCCCGGCGCGCGCCCGCTGCCCGCGCATTCGCACAAGGCCGACCTTCGGCTCGCCCAACTCCTCGACGACAGCGGTGCCATCGGTGACGACGGCATCGAGAAGCTCGTCGACGTCGTACGGGACGCGCTCCAGGCCGCCGAGGACAAGGGCGTCGAGGACCTGCTCCCCTTCGCCACCTCCGCCGTCCGCGAGGCGAGCAACGCCGACGAGGTCCTCGCCCGCGTCGCCGAGGAGACCGGCGTACGGCTCCAGGTCCTGTCCGGTGCCGAGGAGGCCCGCCTCACCTTCCTCGCCGTGCGCCGCTGGTTCGGCTGGTCGGCCGGGAAGCTGCTGGTCCTGGACATCGGCGGGGGCTCCCTGGAGATCGCCTTCGGCATCGACGAGGAGCCGGACGCCGCCGCCTCCCTCCCGCTCGGGGCGGGCCGCCTCACCGCCGGCTGGCTCCCCGGCGATCCGCCCGCCCCGGACGACGTACGCGCCCTGCGCCGCCATGTACGCGCGGAGATCGCCCGCACGGTCGGCGAGTTCGCCCGCTTCGGCGCCCCCGACCACGTCGTCGCCACCTCCAAGACCTTCAAGCAGCTGGCCCGCATCGCCGGCGCCGCCCGCAGCGCCGACGGCCTCTACGTCCAGCGCGAACTCAAACGCGAGTCCCTGGAGGCATGGGTCCCCCGCCTCTCCGCGATGACCGCCGACCAGCGCGCCGAACTGCCGGGCGTCTCCGACGGGCGGGCGGGCCAGCTTCTCGCGGGCGCCCTGGTGGCCGAGGGCGCGATGGACCTCTTCGGCGTGGAGAGCCTGGAAATATGCCCGTGGGCGCTGCGGGAGGGCGTGATCCTCCGCCGGCTCGACCACATGGGCTCCGCGTAGCGCCGCAGCCGGGTGCGGGGCCGTACCGGCAGGGGCCCCGCCGCGCGGGCGCGCTCGGCCGGGCCGCGCCCGCACCCGCCGAATGGCGAACCTCACAACGGCGAACAGGCACCCGACACGCGAACCTTCCCACCCCTTAAGGTGACGGACGTGGCTGAACCCAGGGACGTCTCCGTGCCCGTAGCGCTGTCGACAGCCTCCGTCTACCCGGAGTCCACGGCGACGGCCTTCGAGATCGCCGCGCGCCTCGGCTACGACGGCGTCGAGGTCATGGTCTGGACCGACCCCGTCAGCCAGGACATCGACGCGCTGCGCCGCCTCTCGGACCACCACGGCATCCCGATCCTCGCCGTGCACGCCCCGTGCCTGCTGATCACCCAGCGCGTCTGGTCCACCGACCCGTGGACCAAGCTCTGCCGGGCCCAGGCCGCCGCCGAGAAGCTGGGCGCCTCCACCGTCGTCGTGCACCCCCCGTTCCGCTGGCAGCGGCAGTACGCCCGGGACTTCGTCGCGGGCGTCTGGCGGATGGCGGACGAGACGGACGTACGGTTCGCGGTCGAGAACATGTACCCCTGGCGCTACCGTGACCGCGAGATGCTCGCCTACGCCCCCGCCTGGGACGTCACCCAGGACGACTACCGGCACTTCACGATCGATCTCAGCCATACGTCGACGGCCCGTACCGACGCCCTGGAGATGCTCGGCCGCATGGGAGACCGGCTCGGCCACGTCCACCTCGCCGACGGGCGCGGCTCGGCCAAGGACGAGCACCTGGTGCCGGGGCGCGGCGACCAGCCGTGCGCCGAGCTGCTGGAGCACCTGACCGTCTCCGGTTTCGCCGGCCATGTCGTCATCGAGGTCAACACCCGGCGGGCGATGTCCGGCGCCGAGCGCGAGGCCGACCTCGCCGAGGCCCTCGCCTTCACCCGCGAGCACCTGGCGGCCGCCGTCCGCCTCCCGCGCCGATGACCGGGCCCGTCGCGTCCCCCGAGCCCCCCGCCCGCCGCCGGGGCCGCCCGACCCGTGCCGAGTCCGCCGGCACCCGGGACCGCATCCTCGCCGCGGCCCGCGAGGAGTTCTCCGCCCGCGGCTACGACAAGACGTCCGTGCGCCAGATCGCCAAGGCGGCCGGCGTGGACTCCGCGCTGGTCCACCACTACTTCGGCACCAAGGAACAGGTCTTCGCGGCGGCCGTCGAGGTCGCCTTCGCCCCCGCCCTCGGCGCCCCCGACACCCTCCTCGAGGGCCCGCCGGACGGGGTGGGGGAGCGGCTGGTCCGCTTCGCTCTCGGCGTCTGGGAGAACCCCACGACCCGGGCGCCGCTGCTCGCGATCCTGCGTTCGGCCGTCACCAACGAGACCGCCGCCGCCGTCTTCCGCCGCCTGGTCGCCGCCCAGCTGGTGCGCCGCGTCGCGGACCGGCTGGACCTGCCGGACGCCGAACTGCGCGCCGAGCTGGCCGCCGCGCAGCTGGTGGGCACGGCCCTGCTGCGCTACGTCCTGCGGCTGGAACCGCTGGCCTCGGCGGACGTGGAGCAGGTCATCGCGCGGGTGGCACCCGTCGTGCAGCGGCACCTCACCCAGCCCTGACCACGGCCGCCGCCGGGCCGCCGGTGAAATACTCATCCCGCATTCCGGACAAGCGTGTCCATTCCTTGGAGCCCCGGCGTAGGCTCGGAGAAAGCCAGAACTGTTCATCGAGGAGCGAGCGACGATGCCCGAGCTGAGGTCCCGCACAGTCACCCACGGCCGCAACATGGCGGGCGCCCGCGCCCTTATGCGTGCCTCCGGTGTACCCGGCGCGGACATCGGCCGTAAGCCGATCGTCGCCGTCGCCAACTCCTTCACCGAGTTCGTGCCGGGCCACACCCACCTCCAGCCGGTCGGCCGGATCGTCAGCGAGGCGATCGCCGAGGCGGGCGGCATCCCGCGCGAGTTCAACACCATCGCCGTGGACGACGGCATCGCCATGGGCCACGGCGGCATGCTCTACTCGCTGCCCTCCCGCGACCTGATCGCGGACTCCGTGGAGTACATGGTCGAGGCCCACTGCGCCGACGCCCTGGTCTGCATCTCCAACTGCGACAAGATCACTCCGGGCATGCTGATGGCCGCCCTGCGCCTGAACATCCCGACGGTCTTCGTCTCCGGCGGCCCCATGGAGGCCGGCCGCGCCACCCTGGTCGACGGCACCGTGCGCTCCCTCGACCTGATCGACGCCATCGCGGAAGCCGCCAACGACAAGGTCTCCGACGAGGACATCCTGCGCATCGAGGAGAACGCCTGCCCGACCTGCGGCAGCTGTTCGGGCATGTTCACCGCCAACTCGATGAACTGCCTGACCGAGGCCATCGGCCTCTCCCTGCCCGGCAACGGCTCGGTCCTCGCCACCCACACCGCGCGCAAGCGGCTCTACGTCGACGCCGCCCGCACGGTCATGGACATCACCCGGCGCTACTACGGGCAGGACGACGAGACGGTCCTGCCCCGCGAGGTCGCCACCTTCCAGGCCTTCGAGAACGCCATGGCCCTGGACATCGCGATGGGCGGCTCCACCAACACGATCCTGCACCTGCTGGCCGCCGCCCAGGAGGCGGGCGTCGCCTTCGGCCTGGAGGAGATCGACGCCGTCTCGCGCCGCGTCCCCTGCCTCGCCAAGGTCGCGCCGAACGTGGGCAAGAACCGTACGTACTACATGGAGGACGTGCACCGCGCCGGCGGCATCCCCGCCCTCCTCGGCGAACTGCACCGCGCGGGCCTGCTCAACGAGGACGTGCACGCCGTGCACAGCCCCTCCCTCGCCGACTGGCTCAAGACCTGGGACGTGCGCGGCGGCTCCCCGTCCCCCGAGGCCGTCGAGCTGTGGCACGCGGCCCCCGGCTGCGTCCGCTCCGCCGAGGCGTTCTCCCAGTCCGAGCGCTGGGAGTCCCTGGACGACGACGCCGCGAGCGGCTGCATCCGCTCCGCCGAGCACGCCTACTCCAAGGACGGCGGCCTCGCGGTGCTGCGCGGCAACCTGGCCGTCGACGGCTGCGTGGTCAAGACGGCCGGCGTCGACGAGTCGATCTGGACCTTCGAGGGCCCGGCCGTGGTCTGCGAGTCCCAGGAGGAGGCCGTCCAGCGGATCCTCACCCAGGAGGTCAAGGAGGGCGACGTCGTCGTCATCCGCTACGAGGGCCCCAAGGGCGGCCCCGGCATGCAGGAGATGCTCTACCCGACCTCGTACCTGAAGGGCCGCGGCCTCGGCAAGAGCTGCGCGCTGATCACCGACGGTCGTTTCTCCGGCGGCACCTCGGGCCTCTCCATCGGCCACGCCTCCCCGGAGGCGGCCTCGGGCGGCACCATCGCCCTGGTCGAGGACGGCGACCGGATCCGCATCGACATCCCGGACCGCACCATCGAGCTGCTGGTGGACGACGCCGAACTGGCCCGCCGCGAGCAGGCACTGAACGGCACCTACGCCCCGAAGGACCGCGACCGCAAGGTCACCGCCGCGCTGCGCGCCTACGCCGCGATGGCGACCAGCGCGGACAAGGGCGCGGTGCGGGACGTGAGCAAGCTGGGCTGACCGACCGCCGACGAAGGGGCCGCTCCGGCGAGGAGCGGCCCCTTTCGTCTCCGGTCGTCCCCGGCTGCCGTCGCCGTTTCCCTTCCGGCTTCCGCCTGCGAGGGGATCGTTTCACCAGGCCGAGGGGTCCCGCCCGTCCAGCGCGAAGACCGAACCGTCGGGAGCGGTCGCGAACACCTGCGGAGCCGAGAGCACCGGTGCGGCCCGCAGCGCCGCGATCCGCGCCGCGCCGTCCCCGGGCCGCGCCGGTGTCTGCCCGGCGAGCCGCCCGCCCCGCGTGTCCACGGCGAGCAGCCGCCCGTCACCGGCGGAGAAGTACAGGTACCGGTCCCCGGCGACCAGCGCCGAGCCCCGGCTCACCGATGTCTCCAGGTGCCACAGCCGTTTCCCGGCCCCGGTGTCCACGGCGTCCAGGCCGCCGTTGACGTCCAGCAGATAGACCACGCCCCGGCGCACGACGGCCTGCGCGTCCGGCCGCGGCGCGGGCAGCGGCACCCGCCGTACGGCCCGGGACGCGGCGTCGTACCGCACCACCGCGTCCGTGTCGCCGTAGACCGGGTCGGCGGACACGAGGAACACCGTGCCGTCCTCGGTGCCGACCGGCCGGAGCAGCCCGGTCAGCACCGTGTCCCAGCGCACCGCGCCGGTCCCCGGATCGAACGCGACGATCCGTGTGCGGCGGCCGTCGGCGGAGGTGGTCGTCGCGTAGGCCGGGGTGCCACCCGAGGGGCCGTCCGGAAACGTGTCGACGCTCGGCCGGCCGGCTCCGGGCAGCCGGTGGCTCCACCGGGTGCGGCCCGACGCGCTGTCCACGCCCGTGACGGTGCCGTCGGCCGCGGTGATCAGCAGCGTCCCGTCCGTGTACGCCGTTCCGGCGCCCGTGGGCAGGGCGCGCCGCCAGCGGGTACGGCCCGTGCCCGGGTCGAGGGCCACCACGTCCCCGGCCTCGTCGCGCACCTGCACCAGGCCGCCCGACACCGAGGGCGCCGCGCTCCAGCGCGCCCCCGTGAGGGAATGCCGCCACAGCACCCGGCCGCCACTCGGATCGAGCGCGTACGCCTGCCCCGCGCCGGCACACAGCAGCCTGTCCGCCCCGAAGGCGCACCGGGGCGCGTCGGTCCGCCCGGCGACCGGCTTCGTACGCCACCCCGCGAACCCGACCGCCGCCGTGCGCGGAGCCTTCGCCGCGGGGGCGTCGTCACCGAGCCACTGCACACAGGCGAGGGCCCCGCCGACGACCAGCGCGAGCACCCCGGCCGCCACGGCGGCGACGCGGCCGGGCCGTAGGAGACGCCTCTTCGACGGCTTCTCACCCGTGCCCTCCGATCCCCCCGTGTCTCCCCGGCGTCCCGTGTCCTCCAGGTCCTGCGAGACCTCCGCCGCCGATACGTCCTTGCTCCCCGGCCCGGCCGAACCGGCCTTCCGCTGGGCCGGTATGAACGCCTGGGTGTCGTACGACGCCGCCACCGACCGCAGCCGGCACATCAGCTCGTCCGGGGTCGGCCGCTCGTCCGGGTCCTTCGCGAGACAGCGCTCGACCAGCGGCGCGAGGCCCGCGGGCACCCCCGACAGATCGGGCTCGTCGTGGACGACCTGATAGGCGACGACGTACGGGCTGTCGGAGTCGAACGGCCCCCGCCCCCTCGCCGCGTGCACCAGCACCGAGCCCAGCGCGAAGATGTCCGCGGCGGGGCCGACCTCGCGCGGCCGCCGGAACTGCTCGGGCGCCATGAACGGCGGCGTGCCGATCAACTTGCCCGTCTCCGTGCGCAGTTCACTGTCCTTGGGCCGGGAGATGCCGAAGTCGATGACCTTCGGTCCGTCCTCGGCGAGCAGAACGTTGCTCGGCTTGAGATCCCGGTGCACCACGCCCACGCGGTGTATGTCGCGCAAGGCCTCCGCGAGCCCGGCCATCAGCCGCCGCAACTGCCCGGCGTCCAGCGGCCCGTGCTCCTTCACCTGCTCGGAGAGGGTCGGTCCGGGGATGTACAGGGTGGCCATCCAGGGGCGTTCCGCCTCCGGGTCGGCGTCCACCACGGGCGCGGTGAAGGCACCGCTGACCCGGCGCGCGGCCGCGACCTCCTGCCGGAACCGGCCCCGGAACTCCCGGTCCCGCGCGAACTCCGCGTGCACGACCTTCACCGCGAGGCGCAGTCCGGACGTGCTGCGGGCGAGGTGGACCACCCCCATGCCGCCGGAGCCCAGCCGCGACTCCAGGTGGTAATGCCCGGCGTACTCGGGCATATCGGCCCCCGCGCCCGCTCCGGTGCTGCGCTGTGGCGTCATCGACTGGACCGCCCCCCGTGCTCCTCGTCCGCGCGCGACGCGACGGAGCCTAGTCGATGGCTCGTACGAGACCGAGGCGGCTTGCTAACCTCCGTTCGCATTCGACGGTCCCCGCCCTCCGGCGGGGCTTCACGGGGGAGAATCCGCATGTCCGTCCGCTACTACTCCATCGCCCCGGGCGTCCGCGTCAACGTCCGCAGCGGCCCCGGCACCAACTACGGCATCACCCGCACCCTCCCCGAGGGCGCCAAGGTCCCGATCTACTGCCAGACCACGGGCACCAGGGTCACCGGCACGTACGGCACCTCCGACATCTGGGACAACATCAGCGACGGCGAGTTCGTGGCGGACGCGTACGTCCACACGGGCAGCGACGGCTTCGTGACGGACCGCTGCGGCTGACTCCCCACCGTGCGGTCCGGCGCCGGGGCGCCACCATGCCCCTGGGGCACGCCGGTCGCCCGCCCGCACCGCCGCCCCGCCCGCGAGTCCGCTCTCCTGCGGCGCCATAATCGTCCCGTGAGCGACGAAACCGGCGCCCCGGGCGCCCCGGAGGAATCCGTGGGCGGGCCCCGGCCCGAGCCCCTGCGCTTTTTCGGCACGTCCTGGGTGCACCACGACGACGGCTACGCGGCCCGCCGCGCCGGTGTCGCCGTCGGGTCCCTCGCCGCCGCGGTCGCCTCCTGCCTGGTGCTGCGCTTCGCCTATCAGGGCCTCCAGATCGCCGGCACCGGCGCCTTCGTGACCGTCCTGGTCGTCGCCATGTTCGCGATCTGCACCGCGCTCGCCTTCGCCAACACCCTGGCCGGCTTCGGCAGGCGCCAGGACCCGCAGCGCCAGGCGTCCCTGCGCGGCCTGCTCGCCATCGGCTTCGTCGGCACCCTCCTCGCCTACTTCGTCCGCTCCCTCACCGAGGCCCCGGGCGAGAAACTGCACCGCGAGGAGTACGAGAAGTCCCGCGCCGAACACGCGGCCCGCACCACCCGCCGCTCGGGCAACCCCGCGAAGAAGAAGCGCCGCCGCTAGAACTCCGGGCAAAGCCGCCGCCGTGCGCGGTACCCACCGGCGAGCATGGCCGTATGACGACCACGCGACCCGCTGATCCCGGCCGTGCTGCCCGCGCCCACTCCTTCAACGCGGCCGCCGCCCAGTACGCGGCCAACCGTCCCTCCTATCCGTCCGCCCTCTTCGACACCATCGAGCAGGCGGCGGGCCGGCCCCTGGCCGGCGCGAGGACCGCGGACGTCGGCGCCGGCACCGGAATCTCCACCGGCCCGCTGCGCGCCCGCGGCGCGGACGTCCTCGCGGTCGAGCCCGGTGAGGGCATGGCCGCCGAGTTCCGCCGCGGCAACCCGGACATCCCCCTGGTCCGGGGCGACGGAAACGCGCTCCCGCTCGCCGACGCCACCCTCGACCTCCTCACCTACGCCCAGTCCTGGCACTGGACCGACCCCGCCCACTCGGTGACCGAGGCACTGCGCGTCCTGCGGCCGGGCGGCACGCTGGCCCTGTGGTGGAACACCCACGCCCTCGACGTCGAGTGGATCGCGCAGTCCCTCGCCCGCAGGGGCCGTTACCTGGGCTTCGACCCCGTCGAAGTGCACAGGAACGCCCATGACCGCACGGACCTCGCCGATCCCAGCGGCCGCCTCGACTTCGCCGAGCACACGCTTCGCTGGAGCCGCCGGATCCCCGTCGACGCCCACCTCGCCAACATCGCGAGCCACTCGCACTTCCTCGTCATGGACGCCCCGGCCCGCGACGCCTTCCTGGCCGAGGAGCGCACCCACCTCCTGGAGGTCTCCCCCGACGGCACGGTCGAGGAGACCTACGACGTACTCCTCCTGGTGGCCAGGAAGCCGTGACCGGAAGGGGGCCCGGCGGGGGCGGCGGGCGGACGGACCAGGACCGGCGGGAGCCGACGGCCCGCGGCCCCGTCGTCCCCGTACCAAGGTCCCGCCGCACCAGGCCCCCCGGCCCTTGACGCCCCGGCCCACCGGGCTGATTATTCATCGAGTGATGAATAATGCGTCGCCGGCCCCACCCGCCGCCATCCACGCCCACCACCTCACCGTCGTGCGGGGTCCCCGCCCCGTCCTGCGCGACCTCTCCTTCACCGTCCCGCCCGGCCGGATCACGGGCCTCCTCGGCCCCTCCGGCTGCGGCAAGTCGACGCTGATGCGCGCCGTCGCCGGCACCCAGGCCAAGGTCACCGGCACCCTCGACGTCCTCGGCCGCCCGGCCGGCCACCCCACCCTGCGCACCCGCGTCGGCTACGTCACCCAGGCCCCCTCCGTCTACGCGGACCTGACCGTCCGCCAGAACCTGGCGTACTTCGCCGCCGTCCTCGACCCCGGCCGCGCCGCCGCCGACCGCCGCCGGGCGAACATCACCCGGGCCATCACCGACGTCGACCTCACCACCCACGCGGACGCCCTCGCCGGCTCCCTCTCCGGCGGCCAGCGCAGCCGCGTCTCCCTCGCCGTCGCCCTGCTCGGCACCCCCGAACTCCTGGTCCTGGACGAGCCGACCGTCGGCCTGGACCCCGTACTCCGCCGCGACCTGTGGCAGCTCTTCCACGGCCTCGCCGCCACCCGCGGCACCACCCTCCTCGTCTCCTCCCACGTCATGGACGAGGCCGAGCGCTGCGACCGACTGCTGCTGATGCGCGAGGGCGAGATCCTCGCCGACGACACCCCCGAGGCACTGCGCACCCGCACCGGCGCGGAGACGGTCGAGGCCGCCTTCCTGCACCTGGTCGACGAGGCCGCGACGGCGGCCCGCACCAAGGAGAGCACCCGATGAACCCGACGACGGCCCTCCGGCCCGCGGCCGCCTTCAGCCCCGCCCGCACCCTCGCCACCGCGGCCCGCGTCCTGCGCCAGCTGCGCCACGACCCCCGCACCATCGCGCTGATGATCGTCGTCCCGTGCCTGATGCTGGTCATCCTGCGCTACGTCTTCGACAGCGGCCCGCACACCTTCGACACCCTCGGCGCCTCGCTGCTCGGGATCTTCCCGCTGATCACGATGTTCCTGGTGACCTCCATCGCCACCCTGCGCGAACGCACCTCGGGCACCCTGGAACGCCTCCTCGCCCTCCCCCTCGGCAAGGCCGACCTGATCGCCGGCTACGCCCTGGCCTTCGGCGCCTTCGCCGTCCTCCAGTCGGTCCTCGCCACCGGCCTGTCCGTCTGGCTCCTCGGCCTCGACGTCACCGGCTCACCGTGGCTGCTCCTGCTCGTCGCCCTCCTGGACGCCCTGCTCGGCACCGCCCTCGGCCTCTTCGTCTCGGCCTTCGCGGCCTCGGAGTTCCAGGCGGTCCAGTTCATGCCGGCGGTGATCTTCCCCCAGCTCCTCCTCTGCGGCCTCTTCACCCCCCGCTCCGCCATGCACCCCGTCCTCCGCGCCATCTCCGACGTCCTCCCCATGTCCTACGCCGTGGACGCCATGAACCAGCTCCTCCACCACCGCGACATGACCTCGGCCTTCGCCCGGGACGCCGGGATCGTGACCGGCTGCGCCCTCCTGGTCCTGACCCTGGGCGCGGCGACGCTGCGACGCCGGACGCCGTGACGGGTACGACGAGGCTCCCGGCGGAGCGGGTGGCCGCGGTCGCCACCCCGGTCCGCCGCGAGACTCGAATCCCGTCAGGAGTTCAGCAGGGGAAGGTCCCGCTGTAGAGGGCGTGTCCGTACGAGGAGCTTCCGGAGCCGAAGCCGTAGATGCCGTCGTCGCTCCAGACCGCCTCGCGTGCGCCGTCGACGCAGGCCGAGGGGGGCGCGACGGCGAAGCCCTCCAGGTTGTCGACCGGCATGACGGCCGGGTTCGTGTAGGTGACGTCGGGGACGATCGCGCCGGCGGAGCCGACCTTCATGAAGGTGTGGGTCTCGCCGCAGGCGTTGTCACAGGTGGCGACGATGCGCCGGGTCCCGGGGTCGAACGTCACATCCACCACGGAGGTCTTGCCGGTGGAGATCGCGCCGAACGTGGTGAACGTGCCGTCGGAGTTCAGGCCGTAGGCGTGCAGCGTGCCGTCCCATTCCAGGCCGGCGAAGAACAGGCCGGTTCCGTGGCGGGGGTAGTCCGCCGGGTCGTAGGCGGCGCCGGTGAGCGGGTCGACCCAGCCGCTCGCGGTCAGCCAGCTGTCCGGTACGTAGGCGACGCCCTCGAAGCCCAGGTTGGCGTCGGCCTTGCTGCCCGTGTCGAGCTGCGGGAACTGCGAGGTCATGTCCCACTGGCGGACCGGCGTGAGCGTCGGGCCGCCGGCGGTGGGGTCGAACTCCATGATCGTGTCCTTGGGGACCGTTTTCTCGGTGTTGTCGCGCTCGGAGGTCACGTAGAGGTGGCCGTCGGCGCCGACCGTCAGCCCCTCGGAGTCCGGCTCGCCGGAACCACCCAGGAAGCGGATCTGCTTGCCGGTCGCGCTCCACGACGCGTCCGGGATCCACTTGCCGTTGCTCTTGACCAGCTTGAACAGCCAGTTCTTGTTCTTGACGGCCCAGAGCACCGACGGGTTCGCCGGGTCGAACGCCAGCCCGCTCACGTCACGGCCCTCGGGGCCGGTGGACGTGGTGAACGCGCACACGTCGTCGGCGATCGTGACGTCCGGTCCGCCCGGCCACGCCGAGGTGCCGGCCGGGGTGGCAGCCGTACCGGTGGGAGCCTCGGGGGTACAGCCGCTGGTGAGCGTTCCGCCGCCGCCCAGCAGCCGACCGCCACCGGTGCCACCGCCGCCCGAGCAGGAGTTCGCGCTGCCGGGCGTCGCGGTCACGGCGGTCCGGAAGGTGCCGGTGCCGTCGGCGCAGCGCTCGTCCGACGGCTTGGCGCCACCGGCCGCCCAGGTCACCGAGTCGACGGTGTCGCCATCGCCGTCGGTGAGGAAGACCGAGTCGTTGTCGCCCAGGCCGAGGACGGAGCCGAACGTGGCGTAGCCGCCGGCGGGGATGCTGGTGGTGCTCGGCGAGGAGGAGGAGATCGAGGCCGGTGAGTGGCCGGTGTCGCCGTCGACGTACTTCCACGACCCGATACCGACCGCGCTCGAACCCCCGTTGTACAGCTCCACGGTGTCCGCGCCGTCCGAGGTGACCTCGTTGATCCGCACCTGGCTCGCGGCCGGGAGCGCGGCGGGGCAGCCCGCGGCGTTCGCGGCACCGAAGGTGGTCGCACCGGTCGTGGTGACCCACGCGCCGGTGCCGTCACCGCCGCACCTCGCCATCGCCGGCTTCGCCTTGCCGGCGGCCCACTCGACCCGGTCGACCACCGTGCCACCGGAGGTGTAGATCACCAGCTTGTCCGAGTCACCGAGTCCCTTGGGCGAGTCGAAGGTGACTAAGCCGTGCGCCGCGATGGTGCCGGCGGACGGGCTGAACGACTGCGGCGAGAAGCTGTCGTCGGACATCTTCCAGCCACTGATGCTCACCGACGCCGAACCGGTGTTGTACAGCTCCACCGTGTCGCTGTTCGACGAGGTGACCTCGTTGATCCGGACGTTCTGGTAGCCGGCCGGGTCCGCGGCGGCCGCCGGCTGAGCGGCGGCCACCCCTGTCACGAGCAGTCCTGAGAGCGTCAAGGCAGCGGCGCACACGGAGGCGACGCCGGGACGCGAGGGTGAAGTGGGCACGAGGCCGGACTCTGACGGCACCATCTTGAGACAGCGTGTACGCCGGCTGAATGCCACCTGCTGGTCACCGGAACGCCGGACTCGCGTCCCACCGCCGCCCGGCCCGGCACACCGCACCCGGTCCGCCGACCGGACATGCGCCCCGGCCGGACACCCCCGGTGCCAGACTGAGCCGCATGACCCAGAAAGTCGCAGTACTCGGTACCGGCAAGATCGGCGAAGCCCTGCTCAGCGGGATGATCCGAGGTGGCTGGGCCCCGGCCGACCTGCTCGTCACCGCCCGCCGTCCGGAACGCGCCGAGGAGCTCCGCGCCCGCCACGGAGTCACCCCGGTCAGCAACGCCGAGGCCGCCAAGACCGCCGACACGCTGATCCTCACGGTCAAGCCGCAGGACATGGGCACCCTGCTCGACGAACTGGCTCCGCACGTCCCCGACGACCGCCTGGTCATCAGCGGCGCCGCGGGCATTCCGACCGCCTTCCTGGAGGAGCGCCTCGTCAAGGGCACCCCGGTGGTCCGCGTCATGACGAACACCCCGGCCCTCGTCGACGAGGCCATGTCCGTCATCTCCGCCGGCACCCACGCGACCCAGGAGCACCTGGCCACAGCCGAGGACATCTTCGGCGCCGTCGGCAAGACGCTTCGCGTGCCCGAGGGCCAGCAGGACGCCTGCACCGCCCTGTCCGGCTCCGGTCCGGCGTACTTCTTCTATCTGGTCGAGGCGATGACCGACGCGGGCATCCTCCTCGGCCTGCCCCGCGACAAGGCCCACGACCTCATCGTCCAGTCCGCCATCGGCGCCGCCGTGATGCTTCGCGACAGCGGCGAGCACCCGGTGAAGCTCCGGGAGAACGTCACCTCGCCCGCCGGTACGACGATCAACGCCATCCGGGAGCTGGAGAACCACGGTGTCCGCGCGGCCCTCATCGCCGCCCTGGAAGCAGCACGGGACCGCAGCCGCGAGCTGGCCTCCGGCACGAAGGACTGACCCTGACCGGGAGGGACCGAGCGGTAGTTGACACACCTCGGAACGATCCGTAAGGTACTCCGAGTTGTCCGACGTGAGCGCCGACTCCGGTCGGTCCCCGGGCAGCCATTCCGTGAGCACCACCCATTCCGACGCCTCGGCGTCGAAAGCTTCGGCGTGCGTATTTGCGAAATGAGGAATCCGAGTTCGAAAGAACGGGCCCCCGATTAGCTCGGGAGCCGGGAATCCGCTAATGTCTCACTCGTCGGAACGGCCCAACGGCCGGGAGGACGAACCCCGCTGACTGGGGGTCAGACACCGAAAGGATCTGATAGAGTCGGAACCGCCGGAAAGGAAATCGCGAGAGCGAGAACCTGGAAAGCACCGAGGAAATCGGATCAGAAAGATCTGATAGAGTCGGAAACACCGAAGGGAAGCCCGGAGGAAAGCCCGAGAGGGTGAGTACAAAGGAAGCGACCGTTCCTTGAGAA
>NZ_LBDA02000110.1 GCF_000980885.2 Streptomyces malaysiense | reverse complement strand
GCACTCAACCGCAGGTGATCTTGGTCGTCCGTGGGCGGCGATCCACGACGGTGCACCGACGAAACTCGCCGGTCAGGTCCTATACCGGTGCCTGTGGAGATCGTTTCCCACGCTGTCGTGCCCGTTTTCCCGTACTCCAGGACAGAGGCCTCAGACCCGGCTTCCCATTGTTGCCCCACGGTAAGTGATCTCGTCGGGACCCAGACGTACTCGAACGTCTCGCCAGCCCATGTCGAACGAGATGGTGTTTCAGTTGCCCCGGACCAGCCCCCAGGCGTACCAGCTTGTGCGAGGGGCCAGTAGCCGGCGCCGGATCGCCATGTTGTTCGGCGCCGGCCTGGCTGTGAGGCTGTCCAGAGGTGCTTCCCTGTCATGTGTCTTCTCCCCGGCCACGACCGGGCCCTCCGGTCCTCCCGGCGCGAGAAGATCCCCGCCCCCTCCCGCTGCGGCGAACAGAAGACAGATGCGCCGGGGGCCGCTTGTGCCAGTCGGTTATCGGGCCCTCTTCGGTTTGCGCAGCACTATCGCGATGGCTGCCCCAAGGAGAATTCCGGGGATGACCAGGATTCCGAGTGACATTTTTGGCATCACGAGGTGAGCCAGATAGATACTGCTCACGCTGGCTATGGCAGCAATGATGGACCCGACACGGTCGGGTTTACGATCTGGTGAGCGCATTTGTGCCGCCACTTTCAGTCCCATCGGTAACTGCCCATTCCGGCTACGCAGCCGAAGCCGCCGGTGACCCCGGCCAAGCCCCAGTCGACTGGCCCAGACCAGAAGCCATACGCGATGACCGGCCCAGCTCCGGCTCCGCCCCACCATGCGCACTGTCTGACGTAGTGATTGCGCGACACGCGGCCGCCCCAGCTCCGGAAAGCGTAGTAGGTGACACGCACCACGCGGTGACGTCTCCCCCAGCCACTGAGCCGTCGGTGCACATGCCGACAGTAGCGGTGCCAGTGCCACCACTTGCCGTCGACGTCGTAGTGGTTGATCGGGTCACCGTTGCAGCAGTCGTAGGCGTTGGCGCTTGCCTTGTGAAAAGCGTGTCCCGCAGGGCCACGTCCGTAACGCGTCCGGAAGCCGCCCTGGAAACCGCCACGCCAGCATGAACCGACGAGGTAGCCGACAGCTTCTCTACCGGTGGTTCGATGGTGCATCCGGCGATCGGCCAGAAGGTGAGCCGGAGTTCCGATCGTTGCGCCGAACGCCGCGTGGGCCGGAGTTCTTGGCCCGCGGGCGCAGGTAGAGACATGCGTGTGGTCGACAAGCTGCGGGGACTTGTCGACCACACGGGGATCACTGCTTATCGCAACCGAGTTCCGCGTCTATCTGTGCTGCGCTCTTCGGGCCGTCGTGTGTCCAGTACTCACCGCTGCCCAAGTGCGCCTTGGCGATCTTCCCGAGCGGCAGGACGTCGTCACGGCCGTTGCCCGAGGAGCTGGTGTAGGCGACATCGAGGTTGCCTGGCACTGTGGACGGCGCGGGCGCATGGTGAGCGAAGCCGCGTCCTGACCACAGTTCCACGACACCTGCCTTGGCTTGGCGTGTCTGAGGATCGGACGCCCACCACACCGAGGCTGGTGTCTCATCGTCGGTGTCGTCGAAGTCGAGGACATCGACCCGCCGCAACCGCTCCGCAGGACAGAGAGGCACTTTGACGGTGATCGTCTCCCCGTCGACACGGGCGCCGAACACGGGCGGGTCGGCGGGGTCGGACGGCAGCAGACCGCAGCCGGTTCCCAGCGCGAGGACCGGCGCCAGGACGATGACGAGCGCGGCGTTTTTCGCTTTCAGCATGAGTAGCCACCCCATCCCAGGTTGGCCTCCCGTTCGTAGCGGTTCCGGCAGGGATTGGACCCCGCTCGCGCATAGCGGAAGGCGAATCCGAGGCCGAAGTGGCGCCACTGTCGCCGATGGATCTTCTCGTGCCGGATCCGGTTGTAGGAGACGTACTTGGGGTTGTTGGAGGTGAAGTAGGTGCTGCCGATGGTGGTACCGCCTCGTGCGTGCAGGCCCCACCCGCCTCTGCATACACGCAGCCCCCAGCGGTAGGAGCAGTGGTATCCCATGTACCTGCTGCCAACGTGGGAAAGTCCCCAGCCCAGGGCGTTGGCCGACCATCGGCGCAGTCGGTGGGAGCGCCACGGCCGCCACCATTTGCCGTCGAGGTCGAAGCAGTTGACGGGATCGCCACCGCAGTACTCGTAGGCGTTGGCGCTGCCGCCGGGAACCGGGTCGGTGGACAGGAAGCGTCCGGTGGCGGGGTTGTACAGGCGTACACCCATGAGGGTGAGGCCAGTGAGGGTCTCACTGGAGCGCTGTTTGCCACCGAGCCAACCGTAGCGGACGGTGTCCTGACCATCGCGGGGGTTGCCGTGTTCGTCGTAGTCGAGGACGGTCGGTGCGGTGGAGGTGTCGGTCGGCAACTGCATGGAGGTGTCGCCGTGCAGGTCGGACAGGGTGAGGACGGTACCGCCGGTTTTGGTGGTGGTGGCGGCCAGGTTGCCGTCGAGGCCGTCGACACTGCGTGTCAACGCTCCGGTGGCGGTGTCCTCGACGGTCCAGCGGGGGTTGTCGCTGTCGGAGTCGTAGTGGTTGAGCTTGGAGGCGGTCTGCGTCCAGCTGCCGGAAGCGTTGCTCTCGGTGGTGAAACCGCGTCGGCGCAGAGCCGAGTCCAGAGTCCAGGTCCGGCGCTGATCGCCGGTGGTCTGCTGCTGGACGAGGTCGTTGGCGTAGTAGCCGATCGTCGAGCCGGACAGGGCCGTCGTGCGGCCGAAGGCGTCGTAGGTGTAGCCGCTGTTCACCAACCGGTCCGCGCTGTCGTAGGCGTAGCTGGCGGTGCTGCCCCCGCTGGTGGTGCAGTCCAGGCCGACACCCGCGGTGGCGGTTGCCAGGGTCTTGCGGTTGGTGTTCTTGTCGAATGTGTAGGTGCGGGTGGTGCAGACCGCGTCGGGGGTGGTGTCCTGCACCTGGGTCAGACGTCCGGCCTTGTCGTAGGCGTAGGCCTGGGAGGCGGTGACGCCGGGGGTGCCTGCGTGGGTGGCCCACTGGCCCTGGACGGTCTCGGTGATGCTGTCGGAGACGAGCACGGTGCCGTCGCTGTCGCGGGTGTAGGTGCGGGCGGTGGCGGTGCCGCTCGGGTCCTGCTCCTCGGCCATGGTGTAGCCGCCGGGCAGGCCCTCAGTGGCCAGGTCGCCGTCGGCGTCGTAGCGGGCGGTGAAGGTGCCGGCGACCGAGTCGGTCATCGACGTGGTCAGACCGCGTGGGTCGATCGAGGTGTCGTAGGTGTAGGTGGTGGTCGACGGCACACTGTCGGTGACCTTGGCAGGCCGGTCCAGCGCGTCGTACTGCGTGGTGGTGGTGCCGTTGTCGGCGTCGGTGTACGACATCATGCGGCCGAGCCGGTCGTACGCCTTGGTGATGGTGCCGCCGGCGGTCGAGGTCTGCGTGGCGACCTGGCCGGTGGCGTTGTCGTAGGTTGTGGTCACCGCGGGAATGGCGGTGCCCAGCCCGCCGGAGACGGTGACTGTGGTCGGCCGGCCGGCGTTGTCGTAGCCGTTGGTGGTGGTGCGGGTGGTGCTGCCAGAGGTTTCCGTGACGGTGGTCGGGTTGCCCCACCGGTCGTACTGGGTGGTTTTGGTGGGCAGGGTGGTGGGGTTGGAGCCGCCGCCGGTGGTGGCCGCGGCCGGGCCGCTCTGGCAGACGGCGTCGGCCCACTCGGGCCGTCCGCCGCAGGTGCCGGTGCCGTCGCCCGTGTAGTAGCTGGTCACCGTGGTGCCGGCGTCTGTCCCGCTGGAGGCGGGCTGGCTGGTCTTGATGACCCGGCCCTGGTCGTCGTAGCCGGTGATCGTGGTGATCGCCAGGCCGCCGGGGTCCTGGGTGGTGGAGGTGGGCAGGCCCTTGGCCCAGTCGTAGGCGGTGGCCGTCACCCGTGTGTCGGCCAGCAGATCCGGCCAGGAACGCGGCTGGGCGCCGACGGTCTGCTTGGTGACCTGGTTCTTGACCGTGGCGGTGCCGTCGGTCGGACGACCGGTGTCGTACTCCTTGACGGTGTGCTGGCGGGCCATGACCTGGCTGCCGGCCTTGGCGAGGGTGGTCGCGCCGCTGGTGAGGTCGGCCGCCAGGGTGATCTGGTGCAGCGGCCCGTAGGTGTCCGTCTCCCGCTGGCCGTCGCCGCTGTACACCGAGGTGGTGGACAGCAGTTGGGCGCGTTCGTCGGAGGACAGTGCGCTGATGCCCAGGTCGGTGAGCTGGTTCTTCTGCGCCTGGGTGGCGCCCAGGGCAAGCTCGCGGTTGGCTGCGGTCAGCGAGCGGACCTTGTTGCCGAACTGGTCGTACTCCGCGACCGAGATGTGGTCACCGGGAGTAGCGGTGTCCACCTCGCGTCCGGAGGCGTCGAGATAGTGGATGTCGGCACGGCTGTAGTCGCCTGCCGTCAGGCTGGTCCCGTCATTGGAGGAGGGAACCTGGTCTGCGGGGAAGACGGCGGCGGCATCGGTCGGAGTGTCGCTCTGCCCCCATGATGCGGTCGCGGTCGCGCCGAGATTCTCCGGGGCCGTCCCCCCGCTCAGCGGGACACCGTAGACGACGGTGGTGGTGGCCGTTCCGTTGGTCTGGCTCGCGCTGCCCGGGGTGAGCGTGGCACGGGACGCCTTCAGCAGCATGCCTTCGCCGGCTGCCGGGTTGGAGCCCGCCTTGCCGTAGTCGAAGGTCCACGGCAGCTGACCGGGCGGAGTGAGTGTGGTGATGTGTCCGGCGCTGTCGTAGGTGTAGGCGGTCTTCAGCGCGGGGCTGATGCGCGGGTCCCACTGTTCCCGCAGCCGTCCGGCGTCGTCGTAGGCGTACTGGGCGACGGTGGTGGCGGTGGCCACTGAGGCACCAGGGGCGGTGGACCACAGCTTGATCTGGCTCACCTGACCGGCGAAGTCACCCAGGGCCGTGGAGGTGGCGGTGGTGGTCGTCGGATAGACGAACTCCAGTACGCGGCAGCCCTTGGTGGACGGGTCGGCGTCACAGGCGCCCAGCGTGGTGGCAGTGGTGGAGGCGATGATCCGCTTGGGGCGGGCCAGGGTCTTGCCGCCGACAGTGACGGCCTCGGAGACCACCTTGGTGGTGGAGTTGGCCAGACCGTCGGCCAGCGAGCTGGTCACCGTCCACGTCGTCGCCGAGGTGTTGACCTTGGAGAAGGTGGTCACCGCACCGTCGGTGTCGGACAGCGTGAAGTCACCCGACGTGAAAGAGCCCTTGAGGGTCAGATCCTCCGAGCCAGGCTCGGGCACCCAGCCGGTCTTGGCGGCGTTCGCGGTGAACTTGACCGTGTCACCGTCCACGGTAGCCACGTTCAGCGAGGTGGCCGAGGTCTTCACGATCTGCGTGTAGCCGGAGTCGACCGTTTCCGCGGTGGTACCGGACAGCCACTCCTTGCCGAAGATCGGTGCCTGCCCCTCCTGCGCCGCCCCGGCCTGCGGAGTGCGGGAGGATGCGGTGCGGGACACGGACATGTCGAAGAACGAGGCGTCCGTGTCGGAAAGGGTGTAGTCGCCGGTGAGCAGGTTCACCGAGCCTGGTCCGACTTCCTCGGACGCCGCGCCGTCGGCGGCGCGGTCCACGACCACGCTGATCGGGTCCGAGGAGGTGGTCGCGCTGTTCGGACCGGTGAAGTCGGCACGTACCTGGACGGTGCCGTCAGGGTCCACGGTGGAGGTGGCGTTCCAGGTCAGCTTCGGGCTCTTGCCGCCGGTCAGGGCCAGTGGCCATGAGTTGAGCGGCTGCCCGGCGTTGGAGACATCACCTGCCGGGATCGGCGTCCAGTCGTCGGCCTCTCCGCGCCGCCAGGAGAAGGTGACCTTGTCGTACTTGGCGGCGTCGGCTTCGGCGGCCAGCGGAACGCGGGCTGAGGTGCGAGTTCCGTCGTCGGGGGCGGTCACTCCGCCCGGGCCGGCGTGGAAGGTGTAGGAGACAGCCTCGGACTTGTTCTCCGCCTTGTCGGTCGCCCGCACCTGCAGGGTGTTGGTGCCCGCCTTGGCCGGGGTGACGGAGAAGGTCACCGGCGTGGTACCGGAGGTGGCTACCTTCGTCCAGGTGGTGCCGTCCAGCGACCACTCGATGCCGTTCTGGTCACCGGACGGAGGCGTGACGGTGAACTTGCCCGGCTGACCGGCGCCCTTCACCCACTGGTCCGTGGGGTAGTCGGTGGAGGTCACCGAGGCGGGCGCGGAGGGCGCGGAGGTGTCGACGGTGAAGGTGGCCCAGGCCGACCAGTCGTTGTTGTAGTGGAGGCCGTCGTACGGGTTGGTGCGGAACTTGTACGTCTTGCCGTTGCTCAGGACGCCGGTAGGAACCTTGACCGAGGCAGGCTGGCCACTGGGCACGTACGGCGACACCAGGAGGTTGCCGACCTGGGTGTTGGTGGCGGCGTCGTAGATCTGGAAGGTGCCGTCGACCTTGTCGTTGTTGGCGTCGGTGAACGTGTCCCGCAGCGTCGGCGTGGTGGTGTTGACGTACCAGGTGCCCGAGGAGTCCTTGAAGAACGGGGGGCCGGCCTGCTGGTCGGTTCCGGTCTTGGGCCGATAGTTGTAGGTGACGGTCAGCTTGGGCGGGTTGGTGGCCGCGTTCGCGGAGTTCACCCGCTTCCACGGGGTGGACGCGGCCTCGTCCGTCGTGCGCAGGCCTATGTTGCCGCGGGTGGCCTTGGCCGATGCCCACGCCTGGACAAGGCTGGTGACGTCGGCGTTGATCCATCCGTCGGGCTGGCTGGAGCAGCTCGGGCTGCCGGTCGTCTCGGTGGAGGTGGCGTACTTGGTGTTCCACGTGGGCTGGTTGTTCCAGCGCGAGGACGTGGAGGCGGCCCCGGTCGACCAGACCTCCCACGGGTAGGCCTTGCAGTCGGTGTTGCCCGAGTGGAAGTCCCACAGCGACAGCTTCGCCGAGGAGACCAGGGCGTCGGAAATCGGAGAGGTGTTCCAGGTGATGAACGAGTGCGCGATGCGAGGGGTGCCGTCGGCGTTCTTGGTACCCGGGTTGCCCAGGTCCAGTTCCGTGTCGGCGGACCAGTCGACCGTCTCACCCTGCTGCACGTAGGTGTCGAAAACGTTGCCCAGCGCAGTGGTGGAAGGGTCCACCGTGACGGGGAACTGCGTCTTCTTGTCGGCGAGGAATTTGGCGTCCGGGGTGAAGACCAGGTCGATGTTCGAGCCGTGCTGGACGACCTTCAGTCCGACCTTGGCTCGGTGGGTGTGCTCACCGGACACCTTGTCCACGGTGGCGTCCCACATCACCGGAGCGGGCATCACCGCTCGCTTCTTGCCGGTCTTGGCGTCGGTGAACACCACGCTGCCGTCGGTCTGCTGCTTCGCTTTGAGGCCCTTGGCCTTCAGCGGCATGGTGTAGGCGTAACCGTCGGCGGTGGGCCGCTGCTTGATGGTGACGTACTGCTCGAAGCCCGTCCTGGTGGCCTCCACCACGACGTCCGCTCCGGGCACCGCGTCACGGTAGGTGGCCTTCGGGCCGTCCAGGACCGGCTTGGGCAGCCCACCCTTCCATCCCAGTTCGACCTGCTCCTGGCCCTGGCCGAAGGTGACCAGGGTGCGCGCCGCTGCCTTGCCGGCCGCTTTCAGCGACGCGGGCTTGGTGCCGCCCTTTCCTCCCAGCACCAGGCCCTTGGGATGAGCCGCAGGCGCGACGGAACCATCGGCGCGGGCCGCCAGGTCCAGGTCCACGTCGACCCATTTCCCGTCACGCTTGAACCGCACGGGGCCGGCCGACAGCTCCGTGGTCAGGGACCCGTTGGGGTTCACCCACGTCGTGGACGTCTCGGTGCGCTCCGACAACGCCTCGACCCGCTTGCCCGACAGCCGGGCCGCGACCCGCGCCGACGGCAGGTCCGCCGCCTGCGTCGCCCAGTGCTTCCCCGGCTTGGCGGATGACGGCTGGGCGGGCGGTGCGGCGAAGGCGGGCTCGATGCCGTCAAGGAGCGAGACGGACACCGCCAAGGCGAGTGAGCCGGCTATGGGCGCCGCCACTCTTCGAAATAGCCCCCGTCGCCGCCTGGGCGACGGAGGGACGTGCTGCTGACGCACCTTCAACCTCCGTATGTAGACCCTGTGATGGGTCGAAGGAGGGAGTATACGTAGCGCACATGACACGAAGGGTCATCAAAAATAGGTAAACCACAGGTAAAGCAGTACGTTGCCACACATCTGGAGCTACTTATGTGTCCAGATCTCTACTTCCAGTCGGGAACTCTTCGAGCGTCACCTGAGGAACGGCGCCGACACCTATGGAAGTTGTGAAGATCGCTTGCGACATGCCTCAAATGCCGCAAGCGTGCTGTACGCAGCAGACCTGACGGGCTCACTGAGCCCGCACGCAAGGGAAATGGAACGTGCCGTCCCCTGCCGTGGTCGGCTTGGGGGACGGCACGTCAGTGATCAGCCGATGACGGCGATGCCATCGGTGGTGACGGCAGGTCGCCCGGAGGTGCCGACGACCACGATCTTCAGGGTGTGCTGTGTTGCGCTGCTCCAGGTCTTGGTCCACATGGCCTGGCGGTACAGGGTGGTGGCGGATTTGAGGTCGACGGTGGTTTGGTAGGCACCGTCCAGGTAGACCTTGACCTGGCCGGAGGTGCTGGCGCGCGAGGCGATCCAGGCCACCGAGCGGCCCTTGAAGGTCCAGGTCAGGGAGGCGCCCGCGGCGGAGGAACTGGTCGAGTAGCGGCCCAGGTAGCTGGTTCCGGAGCGCTTGGTCCAGTTGCCGGTTGCCTTGGCCGCGCTTTCCTGGACGAGTGTCGCGGTGCGGGTGGCGGTGGCGGTGGTGGTGTTGCCGGCCAGGTCGGTGGCCTTGAGGGCGAACTGGGTGGAGGTCGCGGCCATGGCCGTGGTGGACCAGCTGGTCGCGGAGCTCGTCAGGGACGCCGCGGTGGGCGAGGTGGCGGCCTGGGCGCGCAGGCCGTTGTCGTCCGTTGCTTTCCAGGTGACGGTGACCGGGACGCCGGTCGTGTTCACGGTGCCGGTACGCAGTTGCACCGAGGGAGCGGTCGGATAGGTGGGCCGGGTGGTGTCCGCGACCACCGTCACCGCGGCGGACGTGGTGGCTTTGCCGCTCACGTGGGTCACGCGGACCGCGATGGTGTGACGGCCTGTGGTCAGCGAGACGGTCGCGGAAGTGGCGCTGCCGGCGGTCGTCGCCGCCGGGGTGCCGTCGACCAGGACTTCCGCGCCGGTGAGGAGGGTGCTGGGTGTGGTGGTGGTCCATCGGACACGTGCGCTGGTTCCGGTGACGTAGGCGGTGCCCGACTTGGCGGTTCCGCTGGGACCGTCGACGCTGGTGACGGCGAGTCCGGCGGCGGGGCCGGCCGCGTAGCTGCGGACGTCGGCGAGTTTGGCGTACAGCTGGTTGCCGGGGCAGTCGGTGGCGAACCCGTTGCGGTGTCCGGAGACGGTGTTCAGGGTGTAGCTCTTGCCATAGGTGAAGCCGTAGCTGTCCTTGGCGCCCTCGGTGAGGGTGCTGGTGGCGGTGGGGCTGATGCCGGACATGTTCAGTTTCCAGGCGGCGAGGCGGGCGATGGAGCCCAGCATGGCCTGACTCGGGGTGGCGCCCGGGATGGTGCTGGCCGTGGAGTCGCCGCCGCTGAGGTCGGTGTAGGTGTCGATCACCGCGATGCCCATCGAGTCGGTGTTGAAGCCGTACGTCTGGGCGCCGGTCACGGGCAAAGCGGCCCCGCCGAAGCGGCCTTCGAAGATGGTGCCGCACTTGTCGACCAGGAAGTTGTAGCCGATGTCACGCCACCCCTGGTGCAGGTGCAGCGCGTAGAGGCTGCGCACGATCGCCGGAGAGTCCGTGCAGGAGTAGGTGTTGGTGGTATCGGTGTGGTGAACGAAGACCACCTTGACCGTGTGCCCGTAGTCGGGGTAACCGGCATCCCGGGCGCATTCGTCCGCTCCCCAGCCCGCACGGCTGACCAGCTGCGGAGTGGGCACCGACGATGAACGGGGAGCGCATCGGCGCCGACTGCCGTCGCGCGGTGACCCGCGCCAGGCCCGCCACCCCCAAGCAGGCCCGTGACTGGCTCGGTGCTCTCGCCCACGCCGCGGCGCATGCCGACGCCTGCGGGCGCCCCACCAAGGCGGAACAGCTGCTCACCCCGGAAGCGATCGAGTGGTACCTGGCCACCGGCTGTCTGCACCTGGACCAGTCGTCCCGCTCCAACCGCCGCTGCCGCCTCAACCACCTCCGCCGAGCCCTGCTCGGCCCCGACCTGATCACCGGCCGACCGGCCGCCTACTCCGGCTCGGATCCCTCCCGCCCCTACACCAGGTCGGAACAGGCCCAGCTGTACGCGTCAGCCCGCTCCCAGCCCACCGACGAGCTGCGCTATGGCTTGCTGACGCTCCTGGCTCTCGGACTCGGCTGCGGCCTGGACTCTCCCGAGGTGATCCCGCTGCGCACACACGACGTCCGGGAAGCCCCCAACGGGGCTGTGGGAGTAGCGGTCCGCGGGCCCCGCGCACGCGTCGTGCTCTGCCGTACCGCCTGGGCCGCGGTCCTGACCGAAGCCACCGCCTGGGCTTCCCGCCCCGGTCAGGCCCGCTACCTCTTCCGCCCGGCCAGCCACGCACGCGGCACGAACACCGTCACCAACTTCCTCGCCCGCACCAAGAAACCACCCGGCAGCCCGTCCCTGGTCATAGGCCGGACCCGCGCCACCTGGCTCGTCGACGCCATCGAAGCCCGCATGCATCTGCCCACCCTGATGGCCGCCGCCGGCCTGACCACCCTGCGCTCCATCGACCGGGTCCTGCCCCACGTCCGCAACCTCACGCCCGACCAGGCCTCCGCCGTGCTGAAGGAGTTCTGACCATGACCAGCCGCCTCGCACGCCACACCCGTATCGCCCGCCTGCGCTCCCAGCGCGCCCTCGTTCCGGACACCGAAGTCACCGCGGTCCGTGCCGAAGTTGCCGACTCCGGCCTGATCGAGGAGATCGAGCCGCTCGTCACCCGGCGCACCGGATGCCCCTGCACCCTCCCGGTCGAGGCGCTGCTGGTCGGCATGAGCCTGGCCTCCGCCCGCAACGGCGGCGTCGTCACCTTCACCGCCGTCACCGATCTACTCTTCTTCTCCCTCTCCGATCCGATGCGCGAGCAACTCGGCCTGCGCCGCTACCCCGACCACGACCGCGGCTTCGAAGCCGCCTACGCCGCCGTCCGCCGCCGACTGCACAGCATCCTCGAAACGATCGATCCGTCCCCGCTGCCCAAGAACCACCGCCTGGCCCGCCGCCATGCCGCGAAGCTCCTGGCCCAGGCCGACCCGGACGAGCTCGCCCGCAAGCGCAGTCTCAGCTTGGCGTTTAACCTCG
>NZ_LBDA02000011.1 GCF_000980885.2 Streptomyces malaysiense | reverse complement strand
CGGGTGCCGGGCGCGCGGGGGCGGGTGCCGCCGTGTGGGAGGCCCGCCGGGGCGGGAGCGGGGTACGGGGCCGTACCGCGGGCGCGTGACCCGCCGCCGCCATCACCTCGGCCGCCGTGTCCGCGGTGTCCCGCAGCAGGGCGGACAGTTCGGCGGCGACCGGGAAGCGGGCGGCGAGCCCGTCGAGCGCGGCTGCGCCCGGGGCGGCGGACGTGTCGGGGGCGGGTGCGCCCGAGGCGGCGGGGCGGGCCGGGGACGCCCCGCGCCCCAGCTCTCCCCTCAGCTCTTCGAGTACGGCACCGTCCAGCGACACCAGCGCGCCGCCGAGGTCGAGCCGGACGGGCGGCCGGCCGAGGCCCGCCGGGTTCACCAGGATCGCGGGCGCCGCCGAGGCCCGCCCCGGCGCCGCGCTCTCCGTCAGGGCGGGCGTCACCGTCGCCCCCGCCGTCCACAGCGCCGTCGCCACGCGCCGGAGTTGGGGCAGCCCGTCGTGGTGGGGCGAGCACGCGGGGACGGCGAGGTGATCGCGGTCCCCGAGGGTGTCGTCTATCAGGGAGGTCAGGCGGCCTGGGCCGGGCTGGACGAAGACGCGGTGCCCGGCGGCGTAGAGGGCCTCGGTCAGTTCGCGGAAGCGTACGGGTTCCAGCAGGTGCCGCACGAACAGCGCGCGCACCGCCGACTCGGCCGCCGGGAAGGGCCGCGCGGTGGTGCCGGACCACACCGCGACGGCCGGCGGGTGCAGCCGGAAGCGGTCGGCGGCCTCCTGGATGGGGGCGAGGTACGGTCCGAGCATCGGCGTGTGGAAGCCGGAGCGGAAGGGCAGCACCTGGCAGACGACGCCCTGCGCGCGGAAGGACCGTACGAGGTCCTCGACCGCCGAGTCCGGTCCGCAGACCATCGACTGGCGGGGCGCGTTGTCGTGCGAGAGCACGATCCCGGAGCCCGCCCAGGCATCGGCGAGCGCCGCCCGCACCTGTGCGGCGCCGGTACCGATCGCGGCGAAGGCGAGCCCGGGGACGGTCAGCGCGTCGGGGTCGAACTCGGCCATGAACCCGTCGACCTGGTCCGGGGAGTAGATCCCGGCGGCCGCCATGGCCGTCCACTCGCCGACGCTGTGCCCGGCGACCGCGTCCGGCACCACGCCCATCGCACGCAGCGCCCGGTCCAGCAGCCGGCCCACGCCGACGACGTCGAGTCCGTGCCGTCCGACGTCCTGCGCCCGGGTGCCGGCCCGCGCGCCCGCCCCGGTGTCCGCTCGCGCGTCACGTGGCGCGGGCAGGCCGAAGTGGGCGGCGACGTCGTCGGTGCGCGGCGGTGTGAACTCACCCTCCAGACCGGGGAAGACGAACGCCAGCCGGTCCCCAGGACCGCCCAGCAGCGGGGTGGGCCGCAGCCAGACGTCGCCGCGCCCCTGCCAGGCCCGGCCCTTCTCGGCCGCCCGGCGTGCGAGCGCGAGCCGCTTGGCGTTCGGCGCCACGATCCCGAGCCTGGCCGGGCCCGCCCCGGGATGCGCGCGGGCCGGATCGAGCCCGGCGGCCAGGACGTCCGGGTCGTCGGCGTCCAGGAGCGCGGCGAGGCGCTCGACGGAGTCGGCCGCGAGCAGGAGGACGCGCTCGGGTTCGGCGACACGGGCGGCCGGGGCGGCAACGGGCGGGTACTCGGGAGCCGCGGTGCGTCGGGCGGCCGGCGCCTCCTCCAGCACCACGTGGGCGTTGATCCCGCCAAAACCGAAGGCGTTGACGGCGGCCCGGCGGGCCGGCTCGTCGGGGTGCGGGTCCCAGGGACGGGCCCGTGCCAGGGTGCGGAAGCGGGTCGCGGCGAGGCCCGGATGGGGGTCGTCGCAGTGCAGGGTGGGCAGGAGGGTCGCGTGGTGGAGGGCGAGGGCGGCCTTGACCAGGCCCGCGATCCCGGCGGCCGGCATCGTGTGGCCGATCATGGACTTCACGGAGCCGAGGACCGGGCGCTCCTCGTCGGCGAGGCCCGAGCCGGGTCCGAACACCTCGGCGAGAGTGGCGAGTTCGGCGCCGTCGCCCGCGGGGGTGGCCGTGCCGTGGGCCTCCAGCAGGCCGACGGAGTGCGGCGCGGCGGGATCGAGTCCGGCGGCCCGCCAGGCCTGGCGCACGGCCCGGGACTGTCCGCCCGGGTCGGGGCTGACGAGGCCCGCCGTACGGCCGTCCCCGGCGACCCCGGTGCCCCGGATCACGGCGTAGACCCGGTCGCCGTCGCGCTCGGCGTCCGCGAGCCGTTTCAGTACGACGACCCCGGTGCCCTCGCCGATGAGGAGGCCGTCGGCGTCCCGGTGGAAGGGCCGGATGCGCTCGGTCGGGGACAGGGCGCGCAGCTGGGAGAAGACGCTCCACAGGGTGATGTCGTGGCAGTGGTGCACTCCCCCGGCGAGCATCATGTCGCAGCGTCCGGAGACGAGTTCGGTGACCGCCTGGTCGACGGCGACCAGCGAGGAGGCGCAGGCCGCGTCGACGGTGTAGGCGGGGCCGCGCAGATCGAGCCGGTTGGCGATGCGGGAGGCGGCGAGGTTGGGCACCAGGCCGATCGCGGACTCGGGGCGGTCCGGGCCGAGCCGCTCGGTGAACGCCGCCCGGACCCGGTCGAGCTGGGCCGGCGCCAGATCGGGTATCAACTCGCCCAGGGTGCGGACGAGTTGACCGGCCGTGCGGACACGCTGGTCCAGCCGGGCCAGACCGGGGGTGAGGTAGCCGCCCCGGCCCAGGATCACACCGATCCGGTCCCGGGCCGGAAGCCCGCGCTCGCCGCCGGCGTCGGCGAGGGCGGCGGCGGCCACGTCGAGGGCGATCAGCTGATCGGGCTCGGTCCCGGGAACGGCGGCGGGCATGATGCCGTAGCGGGTGACCTCCACCTCGGCCAGGCCGTCCACGAAGCCGCCGCGCCGGCAGTACACCTGGTCGGGGACGGCGGGCCCGGCGGCGGCCGCCGGACGGTGATGGTCGGCGTCCCAGCGGCCCGCGGGCACCTCGCCGATCGCGTCGACGCCGTTGCGCAGGTTGTGCCAGTACGCGTCGAGTCCGCGCGCGCCCGGCAGCAGTACCGCCATCCCGACGATGGCGACGGGGAGTCGGCTGCTCGTCATCTCACCAGCCCGACGCGGTGTAGACGACGGCGCGGGCCGCCGGGTCGCCCCAGGCCAGTTCCCGCAGCAGGGCCGCGGTGCCCTCCTCGGGGTCGATCATCTCCACCCCGCGGCGGGCGTACTCGCGGCCGAGCTCCGCCCCGACCATGCCGGTGTGGATGCCGGACGGCGCCCAGGGGCCCCAGTGCACGGTGAGCACGCGGTGCCCAGTGCGGGCCGCCCAGTCGGCGCCGAGCGTCTCGAGGGCGTCGTTGGCGGCGGCGTAGTCGCACTGGCCCCGGTTGCCGAGGACGGCGGCGACGCTGCCGAACAGCACGGTGAAGGCGGGCGCCCCGGGCAGATCGTCCAGGGCGGCGAACAGCGCCCCGGCCCCCGCCGTCTTCGTGCCGTACACCCGCCGGAAGGAGTCGGGGCTCTTCTCGGCGATCAGCCGGTCCTCGATCACCCCGGCCGCGAACACGACCCCGTCGAGCCGGCCGTGCTCGGCGTGGATCTCCTTGACCGTCCGGAGCACCGCGTCCCGGTCCCGGAAGTCCACCGCGCGGTAGCGGGCCGCGCTGCCCAGCGCCGTGAGCTCGTCGAGCGTCGCCGTGATCTCCCGCTGGGCCAGCAGCAGCCCGGCGGTCCGGTTGATCTCGGCGGGCTTCGGCGCGCCGGGCGCGGCCGCGAGTGCCGTCCGCAGTTCGACGGGGGTACGGGCGGCCGCGGTCGCCGGGGATTCGGGGGCGGTCGGGGCGGGGGTGCGGCCGAGCAGTTCGATCCGGCAGCCGCAGGCGGCGGCCAGCGTCGCCGCGAACCGGGCGGTGATGCCCCGGGCGCCGCCGACCAGCAGGACGACGGAGTCCCGGTCGAGCCCGAGCGCGGCGGCCTCCGCGCTACCGACCCCGGCGGGGCCCGCACCGGTGGCGCCGAGGGAGCCGAGGGGGACGGGCAGGAGGTCCAGGCCCCGGCGGGTTCCGTCGGCGGCGCGCAGGACGACGGGGAGCGGAGCCGGAATCCCGGCCCCCGCCTCCGTCGTGCCCTCCGGCTGCTCCCGCGGCGTCCATCGCGCCGGTGCGCACAGCTCCGCGAGCACCGCCTCGGCCACCGCCGCCGGGGCGCCGTCCTCGACGGCCACCACCCGCGCGACCACGTCCGGGTACTCCCGCCCGACGGTACGGAACAGCCCGTCGAGCCCGGCCGCCCGTACGGCACCCGCGCCCCGTGCGGCCCGCACGGCCAGCAGCCGGCCCGCGCCGCACGACAGCGCCGCCTTGACCACCGAGAACGCGTCCGGCAGCACTGGCTGGTCCGGGCCGGTCAGCGCGCCCAGATACACGACCGCGTCCACCGTCCCGTCGGCCGCCCCGAGGACATGGCCCGGGTCGGCCAGGACGATCTCCGCGCCCCGCGCGTCGAGCCGTGCCGCCACCCCGGCCGCCGCTCCCCCGCCGTCACCCAGCAGGAAGAACCGCTGCCCGGCGAGGACCGACGCGGCCTCCGGTCCGACGTCGGGCAGCTCGACCGCCCGCATCTCGAAGCGCCGGGGCGCCGCACCGGGCGGCGCGGCCGGCTCGGCGGGCCGCTCGGTCTCCGGGCCGGAGCCACCGGTCTCGGCGCCGCCCGCCACCCGAGCGGTCAGCCACGCCGTCACCGCCGCCGCCGTACGCGCCTTGGTCAGCTCCTCCAGCTCGGCGTCGTCCAGCAGCTCCGCGCCCTGGGCGATCCCCAGTCGCTTGGCCAGCTCGCCCGCGATCTCGGCCCGTTTGATGGAGTCGATGCTGAGATCCGCCTCCAGGTCGAGATCGGGCTCGATCATGTCGACGGGGTAGCCGGTGCGTTCACCGATGATCTCCAGCACGACCCGCGCCACGTCCGCACCGGGCGCGGCCGCCGGTTCCTCGCACGCCGCGGGAACGGCCGGCTCGGCACCCGTGGGAGCGGGTCCGGCGGCCGGCAGCGCCTGGGGAGCGGCGGGCGCGACGGACACGGGCGGACCCGGGGGAGCCGGCGCAGCCCCCGGCCCCCCGAAGTACGTCAGCAGCACATCCCGCTGCGCGGCGATCATCTCCCGTCCACCGCGCAGGAATTCGGTGATCAGCGCGTCCCGGTCGATGGGGGTGCCGCTCGGCTGGTCGGTGGTCACAGTCGTCTCCACGACGCGTCGGGCCGGTGCGAGGGCACCGGCGAGCAGGGCTCCGCCGGCGGTGCGGACCAGGTGTCCGTCGACCGTCCAGCCGGGTCGGGCGGGGGCGGGGGCGCGCAGCGCGTCCACGGCGTCGCGGCCCTGGAGGAGCCAGGCGGTGCGCACCGGGGCGCCCGCGACCGCGAGGAGGGCGAGGGCGTCGAGCCAGCCGGTCAGCCCGCCCTCGGGCCGGGGCTCGGGGGCGACCACCCGGTGCGGGCGGTCACCGAGGATCTGCCCGACGAGCCGGGTGAGGACCGCACCGGGGCCCGCCTCGACGAAGATCCGCGCGCCCGCCTCGTACATGGCCTCGATCTGCGCGGCGAACGCGACCGGCGCCCCGATCTGGGCGGCGAGTTCGGCGCGCACCCCGTCCGGGTCCCGCGGGTAGGGCGCCGCGGTGCGGTTGGCCCAGACGGGGAACTCGGGCGCGCGCACCGGCTCGTCCGCGAGGGCCGCGGCGAACCGCGCGCCCGCCCCGGCCACCAGCGGGCTGTGGAAGGCGCACGCCACGGGGATCCGCTTTGCGCCGAGTCCGGCCGCGCGCAGCAGCCGTACGGCGGTGTCGAGGTCCTCGGTGGGTCCGGAAACGACCGTCTGTTCGGGGGAGTTGAGGTTGGCTATGACGACGGACTCCGGCGCCCCCGCGTCGCGCAGGGCGTCGCGGACCTCCTCGGCGGGTGCGCCCACAGCCGCCATCGAGCCGGGTTCGTCACCCGCCGCCGCGAGGATCGCGGCGGCCCGCTCGGTGCTGAGCCGGGGCAGGGTGTCCGGGTCGAGGGCGCCGGCCGCGGCGAGGGCGACCAGTTCGCCGTAGCTGTGTCCGGCGGCCAGGTCCGGCTGGACGCCCGCCGCGGCGAGGAAGGCGTGGGCGGCCAGGCCCGTCGCGCCCAGGGCGGGCTGGGCGGCCCTGGTGTCGGTCAGGGCGGCCCGGCGGCGCTCGCGCGCCGTGTCGTCGAAGGCGGCCGGCGGATAGACGACATCGGCCTGCTCAGGACGCAGATGGTCCCGCAGCTCCGGCAGGGCGACGAGGAGTCCGGCCAGCATGCCGGTGCGCTGGCTGCCCTGTCCGGGGAAGAGGAAGGCGACCTTGCCGTCCGCCGGGTCCGAGCGGCGGACCTGTGCGTCGCCCTCCCCTTCGAGGACCCCCCGCAGCCGCTCGATGAGCTGGTCCGTGTCCGAGGCCACGAAGGCCGCCTGGACCGGCTCCCGCGAGGTGTCGGCGCGGTGGGCCGCGGCGAGGGCGAGGTCGCGCAGCCGCCAGGGCCGCCCGTCCGCCTCGGCGGCCGCGAGGAGTTCCGCCATCTGCCGGTGCGCGGCCCCCTCGTCCCGGCCGCGGAACAGGAACAGCTCGGCGGGCCACTCGTCCAGGGTCTGGCGGGGCGGCGCCGCGTCCCCGTGCGCGGCCAGCACGGCATGGAAGTTGGTGCCGCCGAAGCCGAACGCGCTGATCCCGGCGAAGCGTTCGTGCGCGGGCCTGGCCCAGGGCCGGGCGTCGGCGTGGAAGACGAAGGGGCTGTCGTCCTCGGTCCAGGCCGGGTTGGGGCGCCCCATGTGCAGGGTGGGCGGTGTGATCCCGGTGTAGAGGGCGAGGGTGGTCTTGATCAGTCCGGCGAGTCCGGCGGCGCACTTGGTGTGCCCGATCTGGGACTTGACCGAGCCGAGCGCGCAGCCGCCGGTGGGGGCGCCCGCCTCGGCGAACACCTCGCCGAGGACGGTGAGTTCGGTGCGGTCGCCGACCACGGTGCCGGTGCCGTGCGCCTCCAGGAGGCCCACCTGCGCGGGCGAGACACCCGCGTTGCGGTACGCCCGCTCCAGCGCGGCCCGCTGGCCCTCGGGGCCGGGCGCCGTCAGGCCGAGGCGGCGGCCGTCGCTGGCGGAGCCGAGGCCCTTGACCACGCCGTAGATCCGGTCGCCGTCGCGTTCGGCGTCCGCGAGCCGCTTGAGCACCACGCAGGCCACGCCCTCGCCGAGCGCGATGCCGTCGGCCTCCGCGTCGAAGGCGCGGGAACGGCCGGTCGGGGAGAGGGCGTGGACGGAGGAGAACAGGACGTAGTCGTTGATGCCGTTGTGCAGGTCGGCGCCGCCGCACAGCACCACGTCGCTGGTGCCGCAGACGAGTTCCTTGCAGGCCACGTCGAGCGCGGCGAGGGAGGAGGCGCAGGCCGCGTCGACGGTGAAGTTGGCGCCGCCGAGGTCGAGACGGTTGGCGATGCGGCCGGAGATGACGTTGGCGAGCATGCCGGGGAAGGAGTCCTCGGTCAGCCGGGGCAGTTGGCCGTCGAGTCCGTCGGGGACCCCGCCGTAGTACGACGGGAGCACGGCCCGCAGGGTCACGGCGTTGGACAGGTCGCTGCCCGCTTCCGCGCCGAACACCACGGCGGTGCGCGAGCGGTCGAACTCCCGTCCCCGCTCGCCGTATCCGGCGTCCTCCAGGGCCCGGCGGGCCGCCTCCAGGGACAGCAGCTGCACGGGCTCGATGCTGCCGAGGGAGGTGGGCGGGATGCCGTAGCGCAGCGGGTCGAACGGGATGCGGGGCAGGAACCCGCCCCATCGCGAGGCGGTGTGCCCGGCGGCGTGGTGCACGTCCGGGTCCCAGCGGTCGGCGGGAACCTCGGTCACCGCGTCGCGTCCGGCGACGGTGTTCGCCCAGAAGGCGGCAAGGTCGGCGGCCTGGGGGAACATGCAGGACATGCCGACGATCGCGACATCGAGCGGGGCGGGCGACGCCGGCTCCGGCTCGGGGGCCGGGAGCCGGCCTCGGGCGGCGAGGAGGTCGGCCGCGCCGTCGGTCACCGAGCGGTGCAGGGCCGCCATGGTCGTCGTCGCCGAGCGCAGTACGGCGACCTCCCCTGCCATGAACATCCCCTCGGTGAGCTGCCGTTGCTCGTCGACCTCCCGCAGCTCGCCGCCGTCCGCGCGCTCCACGCCCTTGCTGGCGATGCGCAGCCGCCCCACGTTGAGGCGTTCCAGCGTCTGCCACACCTCGCGGTCGGGCAGCCCCCGGGCGCGCAGGTCCTCCTCACGGTCCCGGTAGTCGCCGGTGAACGGGCTGGGCACGCACCGGGTCGCATGGCCGGGCGCGGTCTCCAGCAGGGCGGTCGCGGTGGCGTCGCGGACCTGCTCCTGGAAGAGCGGCCGGATGGCGCCGTGGGCGACGGCCTCCTCGGTGAACAGGTAGGCGGTGCCCATCAGGACCCCGATCGCGGCGCCCCGCGCGGTGAGCGGCGCGGCGAGCGCGGCGACCATCGCGGCGGACCGCTCGTCGTGGACGCCGCCCGCGAAGAACACCTCGACCCGGGCCGCCGCCTCGGGCCCGGCGCCGGTCAGGAAGTCCTCCAGGACGCCGAGTTGGGCCTCCCACAGCGGGAACGACGCCCTGGGCCCGACATGCCCCCCGCACTCCGACCCCTCGAAGACGAACCTGCGCGCGCCGGCCTGGAGGAACTGCCGCAGCAGCCCCGGCGAGGGCACGTGCAGGAAGGTCCGGACCCCGGCCCGCTCCAGCGCCTCGGCCTGCGCGGGCCGCCCGCCCGCGATGATCGCGTGCGTGGGCCGCAGCTGTCGTACGACCTCCAGCTGGGCGTTCCTGATCTCCTCGGGCGCGAAGCCGAGCACGCCCACGCCCCAGGGCCGGCCGTCCAGCACGGCCCGCGCCTCGGTCAGCATCGCCCGGGTCCGCGCGCCGTCGGCCAGCGCCAGCGCGAGGAAGGGCAGCGCTCCCTCCCCGGCGACGACGGCGGCGAACCCGGCCCGGTCGCTGACCCGCGTCATCGGTCCCTGCGCCACCGGCAGCCGGGTGCCGAGCGCCCGGCTCATCGCCGACCCGGGCCGCAGCGCCCGACCGGAGTCCGGCTCCGACCGCGGCCGCATCGCCGCGGTCATCGCCCGCACCACGCCCCGCACATCGCCGAAGCGCTCGGCGAACCGGGCGGCGAGGAAGCCGTCCTGGCCGACGGGGAGGAGCCGGCGGGACGGGTCGCGCGCGCCGAGCAGGGCGGCGACCGCCGAGGGGTCGTCGGCGGGGAGCGGCGGCGCGTCGGGGCCGCGGCGGCGCAGCACCCGGTGCCCGCCGATCACCACCGTCTCCGCGCCGTCCAGGGACCGCAGCACCGCCCGGACCGTCTCGGGCAGCCGGGACTCGGGCAGCAGGGAGAGCTGGCTGTCGAGGACGACACCGGCGGCGCCGCCCGCCATGGCGGCGGCCGCCGTACGCGGCCCGACACCACCGCAGGCCCATACCGGAGTGCCGGCCGGCTCCGTTTCGGCGAGCAGTTGCTGAAGCAGCACGAAGGTGCTCAGCTCACCGGTCCGGCCGCCGCTCTCGGAGCCCCGGGCGATCAGCCCATGGGCACCGGCCCGGACCGCGGCCCGAGCCTGGGTGAGATCGGTGACCTCGGCCAACACCTTTCGACGAGGGGCCAGTTCGGCGATGGTCCAGGGCGTGTCCGCGGCCGCGAGGTCCGCCGCGAGGACGACGAGGCCGGGGCCTTCGGGCAGATCCGCCGGGGTGAGGGCGCACCGGGCGGTCACCCGGACGCCGTAGGGGCCCGGCGCCGTTCTTCTGAGCCGGGACAGCTCCTGCCGGCATCTTCGGTCGCCGTCACCGAGATCGAGGACGCCGAGCGCGCCGGCGCCGGTGGCGGCCGCGGCGAGGCCCGCGTCGGGTTCTCCGAACGGGGTGAGGCAGAGGATCAGATCATGGGCGCGCACAGGGGAGGTCATGAGACTCCGACACAATCGGCGAAAGGCACGGTGGGGGGTTGTGCGGCGGAACTCGTCGGTGCGAGGGCACCGGAAACTAGCGAGGGGCTACTCACGGGTCAACAACGACGGCCTCCGCGCGCCCGCCGTGGCCCTGATCCGGCCAGACCGCCGAATTCGCCGCAAGCAGCGATAAATCAGCCCTTCCGGGTCATCGATGCGGGCGCCCGCTCACCCGAGCCCACGCGCCACATCGCCACAAGCCGGTCGAAGCGCGCACCCGCTTCACCGTTCACTCACCCGGCCGCAACACGCCGCGACACCGGGACCGTGTCTGTAAATTCCGCATGACCTTCGGCCCCTGGCGGGGATGCGCACGGACGGGAAAGCGCCAGAAGACCTGAAACGACCCCGGCGCCGGACGGCGCGGAGGGCCCCCGGCCCCCGTAGCCCCCGCCGCCGAACCTGCCGGGGATACGCGGGGCCGGCGCTCTACGGCGCCCGGCCCGAGGCGCTCCGTCCGGAAGTCGTGGACGCCCCGACAGGGCCGCGACGGTGACGGTGACGGCGACAGGAAGGAGCGGCAGGACGGTGGCACCCGTGGCGACGAGCGCGGGTCCGCGTCGAAGCCGCCGCACGGCGGGCTCCCGGGAGCCGGCGGGCCCGCGCTCCGGGACTCCCGTCGGCCTCCGGCCGGCCCGGCGCACGAGGAAGGGGCCCCCGACGCACGGAGGCCCCTTCCCGTCCGGTCCGCTCCCGGACCCCTCAGCCGTTCGGCCGCAGGGTCCACACCACCGTCATCTCGCCGGTCACGGCGCCGTCCTCGCGCTCGATGGCGATGGCGACCGGGAACTCCGGCCGCCCGCCCGCGTCCAGCTCGGCGATGACCTCGGCCGCCGGACGGCCCAGCGTCGCCGTGGCCGTCACCGGCCCCATGGCGAGCTTCCTGTAGCCGATCTCGGCCCGGACCGCGAGCGGCACGGCGCGCGAGAGCTGGTCACCGAAGGCCGTGAGCACGATGGCGCCGCTGGCGGACTCGGCCAGCGTGAACATGGCGCCGGCGTGGGGGCCGCCGATGTGGTTGTGGTAGTCCGGCTGGTCCGGGAGCCGCAGCACGGCGCGCTCCGCGGTCACCTCGACGAACTCCAGGTTCAGGGTCCGCACCATCGGGACCGCGGTGGCAAGCATCTCGCCCATCGAGGCGCTGTCAACAGTCATGACCGGGATGTTACCGGCGAGTAGACGGTGCTGACCAGCGTGGTCCGCACGCGCGCGCCATGCCCTTCGCACCGCTTCGCCACAGCCCTGACGAGGTCCCGTGACCGAACCGTGCCGCCGTCGCACTAGTGTTGTCGGCCATGTGGCCAGATCAGCAGCCGCCCGGGGGCGCGCAGAACCCGCAGCAGAACCCGTACCAGCAGCCGGGTTACCAGCAGCCGAATCCGTACCAGCAGCCCGGGTACCAGCAGTACCCGCAGGGGGGCCAGCACCCCGGCGCCGGCCAGCAGCCGGGGCCGGGCCAGTACCCGCAGGCCCCCGGCCCGTACGGGCAGCAGCAGCCGCAGTGGGGGCAGCAGCAGCCCACGGTGCCGATCCAGCAGTCCCCGCAGGGCGGCGGCGGCAACGGCGGCGGCAACCGCACGAAGCTGATCGCGATCGTCGCGGCCGCGGCCGTGGTCGTCGCCGCGTGTGTGACCGGTGCCCTGGTCCTCGGCGGTTCCAAGGACGACAAGGCGGACGGCAAGAACACGCACACCAGCCAGTCGCCGACCGGGGCGTCGTCCAGCCCCGCCTCGACCGACAATCCGCGGGCCGCGGAGAGCGAGAAGCCGACCGTGCCGGGCTGGAAGGTCGTGGTGAACCCCAAGTGGGGCATAGCCTACGACGTGCCCTCGGACTGGCAGGCCCAGGCGCCCGACATGGAGGTGGGCTTCGAGGACCAGAAGTCCACCGACGGCAAGCCGCTGATCGTGATGTCGGGCACGGCCGAGGACCAGCCCAAGTGGTGCACGTCCGACGACAACAAGGACGGCCGCACCGACGACACCCCGCTCGCGGTCGTCGGCAGCAAGGGTGCCAGCGGCGCGAAGAACACCGACCAGATCGCCGTCAACACGCCGGCCTGGTGGGTCTACGGCGGCTACACCCAGCCGGACAAGAAGAGCGTCACCTTCGACAAGAAGGCGACCCCCTTCACCACCACGTCCGGCATCAAGGGCAGTTACGCCTGGGCGAGGTCGAGCGGCACCCCGCAGAAGGGCAAGTGCGCGAGCGACGGCAAGGCCCTCACCTTCGGCTTCCAGAACTCGGCGCACGACTACGTGTCGTTCAACTTCTACGGCGCCAAGGGCGTGCAGGGCGAGGTCCCGCAGGCCACGATCATGAAGATCCTCGGCTCGGTCCGGCTGCACGGCACTCCCACCTCGGACTGACGCGGGAGGCCGGGTGCGCGGCGCGGACCTGCCCGCGCGCCCGGCGTTCAGCCGACGCCGAACGACCCGCCCGGCGGAACCGGCGACGGCACCGCGTCGGCGTCCTCGACCGCTCGCGCGTCGCCGATGAACTCCCGCATGGCGGCGCCGTGCTCGACCCGGGCGGGGAAGGCGTCCGCCGCCACCCGGCGGGCCAGCACGGCGACGTCCGGCCGCCGGTGCGAGGCGATGAGCACCGCGTTGCCGAACCGCCGCCCACGCAGCACCCCCGGCTCGGCGACCAGCGCCAGCTCCTCGAAGACCGTCGCGAACGTGGCCAGTTGGGAGCGCAGGAAGGCGAACGGCGCCGCGTCCGCGAGGTTGGCGAGATAGGTCCCGCCGGGCCGCAGCACCCGCTCGGCCTCCCGGGCGTAGCCGAGGGTGGTGAGATGGGCCGGGACCCGGGAGCCGCCGAACACGTCCGCGATCAGCACGTCCGCCGCGTCGTCCGGCGCGGTCCGCAGCCAGGCGCGGGCGTCCGCGGCGTGCACCGTGACCCCCGCGCCCTTCGGCAGCGGCAGATATTCGGCGACCAGGTCCAGCAGCCCCCGGTCGGCCTCCACGACCTCCTGCCGCGAACCGGGCCGGGTCGCCGCGACGTACCGGGGCAGGGTCAGCGCTCCCCCGCCCAGGTGCAGCACGTCCAGCGCCCGGCCCTCGGGGGCCACGGTGTCCAGTACGTGCCCGAGCCGGCGCGCGTACTCGAACTCCAGGTGCGTCGGCTCGTCCAGGTCGACGTACGACTGCGGCGCCCCGTCGACCGTAAGCAGCCAGGCCCGTTCCCGGTCCACATCGGGCATGAGCTTGGCGACGCCGTGGTCGGTGGTGCGGAGTACGGGTATCTGCTCGGTCACGTGTTCATTGTGGCGCGCCCCGGAGGAGCGCTACGAACCGACGGACACCACCGTGCCCGCGCCGACCGTCCGCCCGCCCTCGCGGACGGCGAAGCCGAGCCCCGGCTCCAGCGGCACCTCGCGCCCCAGCTCGACGGTCATCTCCACCGTCTCCCCGGGCCGGGCCACGGCCACCGCGCCGAGGTCGACGTCCCCGACCACGTCCGCGGTACGGATGTAGAACTGCGGCCGGTAGCCCGTCGCGATCGGTGTCGTACGGCCGCCCTCGCGCCCCGACAGCACGTAGACCCGGGCCCTGAACCGGCGCGCCGGCACCACGCTGCCCGGCGCCGCCACCACGTGGCCGCGCCGCACCGCGTCCCGGGGCACGCCCCGCAGCAGCACGGCCACGTTGTCCCCGGCCTGCGCCTGCCGCATCGGCTTGCCGAAGGTCTCCAGGCCGGTGACGACGGTCTCGACACCGTCCGCGCCGAGCACCGCGACCCGGTCCCCGGGCACGAGCGTGCCGCGCTCCACGGCACCGGTGACGACCGTGCCCCGCCCGGTGATGGTGAGCACGTTCTCGACCGGCATCAGGAACGGCGCGTCGAGATAACGCTCGGGCGTCGGCACATAGGTGTCCACCGCGTCGAGCAGCGCCTCGACGGACGCCGTCCAGCGCGGGTCGCCCGCGAGCGCCCGCAGCCCCGAGACGCGCACGACGGGCACCGCGTCGCCCGCGTAGCCCTGCGCGGTGAGCAGGTCGCGGACCTCCAGCTCGACCAGGTCGATCAGCTCCTCGTCGGCCGCGCCGTCCGCCTTGTTGAGGGCGACGACGATGTGGTCGACGCCGACCTGCCGGGCGAGCAGGACGTGCTCCGCGGTCTGCGGCATGATCCCGTCGAGCGCGGAGACGACGAGGATCGCCCCGTCGAGCTGGGCGGCGCCGGTGACCATGTTCTTCACGTAGTCGGCGTGACCGGGCATGTCCACATGGGCGTAGTGGCGGGTGTCGGTCTCGTACTCGACGTGGGCGATGTTGATGGTGATGCCGCGCGCGGCCTCCTCGGGGGCGCGGTCGATGCGGTCGAAGGGCACGAAGGTGCCGGCGCCGCGCTCCGCGAGGACCTTGGTGATGGCGGCGGTCAGGGTGGTCTTGCCGTGGTCGACATGACCCATGGTGCCGATGTTCAGGTGCGGCTTGGTGCGCACGTAGGCCGTTTTGGACATGGCTGTACCTCGAAGCCTTCGCTGTCGTACGGAAGTGGGGACCCCGCCGGATGGCCGACCCTCCCCCTGCGGGGTCCGCCGGACGATCCGGGGAGGGTCAGCTTCGGGCGCCGTCGACAGCGGCCGCGAGCGTGGGAACGGCAGCCTTCGGCGCATCCGCGACCGCGGATGCTGCGAGGTGGAAGGCGTACCGGAACATGACGTCGATCATCGCCGACGGGAGGTCGGGCGTCGAATGGTTTTCCGCCGGTGCACCGGCGCCGCGCGGGTGCGGTGACCCGTGCGCACACGACCGGCGCCGCCCCTGGACGGGGCGGCGCCGGTCGTGCGTGCGCGGGGTGCGTCAGGCGCCGCCGCGGCGGCCCCGCCTGTCGCAGCCGCCCCTGTCGTCCGGCTTGCCGTACTCCGGCTTCGGCGGGCACTCGGGCTCGGCCCGGACGGTGACCGTGGCCGAGGCGGGCTCGCTGACGATCTCCCTGCCCTGCGGGTCCGTGGCGCCGGCCTGGGCGATGTTGGTGATCCGGCACTCGACGGTGCCGTCGCCGCCGCCGCGGGTGCCGCCCTCCAGGCAGACGTCGATGTCGGCCTGGGTGATCTGGTACGAACCGTGGCAGGTGGTGCCCGCACCCGGCGCCAGCGTGGTGTCGTCGCAGGTCACCGTGGCGACCCGGTCGTCCGCGACATGCACGTCGTGCAGCTGGGTGGCGCCGGTGTTGGTCACGGTGTACGCGTACCGCACCGTGGACCCGACCTGGAACGGGCCGCCGGAGACGACCTGCTTGCGCAGCGTGAGGTGGGGCTGCCCGACGGGGATGGTCTGGTACGTCTCCGGCGAGGTGACGGTCTCCCCGTTCGCGGTACCGGTCGCCGTGGCGGTGTTGGTGACGGAACCGGCCGTGCCGTCGGCCGCGGTGACGGTGTAGGTGCCGGTGCAGGTGGTGCTGTCACCGGTCTCCTCCGCGGGGGCGAGCGTCGTGGACTCGCAGGTGATGTCCCGCACGTGGTCGTCGTGCACCGCGATGTCGGTCAGCTCCGCACCGCCGGTGTTGCGGACGGTGTAGCGGTAGGTGACCGTCTGCCCGACCGAGTACGGGCCGGGCGTCTCCACCTGCTTCTCGACCTCGATGCCCGGCACCCGCTCGATCGGCACGCTCTGCGAGGACGGCGGCGAGGTGACCGTCTCCCCGTCGGAAGTGCCGGTCGCGGTGGCCGTGTTGTCGATCGAGCCGTGCGCGGCGTCGGCGGCCGTGACCGTGTACGTGGCCGTACAGGTGACCGTCTCACCGGGCGCGAGGCTGGTCACGGGGCAGGAGACCGGGCCGGTCTTCGGGTCGTCGACGGCCAGGTCGCCGATGGTCGTACCGCCCGAGTTGGTGACCACGAAGTCGTACGGAACCTGCGAGCCGACCGTCAGATCGCCGGGCAGTGGCTGCCTGACCTGCTTCACGAGGTTCAGCCGCGGCAGCGGCCGCTCGCTGCGGACGACCACGTTGCGAATGAGGTGCGTGTCCGTGAACAGGCCGGTGGAACCAGCGAATCCGAACTTGTAGGTCGGCGGCACGGGGGTCGGCGCGGCCGTCCTGAGCACCTGCTGGAAGCCGTTGCCGTCGTTGAAGTCGACGGACACGGTGACCTGCGGGTCGGGTGCCGGGGTGATCACCACGTGCACCCGGCGGCGCGAGGGCTCGAGATCCTGCTCGGCCTGGACGGGGTCGCTCGACACCTCGGTGGTCGGCCCCTGGAGCTGTCCGGGAAGGGTCGACGGCCACGGCCCGGTGGTCGAGAAGTTGCTCGTCGTGGCGGTGCGGAAGCAGTAGCCGTCGATGCCGTCGCCGGGACCGCGCAGCGTGACCATGTTGGCCCCGGGGGCGGGCACGCGGAAGCTCGTGCCTGCGGGCGAGCGCTGGTCGGGCGGGCAGCCGTTGCCGCGGTGCTCCCAGTCACCGAAGTAGTTCCCGAGGACGTCGAGCCCGACGCCCAGGTAGCCGCGGTCCACGCCGGGCTGGAACTCGGCGCTCGGGTCGTCGTCAGGCAGCTTCTGCGCGTAGCCGAGGCTGCCGCCGAAGGCGCCGGGGTGGGTCAGCTGCGTGTCGCCGTTGACCAGGAAGAACGAGATGCCGTCGGCCGGGGCGATGTTGCCCGTGGTGGTGCCGTACTGCCACTGGTCGAAGGTGACGTCGAGTCCCTCGCCCGCGGGCAGCGCGTGGTTGTAGAGGACGGCGCCCGACTGATCGGTCGAGGAGTCCGTCAGCCGCAGGTATCCGTGCGGGGCCGCGTTGTTGGGCGGCACCGGGCCGACGCCCTCCGTGCAGCCGCCGAGCGGGTGGTCGCCCGGTCCCGGCGGGGCGCCGACCTGGGGCGCGCCGGTGAGACAGGCCGATCCGACCCCGGTGAAGTCGGGCGCCGTCGCCTGGGTGAACGTCTCGTCGAGCAGGGGGGATCCGCCCTGGCGCGGCTGCGGCCGCGCGAAGGCTCCGGTGGCCGGTGCCAGTGAGCCGCCCACGCCGCAGGCGAGGGCCAGTGCCGCGGCGGCGAGCCTGGGGGCCCGTACGGGTCCGCCGAACGGCGACGAGCATTGTTTTCGCTTCATGCGCAGCATACGTAGCAGTCACGCTCCGTGAGCGTCCGCTGCCGGGCCACGTGTCCCCGTCCAGCACCCGGTCAGCCGCACCGGTTCACGCCGGTCCGGTCCACACCGGTCCGGTCCACACAGATCCGGGGCCGTTCGGGACGCCCTCTATCATCGGCCTCGGCCGTCGATGTCTCCCAGGGGGTCACGTGCTCGATGCCACCACCGTCCCCGCGCCGCCCGTGCCCCGCGCGGGGTTCACCACCCGCTGCACCCGCGCGCTGCTGTCGCCGTGGGCGCGGCTGTCGCTGCTGCTGGCGCTGCTGGCGGCCGCGGGGGCGCTGGTGCTGCTGTTCGATCCGCAGCGCCTGCTGACCCAGGGCTGGCCGCCGCGGGCGGGCGGGCTCGTGGCGGCGCTGGCGTTCGGCGCGGGGTACGGGCTGTGCACGGTGGCGTTCGTGCCCCGGCCCCTGCTGAATCTGGCGGCGGGCGCGCTGTTCGGCTCCGGGCTGGGCCTCGGGACCGCGCTCGCCGGCACGGTGCTCGGAGCGGGTCTGGCCTTCGGGCTCGGGCGGCTGCTCGGGCAGGACGCGCTGCGCCCGTTGCTGCGCGGCCGCTGGCTGCGGGCGGCGGACGGGCAGCTGAGCCGGCACGGGTTCCGTTCCATGCTGGCCGCGCGGCTCTTCCCGGGAGTGCCGTTCTGGGCGGCGAACTACTGCGCCGCGGTCTCCCGGATGAGCTGGCTGCCGTTCCTGCTGGCGACGGCGCTCGGGTCGGTCCCGAACACCGCCGCCTACGCGATCGCGGGCGCCCGTGCCTCGGCGCCGACGTCGCCCGCGTTCCTGTTCGCGATGGCCGGCATCGCCGTACCGGCGCTGGCGGGCACGGTGGTGGCGTGGCGGCAGCGGCACCGGTTGCGCGGGCGGTGACCGGGGCCCGGCGACCGGGGGTGCGCCGGCCTCGGCTCAGACGCTCTCCAGAATCATCGCGTTGGCGAGGCCGCCCGCCTCGCACATCGTCTGCAGGCCGTAGCGGGCGCCCCGTTCGCGCATCGCGTGCACCAGGGTGGTGGTCAGCCGGGTACCGCTGGCTCCGAGCGGGTGGCCGAGGGCGATGGCACCGCCCTTCACGTTGACCTTGTCCAGGTCGGCGCCGGTCTCCTGCCGCCAGGCGAGCACGACGCTGGCGAACGCCTCGTTGACCTCGAACAGGTCGATGTCGCCGAGGGAGAGGCCGGCTCGGGCGAGCACCTTCTCGGTGGCCGGGACGACCCCGGTGAGCATCAGCAGCGGGTCGGAGCCGGTGACCGCGAAGCTGTGCAGCCGGGCGAGCGGGCGCAGACCGAGCCGGGCGGCGGTCTCGCCGGAGGTGATCAGGACGGCGGAGGCGCCGTCGTTGAGCGGGCTGGTGTTGCCCGCGGTGATGTTCCACTCGATCTGCGGGAAGCGCTCGGCGAAGTTCGGGTCGCGGTAGGCGGGCCTGAGGCCGGCGAGGATCTCCGGGGTGCTGTCGGGCCGTACGCACTCGTCGCGGGTGACGCCCTCCAGGGGCGCGGTCTCGGCGTCGAACAGCCCGGCCTCCCAGGCCGCGGCGGCCTTGCGGTGCGAGGAGACCGCGAAGGCGTCCATCTCCGCGCGGGTCAGCGACCACTTGGCGGAGATCAGTTCGGCGCTGATGCCCTGCGGCAGCAGGCCCTCGGGGTAGCGGGCGGCGACGCCGGGCCCGAAGGGGTCCTTGCCGGCGGGCACGTTGGACCACATCGGCACGCGGCTCATCGACTCCACACCGCAGGCGACGACCATGTCGTAGGCTCCGGCGATCACGCCCTGGGCGGCGAAGTGCACGGCCTGCTGGGAGGAGCCGCACTGGCGGTCCACCGTGGTGGCCGGGACCGTGTCGGGCAGTCCGGCGGCGAGCACGGCGTACCGGGTGGTGTTCATGGCCTGCTCGCCGACCTGGTCGACGGTGCCGCCGATCACGTCGTCGATCAGCGCCGGGTCGATGCCGGAGCGCTCGACCAGGGACTTCAGCGTGTGGGCGAGCAGCTGGACGGGGTGGACCTGCGCGAGGGCGCCGGTGGGCTTGCCCTTGCCGATCGGGGTGCGTACGGCCTCGACGATCACTGCGTCTCGCATGGTGCGGCCTCCTGCGGCGGAGCGGGTTCGTTCACGAGCGTGATTACCAGTGAGTAGGAAATCCGGACTCACCATAACCCTGTGAGTTGGAAAATCAAACCCACCTCCATGCACCGACGAACCCGCACCGTCCCGAAAGGTTGGAAAACCAAACTCTCAACTAAGCTGAGCCGCATGGCCGCACCGAAGGACCCGCGCCCCTGCTCCATCGCCGACACCCTCGCGGTGGTGGGAGAGAAGTACTCCCTGCTCGTCCTGCGGGAGGTGTGCCTGGGCAACGGCCGCTTCGACCAGCTGGTGCGCAACATCGGCGCGCCGCGCGACATCCTGGCCGCCAGGCTGCGCCGGCTCGTGGAGGCCGGCGTCCTGACCAAGCGCGCCTACAGCGAGCACCCCCAGCGCTTCGACTACCGGCCGACCGCGGCGGGCCTGGAGCTGGAGCCGGTGCTGATGGCGCTCAAGGAGTGGGGCGACCGCCACCTGCGCCACAACACCGACCTGCCGATGGCCATGGAGCACAGCTGCGGCCACGAACTGGTCCCGGTGGTCACCTGCCGCGCCTGCGGCTCCCCCGTCCATCACGACGACCTGACGGCCCACCCGCAGACGCCGGGCTGGACCGTGAGGGGACCTGCGGCGACCTCCTGAACTTCCCCGCCGAACAGGGAAGTCGACCGCCCCGCCAGCGGTCCCACAGGGTGTCCCGAACCCCCGTTTCGGCCATCTCCCGGACACCGGCCGGCGTCAACACAGCCAGGCATATGCCACCTGAACTGGGCCGACCACGGGGCGCGACCGGGGTGCCGGTGACCAACCACATACGTTCTGCGTAGCGGTGCGGTAGCGCAGTGTCAGCCCGTGCCCCTAGGCTGTTCCGCATGTCCCCCCATTTCCCGCCCCCTGGTTCCGCACGGTCTGCCGCCGAGGTGAACGAGCAGATCCGGGCGCTGTGGCTGCGCACGGGCGGCTACCTCTCGGCCCAGGAACGCACGGAGTACGAGCTGCTGGTCGTGGAGTGGGCCAAGGCGATCCGCGAGGAGATCATCGAGGCGGCCTGACCCGAGCACTACCCTCTCAGGTGGGCGAGCACGTCTTCCCCCACCGGATACGCCCGCTCCTCGGGCAGCAACGCCCCGGCCCGCTCCCGCTGCCCGGCCCGCACCGACGCGTGCACCTCCCTGGCGAGCGGCGTCACGTCCTCGATGCCGACGACCCACTCATCGGCGTACCGCCGCGAAGCCTCTCCGGCGAGCCCGAGTTGCAACGAGCGGTACGGCAGCGCGTTGTGATGGAGATCCCGCTCCGGATCCCACTGCACCCGCGCCGGCGCCCGCCCCAACTCCCGCTTCCAGGAAGCCCGGTCCGTGTGCACCCCGGACACGTAGTGCGACAGGCAGGCATGCCGCAACGCCCACTCGAAGCCCGCCCGGTCGATCTCGACCGCGAGCACGGTCTCCTGCCCCTCCTTGGTGCCCCAGCCGCAGCGGTACATCATCCAGAGGAACGACGGCTTGATCCAGGTCATCCGGTCCCGCTTCCACTCCGCCGGAAATCGGCCGGTCCGGGCGGCGGCCAGGCCGATGGCGGGGCGGTACGCCTGGTAGACGGTGATCGTGGTGTCCGTGTAGCGGGCGCGGACGCGGAACTTCGGTTCGGCGGCGAGGGATTGATCGTTCACGGTTGACAGGTTGGGCGACCGGGCCCGGCCGTGCCACCGGTTTTCCCGTCACGTCAGTACCAGCGGACCAGGCCGGCCGCGCCCCGGCCGGTGCGGGCGGCGTACCGCAGGACGCGGAGCGGGCCGTCGAGGAGTTCGCCGGCGTCGTGGCCGGGGGCGTCGCCCAGGCCGGTCAGCCAGGCGTGGACGCGGTCGGCCGCGTCGCGCCGCCGGGCTCCGGTGAGGGCGAGGACCTCCTCGGCCGCGGGCAGCCGCGCGCGGACCTGGCCGGCGTCGAACAGGAACTCCCCGAACCGGCCCGGGAACCGCAGCGTCGCCTCGGGGCCGAGCGCGTAGGCCAGGGCGGAGAACGGGCCCGCCTTGCGGGCCACGGCCGCGAACAGGCTCTCGCCGAACTCCTGCGGGAACTGGTCCATCACCGTGTCCCGCAGAGACTCCGCCGCTTCGGACGCGTCGTAGCAGGTGTCGAGGAACGCGCTCAGCCGGAAGGCGTCGTCGCCGGCGTCCCAGCCACCGGGCCAGGTCCTGGAGGCGGTGAACATCGGGTGCCGGGCCCTGCTCCGCCACCAGGCCAGCTCGGCGGACGCGGGGTGGTGCGGGGTCAGCGGTGCGGGCGGTGGTTCCGGAACCGCCGCCCGCTGCAGGTCCCGTACCGTCTGGTCGGGCAACGCGCCGACGACCCACACACCCATGACACTCAACCCGGCCTCCCGCCCGACACGACCCGGCACTCCCGTCCAGATCATTGTCGGGTGTCCGCCCCGCGTGTCCGGCGGCGGATCACCGCCCGCCGCGACCCGACACGACCGTCACCAGGTCCCCGCCACCGGTTCTCCCGCTCCCCCGAACCGCCGAATTTCCCCGTACACCTCTTGGCTCCGCCCCCGCCGTGGCCAAGACTGAGCCGATGACGCAGCGTGCGGAACTCGCGACCGTTCTGGACCGGCTGGCCGTGGACGAACTGGTCACCGCGTACGCGGTGACGGTGGACGACGGTGACTGGACGGCGTACCCGGGCCTGTTCACGTCCGGAGGGAGAGCCGACTACCGCTCGTCCGGCGGGATCGAGGGCGAGGCCGGGCAGGTCGCCGGGTGGCTCGCCGAGAACCTGGCCCGGTTCGCCGTACGGCAGCACCTGATCGTCAACCGGCGGGTGCGGTTCGGGGTCCTGGAGCATGACACCGGGGACACCGCGCGGGTGCGGGCCGACTACTTCAACCCGATGCGCCTCACCGACGGGAACGGCTCCGCCGCACCGGACCTGGAGAGCGGCGGACGGTACGACTTCGGGCTGCTGCGCACACCCGACGGCTGGCGGATCGGCCAGGTCGTGGTCACGGAGAAGTGGCGCAGAACGTCGGCGGGACGGTGAGGTCCGGGCCGGGGCACGCGGGCGACGGTGACCGCTGGCACGGGTGGCCGTCGGCTGGGCGGCGACGCCCCGGCCGGTGATCGGCGGGGCCGGAAGACCCCTGTCGTAGATCGCTCGCGGCGCGCACACTGGAGCCCTGGGGTAGGGAGGCTCCGTATGAGGATGTTCGAGCGCCGGCTGACCTCCCCCTGGCGGCGCTCCGCCGTCGCCGCCCTCGCGGGTGCCCTGCCGGTGCTCACGTTCCCGGCGCCCTCGTTGTGGTGGTTCGCGTACGTCGCCCTGGTCCCGTGGCTGCTGCTGGTCCGCTCGGCGCCGACCGGGCGGCGGGCGGCGTACGACGGCTGGTGCGGCGGCTTCGGATATCTGGTGGCGGTGCACCACTGGCTGCTGCCGAGCCTGCATGTGTTCATCTTCCTGATCGGCGCGCTGCTCGGGCTGCTCTGGATGCCCTGGGGCTGGCTGGTGCGCCGGTACCTGGGCGGCACCCCCTCCCCCGGCCGGTGCGCCGTCGCCCTCCTCGTACTGCCCTCGGGCTGGCTGCTGGTGGAGCTGGTCCGCTCCTGGCAGGGGCTCGGCGGACCCTGGGGCATCCTGGGCGCCGGCCAGTGGCAGGTGGCACCGGCACTGCGGCTGGCCTCGGTCGGCGGGGTGTGGCTGCTGAGCTTCCTGGTGGTGGCGGTGAACGTGGCGGCGGCCGTGCTGATCGCGGTGCGCGGGGCGCGGATGCCGGCGGTGGCCACGGTGGTCGCCACCGCCGCCGCGACCACCGCCGCATGGGCGTGGGCACCCCGGCCGCAGATCGACGGCAGGACGCGGATCGCCGTCGTGCAGCCGGGCGTGGTGGCCGGACGGGACAGCGCGGAGCTGCGTTTCGACCGGGAGGAGCGGCTGACCCGCCGGCTGGTCGGGCAGGACGTCGACCTGGTGGTGTGGGGCGAGTCCAGCGTCGGTTACGACCTCGCCGGCCGGCCCGACCTGTCCCGGCGGATCGCCGCGCTGTCCCGCGCCACCGGCGCCGACGTCCTGGTGAACGTGGACGCCCGCCGCTCCGACCGGCCCGGCATCTACAAGAGTTCGGTACTGATCGGCCCGAACGGCCCGACCGGCGACCGCTACGACAAGATGCGCCTCGTCCCCTTCGGTGAGTACATACCTGCCCGTTCCGTGCTCGGCTGGGCCACCTCGGTGGGCAAGGCGGCCGGCGAGGACCGCAGGCGCGGCACCGAGCAGGTCGTGATGAACGTGGGGCACGGGCTGCGGATCGGCCCGCTGATCTGCTTCGAGACCGCGTTCCCCGACATGAGCCGGCATCTCGCCGAGGACGGCGCGGACGTGCTCCTCGGCCAGTCCTCCACCTCCACCTTCCAGCACAGCTGGGCGCCGGAGCAGCACGCCTCGCTGGCCGCGCTGCGTGCCGCCGAGACCGGACGCCCGATGGTGCACGCGACGCTCACCGGAGTCTCCGCCGTGTACGGGCCCGGCGGACAGCGGCTCGGCCCCTGGCTGGGGACCGGTGCCGACACCGCCCGGGTGTACGACGTGCCGCTCGCGCACGGCACCACGCTTTACGTCCGCTACGGCGACTGGCCGGTGCACACCGCGCTGCTGGTGCTGGCCGCGCTGTGCGCCGGCGAGGGCGTGCGGGCGCTCAGAACGCGCCGGGGAGGTCCTGAACCGCTCGTACCACCCGCTCGCACAGCTCATGGGTCGCCAGCGCGTCCCGGGCACTGAGCGGCCGCCCGGCGCGCACCGCGTCGACGAAGGTGTGGACCGCCTGTTCGATGCCGCGCTGCCGGGCCACCGGCACCCAGTCGCCGCGTCGGCGCAGGGTCGGCTGGCCCTTGTGGTCGATCACCTCGGCGAGGTTGAGCACCTGGCGCTTGGTGTCCTGCCCGGACACCTCCAGGATCTCCTCCGTGGAGCCGCTGAGCCGGTTCATCACACCGAGCGCGGTGAAGCCGTCACCGGCGAGCTGGAGCACCACGTGGTGCAGCAGTCCGTCGCGGACGCGGCCGCGGACCGTGACGTCGTCGACCGGGCCCGGCACCAGGAAGCGCAGGGTGTCGACGACGTGCACGAAGTCGTCCAGGATCATCGAGCGGGGCTCCTCGGGCAGCCCGACCCGGTTCTTCTGGAGCAGGATCAGCTCGCGCGGGTGCTCCAGGCACTGCGCGTACCCGGGGGCGTAGCGCCGGTTGAAGCCGACGAAGAGGGAGACGCCGCGCTCCTCGGCCAGCTCCACCAGCCGCTCGGAGTCCGTGAGCCGGAAGGCGAGCGGCTTGTCGACGTACGTCGGGACGCCCGCCGTGAGCAGCCGGCTGACGATCTCGGGGTGGGCGGCGGTCGGCGCGTGCACGAAGGCCGCGTCGAGCCCGGCGGCGAGCAGCGAGTCGAGGCTCTCGTGCCGCTGCCCGGCGGGCAGGTGCAGGCCGTCGGCGACCCGGGCCAGGGTGGCGGGGGTGCGGGTGTGCAGATGCAGGTCGACCCCGGGCAGCGCACCCAGCACCGGCAGATACGCCTTCCGCGCGATGTCCCCGAGTCCGATGCAGCCGACCTTCACGTGTCTCTCCCCTGCGGCTCGCCCACCTCTGCCTCCCCGGCAGCATACGGGGGCCACCGCTCGGCGATGCCGGCGCCGCCGCGCGGGACGTACGGACGAGGGGCCGGACCGGGGCGGACACGGGCCGGCGGGCGGGAGCCGCTCCCGGGGAGGCCGGGCCCGCGGAAATCCCCTGGAAACGTGCGTACCCGGCCGGTGAGGATGGGGGCATGACGAGTGAGCGCGACGAACCCGCCCTGAACGCCGGCGAACGCGAGATGCTGGAGGGCTGGCTGGACTTCCACCGCCGGACCCTGATCGCGAAGTGCGAGGGACTGACCGACGAGCAGCTGCGCACCGCCTCGGTGCCGCCCTCGGAACTGACTCTCCTGGGGCTGGTGCGGCACATGGCCGAGGTGGAGCGGTTCTGGTTCCACGAGGTACTGCTGGACGAGGACCTCGGCGTCCTCTACTGCACCGAGGACGACGCGGACGGCGACTTCCACGTCGCTCCGGCGGACACCTGGAAGGAGGCTTCCGCCACCCACCAGGCCGAGGTCGAGAGGGCACGGCGGGACACCGCGGGCCGCTCGCTCGACGAGCTGTCCCGGCGCACCGACCGGGCCGGCAAGGAGCATTTCACGCTCCGCTGGATCTACACCCACATGATCGAGGAGTACGCCCGGCACAACGGGCACGCGGATCTGATCCGGGAGCGGATCGACGGCAGCACCGGCGCCTGAGCCGTCAGCCACGAGGGGCCGGAACCCTCCGTTCGGTGCGGGAGTTCACCCGGGCGGAGGCATCCGGCTCGACTCCTTGATGCCAACCGGGTCCGGAACCAGCATCGTTGCCCGGGTGCATCGAACGACGACCACCGCAGCGCTTCTGGTCACCGTCGCCGTCTCGGCCCTCACCGGCTGTGTGACGGTACGGCACACGGCGGCCCCGGGACCGCCGCCGAGTGCCGCGCCCCCGCGGCAGCCGGTGCCCCGCACGGACGGCAGCGCGTCACCACGGGTGGTGCAGGCACCGGCCCGGGAGGCGCTGGAGATGGTCGGCCCGTCCGGGGACCCGGCCCCCGCCCCCAAGCCCGCCCCACCCGGAAATCCGGCCGCCCCACCGCCCACGCACCCGCCCGCTCCCCCGCGCGCCCGGCCGCCCCGGGCCGACCGCCCCGCCCAGGCCCCGCCGCGCACCTCCCAGCGCGTGCCCGCGGACGTCTGCGACCTGGGCCGCGAGTACGGCGGCTGGCGCGGCAACAGCCCGGAATCCAAGATCTGCGAGCAGGCGTACGGACACCGCTGAACAAATCGGCGAAGCCCCCGCCGGGCGGACCGTCCACCGGTGCCCCCGCCCGGCAGCACTCCCCTCAGCTGGGCCGCTGCCTGGGCGGTCCCCAAGGCCCCCCGCCCCCCGGCCCCCTCTCCTCCAACCGCGACTCCAGCCGCCCGATCGCCGCCCGGACCCCTTTCCCGTAACCGTCGTCCGCGAGGGACTGCGCGGCGGTGCGGGCGTCGGTGAGGTGGGTGCGGGCGGCCTCGGGGCGGGCCAGTTTGATGTAGTCCGCGGCCAGGTTGACGTGGAGGGAGGGGAAGAAGCCCGGCACGCCCCGGGGGCCGCCCTCCGGGAGTTCCCGGGCCGCCGCCAATGCCCGCAGGTCCCAGGCGAGTTCGTCGGCGGGGTCGTCCTGGGTGTCGGCGAGATAGTGCGCCAGGGTGCAGCGGTGCAGCGGGTCCCCGTCCTCGCCGATCTCGGTCCACAGGTCGAGGAAGCGGCTGCGGGCCTCCTCGCGGTCGCCGGCGTGGTGCAGCATCACGACCTGGCCGATCCGCGTCAGCACCTCGTCCAGGGCCGTCTGTTCCCGTCGCTCCGCCACCGCGTCCTCCGGCGATCGTCCGCTGTCGTGCACCGACGCTAACCGGCGCCGCCCGGTTTCCCGGTCAGGCGGCGCCGACGCCACCGTCAGCCCAGGTCGGGGATGCGCCAGTCGATCGGCTCGTGGCCCTGGCGGGCGATCGCCTCGTTGATCTGGGTGAAGGGGCGGGAGCCGAAGAACTTCTTCGCGGACAGCGGGGAGGGGTGCGCGCCCTTGACCACCACGTGCCGCTCCTCGTCGATCAGCGGGAGCTTCTTCTGCGCGTAGTTGCCCCACAGCACGAACACGGCCGGGTCGGAACGGGAGTCCACCGCGCGGATCACGGCGTCGGTGAACTTCTCCCAGCCCTTGCCCTTGTGCGAGTTGGCCTCGCCCGCACGCACGGTCAGGACCGCGTTGAGCAGCAGCACGCCCTGCTGGGCCCATGGCATCAGATAGCCGTTGTCCGGGACCGGCAGGTCCAGTTCGGCCTGCATCTCCTTGTAGATGTTGCGCAGCGAGGGCGGGGTCTTCACACCGGGGCGGACCGAGAAGCACAGCCCGTGCCCCTGGCCCTCGCCGTGGTACGGGTCCTGGCCGAGGACGAGGACCTTCACCTTGTCGTAGGGCGTGGCGTCCAGCGCGGCGAAGACCTCCTCGCGCGGCGGGTAGACGGGGCCCTTCGCCCGCTCCTCCTCGACGAACTCGACCAGCTCCTTGAAGTAGGGCTGCTCCAGTTCGTCGCCCAGAACCCCGCGCCAGGACTCGGGCAGCATGGCGATGTCGGTCACGTCAACGTCCTCACGATGTCGATCAATTACCGCGTGCGGTCACTTCAGGGTCCAGAACCTACAGGCGACCACTGACAACAGGTCCCCGCAGGTCCGCTCCCCGCCGCTCACCAGCTGGTTTTACGGTGCAGCGTCCACATCATCATGATCGTCGAGGGGTCGAGCGCCTGCTCGCCGCCGGATATGTCGTCGCTGGCGGCCACGTACTGCCGGCCCTGCCACAGCGGGAGCAACTGGGCGTCGCCCGCGATGATCCGCTGGGCCTGCGCCATGTCGTCGACCGTCCCGGCGCGGTCGCTCTGGGCCCGCGAGTGCGGCAGCAGCCGGTCGGTGATCTCCTTGGCCGGGTAGGGCGTGCCGAGCGCGTTGTGCTCGCCGGTGAAGGGCGCGATGAAGTTGTCCGCGTCGGGGAAGTCCGGGGACCAGCCGCGGCCGAACACCGGGTACTCGCCCTTCTGGTAGCCGACCACGTAGCTCTTCCAGGGGCGGCTCCTGAGCGTGACGGTGAACAGGCCGGAGCCCTCCAGCTGCCGCTTCAGCTCCTGGAACATCAGGGCGGTCTCGGAGCCGTAGCGGTCGGTCGTGTACCAGAGGGTCAGCGGGACCTTCTGGTGGATTCCCGCGTCCTGGAGGATCGTCCGGGCCTTGCCGGCGCTCGGGTCGCCGTACTTGTCGAAGAAGGCCGTGGTGTGGCCGACGAGGCCCTTGGGGACCATCGAGTACAGCGGGTCGACGGTGTCCTTGTAGACCTTGTGGGCGATCGCGCCCCGGTCCACGAGCTGGGCGATCGCCCTGCGCACGGCGGGCCGCCCGGCCCAGGGGTCCTTGGGGTCGAACACCAGGTAGCTGATGTCGGTGCCGGCGCCGTCCACGAGCTGGAGGTCGGAGTTGCCCTGCTGCTGGAGCGCGAGGATGTCGTCGGCGGCGAGGCCGCGGTAGGTGACGTCGATCTGCTTGTCGCGCAGCGCCTTGACCATGCCGGCCGAGTCCTGGAAGTAGCGGATGGTCACCGCGTCGTTCTGCCGCTGGGCGAAGCCGTGGTAGTTGCCGTTGCTGGTCAGGACGGCCTGCCGGTCCTCCTGGTACGACTGGAGCTTGTACGGCCCCGAGCCGTCGGCTCCGGAGCCCGTGCGCAGGGCGCGGGCCGGGTAGTCCTTCGGGTCCACGATCGACAGGGCCGGGGTGGCCAGTACGAACGGGAAGGTGGCGTCGGACCTTCCGAGGTGGAAGACGACCTCGCGGTCGCCGGAGGTGTCCACGCTGTCGAGGCTGCCGAGCAGCCCCGCGGGGCCGGCCGGGGCGTTGATGGCGCGGATGCGGTCGACGGAGTACTTGACCGCCTCGGCGTTCAACGGGTCGCCGTCGGCGAACTTCAGTCCGGCGCGCAGCGTGCAGCGGTAGGTGCGGCTGGAGGAGTCGGCGAAGGAACAGCTCTGGGCGGCATCGGGCTGGGGGGCCGTCGCGCCGTTCGGATAGGCGAGCAGCGTCTGGTAGATGTTCCGGTACAGCTCCCAGGAACCGTCCCAGGCACCGGCCGGGTCCAGGGTGCTGGGCGCGCTGGTGGTGCCGACGACGATCGGGGCTCCCTCGCCCGAGTCCCCGTCGGACAGCAGACCGCAGCCGCCGGCCACCAGCGACACGGACGCGATCGCCGCGACTCTCCCCAGGAATCGGTTCCGGTTGAACAACGCGCACGCTCCTCGATCCGCCTACCAAGGTCGGCAGACCTTACCGCAGCGTCAGTGCGCCCAACCTCCCCCGTATCACCGCCACTTGATCGAAAAGAAACTGACGACGTTGTCATCCCGACGGGTGTCCGCTGTGCGGTGCCCCGGGCGCCGGTCCGTCCGGAATCCGGCGCCCGGGAGGTGGTCTCACACCCCGGCGTTGAGGAAGAGCCCACCGTCCACGACGAGGGTCTGACCGGTGACCCAGTCGGACTGCGCGGAGGTGAGGAAAGCCGCGGCGCCGCCGATGTCGGACGGCACGCCGAGCCGGCCCAGCGGGTAGGAGGCGGCGGCCTCCTCCTCGCGGCCCTCGTACAGCGCCTGGGCGAACTTGGTCTTGACCACGGCCGGGGCGATCGCGTTGACCCGCACCCCCGGCGCGAACTCGTGCGCCAGCTGCTGGGTCAGGTTGATCATCGCGGCCTTGCTGACGCCGTAGGCGCCGATGAAAGGCGAGGGCGCGAGGCCCGCTATCGAGGCGATGTTGACGATCGTGCCGCCGTTGTCCTTCTGCCAGGCGTGCCAGGTCTTCTGGGCGAAGCCGAGGGCGGAGATCACGTTGGTCTCGAAGACCTTGCGGGCGACGTTCAGGTCCAGGTCCGCGATGGGCCCGAACACCGGGTTGGTGCCCGCGTTGTTGACCAGGTGGTCGAGGCGGCCGAAGGCCTCCATGGCGCGCTCGACGGCCTCGCTCTGGTGGCCGAGGTCGTGCGCCTTGCCGGCCACGCCGATGACCCGGTCGGCGCCGAGCTTGACGACGGCCTCCTTGAGCGCGTCCTCGTTTCGGCCGGTGATGCACACCCGGTCGCCGCGCGCGACGAGGGCCTCGGCGACGCCGTAGCCGATGCCCCGGCTGGCGCCGGTGACGAGGGCGGCCTTGCCGGACAGGGGCGGGAGTTCTCGGGAAGTCATGTGCGGTGTCCCCTAGTCGAGCGGTCCGCCGGCGACGTACAGCACCTGGCCGGAGACGAATCCGGCCGCCTCGCCGGTGAAGAAGGCGATGGCGTTGGCGATGTCCTCGGGCTCACCGACGCGCTGCACCGGGATGGCGCCCGCGGCGGCCTTCTTGAAGTCCTCGAAGCCCATGCCGACACGGTCGGCGGTGGCCTTGGTCATCTCGGTGGCGATGAAACCGGGGGCGACGGCGTTGGCGGTGATGCCGAACTTGCCGAGCTCGATGGCGAGGGTCTTGGTGAAGCCCTGGAGACCCGCCTTGGCGGCCGAGTAGTTGGCCTGGCCGCGGTTGCCGAGCGCCGAGGAGGAGGACAGGTTGACGACACGCCCGAAGCCGGCGTCGACCATGTGCTTCTGCACGGCCTTGGTCATCAGGAACGAGCCGCGCAGGTGCACGTTCAGGACGGTGTCCCAGTCGGAGACGCTCATCTTGAACAGCAGGTTGTCGCGCAGCACGCCCGCGTTGTTGACCAGGATCGTCGGGGCGCCCAGCTCCTCGACGATCCGGGCGACGGCGGCCTCGACCTGCGCCTCGTCGGAGACGTCGGCGCCGACCGCGACGGCCTTGCCGCCGGCCGCGGTGATCTTCTCGACGGTGTCCTTGCAGGCGGCCTCGTCCAGGTCGATCACGGCGACGGCGCGGCCCTCGGCGGCCAGCCGTACCGCGGTGGCGGCGCCGATGCCGCGCGCGGCGCCGGTGACGACCGCGACCCGCTGTTCAGTGGTGGACATGTGCTGTTTCTCCTCGCCCTTGAGAGAACCCGTACGGCCCTTCGCGAGGGCTTTCCGGTGCGGTGAGCGACCGCTTAGTATCTTCAGCCCACACGACGCTAGAAGCCCTGGCACCCGGTGTCAACGGCTCATCCGGCCGTTGTGATCCATTACCTCACCAGGAGGTCCAGCAATCGCTCCGTCTCGGCGGCCGGGTCGGCGGTCAGGCCGGTGTGCACCGGTCCGGGCTGGACCACGGTGGAGCGGGGCGCGATCAGCCAGCGGAACCGCCGTCCGGCGTCGTCCCCGGCCGCCTGCCCGGCCTCCGCGCCGCCCGCGCAGTGCCGCTCGATCGCGGTGAGCGCCGCCCTGATCCCGGCCGCGTCGGCCGCCGGGTCCAGGGCGCGCAGCCGTTCCTCGTCCAGATGGGTGCGGGCGCCGACGTAGCCCCGGGCGCGGCAGTAGACGGCCACGCCCGCGTTGAAGCACTCCCCGCGCTCGATCCGGGGTACGACCCTGATCAGCGCGTACTCGAAGACGTCACGGTCGCCGCCCTGGCCGGCCCGGGTGATGTGGCGCTCGGTCACATGGCCGGCCATGTGGATGCGGGTCTCGCTCACTTGTCCTCCTGGGTGCCGGTGATGCGGTCGGCGATGACGGCGGCGCGGGCGAGCAGCGGGCGCGCGTAGGCCCGGCGCAGTTCGTCCGGGCTGCCGAAGCCGGGTTCGCCGGTGAGCCAGACGTCCGGGATCTCGGCGGTGACCTCGGCGAGCAGGTCCTCGGTGACGCGGGGCGCGAGGTCGGCGGCGGCCGCCGCGAGGTCGGGGGCGAAGCCGGCGAGGGCGTGCTCGGCGGCATCGTAGGGGCGGGCCGCGGACTTCTCGGCGGAGGGCCAGTTGTGGTGCCAGATCATGGTGGCGCCGTGGTCGATGAGCCACAGCTCGCCCCGGTGGACCAGGAGGTTGGGGTTGCGCCAGGAGCGGTCCACGTTGTTGATCAGCGCGTCGAACCAGACGATCCGTCCGGCCTCCTCGGGGCTCGCGGCGAAGGCGAGCGGGTCGTAGCCGAGGGCGCCGGAGAGGAAGTCCATGCCGAGGTTGGTGCCGCCGCTGCCCCGCAGCAGCTCCTGCACCTGCTGCTCGGGTTCGCCGAGCCCGAGCACGGAGTCCAGTTCGACGGTGACCAGGCGGGGCGTCCGGAAGCCGAGGCGCCGGGCGAGTTCGCCGCACACCACCTCGGCGACCAGGGTCTTGCGGCCCTGTCCGGCTCCGGTGAACTTCATGACGTAGGTCCCGAAGTCGTCGGCCTCGACGAGCCCCGGCAGCGAGCCGCCCTCACGCAGCGGCGTGATGTAGCGGGTCGCGGTGACTTCCTTGAGCATCGCCCCAGGTTACTGGGGCCGGCCGTGGCGCGGGGGCGCGAGGCGGCCGAGCACCTCGTCCGTGGTCGTGACGGTGGCGACCAGGGAGAGGGTGTGCCGGATCATCGCGGCGGTGTAGTCGGCGGGTACCCCCGCGACGGCGTCGGCCGGGACGACGACGGCGTAGCCGAGGTTGACCGCGTCGAACACCGCGTTGGGGATCGCCACGTTGGCCGAGACGCCGGTGACGATCAGGGTGTGGCAGCCGAGGTTGCGGAGCAGGGCGTCGACGCCGGTTCCGTGCAACGGGGACAGCCCGTGCAGCCGTCGTACGACGATGTCCTCCTCGGCGACCTCGATCGGCGGCGCGACCCGCACCGCCGTGCTGCCGGACAGCTGGTGCACGGGAAGCCGTTCGGCGGCGCGGAACAGCCGGGCGTTGCGGCTCGCGCCCCGGCCGTCCGGGCGGCGCTCGGCGATCGCGTGGATCACCTGGACGCCGGCCCGGTGCGCGCCGGCGACCAGCCGGGCGACATTGCCGAGGGCGCCCGAGGAGCGGGCCGCGCGGGCGAGTTCGGGCAGGGCGGCGTCCGGTCCCACCACACCCCGCTGGCACTCCACGGTCAGCAGCACGGCGCTCGCGGGATCGAGGACGTCGCCCAGTCGCTCGTACGCGGTCATCGCCTGCCTTTCACCGGAGCCGGGGCGGTGAGAGTAGCGGCGGCGCGCGGGAGAGGGAAGACGAGGGGACCGGAGCGTTCCCTTCGCCGGCGTGTTGTCGGAGGATCGCCGTCGAAGGTGTCTTCCGGTACGACGACGAGGGGGCCGCATGCCCGTCACTCCACAGCGCCGGGGCCGCAGGATCATGATGACGCCCGGCGAACTGGACGCGTTCCTGGCCGGGCGGCGCACCTGCCGGGTCGCGACCGTCTCCGCCGACGGCGCCCCGCACGCGAGCGCGCTGTGGTTCCTCTGGGAGGGGGGCGCGCTGTGGCTCTACTCGCTGGTGCGCAGCCGCCGTTGGAACCAGCTCGGCCGCGATCCCCGGGTGGCGGTGGTGGTGGACTCGGGCGAGGAGTACGGCGAGTTGCGCGGGGCCGAGCTGGCGGGCCGGGTGGAGTTCGTCGGCGAGGCGCCCCGCACGGGCCGGCCCTGCGCCGAACTCGCCGCCGTGGAGAAGGCGTTCGCCCGCAAGTACTTCGGCCTGGACGAGCTGCCGCACGACGGCCGGCACGCCTGGGCGCGGCTGGTTCCGGAGCGGATCGTCTCCTGGGACTTCCGCAAACTCGGCTCCCTGTGAGGCGGCCGGGGAAGCCGGGGACCCCCTGGAGCCCGGGTCAGTCGACCTTCCGCGCGGCCGTGCGCAGGGCCTCGACCGCCGCGCGGATGGAGGGACGCCGGTCGGCGTCGGCCCGCCAGACGACATAGACGTGCCGGCGCACGCGCTGGGTGAGCGGTACGAGGACCACGCCGTCCGGCACCGGATGGCGGCCCAGCAGCGGGGCGATGCACACCCCCAGGCCGGCGGCCACCAGCTGGAGCTGGGTGTGGGTCTCGCCCGCGCGATGACCGACGATCGGCTCGACGCCCTTGGAGCGCAGGGTGAACATCAGCCACTCGTGACAGAACTCGCCCTCGCCCCAGGTGATCCACTCGTCCTCGGCGAACTCGGCGAGATCCACCTCCTCGCGGCCGGCGAGCCGGTGTCCGGCGGGCACGGCGACCCCCGCCGGATCGTCCAGGAGGGGTGCCTTGACCAGTCCGTCGGGCACCGGCATCGGCTTGTTGTACCAGTCCAGGACCACCGCGAGATCGAGGTCGCCGCGCACCACGGCGGCGATGCCGTGTTCCGGCTCCAGCTCGCTGGAGCGCACCCGCAGCCCCGGGTGCTCGACGCGCAGCGCCCGCAGCGCCACCGGGAACAGGCCCCTCGCGGCGGTGGGGAACGCGGACAGCCGCAGTTCGCCGACGACCTGCCCGCGGTGCGCCTCCAGGTCCGACTCGGCGAGCTCCACCTGCGACAGGATGCGCGCCGCGTGCTCCGAGAGCAGCCGGCCGGCGTCGGTGAGCCGCACGCCCCGGCCGTTCTTGGCGAGGAGCTGCTGGTTGATCTCTCGTTCCAGCTTGCCCAGTTGCTGGGAGACGGCGGACGTGGTGACGTGCAGCGCGTCGGCGGCCGCGCTGACCGAGCCGTGCCGGGCCAGGGCGTCCAGGGTGCGCAGGCGCTCCAAGTTCAACATATAAGAGATCCTACGAGATACCCGGTGAGATTTCTCGATTGTGCTACGAGGTCTGGTCCCGCATCGTTGTCGTCATGAGCACGGTCACCGCATCCCGGACCCAGTCCCCCGCCACCCCTGACCAGTCACACCCCCGCCCCCGCCTCGACTGGCGGCTGCGCTTCGGCGCCCTGTCCCTGATCTGGGGCTTCAGCTTTCTGCTGATCAAGGTGGGGACGAGCGGGTTCGCCCCGTTCCAGGTCACCCTCGGCCGGCTGGTCTTCGGTACGGCGGTGCTGGTGGCGGCGATGGCCGTCAAGCGGGAGCGGCTGCCGCGCGGGGGCCGGCTGTGGGCGCACATGGCGGTCGCCGCGTTCTTCCTGAACGCCCTGCCGTTCTCCCTCTTCGCGTACTCCGAGCTGACCATCCCGTCCACGCTGGCCGGCATCTGCAACGCGACGTCTCCGCTGTGGGGCATGGCGCTGTCCGTGGTCGCGCTCTCCGAGGACCGGCCCACGCGGGTCCGGGTGGCCGGGCTGGGGCTCGGGTTCCTCGGGGTGCTGACGGTGCTCGGCGCCTGGCAGGGCTTCCACGGCCTCGACGCCACCGGCACGGCGATGGCCCTGCTCGCCTCGCTGAGCTATCCGGTGGGCTGGATCTACGTCCGGCGGACGCTGGCGGGCACGGGCGACTCCCATCTCTCGATGACCGGCGGGCAACTTCTGATGGCCACGGTCCAGCTGGCCGTCGTCACACCGCTGTTCACGGGCATGCCGAAGCACTTCGCCCCGGTGCCGCTGCTGGCCGTCGCCGCGCTGGGGGCGCTCGGGACGGGGCTCGCGGTGCTGCTCCAGTACGGACTGGTCGCCGAGGTCGGACCCACGACGGCGCAGATGGTCACGTACTTCATTCCGGTGATCGCGACCGCGGCGGGCGTGGCGATCCTCGGGGAGTCGTTGCGCTGGAACACGCCCGTGGGCGCGGCGATCGTGCTCGCCGGGGCGGCGCTCACCCAGGTGCGGGGGAAGAAGCGCGCCTGAGGGCGGGGCACCGCGGAACCGCGTGCCGCCGGTACTGGCGGCACGCGGTTCCCCGTGCCCCCGCGCGGCGCGTCGTCAGCCATAGGCGCGCGAGGGTGACGGTCGTACCGCCGCCTCGATCGCCTCCGCCAGCGGCCCGATGTCCGCCGGGGTCAGCGGGGACACCGTGATCCGGACGGCCGGGGGGCTGGTCAGGCGGTAGCGGGCGCCCGGGGCGACGCCCCAGCCCGACTGGAGCAGGCGGGCGACGGTGGTGGTCTCGTCGGGTACCGGGATCCAGATGTTCATGCCGGTGCGGCCGCGGGCCTCGACGCCCCGGGCGGCCAGGGCGTCGATCAGCGGCTGCCGCCGGGCGCGGTACGACTCCGCCACCGCCGTACGGTCCACCACCCCCCGCGTCCACAGATGCGCCACCGCACGCTGGAGCAGCAGGCTCACCCAGCCGGGTCCGAGGCGCAGTCGGCCGCGGACCCGGTCGACGGTCACCGGGTCGCCCGCGAGGACGGCGAGACGCAGATCGGGGCCGTAGGTCTTGGCGGCGGAGCGCGCGAAGGCCCAGTGCCGGGTGGCGCCCGCGAGGGGGTGCGGGGGCAGGTCCACGATGCCGTGGCCGTGGTCGTCCTCGATCAGCAGGGTGTTCGGATGCGCGCGCAGCACCGCGCGCAGGGCACGCGCGCGGGCGGCGGTCACGGCGGCGCCGGTCGGGTTCTGGGCGCGGGCGGTGACGATCACCGCCCGCGCTCCCCCGGCCAGCGCGCGGGCCAGGTCCTCGGGGGACGGCCCGTCGTCGTCCACGCCCACCGGGACCGTGCGCAGGCCGAGCGCCGGCAACAGGTCGAGGACGCTCCCCCAGCCGGGATCCTCGACGGCGACCGCGTCACCCGGTCGGAGGTGAGCGGCGAGGACGCGTTCGATGGCGTCGAGGGAGCCCGAGGTGACGGTGAGGGGCCCCGCGGGCACGCCGTCGGCGGCGAGTTCGGCGCGGGCCACGCGGATCAGACCGGGGTCGACCGGGTCGTCGCCGTAGAGGACGGGCCGCCGGTCCCCCGCCTCGGCCGCCACGGCGAGCGCCGGGGCGAGCCGGGGCAGCAGGTCCGGGTCCGGGTTGCCGGTGGACAGGTCGCGGGCGCCCGGCGGCACCTCCACCCGCAGCTGATCGCGTCCGGTGGTGACCGGCTTGGGCCGCACCCGGCTGCCGCGCCGCCCGGCGGTCTCGATCACCCCGCGCTCACGCAGCGTGCGGTACGCGGCCGCGACGGTGTTGGGGTTCACCCCCAGCCGGGTGGCCAGTTCCCGCATGGGCGGCAGCGGTTGGCCGGGGCGCAGCTCCCCGGTACCCACCGCGCGCTCGACATCGGCCGCGATCTCGGCTGCGCCGCGGCCCTCGATCCGATACTCTCCTAGCACAAAACCAATTATGCACTAGTACAAAAGCGATCGCCTCTCGGCATCGCGTTGGAGGGACCGTCATGCCGGGCACCACCGCGGGAACCCACCCCACCGAGTACGCCCCGACCGACCGCACCGTGCCCACGCGCGCGGCGGACCGGGCGTCGTACGACAAGGAGGTGGTGCACGCGATATTGGACGAGGGGTACGTCTGCCATCTGGGCTTCGTCCGCGACGGCGCCCCCGTGGTGCTGCCCACGCTGTACGGCCGGGTGGGCGAGCGGCTCTACGTCCACGGCTCGACCGGTTCGCGCCCGCTGCGGATGACCGGCGCCGCCGACCCGGGCCTGGAGGTGTGCCTGACCGTGACCCATGTGGACGGTCTGGTGCTGGCCCGCTCCGCCTTCCACCACTCGATCAACTACCGCTCGGTGATGGTGCACGGCATCGCGCACGAGGTCACCGACCCCGAGGAGCGGCGCCGCGCGCTGGACGCCCTGGTGGACCACGTCGTGGCGGGGCGCGCCGCCGACTCGCGGCCCGCGAACAAGAAGGAGCTGGCCGCCACCGCGGTGATCCGGCTGGACCTGGACGAGGTCTCCGCGAAGATCCGCAGCGGCGGCGCCAACGACGAGCCCGAGGACCTCGCCCTCCCCCACTGGGCCGGCGTCGTACCGCTCCGCAAGGGGTACGACGCCCCGGTCCCGAACGCCGACCTGGCGTCCGGGATCGGGCTGCCGGACTACCTCGCCGGGGAGTGACCGGCCCGCGGCGCGGCCGGGTCGCCACCGGGCTCCGCCGGGCGGCCGCCGCCGCGCGACACCGTCTCGCCCACGGTCAGGCCCGCCACCGCCGTGAGCATCAGCGAGGTGCCGATCACAGTGGTGACCGTGAGCCGCTCACCGAGCAGGAGCACGGCGAGCACGGCCGCGGTCACCGGTTCGAGGAGCATGATCACGGAGACGGTGGCGGACCGCACGACGGCCGCGCCCGCGAAGTACAGGGCGTACGCGAGCGCCGTGGGCACGGCGGCGATGTAGCACAGGAGCCACAGCAGCCGGGCAGGGTGGCCGGTGTGCGGGAGCAGCCCCTCGTGCAGCGCGAACGGCAGCAGGCACAGGGTGGTCACCGCGAAGGCCCATACGGTGGTCCCGGAGGCGTCGGCGCCACCGTCCCGGCCCCACCAGCGGGTCAGCAGGGTCATGGCGCCGTAGCCCGCGGCCGACAGCAGCGCGAGCAGCACACCCGCGGGGCGGACGGCCGCGGCCGAGTCGCCGAAGGTCAGCACGCCGAGTCCGGCGAGGGCCCCGGCCACGGACAGGACGCCGCCCGTGCCGAGCCGTTCACCGAGCAGCAGCCGGGCCCCGAGCGCGATCAGCACGGGGCCCGCGCCGAGGGTGACGACGGTGGCCACGGCGAGTCCGGTGGCCGCCACGGCCGCGAAGTAGGCGGTCTGGAACACCGCGAGCCCGAGGCCGGTGGCAACGGCCTTCAGCACCCGGCGCGCCGTCGGCTCGGCCGGGACCGGGCGGGACCGCGGGCGCAGGCCGCGGCCGGCGAGCAGCAGCAGGAGCCCCAGCGCGCAGCGCCAGAAGGAGAGGCCGAATGCGCCCATGTCGCTGGTCCGGTACACCAGGGAGGCGGCGGCCCCGGCGGTGCCCCAGGCGGCACCGGTGACGATCAGATAGAGCAGGCCGCGCCCTACGGGCAGGCCGGCGGCGTTCGACCGCGCGAAAGCGTTCGCGGTCGCGGTCGCGATCGAGTTCGAGTTCGAGTTCGAGTTCGAGTTCGACAAGGAAGTCTCTCCGCAGGAACGCACCCTGGAGGTGCGGAAGTTCGAGGGCGGCCCGATCGATCGGGCCGCGCGGACTTCGTCTGCGGGCAGCACCGTCCGGCCCGGCGCTCGTCGCGCCGGGCGGGTGTCCCGGGGCCCGCCTCAGGCGGCCGGGGGCGGAAGTACGAGCGTGGACGGCATGACCGGCACTTTAGGCGGAGGTGCGCTGTCCGGACAACGCTCTTTCCGGGCCGCCGGCGGCCACCGGTTCCAGGGACTTCTTGGCGGGCGCGGCGGACTGGGCGATGAACGCGCCGGCCAGGACGACGACACCGCCGAAGACCTGCGGCGCGGACAGGTGCTCACCGAGCAGCACCCACGCCAGCACCGTCGCGATCACCGCCTCCAGACAGGCCACTACCCCGGCGACCTGCGGGGACAGCCGTCGTACCGACAGCACACCGGTGACGTAGGCGGCCACCGTGGCGACGAGCACGATCCAGCCGAGCAGGGCGAGGGCGGGTACGGCGGTGCCGTTCATCCGCGCCGAACCGGTGAGTCCGGCCCAGTGGATCTCCCAGGGGCGGGCGACGGCGGTGAGCACGAGGGCGCCCACGATCAGACCGTAGGCGATGACGCCGAGCGGGTCCGGTGCCTCCGTGCCCGCGTCGCCGCCCTGGTCGGACAGGATGAAGTAGCCGACCTGGCAGCAGGCGGCGGCGAGCGCGAACGCCAGGCCCAGCGCGTCGAAGCTCAGCCCGGACCAGACCTCCACCACACAGGCGAGGCCGCCGGCCGCGAGGACGACACCGAGCGCGGCGGCGCGGGTGACGGGCCGCCGCTGCACGAAGCGCACCCAGCCGAGCACCAGTGCGGGCGCCAGGTACTCGACGAGCAGCGCCACGCCGACGGGTATGCGGGAGAGGGCGGCGAAGTAGCAGGCCTGGACACCGGCGACGGCGAACAGTCCGAACCCGAGGAGCAGCGCGGGACGACGCCGCGGCAGGGCGCGATGGCGCCAGGCGAGCGGCAGCATGACCAGGGCGGCGCCGGCCACCCGCAGCCACACCACGTGCAGCGGGTCGAGGCCCGATTCGATCAGCGGCTTGGCCGCCACTCCGGACCCGCCGAAGGCCAGCGCGGAGACGAGCGCGAGGCCCAGCCCGACGCCTCTGCCGCCGCTGTCACTGCTCTCAGAGGTACGCACCGGCACATGATGACAGGAGGCGACAGGAGCGTCATCCCCGTTGACACCTGTCTCAGGGGATGGACGCCGGGAGGGGCACCGCCTGCGGTCCGGGACGGTCTCAGAAGGCCCTGTCCTGCTCGAACCCCCCGGACCCGGCCACGCCGCGGTCTCCTGAACCGGCCTCGGTCCAGGCGGAGCCCCGCTCGGCACCCCGCTCGGCGGTCAGCGCGGAGACCCGCTCGGACAGCCCGCGCGCGTCGATCCCCGCGCGCCCGAGCACCTCGACCGCCCGGGAGTCCGGGTCGGCGACGAGCGCGGCGAACAGGTCGGGCGCGTCGGCAGCGCACCCGCCGCGCCGCCGCGCCCGCTCCCGGGCCCGGTGCAGGGCGGCGGACGCCGCCGGGGACCAGTCCCCCGCGTCGCCCGCGGCGGGACGGGGCACGACGGGGTGGGCGCCGGAGTCCTCCACACTGCCCTGCCAGCGCAGGCCGTAGCCGATGCTGCGCTGCACCAGGTAGCCGAGGAGCCGGGCGAGTTGGGGCGGGCCGCCGACGACGGCGCGCACCTCGGGATCCTGTTCGAGGAGCGAGTGCAGCAGATGGGCGGTGTCGACCTGCCGGTCACCGTCCCGTACGGCCCGGCGGCGGGCACCGGCGACCACCGTCGCGAGCTCGGCGCCGAGCCCCGCGGCGTCCTGGTGCGGGTGCGCCCCCTGGGACTCGGGGGCGGCCGGACGGGCGGTACGGGATTGCACCACCCCACCCCATCAGTCACAACAGACCGAGTCATCCCCGAGCGGAACCATTTGGGCGTCCCACGCAGAGTGGACATCACCGTCGGCGATCTCATCCTTGGGGAGGAGATCTCAGCCGTTCCGCCTCGGGGGCGCGCACCGGCCCGCGCGCCCTCGTCCGGGTGCTGCCGTACGCCGCCGTACGTCACCCGGGACATGGAGGGCGGAGGCGGGGGCGAGGGCGGGGGCCGGCGCCTCGGCTGACGGCATCCGCCGCCCTCCGGTTCCTGACGGTTCATCAGTATTGAATGTTCACGGCCCTGCGGCTACGTTCCGCGACACCGTAGCCGGGTTCGCCCGAACCGAAGGGGTGGTCGCATGGCCGAAGTCAGCGCGGAGGCACGCATCGAGGCACCGGCCGACAAGGTGTGGGCACAGCTCACCGACTGGTCGTCGTACGGCGAGTGGAACGCCACCCACACCGACTTCCCGGCGGGCGGCCCCCGCCCGCTCGCGGTGGGTGGCACGTTCCGGGAGAACATGAAGCTGATGGGGTTCCCGGCCGAGGTCGACTGGACGATCGAGGAGCTGGAGCCGGCGCGGGTGTTCGCGATCCGCGGCAAGGGCCCGATGGCGGTCACCGTCGCCACCCGCTACACGCTCACCCCGGACGGGGACGCCACGGCGCTGCGCATCGACGGCGAGTTCACCGGTGCCGCCGTGTCGCTGATGGCTGCCCGGCTGAAGGACTCGGCGACGACGGCCCTGTCCGAGTCGCTGCGCAGGCTGGCCGGTCTGGTCGGCTGAGGCGAGGCGAGGCGGGGACGCGGCCGGTGCCCCGCGGAATCGCTCCGCGGGGCACCCGGCTCCCGCCTTCCCTCGTGGCGGCTCAGTCCTCGTCGGCGAGGATGAGGTACAGCTTCTTGCGCGCCTCGTTGACGACGGCCAGCGCCTTCTCGCGCTGCTCCTTGCTGCCGGTCTTCCAGACCTGGCCGAAGGCTTCCATCAGCCCCGCGCCGGCCTGCCGGATCTCGCCCAGCGCCTCCCAGTCGACCCCGCGCGAGGCCTCCTCCCAGGGCGCCTGCGGACCCTCCTCGGCCACGCCTCGGCCGCTTTCGGTGAGGGAGAAGAGTTTCTTGCCGCCCTCGCTCTCGCTGACGATCAGTCCCTCGTCCTCCAGCATCTGGAGGGTGGGGTAGACCGAGCCGGGGCTGGGCTTCCAGGCACCGCCGCTGCGTTCGGCGATCTCCTGGATCATCTCGTAGCCGTGCATGGGCCGTTCCGTCAGCAGGGCCAGGATCGACGCCCGCACGTCACCGCGCCGCGCCCGCCCCCTGGGGCCGCCCCGCCCCCGATGCCCCCAGGGCCCGAACCCCGGTCCGAACCCGGGCCCGCCGGGTCCGAACCCCGGCCCGCCCGGCCCACCGGGCCCGAACGGTCCGAACGCGGCCCGCCGCGCCTCGAAGCCGCCCATGCCCATGCCGCGCCGGCCGCGACCCTCGTGCCGCTCGAATCCATGTCCATGCATGGCGATCACTCCATTCCATCGCTGATCTATTACGTCTGCATCGCGTATCGTTCGCGATGCCTCAACGATATATCGGAATCGATCGCCTGCCAAGCCCCTTCCCGGCGAGGCGCCTGAGCTTGTTCCGGCGTCCGTTGCCGGCGCTCAGACGGAGCCGGACCACGAAGCGGGCGAAGGTGAGGAGTCTGTGGCCGAGGTGATCCCGCTCGGACTGTTCGACCCGCTGGAGGACCTCTGGAAGCGCTCATGGCGGCATCGTCCGCCCTGCCCCGGGGACTCGCCGACGCGCGAACCACCTCAAGCACGAAGAAAAGTGGTCAGTCGAGGCAGCCCGGCTGATCCGTCCGGACCACGAGTCCGCCCGGTCCGCGACGGCCCGATGCTCTCTGCGGCACGCCGGACATGCTCACGGCGCAGCCGGCCTCCGCCTAGGCTGGCGCGGTGACTGATGAGCAGAAGCGGGTGCGGCCGTCGGGAGTGTGGGCCACGGCGGTGGGGGTGGCCCGGGTGCGGGCGCTGGAGACCGAGCGGGAGAACGCGCTGTTCCGCGACCCGCTGGCACAGGCCTTCGCCACCGCCGGCGGTCTGTGGCCCTCTTCGCCACCGCTGCCCGACGACGAGGCCGCGCGCCGCCGCCGACTGGCCGTGTCGTTCTCCATCGTCATCAGGACGAAGTTCCTCGACGACCTGTTGCAGCAGGCCTCCGCGTCCGGGGTCCGGCAGGTCGTGCTGCTCGGCGCCGGCATGGACAGCCGGGCCTTCCGGATCGACTGGCCGGAGGGCACCAGACTGTTCGAGGTCGACACCGCCGCACCACTGGACTTCAAGGCTTCGGTGCTGCGCCAGGAGCGGGCCGTCGCACGCTGCGAGCGGATCACCGTCGCGGCGGACCTGCGTGAGGACTGGCCAGGAGCGCTGGCCGCCGCAGGGCACGACCCGGCGGTGCCGACCGTGTGGATCGCCGAGGGACTGCTGATCTATCTGCCCGAGGACGCGGTGGAGCTGCTGCTGGCCCGAATCGGCGCACAGTCGGCGGCAGGCAGTCGGATGGGGCTGACGTTGGGCTCGCGCGGCGTGATCGAGCGCTTCGGCGCGGATGCCGAGCCGGGATCGGCGGCGTCCATGTGGGTCTCGGAGATGCCCGACGATCCGGTGGGCTGGCTGGCCGGGCACGGCTGGGAGGCCGACAGTCACACCCTGCGCGAGCGCGCTGCCGCCTACGGCCGCCCGATCAGCACCCCTCCGCAGCGCGAGGAGCGGCCCGGCGGACTGATCTCGGCGGTCCGCCGGTAGAGCGCCTCCAGGCGGTCGGACCTCAGTGGCAGTCGGTCGAGATTCACTGTCACAGGACACATCGGGCTGGCTGGTACTACGGCGCGACCGCCCGGAACCACGTCCGCGGCGGAGACGACGATGAGGTGCCCACGAACCTCGTCGGCGGCCGGGTCGAGTTCGATGAGGGCGAGCCTGGCCTCGGCAACACGGCTGACGCTCCGTCGGCGGCGCCGCCGAAATCCACTCGTACCCGCCCCATGTCGGGCATGCTGAGCCTGTCGAACAAAAGGGACTTATAAGGAGCGGGCATGCCGAACATCCCGACTGAGCTGCGGTACGCCGAGTCGCACGAATGGGCTCGGCTGGAGGCGGACGGCACGGTGACGACCGGGCTCAGCGATCACGCTCAGCGTGCGCTCGGCGATGTGGTGTTCGTGGAGGCGGCGAAGATCGGCAAGGTCCTCGCGGCCGGCGATGTCGCCGGCGTCGTCGAGTCGGTGAAGGCCGCGTCGGACATTTACGCGCCGGTCGGCGGCGAGGTGATCGCGGTGAACGAGGAACTGGCCGACAGCCCGGAACTCGTCAACGACGAGCCGTACGAGGCCTGGATCTTCAGACTCAAGCCGTCGGACAAGGCCGAGCTGGACAACCTCCTCGACGCCGCCGGCTACCAGGCGGCCATCAGCGACTGAGGGCGCCACGCACGCCCCGCCGGTCACCCACCGGGCACCGGCGAGACCGTGAAGCGGGCCGGCACTCCCGAATTGGCCTTGGTTCAGGGGGCCGCCGGGGCGCTAGCTTCTGGGCATGCGGATTCGAATCGTGGATGCCTTCGCCGACCGGCCCTTCGCGGGCAACCCCGCCGGCGTACTGCTCCTGGACGGCGACTCCTTCCCGGCCGAAAGCTGGATGCAGAGCGTCGCCATGGAGGTCAATCACGCCGAGACGGCGTTCGCGCACCGGCTGCCCGCGGGCGGCGACGCGGACTGGGCGCTGCGCTGGTTCACGCCGGTCACCGAGGTGGCGATGTGCGGCCACGCCACGCTGGCCACCGCCCATGTGCTGCGGACGACCGGCGCGCACGAGGGCCCGGTGCGGTTCGCCACCCGTAGCGGGGTGCTCGTCGCCACGCCCGCCGAGGACGGTGCGATCACCCTCGACTTCCCCACCGCGCCGCTCACCCCCGTCGCCGTGCCGGACGGCGTCGCCGGGGCGCTCGGCGCGGAGCCGGTCGCCGTCCTCGACACCGGGGCGAACGTCGGTGATCTGCTGGTGGAGCTGGCGGACGAGAAGACCGTCCGCGGACTCGCCCCGGACCACAAGGCGCTCGCCGCCTACTCCGCGCGCGGGATCATCGCCACCGCCCGCGCGGACGACCCCTCGGGCGGCTACGACTACCTCTCCCGCTGCTTCTTCCCGAACGTCGGCATCGACGAGGACCCCGTCACCGGCAGCGCCCACACCGCGCTCGCCCCGCACTGGTCCGCCCGGCTCGGCCGCGCCGACCTCACCGGCCTGCAGGCGTCGGGCCGCACCGGCCTGGTGCGCACCGGACTGCGCGGCGAACGCACCCTGCTCACCGGCCGCGCGGTCACCGTCATCGAGGGCGAACTGCTCGCCTGACCGGACGCCACCGCTTCCCTCGCGGGCAGGCCGCACCCGACCGGTCCGCCTCACGCCGTCGGCAGCCAGCCGACCTTGCCCGCGAGGAGCGCGTAACCGACGAACGCGCCGATGTCGAGCAGCGAGTGGGCGACGACGAGCGGGCCGACCCGGCCCCAGCGGCGGTAGAGCCAGACGAACACCACGCCCATGACCATGTTGCCGAGGAAGCCGCCGACGCCCTGGTAGAGGTGGTACGAGCCGCGAAGGACCGCGCTGGCCACCAGCGCGGCGCCCGGCGCCCAGCCCAACTGGCCCAGCCTGCGCAGCAGATAGCCGACGACGATGACCTCTTCGAGGACCGCGTTCTGCACCGCGGACAGGACCAGGACCGGGTACTTCCACCACACGCCCGGCAGTGCCTCGGGCACGACGGTGAGGTTGAAGCCGAGGCCCCGCGCGGCCAGGTAGAAGGCGATGCCGGTACTGCCGATCACCGCCGCGATCGCCGCGCCCCGGCCCAGGTCGGGCCAGGGCCGGGTGCGGTCGAAGCCCAGGGTGCGCAGGCTCCTGCCCTCGCGGAGCAGGAAGTGGGCGACCAGGGCGACGGGGACCAGCGCGGTGGCGATGCCGAACAGCTGCCAGGCGAGGTCGAGCCAGGGGCGGCCCGGCGCGGCCGACGCGTTGAGGGTGGCGGCCTGGTCCTTCAGACCGCCCGGCTTGGTCACCGAGCCGATGAAACTGATCAGCGCGGAGACCCCGCTCGCCCCCAGCGACAGCGCGAGCACGAGGATCGTCTCGTCACGCAGGATCCGCCGCGTGGGCCGCTCCACCCCGTCTCCCAGCCCGTCCCCCGACCCGGCCACCACCTTCACCCTGCCTCCCACACCTCACGAGCCGCCCAGCGCATTGCCCGCAAGGATCGCAGAAGCACCCGGGAGAACCGCGCACCGGGCCACCTGTCCCGGCACACCGCGTCGCCGCTCCCCCCGCGCCCGCCACGAACGCCCCGCTCACCCCGCCGGCACCGGCTCCGGCAGCCCAACCGGCCACATGTGCACCGGCTCTCCCACATGCATCAGCTCGGCGTACCGCCGTGTCGTCGCGGCCAGCGCGGCCTCCCGGGACAGACCCCCCTCCAGGGCGCGGTGGAAGGTCGCGGCCTGCCAGGAGGCTCCGTTGACCCTGCGCCGGCAACGCTCCTCGACGACTCCGAGGTAGAGATCGCGGTCGGCCGCCTCGACGCCCCACGCGTCCAGCCCCGCCGCGGCCAGCGGCAGCAGTTCGTCGCGGACCAGGGTGACCGCGTCGACCTCGCCCGTGCCGCCGTACCGCCCGCGCCGGGGCCAGACGAAGCGCGCGTCGATGCCGTAGCGGCACGCCGCGTCGAAGTTGGCCTCCGCCGCGGCGAACGGCAGCCGGGTCCACACCGGCCGGGACTCCTCGGCGAGGGCGCGCACGAGACCGTAGTAGAAGGCCGCGTTCGCGATGACATCGGTGATCGTCGGCCCGGCCGGCAGTACCCGGTTCTCCACCCGCAGATGCGGTACGCCGTCCGCGATGCCGTACACCGGGCGGTTCCAGCGGTAGATCGTGCCGTTGTGCAGCACCAGTTCGGCGAGCTTCGGGGTGCCGCCCGCGGCGATGACCTCCAGCGGCTCCTCCTCGTCGCAGATCGGCAGCAGGGCCGGGAAGTAGCGCAGGTTCTCCTCGAACAGCTCGTACGCCGAGGACACCCACCGCTCGCCGAACCAGGTGCGCGGCCGTACGCCCTGCGCCTGGAGTTCGGGCGGCCGGGTGTCGGTGGACTGGAGGAACAGCGGCGGACGAGACTCCCGCCACAGCTCGCGGCCGAACAGGAACGGCGAGTTCGCGCCCACGGCGATCTGCGCCGCGCTCGCCGCCTGCGCCGCGTTCCACACGTCCGCGAACCGCCCCGGCGTCACCTGGAGGTGCAGTTGCACGGAGGTGCAGGCGGCCTCCGGGACGATGGACTTGGCGGTGCAGACCAGATGTTCCACGCCCTCGATGTCGAGCCGGAAGTCCTCCCCGCGCGCGGCCACGATCTGGTCGTTGAGCAGGGTGTAGCGGTCGGCCTCGGAGAGGTTGGAGGAGACCAGGTCGTCCCGGCCGAGGGTGGGCAGGATGCCGGTCATCACGATGCCCGCGTCGACCTCCCCGGCCTTGCGGTCGGCATAGGCGAGCGAGGTCCGCAACTCCTCGGCGAGGCGGTCGAAGACGCGGCCGCCGAGCCGGTGCGGGGCTATGTTCACCTCCAGATTGAACATCGCGAGTTCCGTTTGGAAGTCACGGCTCGCGATACGTTCGAGCACTTGGCCGTTCAACATTTTGGGCATGCCGTCCGGACCGGCGAGATTCAATTCGATCTCGACACCCATGAGGTTCCTGGGGCGGTCGAAACGCTTCTCGACCAGCAGCCGCTCCAGCCCCGTCAAGCACTTCTGGAGCTTTTCGCGATAGCGCTGGCGATCGGACAGGTCGAACTGCCCTGCCACGACCTTCTCCCCCATCGAAATGTCCCTCCTCGGATGGGCGGGCCGGCGTTCCGGCCGCCGGGGCTCCCGGGTCACGTGGAGTAATGCCCAGTGAAAGCGATCGATAACGTCCCGCGCCACCCGGACGCCCGCTACGCTGTCGTAATGTTCCCTGCGGCACATTCACGGGGCATGTCGCGAGCGCACCTTCGGGTGCCCCGAACGCCTCGTGAAAAACGCCGACGACTTTCGGCCGTCCGCGAGCGGAGCGTATCGCGAGGTCAACACCGCGTGACCGCCCGGAAACCGGGAGAATTTCCGCTAAACGGCGGCCTATTCACGCCTTGTGGGATCCACGGCAATGGGTTAGACGAAACACCGTCTGAACACATGTCGTATAAACTTCGTCCACAAGGCGGGAGGGTGGCGCCCTCGGTCCTGGTCCTGCCGCATTCCTGCCGCTCCGGTTGACGGGCGGCGGAGCGCGCCGCACCCTCGTTCTTCACCGACCGGCCCCCACCTCTCCGCCCTTTTGTGAGCAGACAGCGCCGTCCGCCCCACCCCTCCCTCGCGCCCCGCGCCTGTCGACTGAGAGGCGACCCATCATGCCGCTTCACGTTGCCCCTGCCCCCGCGCCCGCCCTGCGCTCCGTCCTCGCCGCCCTGGGCTCGCCGACCGCGGTCCGTGAGGCCCGCACCCCCTCCCTGCGTGCCGCGCAGGGTCCGGTGACGCCCGAACTCCCGTTGCCCGTCCATGTGCTGGACCGGATCACACCCCAGGGCCTGTCCGCCACCCGGCTGGCGGGCTGGCGCTTCCTGATCCGCTGCGGCGACCGGGCGGTGGCCGCGGCGGAGAGCATGCTCACCCCCGACGGCTGGGCCTTCTCGCACTTCTTCGAGGGGCCGTACGTCACCTCCACAGAGCTGGCCCTGAAGCAGGCGGAGTCGCTCCAACACCCGTATCAGCCAAGGCTGTTGTCTGTCCCCGGGCTCTACATGCTCACCCTGTGGCTGCACGGCGACACCGCGGCCGACGGCGCGGAGGGCCACCCGGCCGCCACCGACCTGCTGGTGCCGCTCGCCCCGGCGCCGCCCGGCATCGCGGCCTACCGTCCGCACCAGGTCGCCGATCTGCTCCCGGTGCTGACCCTGCGGGCCACCCGGCTCCCGCTGCTCGGCTCACCGGCGGCCTGACCCGGGACGTCGGACGGGCCGGCGGCCCGCCCCCGGGGGCCCGAACGGATCGCCGGTCCGTCCGGGCCCCGGACGGACTAGTCCACCTCGGCCAGAGCGAACCACCCCGATTGACGGGGTAGTTGGGCTGAACCGTCCGCCCGGGTGACGCGTCCTCAACCTGTAGGAAGCGGTGCCCCGAAATCCCTGCGGAACGACTCCCATGGGACGACACTGGGTTCCGCACGACTGCATGACGGGGGACGCCATGACCACCACAGAGCGAGAGATCCCATTCATGTGCCAGCACCAGCCACCGTGCCCGCCAGCCGAATCCGCCGACCGGGAGTCCGCCCGCCTCGTGGCGCACCACCCGGAACAGGGCTGGAGCCTGCTGTGCAACGGTGTCCTGTTCTTCGAGGACACCGGTGAGCTGCTGCCCGACGGTCGCGTCATCGCCCCGCACCGCCCGCTCGGCGCGGACGCGGTGATGACCGCCGCCTGATCACGGCGGCGCCGCGAGGACTGCGGGGACCCGAGGGGCCGGCCGCACCCACCCGGTGCGCGACCGGCCCCGACGCGTCTCCGGCTGGTCGTATCCCCGGCACGGGGGTGGGATGGAAGGAGACGGCGCGGGACACCGGTGAGGAACGGTGAGTCATGTCCGGTCACGACGCCTCGGCGGTCGCACGTGTGGTGGTCGGGGTCAGCGGCTCCATGGGCAGCGTCACGGCACTGCGGCGGGCCGGCGCGCTCGCCCGTCGGCTGGGGGCCGAGCTGTGGCCGGTGCTGGCCTGGGAGCCGCCGGGCGGCGAACCGGCCACCCGCCGCTCGCCCGCCGCGGCCGTGCGCGACGAGGAATGGCAGCGGCTGGCCGGGGGCCGGCTGGTCGCGGTGCTGGAGGAGATCTTCGGCGACCGGGGGCCCGGGGTGCCGATACACGCCCTCGTCGTCCGCGGCACCCCCGGCCGGGCGCTGGTGGCGATCGCGGACCGCGAGGACGACCTGCTGGTCGTGGGCGCGGGCCGGCGCGGTCTCCAGCGCGCGTTCTCCGGCCGGGTGCGCCGGCACTGCCTCGCCCACGCCGGCTGTCCGGTCCTCGCCGTACCGCCGTCCCCGCTGGAGTCCCAGCTGCTCGCGGTCCACCGGCGCAACGCCTGGCACCTGCCGATGGACACCCGGGGGCTGTGAGGGCCCGGCCCGCGTGAGCAGGCCGCGCGGAAGTCCCGCCGAGGCCGCGCCGAGCCCGGTGCGCAGCGCCGTAGGGGACCCGTCAAGAATCCGGCTCCGCCCGTCAGAGCGCCGTCAACGGATCGTGCCGTCCCGCCGCCGACTGGCTACCGTCGAGGCCATGGAGCACAGCGACGACACACGGCGCCGGGTTGCGAGCCCGCAGCCGCCCACCGCCACCACCGTCGCGTACGACCGCGAGTGGGCCGGCGAGGTGCGGACCGCCGCGCGCTGCGCCGCCGCCCTGCTCGCGCTGCTGCTGTGCATCGACGGCGCGGCCGGCTCCCTCACCTGGTGGCGGGGCCTGCTGTGGTCCGCCCTGGCCCTGCTCCTGCTCCTCGTGCTGTTCCCGGCCATGGTGTCGGCCGGTGACGGCTGGCTGGCCAGCAGGCGGCTGCTGCGCACCCGCCGGGTCCACACCGATCTGCTGGTCGCGGTCCGCCCGCTGGAGGGCGTCGACCAGCGGCTGGTGCTGCGCGACCTCCTGGGGAACCGGGTGGAGATCGACCCGGAGGTGCTGGTGCGCAACCCCGCCCTGTGGCACCGGCTCGACGACGGCGCCCGCCGCTCCCGGGCCGGCGGCACCCTGCGCTGCGGCACCGCCGCCCTCGACCAGCTCGCCCGCCGTCTCGACCGGGAGACGGCCCTGGCGGTCTTCCGGGCGTCCGGAATGGAGTGATGGCCTTGTTCCGGAGGGCCCCTGAACTGCCCCCTGAGCTCCTCGAACGATGACACCCGGTGGCCACCGGCTCCCGCAAGGTGACCCCGCCACTCGTTCGGCCCAGCTCCTGGTGACCCGCTCCTGCCTCGGCTTCTTGATGCGCCATTGATGGCACCGCGCCATTCTTAACGCAGGATTGACGCCTCCCCGCCCCTGATACGGAGGCCCAGGCGTCACGCTCTGCATACGCTGGTGCCGCCGTCCGTGTGATGGCCGAAAAGAGCTGAGCCCCACATCAGGAGCACACCGATGGCCACGACCGAACACCCTCCCAGTACCGGTCGCCTGCGCGCCTGGATGCTGGAGGGGCTGTCCGACATGGGCAAGAGCGGCGGCCACACCGGACCACACGCCCAGCCCGAGCCCCCGCACAAGGGGCAGAGCTGGTGGCGGGTGATGTGTCTGACGGGTGTCGACTACTTCTCCACCCTCGGCTACCAGCCGGGCATCGCGGCGCTCGCGGCCGGCCTGGTCTCCCCCATCGCGACCGTCGTGCTGGTGCTCGTCACCCTGGCGGGCGCGCTGCCGGTCTACCGGCGGGTGGCCGAGGAGAGCCCGCACGGCGAGGGCTCCATCGCGATGCTGGAACGGCTGCTGTCCTTCTGGAAGGGCAAGCTGTTCGTGCTGACCCTGCTCGGGTTCGCGGCGACCGACTTCCTGATCACCATCACCCTGTCCGCCGCCGACGCCTCCACCCACCTGGTGGAGAACCCGCATCTGACGAGTGCTCTCCAGGGCAAGCAGATGCTGATCACGCTGCTGCTGGTGGCACTGCTCGGCGCGGTGTTCCTCAAGGGCTTCCTGGAGGCCATCGGTGTCGCCTTCGCCCTGGTGGGTGTCTACCTCGCGCTCAACCTGGTCGTGGTGATCGTCGGCCTGTACCACGTCATCACCGCCGAGCACCTGGTCACGGACTGGGCCAACGCCCTGACCACGCAACACGGGAACGTCTTCGTGATGATCGGCGTGGCCCTGGTCGTCTTCCCGAAACTCGCCCTCGGTCTGTCCGGATTCGAGACCGGCGTCGCGGTCATGCCACACGTCAAGGGCGACCCGGGTGACACCGAGGAGCACCCCACCGGCCGGATCCGGGACGCCAAGAAGCTGCTGACGACCGCCGCCGTCATCATGAGCTGCTTCCTGATCACCAGTAGTTTCATCACCACGCTGCTGATCCCGGAGAAGGACTTCAAGCCGGGCGGCCCGGCCAACGGCCGCGCGCTCGCCTATCTCGCGCACCAGTACCTCGGCGGCGCCTTCGGCACGATCTACGACGTCTCGACCATCGCCATCCTGTGGTTCGCCGGCGCGTCCGCCATGGCGGGCCTGCTCAATCTGATGCCGCGCTACCTGCCCCGGTACGGCATGGCCCCGCACTGGGCGCGCGCGGTGCGCCCGATGGTCCTGGTCTTCACGCTGATCGCGTTCCTGGTGACCTGGATCTTCGACGCCAACGTGGACAAGCAGGGCGGCGCCTACGCCACCGGTGTGCTGGTGCTGATCAGCTCCGCGGCGATCGCGGTGACCATCGCCGCGCGCAAGGCGGGACAACGCCGCTGGACCATCGGCTTCGCGGTGATCTCGCTGGTGTTCCTGTACACGACGGTCGTCAACGTGATCGAGCGTCCCGACGGTGTGAAGATCGGCGCCTGCTTCATCGTCGGCATCATCCTGGTCTCGCTGCTGTCCCGGCTGGCCCGTGCCTTCGAGCTGCGCGTGACCAGTGTGACGCTCGATCCATTGGCGGAACGATTCATCAGGGACATGGCCAGCCGCAAGATGCGGTTCATCGCGAACGAGCCCGGCCACCGGGACAAGGCCGAGTACCGCGAAAAGGTCGATCAGATCCGCGCCGACAACGACATGCCGGAGCAGGAGGACTTCGTCTTCGTCGAGGTCACGGTCACCGACCCGTCCGAGTTCGAGGCGAGCCTGACGGTGCGCGGCGAGGTCCTGCACGGGCGCTACCGGGTGCTGACCCTGGAGTCCGCATCCATCCCCAACGCCCTGGCGGCGCTGCTGCTCCATGTCCGCGACGTCACCGGCTGCACCCCGCACATCTACTTCGAGTGGACCGAGGGCAGCCCGCTGGCCAACTTCCTGCGGTTCTTCCTGTTCGGGCAGGGCGAGGTCGCGCCGGTCACCCGCGAGGTGCTGCGCGAGGCCGAGCCCGACCGGGACCGCAGGCCGCGTGTGCACACGGGCTGAGCGGCGCCCTATCGTTCTCGGCATGCAGTCCTACACGATCGGCCAGGCGGCGCGGCTGCTCGGCGTCAGCCCGGACACCGCCCGCCGCTGGGCCGACGCGGGCCGGGTGGCCACCCATCGCGACGAGGCGGGGCGGCGGCTGATCGACGGCCGGGCCCTCGCCGCGTTCTCCGTCGAGCTGGCCAAGGGCGGCAGCGGCGAGGAGGAGACCTCCCACACCTCCGTGCGCAACGCCTTTCCGGGCATCGTCACCGCCATCAAGCTCGGCGACGTCGCCGCCCAGGTGGAGATCCAGGCGGGCCCGCACCGGCTGGTCTCTCTGCTGACCCGCGAGGCGGTGGAGGAACTCGGCCTGGAGGTCGGGGTCGAGGCCACGGCCCGGGTGAAGTCGACGAACGTCCACATCGACCGCGTCTGACCGGCTCCCCCCTCCTGGCCGGCCTCCAGGCCCGGGGCCGCCCCGCCTCCGGGCCGGCCGGCGCCGCCTCCTCGGCCCGCTCCGCCCCGGCCACAGGCCGGGCCACCCCTCAGGGAACCACCGCCGCTGCCAGGGGCACGCACCGGTAGCCGCCGTCCACCCGGATCGCCGTGATCCCGCTGATGTGCCGGGCCCCGCACCGGTCCTGGGGCAGCACCAGTTGGGGGCCGCTCGCGTCCAGGGGGGTTCCGTCGATACTCACGCCCAGCAGGACGGGCGCGTCGGCGAAGTCCGGGTCGATCTCGGCCCAGGACAGCAGCGCGTGGTGGCCGTCGGTGCCGGTGACGGCGATCAGGAAGCGCAGCCGGTCCTTGCGGCGCAGCGGGTCGAAGCCGGGTCCGGCGTCGGCGAGGACGTCGTACAACCGCGGCCCCGTGAAGCGGTGGCGCCGCGTGCCGCTGGTCGCGCACTCGAAGCCGACGGCCACCCGGTGCTGCGGCCAGCGCAGCAGGTCCGGGACGGTCAGCCGGGAAGGACGTACGAGATCTCCGCTCAGGGCGAGACGGGCGAGTGTCACCTGCGACCACCTCCGGCAGGACGGTACCCGCGGTGGAGCACCGTACAAACGCACATGCCAGCCACCTTGCGCAAGATCGCAGCTCATGCGATGCGACAAGGGACTTACAGCTGGCAGATGCGGCAGTATCATCGCGGCACGGCAGGTTCGTACAACCGTGCCAGGGCGCGACAGTCGTACCGCACAACACGAGGAGCAGAACCGTGATGACCCCTTCCGTGCGCCGGACCCGGCGGATGCTCGAGCTGGCCGGCGCGGGCGCCGCCGCCCTGTTGACCCTCAGCGCCTGCTCCTCGTCCTCCGGCTCCTCGGACACGGCGTCGGGCACGTCGGGTTCCGCCTCACCCGAGCTGTCCGGCACCGTCACCGTGTTCGCCGCCGCTTCGCTCCAGGAGAGCTTCACCGCGCTCGGCAAGGAGTTCGAGCAGCAGCACCCGGGCACCAAGGTCACCTTCAGCTTCGGCGGCAGCGACACCCTCGCCGCGAGCATCACCGGCGGCGCCCCGGCCGACGTCTTCGCCGCCGCCAGCCCCAGGACGATGGCCACCGTGACGAACGCCAAGGACACGGCCGGCGCCCCGGTCACCTTCGTGCGCAACCAGCTGGAGATCGCCACGCTGCCCGGCAACCCCGGCAAGGTCGCCTCCCTGAAGGACCTCACCGAGCCCGGTCTGAAGGTCGTCCTGTGCGACAGGACGGTGCCGTGCGGCGCCGCCGCGCAGAAGGCGCTGGACGCGAGTCACCTCAAGCTCACCCCGGTCTCCTACGAGCAGGACGTCAAGGCCGCTCTGAACAAGGTCGAGCTGAAGGAGGCCGACGCGGCGGTGGTGTACAAGACCGATGTGCACGCCGCCGGTGACAAGGTGGAGGGTGTGGAGTTCCCGGAGTCCGCCGAGGCCGTCAACGACTACCCGATCGCCCTGCTGAAGAACGCCGGGCACGCCGAGACCGCCAAGGCGTTCATCGCCCTGGTCCGGTCCGCCGAGGGCCAGCGGGTGCTGGGCCAGGCCGGGTTCCTCAAGCCGTGACCTCGCCCGACGAGCCCGGCGCCGCGACCGGTCCCCGCACGGACCGGCCGCGGCGCCGCCGTGCCGGTACGGGAGTCCGCACCGGCGCGGACTCCGGCACGGGCGGGGGCACGGCGCCCCGCCGCATCCGCGCGGCCGGCCGCCGCGGCGTCCCCCTGCCCCTCCTGTTGCCCGGCGTCCTGGCCCTCGCCTTCCTCCTGCTGCCCCTGCTCGCGCTGCTCGTCCGCGCGCCCTGGCGGAGCCTGCCGCACCAGCTGACCAGCACCGAGGTGTGGCAGGCGCTCCAGCTCTCGCTGGTCAGCGCCACCCTGGCGACGGCCGTCAGCCTCGTCCTCGGCGTGCCGCTGGCCTGGCTGCTGGCCCGCACGGACTTCCCCGGGCGGGGTCTGGTGCGCGCCCTGGTGACCCTGCCGCTGGTGCTGCCGCCGGTCGTCGGCGGTGTGGCCCTGCTGCTCGCGCTGGGCCGCAACGGCGTCATCGGCAAGTGGCTCGACGCCTGGTTCGGGATCACCCTGCCCTTCACCACCACCGCGGTGGTGCTCGCGGAGGCATTCGTCGCGATGCCGTTCCTGGTCATCAGCGTGGAAGGCACCTTGCGCGCCGCCGACCCGCGCTTCGAGGAGGCGGCCACCACGCTCGGCGCCTCCCGCTTCACCGCGTTCCGCCGGGTCACGCTGCCGCTGATCGCGCCCGGCGTCGCGGCGGGCGCCGTACTGGCCTGGGCGCGGGCGCTCGGCGAGTTCGGCGCCACGATCACCTTCGCGGGGAACTTCCCCGGCCGCACCCAGACCATGCCCCTCGCGGTCTACCTCGCCCTCCAGAACGACCCCGAGGCCGCGATCTCGCTGAGCCTGGTCCTGCTGGCCGTCTCCATCGCGGTGCTGGCGGGACTGCGCGACCGCTGGCTGACAGGGGTGTGACATGACGGGAGGACGGCGCACGACACCCACCGAGCAGCCCCGGCCGAAGGACCCCGCACTCATGACGGACACCCCGGACCTCGACGCCCAGGCCCCGGAAGGGGGGGCCCCGCAGGGCCTCGACGCCCGGCTGGTCGTGGACCGGGGCGGGTTCCGGCTGGACGTGGCCCTGACCGCGGCGCCCGGCGACGTGGTCGCGCTGCTGGGCCCCAACGGCGCGGGCAAGACCACCGCGCTGCGCGCCCTCGCCGGTCTGGTGCCGCTCGGCGAAGGCCATCTCCGGCTCGACGGCACCCCGCTGGAGCGGGTACCGCCGGAGTCCCGCCCGGTCGGTGTCGTCTTCCAGGACTACCTCCTCTTCCCGCACCTGTCCGCGCTGGACAACGTGGCCTTCGGGCCGCGCTGCCAGGGCCGGGGCAAGACGGAGGCCCGTGCGCTGGCCGCGGCCTGGCTGGAGCGGATGGGGCTCGCCGAGCACGCGGGCGTCAAGCCGCGCCGGCTGTCCGGCGGCCAGGCCCAGCGCGTGGCCCTGGCCCGCGCCCTGGCCACCCGGCCCCGGCTGCTCCTCCTGGACGAGCCGCTGGCCGCGCTGGACGCCCGTACCCGCCTGGAGGTCCGCGCCCAGCTCCGCCGCCACCTGGCCGAGTTCGAGGCGGTCGCCGTCCTCGTCACGCACGATCCGCTGGACGCCATGGTGCTCGCGGACCGCCTGGTGGTGGTGGAGCACGGCCGGGTCGTCCAGGAGGGCGCCCCCGCCGACATCGCTCGCCGGCCGCGCACGGACTACATCGCCCAGCTGGTCGGCCTCAACCTCTACCGGGGCGAGGCCGAGGGCCACACGGTACGGCTGGACGCCGGGCCCTCGATCACCACCACCGAGGAGCTGTCCGGACCGGCCTTCGTGGCCTTCCCGCCCTCGGCCGTGACCCTCTTCCGGGACCGGCCCACCGGGGCCAGCGCCCGCAACCTGTGGCGCTGCGAGGTGGCCGGTCTGGAGACGCACGGCGACCAGATCCGCGCCGATCTCACCGGTGAGCTCCCGCTCGCCGCCGACCTCACCACGGTGGCGGCCGCCGATCTGGAGCTCCAGCCCGGCGCACCGGTCTGGGCGACAGTCAAAGCGACCCAGACCCACGCATACCCCGCCTGAGCCGCCGGGCGCCCTACGGTGGGTGTCCATGACCCTGAGCATCCGCAACCAGCTCCCCGGCAGCGTCACCGCGGTCCACCCGGGCGAGGCCATGGCCACCGTCGAGGTCCGTCTGGACGGCGGCCAGAAACTCACCGCGGCCATCACCCTGGCGGCCGCCGAGGACCTGGCCCTCGCCCCGGGCACGCCGGTGCGCGCCCTGGTGAAGTCGACCGAGGTCTCCGTCGCCACGCGCCGTGTCGAGGGCCTGTCGATCCGCAACCAGCTGCCCGGCACGGTGGTCGGGCTGACCACCGGCGCCGCCATGGCGAGCGTGCGGGTCTCCGTCCCGGGCGGCGAGCTGACCGCCGCCATCACCCGGGACGCGGCCATCCAGCTGGGCCTGTTCGTGGGCTCCGACGTGATCGCCCTGATCAAGTCGACCGAGGTGGCGCTGGAGACGGTGTAGACGGTCGGCTGTCCCTGCGGCCCCGACGGCGGCCCGGGTGACCGGGCCGCGCCCGCCGGGCCGGCCGCGACGGCGACACGGCCGAGGGCCCCGCCCGGATTGTCCGGACGAGGCCCTCGGGGCACGGCTGCGGCGCGGTCAGTCCTCGTACGCGTCCAGCGGGGGGCAGGAGCAGACCAGGTTGCGGTCGCCGAACGCCTGGTCGATGCGGCGCACCGGCGGCCAGTACTTGTCGGCCACCGAGACCCCGGCCGGGAAGACGGCCTCCTCGCGGCTGTAGGCGTGCGTCCACTCGCCGCCGAGCGCGCCCGCGGTGTGCGGGGCGTTGTACAGCGGGTTGTCCTCGGCGGGCCACTCGCCGGAGCCGACCTTCTCGATCTCCGCGCGGATGGCGATCATCGCGTCGCAGAACCGGTCCAGCTCGATGATGTCCTCCGACTCGGTCGGCTCGATCATCAGCGTGCCGGCCACCGGGAACGACATGGTCGGAGCGTGGAAGCCGTAGTCGATCAGGCGCTTGGCCACGTCGTCCACGCTGACGCCGGTCGCCTTGGTCAGCGGGCGCAGGTCGATGATGCACTCGTGCGCGACCAGACCGCCGGGCCCGGTGTAGAGCACCGGGAAGTGCGGCTCCAGCCGCTTGGCGATGTAGTTCGCGGAGAGCACGGCCACCTGGGTGGCCCGCTTGAGACCCTCGCCGCCCATCAGCCGGACGTACGCCCACGAGATCGGCAGGATGCCCGCCGAGCCCCACGGCGCCGCGGAGATCGGGCCGACGCCCGTCTCCGGGCCGGCCGCCGGCTGGAGCGGGTGGTTGGGCAGGTACGGCGCGAGGTGCGAGCGCACCGCGACCGGGCCGACGCCGGGGCCGCCGCCGCCGTGCGGGATGCAGAAGGTCTTGTGCAGGTTCAGGTGCGAGACGTCGCCGCCGAAGTGACCCGGCTTGGCGAGGCCGACCAGGGCGTTGAGGTTGGCGCCGTCGACGTACACCTGCCCGCCGGCCTCGTGCACCTGGGCGCAGATGTCGGCGACGTGCTCCTCGAACACACCGTGCGTGGACGGGTAGGTGATCATCAGCACGGCCAGCTGGTCGCGGTGCTGCTCGATCTTGGCCCGCAGGTCCTCGACGTCGATCTCGCCGTCGTCGGACGTCTTGACGACGACGACCTTCATGCCGGCCATCACGGCGCTGGCCGCGTTGGTGCCGTGCGCGGAGGACGGGATGAGGCAGACGGTGCGCTGCTCGTCGCCGTTCGCGCGGTGGTAGCCGCGGACGGCCAGCAGACCGGCCAGCTCGCCCTGGGAGCCGGCGTTCGGCTGGAGGGAGACCTTGTCGTAACCGGTGACCTCGGCGAGGCGGTCCTCCAGCTCATGGATGAGCTGGAGGAAGCCGGCGGCCTGCTCGGCGGGCGCGAAGGGGTGCAGCGCGCCGAACTCGGGCCAGGTGACGGGCTCCATCTCGGTGGTCGCGTTGAGCTTCATGGTGCAGGAGCCCAGCGGGATCATGCCGCGGTCGAGCGCGTAGTCACGGTCGGACAGCTTGCGCAGGTAGCGCAGCATCGCGGTCTCGGAGCGGTGCTGGTGGAAGACCGGGTGGGCGAGGAAGTCGTCGCCGCGCAGCAGCGCCTCGGGCAGCGACTCACCGGTGGCCGCGTCCAGCGCCTCCAGGTCGGCCGCCACGCCGAAGGCGGACCAGACGCCCTCCAGCTGCGCCCGCGTGGTGGTCTCGTCGCAGGCCAGGGAGACGTGGTCGGCGTCGGCCAGGTGCAGGTTGACGCCCTTGTCCCGGGCGGCGGCGACGATCTCGGCGGCCTTGCCGGGCACGCGCGCGGTGACGGTGTCGAAGAAGGCGCCGTGGGTGATCTCGACGCCGCCGGCCTTCAGGCCCTCGGCGAGGAGCGCCGCGTACCGGTGGGTGCGCCGGGCGATGGTCCTGAGGCCCTCGGGGCCGTGGTAGACGGCGTACATGCCGGCCATGACGGCGAGCAGCACCTGCGCGGTGCAGATGTTGCTGGTGGCCTTCTCACGGCGGATGTGCTGCTCGCGGGTCTGGAGGGCCAGGCGGTACGCCTTGTCGCCGTCGGCGTCGACGGACACGCCGACCAGGCGGCCGGGCAGGCTGCGGGCGAACTTCTCGTGCACCGCCATGTAGCCGGCGTGCGGACCGCCGAAGCCCATCGGGACGCCGAAGCGCTGGGTGGTGCCGACGGCGATGTCGGCGCCCAGCTCGCCCGGGGACGTCAGCAGGGTGAGGGCGAGCAGATCGGCGGCGACGGTGACGAGCGCGCCCAGCCCGTGCGCCTGCTCGATCACCGGCTTGAGGTCGCGTACGGCGCCGGAGGCACCGGGGTACTGGACCAGCACGCCGTTGATGTCCCGGGCGGCGATGTCGGCCGGGATGCCCGCGCTCAGGTCGGCGACGACGACCTCGACGCCGGTCGGCTCGGCGCGGGTCCGGATGACGGCGATGGTCTGCGGCAGGGCGTCCGCGTCGACCAGGAAGAGGCCCTTCTTGTTCTTGCCCATGCGCCGGGACAGCGCCATGGCCTCGGCGGCGGCCGTGCCCTCGTCCAGGAGGGAGGCACCGGAGGTGGGCAGACCGGTGAGCTCCGCGACCATGGTCTGGAAGTTCAGCAGGGCCTCCAGACGGCCCTGGGAGATCTCCGGCTGGTAGGGCGTGTAGGCCGTGTACCAGGCCGGGTTCTCCAGGACGTTGCGCAGGATGACCGGCGGGGTGAAGGTGCCGTAGTAGCCCAGGCCGATCATGGAGCCGAGGACCTGGTTGCGGTCCGCGAGCGAACGCAGCTCGGCCAGCACCTCGGCCTCGGTACGGGCGTCCGGCAGGTCGAGGGCGTCGGCGTTCTTGATCACATCCGGGACCGCGGCGGCGGTCAGCTCGTCCAGGGAGCCGTAGCCGACCTGGGCGAGCATCTTGGCCCGCGCCTCCTGGTCGGGCCCGATGTGGCGCTGTTCGAAGGGGATGCCCGCTTCGAGCTCGGAGAGCGGAATGCGATGGGCGGTCATTGCGGAGGCCTCCTGGTCTGACGACCTTCGAAGGGCACCACGGCGCGGGTGCCCGGACGGCCTCCCCCTCTGTCATCTCAACCTGAGAGCTTCACCGGGCACCTCGCGGCACCGGCTTTCACCGTCGGTGAGGGCGGAAGCCGTCGACACCCGCCCTGCTTTCCAGAGTGACCTCGTCCGTGCGGTACGTGAGCCTGAGAGATTCCGGGGAGGATTTGCTCCTTCGGCGCCTCCGAGGTGGGTCGGAGGACTCTCCCGCACGGGGTCAGCAGCCGCAATCAGACTACCAGCGAGGTCAACGGCCGGATTTCTCAAGTGGCCGCCACGGTGAATGTGCTCTTTCGTAGTGCTTACGGATGAGTTGCGACCAATTGGAGGGAGAGGGACCGTGCAGACCGACATCGATCCGCGCAACCTGATCGGCCGCAAGGCGTTCGACCGCAATGGCACCAAGATCGGCACGATCGACGAGGTGTACCTGGACGACGCCACCGGTGTCCCCGAGTGGGCGGCCATACGCACCGGCCTCTTCTCCCGCGACGCGTTCGTCCCCCTGGAACCGAGCGAGCTCGTCGAGGGCACCCTCCATGTCCCCTTCGACCGCTCTCTGATCAAGGACGCCCCCGACTTCGGCGTGGGCCGCCACCTCTCCCCCGAACAGGAACTGCAGCTCTACCACCACTACGGCCTCGACGTGACCCCGGACGCCGCTCCGGACCACAACTTCGGCAGGCTGGCGGGCTCGGAGGAGACGTAGCCGGGGGGCCGGCGCCGTCCGGTGGTCACGGCGCGGCGGGCGGCCCCGGGGCGGGCGAGGGGGCGGCGGGTGCCGTGGCGACCAGGGGCAGGGGTTCCGCCGGCTCCAGGGCGGGATCCGTGACCAGGAAGGTCCGTATCCGCCCAGGGGGCGACTGCGGGGTCTCGAAGCGCACCGTCACCCGGCCCACGCCGCTGCCCTGCACCCACCCGTGCCCGTGCTCGGCGTGCCGGACGTCCTGGCCGGCCCGCCAGTGCGGCGGGACCGGCTCCCGGGCCACCACGACCGGTGCGGCCACGGCCTCCTCGGGCACCGGCTCCGCCCGTGAGGACGCCTGCGCGAACAGGTCCTCCTGGGTGTAGTCGGCGAGCCCGGAGACACCGACACCCAGCAGCCGCACCCCGCCCGTGGTGTCCACGGACTCCAGCAGCCGCTCGGCGGCCTCCCGCACGACCGCCGGATCGTCCGTGGGCCCGCGCAGCGTCTCGGAGCGGGTCAGCGTCGAGAAGTCGTACCTCCGCACCTTCAGTACGATCGTCCGCCCGGACAGTCCCGCCTCGCGCAGCCGCCGCACGCACCGGTCCGCCAGCCGCCGTACCTCCAGTCCGATCCGCGGCCGGTCGTGGATGTCCACGTCGTACGTGTCCTCGACCGACACGGACTTGGCCTCCCGCTCGGCCACCACCGGCCGCTCGTCCCGCGCCAGCGCCATGGCGTACAGCGCCTGCCCGTGGGCCTTGCCGAGGAGCCGGACGAGTTCGTCCTCGCCCGCCTCGGCCAGTTCCTCGACCGTCGTGATCCCGGCGCGCCGCAGATGGTCGCCCGTCGCCGGCCCCACCCCCGGCAGGGTCCGCACCGGCAGCGGCCCCAGCAGAGCCCGCTCGGTTCCCGGCTCGATGAGCACCAGGCCGTCGGGCTTGGCCCGCTCGGAGGCGATCTTCGCGAGCATCTTGGACGCGGCGAGTCCCACCGATCCGGTGAGCCCGGTGGCGGTGCGGATGTCCGCGCGCAGCCGCACACCCGTCCGCCGCGCCGACTCCGCGTCCTCCGCGGTCCCCGAGGCCGCCAGATCCACGAACGCCTCGTCCAGGCTCAGCGGCTCCACCAGCGGCGACAGCTCCCGGAGCAGGGTCATCACCTGCTCGCTGACCGCCCGGTACAGACTGAAGCGCGGCACCAGGTACGCCGCGTTGGGCGCCAGTCGCCGCGCCTGGGCCATGGGCATCGCCGAGTGCACCCCGAGGGCCCGCGCCTCGTACGACGCCGTGGCCACCACTCCGCGTGGTCCGAGCCCGCCCACCACGACCGCCTTCCCGCGCAGGCTCGGCTTGGACGCCTGCTCCGCCGAGGCGTAGAAGGCATCCATGTCGAGATGCAGGATCGTGGGCGCGTTTCTCACATCTCCGATGCTGCACCACGGCACTGACAATCCGACGGTGCCCGGCGGACCTTCGGGTCAGGGCCGGTTCAGACCGCCCGGTTGCGGCGCCGCGCCAGCTCGTCCGCCGGGTTGTGCCCGACCAGCGTCTCGCCCGTGTCGACGCGCTCGCCGTGCAGCTGGGACAGGGCGTTCTCCACGTCCCGCCACACCACGCCGACCGCGATCCCGAAGACGCCCTGGCCGCCCTGGAGAAGCGCGTGCACCTCGTCCGGCGAGGTGCACTCGTACACGGTCGCGCCGTCGCTCATGAGCGTCATGCGCTCCAGATCGCTGAATCCGCGCTCCCGGAGGTGCTGCACGGCCGACCGGATGTTCTGGAGCGAGACCCCGGTGTCCAGGAACCGCTTGACGATCTTCAGGACGACGACGTCCCGGAAGCTGTACAACCGCTGGGTGCCCGATCCGTACGCGGGCCGCACGCTCGGCTCGACCAGGCCCGTACGCGCCCAGTAGTCGAGCTGCCGATAGGTGATGCCGGCCGCCGCGCAGGCCGTGGGCCCCCGGTAGCCGATCTCCTCGGACGTCGTGGAAGCCGCCCCGTCGCCGCCCGGCACCGCCGTCGGCCGCTGCGGAACGTGATCCACCGCGCTGCCGTGAACCGGGTACGGACCGCTCTCCCCGAAACCGCGCACGGGAGCACCCCCAGCCGTACCGTCGCCGCTGGTTCTCACGCCGACCTCCGTCCTTGACCTGCCTTCTCGACGGTAGGCAGTCACCAGGGGTGCGTCAACGATCGCCACACTCGGCACGCCGAGTGATAATCACCCAAGGAGTGGTTTCCCGTGTCCCACCGCGGGGAAAGGCTAGCCGAATGACCTCGCGGGGACCCCTGGGACGCTCTCAATCGCCGTTGGCAAATGCCCCGGGAACCAGCCGCGACAAGCCGCGGAAACCGACCCCCTGAACCCCGGCCGCGCAGGCCGGGGCCCTGTGAACCGCTCGTACGCGCCGACCGTCTCACTGACTGCTGGTGCCGAAGTCCTCGGGCGAGATCTGGTCGAGGAACTCGCGGAACTTCTCCACCTCGTCCTCCTGCTCGTCCGGGATGGCGATCCCCGCGTCGTCCAGCACCGTGTCGCTGCCGTAGATCGGCGTGCCGGTGCGCAGGGCCAGCGCTATGGCGTCGGAGGGACGGGCGCTGACCTCGACCCCGCTGGCGAAGACCAGCTCCGCGTAGAAGACGCCTTCCCGCAGGTCGGTGATGCGCACTTCGGTCAGCTCCTGGCCGACGGCCTCCAGCACGTCCTTGAACAGGTCATGGGTCAGCGGCCTGGCCGGGGCCATGCCCTGCTGTGCGAAGGCGATCGCCGTCGCCTCCCCCGGCCCGATCCAGATGGGGAGGTAGCGGTCGCCTCCCACTTCGCGCAGGAGCACGATCGGTTGGTTGGAGGGCATTTCGACCCGGACACCTACGACATCGAGCTCGTTCACACAGCAACCCTAGGCCGTGCCCGGGACGTTTGGGTAGTCGGGGCCCCGAGCGGCCGCCCGGTCCTCCCCCCGGCGGCCCACCCCCGGATCAGGGAAGACGTACCCCGAGAGCGGTTTTCACAAGGGCCGCGTGCAGCTTCATGGTGAGCGCCGCCAGCTCCTTCGTACGGGCCTCGGCGAGCGCTCTGGTCTGCGGATTGCGGTGGCGCTTGAGCGGGGCCACCACCTGCTCGACCAGTCCGGCCTCCCGGTCGGCGGCCGCCTTCATCACCCGCAGGTGACGGGGCTCGATCCCGAAACGCCCCAGTTCGGCGACGAGGGAGGCGACGGTGACCGCCTCCGCGTCGTACGTCCCGTCGGCGAGCGGCACCAGGAGTCCGTACGACTCCCACTCCTCCAGTTCGGCCTCGCCGATGTCCGCGGCGGCCAGCAGCTCGGACCGGCCGACCCGGGCCACGGTGGGCCCTTCCTGCACCTCCAGGACGTCGTCCCCGGTGCGCTGGCGCCCGACCAGGGGCAGCGGGACGGCCTCGCCCCGCTCCATGGCGTCCAGATGCTCACGGATCACCTTGAGCGGCAGGTAGTGGTCCCGCTGCATCCTCAGGACGTGTCCGAGCCGCTCCAGGTCACCGGGGCTGAACTTGCGGTACCCCGAAGGGGTCCGCTGCGGCTCGATGAGCCCCTCCGCCTCCAGGAAACGGATCTTGGAGATGGTGACTTCGGGGAACTCCTCGCGCAGCGCGTTCAGCACCGTGCCGATGCTCATCAACCCGCTGTCCCTGGCGGCGGTACCGCTTCCGGCACCGCCGCTCGGTGTGTGAAGCATGGACCTTCCCTGGGTTACCCCCGGAACGCGTCCGGGGGCGGGTCAGATGCCGTGCCGGCTCGGGTAGAACACCAGCCGGTACTTGCCGATCTGCACCTCGTCACCGGTGTGCAGGGCGACCTGGTCGATCGGCTCACGGTTGACGTACGTGCCGTTCAGGCTGCCGACGTCGGCGACGGTGAACGAACCGTCCGGCGAGCGGCGGAACTCCACATGGCGACGCGAGACGGTCACGTCGTCCAGGAAGATGTCGCTCTGCGGATGACGGCCGGCCGTGGTCAGGTCGCCGTCGAGCAGGAAGCGGCTGCCCGAGTTCGGTCCCCGGCGCACCACCAGCAGGGCCGAGCCCGCCGGCAGCGCGTCCACCGCGGCCTGCGCCTCGGGCGACAGCAGCGGCATCGGCGTCTGGCCGGTCACCTCCGCGTCGTAGGCCTCGAGACCGGAGATCGAGATCGTGGACGTCGTCTCGGACGCGCGCTCGGGCACGGCTCCGGGACGCAGCGGCGCACCACAGTTGGAACAGAAGCGGGCGTTCTCCGCGTTGCGGTTACCGCACCTCGTACACACCAGGACCGACATGGACGGATCCTCCTGCCGCGGCTGCCCCGCCGGGGCGTTGGACGCGTACGGGTCGGGAGCAAAGTCTCCACCCGTACTTGAGGTTGACGGTTGCCCGAAACCTATGCCGCGGGACTGGGCAGGGTCAACTGACGGCGCGCCCTGGCCTCCCGAAATGTCACCGCCCGGACCAGCCACCTGGTCCCGGAACAGCGGCCTCTGACCCTGTGCGTCAGGCTGTGCGCGATGACGAGCGGTCGCGTTGTCGCCGCCCTCTCGCGCGCTCTTGCCGAACCACTTCCCAAACAACTTCACGGGCGATTCCCCTTGACCGAAACAGACCCGCCCGTGGGGCAGGACGAACCCTGATTGCCGACACCGGCCGACCCGGACACTCTCACAACGTCCGTGCCCGCCAGACAGTTTCCACCACGCGTCACCTCGTCGGTGCGCCGACCCCCCGCAACCTCATGCCCTTGCCGGACCGACCCCATGCACCGCCGGTTCACCGGGAGGACGACCGAGCGTAGTCAGGCTGCTTCGCCTGTCGCAAGGCGTCCACGACGATCTTGTCCGACTGTGCGACGGATACCGTGGCCTGCTCCTTCTCCAGAGTCTGCACCACGCCTCCCGGGATGTTCAGCGCCGGCTCGAGATCCTGCGGTTTGCCGATGACCTTGAAACGATACGGGGCGTTGATCTTGTTCCCGTCCACGCTCACGCTCTTGCCCGCGTCCGCGAAGTAGGTGTTCGCCACCACGCGCACGCCGTTGACCTGGATCGCCTCCGCGCCGGCCGCGCGCAGCTCCTGGATGGTGTCGAGCAGCATGTCCGACTGGACCGTCCCCTTCGTGTCCTCGACCGTCATGGTGATGCCGGGACCCTGAGCCGCCACGGTGCCCGCGAGGATGCCGAGTTGCCGTTCCTTCTCGGCGGTCTGCTTGCGTGCCTCCGCGGCCTGGTCGGAGCTGCTCTGCAGCTCCGACCGCTGCTTTTCGAGTCCCTGCTTCTCGTCCTCAAGACGCTGAGTACGCGAATCCAGTTCATCCAGGATGCGAACAAGATCTTCTTGACGTGCGCCGCGCAACGCGCTGTCGGTGTCGCTGTTGGACGCCACCTGGACGGCCAGGCCGAAACCGAGGCCGAACAGGAGCAGGGCGACGATGAGTTGGGGCCGGGTCACACGTGGCGGCCACAGCCCCTTGACCAGCCGCTGACGGCCGGTCAGCGACTCGTCGGGCCGCGGCGCGGGCGGCTGCCCGGCCCCGGGCGCCGGTGCGGGCACCTCGGCCGGCAGTTCCTTGCGCAGCCCGTCGCCCGGCCGGGCCGCGTGCTCGCCGTGCGCGGAATCCTGGTGGTCGTCGTTGTGCTGGTTGTCGCTCATCGCCTCATGCCCGGAAGACGTGCCGCCGGATCGCCGCGGCGTTGGAGAAGATGCGGATACCGAGGACGACCACGACGCCGGTGGACAGCTGGGCGCCCACGCCCAACTTGTCGCCGAGGAAAACGATCAGGGCCGCCACGACCACGTTCGACAGGAACGACACGACGAAGACCTTGTCGTCGAAGATTCCGTCCAGCATGGCCCGCAGACCACCGAAGACGGCGTCCAGCGCCGCCACGACGGCGATCGGCAGATACGGCTCCACGACCGCCGGAACCTCGGGCCGGACCAACAGGCCGGCCACGACTCCCACGACGAGGCCCAGTACGGCGATCACGATGTGCCCTTCTCCGTCTTCTCGGTGCTCTTGCTGTTCTCGGTGTTCTTGCTGTTCTCGCCGCTCTTGGCGTCGGCACCGCCGGGGACCGGCCGCGCCGTGCGTACGATCACGGTCGGCGCGGCGGGCAACCGGACGTCGTGCTCGGTGGAGATGGTGGCGCGGATGCCGTAGTTCTGCTCAAGGGCGTGCAGGTAGAGCCCGTCGCCGCTGTTCTGGAAGTCGCTGCTCAGCCTGGGACCGTCCCCCACCGCCAGCACGGTGTACGGCGGCACGAGCGGCCTGTTGTCGACCAGGATCGCGTCTCCGGCGGCCCTGATGGCGGACAGGGCGGTCAGCCGCTGCCCGTTGACGGAGACGGCCTCGGCGCCGGACGCCCACAGCCCGTTGACCACGCGCTGGAGGTCACGGTCGCGCACCCGGCCGGTGTCGGAGAACCCCGCGGTCTCCCGCGGATTGGTGCCGTCACCGCCGGTACTGGCCTCCTTGGCGTCGTTCACCACGAGCTTGACGCCCGGACCGTGCACCTCGGTGGCGCCCGACAGCATGCCCACCAGGTCCGCCTCGGCGCTGCCGCCGCTCGACCTCAGGGCGGCCCGCTGGCGCGCGCTGACGTCGTCGCGCAGCTTGTCGACGCTCCCCTGGAGCTTGTCCGCGTCGGCGGTCTCCTTGTCGACGCGGTCGATCAGCTCCTGGCGCTCCTTGGCCACCACGGGCGCCGCCACCCGCGCCTGTGCCGCCCCGACGGTCACGACCAGCGCCGCGAGGACGAGTCCGCCCGCGAGGCCCAGCTTCGCCCTGAGGGTCTTCGGCAGGCCGCCCTCGCTCCAGGACTTCTTCCGGGCGGCGGCCTCGGCGTACCCGTCGTCGAGGCTGTGGTCCATGACGTTGGTGATCAACGACATGGAGGCGTCCGGACGGCGCGGCCGCGCGGCGCTGCTCCGAACGGGGGGTTGCTGCGGCATGCCGCACATCGTCGCATGCCGCGCGCGATACTCCGAATGGCCCCACCGGCGCGCCGGACGCACCCCCCTGGCGGGCACTGGTGCGGCACCCCCGCGAACACCGGTTCAACGGCTCTGACCAGTCAGGACGGCGCCGCCCCGGAGCGCCCCGAAGGTCCGCGGCGGGCATGGGGAGCCCGTCGGCGGCCTCGGGGGCGGCTCCGGAGCGGCGGTGGGAACAGCCGTCGTAGGCCTACCGCCCGGCGCTGTCCACGATGCCCGACCACTCGTCGAGCAGGGCCTGCGCCGAGGCGTCGTCCGGACCCTCCGCCCACAGATGGGTGACCGCCTCGGCCGGGTCCGGCAGCACCATCACCCAGCGCCCGTCGGTCTCCACGACCCGCACGCCGTCGGTGGTGTCGACCGAGCGGTCGCCGGCCGCCTCCACCACACGGCGCATCACGAGCCCCTTGACGGCCCACGGCGTCGCCAGGTCCCGCTTGAGCACATGCGCCCGCGGGATCCGCGCGTCGATCTGGCTCAGGGTGAGCTGGGTGCGTGCTACGAGCCCGATCAGCCGGACGAACGCGGCCGTTCCGTCGAACACGCTGCCGAACTCGGGGATGATGAAGCCGCCCTTGCCGTCACCGCCGAAGATCGTGCCCTCTTCACCACCCACACGAGTGAGGTCGTCGGGCGAGGTCGTCGTCCACTCGACCTGGGTCCCGTGGTAGGCGGCCACCTGTTCGGCTATGCGGGTCGTGGTGACCGGCAGCGCCACCCGGCCGCTGCGCCGCTCCGCGGCCACCAGGTCCAGCATCACCAGCAGCGCCCGGTCGTCCTCGATGATCCGGCCCTTCTCGTCCACGAGCGACAGCCGCTCGCCCACTGGGTCGAAGCGGACGCCGAACGCGGCGCCCGAGGACGCGACGATCTCACCGAGGCGCACCAGACCGCTGCGCCGCATCTCGGCGGTCTCGGTGGGCCTGGACTCGTCGAGACCCGGGTTGATGGTCAGGGAGTCCACTCCGAGCTTGCCCAGCAGGCTGGGCAGAACCAGGCCGGCGCTGCCGTTGGAGGCGTCCACGACGACCTTCATGCCGGAGTCCGGGATCCCGGTGGTGTCGACGTTGCGCAGCAGCGAACCGGTGTAGGAGTCGAAGACGCTGGAGGGGAAGTACAGGTCACCGATCTCGCCGGGGAAGGCCCGCCGGTACTCCTGGCGCGCGAACACCCGGTCCAGCTTCCGCTGCCCGCCCTGGGACAGGTCGGCGCCCTGTCCGTCGAAGAACATGATGTCGACCGAGTCGGGGACGCCGGGCGTGGTTCGGATCATGATGCCGCCGGCGCTGCCCCGCGCGGTCTGCTGCCGGGCCACGGGCAGCGGCACGTTCTCCAGGTCGCGTACGTCGATGGCGCTCGCCTGCAACGCCGAGATGACCGCGCGCTTGAGCGCTCGGGCGCCTCGGGAGTGGTCACGGGCCGTGGTGACCGTGGAGCCCTTCTTGAGGGTGGTCGCGTAAGCGCCGGCGAGGCGGACGGCCAGCTCGGGCGTGATCTCCACGTTCAGGATGCCGGACACCCCGCGGGCGCCGAAGAGCTGCGCCTGGCCCCTGGACTCCCAGATGACCGAGGTGTTGACGAAGGCACCGGCCTCGATCGTCTTGAAGGGGTAGACCCGCACGTTGCCCTGGACGATCGATTCCTCTCCGATCAGGCATTCGTCGCCGATGACCGCGCCGTCCTCGATCCGGGCGGCCCGCATGATGTCGGTGTTCTTGCCGACGACGCAGCCGCGCAGATTGCTGTGCTGGCCGACGTAGACGTTGTCGTGGACGACCGCCTTGTGCAGGAAGGCGCCGCTCTTGACGACGACGTTCGAGCCGACGACGGAGTCCTCGCGTATCTCCGCGCCGGCCTCCACCTTGGCGTAGTCGCCGATGTAGAGCGGTCCGCGCAGTACGGCGTCGGGATGCACCTCGGCGCCCTCCGCGACCCATACGCCCGGGGAGATCTCGAATCCGTCGATGTCGACGTTGACCTTGCCTTCGAGGACGTCGGCCTGGGCCTTGACGTAGCTCTCGTGCGTGCCGACGTCCTCCCAGTAGCCCTCGGCGACGAAGCCGTAGATCGGCTTGCCCTCCTTCATCAGCTGCGGGAAGACATCACCGGACCAGTCGACCGGAACATCGGGTTCGACGTAGCTGAAGACTTCGGGCTCCATCACATAGATGCCCGTGTTGACGGTGTCGGAGAAGACCTGCCCCCAGGTCGGCTTCTCCAGGAAGCGCTCGACCTTGCCTTCCTCGTCCACGATGGTGATGCCGAATTCCAGGGGGTTGGGCACGCGGGTCAGGCAGACCGTGACGAGCGCGCCCTTCTCCTTGTGGAAATTGATCAGCTCCGTGAGGTCGAAGTCCGTCAGGGCATCACCGGAGATGACGAGGAAGGCATCGTCCTTCAACGCCTCTTCGGCGTTCTTGACGCTTCCGGCGGTACCGAGTGGCTTCTCCTCATTGGCGTAGGTGAGCTCCATACCGAGTTCTTCGCCGTCACCGAAGTAGTTCTTGACGAGCGAGGCAAGGAACTGCACGGTGACGACGGTCTCGGTGAGCCCGTGCCTTTTGAGCAGCCTTAGCACATGCTCCATGATCGGGCGGTTCACCACGGGCAGGAGCGGCTTGGGCATGCTTGAGGTCATGGGGCGAAGGCGGGTGCCTTCGCCTCCAGCCATCACGACGGCCTTCATGTCGGAAGCGTCCTCCTCTGAGAGACGACGGTCTAGCCGACTTCACCCGTCCAGATTGTCCCGCACTTTTGCACGGCGGGCCATTGAGGCGATACGTCAGGACAATCGCCGAGCTCAATCGGCCATGGCGTCCGCACGCACCAATCGGCGGACTTGCACCACGTAGAGCACTCCTGCCCACCAGTAGAGCGTTGTACCCCAACCTGCGAACGCCCATCCGAAAACAGCGGCCAGTGACGCGATCCAACCACTTCCGTCACTGAGGAGCAGGAGCGGGAAGGCGTACATGAGGTTGAACGTGGCCGCCTTCCCGAGGAAGTTGACCTGGGGCGGCGGGTAGCCGTGCCGGCGGAGGATGCCCACCATCACCAGGAGCATCAGTTCCCGGGCGAGCAGCAGGGCGGTCAGCCAGACCGGGAGGATCTCCCGCCAGGTGAGACCGACCAGCGTGGAGAGTACGTAGAGCCGGTCGGCCGCGGGGTCGAGGAGCCGGCCCAGGCTGCTGATCTGGTTCCAGCGCCGGGCGAGCTTGCCGTCCAGGTAGTCGCTGACTCCGCTGAAGGCGAGCACGAGCAGGGCCCATCCGTCGCTCTTGGGGCCCCCGAACTCCGGCCTGAGGATCAGCCACAGGAACAGGGGCACGCCGACGAGCCGCGCCATGCTGAGGATGTTGGGGATGGTGAGGACCCGGTCTGTCTGGACACGGGTCTCCTGGACCTCCACCCGGGGGCCTCCTGTGGGAAAACGAGCCGACGATGCTCCCTGACTTTACCCCAACGCAAAAAAGCTCCGGCTCTCGGGCTGATGCCCAAGAGCCGGAGCTGTAAAAGGAGTTCGGCGGCGTCCTACTCTCCCA
>NZ_LBDA02000109.1 GCF_000980885.2 Streptomyces malaysiense | reverse complement strand
CTGAGGTTCCCCCGCTGCGCGGGAGTGGTTGACTAGCAGGTCAGGGCGGGTTGACGTGGTTTCAGATTCACTTGTTCGGCCGTTGCCCGGCTGGCGTAGTGCTTCTCCTCGTACTCGATCGGGCTGAGGTAGCCGAGCCGTTTCTGGATGCGGCGGGGGTTGTAGAAACCGTCGAGATACTCGAAGAGCGTGAGATTCGCTTCGGCTCTGGTGGCGAAGACGCGGCCGCGGATGCACTCGGTCTTGATGACCATCCACAGGTTCTCCGCGAGGGCGTTGTCGAACGAGTCGCCGACCGAGCCCATGGACGCCTGGATCCCTGCCCTGACCAGGCGTGTTGTGAGCTTCACGGACGTGTATTGACAGCCGTGGTCGGCGTGGTGAATGAGCTCGCCGGGGGCGACTTCGCGGCTGGCCAGGGCGTATTCGAGCGTGGTCAGGACCAGGTCGGCGTCGGCGCGGGCTGAGGTTTCCCAGGCCACCACCCGGCGGGAGAACGCGTCGCGGATCGCGGACAGCCACAGCGGGCCCTCCTCGGTCGCGATCATGGTCAGGTCGGTGACCCACAGGCGGTTCGGCCCGTTCGCGGTGAAGTCGCGTTGCACCAGGTCAGGGGCGAGGTCGGCGTATGGGTCCCGGCGGGTGAAGCCCTTGCTCCGGCGGGGGCTGATCCCGGCGAGGCCGGCCTGGCGCATGAGCCGCTCGACACGCTTGCGGCCGACGTGGACGCCCTCACGCTTGAGGACGGCATGCACGCGGGGTGAGCCGTAGATCCCGCCGGAATCGGCGTGGACCTGCCGGATCATGCCCGTCAGCTCGGCGTCCTGGCGGTGCCGCTCGCATGGCTCCTTCTCGGCCAGGCGCCAGCGGTAGTAGGTGGATGAGGGGATGGAAAGTTCCCGGAGTACAGGCTCGACCCCCAGGTGCGGGTGCGCGTCGAGGAGCGCGGTCACCTGGGCCGGGTCGGGTCGAGCTGGGCCGCGAAAAAAGCCGAGGCCGTCCGCAGGACCTCGTTCGCCCGTCGCAGTTCCCGCACCTCGCGCCGCAACTGAGCCAGCTCGTCCTTCTCCTCGGTGGTGAGCATGTCGTTACGTTCGCCGGCGTCGGCCTCGGCCTGGCGGATCCAGTTGCGCAGGGCCTCGTGGTGCACACCGAGTTCCTCGGCCATGCGGCGGATCACGGGCTTCGGCTCGGCGGTCCGGTACATCCGGACCGCACGCTCACGCAACTCCAGCGGGTACTTCCTCGGTGCAGGCATCGTCTGGGCTCCTCTCGTGACACCCATCTGACCCTCTGTCACCTCTTCCCGCATCTCGGGGGAACCTCAGCTTGGCGTTTAACCTCGCTGGGCTTGGTGTTCCTTGATCGATTCGGCGCGCTTGACGGTCTTGCCGACGTCGTGGCGCC
>NZ_LBDA02000108.1 GCF_000980885.2 Streptomyces malaysiense | reverse complement strand
TTACTGAGGTTGAACTCGTGATGTCGTGCCGTTGCTCAGGTGGGCCGGATGGTCAGGCCGGTCTCGGCGAGGCAGCCGTCTATGAGGTCGCTGCGGTACTGGATGTGTCGTAGGCCGCGTCGGATGCGCTGGACGAGGTGTTCCGGGGTGGAGAAGGCGACGTTGGAGAGCCAGCCGCGCCGCAGCAGTGACCAGATCCCTTCGACGGGGTTGAGGTCGGGTGCGTAGGGCGGCAGGTAATAGATGGTCAGCCAGTCCCGGGCTTCGGCGAACTTCCGCAGGTCGGCAGCCTTGTGGACGTTGAGGTTGTCCCAGACGAGCACGATCGGGCCGCCGAGCTGCTGATGGGCGGCGATCAGCAGGTCCCGGTAGTCGCGCCAGGAGAAGCTCTTGCGTCCGTCGCGTGGGCCGTCGTCCCGGCGAGGCCGGTAGATCAGCCGGGACCGATGGCCGGGTTTGTAGCAGGTCAGCGCAGCAATGGACACCCGTCTGCGGGAGCGGCCCCGCACCCGGACCACCGGGGTCCGGCCGCGCTGGGACCAGGTCCTGGCCTGCGGCGGCGTCATGGAGAATCCGGCTTCGTCCTCGAAGGCGAGCCAGGCTCCACGGGCCGCCGCGAGACTTCCGCGCAGGGCCACACCTCCTTGACCCACCCGGCCACCGCGTCGTCGTCCCGCTCCATCGCCCGTCGGGCCGGGACCTGGCAGGACCAGCCGTTGCGTGCCAGCAGTCTCCGCACGCCCTGGATGGTGTAGGTCAGATGGAAGCGCCGGCCGATCACCGTCCTGATCCGCGCGAGCGTCCAGCGTTGGTCCTCCCAGCCGTGCGCGGCCGGCCCCTTGGCCAGCTCCGCCTCCAGCTGGGTGAACTGCTTCTCGCTCAGCCTCGGCAGCGACGCCGGTCCCTGTGACCGCAGAGCCCTCGGGCCGCCCTCGGCCCACGTCTGCCGCCATCGCTGCACGGAGCGGACGCTGACCCGCAGGTCCTTGGCGATCACCGAGCTCGCCTCGCCCTGGGCGAACCTCTCGGCCGCCTTGAGTCGTAACTCCTCGCGAAACTGCTGCCGTTCGACGGTCAGCCCGCCCCCTTGTGGATACCGCATGCCCCGGTGATACCGCACGAACGACGAGCCGTCAGCCCCTACGACACCACGAGTTCAATCTCAGTA
>NZ_LBDA02000107.1 GCF_000980885.2 Streptomyces malaysiense | reverse complement strand
CGGCGGGCGGCGGGCGGCGGGCGGCGACTACATCGCGGCGGGCCGGCTCGGCGGCGCCGTCGTCGCCACGGCCGAAGCCGTCCATGACGCCTTGGACGAGCCGAACGCGCCGAACTCCGGCGCCTGCTGCCCCAGTTGGTGGCCCTCGGCCAGGGCCGGATCTATTTGCGGCGCCGCACGGACCGCCGCCTCCTCACCCCGGACGCGGGCGCCGGCGAAGGCGTCGTGCGGCTCACGGCGGCCGTCCTGAACAAGCTGATCGACGCCCGGCTGCTCACCGCGGACCAGGACACCGTGGAGATCACCCACGATGTCCTGTTCCATGCCTGGCCGCTGCTGCGCGAGTGCATGGAATCGTCCCGCGAGGACATCCTGACCCGCCAGCGGCTGGTCGAGGCCGCCCAGTGCGGGCAGCGCGCGGATCATGCGGTTGCGCGCGACTGCCCGCAAGCACCGCCGGGCCGACCACAGGTCCGTGAAGGCCGGGGCCAAGGACTCGTCGAAGGCCCGGCGGCAGCCCGGACTACCGGGAGCCCGCCACCGGCTGCCGCTTGTAGAAGGACTCCTCCAGGTAGGCGGCCTCGTGCGGCTGGTAGGGCTCCTCCAAGTAGGCGGCCTCGTCTTCGTCGAGTCCGACGTCCACCGCGGCGACCGCGTCGGCCAGCTGGGCCGGCTTGGTGACCCCGACGACGGGCGAGGTCACCGCCGGGTTGCGCATGACCCAGGCCAGGGCGACCTGGGCCGGGGACAGGCCCCGCTCGCCCGCGATCTCGTGGACGCGCTCGACCACCGACTGGTCCTCGTCGCGGTAGAGGATCTTGCCGCCCGCGTCGGTCGCGGCACGCGCCGTGGCGGTGTCCCGGGCCCGCGTCAGCCTGCCCCGCGCCAGCGGGCTCCATGGGATCACGCCGATGCCCTGGTCGGCGCAGAGCGGGATCATCTCCCGCTCTGCTTCCCGGTGGATGAGGTTGTAGTGGTCCTGCATCGACACGAACCGGGTCCAGCCGTTCAGGTCAGCCAGGTACAGGGCCTTGGCGAACTGCCAGGCGTACATGGAAGAGGCTCCGATGTAGCGGACCTTCCCGGACTTGACCGCGTCGTGCAGCGCCTCGAGGGTTTCCTCGATCGGGGTGTCGTAGTCCCAGCGGTGGATCTGGTACAGGTCGATGTAGTCGGTCCCCAGTCGCTTCAGGGAGGCATCGAGCTCGGCGAAGATCGCCTTGCGGGACAGCCCGGCGCCGTTCGGACCGGGGCGCATCCGCATCCAGACCTTGGTGGAGAGAACGACCTCCTCCCGCCGGGTGAAGTCCTTGACCGCCTGGCCGACGATCTCCTCGCTGCTTCCGGCGCTGTACCCATTGGCCGTGTCGAGGAAGTTGACGCCGGCCTCGAGGGCCTGCTTGATGATGTCCCGGCCGGCGTCCGCGCCCAGCGACCAGGGCTCGCCGCCCCGGTCCAGCTCGCCGAAGCTCATACAGCCGAGGGTGATGGCGGAGACTTCCAGTCCAGTCGTTCCGAGTCTGACGTATCGCATGCTTCCGAACCTAGGAGCTGGAGTGCGTTCTAACGCAACCTGTCTCGGTCCGGAATTCGGAGGCGTGCGGCATGGGCGCCCTGTCAGGTTTCGACCGTTTCGGCCAGACGTACCAGAGAACCCAGGGGTAGCGAGTAACAAACTGTCAATTCTCAGCCGAGCGCGTGGGGACTACTCAGCTCCCCGACGGCAAACCGCCGCGGGGAATGACGGGAAGAACCGGCGGCGGTAGACCTGCCTCAACCCTCGGCCAACATGTGACCGGCTGGTGCCGGATGAGCTGGGAGTTGTCCCAGCGGGTGGTGCCAGAGGCGCCAACGCGTCCGCGGGGCGGAGGTCGGCGCCGACACGGTGACCGCGATGTGCTGGCGGCGATCGTGTTCGCGCGGGGATGCGGGCGAGCCAGCCACGCTCGGCCGGCTTGCACAGCTTCCCGCGCACCGGCTCCAGCTTCCCCGGCGCCACCTCCAGCCCGAGCTCGTGAGCCATGTTCTTGGCCTGCAACGGGCCCTCGCCGCCCGCGACGATCCCCATGAACGACCGGTAGTCGGCGGGCCGGTCCTCCAAGCCGCTGTCCCCGGCGCGGTGCGGGATCAGCGGCTGGCCCGCGGCCCCCGGCGTCGCTCCGGCGCCCGGCGCGGGCACGACGGGATTGCCGCCGGTGGTTGCCTCCAGGGCCTGCTGCCAGACCGCAGCCTCGGAGTGCCCGGCCTCGGCGTCGCATGCCGCCCGCCCGCAGGAGGCGCTCGCCGTGAGCCAGGAGGCCGTGGTGCTCGCCCGGGTGGCGGTTGAGCGCCGCGGGCGTGTGCACGAGCAGGTCCTCGCCACGGCGCTGGGCAACCTCGGCTGTGAGCTGTTCGAGGCCGGACGTGGTGAGGAGGCGCGGGCGGCCCTGGAGGAGGCCGTACTCGTCCACCGGTCGGTGCTCTCCCGCCAGCCGGGATGCGAGCCCCAGGTCATCACCGCCCTCTCCAGCGTCGGCTTCCTGTACCCTCCCCCGCGACCTATGAGCCCGCTCTCTCGGGTTGTCTGGGCGACCTCGCCGTCGGCCCGTGGCAAGCCGGACGACTGGACGAAGCACTGGAGACCGGGGCGCAGTCGGCCGGCCTCTGTCGCCGCCTGGCAGCCGGCGCCCCCGCTACCTACCTGGAGAAGCTGCAGGCGGTCGACGAGAAAGTGGCCAGGGGGCTGGAGAGTGTCGGGCGGGTGACGCAAGCGGCCCAGTACAGGAGGCTCAGCGGGCCAGCAGGTCCTGGATCGCCGCCGCGATCTCGTCGGGTGCCTCCTCGGCCATGAAGTGCCCCGCTCGGGTCAGCCGGTGGTCCAGGTCCGGCGCCCACTCCTTCCACACCGCGGCAGCGTCGTAGCCCAGCTGCGCGCCCCAGTCCTGCTGGACGACCGTCACGGGCATCGCCAGCTGCGATCCTGCGTCCAGGTCCGCTTGGTCGTGCATGACGTCGATCCCCGCCGAGGCCCGGTAGTCCGCGACGATCGACGTCACCGCCGCGGCGCTCGCCCGCAGGTATTCGGCACGCACATCCTCCGGCATGGCGGTCGCGTCGTTGGCCCAGGCGTCGAGGAACGAGCCGAAGAACGCGTCCGCACTGTTGGCGATCAACGCCTCCGGCAGGCCCGGCGGCTGCGCCATCAGGAAGAGGTGGTAGCCGACCGCCGCCGAGACGCCGTGCAGGACGTTCCACATGTCGAGCGTCGGCACGACGTCGAGGATGCCCAGGTGCGTGATGGTCTCAGGGTGGTCCAGCCCCGCCCGGAAGGCGACCAGCGCGCCCCGGTCGTGGCCGACGAGGGCAAAACGCCCGTGGCCGAGCGCCGCCGCCAGGGTCACGACGTCGGCGGCCATGGTGCGCTTGGCGTACACATCGGGGCCGGTGGCAGCCGGCTTGTCGCTGGCGCCGTAGCCCCGCAGGTCAGGACAGATCACCGTGTGCTCGCCGGTGAGCCGTTCGGCAACGTGTCGCCACATCAGGTGGGTTTGGGGGAAACCGTGCAGCAGCACGACCGGGCTGCCACTGCCGCCGACAGCGGCAGCCACCTCCACACCGTCCGCGCCGGGCAGGCGGATGTGATCGAAGCCGGGAATGGTAAGCGCCATGAAGAGCCGTCCTTTCGGGTCGGGGACTGACCGGATCAGCCTGGGTGACGGCGATCAGCAGCCGATCAGTACGGTCGGGCGCAGCCGACCCCTGACACGGAGGATGGGGGCATGCGAATCGACGTGCTCGGTGCCGTACGGGCCCTCCGCGGCCTCGAAACGCACCGCCTCACGCTTCGCCCGCCCCGCGGCGGTCAGACCGCCGCCATCCGCATACCTCATGACGAGGATGTAGCAGGGACAACGCCCCCTGTCACCCCACCCTTTCAATCTCAGCGTCGCACTGGAACACCAGGTGGACCGTGTTCGATGTCAACGTCTTGCCGCAGGTCCAGTCGGGAGTCGCGGCGACCAAGTTCACGGACTGGTCCTGGGCCGAGGCGGAGGCCCCGTTGGCCAGGACCATACCCATGGCCGCGACAGCCGAGCCGGCAAGCACACCGATGCGCCGCGCAGAAATTCGCACAGAATTCTCCTTACACAGAAGGGCAGTGACTGCGGTGGCAGCCATTCCGGCAATCTGGCACCGAATTCGGCGGCCACTTGGTACCGCCGACAGGCCGCCCCAGCCCGACCCTGGTGGGCCGTGCCGGGTCAAGCCCTGGCTCCCGCGTTACAGACTCCCGCCGATGCGGTCCAACTGCTATCCGCTTCGGGACACCGACGCTGCGCGTTTCCGGATAGCCAAGACGCGGGTGTCTGCGGCACCGAGACGCACTCCTTCACAGATGGTGACGCAATGTCTGTGACGGTGACTGTCCGTAGGCTCGCCGGTAGTCGGCGCTGAAGCGGCCCAGGTGAGTGAAGCCCCAACGGCAAGCGATGTCGGTCACCGTGCCGGCCGCTTGGCCGCGAGCGACGGCAACCAGGTCCCGGTGGGCATGGTCGAGCCGTACGCTCCGCAGGTACGCCAGGGGGCTGGTGCCCAGGTGGGCACGGAACCCTTCTCTCAGGGTGCGCACGCTCACCCGGGCGGCCTGCGCGATATCAGATACAGAAATCGGCTCATTGGCATGCTCGGCGCAAAAATTAGTTGCCCTGCGCAGGGAGTTCGGCAGTATGGCAGGACCACGGTCCGCTATCGCACTGCTCCACGAGTGGGGCTGTACGTCGAGGATGCTGTCGACCAAAGCGTTTTCAAAATGCCGCATCCCCAGGTGTGAGCTGTGACTGAGCGGCGACCGGGAAAAAAGGGAGAATGACCGTGCAAGTTTGATCCAGGACCGCATAACCGGGTTTCGCTCGTCGAGCACGTTATTGAAGCGCAGACCCCCCGACGGGAGATCACCCAGCCGCCTGACGACAGCTTTCTCCATCTCCTGAAATGGAAAGATCAATATATTATTCACGGCCTCGCTGTTCCAGTTCATCGACAGGCGGTCCCCGGGCCCAGCGATACAGAGCGTGGATTTCAGCGGCGCATCGTTCACCATGACCGTCCCGTCACCAGCTACGGGGAGTTGGATATTGTAGAAGGTGGGCAACTCTCCTGTGTGAACGCGTACGTCAGCTCCGTAACCAAGCTCATACAGTGCTATCCGACCATCGTGGAAGCATCGAAACCTCCCCTGGATCTGATGCGCGCCCGTAACTGCCAAACGGTGCGAAGAGAAACGGTCGGTAACGACCTGGTGAAGCTGCTCAATGTTCGCTCCCTGATACAGGAGAGCCGGATCACTGTCTCCGCTGCCTGAAGGCAGGTCATCAAAATTCGGCACATCAACCCCCGTGTGGTGTCTCGTCGCGGGCCGGGCGGTGGTCGGCCCGGAGGCCGTCAGAACCGAGCCCCCTTTTCCGCGGGCACGCCTTCAACGCCACCGGCGGTTCCTCGCTCCCCCCGGGTCAAGCAAGATCAGTATGAGCACGCGTTCCGACGAGGGTGTGCCCACTACCGACGCCGGCCGGCTTCTCCGCCGGCCATGGCAACTGACGGAGTTCGGCTCTCCCGCACGCAGGAATACCGGCCCCGGCATCGCTCCCCAACCACAACCTGCCTGTCGCCGCCGCACTGAAACGTCACCCACGCGAGACACGGACCGGCCACCGCAGCCCCGCTCGACTGGGGCCTGCTCCGACACGCCTGGATGTCTCCGCCCGTTCGGACGACGTCACGGAGCCTGCGCCCGCACAACAGCGCCCTGGCGGCCATCGCCGCCCCGAACTGGCTGCCCCACGGCGCCCGCCACCATTACGCACGCTCCGACGGCTGAGCGGGCTCGGATCGTCCTGGCATGCGCTGACGGGACGCCGAATGCTGGTGCCGCGCAGGCTGTCGGGGCCGGCGTGAAGACGGTCCCCGAGTGGCGGAGAAAGTTCGCCGCTGAACGGCTGGCGGGTCTTGTCTACGGTTGGAGGCCGCGCTGGTACCAGGTGCCTGACTTGCCGCCGAGATCGGCCGGCGTCGCAGGGCCGACAGGGAGGAACCCGGCCTTGGTCAAGACTTTCCGGGACGCGGCGTTGTCATGGGAGGTGGCCGCCCGCAGTGTGCGCAGGCCGTGCCGTGCGGTCGCGGTCCGGCACAACTCCCGGACGGTCGCGGTCGCCACGCCGCGGCCGGCGACCTGCTCCGCGACCCGGTAGCCGAGTCTGGCAGTGCCGTCCTGCACGTCGTACAGGTTGAACCTGCCGAGGACCGAGCCGGCCTCGGCGACGAGCACGTAGAAGGCGCAGATGCCGGTCTCCTGCTCGGCAAGCGAGGCGTTGTACCGGTCGGTGAACTGGTCGAAGAAGTCGTCGCCTCGGTCGGTGACCGAGGCGGCGAAGTAAGAAGCTGTTGTCTTTCCGAT
>NZ_LBDA02000106.1 GCF_000980885.2 Streptomyces malaysiense | reverse complement strand
TCCCGCGCAGCGGGGGAACCTCAGGGAGTGGCGCAACCTCGATCTGGTCGTGGAGCATCCCGGGCGCAGCCCGCTGGTGATCGAGAACAAGGTGTTCTCGCTCCCGGACACTGGCCAGTTGGACGCGTACGCAGCGGGCAAGCTCCACGGCCTGGACCATCCCGTCCTGGTACTGCTCAGCCTGGTCGCTCCCGGCTGGCCGGACGGTTCATGGACGACCCCGAACGGTCTTGCCTGGCGTTACCGCAGCTACGAGGACCTGTGTGCCGCGCTGCGGCCCTGTCTGCCCGGTCTCCGGCAAGCGGACGGGTTCGGCGCCGACGTGTTCGAGCACTGGCTCGATTTGATCGGCAAGCTCGTGCGACTGGCCGCCGAGGTCGGCACCCCCGCGGGGGCGGAACCGTTGCTGCTGCCGGAGGAAGCGGTCGCGATCCTCAAGAGCGCTCGACTGGACGCGACCGTGCAGAAGATGCGTTGCCTGCATGTCTCGGGCCTCGTCCGGGCAGAGCTGGTGCGGGAGATCGAGCAGGACGGGGTCATCGTGCGGACGACGATGAGCCGGGGCCAGGGCATCGTGGAGATGTTCACTGCGGAGACGCCCCCCTGCTTCGGCTGGCAGATCCAGGAAGGCCAGTTCCGGCTGGTCTACCTGACCGGCCCTGGCCCTGCCCACGGCCCCGGCCCGACACGGCGGGCGAACCGCGAACAGGAGGCCCGCGCCTACGGCGACTACTTCTGCTTCGACCAGGCGCGCACCCTGCTGGGCGACACAGGGCCCGAGCGGCCTGTAACCGCCCCGAATGCTCCGCTGGCCTTCAACGGGTTCGCGCCCGACTTCGTCTACCGGAGCTTCCCAGCGCCGGACCTGACGATCGGGCAGCTCGTCCGGCTCGGTGCCACCTATGCGCGGCGGGCGTTGACGTGGCACGCAGACGTGTGGGGCACGGGAGACGGGCGCGGCTGAGCGTCGGCTGAGAGGGGCCGGACTTCCGGTCCCTGCTGAACCTCATGCCGGACGTGGCGGGTGCTCACGCTGTCGTCGATACAACAGCAGACGGTGAAGCCCCCGTCTAGGCGTGGGACGGCTGCGGCTCCCATGGAATCGCTCCCGCGTGGAAGGAAGTTGCATCGGATCAGTGCCGCGGAGCTCCACCTTTCCGACATCATCGGGGCATGCAAAAGCTCGAGGCGCACGAGATGCCCTTGCACAAGGTGTTCAGCAGTGACTACGACTTTCAGATACCTGACTACCAGCGCCCCTATGCCTGGCAGGAGGAGCAGGCCGCTCAACTGCTGATGGACCTGCAGGAAGCCCTGGTCCGTGGGACGGATGAGCCGTACTTCCTCGGATCCGTTGTGCTCGTCAAGAACAGCGCGGTCCCGAAGGCGGACGTCATCGACGGCCAGCAGCGCCTCACGACCCTGACCATCCTCCTGTCGGTCCTGCGCGACCTCACCGAGGATCCGGAGCTGCGCGGCGACCTCGACCGGCTGGTCATGGAGCCGGGTGCCAAGATCCGTGGGCTCGCCCCGAGGCCGCGGCTCACTCTGCGAAGCCGTGACGCGGACTTCTTCGAGAAGTACGTCCAGACGAAGGGCGCAGTGGGCACTCTTCTGACGCTCAAGGAGGAAGCCCTGCGGACCGACGCACAGAAGGCCGTCCTCCGCAACGCGACAGTCCTCCACCGCAGCCTCACCGCGTTGACCGAGGAACGCCGGCTGGAACTGGCTCAGATGCTCGCCGAGCGGACGTTCCTTGTCGTCGTCAGCACTCCTGACCTCGACAGCGCACACCGGATCTTCAGCGTCATGAACTCCCGCGGCCTGGACTTGTCTCCCACCGACATCTTCAAGTCGCAGATCATCGGGGATCTCGGGGCGGAGGCGTCTGAGGCGTGCGCCACCACCTGGGAGGACGCCGAGGAGATGCTGGGGCGCGACGACTTCGCGGAACTCTTCCTCCACCTGCGGATGATCTTTGCCAAGAAGCGGGCGGAACAGGAGCTGCTCAAGGAGTTCCCTGAGCAGGTACTCAGCCGCTATCTCCCCGGCAGGGGCGAGGTCTTCGTCCATGACGTCGTCCGGCCGTATGCCGAGGCTTATGCCCAGATCCGTGAAGCGCGTTATGAGTCCGCTTCGGGTGCGGAGGCGGTCAACGCCTGGTTCAGGAGGCTCCAGCAGGTCGACAACTACGACTGGCGGCCCACCGCTCTCTGGGCGCTGCGCCACCACGAGGACGACCCGGCATGGCTCGACACGTTCATGCGGGCCTTGGAGCGGCTGTCGGCCAGCATGTTCGTCCGTCGCGTCTACACGACTCCCCGCGTCACACGCTACGCCGAGCTGCTTCGGCAGCTCGACGAAGGGCAGGGCCTCGCCTCCCCGGCCCTCGAACTGAGGGACGACGAGAAGGCCGAGACCCGGGCGAGACTCGAGGGCGATCTCTATCTGGTCGGCAAGATCCGCAAGTACGTGCTGCTCCGGCTCGACGAGCTGCTGGCCCGTGGGCAGGGAGTGACTTACGACCACCCGCTCATCACAGTGGAGCACGTGCTGCCGCAGAACCCGAAGGCCGATTCGCAGTGGGTCGGGCTGTTCGACGAGGAGCAGCGTGCCCAGTGGACACACCGCCTGGGAAACCTGGTGCTGCTGAACCGCGCCAAGAACTCGGCGGCCCAGAACTACGATTTCACCGCCAAGAAGGCCAAGTACTTCACCGGCCGCGGGGGAGTGGTCCCCTTCGCGCTGACCAGCCAGGTGCTCCAGCACGTCGAGTGGACCCCCGAGGTGCTGAAGGCCAGGCAGGAGGAGCTGCTGGGGGTGCTCTTCGAGGAGTGGCGTCTGTGAGCGCGGGGGCCGGGGCGGGGCGTCACATCCCGGCCCCGAGTCCAATGATCTCCATGAAGTTCCAAAGAGTTCCATTGTTGAGTCTGTGTGGGCTATGGTCGTCCACAACTCAGGTCTCACGGCCCCGCGTTACAACGCTGTTCCCGTGTGTCCCCTGTCGTTCAGTTGCCGTCGGCCTGTCCGGCCGTACGCTCCGCAGTCGTCGCCTCCACGGGAGTCCCGTCATGCCCGTACCCGCCGATCCCGCCCCGGACTCGTCTCCCGCAGGGCCGCCCGCCCAGGAGCCGTCGGCGGGCACCCTTGCCAGTCTCATCGCCGCGCGCCTCGCCGGCTCGGACCTCGACGAGGGCACCCGAGCCCTCCTGCTCACCGCCTTCCAGGACGACGGCGGGGCGCGCGGCCGGATGCCGGGCGCCTACCTGCAGTCCGTCACGGTCAGCGGCTTCCGCGGCATCGGCCGTACCGCACGTCTCCCCCTCACCCCCGGCCCGGGACTCACCCTGGTCACCGGCCGCAACGGCTCCGGCAAGTCGAGCTTCGCGGAAGCCGTCGAGATCGCGCTGACCGGCGACAACGCCCGCTGGCGCGGCCGCAGCGACATCTGGCGCAAGAGCTGGCGCAACCTCCACCACGGCCAGGAACCCAAGGTCGCCGTGGAGTTGCGCCTCGACGGCGATCCAGAGCCGGCCACCGTGCTGCGCACCTGGCACGGGGACGACGTTGCCGACTCCACTGCCGAACTCGACCGGCCCGGCCACGCCCCCGTCCCCCTCCCGGGCCTCGGCTGGCAGGAGGATCTGGCGACCTACCGCCCCTTCCTGTCGTACTCCGAACTCGGCCAGGTGATCGGCGGCAGGCCCAGCGAGATGTACGACGCCGTCGCCTCCATCCTCGGTCTGGAGCAACTCGCCGCCGCCGACAAGTGGTTGCGAGACCGGACCCGCGAGTACGACGCGCCCGCCAAGGAGGCGAAGGCCGAACTCCCCGCCCTGCTCACCCTCCTGGACGGCACCGACGACCCCCGCGCCCAGAGCGCCCACACCGCACTGAGCGGGCGGCGCCCGGACCTTGCGCGGGCGGCCGAACTGGCCGCCGGGACCGGCCCGGTGGACGAGGCCCTCCTGTTCGACCTGCGCCGCCGCTCCACCCTGACCGGACCCGACATCGAGGCGGTCGCCACGGCGGTGACCCGGCTGCGCGAAGCCATCGCCTCCGCCGAGGACCTGCGGGGCACGTCCGCCGAGGACGCGCTGCGCCGCGCCGAACTCCTCGCCCGCGCGCTCGCCCACCACCGCGCCCACCCCGCCCTCGACACCTGCCCGGTGTGCGGCGGCACGGCCCGCCTCGACGAGGAATGGGCACGCGACGCCGCCGAACAGGAAAGCCTGCTGCGCGCCGAGGCCGAGCAGGTGCTCACCGCCCGCAGGGAACTCGACGCGGCCGCGCAGGCCGTCCGTGGCCTGGCCGTCCCGCCCCCCGACTGGCTGCCGTCCGAGATCGCCGCCGCCTGGGACGACTGGCTGCGGTGCCGCACCGTATCCGACCCGGCCGTACTGGCATCCGCCGCCGAGAACGCCGCACGGATCGCCGCCGACGCCGCACGGGTCGCCCGCCAGGAGGCCGCGACACGCCTCGCAGACCAGGACGACACCTGGCGCGACGCCGCGCGGGCGCTCGCTGCCTGGTTGGACAAGGCCCACGCAGCCGAGCAGGCGGCCCCGCACCTGGCCCGCGTCAAGGCCGCCCAGAAATGGCTCAGGGCCACCCACGACGAGATCCGCGCCGACCGGATGCGTCCCATCGCCGAGGACGCCCAGCGCATCTGGTCCAACCTGCGCCAGCAGAGCAACGTCGCCCTCGGCCCGGTCCGCCTGAGCGGCTCCGCAACCCAGCGCAAGGTCGCCCTCGACGTGACCGTCGACGACATCGACGCCCCCGCGCTCGGCGTGATGAGCCAGGGGGAACTGCACTCCCTCGCCCTGTCCCTCTTCCTCCCGCGCACCTTCCTCCCGGAGAACCCCTTCCGGTTCCTCGTCATCGACGACCCGGTGCAGTCCATGGACCCCGCCAAGGTGGACGGCCTCGCCCGCGTCCTCGCCCTCCTCGCCGAGCACCGCCAGGTCGTCGTCTTCACCCACGACACCCGCCTGCCGCAGGCCCTGAAGTACCTGCGGCTGCCCGCCACCGTCCTCACCGTCGACCGCCGTGAGCGCTCCGCCGTACGCGTCCGCTCCGGCGACGACCCCGTCAAGCAGGCCCTGTACGACGCGAAGGCGCTCGCCAGGACCCGTGACCTGCCCGGCGACGTCGTCGCCCGGGTCCTGCCCGGCCTGTGCCGCACCGCCCTGGAGGCCGCCCTCCTCGAACCGGCCCGCCGCCGGCTCCTCGGCACGGGCCTGCCCCACGACGAGATCGAGCGACGCATCGCCAAGGCACACAAGCTCACCGAACTGGCCTCTCTCGCCCTCTACGGGGAAACCGACCGGGTGGGCGAGACCATGACCGACCTCACCCGGGCCTACGGCCAGCAGGGCACCGACCACATTCGGTGGTGCAACAAGGGCTCCCACGAAGCCGTGCCCGTCGACGACGTGGAGGAGATCATCCGCCGCACCGCGGAACTCGCGAAGGCGGTGCGATCCCTGTGACCACGATCCGCCCGGCCACACCCGTCCCGACCGCGCGCCCGCCCCGGCTTCCCGTACCCCTCCCACCTCCGCCGCCGTCCATCTCGACCCCTGAGGAACTGCTCGCGGGCGCGGACCGGTTGCTCGGCACGGCCACCGCCTCCACCACGGGAGTCTGGCCACGCGCCGTGGCACTGCTGCTGCGCCACGCCCTCGAAGAGGCCCTGCGCCGCTACTGGCAGGCACGCAAACCGCAGCTGGCCCACTGCCCGCCGCACGCCCAGGCCCTGTGCCTGGAGTCCTACGCCGACCCCGACACGGCCCGCCGCTGGTCGGCGACCTGGGCCGGCCTCAGCCGGGCCTGCCACTACCACGGGTACGAGCTGGCTCCCACGCACGCGGAGTTGTGTGCGTGGCGGGACGACGCAGATCGGGTGATCGCGGCGTTGACGCTCCGGACGCGGTGACGGATCGCAGTCGGACCGCAGGCCCGTCGCGCGGGGCAGGCGGCAGACGCCGGCTGGTGGGCGGGGCGGGGCGGTACGGGACGGGGCGCCGGGGAGAGGGGGCGTGCCTGCTTGTCCACCTCGACCGGCGGCATTGGCACTGTCGTCATACGCGTATTACGATGCCTTCGTGGCGAAGACGCGCATCAGCATCAGCTTGGAGCAGGACCAGGCCGAACGCATCAGGCAGCACGCGGAACGGGCGGGAATGGACGTCTCGGCCTATCTGGTGCATGCCGCAACGCGCCAGATGGCCGAGAGCGATGCCATAGAGGAACAGTTCGCCGAGGTGGACGCACTCATCGCCCGGGCAGAGCGTGCAGCGGACGGGCTGCCCGCCGAACCTGCCCCGGAACCGGCCGCTGAGCTGACGGAGCAGGAACGCCGCGAGGTCGAGGAGGCCCTGGGGCTCGTCCACGGCCGCGACCGGCAAGGCCGCCGTCCGGGACACGCCGCGTGAGCGCACGGGTGCCGGTCTACGACACCGGCATGCTCATCGCACTCGCCGACCGCAAAGCGAAGGCGGTGGCTCTGCACGAGGGACTACGCACGGTCCCGCACCGGGCGCTGGTGCTCGGACCGGTCCTCGCCCAGGTGTGGCGTCCCCAGCCGGCGCTGGTGCATGCCCTGTCCGGCGTCCTGAAGGACTGCACGGTCCCTCAGGCCCGTACGTCCGAGCCGCCCATGCGTGAGACGAAGGCGGGCCGTCCGGAGTGTCTGGCTTGCGCGACGGGCCCGGACCTCGCGGACTGGCGGCGCATCGGGACCGCTCTGGGGCGGGCGGTCCTGCCGGCGAAGAAGCGGCCGGACGCGGTGGACGCCTGGGTGGCCCTGGCAGCGGCCCGGCACGGCAGCTCGGTGATCTTCACCGCCGACCCTGGGGACATCCACGCCTACCTGACGATTCTCGCGCCGTCGGACGTGCACGTGGTCGCTGTCTGATGACCGGGAGCCACGCTCGGCCCTGTCCAGGCGTCGCGCAGGCGGTGAACAAGCCGTCGGCAGGAGCGGGGCACGGAGCTCGGCCCTGCGCAGGCTCGCTCCGCGAGCGGGTGCCGAGGTGATCAGCCACCAACGGCAACGGCCATCCAGTGCCACGGCCTCCCCGCGCGCCGACCGCTGAACTCGCCCAGAGTCCTCCACCCGCTTCGCCATTTACCACGACCGTGGTACTTGGCACGGCAGGAGCAGGTGCACAGGAAGCCCTGGGCGTTCTGACAGGACGAGTTGCACCTTTCACGTGGGTTGTACTCACGGCCGATGAGGACGCTCGGATACCTGCGGAGCAGCTCCCGGCTGATGTGGGGGAAGTGAGCGCTGGCCACCGTCCAGCACCCCTCGCGGCTGTCCCACCGGAACGATCTATCGCTTCCGACCCAGCCGGACAGTTTCCGCTCGTGCTCCCACATCGTGTGAGCCGGGAACCAGACACCGAACCACCCTTTGGCGGGCAGGCCGATTGTCGGCAGGTGCTCACCCCGATAATTCGGCAGCCACTCAGGGGGCATGAGGTACTCGGTCTTCTCCCGCAAGGCACGCCCGCGCCCCTTGTCTCTGACCGTAGTCCGCCGGCTACGTCGAGGCCCGGGTCCCCACTCGACCGACACAAGTGCGGCGAGCTGACCAGAGGCATAGCAGGGGAAACGACTTATCGGCCTGTCATGGGCGACCACGCGCCCGTCCTGGTCTACCTCGATGGAGTTGCGGCACTTCAAACACGTGCGGTTGAACCCTCCGTCGCCCACAAGCACCCCCTTGGTTGAGCTGATGTATACCGTGCCTGCTGCCGTGTCCTGCCGGTCTCGGCTCGCATCACGTGGGATATCGCGGACGGGATGTTCCGCGTGACCTCGCTCCGATGGCCCGGAGCGAGGTCACGCGGCAACCACGTAGGCGCTGGACACGCCGTAATCGACTGCGACAGCGGAGGCGGGGCGCTCGACGTACTTCAGTGCACCGAGGGTCAGCCAGGCGAGTTCTCGGACGCTGGCGGCGTGCTGGACGTCAGCCCTGGCCACGACGTCGGGGGCGGGCCAAAGGCGCGACGACCGGCCCTCACAGCCAGAGTGCCCATGGCGGCGTTGGCACCACCACCGATCACAGCGCCGATACCGAAGGGTGCCACTCGACCGAGAACGATGATCCCCTGCTTGGTCCCGTACTTCGTGATGAAGTTCTTTCCCAGGATCTTGTTGATCTGACGCAACGTCTCGACGGGCACCTTGGCGACAACCTGACGTCCCCAGTGCTGCCCCGTACGCTCGGCGGCCTTGGTAATGGTGGCGGAGCCACTCCCGCCGAGCATGATTCCCATCACGATCGTTCGGCGGCGCTCGATCTCGTCGATGGGGACTCCGTGGACCTCGGCGAGCGAGAGGGCGAAGAGGGCGCTCAGTTCAAGGGACGAGAGAGCTTCGCCTGCCGAGAGTGCCAGTGCGACTCCCGTGCCGACGCCGGGCGCGGCTGCGGTTCCTCCAACTGCAGCACCGGTTCCGGTCAAGGCGCTGACGTACATCCGCTCCAGATTGCGGATCACCTCTGCCGGCGTCGCCTCTGGGGTCCGTTGGCGGGCCCGCGCTATGTTCTTGCGCACCAGTAGGTTCTGGCTGTCGATTGCCTTGTCCAGGAGGTCGAGGACTCGCTGCCCACGTCCGTCTGCTGCCGAAACGGGTCCGTCGTGGGCATCTGTTGCCATGTTTTGAACTCCTTGGGTCGTTAGGCCCCAAGTCTCCCACTCAGGCTGCCGGTTCTGGGACGGTTTCCCCCAACGGCAGCTACCGGTCTCAAGCTTGGAGCCGTTGCGGTGGCGGTTCACCCAGACGTCTGGCTTGAACTCCTCAGTCATGGCCGAGGGTTGTGCTCAGCCGCGTGCCGCGTAGCGGGTGAACCGCGCCCGGCCGTCGCGGTCAGGTACGCCCGCTGTGCGTGTCCGGGCCGTGGGGTTCACAGGCGCATTCGGCCCAGACCGTCTTGCCGCCGGGCGGATACGGGTCCGTGCCCCAACGGTCGGCCAAGGCGGCGACCAGGAGGAGGCCTCGACCCGACTCGGCGTCGGGGAGAGGGCCGACGTCTGCCGAGGCCGACAGGGACGGGAGTTGATCGCCACGGGCGTCGGTGACGGCGATGCGGAGGGTGCCGGTGTCGAGGGTGAGGACGAGGCGGAAATCGCGTCCCTGGACGCGGCCGTGCAGGGCGGCGTTGCCGGCGAGTTCGGCCACGATCTGTTCGGCGCGCTCGGTGACGCCGGGTGACACTTCCCAGGCGCGGAGCTGTTCGACGGCGAGCAGACGGGCGAGGCGGGCTCCGCGGCGGGTGGACGACAGGAGCTGGGAGAACGTGCGTACGGTTGCGGAGAGTTGGGGGGTGGTTCCGTTCATGAGGCCACGGTGACGGGCGCGCGGGGGCGTGTTCCAGGCGCCTGGCCCGTACGGTACGTCAGCGTACGGGCACATTCCGTGGACGGTACGGGGTACGGTCCGTCACTCTGGGTGCCGTCGGCCGCAGGTACGACGGACAGTACGCGTACGGAACCGGAGGTGGCCGCGGATGACGGGCGGCATCGACAGCGTAGGCAGCGACCACGGCGGCGGCAACGGCCGCGACGGCAGTCATGACGGTGGTCCTGACGGCGACGACCTGGCCGCCTGTGAGCCGGACCGCGAGCCCGACCCCTCGGACAGTCTGCGGACCTGGGGTGCCGTCCAGCAGGCGCTGCGCGAGCACGCGGGGTACAGCAGGGCCGAGTTCGCGGACCTGGTGCGCTTCTCCAAGCACACCGTGGAGTCGGTGGAGCTGGGGCGGCGGATGCCCGACGAGTCGTACGTGGTGCGGTCGGAGGAACTCCTCGGGAACACTGGCGCGTTGCGGAAGTCGTCGAAGTACGTGACGCGGGGGCGGGGGGATGTGGGGCTCGCGGCGTGGTTCCGGGAGTGGGCACGGCTGGAGCGGGTGGCGGTGAGCCTGTGTACGTATGAGTGTCGGCTGGTGCCGGGGTTGTTGCAGTCGGAGGGGTATGCGCGGGCGGTGTTCGACAACAGCATCCCGCTGCTGTCGGATCAGGAGTTGGAGGACCAGCTCGTCGCGCGGCTCGGTCGGCAGAAGCTGCTGGGTGAGCGGCACAGCGTCCCCTTCAGCTTCATCGTCGAGGAGCATGTGTTCCGACGTCAGCTCGGCGGGGCGGATGTGATGCGGGGCTTGTACGACCATGTCCTGGAGTTGACCGCGCCGCGCAACGTGACGTTGCAGATCATGCCGCTGGACACGGAGTTCCACGCGTGTCTGGATGGTCCCTTGCAGCTGCTGGAGACGCCGAAACGGCAGCGACTCGCGTACTCCGAGGGGCAGCAGAACGGCCGCCTGATCTCCGACCCGAAAGAGGTGAGCCTCCTCTACCAGCGCTATGACACACTGCGCTCGCAGGCCCTGAACCCCAAAGACTCCCGGGGTCTGTTGGAGCGACTGCGAGGAGAGCTATGAGCACGACGGAACTGGCCTGGTTCAAGTCCAGCTACAGCGGCACCCAGGGCGACAGCTGCGTCGAGGTCGCCGTCACCGAACAGGCCATCTGCGTACGGGACTCCAAGGACGTGGCGCGCCCTCACTTCGCGGTGGGGCGTGAGGGGTGGTCGCGGTTCGTGGGGTTCGTGACGGAGGTTTGAGCGGTGTAGGCGTCGATGGCCGATGACAGGTGATGCGGGAGCGGTGCCGCCCGATCCCGCATCACACCGGCGGCAATGCCGCGTACCGAACTGCGTACGCCCAACTGGGGCTGGGGCTTCCCGTGCCCTGGCACAGGCCGGGAACGGGCTCTCAGGTGGGATGGCAGAGTCCAGTCAACTTTCGCGGCTTCGGCAGATGCCAGCGAAGTCGCAGCCGGCGCAGGACGAACACCAACTGTCCAGGCGGGGTAGCCGGTTGGTGCGCAAGGAGTCCGCAGCCTCCGTGACCCGCTTGCTGAGGTCGGTCATGACCTCCGGGTCCACCATTTCGCGCGTGTCACGTCCTGCCTTATCGAGGTTGAGGACCTCTACGACATCCGCGTTCTGGCCCGTCAGCTCCCGGTACCCGAGCACGTACAGGTGCAGTTGGTCACGGGTGAGGTTCTCGGCCTGAGCGCGCTCGCTCGACTTGAAGTCGACGACCGACGTCTCGTTCGTGTCCAGTCGCTTGATCAGGTCGACTCGGCCGGTGACGGTGACGCCGGGGACCGGGTGGATCTCGACGGGCTGCTCGGAGTATCTCGTCTGGTGCAGGGTCGCGCCGTGACGTTCCAGGTAGCGCCGCACGGCCGTCTCGGCGGCGGGGCGGAGCTGGTCTGCCGCCGCTTTGTTCGCGAAGGGGAGGTTGAGGTGACGGTCCACCAGGTCCTCCGCCTCCTCCGGGGCAGCGATGTCGCCCTCGATGGCCCGTTTGTGGATCTCCGCCATGACGTCGTGGAGCGACTTGCCGAAGCCGAGTTCCTTCTGCAGAGGCGAGTCGAAGCCGTACAGAAGGCGGAGCTTGAAGGAGTACGGGCACTCGAAGAGGTATTTCAGGTCCGAGAAGGACATGACGACCTCGGGGATACCGCGCATGGGGGTTGGCGTGAGCCGTCCGTCGGGGGAAGGGTGGACCTCGCGGGTCAGGACGGTGTGCACCTGCGTGGCCTCGTTGAAGAAGTCCGAACGCTTCTTGCCTGTGCGCTTCTCCGTGGGGGCGAAGGAGAGTGCCAGGTACTTCTGGGCGCGGGTGACGGCGACGTAGAACAGGCGGCGCTCGTCCGCCTCGGTGCCCCGGTAGCGGGCCGCGCCCGGGACGAGGCTCTCTTCGACCACGTGGAATACGCCGAGTCCGCCCCGGCCGGAGGCGGGAAAGGTGTTCTTGCGCAGGGCGGGCAGAAAGACGGCCGGCCACTGCATGCCCTTGGCCTGGTGGACGGTGGCGATGACGACGGCGTTGGGCTGGGCGTAGCCGTTGTCCCCGTCGGACTCCTCGTAGTAGTCGGGAGCCTGGTACTCGACCCACTTGGCGAACGCGTCGAACCGCTGCTGGGGCTCGCTGGTGAGGTGGATGCGCTCGAAGTCCCCGATCGCGGTGGAGAAGCGACCGAGGTTGTAGTAGACGAGTTCGCCCCGCTCGCGCGGAACACGCTCCTCGCGCAGCTCGACGGCTTCGAGGAAATCAAGGAAGACGCCTTGGAGCGTGGTGGAGTCCCAGGGCTTGGACGCGTCCCACCGCATGGCCGCGGTGAGCACGGGGAGTCCGGCGCGGACATCACCCTCCGTGAGCCCGACGCCGGCGTCGATCCATGCGTCGATCACGTCCTGCTCGTCGGCCTCCCCCGCGACGAACCGGAAGCAGCTGACTGCCGCCTGGACCTCCGGTGTCTCGAAGAGCTTGGTCAGGCCCTTGATGACATATGGGATGTCGCGGCGTCGGAGCTCTTCGACGAGCGGGCCGGCGTCGGCCTTAACGGAGCGGAACAGGACGGCGAAGTCGGACCAGTCGAGTCCCCGGGGTTCGCTGCCTTCCCGGTCCTGGAACGGCACGCCGCGCAGCCGTTCCATGCGGTCCACGAGCCAGCCGGCCTCCGCCTCCGTGTCCGGGAATTCGAGTGCCAGCAGGTCGCCGCGCTCGAAAGTCTGGTGGCCGGCGGCCGTCATCGCCTTGCTGAGGCGTTCGCCAGGCGGAATCTGCTCGACGACTCGGCGCGCGAGGTCGACGATGGCGGGGCTGGAGCGGAAGTTCTCGTTCAGCGTGGCTCGGCGGACGCCTGGGTAGCGGTTCTCGATCGTGAGGATGTTCTCGACAGCACTGCCGCGCCACTGGTAGATCGTCTGGTCGTCGTCACCGACCACGCAGAGGTTCGCCCCGTGGCGGGTGAGCCCGCGGATCAGCTGCTCCTGGACCGGGTTGGTGTCCTGGTACTCGTCGACGACGACGTACCTGACGGTCTCCTTGACGTGCCGCTGAAGGCTCAGGACGGACTCGTCGCCCTCGTCGTTGTCGTCATTGAGCAGGACCGCGGTGTTGTGGAGGATGGCTGTGTAGTCGAAGTACGCGCGGTCGCTGAGCAGTCGCATGTACTTGTCGAGCCCGTCCGCCACGTCGGGGCGGAGCCCGTCCAGATCTACGTCGTCCTCCCGGAGGATCGACATGACCTGCTGGTACAGCTTGGAGTTGACCCAGCGCCGCAGGGGCTTCGGGGTTCCCTGGACGATCGCGCTCGTCGTGGTCAGCCCTGACTGGGTGCTGTACTTGTCGATGATCAGGCGGGTCTGCACGTCGTTGAGGACGTTGTACTTGAACGCCTCGGGCACGTGGCTGTGCAGCAGGTCGAGGGCGTAGCCGTGCATGGTGCCGATGTACATCTCGGCCAGGCCGTGCACCTCGCCGTGGAGTTCGCGGATCCGTGTGTGCACACGCTCCTTCAACTCGCCTGCGGCCTTCTCGGTGAAGGTGAAGGCGACGATGTTCCTGGGCTGGACACCGGGCCGCCCGATCAGGCGGGCGATCCGTTGCGAGATCACCTCCGTCTTGCCGGAACCGGCGCAGGCGACGATGAGGAGGTTGTCGTCGTGGGTGTCGATGGCGGTGCGCTGGGCGTCCGTGAACTGCACTGTTCCCCCCGAAACTGGCTGTTGTGCTGGTGCTGGTGCGGTGACGTGGCGCTTTCGTGTGGCGTGATCGGTGGCGGGTGGGGTGCGTGCCGTGGCGGTACGCACCCCACCCGGTGGTGTCAGATGTCGATGGCCTTGAGGACTTCGTCGCCGTAGTAGTTGACGACCTTGACGGCGATGCGTCCGGACTCGGGCTTGGGGAAGGGGCGGGACTTCGTGGTGAAGAGGGTGGACAGCGCCTCGTCGTCGATCTGTCCCTTGAGCGCCTTGCCGAGCCGCTCGTACGGGTTGAGCCCCGTGGACTTCCCGTTCTCGCCCGAGAAGTAGACGTGACGCACGATGAAGGCCTCGGCGTCGTAGTCCGTGTCGATCGACCACATCATGATGTCGTCCGGGCCCTCGGCACGGACGTCACCCGTCGTCGGGTTGTAGATGTCGAGGCCCCTGATCTCGGCGACGAGCTGGCCGTCGCTCGTCTCCGTCAGCTCGATGTCGGGCTCGCCGAAGACCGTGAACAGGTTGCCGGCGCCTGTGTTGGCGAGTTCGTCGCCCATGGCGAGGTCTGGGTTCATACGGACGTTGAGCACGGCCATCTTGCCGACCTGACGCTGCTGGATGACGGAGAACTCGCCCCGCTCCTGGTTGATCTCGTTGGTCGCCTCGGTCGCGTTCGCGTCGAAAGCGAAACCGAGGATGAGGAGGAGATCGATCTCGCCGAACCTGAGGGCTTCACGGGCAGCGTTCTTAATGAAGAGGGAGTCGACGGTTCCGTATTCGGGACCGAGCGCGATACCGACGCGGGCCGGTGTCCCCTCCTCGGCGTCCTTGCGGATGCCGACGGCGGTCAGTATCCGCCCGGACACCGGTTCGACCGACTCGAACTCCAGCCGCTCGTTCCGGTAGCCGTTCTGCACGCCGGCCTTCTTGACGTGCTCCAGGATCGTCTCCTCGTACGAGGCGCCGGACGGCATCATTTCGGCGGCCTTCTCTGAGGCGGGGATGTCCTGGCCGAAGGAGACGGAGCGGTGCGGCGAGAGCGACTCGACGGTGAAGGGGCCGGCGACACGGACAGCCTTCTTGTTCTCGTAGGGGCGGTCGTACAGCGTCTCGAACTCGGCGTGCTTCTTGATCGCCTTGTCGATCTGGTCGCGGGTCATCCCCTCCTTGATGTCGGGGTTGTTCGCGATCGACTTCAGCGTGATGTGCGGGACACGCTCGTAGACGAAGCCACGGCGGATGTCGTGCTTCGAGGGCGAGCGGTCGAGCGGCTGCTGGCTGAGTTCGGCCTCCTTGGCCTTTCCTTCGAGGGAGTCGGCGAGGAGGTAGGCGGGGTACTTGGCGCCCATGAGGCGATGCCGGGCGAGTGCGATGGCTACGCGGGAGGTATCGACAGTGATCCAGCGGCGGCCCCACTGCTCGGCGACGTAGGCGGTCGTTCCGGAGCCGCAGGTGGGGTCGAGAACCAGGTCGCCGGGGTCGGTGGCCATGAGCATGCAGCGTTCGATGACCTTCGTGTTTGTCTGGACTACGTAGACCTTATCTGCTCCGAAACCTGCGGTTGTGGTGTCGTCCCAAAGGTTATTACGGGGGAAGGCCGGAAAATCATCAAAGTACCTTACGTAGCGCAAGGTTCGACCCAGCCCAATCAATCGCTTTGCGTTCTTGAGGCGCTCCATCCCTTCGCGATTGGTCTTCCATCCTCCTTTCGCCGGGCGGTAGGTGACAGCGTCAACCGTTACCGGAAATACGGTCGTTTGCCCCACGCGAGTTGTCTGGCTTGTGAGATTATCAGCCGTGAAAACTCGACTTCCTTCAGGCGGGGTAGAACTGAATCTTGTGCGGGTGCCGTCAGATGTTTCTGCGAAGTTGTATCCGCTGGCGCCTGATTCTCCGAGCTGCTTGAGTACGTAGAGCTGGCGATACTTGACGGTGTCGATGTTCCGTGCGTACCAGATGACGTAGTCGGCAACGGAGGCGAGCACGTTAGTGCCGCCTGCAAAGCTTCCCGCCCCAGATGTCGTCTTGAAAGCAATCAGTGAGACGAAGTTTTCAGATCCGAACACTTCATCCAGTAGCGAGCGGACCAAATGAACATTTTCGTCACCGATCTGGATGAAAATAGAGCCAGACTCGGTAAGGAGGTCGCGGGCTGATGTTAGGCGATCGCGGAGATAGGTGAGGTAGGAACTGATTCCCAGATCCCAAGTGTCGCGAAAAGCCTTAATCTGTTCGACTTCTCGAGTCGCATCTTCTAGCTTTCCGTCGCGCACCCGAGAGTTGTCCGCCCGTGCCTGCCAGTTCGACCCGAACTTGATCCCATACGGCGGATCGATATACACCATCTGAACCTTGCCCCGCAGATTCTCCCGCTCCGCAAGGCTCGCCATCACCTGGAGCGAGTCGCCCAGGATCATGCGGTTGGTCCAGTTCATCTGGTGGTTGTACCAGTCGACCTTGTCCAGCTCGTCCGGGATACCGTCGTCGAAGAACTCGGTACCGAAGAGCGAGAGTTCCTCCCCGGCGCTCTCACCTCCCTCGCTCTCCCGCCGCCTCTTCGTCTCGTCCATCAGCTGCTTGACGAGGTAGCGCGGCTCGATCCGCTCCTGGCGGAAGATCGGCGGGGCCGGGACCTCCAGGTCCTCGCGGTCCTGCTCGTCCTTGCCCTTCCAGACAAGCTGGGGGTCCTTGGCGAAGTCGCGCTTGCCGCGCCAGGTCATGGCAGCCTCGACCGCTTCCGTGACCAGGTCGAACGCGTCCGCCGTCGGGTTGTTCACTCGTGTTTCCTCATGCTTTATGGCCTGCACGGCCTTGGTGCTGTTCGCGGCGGTCTTCGCACTGCGCTTCCGGGGAGCGGCCATCGTGCTTACTTCCCTTCCTCGTCGTCGTTGCCGTCGTGCTGCCGCCGCTGCCGGGATTCGCCTTCGGCCTCGCGCGCCGCGCTGAACAGGTCGTCGTCCCAGGGGTAGTCGTCGTCGCCCCAGTCCGCTTCGATATCGTCGCTCTTGAGCCTGTCCACGCTCTTGAGCCCTTCCTCGCACAGACCCGTCAACGCCCCGTCGCCGTAGAGCGACTCGATCGCGGCCGCCAGGCCGGACTTGAACGTGGTCGGGTTCTGAGACAGCTCGACATAGCCCCACTTGCCGAAGCCGCCGTGGTTGTTCACGGCCGCGCACCACATCCGCGCGGTCTCCGCCTTCACCGCCCGCTTGCCGGCCGACTTGCGCGAGCCGGAAACCTCCACGATCAGGTGGCGCTGCTCGTCGTCCTCGTCCCGGGGCTTCAGCCGGACGATGAAGTCGGGCAGGTACCGGTGCGTACGTCCCGCGAAGAGGTAGGGGATCGCGAACTCCAGGTGGTCGTTCTTGACGTACGACTGCACGTTCTTGTTGCCGTCGAGCAGCGTGGCCAGGATCTGCTCCCACGTGTTGCCGTCTATCCCGTCGAGCACGACGTAGTTCACCGGCGACTTGTCCTCGTCGGCCTCGTAGACCGCCTTGGTGGTGTAGAAGTCCACGTTGTCCGTGGAGCCTTCCGGCGCATAGCGCGCGAAGATGGGCAGCACCTTGGACGTGTTGTCGCCTTCCTGGCGGTTCAGCGCGGCGAAGAACAACTCAGCAGCCCGCTGCCGCTCTTCGGAGACCTGGGAGATGATCGCCAGGGCGCGCTGGTTGTCCGTGCCGACGCAGTGTGTGATCCAGTCCTTGGCGAGCCATACCAGGTTCGGGAACATCCACGGCTTACGTCCGAGTTTCGGATCCTCCAGCAAGTCCATTGCGTGTTTGGCCAGTTGGAAGGAGACCTGCTGCACGCGGATGTCCCTGCCGTCGACCAGCGTGTGCCGGGCCTGCTCTCCGACGATGCCCTCCACATCGGCCCGTGTGGCGACGCCCTCGTCGACCTTGAACGGCTCCGCCTCGGTGAAGTCCGCGTAGAACTGCGCCTCCTCCACCTCCACCCGGTATCCCTCCAGGCAAGGGAAAGTGATGCGCAGGTCCTCCCGGTCCCTCATGGCACGGACGTGCTTCGGCTCCGGTCGAGGCTTGGACTTCAGCTCCCGGTTCGGATCGGTCTGGATGAACTGGAACGGGATGCCGTACACGTCCGCGTACTCCGGCTCCAGCAGCCCCTCCTCGTTGACCGCGTACGAGATGCGGCGCAGGCCGCGGCCCACCACCTGTTCGCACAGCAGGTGACTGCCAAAGGCTCGGACCCCGAGGATGTGCGTGACCGTGTTGGCGTCCCAGCCCTCCGTCAGCATGGACACGGACACCACACACCGCACGTCCTGCCCGAGTTTGCCCTTCTTACCGACGGTGTTCAGGACTTCGCGCAGCAGGTCGGCGTCCTTCAGAGCCTCCACGTCGCGGTCCGGGAACCGGGTGCGGTACTCCTCCTTGAACGCCTCCAGCTCCTCGGCCGCCGCTGCCTTGAACTGGGCGTCGAGCTGGGGGTTATCGGACTCCAGCTGCGCCGAGTCGACCAGGATGGTGCGCGGGACGGCATAGCGGCGGCCCTGGGCGTCGTAGTTGGAGAAGTGTTCCAGCATGCCCGGCTTGCCGAGACCGTCCGCGTCCGGGAGCTCACGTCCGGCGATCTGGTCGTACACCCACTTCGAGACCGTCGTGTTGTTGCAGACGATGATGAACACCGGGGGCGTGGATCCGGTGCCCCGGGTCTCCTCCTCCCACCGCGCGAACGCCTGCGCGTAGTTCCGGTACAGGCTGTGGGCGGCACCTTCCAGTACCGGGGGGAGCGTCTTGTCCGCGAGCGTCGCCGGCTTCTGGGCGCGCGTCGGCATCTTGTCCCTGATGTGCTCCCACAGGTTCAGATACGAGACATCCTTGTGTTCCGCGTCGTCATCCACCGGTACACGCGGGATCTTGACGAGGCCCGACTCGATGGCGTCCAGGAGTCCGAAGTCGCTGACCACCCACGGGAAGAGGGTGCCCTCCGGGTAGCCCGAGCCGTTCAGATAGAAGGGGGTCGCGGAGAGGTCGTAGACGGCCTTGATGCCGGTCTTGCGCATGATGTGGTTCAGACCGTCGAACCACTGACGAGCGTGCTTGTTCTCCTCCTCGGCCTGCTTCTTCTCCTCCCCCTTCAGCTCGTCCACGGTGATGGCCCCCTCCAGGGCGGCCCCGCGGGTCTGGTAGCAGTGGTGAGCCTCGTCGTTGAAGACGATGATCTCGCCCTTGCTCCCGCCCAGATCGCGCAGGACCCGGTTGACCATCATGGCGGGCGTCTCGACGAAGGGGTCGTCCTTGGACCTGGCCAGGAGCAGCTTCTTGGTCTTGGACGCGAGTCCCTGACCCTCCCGCGTAGTCCGGAGCATGAACGTGTGGTAGTTGGTGATCGCCACCTGAGCCTGACCGAGCGCACCCCACAGGTCTGCGGGGACGATGTCCCGCTCCTTGTAGTAGTTGTTCGGGTCGGAGGGCATCAGCACGCGCAGCCGGTCCCGGATGGTCACACCGGGCGCCACCAGGAGGAAGCGCTTGGCGAACCGGCGGTCCTGCGGGCCGGCGACCTTGTTGAGGGTGTTCCAGGCGATCAGCATCGCCATCACCACGGTCTTGCCCGCGCCGGTCGCCATCTTCAGAGCGACTCTGGGCAGGCCGGCGTTGTGCTCCTGGTTGGCCTCGTCCAGGTGGGCACCGATCCACGTCTTGCCGAGCTTCGTGCCCACCTCGGTCAGGTAGATGGCGGTCTCCACGGCTTCCACCTGGGCGAAGAATAGCTTCCGCTCACGGGTACCGTCCGTCCAGTACTCCAGAAGACGACGCGTCGTGGGCGTGATGTTCGGATACCCGGCCTGGCGCCAGCGGGAGACCTCGGCTCGGATGTTACCGATGACGTCCTGGCCTTTGCGCTCCTCCAGGATGCCGTCGAGAAACAGCTCGTGCTGGACGCCGGCGCCGGTCTTGCGTCCCTTCCTGACACGCGGTACGGGCATCCAGGTCTCGCTCGGGCGGCGCCCGGCAACCCGCTCGCCGGTCGGCTGGCCCCGCTGGTCCAGCTCCCAGTGCCAGGCCGGTTCCGCGTACGGCGAATTGATGATCGGGTTCTCGATCACTGCTGCCATGTTCTGGATATCTCCCTCACGCCACGCCTTCGTGGACCGTACAGCCTGCCACCGACAATGACCCCATTCGTGCCATGTTCACGCCGCCCGCACCCGGTGCTCCCCCCGCCCCAAATGCCCCATAACCACCTGATGTGCCCGCCACCCATCCGGAAACTTAGGCGGTACGTCCAGGTACACCGGGCTGCTGCGCGGATGCCGGTCCAGCAGGTCTCGGATGCCGGCGCGGGCCACCACGATGCAGGCGAAACGGTGCCGGGAGAGCAGGACGCACAGGCGGCCCGTTTCCAGATGGAAGGCGGAGGCGTCCTGGCGGCCGGAGAGCGGGTGCCAGACCAGGGTGACGTCGAACTCGCGGCCCTGGAGGCGGTTGGCGGTGTCCACGGTGATGTCGGTCAGGCCGCGGGCGGCGAGGCGGGAGCGGACCGCGTCCGCCTGCACGGTGCGTGCCGTACCGATCGCGATGCGGTCCGCGGTCAGAAGTTCCCCGTTGACCAGCGTGCCCCGTTCCAGCAGCCGGGCCGCCGTCGCCGCGAGGGCGTCCGCCACCTCCGGGTCCTGGTCCAGGGTGTGGCGGGCGGGGAGTTCCAGGTGGCCCCAGCCGGAGTCGGCGGCCCGGGCGAGGACGTCGTCCAGTGGGGTGGAGCCGTGGGACAGGCTGGCGTACGACAGGACGCGCTCCGGTGCCGTCGTGCCAGGGACGAACCGGTAGAAGGGGTAGAAGGCCCGCTCGACCAGGGGTGCCGCCGTCTCCGGAAGGCGCCAGGAGACGGGGAGCTGGTGGCGGAGGAGGTCGGGGTTGTGGGCGAGGGTGACGTCGACCGCGTTGCGCAGGGGGTCCCAGGTCAGGCCGTGCCAGCGGTCGGACTCCACGGTGGCGAAGGGGTCGAGCTGGCCGGGGTCGCCGACGAAGAGGACCTGCGAGTCGTCCTGGGCGAACAGCGGGGCCGTCGCCAGGAGCCCGTCCGAGCGCATCTGGTACGCCTCGTCGACGATGGCCCACCGCCACGGCGCGCACTTGTCCGGGGTGACGAACGACCACTTCTTCGCGGTGGACACCACGACGGGCAGGTCGCGCAGGTCCGTCACCTGGCTGCTTCCGGTGACGTTGGGGTGCCGGGTGACGCGGGGCGGGAGGACGTGGCCGCCGGCGTGGAGGCGGCCGAGGGCCAGGCCGGGATGCTCCCGCGCGATGCGGTCCACCAGGTCGTCGACCTGCTCGTTGGTCTGCGCGACGATCATGAGCTGGTGGCCCGCGGAGGTCAGGTGGCCGGTGGCCTTCACCACCAGCGTGGACTTCCCGGCCCCGGGAGGCGAGTCCACCACGACGCCCCGGCCGGGCGCGGTGTCGAGGCTGGTCAGGATCCCCGCGACCGCCCGGTCCGCGCGTTCGCCGGGAGTGAGGGCTTCGGGGTCCCCGCTGTCGGGAAGGAGGGCGGTCACTCCCAGGTCTCCTCTGCGTCCTCGTCGGTGGGCTCGTACGGCTGCGGCGGACCGCCGTGGGTCCAGGGGGTGTTCTCCTCGTCGGGCAGGGCGGAGGGCATGGCCGTGGGGTTGAGCGTGGTGTACGTCAGCTCCTCGCCGGTCTCCGCGAGAGTGCCAGCCGGAGCCGGGGGCTTGCGCTTCCTCGCGAAGCCGCCCTCGAGCTGGAGCACCACGGTGTGGCTGCCGTCGTCCTCTTGTCGTACGTCGAGGATCCGGGCTCCCTGGCCGGGCCGAGCGGGGGACTTCACCTCCGTGCCGACCGCGAGGCCGACGCGGGTGTCGGTGCCGGTCCGCAGGGTGATCGTCGGACGCCACACCTGGGAGCCGGGACGGTCGCCGGGGACGAAGCGGTCCTCGTCCCTGGCCGTGACCGTGCCCGTGAACGCCTCGCCGGTCAGCTCGTACTCCGCCATCACCAGCGGGTCGTCGTACGCGCGCTGCGCCTCGTAGCGGGTGACCGCGTCCTCCAGCCGGGCCAGGCGGCGAGCTGCTCGGACGGCTTGGTCGCGGCGGGCCTGCGGGCGGCCGTCGGCGTCTAGGTACTCGGCGTACTCGGAGAACCAGCGCCGGTCGAGGGCCCAGCGGCCGGGGACGTGGGCGCCCTCCGGCAGCTTGCGGAGCAGTTCCACGCCCCGCCACATCAGATGCCAGGTGGGCAGCATCTGGCTGCTCAGCTCACGGTCGATCTGGCGGCCGACCGCCTCGCGTCCGCGGTCGTCGGACGCCTCGTCGTAGCGCGTCATCAACTCGTGCAGGGTCCGGTCGAAGACCGGGTCGGTGGACGGACCGGCCGGTGGCCACACGGCGGGGTCCTCCGCCTCCCGTGCCGCCCGCGCGCCGTCGCTGCCCTCCGGTGGATCGATCCAGGCGAGCAGGGACGCGAGGTGGGAGTCCTCGGAAGAACTCTGGCCCGTGGCCCAGTTGGCGGCGAGCAGCCGGGTCATTGCGAGCATCGCACCGGAGTCCGGGAACTCGGCCAGGTCCGCGAACCAGGTCAGCCACTTGCCGAGGGTCGGCACGGACGGGTCGACCGCGTATGGTCCCTTGGTGGCGCGCAGTCTGGTCAGCCGACCGAGCAGGCGCACGTACGCGATGCCCTCGCCGTTCGGGACGAGGAGCTGCGGGGCCCGCCGGCAGCGCAGGCGTTCCTCTTTCTCCTTGCCGCGGCCGACGGTGTAGGGCTCCGCCTCGGTCCGGCACCCGTCGATGTACGCGAGGAGGAGGGCGGCGAGGCGCTCGGCGAACCGGAAGCGTTCGGCGCGGTTGCGCGGCTGGTGGACGGTCAGCAGGGTCGGGTGCTCGGGGTCCGTACCCGCGAGCGCGGCCAGGGGCGCGCACGCCTCGCCGGCGAGGGTGAGCGGCACCAGGACGAACGGCTTCTCGTCCAGGTGCTGGTGGCGGACGGTCCTCAGCGGTTCGGCACGGCCGGTGCGGGAGGCCGTGAGCGTCGCGACGGTGGACAGAACGCTCATGCGGCCCCCCGGCGGAGTCGGCGCAGCCGGGCGGCGGCGCGCAGCAGGTCGGCGGCTTCCGCCTCGGCCTCTCCAGGGGCGGCAACGCCGTCCAGGTAGTCGAGCGCGGTGCGGGTGGAGTCGATGCCCGGCAGGTCGTTGCGCACGCCGCTGCCCAGGCGGGCCGGTGAGGCGCATCCGGCGGCCTCGTCGCGGCAATACCGCGCCATTTCGCAGAAGGACAGACAGGAGGGTGAGTACGACGCGTCCAACGCCTCTATGGAAGAGGAGAGTTCGTCCGCGCTTCGGGTCGTGTCCAGGGTCGCCGTCTCGGGGAGCCGGGCCGCGAGGTCCTCGGCGCGCCGCAGCCGCGAGAGCTGGAACTGGAGGGCGTCGAGTTCCTGCCGGAGGTCGATCAGGCGGCCGTAGGGGCGGTTGGAGAAGTCCTTGGGGCAGACGAGCAGGAACTCGTGGGAGATCTGCTCGGTGGGCAGGCCGGCCGTCTCGAAGGCGCGGTGCAGCGCGAGGACGTACACCGCGGCCTGCTTGGCCGTCTCGGCGACGGCGGTCGGATTGGCCTGGCCGTCGATCGCCGCGAACGAGCGGATGAGGACGACGTGGAACTTCCCCCCGATGCGGTGGGTGAGTGCGTCCGGCTCCAAGAACGCCGTCTGACCGGCGACTTCGAGGGTGAGCACGGGGCGGTCGAGGATGAGCCGTACGTCCTGGCCGGAGGCCACGTGCGCGATGAGGCGGCGAGTCTCCCGCTCGCGCAGGTGCAGGGCCGTGTTGCCCCCTACCTCGTTGAGGTCGGTGACATGGGCCTCCGCCACGGGGACGGAGAGCTGCTCGCGCAGCAGCCGAATGAGCTCGGCGTAGCTGCCCCACTTCACGAGGCCGTGGAACGCCTGTTCGCGGGCGAGAGCGAAGGGGGACTGGCCGAAGCGCGGCTCGTATCCGACCTGCTGGGCCAGCAGCGCCTTGTCCACTCCGACGGCGTCGAGGACGGCGCGGCGGGCGCAGGCGGGATTGGCGGTCAGGGCGGTGATCTTACGGGCGGTGTACGGCTGAGGGGGCTGCGGTCCGCGCAGCCGCGCCAGTCGGTTGTCGGGAGGTTCGGACTGCTGCGAGGGCATCGTCTCTACTTCGGGAACGTCTTCGGGTACGTCTTCGGGAGCTCACCGGCGTGCGAGGCGTCTGACGTCATCGCCGTCGTGAAGGGGTCGTCAGGACAGGGTCCCACTCGCGTCGCGCAGGGCGTCACGCATCGGTGCCGCACCGAACAGCTGCTGTACGTCAGAGAGTTGGGTACGGGCGCGCTGCGCGGCCGCTTGCCGTTGCTGGTCGTCCTCCTGCTGGTGGACGGCCGCTTCGGCGTGGGCGGCGGCGATCACGCGGGCGGGGTCGGGCTCCGGGGCCGCGGCGTCGTAGGCGCCCGGGATCGTGAGGGCGAAGCGGCGCAGCAGCCGCCAGGCCGCGTCTGGGGCCGGATGCCCCGCAGTGGTGAGTCGCTGGATCTGCTCGGCGGTTCCCACCGCGTGAGTGAGGAAGTCGGCACGCGGGCTGAGTGGGCCGATGATCCGCCGCTCCACGGGCCAGGTGGACAGGGCTAGGAGTCCGCGTGCGGGGACCAGGCGGTCGTGGGTCAGTGCCGCGCAGATGTAGTACGGGCGGGCATAGCCCTGTGCCGTGAAGGATCGCTCCTCGTCGCGGCGGAGGGACGCGAGTTTGGTGGCGACCAGCGACTCGGTGAAGAACGCCTCGTACGTGGACGAGATGAGCCTCGGAGAGGCAGGGGCGCCCAGCAGGGTGAGCGCCTGGTGGACCTGTTCGCGGATCGGGATGGAGCCGTGCGCCGGGCGCTCCGTGCGGCGTGGTGCGCCTGTGATTGCCGACGTCTGCGAGGCCGGGGGCTCGGCCGCGAGTGCCTCGCCGTCCGCTTCCGCCTCGGTCTCGAGGGCGTGCTCCCAGGCGGCCTCGGCTTCGCGCAGCGCGCGACGGATGCGCGCGGTTTCGGCCTTGTCCCGTGCGCGCACGGCACCGCGCAGCTCGGTGCGCAGGTGGGACAGGCGCTGCTCGAGTTCCTCCAGTGATGCCGCCATGCGGGGCAGCTTAGCGCAGCAGCCAACCTGTGCCAAGAACTTCCAATGAGTTCCAAGATTACCTGCTACGGTCGAATGCGGCGGCGCACCCGGCCGGACCGAGGGTGCCGTCTGTTCTGAGACAAGGGGGAGGCAATGAGCCACGACGCGACGGCATGGCACAAGCCGCACTGGCTGACCGGGAACGACGGCCTCGTGCGTGTGGGGCCCGGTACGGGCGGGAGCGAGGAGCACACCTGCCCCTCGCACGCCGCTGCCAAGGCCCGGCCCGGTCTGGGGCCGGCCCGGCCTCTCCGGCTTCCGAAGCCGGAACTCGAGACGTTCACCCTCGGGCCGGTGATGGACGCCGTCGACCGGGTCGAATTCCACGGTGAGACACCCGACCAGGCCCTTGCAGGGCTGCGCTCCCGCACCCCCGCCCTGCACCCCGGTCACCTGACGTATGCCGAGCACGCCCTCCGTACGTACATAGAAGCGTGCGCCGACGATGGTGAGCAGCGGCTGCGGCCGGTCCGTCCGTACTGGGTGGCCCAGCGGGAGAACGGCAAGTTCTGGGAGATGTACGCCTGGTGGCGCAGGTACGAGTCGGCCGACGGACGCCTGCGCGAGTACCGACGGTTGCGGCACGGCGAGGCCAAGGACTCCGAGCCCGGCGAGATCGCCATCGCCGTGTACGTGGCCGTTCACGGGCGCCAGGCGGCCTGGCCGCGGAAGTGGGCGCGCGCGTTCCAGCCGTATGGCCCCACAGCCCGGCCCGAGCGGGTGCGTGTCGTCGAAGTCGGGCTCTCCGACGGACGGCCGCGCGTGCAGTTCGACGGGACGGCCGAGGAAGCCGAGGCCTACTACGCCGAGCACGGGCACGCGCACGTGGCGCGTGTCGTGGCGGGCGGCAGGCCGGCACCCGGCTCATCCTGCGTGGACTGCAAGCAGTTCACGGGCTGCGAGGCCGTGCCGCGCAGGCCGGGGGTCCTCGGCCTTCCCTCGCGGGTGGCACCGCTGAGGAAGGTGTCGGTCAGCGATCTGCGCTATCACGCGGCCTGCCCCGCACAGGGGTTCCTCCGTTCTCTGCACCTGCCCAAGTCTGACGAATACGGCAGCGCGGCCAGGCTCGGCCAGGCGGTGCACGGCTGGATCGAGAAGCTGCACCGGCGCCCGGAACAGCCGCCGTGCGCGGTCGGCGACATGCCCCCGGCGGGCGAGAACTGGACAGAGGGACGCTGGCGGGTCTCCGACGAGGACGCCGCGACCGGTCGGGACATGCTGCTCCACCACGTCGACGCCTGTCCCTTCCAGGACGCCGCACTCATCCAGCGGGTCGAGCCCGAAGCCCTCCGAGTCGTCCACGACACCGCGGCGCAGGCCGTCGTCATCGCCAAACCCGACCTGCTCTACCAGGAGGACGGCTCGTGGGTGTGGCGGGAGCTCAAGACGACACGGAAGCGGCGCCGCCACCACGAGGACCTTCTCGACACCTACCCCCAACTCGCCTTGGCGGTCGCGCTCCTGGCTCAGGGTGCGCTGGGCGGCGATCCGGACGGCTCGCGCGTCGAGGTGGAGATCCTCCGGCCGGACGGTTCCGATCCCTACGTGATCGACCCGACGGACCCCGGCCGACAGCGGAAGGCGCTGTCGGTGCTGCGGCGGTACGCCGGCCCGTGGCGGGAGGACGAGACATGGGACGCCCGCCCCGGACCGCATTGCCGGTCCTGCCCGGTCTCCCGGTGGTGTCCGAGCGCCGCGCCCGACGGCGCCGTCGCGGGAGAGGGGGAGTCGTGACCACGACCGACATGAGGGAGGCACGGTCCGAGGACGCCGTCGGCACGGACGAGGGGCTGCTCCGACAGATCGCCAGCGCCCTGGCGTGCCTGTCCCGGCAGCGGACCGTACCCAACCCGGTCTACCCGGCGAAGGTGCAGAACGCGTACAACCGCCTCGTCCTGCACTGCCTGCGCCGGGGCGAGGAACCGCCGGGCAGCGTGCCGCAGATGGTCCGCTGGGCTGGTGAACGGCCGCTGATCGAGTGGCCGTTGGAGCTGCCGCCCGACAACTTTCCCGGAGCGGCCCTGCTCGTCGATCCGGAGACCCGGCTGCCGCACCAGCTGTGTCTGGAGTGGGAGGTGAGCGCGGCCGACCCGGCGGCCGAGCTCTTCGAGAACGAACGCATCCGGGAAGCACTCGCCGTGTGCCGTGCGGCCAAGGCCCCGCAGGCCTACACCGCGTTCCGGGCCCTGCTCACCTCCAGGCCCGTGCTGACCGGCGCCGAGCTGGCACTGCTCGGCGGCGATCCCGACTGCGGAATGCTGCTGCACGACGTGATCAAGCGCTGCTACGAGCCTGTGCCCGCCTCCTATCTGAGGCGCGGCACGTACCGGCAGTGCGCTCGCTGCCGCTGCCTCATGGTGCCGCTGCTGCACGGCAGCCACCGCTGCGAACTGGACCGGTGCCGCCGCGACGGCACATCGGACGAAGGCACGCCGCTTCGTGCCGACAAAGGCGGGGTCTTCCAGCTCAGCCGCCCCCTGCGGATGTTCATCACCAGCCCCGGGCTCGCGGAGACCGATCTACAAGCCGCCCTGGAGAAGAAGTTCGGAATCACCGCCGAGATGTGGCCCAACTACGACGCGTACGACCTGCGCGTCCCCCTGTCTGAGCGACGGCACTGGGCGGTGGACGTCAAGGACCGGGTGAACCCCGTTCTCCTGGCGCGCTCCCTCACGCCGTTCAGGAACGAGCCGCCGTACGACCGTGCATTCCTCGTCGTGCCCCGCTACCGCTTCCGCGACAACGAGGCGTATGGGCGGCAGTTCCGCCGAAACCTGCCGGAGGACCTGGCCGATCGGGTCACCCTGCTGGACGACCAGGCCTTCCTGCGGCTGGTCGTCGATGAGATCTCCACCCCGCGTGACAAGGCGGGGGACCCGCGTACCGAAGGAGGACGCCGTGCGTGACCGTAGGGGATGGCACCGGCGCTGCTCGCCGCAGCAGCTCACCGAGGTGTGGCCGGCGAACCTCGGCAGCTTCCGCCCCGGCGACCTTCTCGACGTCGAACTGGGCCTGTATCTCTTGCAGGACGTGACGCCCACCCGCACGGCCGCCGATGTCTGGCCGCTGTTGGGCGGTTACCCGTACAGCGAGGTGTTCGGAGACGTTCGCAGCGACGAACAGCGGCTTCGTGTTCTGCGCGCCCGCCACTATCTGTGGGACATGCGGCGACGGCACGCCTGGTCGGAGGCGCTGATCGACTACCTGAAGGTCCCCCAGCACCTGCGCGGATACGACATCGACGGACCCGGCTCCGTACCACGCCGTCGCGAGCCGTCGCGCGCCGCACGCCGTTTCGAGATCTTCGAAGAACTGCTCAGCACCGCTCCGCGGTTCGCGACGCGGTCCATTCCGTTTGCCGAGGAGGGAGAGCACACCTTCCGGGTGCAGGACCGTACCCACTCCGTGGTGTTCGACGAGGAACTGCTGACGGACACCCTGCCGCGCGCCCACGCGCTTGACGCACCACCGGCCGGGCGTGGAGAGCCCGTCGACATCACCTGGGAAGAGCTCGAGAAGGCCGCCGACGAGATGGACGCCGTCGAGGCGACGGCACAGGGGCCGCGCAACGGCTGGGCCGGGCGGCTCCGGCGAGTGAAACTGCTCGTGCGCGACGCGGAACTCGGCCGCTTCACAGAACAGGGACGGCTGAGGATCGACCGGCTGCTGCACCTCGTGGGGATGGTGGGAGCCGGCAAGTCCACCCTCCGGGACATCCTGACCTACCACCTCGTGACCCGGACACCCCGCCGGGTCACCATCGTCGTCGGCGATGTGGCCGAGACGCTCGCCGTGGTGGAGCAGTTCGACCGGCTCGGTGTGCGGGCGGCGCCGATCCTCGGGCACTCCACCAGGGAGCGCAACATCAACCGGCTGCACCGCCGCACTGCCACGGCCGGCGCCGCCACCATGCTCGGGCACGACCACGCGGGCTTCGCCTACCTCAGCAGCGCCTGCCCCGTCGACGTGCTGCGCGGCCTGGAAGCCCGCCGCCCGCTCGGCGTCCGTGAAGCACCGTGCATCACGCTGTACACCGTCCCCGAGCAGGAGGCCACGGACGGCGATCCCCTCCTCGACGAGGAGTACAGCACGCAGCGTGACGCACAAGGCCCGAAGCCGCAGCGGAGACTGTGCCCGTTGTGGAACCGCTGTCCGCGCCACCGCGGGGCTCGTGATCTGGTCGACGCACAGGTGTGGGTCGCCACCCCGGCCGGTCTCGTGCACAGCTCCGTCCCACTGCACCAGCACCAGGAACAGCTCCGGTACCTCGAACTCGCGTGCCGACTCAGCGACCTGATCATCGTCGACGAGGCCGACCGGGTGCAGATGCAGCTCGACACGGCCTTCGCGCCGGCCAGCACTCTGGTGGGCAAGGCCCCGAACTCCTGGTTCGACGAGGTCGCCGTCCACAAGTTCCAGCAGATGGCCCGGGATGGCCGGCTCCAGCTGTCCGCCCGTGACGTCGACGACTGGACCAACGCCGTCAACACGGTCAGCGCCGCCACCGACCGCCTCTTCGCCCTGCTCGTCAAGGACGACAAGCTCAGGCGATGGATCAGCGTCGACTACTTCAGTGCCTTCACCCTCCACAACCTGCTGCTGGACAGCTGGTTCCCGGGGCGGAAGGAGGGCGAACGCCCGCCTGCGGCGGCCCGGACGCTGGACGGTGCGCTCGGCCGGTTCCGCGACGACCCGCTGCACGAGCAGCAGAGCACGGGAGACGACGATGAAGTGACACCCTTGGTGAACACCTTCGTCCACGTCGCCCTGGAACTCCTGCACGCGCCCCAGGGAGCACGGACGCGTGAGAGGCTGCGCGACACCCTCACCGACATCGTCGGAGACGACAGCACGGTGCTCGCGGACGCCGACCTCCAGGCCCGGCGCTTCGAGTTCACCCTGCTCCTTTCCGCTCTGCACAGCCGTCTCGACTTCATGACCACGCTGTGGCCGCGCGTCGAGGCCGCCCTCAATCTCGAGAGCGCCTCGAACGTGCTCTCCCGCAGGCCCCCCAAGGACTACGAGGCGGTCATCCCCGAGTCGCCCATGGGTAACGTGCTCGGCTTCCAGTTCCGCCACGACGACCGTGAGCGCGATGGTGACCGCAGCGGTGAACTCCGCTTCTTCCACTGCAACGGCGTGGGCCGCGAACTGCTCATGCGGCTCGGTGACCTGTGCGCCGTGGACGGCCGCCCGGGCCCGCACGTCCTGCTCATGTCCGCAACGAGCTGGGCGGGCACGTCGAGCAGGTACCACGTGCACGCCGACGTCGGTGCCGTTCTGCGTCCTCACGACGAGGAAGTCGAGGCCGTCCTGGGCAGCGAGTTCCGCAAGGAGTTCTTGTACTGGCCCGGAAACGACCGGCCCAAGCCGCTGCGCCTGTCCGGCTGCGACCCCGAAGAACGGCCCCAGGCCCTTCTGCACATGCTGCACCAGCTCGCGGTGCCCGACCGGAGTCTGCCCGACGCCGAGAGCATGCTGGACGCCGAGCTGAAGGAGATCGACGATCCGGACCGCCGCCGCATCCTGTTGCTCGTCGGCAGCTACGACGAGGCACGTCGGGCCGCCGAGTACCTCAACCAGATCCCCGAGTGGAACGGCCGCGTCACCCGACTGGTGTCCGACGACGCGGACTCCGACACCGCCTGGACCCGGCTGCCGGAGGACGCCGCCGCACGGACGCTGCCCCGCGGTGACGTGAAGGCTTTCCCTTCGGTCGGCGGCGACATTCTCGTCGCGCCGCTGCTCGCTGTGGAGCGGGGACACAACATCGTCCTGCGCGATGGCAAGGCGGCCATCGGCACGGTCTACTTCCTGGCACGCCCACACCCTCGGCCCGACGACATCGCGCTCGCCATCCAGTCCATCAACGACTGGGCCGTACGCCAACTCCGGGATGGTGACGGATCCTTCCGGCAGAACGCGCTCGCCGCCGCCACCCCCGACCAGGCGGCTGTGGCGTTCCGCAGCCGCGCACGCCGTCAGTGGAACCGCTTCCTCACCCGGCGGCTGGCCTGGTCCAGCCTGCGGGACGAGGAGAAGACGGCGTTCACCTGGGACCAGCTCGTCGTCATGTGGCAGGTCATCGGTCGTCTGGTGCGCGGCGGCGTGCCGGCCCGGGTGGTCTTCGTCGACGCGGCTTTCTCTCCCAGAGAAGCCGGATTCCAGGACACGGACACCCCAGACACCAGCCTACTGGCGAGCATGCGTGAGGTGCTCGCCCCCTTCTTCGAGAACGGGAACACGGCGGAGCGCCACCTTGCCCCGATCGACAAGTCCCTGGTCCGTGAGCTGTACGAACCGCTCTACCGCGCCCTGGTGGACATGGGCTGACGGCATCCGTCACCACACCGCACCCCCGACGTGTTCGCGTCGCGTCCGAAGACTTAACGCCTTGCTCCGAGGAGAACCGACACCATGGCCTACCAATACAACCGTCCGGCGGCGTACCTGCCCGACCCGGCACGGGGACCCTTCGTCTTCCCGATGCACACGCTCTCCCTGCCCGCCCACTGGGAGGAACCACTCCTGCGCCTTTACCACGGCGGAATGACAGAGGGGCAGGCCGAGCGACGGCGCCGCGTACCCACAGCGGCTGTCAACCAGCTGATGCGCGCCACCGCGCCGGACATCGTCACGGTCGACTCCACGGCACGGTTCGGTTCGGAGAACCCCTGGCTGTACTGCCAGGACGCGTACCCGATGGCGGTGACGAACCTCTACATCGCCACCTGGCTCAGGAGCCTCCCGCGCGATGCCGGCGATCCCGAGACCGCGGCCCTGCTGATGAACTGCTTTCGTGACCTCGACACCGCGGCTCTCAGCTGGCGGCCCGGCAGGGTCGACCTCCTCGAGCAGAAGGTGTCGCCCGGAGGAACCGCTCTGCCCGCGCCCCACGTGTACCGGTTGCTTCCCGACGTCCTCGCCGAAAGGATCGCGCGCCAGGGACCGTACGAACACCACGGGCAGCAGCTGTCGTTCCGACAGGTCGCCGGCCGCACGGGGGCCAGGGGGCAGGGAAGCGGGGGCGCCGAGCTGATGTCGAACGTGATCGAGTACGTACCCGGGCGGCGTGGTGGCGGCGACGGCAAGCCGGCCTACTACGCGGCGACCCTCCGCATCACCGTGCGCACCGTTCCCTTCTCACCTGTCCCGCGCGTCCACGTGGCCGCCGGCGTACGTCGGTTCGTCACCGGCAAGGTCTACATGCCGTACGGCAAGGGCGTGTCCGCGTACCTGCTCCCGGACGACTCCCTCGTCCACGATGGCCCGCAGTCGCAGCGTTTCGCCGTCGCCATGCTGGAGTGGAAGAACGGCACCACGGACTGGCGTCAGGGCGGAGCAGAAGGAATGCTCGCCGGGATCAGCGCACTCGACGCGCTGCCGTCCCCGGACCGGCTGGTGAAGGAGGCCGACCACTGGATCCACGGCCGGGACGGCATCCGGATCGCGATCGGGCACCAGGCGGCCATAGGCAGGCACACGATCGGCACCGGACTGATGCCCAGTGAACGCCGACGGCTGATCGAGTGGGCGGAGCAGGCGATCGCTCCCGAGTTCGTCTCCGTTCCGAAGCTCGAGCGCAGTGCGTACGCGCGGCCGCCCAAGAAGCAGCTCAAGAAGCTGACGTCCATTCCCAAGAACATGGAAGAGAAGGATCCCGAAGAGCGCGCGGTCATCCTGGACCAGCGTGAGCTGAACGCGGCCCACAACGCTCAGGTTCTGCGGGCACGCCTGGCCGAAGCCCTCGAAGGGGAAGACCTCACCGCGGTCGTGCTCCACCAGAACGATGCCATCCGCGATCAGATGATCGCAGCGGCGGAAATGGGGCTGGGGCTGGCCGGGCACCGGCACGCGCAAGGCCCCGATACCTGGGTGTGGGAGGCGGAGGAGCTGACCGTCCGGTTGCACGCGCGGCCCCTGGGCGCTCTCGGCGCACCGCTGGGAGGCGACAGCGTGCCGCGCCGGGGGCAGGAGCACGACAAGGCCATCGAGGAGCGCCGTATCGGTGTCGCGCGGGCCATGGCCGCCTTGCGGGAAGCCGTACCCGGGGTGCGGCTGGCCTTCGTGGAGCTCGACGGGCAGGATGCCTTCCGCCACGCCAAGCGACGGACCGACCCCAAGCACGCGATCCGCCTCGGCTGCGCGGACGCAGGCCTGGTGACCCAGTTCATCCGTCCACCAGACCCGGATGCGGAGACGGAGGAGGCTCTCGCCGATGCTGGTCTGCGTGCCGCCGCGGCCTGGTCGGACGGCCTGCGCCAGACCGGTATGCGGCTGGTGCCCCAGCACACGCTCGGTGACACGCTCATCCCCGCGAACCTGAACCAGGTGGCCTTCCACCTCGTGGAACGCCGCCTTGACGGGCCCACAGGCAAGCAGCAGTTCACGCCGATCGCGGTGCTCATCCGACCGGGCGCGAAATGCGTGCTGGGCAAGTCGGCCGACATGCACGCATGGGTGCCGTACCCCGAACTCCTCAAGTCTTTGACGGGAAGGGCCGAAGGCAAGAAGAACAGCGCGGAACAGTCGGCCCTCATGGCGGCCTTCGTCAAGAAGACTCTCGCGCAGCTGCGCAGTACCCCGACGCTCGTTCTGACCCACGCCCAGGACGTCCGGAAGCGCTGGCCATGGCTGAGGAACGACGGGCTGGAACGGGACAGGCTCGGCCTCGACGGGGGTCCCGTTCAGCGGATCGGTCTGTACGGCAAGCAGCTTCGTATCGTTCGGATCGCCGATGGCAGCCGGGACGAAACGGCACAGTGCTGGGCCGAGGCGGAGGAACGCTCTCCCAAGTTGGAGGGCCAGCAGCGTGGGGGCATCGCGATGGGGCTGTGGCGGCCCGGAGTGCGGGGTGACTCGGACCGCGTCTTCTACAGCACGACCGGCAAGTCCGGCTCGCAGCCAAATCTCACCAACGACGACGCCAAACTCACTCCGCACACCAACGCCTCGGGCAACAACGCCTACCGGCCGACGGCGAACGCCTGGAATCCGGACCTCCTCGAACTGACCGTTGCGTGCCTTCAGCCCGGTGACGACGCGGAGGCATGGGCCGCATTCGTCCACCAGCAGCGTTTCAGCGAGGACTACCGCGCTGGTCGCGAGGGGTTGGCTCTTCCCTTGATCCTCCATCTTGCGCGACTCGCGGACGATTACGCTCTGCCTCACGAGATCGACGAGGCCCTGGACCCCACGGAGCCCCGGGCCGCGGCCGCGCCGGACGACGCTCTGTCGGGCCAGCTGGCCTTCGACTTCGACCTCGATGACGGGGATGACGACGAATGAAGCTTCCCGCTGAGGAGTCGAGGGAGTCTCACCCCTCGTCTCCTCAGCGGGTAAGGCCCCTACTACCTCAAGGGCGTAGGTGCGGGTTCAATAAATGCATATGCATGCTCTCGGGGAGTGATCTTGCGGGCCGCGGGAACCTCAACATCAATTAGTCCTGTTGTGCCTGGTCAAGGGAACTCGTGAACGACCCACCAGCAGGGACGTTCACGAGATCGTCCTGAAGCGTTCACGAATTACCGGTCGAGTCATGTGACTCGCCGGTATTTCGTCGTTTCTGGGGCCTTGAGCCTCGTGATCGGCTCGGCGAGGGGGTGAGGCGGTGGCGGTCCAGGCACTGCGCCTCTCACCTGCGAAAACAGGACATGCCTGCGCGACGGCTGGTAGCCGTGGCGCAGGCATGTGGGGTTTTCAGGGGGCGGAGCGTGGCGGAGGTGTGTCACTCGCGTGG
>NZ_LBDA02000105.1 GCF_000980885.2 Streptomyces malaysiense | reverse complement strand
CGAGGTTAAACGCCAAGCTGAGACGCAGAGCCGCTTCGCCGGCGGTCCAGGGGTCCAACATCCCCCAGCCGCCGATGTACACGGTCTTGCGAGGCCGGCGGCGGACGAAGTTGCCCTTGCCGTGGATCTTCTCGACTATGCCCTCGCCCTGGAGGACCGCGAGGGCGCTTCGCAATGTCACCGTACTGACCTTGTACCGGTCGGCGAGGGCCGCCTCTGCCAGGAGGCGTTCACCAGGCTTGATGCGGCCGGTCGTGATCTGCTGCCGGAGATCGTCGGCGATGTCGTGATGCCGTGAGCGCACGGACCGGTTCACCGCCTTCTCAGCACGCGTACGGCGGCGAGCCGCGTTCGGGCGTGCACGGTCAGCAGTTCGCCCGACTCGAACACGATCTGCTTGGCACCTTGAGGGAGTTGGAAGAGGTCTGCCACCCGGCAGGGCTGTCATCCGAGCTGGATGATGTCCCCTCGTTGCACGCTGGCCGCGGTGATCTCGACGTTGGAGACCACTGTGCTGTCGGGTGTCCAACCGTTCACCGGCCTGCCTCCGTGGGCATGGAGCGGTGGGAGAGCGAGTGACACGGGCAGACGCATGTCTCGTAGGCGACCGGCAGGTCGATCGGTGCGGAGATCGGGGAGGATTCCGCGCAGTCGAGGTGTGTCCCGATGCAGCACTCGGCCGACCGGTAGGGGGTGGCCAGCGTCTCGGTGGTGCGGGTCGACTCGGAAGAGGGCATCAGCGCGCCCCCGCAAGGGACGACCATGCCGCAGCGGGCATGTGGGAGGCGACCACCACCGCACGTGGCCGTGCCCGTTTCTCCCAAGCCACCATGTACGGGCGGACGAGCACGTTTTCCTCCCCCGCGAGCGGGTGGCGGCGGTTCGCGCTGTCGGGCGCCCGGCTCGGCGCGACCGTCGGCGCGTCGATGCGCGCGGGGGGGAACGGGGATCGCAGAAGTCCGGGCCAGTCGTAGGGGGGCGGCGATGCCTGCCCTTGGCGGTGTACCGCGCTCTGGTGAGGGAGGCGGCGCGGCGGATACGGTTGAGCACGCTGTTCAGCTCCTATCGCTGATGGCTCGCTCCCCCGACATCGCCCGTCGTGGGGACCGCTTTGCGTACGGCCGCCCAGAGGGTGCGGCCGTTCAGGCTGGTGGCGAGGAGTCCGAACCGATCGGCCTCCGCCACGACTTCCAAGACCTCCCGCCAGGACTCGGCGGGAAGCGATTCCGGCACCTTCGCTTCGACCGACCAGGACCGCTCGTGCTCCTTCAGGCGTGCGGGAAGTCCGAGGGCCGTCAGCCGGGCAGCGATGGCTGCCGCGCGAACTCCCGAAGCGGGCACAGGGCAGCCTCCGTCACCGGCGATCACTTTCAGTAAAGCTAGTTAACTAGATTAGAGGGGACTAGATTTTCCATATGCCTGAGCAACCGCCCTATCTCCGCATCGCCGACGAACTCCGGCGGCGGATCGCGGAGCACGTATGGGAGCCCGGAGACCGCCTGCCGTCCCGCGCCCAGATCGGCCAGGAGTGCGGGGTGGGCGAGAACGTCGTCCGTCGCGCTCAGGAGCTGCTGATCTCCCAGGGTGTGCTGGAGGGGCGCGCCGGTTCCGGCACCTATGTCGCCGAGCCGCGGCAGCGGGTGCGCATGGTCCGCTCGTCCGCGCGGGAGCGGCCCGACGGGTCGCCGTTCCGGGCGGACATGAAAGCCGTGGGCAGGCAAGGGGATTGGGAGAGCCGGACCGACGCCAAGGTGCCGGCTCCCTCGGACATCGCGGCGCGGCTCGGTATCGCCGAGGGTGATCTCTGTGTCCGGACGACGTACGAGTTCCTGGGCGACGGCAGGCCGGTGCAGCTGTCCACGAGCTGGGAGCCGTACGACCTCACCGCCGGCACCCTCGTCGTCCTGCCCGAGGGGGGACCGCACGCCGGGGAAGGTGTCGTGAACCGCATGGCCGCGATCGGCATCACCGTCAGCCACGCCGTCGAGCAGCCCGAACCCAGGCAGGCGACCGCCGAGGAAGCGTCGATACTCGGCATCCAGAAGGCCGCGCTCGTCACGCACATCCGACGGACGTACTACAACGACCAAGGGCGGCCCGTCGAGACCGCGGACATCGTGGTGCCCGCCGCTCACTGCGAGATCGTCTACGAGATCCCGATCAGCCGATAGCCCCGTTGGGATTGCCGTATGGCCGAGGACGCTCCCGCTTGCCCCGAGTGCGGTCAACCCCTGAAGTGGGGCGGTTTCGTACTCGCCCGAGGCGACGACGGTCAGCGGGCTTGCCGCTCGCTGTGGCAGTGCGCCGATCGACACACCTGGTGGCGGCAGGCAGATCAACCGGAAGAGCCGCTACGGGTATGCCCGGTCCCGGAGTTGTTCCGGTGACCTCCGAGGCTGGTACCAGGAGACCGGCGGGCGGCGTGCAGGCAGCGGCATCACTGCAACCGACGGACCCCAAGATCCGGTTGCCCGGGTGATCGCTCCCGGGCCGTCCCTGGGCCGTGCGAGGGTGCCCGAGGGCACTCGATGGCGACCGGCGGCGACAGACGCCTCACCGCCGCCACCAGTGAATGCCCAGGTCACAGGGCCCCCGCCCAACGGGTTTCCGCGCAGGGGTGGCGATACGGCAAGATGGGGTGTATCTGCCCACTGCCAGATTTCAAGCTGCCGGACGGTTTCTCTTGGCTGAGTTCATTTACACCATGCGCAAGGCGCGCAAAGCGCACGGCGACAAGGTGATCCTCGACGATGTCACCCTGAACTTCCTGCCGGGTGCCAAGATCGGCGTCGTCGGTCCGAACGGTGCCGGCAAGTCGACCGTGCTGAAGATCATGGCGGGGCTGGAGCAGCCGTCCAACGGTGACGCGTACCTGTCGCCCGGCTACACCGTCGGCATCCTGCTTCAGGAGCCCCCGCTCGACGAGGACAAGACGGTCCTGGAGAACGTCCAGGACGGCGTCCGCGAGGTCAAGGGCAAGCTCGACCGGTTCAACGAGATCGCCGAGCAGATGGCGACCGACTACTCGGACGCGCTGCTGGAGGAGATGGGCAAGCTCCAGGAGGAGCTGGACCACGCCAACGCCTGGGACCTCGACGCCCAGCTGGAGCAGGCCATGGACGCGCTCGGGTGCCCCCCGGGCGACTGGCCGGTCGTCAACCTCTCCGGTGGTGAGAAGCGCCGCGTCGCGCTCTGCAAGCTGCTCCTGGAGCAGCCCGACCTGCTGCTCCTCGACGAGCCCACCAACCACCTCGACGCCGAGTCGGTGAACTGGCTGGAGCAGCACCTGGCCAAGTACCCGGGCACCGTCGTGGCCGTCACCCACGACCGGTACTTCCTGGACAACGTCGCCGGCTGGATCTGCGAGGTCGACCGCGGCCGCCTGCACGGCTACGAGGGCAACTACTCCAAGTACCTGGAGACCAAGGCCGCCCGCCTCAAGGTCGAGGGCCAGAAGGACGCCAAGCGGCAGAAGCGCCTCAAGGAGGAGCTGGACTGGGTGCGGTCGAACGCCAAGGGGCGTCAGGCCAAGTCCAAGGCCCGCCTCGCCCGGTACGAGGAGATGGCCGCCGAGGCCGACAAGATGCGGAAGCTGGACTTCGAGGAGATCCAGATCCCGCCGGGCCCGCGCCTGGGCAACGTCGTGGTCGAGGTCGACAAGCTCAACAAGGCATTCGGCGAGAAGGTCCTGGTCGACGACCTGTCCTTCACGCTGCCGCGCAACGGCATCGTCGGCGTCATCGGCCCGAACGGCGCCGGCAAGACCACGCTGTTCAAGATGATCCAGGGTCTGGAGACCCCCGACTCCGGCAACATCAAGGTCGGCGAGACCGTCAAGGTCTCCTACGTCGACCAGGGCCGCGCCAACATCGACCCGAAGAAGACGCTGTGGGAGGTCGTCTCCGACGGTCTCGACTACATCAACGTCGGCCAGGTCGAGATGCCCAGCCGTGCCTACGTCTCCGCGTTCGGTTTCAAGGGCCCGGACCAGCAGAAGGCGGCCGGCATCCTGTCCGGCGGTGAGCGCAACCGCCTCAACCTCGCGCTCACCCTGAAGCAGGGCGGCAACCTGCTGCTCCTCGACGAGCCCACCAACGACCTGGACGTCGAGACCCTGTCCAGCCTGGAGAACGCGCTGCTGGAGTTCCCCGGCTGCGCCGTCGTCGTCTCCCACGACCGCTGGTTCCTCGACCGGGTCGCCACCCACATCCTCGCCTACGAGGGCGACTCCAAGTGGTTCTGGTTCGAGGGCAACTTCGAGTCGTACGAGAAGAACAAGATCGAGCGCCTCGGCGCGGACGCCGCGCGTCCGCACCGGGCGACCTACAAGAAGCTGACCCGGGGCTGATCGGTCTTGCGCCACACCTACGAGTGCCCGCTGCGCTGGTCCGACATGGACGCCTACGGCCATGTCAACAACGCGGTCTTCATCCGCTACCTGGAAGAGGCCCGGATCAACTTCCTGTTCCGTCCGGACAAGGAGTTCCAGCAGGGCTCCGTGGTGGCGCGCCATGAGATCGACTACAAGCGCCAGCTCGTCCACCGGCACCACCCGGTGGACATCGAGCTGTGGGTCACCGAGATCCGGGCCGCGTCCTTCACCATCACCTACGAGGTGAAGGACGCGGACGTGGTCTACGTGCGGGCCGCGACCGTCGTCGTGCCGTTCGACTTCGAGGCCCAGCGGCCGCGCCGGATCACCCCAGAGGAGCGCGAGTTCCTCCAGGAGTACCTGGAGAAGGCCGGCGCCGAAGAGGGCGAGGCCGTCGCCGCATGACGGTGCTGCACCTCGTGGACGAGACGGAGGCGGCGGACCTCGCCGCCTTCCTCGCCCGGCTGCTCCACTACGACCGCGGTGCCGCGGTGCGCCTCCAGGCGGCCGGCACCGCGCTCGCCGTCTTCGGACGGCCGCCGTCCTTCGAGGTGCTCGCGGTGCGCGCGGTACGGCTCGCGAAGCCGTACGAGAACGGTCTCGAAGTCACCCTCGACGTCACCGTCTCCGCGGGCGAGCTGCTGGAGTCGGTGTCCGAGCGGGCGGCCACCGCGGCCGTGCCGGGCGCGGTCACCGGACCGCCGTGGGCCGGAGTGCTGCCGCCGCGCGGCGGCTGGCGCACCGAGCCGGGGCTGCCGGCCCCGGACGCGCTGCGGGCGACGGTAGCCGCGGCGGTCGGTGAATTCCGGGCGCGCACCGAGGAGTTGGCGCCCGAGCTGCGTACCCGGGCGGAGCTGGACCGGATCGGGCGGGACATCTGGTCCCGCGAGACCGGGCACACCCGGCTGCCCGTGCGCGCCGTGCACGCGGCGCAGTCCCTGGGCTTCCTGCGACCGGGCACCGAGGCGGCCGACACCGGCCTGCTGGCCTCGGGCGCGTGGCTGCGGCTGCGCACGCCGTACGGCTCGATCGCGGTACGGCGGGCCGGGGCGCTCGGCTCCCTCGGGGCGCTGGGCGTCAGCGTGAGCCGCTGAGCCGCCGTCCTCCCGCCGTAACCCGCCGTCGCGCGTGCGCGATCAGTCCGGGGTGTTGACCATCGACGCGGCGGCGTACGTCAGGTAGTTCCACAGCGTCCGCTCGTGCTCCTCGGACAGGTCCAGGTCGTCCACTGCCGCCCGCATGTGCCGCAGCCAGGCGTCGTGCGCCGCCCGGTCCACCGCGAAGGGGGCGTGCCGCATCCGCAGCCGGGGGTGGCCGCGGCGCTCGCTGTAGGTGGTGGGGCCGCCCCAGTACTGCATCAGGAAGAGCCTCAGCCGCTCCTCCGCCGGGCCCAGGTCCTCCTCCGGGTACATCGCCCGCAGCTCGGGGTCCCCGGCCACGCCCTCGTAGAAACGGTGGACGAGCCGGCGGAAGGTGTCCTCACCGCCGACCTGCTCGTAGAAGGTCTGCTCCTGAAGCGTGCCGCGCCGAATCTCATTCACCCGTCCATGGTCTCAGACGGGGCGGCCCAGGACTCAGGTCTTAGGACCGACCAGGACCGGCCGGGACTGGCCTCGGAAAGGCGGGCGGGTGCCTACCGTGGGGGTATGGGCGGTTACGACGCACGGACCGAGGAACTCGCCGCCGGAGCGCGGGCCGAGATGGTGCGGAAGATCTCGACGGAGGGCGCCTTCACGGCGGACCCGAGATGGCGGGAGCCGTTCGCGCGGGTGCCCCGGCACCTGTTCGTGCCGTACTACTTCGTCGCCACGCCGCGCGGCTACGAGCGGCGCTGGGGCGAGAGTCCCGATCCCCGGGCCCGCGAACGCTGGGTGTGCGGCGCCTACGCGGACGAGCCGCTGGCCACCCGGCTGCGCGACGGCGAACTGCTGTCCTCCAGCAGCCAGCCCTCCCTGATGGCCCGGATGCTGGCCGCGCTCCGCGTCGAGGACGGCGACCGGGTCCTGGAGGTGGGCGCGGGCACCGGGTACAACGCGGCCCTGCTGGCCGAGCGGCTCGGCGACGACGATCTCGTCACCAGCGTCGAGCTGGAGCCGGAGATCGCCGAGTCCGCGCGGGCTCACCTGGCCGCGGCCGGGTACCGCCCGGTGGTCGTCACCGGCGACGGGGCGCGCGGGGTGCCCGGACGCGCCCCCTTCGACCGGATCATCGCGACCTGCGCGCTGCCCACGGTGCCGCGCGCCTGGCTCGCCCAGTGCCGTCCCGGCGCCCGCGTCCTGCTCCCGCTGGCGACCGGAGTGCTCGCGCTCACCGTGCGGGACGCGGAGCACGCCGAGGGCCGCTTCCTCACCACGGCCGCCTACTTCGTGCCGCTGCGCGGACAGGGCCGGGCCGAGCCGGCGGACGTCTGCTTCGCGGGGCTGCCGCGCAGGGCCCGTGAGCAGGACACCTTCCGCTTCCTGCTGGCACTGGGCCGGGGCGCGCTCGACCCCCGGGAGGCGTACGCGCTGTGGGGGCGTGAGGAGGAGCCGGAGCGCGAACGCTACGGCGTCACGCTCGCCGGGGATCGGGGCTGGGCCTGGCTGGACGACCCGGAGGGGCTGTACGCCTGGCCCCTCCCGTGACCGCTCCGCCGCCGGTGCTCAGCCCCGGCGGACGGTGATCGTCGTCCAGGCACCCACGTGCACCCGGTCGCCGTCACGCAGCGGAACCGGCACGAACGGCTGGATGGGGTCCTCCGACATGTTGACCGTGGTGCCGTTGGTCGAGTTCTGGTCGACCACCGCCCAGCCGCCGTCCGGCTGCTGCACCAGCATCGCGTGCTGGTGCGAGACGCCCGGGTCCTCCGGCGGCACGGCCAGGTCGATGTCCGGGGTGTCGCCGGTGGAGTGCCGGCGGCGGCCGATCGTCACCTGGTCGCCGGTGAGGGTGCGCTGCTGCTCGGGGGAGTACGCGGGCAGGTTCAGGCCCGTGGCCTCGGGGCCGGAGCGCTGCATCATCGCCATGAAGTACTCACGGTCCGGGCCGACGGTCGCGGTCCAGGTGGACTGCCCCGGCGCGTCCGGGAAGCCCGAGCCGGCGGGGGTCTTCTGGAAGCCGGGGCCGGAGGGGGCCTGGGTGCCACCGGGCTGGGGGTAGCCGTAGCCGCCGCCCTGGCCGGGACCCGAGGCGTCGGCGGACGACGGCGGGGAGATCACCCAGTCGTCGTCCCCGCCGCCGAAGGCGGGACCGCCGGAGCCGGGACCGCCGGAGCCGGGACCGCCACCAGGGCCGCCGGGCGGGGTGCGTCCGGTCTCCCGCGGGAACGCGGGGGGCGCGGGCGGGCCGCCGACCGCCGACGGGAACGCCTGCGGGGCGCCCCCGGGACCCTGTCCGGGGCCACCGGGGCCACCGGGACCGGCAGGGCCACCCGGGCCGCCGGGGCCCGCGGTCCGGGAGGGGTCGCCGAAGGCACCCTGGCCGGGGCCGCTCCCGAAGGGCGAGGGGCCGCCGGCCGGACCACCGGGGTTCGTGCCGGGGCCGCGGTCGCCGCCGAAGCCGGGCGGCGACGGCGGGGACTGGGTGCCACCGGGCTGCGGGTAGCCGTAGCCGCCACCTCGGCCGCCGGGGCCCTGGCCGGGACCGGCGGGGCCGCCGGCGCCCGGACCCTGCCCCGGAGCGTTGCCGAAGGGCGAGGGGCCGCCGGCCGGACCACCGGGGTTCGTGCCGGGGCCGCGGTCGCCGCCGAAGCCGGGCGGCGACGGCGGGGACTGGGGGTTGCCGGGCTGCGGGTAGCCGTACCCGCCGTCCTGGCCCTGGCCCTGGCCGCCGGGGCCGCCCGCCGGACCACCGGGGTTCGTGCCGGGGCCGCGGTCGCCGCCGAAGCCGGGCGGCGACGGCGGGGACTGGGGGTTGCCGGGCTGCGGGTAGCCGTACCCGCCGTCCTGGCCCTGGCCGGGGCCGGAAGGGGTGGCGGGCGCACCCTGGCCCGGGATCCGCCCGAAGGCGGGCGGGGCCGGCGGGCCGGGGGAGGTCGGCGGGCTCGGCGGGGTGCGGTCGAACGGGGTCGGCCCCGACGGCTCGCTGCCGAACGACGGGATCGGCTCGGCGGGACGGTTCACCCGCGAGGGCCGCGAGTCCTGGTACTCGTACCCGTCACGGCCGCCGAACGGCGTGTTCGGCGGCTGGAAGTGCGGGCCGCCCGAGGGGCGCGGGGCCGCCGGGGTGTACGAGGTGGCGGTGTTGGTCAGGAAGTTCCACCGGCACTCCTCGCAGAAGGGCGCGCCGCCCTCGCGGGGTGTGCGGCACTGCGGGCACAGCTCGGCCTCCCCGGCGGCGGCCGGCGGGCGGGCGCCCTGCTGACCGGTCCCGGCGGGCGGGAAGCCGTAACCGCCGGACGGAGGGGGCGGCGGAGGCGGAGGTACGGCACCGGCCATGCGGTGACCGCAGACCTCGCACCAGTCGTCGGAACCCGACTGGTGTCCGTTCGGGCAGGTCGGCATGTCGGTGCTTCCCCTTCTTCCTTCCAAGGGTCCGGCTGGACCGCCGGCGTCGCTTCGGGTCACTTCTTTACACGAACAGTCTTTGTGGACCGGGTCTCCAGAGTCATCTCGTCGGCCTCCGCGACCCTCGTCTTCAACCGCACAGTACCTGCCGCGGCGTCGAGCACGTCCACCACCTTCGAAAGCAGTTTCGCAGTATCCGCGTTCCCCGAGGCACTCGCCAGTTGAACGGCCCGTCCCAGTTTGGCCGTTGCTCCATCGAAATCGCCTGCTTTGCGCAGGTTGATCCCTTGCTTGATGACTTGTGCCAGTTCGGCCTGACCCGTGTAATGGGCGACCGGGGGGCTGATCGCGGTGGAGACCGCCATGTCGTCGGTCCACACGGCCCGTACCAGGCCCTGCGCGCCGAGGTCCTGTGCGGAGCCCCCCGCGGGCTCGGCCGCGCTCGCTCGGGTGGTGCTCCCGGGCTGCGGAACCACCAACGACACCCGGGCGGCCAGCATTTCGCGGCCCAGGCCGGCCGGTGGGACCTCCACGCACAGGTGGTAGTCGCGGGACTCGTCGCCCCAGGAGCCGGTCGGATAGTCCCCGGCGCGGGGTCCGGCCGCGGTGCGGCGCGCGGTCAGGTCCTCCACCGCGGGAGCGACTTGCTTGACGAAGCGGATGGTGGTGCCGACCGGCGTCCACACCCGCAGGGCGACGTCGGCGACCTCCTTGCCCATCGCCGTCTCCATCATCCGTGTGAAGTCGGCGGCGAGGCCCGCCGGATCGGCGACGATGTCGGCGGTGCCGAGGAGCGCGGAGGCGATCCCTGTGACTTCTTTCACTTCCCAGTCGGTGCCCACGCCCCGCGCGTCACAGGTGAACCGGCCGGTGCAGACGTCCAGGGCGGTGCGCAGATCCTCCGGCGACTCGTGCTCGTTGCGCCCGTCGGTGAGCAGGATGCCGTGCCGCAGGGGGACGTCCGCCGAGGACAGCAGCCGGTCGGCGAGGCGCAGCCAGGTGCCGATGGCCGTACCGCCGCCCGCGGTGAGGCGGCGCAGCGCCTGCTTTGCCGCCTCCCGGGTGGCGGGGTCCGCGACGGCGAGGCGGCCGCCGCCGGGGTAGACCTCGGTGGCCACGTGGGTGCCGCCGATCACCGCGAAGTGGGTGCCGTCCCGCAGGGTGTCGATCGCGGCGGCCGTGGCGTCCTGGGCGTTGCGCATCTTCGTCGGCGGGTAGTTCATGGAGCCCGAGCAGTCGACCATGATCGCCACGGCGGAGCCGGCCGCGCCGGGACTCCGGCCGGAGCCGGTGGCGGTGACCAGGCCGAGCCCCTTGCCGAGCGTGCCGCCGCCCGTCGCCGTCACCGTGACGATGGCGTTGACCTCGCGGCCGCCCTCGGGCAGGTACTCGTTCTGGTACACGTCCACCGAGAATCGTGGCGCGCTCGGTTTCGCGAAATTGGCCATACGGACTCAAATCCCCCTCCGCTGCCCCGCTTACGCGTGGCGACGCCGTGTACGGGCCGGTCCCCTCCGGCCCGCGCCCCGTGACTTCGTGACCTCGTGCCTTCGTGCCCTCAGGCCGATCATGCCCCCCGCGGCGGTGCGGGGAACGGCAGGACGGCCACTGTTACGTTGTCGTGGCCCCCGCCGTCCAGGGCGTGGCCGACCAGGACGCGGGCGCTGTGCAGCGGTCGTACGGCGGCGTCCGCCGGGATCGTCTCGGCCATCTCCCGCGCCGTCTCGGCGTAGTTCCACAGCCCGTCGGTGCACACCACCACCACGCCGGGCCGGTCCGGCTTGAACGACGCGGTGTGCGGGTCGAGTTCATATGCGTCGGCGCCGAGCCAGCCGGTGATCGCGTGGGCGCGCTCGTCGGCGTACGCCTCGGCCTCGCCCATCAGCCCGGCGGCGACCATCTGTGCGGCCCAGGAGTCGTCCTCGGTCAGCCGGGCGGGCGGCGTCCCGCGGTCGTCCGGCACCCAGTAGGCGCGGCTGTCGCCGACCCAGCCGACCACCAGCAGCCCGTCGGCGACCACGGCGGAGACGATGGTGCAGGCCGGGGCGTTCTGGTGCGGTTCGTGCTCGCGGGCCGTGTCCGGTTCCCCGGCCAGCGCGTTGACGGCCTGGGCGGCGGCGACGATCGCCTCGTGCATGGCCGTCTGCGGGTGCGTGCCGCGTGGCAGGGCGGTGAGCAGGGTGTCACCGGCCGCGCGCGCGGCGGCGGCCGACGCCTCGTCGGGGCGGGTCGCCGAGGAGACGCCGTCGCAGACGACGGCGAGCGTGGCGGGGCCGCCGTCGGGCAGCGTGGTGTGGCCGAGGGTGAAGGAGTCCTCGTTGCGGTGGTGGCGCAGCCCGCGGTCGCTGACGGCCGCCACCGGGCCCGACTCGCGCTCCATGTGGTCGCGTTCGCGGGGCTGGGCGTGTCCGCAGTTCTCGCAGTAGCCGTCGCTGTCCACGTGGCCGGCGCGGCAGGCGACGCAGGTCGTGGCGGGCTGCGCGTGCTCCTCGGGCGGCTGTTCCGGTCCGGGGGTCTCGTTCGCGGCGCGGGGGTCGGGGGCCTGCAACGGGTACTCCTCGGGTTCCGCCGGCCGGTCCAGCCGGACACCGGACGCGGGCTGGTCCGCGGGCGCCTGCGGGGTGTCGGGGCGCAGCGGACGGCCGCCCGAGTCGGTGCCGGGCAGATCGGTCGGCAGATGCGTCTCGGGGGAGGCGGAGCCGGAACCGGGGGGCTCGGCGGCGGGCCACTCCACGCCCTCCCCGGGCGCCGGGACACCGGAGTCCCCGGAGCCGGGCGCGGGGGAGCCCGTCATGGTCAGCGTGGGGTGGTCCTGGGCCGGGGCGGGCACCACCGAGAGGTCGTGACCGCACGCACCACAGAAGAGGTCGTCCGGTTCGACGGGCTCCGCGCAGCTCGGGCACGTGGCCGGTGCGGCCTGCTGGGGCATCTGCGACATCAACTACACCCACGTCCGGGGGCGGTAACGGTTGGCCCGTTCCACCAGTTCGTTCCTCTCCTGGCCGCCGGGGGCCAGCCGGGCCAGCGTGCGGTAGGCGCGTTCGAGGCCGAAGCGCAGACCCCGCTCGTCCAGTCCGCTGCCCAGCAGCACCCGCTCGTCGGAAGCCGTCCGGGCGCTGTTCCGGCCCCCGGAGAGTATCCAGTCCAGCGCACAGCCGAGCACCTCCGCCGACAGCAGCTCGCGCCGCTCCGGGTCGAGCCCGTACGCCTGAAGGGCCTCGACCTGCCCGGCGGCGGCGGTCAGATCCTCCAGGAACGGTACGTCACCCGAGCTCGCGGTGCGTCCTCTGAGCCGGGCCCGGACGGCGGCGACCCGGGCGGCCGTGTAGTGGATGGACGACTCCGGCACCGACTCCAGCGTGTGCACCGCGCCCCGCCGGTCCCCGGCGGCGAGCCGTACCCGGGCGAGCCCGAACGCCGCGCTCACATAGCTGGGATCGGTCGTCCACACCAGGTGGTAGTAGTCGGCCGCGTTGTCCAGCTGGCCCAGCACCTCGGCGCAGGCGCCGAGCGCCAGCTTGGGCGCGGCCTCGCCGGGGAAGGCGTCGTAGATCGCGTCGAAGGCGAGCGCGGCGCCCTCGAAGTCGCCGGTGACCAGCGCGGCCAGACCCCGGTACCAGACCACCCGCCAGTCCTCGGGACGCTCCTTCTCCAGCGGGGCGAGCCCGGTCCGGGCGCCCGCGTGGTCCCCGGCCTCCAGCCGCGCCCGCACCTGCCGCAGCCGTGTCTCCACGCTCTGCGCGGGCGCCGCCGCCAGCGCCCCGAGCAGTTCCCCGGGCGCGGACGCCACGAGGCCCGCCAGGAAGCCGGCGTTGGGGTCGCTCGCGTCGACCAGGGGCGCGGGCAGCGCCAGGGCGGCGGCGGGGAAGTCGAGCGGCTTGATCAGGGCGGGCTGCGACGGGGCGGGCGAGGGGGAGGCGGCCCCCCGCTCGCGCCCCGGGATCTTCCGCGCCCCGAGCCGTGACACGTCGCCGTCCAGGCGGGGGAACAACTCGGTGTCCGTGACCCGCACTTCGGGCCCGAACAGGGTGGACAGGGCCGGCCGTGCCTGGCCGCTCTGGAGGGCGACGACCTCCCGCAGCACCCCCGTCAGCTGCTCCGCCATCTCCTGCGCCGAGCCGAAGCGGCGGGCCGGGTCGGGGTCGGTGGCGCGGACCAGGAAGCGGTAGAAGGACTCGTAGCGGCGGAACACCTCGACGGTCTCGGGGTCCGGCAGCGAGTCGACGTGGACGTTGGTGTAGCCCTGGAAGTCGAAGGTCAGCACGGCGAGGGTGCGGCCCACGGTGTACAGGTCGCTCGCCACCGAGGGGCCGACCTCGGCGACCTCGGGCGCCTGGTAGCCGATCGTGCCGTAGATCGCGGACTCGCCGTCGTCCATGCGGCGCACCGCGCCCATGTCGATCAGCTTGAGCTGGTCCTCGGTCTGGATGGCGTTGTCGACCTTGAAGTCGCAGTACAGCAGGTTGCGGCTGTGCAGGTGGCCGAGCGCCTCCAGCGCCTCGATGCCGTACGCGCACGCCTGCTCCACCGGCAACGGATCGCGTCTGCCCTCCAGGGTGCGGCGGGCGTTGGCGATCTCCTTGAGGGACTTGCCGCCGACGTACTCCATGACGATGTAGCCGTCGAGGGACCCGGTGCGCTGGTCCAGGTGCTCCACGAAGTTGTAGATCCGCACGATGTTGGCGTGCTCGATCTCCGCGAGGAAGCGCCGCTCGGAGATCGCGGCGGCCATCGCGTCCTGGTCCCCGGTGTCCAGCAGGCCCTTGAGCACCACCCAGCGGTCGGAGACGGCCCGGTCCACGGCGAGATAGACCCAGCCCAGGCCGCCGTGCGCGAGGCAGCCCGCGACCTCGTACTGGCCGTGCACGATGTCTCCGGCCTTCAGCTTGGGCACGAAGGAGTACGGGTGGCCGCACTTGGTGCAGAACCCCTCGGTGCGCCCCGGCCGTTCGCCCCGGGCCCGGCCGACCGGCGCCCCGCAGTCCGAGCGGGAGCAGAACCGCTTGCGTTCGGGCACCTCGGGGTCGTCGAGGACCATGGTGTGCGGATCGGGCCGCGGCACCTGCGGCACATCCACCAGGCCCGCGCCGAGCCGGCTTCGCCCGGAGGACCCCGACGAGGAGGCGGAGCTGCGCACCGACACCGAGCGGGCGGTGGCGGAGCCGCCCGACAGGGATCGTGAGAGCCGCCCGGACACCGAGCGCCGCGACCTGGACGACTGCGAGGACGTGCGCGCGCTGCGGGCGCTGCCGGAACCCCGGCCCTCGGCGGCGCCCCGGGTCACCCCGGTGGGCGGCGAGCCGACCAGTCCTTCGCCGTAGGGGGCACCCCCGGCCGACACCACGGGCGCCAGGCCGCAGGTGTCGCAGTACAGCTGGCCGCCGCCGACGTCCTCGTACGACCCCTCGCAGCCCGGCCGCTGGCAGGCTCGCCCGGCCCCGCTCATCGCCGGTCCCCCTCACGGTCCTCGGGGGCGCCGTCCAGCAGTTCGGCCGCCGCCCGCTGGTAGCGCAGCACGGCGCCCTCGGCCACCCGCAGGTCGCAGGGCGCGCTCCACAGCATCCGCCGGGCGGCGTCGTACCGCTCCACCAGGAACGGGTCCTCGGCCAGGCCGTGCCGGGCGGCCTTCGCCTTGTAGGCGTCGAGCCGGCCGCGCAGTTCGGCGCGGACCGCGAGCGGCGCGGTGACCGCCGTCAACTGCTCACGGGCGCGCAGCAGTTCGTCCTCGGCCTTCTGTTCGAGGGACTCCAGCAGCGGGGACAGCCGGTGCCACTGGGCGCCCCGCCGGTACTCGGCCGCCGTCGCCAGCTGCTCCTGGAGCACGGTCGGCGGGCCGCTGACCACCGGCACCTCGGTGGCGGCGATCTTCGCCAGCACCTCGCCGCGCGCGGTACGGGCCTCGGCGAGGGTGCGGTCCGCGCGCGAGAGCACGTCCCGGAGGCGGATCAGCCGGGCCTCGGCGTCCTGGCGCACGGTCAGCACCGCGTCGATCTCCCGGCGCACGTCCTCCAGGGCGCGCGCCTCGCGGTCGTACACCGTGGTGTCCGGGCGGCCGCCGCCGGGCGCCGAGCTGCCCCGGGCGGGCACCCAGAAGGCGAGCGGGTCGCGGATCACGTCCTCGCGCAGCCGGGTCAGGGTGCGGGTGATCCGCTCCAGGTCGTCCCCCGCGGGGTGTTCGCCGGGGCGCACGCCGACGGAGTGCGCGAGCTGCCGGGTGCGCTGCAGCTCGGCGGCGAGGAGGTCGATCCGCGCGGGCAGCGCCGACCAGACCGCGTCGGCGGTGACGACCAGGTCCAGGCTGGTCGCGTACAGCTCGTTCATCCGGTCCACCAGTTCGGTCAGCGAGAAGCTCTCGCTGAGCCTGCCCGTGCCGGGGCCGGCGACCGTCACGGAGGTGCCGCGCAGCAGCTGGGTCAGCTCGGCCAGGTCCTCCCGGCTGGACCAGCGGCGCCGGGCGCGGATCTCGCGGGCGCCGCGCAAAGCGTCCGTGTAGGCGTCGAAGTACGACCACAGCAGGGTGATCCGCGCCTCCGTGGCCTGCCAGCGCTCCTGGGTCACGCCGGCCAGTTCGGCACCCTCCAGGAGCCGGCGGCCCGCGTGGTCCTGGAGGGCGAGCAGCGAGGTCTCGATGGCCTCGTGCTCCTGGCCGAGCCGCGCCAGCGCACGGTCCACCTCGTCCCGGTCCATCACCGGCCCGGCGGGGTCCGTGACGCCCATCGATCACCTCTCGCTTGCTGTGTGTTCCGCTGGTTCAGGCCGGCCGTGGTTCAACTGGTGCGCAGGTACTGCGGTGCGGGCGGCTCGGACGCCGAGGAGTCCTTGCCCAGTGTGGCCGACAGCCATGTGTCGTACGACGCCTGCCAGCCGCTCGTGCGGTAGGCGACCAGGACCCGGTTGACCCGGCGCACCAGATCGGAGGCGTCCTTCTTCATCGCCACTCCGTAGTACTCGGTCGTGAACGGCGCGCCCTTGAGTTCCACGGTCGGATCCTGCGCGGCCTGGCTGGCCGCGAGGGCGCCGTCGGTGACCACGGCGTCCACCTCGCCGAGCTGGAGCCGCACCAGGCAGTCGAGCTGGTTGGGCACGGTGGTGGAGATGTCGGTGGAGGCGGGCAGCGTCCCGGCCTTCTTGTCCGCGTCCAGCTTCGCGTACCCCGTCGAACCGGTGGCCGTGCACACCTTCTTGTGCGCCAGCGTGTCGTTGTAACCGGTGATCGATGACGACTTGGGCGCGAGGACCTGCTGGCCGGTCTTGAAGTACGGCGCCGAGAAGGCGACCTGCCCGAGCCGGTCGCAGGTGATCGTCATCGTGCGCACGACCATGTCCACCCGGCCGTCCTGGATCGCCGAGATGCGCTGGTTGGTCGGTATCGCCTTGAACTGGACCGCGTTCGGGTCGCCGAGGATGTCCTGGGCGATGCGGTGCACCAGGTCGATGTCGAAGCCCTCCAGCCGGGCGCCCTCGGTGTCGGGCTTGCGGTAGCCCCAGCGGTAGCTGTTCTGGTCGACGCCGACGATCAGCTTGCGCCGGGCGCCCTCGCGGGCCTTGATGGCGTCGACGGCCGGCCCGTCCGCGCCGGACGGGGCGAGGGTCTGCTTCTGCGCCTCGGAGTCCTGGCAGGACCCGGCGCGCACCTGGCTGCCCTCGGCGAGCTGCTGCCCGCTCCGGTCCGGGGTGTGGTGGTGCGCGATCTGCGTGCACGGCAGCAGCAGGACGAAGGCCAGCGCCAGGGCGCACAGGACCGCCATCGTGCCGACCCCGCCCCAGCCGCGCAGCCGGCTCGCGTCCATCGCCCCGCTCCTTCTCACCGGTACTCCGAAAGCCTGCGGCCGATCCCGGCGAGCGCGCCCGCCGCGCCGAGCGCCGCGAGGACGGCGGCGCCGACGGACAGCCCGGTCATGGCGTCCCGCCCGCTCGTGGCGGCTTGCCGGAACTCGGTCTGCTCATGGCCTATCGCGCGGGCCAGGTCCTTGTCGACACCGTCGAAGCATTCGCCGGTGGTGCCCTTGGCGCCGATCACCTTGGCCAGCGCCTGCTGGTAGTCGCCGTTCTCGTCCGCGGTGCGGGCCGCGGCGTGCCGCTGCTTCCACAGCGCCGTGCCCGCCTCGGCGGACCTGACGGGCGCGGTGCCGCCGGAGTCGTCGGCGAGCCGCTCCGCCCGGCCCAGTCCCTCGCCGAGCACGGTCATGTCCTTGTCGAAGGCGTAGTAGTACGTGTCGTACTGCTTGCCGCCGACCGTGACGGTCTCGGCGCCGCGCGCCACCAGGCTCATGTTCTCGTTGCCCCGCGCCTTCAGGGAGGCGATGCGGGCGTCGTACAGGACGGTCAGGGAGCGGACGCCGTGGTCGTAGGAGCCGGTCAGCTCGGAGCGCGCGACGGTGTGTCCGACGGTGAGCCACAGCAGGGCGACGACGGTGGCGGAACCGGCCGCGACCAGGCCGTGGTTGAGGACCCGGTTGGTGCGCAGGTAGTCGCGGCGCTGGGCCCAGCCGAGCCCGGCCAGGGTGAGCACGCCGAGCGCGATGGCCGCCCAGGGGTACGGCGTCGCGTTCCCGTAGTCGGCGTCCAGGCGCGCGTTCTCCCTGGTGTAGAGATCTTCGGCGGCGGGGAGCATCTGCGTCTGCATCTTCTCGTTGGCGTACCGCAGATACGCGCCGCCGACCGGGTAGCCCTGCCGGTTGTAGGTGCGGGCCCGCTCCACGAGGCCCTTGTACTCGGGCAGCAGCCGGTTCAGCCGGGCGATGGTGGTCTCGGAGGCGGAGCCCGGCTCGGCGTTGGCGGCGGCCGTGACCAGGCCGGTGGCGGCCGCGCTGATGTCCTTCTCGTACCGGTCGCGGGTGGCCGCCGGCTCCTGGCCGCCCGCCAGGAAGCCGCTGGAGGCGGCGGTGTTGGCGTCCGCCAGCGAGCGGTAGATGTCGGCGGCGCCGGAGCTGAGGGGCTGGCTGCGGTGCAGCACGTCGTCCGCGGCGGCCGCGCGCTCGCTGCTCTGCCAGGCGGTGACCGCGCCGAACGCCACGACCAGCAGGGCGAGCACGGCACCGATGATGCGCAGCCGGCCCGGCTCGGTGGTCGCGGCGGCCCGCAGCTTCTCGGCGCCCTCGGCGAAGGCGGTCCGCCGCGAGTGCGGCGCCTGGGGGCGTGGCGCGTGGGACGGCGCCGGGGCCTGCGGGGCGGTCTGGGCGGGGACGCCGGGGGCGCCGGGCACGGCGGAGCCCGTGACCGGTGGTGCTGCGCTCTGCGGCGGGTGTGTCACTCGACCTCCCCCATGGTCATCCGTACGTCAGCCAAGTATCGCCGCACGGAACGACATTCCGCACCGGCCTTCACTGGATCTTGTGTGGATCCCAGTGTGCGCTGTCTCTTATATACGCCGGGAGCAGGTGTTCGGTTCCTCGGGCCGGGCCGGGCCGGGTCGTGGCGCGACCAGAGGAAACCGTTTCTCCACAGGGGAAGTTCAGGACGTCTCCCAGTACCTTCGCGCCCGCTCCAGCGCCCCTGCCGCGACCCCGAGACGGTCCAGTCCGAGGAGGACGGCGCCGAGCACCGGACGCGCGCTGACGACGTGCACGGCGGCCTTGGGGGCGCGCGCCGCCAGCCGTGCGCGGACGCCGTCGTCCAGCTGAGCGTGCCCGGCGGTCAGCACGCTGCCGCCGAGCAGCACCGGTACCTGCTCGTCCAGCAGTTCCAGGCGGGTGAGCGCGACCGTGGCCAGCACCGTCACCTCGTCCGCGAGCCGGTCCACGATCGCGCGGGCCACCGGATCGCCGCCGGCCGCCGTGGCGAACAGCACCGGGGCCAGCTCGCCCCGCCGCTCGGGCGCCAGGTGCTCCAGGTGCAGGGCCTCGATCAGCGCGTACATGGAGGACAGCCCGAAGTGGGCGGGCAGGGTGCGCGCGAGCGCCGTCTCCTCGCCCCGGCCGTCCGCCGCCCGCGCCGCGAACCACAGCGCCTCCTCCGCGAGGCCCCAGCCACCGCCCCAGTCACCGGAGATCCGGCCGACCGCAGGGAAGCGCGCGGTACGGCCGTCGGGCCGCATCCCCACGCAGTTGATGCCCGCCCCGCAGACCACCGCCACGCCCCGGGGCCCGGTCACGCCCGCGCGCAGGACCGCGAAGGTGTCGTTGCGCACCTCCACCGCCCCGCCCCATCCGCGTGCGTGCAGGGCGGCCGCCAGCCGCTCCTCCTCCACGGGCAGGTCGGCGTTGGCCAGGCACGCGGAGACACGGGTGGCACGGTCGAGGCCCGCCTGAGCCAGCGCCCGCCGTACCGGGTCGGCGAGCGTGTCGAAGGCCGCCGGCACGCCGACGGCCGGCGGCCGGAAGCCCCCGCCGCGCGCCGTGGCCAGCACCTCGCCCGCCGCACTGACCACGGCCACGTCGGTCTTGCTGTTGCCCGCGTCGATGGCGAGCACGCTCGCGGTGTCGTTCGAGGTCAGGCCCACGCGAGATACTCCCGGTTGTGTGCGATCAGCCGGCCGGTCAGGGTCTCGGCATGGTCGTACCGACCGATCAGCGGGTGGGCGAGCAGGGCGCGGAAGACCCGGTTCCGGCCGCCGCGCAGCGCCGCCTCCAGGGCCAGCTCCTCGTACGCCGTCACGTTCGCGATCAGGCCCGCGTACAGCGGGTCCACCTCCGGCACCGGCAGTGGCAGGGGGCCGGTCGGGCCGACCGCCGCCTGCACCTCGATCACCGCGTCTTCGGCGAGGAACGGCAATGTGCCCCTGTTGAGCGTGTTCACCACCTGGTACGGGCTGCCCCCGCCGCCGAGCAGCGCCGCCGCCAGGTCCACCGCGGCCTCCGAGTAGTAGGCCCCGCCCCGCTCGGCGAGCAGCGCCGGCTTCTCGTCCAGGGCCGGGTCGCCGTACATCGCCAGCAACTCGCGCTCCATCCGGGCCACTTCCTCGGCCCGCGAGGGTTTGGTGCGCAGCTCCCGTACGACCTCGTCGTGGGCGTAGAAGTAGCGCAGGTAGTACGAGGGGATGACGCCGAGACGGTCGAGGACGGCGCGCGGCAGGCGCAGGTCGTCGGCGATGGCGTCGCCGTGCTCGGCGAGCAGCCGGGGCAGCACGTCCTCGCCCTCGGGGCCGCCGAGCCGAACGGCGGTCTCCCAGGTGAGGTGGTTGAGCCCCACGTGCGCGAGGTGCACGTCCCGCGGGGGCACCCCGAGGCGGCCGGCGAACTTGCGCTGGAGGCCGATCGCCACGTTGCACAGGCCGACCGCCCGGTGCCCGGCGTGCAGCAGGGCGCGGGTGACGATGCCCACCGGGTTGGTGAAGTCGATGATCCAGGCGCGCGGGTTGCGGCGCCGGACCCGCTCGGCGATGTCGAGCACGACCGGTACGGTGCGCAGCGCCTTGGCGAGGCCGCCCGCACCGGTGGTCTCCTGGCCGACGCAGCCGCACTCGAGCGGCCAGGTCTCGTCCTGCCGCCGGGCCGCCTGGCCGCCGACGCGCAGCTGGAGCAGCACGGCGTCGGCGCCGTCGATGCCCGCGTCCAGGTCGGCGGTGGTCACGATCCGGCCGCCGTGCCCCTGCCTGGCGAAGATCCGCCGGGCCAGCCCGCCCACCAGCTCCAGGCGTTCGGCGTCCGGGTCCACCAGCACCAGTTCCTCGACGGGCAGGGTGTCCCGGAGCCGGGCGAAGCCGTCGACGAGTTCGGGGGTGTAGGTCGAGCCGCCGCCGACCACGGTGAGTTTCATACAGAGATCAACCCTTCACTCCGGTGAGCGTGACGCCTTCGACGAATGCCTTCTGGGCGAAGAAGAACACGGCGATCACGGGGGCCATGACCAGCACCGTCGCGGCCATGGTGAGGTTCCAGTCGGTGTGGTGCGCGCCCTTGAAGGACTCCAGGCCGTAACTCAGCGTCCAGGCACCGGGGTTCTCGGAGGCGTAGATCTGGGGGCCGAAGTAGTCGTTCCAGGCGTTGAAGAACTGGAAGAGGGCCACGGCGGCGATGCCGGGCTTCGCCATCGGCAGCACGACCCGCACCAGGGTGCGCAGATCGCCGCAGCCGTCCACCCTGGCGGCGTCCACGTACTCGTCCGGGATCGTCGTCAGGAACTGGCGCAGCAGGAAGACGGAGAACGCGTCGCCGAACGCCATCGGGATGATCAGCGGCCACAGCGTCCCGGACAGGCCCAGCTGTTTCGCCCAGAAGAGGTACATCGGGACGACGACGACCTGCGGGGGCAGCATCATCGTCGAGATCACCAGCATCAGGGCCGCACCGCGGCCCCGGAAACGGAACTTGGCCAGCGCGTACGCCACCGGGACCGAGGACACCACGGTCAGTGCGGTGCCGAGGCCGGCGTAGACCAGTGTGTTGCGCCACCAGGTGAGGAAGCCTGGCGTGTCGAGGATCTGGCGGTAGTTGCCCCATTCCCAGGTGCGCGGGACCAGGTCGCGGCTCAGTGCCTGGCTGTCGCTCATCAGCGAGGTCAGCAGCACGAACACGAAGGGCAGGGCGAAGAAGAGCGCGGCGGCGACGCCGAGGGAGTGCACCGCGATCCACTGGAGCAGCTCCCCGCGGCGGGCGGCGCGCCTCGCGGGCGAGGACACCGGTGCCGGCTCGGCTGGTCCGGGCGGCACTCGGGTCATGGTCGGTCACCTGCCTGGATCAGGCCGCCCCGGCGCCGCATCAGGAGCGCGGTGCACGCCGTGGAGAGGACGAGGAGCACGAGGGCGACGACGCACGCGGAGCCGTAGTCGAAGCGCTGGAAGCCGAGGTTGTAGACGAGCTGGGGCAGGGTGAGCGTGGACTTGTCCGGGTAGCCGGGCTCGAACTGGGCGCCCGCGCCCTGGATCACCCCGGAGGCGACCTTTCCCGCGACCAGCGGCTCCGTGTAGTACTGCATGGCCTGGATCACACCGGTGACGACGGCGAACATCACGATGGGGGAGATGTTCGGCAGCGTCACGTACCGGAACCGCTGCCAGGCGGAGGCGCCGTCCAGCTCGGCCGCCTCGTACTGCTCCCTCGGCACGTCGAGCAGCGCGGCCATGAAGATCACCATGAGGTCGCCGATGCCCCACAGCGCGAGCAGGGTCAGCGCCGGCTTGGACCAGCCGGGGTCGTCGAACCAGCCCGGCGCCGGGAGCCCCGCCCTGTCCAGGAGCGAATCGACCGGCCCGGTACCGGGGTTGAGCAGGAACGCGAAGGCCATGGTGGCCGCGACCGGCGGGGCGAGGCAGGGCAGGTAGAACAGGGTGCGGAAGACGCCCGTACCCGTCTTGATCCTCGTGATGAGCATCCCGATGCCGAGCCCGAAGGCCACGCGCAGCGTCACCATCACCACGACCAGCCACAGGGTGTTGCGCAGCGCGGGCCAGAACAGCGGGTAGTGCGCGAGGACGTAGGCCCAGTTCCTCCCGCCGCTCCAGGTGGGCGGCCGGAAGCCGTCGTAGTGCATGAAGGAGAAGTAGACCGTCGAGATCAGCGGGTACGCGAAGAACACCGCGAAGCCGATCAGCCACGGCGACAGGAAGGCGAGGGTGCGAAGGGCCGACCGGCGGCGCTTGGCGGCCAGGGTGAGCGTGCTCATCGGCTACTTCGCCTGCGCGATGTCCGTGTCGATCTGCGCGGCGGCCTTCCGCAGCCCGGCCGCCAGATCCGTGACCCTGCCGCTCTCGTAGTCGTAGCCCAACTGCTGGAGCGTCACCAGGTACTGGCCGCCGTCGGGGGAGGCCGGGGTGGTGGTGGAGTCGGGGTCGGCGGCGATGTCCAGGAAGGTCTTGAAGCGTGGGTCGTACCTCAGCTTCGGGGACCTGAGGGCGGCGAGGGTGGACGGCACGTTGTGGATGTCGTTGGCGAAGCCGACCACGGCGTCCGTGTCCGTGCTGATGTACTCGACGAACTCCCATGCCGCGTTCTGCTTGCGGCTGGTGGCGGCGATGCCGGTGATGGTGCCGGTGATGTAGCCCTTGCCGTACTGGTCCTTCTGGTCGTCCGGTACGGGCAGCGGGGCGACGCCTATCCCGAACCTCGGCTTGGTCCGCTCGGCCATCCCGAGCCGCCACTCGCCGTCCAGCTGCATGGCCACCTGGCCGGTGTGGAAGGGGTGTTCGGCTCCCCATTCGTCGCCGAGGGTGGCGCGGAACCTCTCCAGCCGCCGGAATCCGCCGAGTTCGTCCACGAGCCGCTTCTGGAGCGTGAACCCCGCCTCGAAGGCGGGGTCCCGGGCGACGTCCGACTTGCCGTCCTTGCCGAAGTAGACCGGCGAGAACTGGGCCAGGTAGTGCTCGGTGGTGGTCTCCCAGCCGTGGTAGTCCGGCATGAACCCGAGCTGCTTGTACGAGTCCCCGTCCGGCACGGTCAGCCTCTTGGCGTCGGCCTCGAACTCGCTCCAGGTCTTGGGGGGATGGTCGATCCCGGCCTTCGCGAACGCCGTCTTGTCGTAGTACAGCCCGTACGCGTCCCCGAGCAGCGGCACGGTGCAGCGGTCGCCGTCGAACCGGGTGTACTCGTTCATGGCCTTCGGGAAGGTCCGCGCGGGATCGATGCCCGCCTTCTGCAGGAAGGGGTCGAGGTCGATCAGCGCGCCCGAGGAGCAGAACTTGCCCACGTTGTTGGTGGTGAAGGAGGAGACCACGTCCGGGGCGCCGTCGCCGCCCGCGCGCAGCGCCTGGTTGATCTTGTCGTCGGTCATGTTGCCGACGATGTGCACATGAATGCCGGGGTGCGTCTTCTCGAACCCGGCGACCAGCGACCTGACCGCCCGGACCTCGTCCGGTGCGCTCCAGGCGTGCCAGAAGTTGATCGTGGTGTCCTTGGCGGGGTCGTCCGCGGCGCCCCCGCCGGACTGCCCGGTGCAGCCGGCGGCCAGCAGCACGGCGGAGGCGGTGAGGGCGAGGGCGGCGTTGTGGGTGGCTTTGCTGACTCCGGGTGCTGCGGTGGGCATGGCAGATCTCCCAGGACGGTCGGGTCGGGGTGGGGAGGGCGCGGTGCGGGCGGTACTCGGGGTGCGGCGGTGTTCCGGTGGCTTGTTGCGGGGGCTCGCCTCGGGGCGTGGCGGTGTTCCCTGGAGGCCGGTCAGCGCGAGGTGTCGAAGACCTCGTCCCGGGTGGTGGCGAGCGCGCTCTCCAGCGCGCCGCGCAGAACGGGGTGTTCGCGGACGTCGCCGAGGACGAGCCGGGGCCGGGCCGCCGCCAGCTCCGCCAGCTCGGCCTGGATCAGGGCCCGCAGCACCTCGCCGCCGGCGGTCAGGGCGGAGCCGCTGAGGACGACGAGTTCGGGGTCGAGGACCGAGACGAGCGCGGCGAGACCGGTGGCGAGACGGGTGGCGTACGCCTGGAGCAGCTCCCGGTGCGCCCCGCCCGCGTGGTCCGCGGCACGGGCCAGCAGCTCCGGGGCCACCTCCGTGTAGGGCCCCGACGGCACGTCCGGGACACCGAGTTCACGGGCCAGCTTCGGCAGTTCCTGGGCGCCGGCCAGCTCCTGGTAGCCGCCGCTGTTGGCCCGGGTCACGTGGCGCACCAGGGGCGTGCCCGGCACCGGCAGGAAGCCGACCTCGCCGGCGCCGCCGGTCCAGCCGCGGTGCAGCCGGCCGCCGAGGACGAGGGCGGCGCCGAGTCCCTCCTCGTTCCACAGCAGCACGAAGTCCCCGTGGCCGCGGGCCGCGCCGAGGCGCTGTTCGGCGACGGCGACGAGATTGACGTCGTTCTCGTACTCGACGGGCATCGGCAGCGCGGCGGCGAGTTCGTCGAGCAGTGCGGGGGAGTGCCAGCCGGGCAGGTGCGAGGCGTAGCGCAGCCGCCCGGTGTTCGGGTCGAACGCGCCGGGCGTGCCGATGACGACCCGGTGCACCTCGCCGCGGGCCAGTCCGGCGGCCTTCACCGCGCCGTCGAGGGCGTCGGTGACCTGCCCTACGACGGACCGTGCGGGCCTACTGCCGGGGGTGGGCAGCTCGTACCGGCCGACCGTGCGGCCCGTGACGTCGGCGACGGCGGCGCGGATGCGGTCCGGGGCGACGTCGAGCCCGGCGGCGTAGGCGGCACCGGGGTCGACCGCGTACAGCTGGGCGCCGGGCCCCGGCCGGCCCTCGCTGGTCCCGGTGACCCGGACCAGCCCCGCGGCTTCGAGCCGGGCCAGCAGCTGGGAGGCGGTGGGCTTGGACAGCCCGGTCAGGTTCCCGATCCGGGTCCGGGACAACGGCCCGTGCTCCAGCAGCAGATCCAGCGCGGCGCGGTCGTTCATCGCGCGCAGCACGCGCGGGGTCCCCGGCGTACCGGCCGTTCCTGCCATGGGTCTCGACACCTGCCTCACTGTTAGGAAACTTTCCTATTGAGGCCGAACGTAAGCCCGGCGCGCGGGGGGCGTCAATACGCGGGAGCCGTGCGGAGCGGAGTCGTTATCTCGGGGATCTCGGGGATCTCGGGGATCTCGGGGGCGCGCACCGGCGCGACGGCGACGACGGCGAAGGGGCACCCCGGCGCCACCGCGCCGGGATGCCCCTTCACTCGAACCGGTGTACTGAACCGTTCCGCTGCTTCTGCTTCTGCACGTCTAGTTCTTCTACGTCTGCCTCTTCGGCGGAACCGTCCGCTGCGTCGTGATCGGAGTCGCCGCCATCGACTGTGGGGAGTCGGTGTTGGAGAAGGCGGAGGGGGCGGCGACCGCGGCGGTGGGGTCGGGGAGGTCCTCCGCGTCCTCGACCGCCGTCGCGCCGCCCACGGTGCGGATGGACGCCGCGTCGAAGGCGCGCTTGATGCGCCAGCGCAGTTCGCGCTCGACGGTGACGGACTTGCCGGGCATGGTCTTGGCGGAGACGCGGACCACCATGGAGTCGATGAGCACGGAGTCCAGGCCGAGGACCTCGACCGGGCCCCACAGCAGCTCGTTCCAGGGCTCTTCCTTGCTCATCTTCTCGGCGACCTCGTCCAGCGTCGCCTTGACCTTGTCCAGGTCCTCGCCGGAACCGACGGTCACGTCGACCCCGGCCGTCGCCCAGCCCTGGGACAGGTTGCCGATCCGCTTGACCTCGCCGTTGCGGATGTACCAGATCGCCCCGTTGGGACCGCGCAGCTTCGTCACGCGCAGACCGACCTCGATCACCTCGCCGGTGGCCACGCCCGCGTCGATCACGTCACCGACGCCGTACTGGTCCTCCAGGATCATGAAGACGCCGGACAGGAAGTCCGTGACGAGGTTCCGCGCGCCGAAACCGATCGCGACACCGGCGACACCGGCGGACGCCAGCAGCGGGGCCAGGTTGATCTTGAAGGTGGACAGCACCATCAGTGCCGCCGTGCCGAGGATCAGGAAGCTCGCCACCGAGCGCAGCACGGACCCTATCGCCGCCGACCGCTGCCGCCGCCGTTCCGCGTTGACCAGCAGCCCGCCCAGCGCGGTGCCGTTCACGGCCTGCGCGGTCCGGCCCATCCGCTCTATCAGCTTGGTGATCGCGCGCCGCACCACCGACCGCAGGGCGACCGCCACGACGATGATCAGCAGGATCTGAAGCCCCATGGCGAGCCACGTCGACCAGTTCTGCTCGACCCAGCTCGCCGCGCTCGTCGCCCCATCCTGGGCGTCCTGGAGCGACGGCACCGCGGGCGCCGTATCCGACGGCGACGGGGAAGGCGACGCACCGGCGGCCATCAGGACCACGGGCAAGGACGACACGGCAGGTACCTCCAGGTGCTGCACGGTCCGTACCGGTGGGGCGGGCGGGATCTGCGAGGTCACGAAAAGGTCACCGGACGGCCAGCACCACCACACTAACGGGGCATTGTGCGTGCCCCACGCTGATCCGCCAAGGAGGGACACAGGAGAGACACGGCTCACCCCGGCTTGAACAGGCCGTGATCCGGGGGATGTATCACCTGTGGTCGAAAACACTCTCAGCCCGTTACCGGGACATGGTGGCGCCGCCACCAGGCATGAGGGGAGACTGGCTGCAGATCGTCCCGGCGCGAGCCACGCGCCGCCGACGCCCAAGGAGGCACCCGTGCCGCATGTCCTGGTCCTCAACGCGTCGTACGAGCCGCTCGGTGTCGTACCGCTCCGCCGCGCGCTCATCCTCGTCCTGGAGAACAAGGCAGTCTCCCTGGAGGAATCCGGCGCCTTCATGCACAGCGCGACCGTCACAGTCCCCGCACCCAGCGTGGTCCGGCTCAAGCGATTCGTCCGGGTCCCCTACCGAGGGCCCGTTCCGCTCACCCGCCGTGCGCTCTTCGCACGCGACGGGGGCCGGTGCATGTACTGCGGTGGCGTCGCAACCAGCGTCGACCACGTCATCCCGCGCAGTCGCGGGGGCAAGCACGTCTGGGACAACGTGGTGGCCTCCTGCCGCCGCTGCAACCACGTGAAGGCCGACCGCCACCTCGTCGAACTGGGCTGGCGCCTGCACCACAAACCAGCCCCGCCCACCGGTCTGGCCTGGCGCATCATCGGCACCGGCCATAGGGACCCGCGCTGGCTGCCCTACCTGCAGCCGTACGGCGCGGACGACGCCATGGCCCGGATCGACGGCATCTCCGCCTGACGACCCGGGCCTTCGCACATCCCCGCGCCCCGACCGGGAGGACGGGACGCGGGGCGGGGAGCGTGTCCGGGGCCGTGTCGAAGACGTGACGCAGCTCCGCCGATCGGGGACGTCTGCCATCGCTCTCACTGGGTAGGCCTGCCCTGACCGGCCATGAGCGACAAGGAGCCCCCCGTGCCCGCACCTGCCCGAACCCAGATCCCGGCCCAGTGGAAACACCGCCGGGCCGCGAGCGTGCGCAAACCCCTGGCGGAGACGTCCGCCGAGACCATCGAGTCGATCGAGTCGACCGAGACCGGAGAGATCAGGCTGTACGCGTTCAACGCGGAGGCCGCCGCCACCACGGCGCCGCTCACCAGTGAGCCGCCGCTGCCCGCGGCCGAGCCCCTGACCAGCGAGCCGCCGCTCGCCGACACCAGCGCCCTCACGAGCGAGTCGGACGCCTACGCGGCGGGGTCGTAGATGACGGGGGCGCGCGCGGGCGAGCTGTCCCGGCTCGCCGAGCTGCACGGGGTCGCCGTCTCCTACCGCCCCGCCCCGGACCGTACGGTCACCGTCCCCGACTCCGCGGTCGTCGCCGCCCTGCACGCGCTCGGCGTCGACGCCGCCACCCCCGAAGCGGTCCGCGCCGCGCTCGCCGACCGGGAGAGCGCGCTGCGCGGGCGCCTGCTGCCCCCGACCGTCGTGCACTGGGCCGGCGACACCCAGGACCCCGCCGCCCTCGCCGCCCTGCCGCCCGGCACCCGGGTGCGCGTCGAGACGGAACAGGGGGAGGACCGCGAGGCGGGCGAGGAACACGCGCGGGAGCCGTACCACGCGAGCGCACCCCTCGTCGCCGGGCTCCCCCTCGGCGTTCACCGGGTCACCGCCGTCGCCCCCGACGGCCGGACCGGTCACGCCCACCTCGTCGTCGCCCCCGACCGCCTGCCCGCGCCGCCCCGACGCTCGTACGGACTCCTCGTCCAGCTGTACTCGCTGCTCTCCCGCCGCTCCTGGGGGATGGGCGACCTCGGGGACCTCGCCGAGCTGGCGGGCTGGGCCGGGAGGGTCGCCGGGGCCGGGTTCGTGCAGGTCAACCCGTTGCACTCGGCGGTGCCCGGCGCGCCCACGGACCCGTCGCCGTACCGGCCCTCCTCCCGGCGCTTCCCCGACCCCGTGCACCTGCGGGTCGAGGACGTCCCCGAGTACGCGTACGCCGAGGACCGCGAGCGGCTCGGCCACCTCCTGGAACGGGCCGCGCGACTGCGCGACGCCGTGCTCGGCAAGGGCGCCCTCGTCGACCGCGACGCGGTGTGGGAACTCAAGCGGGAGGCCCTGGAGACGGTCCTCGCCGTCCCCCTCGGCCCCGGCCGCCGGGCCGCCTACGACGCCTTTTGCACCGCCCACGGACAGGCCCTCGACGACCACGCCACGTACTACGCCCTCGCCGAGACCCACGGCCCCGACTGGACCACCTGGCCCGACGGCCTGCGCGACCCCCGCTCCGAGGCGACCGCCCGCGCCCGCGAGGAACTCGCCGACCGCGTCGCCTTCCACACCCGCCTCGCCTGGCTCACCGACGGACAGCTGCGGGCCGCGCAGCGCGTCGCGAGGGAGGCCGGGATGCCGGTCGGGATCGTGCACGACCTCGCCGTCGGCGTGCATCCCGCGGGCGCCGACTCCTGGGCCCAGCAGGACGTCTTCGCCGCCGGCATGTCCGTCGGCGCGCCCCCGGACGCCTTCAACGCGCGCGGCCAGGACTGGGGCCTGCCGCCCTGGCGCCCCGACCGCCTCGCCGCCTGCGGATACGCCCCCTACCGCGAGCTCCTGCGCGCCCTGTTCCGCTACGCGGGCGCCCTGCGCATCGACCACGTCATGGGCCTGTTCCGGCTCTGGTGGATCCCTGAGGGCAGCCCGCCCACCGAGGGCACGTACGTCCACTACGACGCCGAGGCCATGCTCGCCGTCCTCGCCCTGGAGGCCGGGCGCGCCGGGTCCGTGGTCATCGGCGAGGACCTCGGCACCGTGGCGCCGGGTGTCCGCGAGACCCTGCAGCGGCGCGGCCTCCTCGGCACCTCCGTGCTCTGGTTCGAGCGCGACTGGACCGGCGACGGCCGCCCGCTGCCCCCCGAACGCTGGCGGGCCGACTGCCTCGCCACCGCCACCACCCACGACCTGCCGCCCACCGCCGCCCGCCTCACCGCCGACCACGTCGAACTGCGTGACCGGCTCGGCCTGCTCACCCGTCCCGCCGCCGAGGAACGCGCCGAGGCGGTCGCCGACGCCGCCGAGTGGCTGGCCCTGCTGAGCAGCCTCGCCCTGCTGGACAGCACGGCCACCGGGCCGCCCGGCACCGCCGAGGAGGCGGAGGTCCGCGCCGTCCACCGGTTCCTGCTGCGCACCCCGGCCCGGCTGATCGGCGTCTGGCTCCCGGACTGCGTGGGCGACCGCCGACCGCAGAACCTGCCGGGCACCTGTGCCGAATACCCCAACTGGCGGTTGCCGATCGCGGACCGCGCGGGCAGGGCGGTGACCCTGGAGGAATTGACGGCCGCTCCGCGGTCGCGTGCGCTCCTGGAGGTGTTCGCCCAGCTCAGGGGCGGGTGAGGAGCCGCTACCGTACCCCGGGCGCGCGTCCTTCCGGGTGATTCGCTAACTTGAGATCGTGGACAAGAAGAACGCCCTGCGCGCCGGCACCCTGGGCGCCGGTACGACGCTGATGATGCTGCTCATGTCGTCCCCTGCGCTCGCGCTGATCCGCGACGACGGCGACGACCCCGGTCCGGGCCTGAGCGTCGCCCAGACGCTGGGTCTGTACGTGCTGCTCCCGCTGGTCCTCTTCGGGGTCATCGCCGGTCTGGTGATGGCGCTCGACAAGTCCGGTGGCAAGGGCAAGACCCCCTCGTCCAACATCGACGTCAAGCCCGACGCCCAGGCCAAGGCCTGATCGCCGGTTCACCGGTTCCTACGCCGGGGGCGCCTGTCCTCCCGTCGGTACGCGCGTTCGCCGTACCCGGGTGAGGTCGGCGCCCTCGGCGTTTCGCGCGTCCGCCGCGTCCGCCGCGTCCTCCGCGGCGGACGCGCTACGACGGCGGCGGTGCCGATCGGCTGAAGGCGCCCGGGAGCAGCTCGGCGACGGGCAGCCGGGTCAGCCGCTGCCCGTCCGGCCTGACCAGGACGTCGATGGCGGGGAAGTAGTCGATCAGGACCTGCCGGCACCGGCCGCAGGGCGGGATCACCGCCAGGTCGCGCGAGCGTACGGCGACCATCGCGGTCAGCTCGTACGCCCCCTGCCCCGCGGCGGCGCCGATCACGACCAGCTCGGCGCAGGGGCCGCCGGTGAAGTGGTAGACGTTCACGGCCGTCACGATCCCGCCGTCGCGGGTGCGCGCGGCCGCCGCCACGGTATGGAGGTCGGGCCGCGCGTACTCCTCGGCGACGCGGCGGGCGGCGGCCACGAGCGCGAGATCGTCGTCAGGGGCGGTGCGGTCGGTGTCGTCGGTGCCGTCGCTGGTGCTCACGGGCAGTGAGTCTCTCCCGGCGGGCGGCGCACCGCATCCTGTTTCCGGGCGGCCCGCCCCCGGGCCGCGCCGGGGGCGGCCCCGTGGTTCACGGGTTCGGGGCGGTCAGGTACCGCTGCACCGTCGGCCCCGTCCAGGCCAGCAGTTCCTCCCTGGTCAGCGCCTGCGCGGCGGGCATCTGAAGGACGAAGCGGGTGAGCGCCAGGCCGAGGAGCTGGGCGGCGCAGAGGGCCGCGCGGGCCGGGACCTGCTCGGGGTCGGGGCACACCTGCCGGGCCACGGGGAGCAGCTGGTCGCGGAAGACGTTCCGCATCCGCTCGGCCCCGGCCTGGCTGGTGGCGCCCACCCGGAGCATGGCCCGCAACTGCTCGTTCCCCTCCCACAGGTCGAGGAAGTGGCCCACCAGGGCGCGGCCGGCCTCCTCACGCGGCACGGGGGCGAGGTCCGGCAGCCGCAGATCGACGTCGACGGCCGCGGCGAACAGTCCCTCCTTGCTGCCGAAGTAGCGCATCACCATCGACGGGTCGATCCCCGCGTCCTTGGCGATGGCGCGGATGGTGGCCCGGTCGTAGCCGTCGGCGGCGAAGCGTTCGCGGGCGGCGGTGAGGATGGCGGTGCGGGTGGCGTCGGAGCGGCGGGGCGGGGACGGGCGCTTTTCGGTCACGCCGACGAGCGTAGGCCAACACGTGTAGGCCAACAAGTGTTGACCTCTCGTCGGCCCCGCACTACCGTTGTCAACGGACGTTGGCCAACATGTGTTGACCAACGAGCGCTGGCACCCACAGGAGGCCACCATGACCGGCACCACGGACATTGCCGCCGCCCCCCTCACCCCCGCGCGGGTCGTCGTCGTCGGCTCCGGCCCCACCGGCCTCCTCCTCGCCGGTGATCTCGCCACCGCCGGCATCCCGGTCACCGTGCTGGAGAAGCGCCCCCGGAAGCTCAGCAACCTCTCCCGTGCCTTCGTCCTGCACGCCCGCACCCTCGAACAGCTCGACGCCCGCGGACTGGCCGACGAACTGGAGGCCGCCGGCCGCGCCCTCGACCGGCTGCGCCTCTTCGGCCGCCTCGCCATCGACCTCACCGATCTCCCCTCCCGCTTCAACCACCTCCTCGTCCTCCCGCAGTACGAGGTCGAGAAGGCGCTGGCGCGGCGGGCCGTCGAGGCGGGGGCCGAGTTCCGGTACGACACCGAGATGACCGGGCTCGTCCAGGACACGGACGGGGTGACGGTCGAGACCCGCGGCCCGGACGGCCGCACCCGGACGCTGCGGGCCGCGTACCTGGTCGGCGCGGACGGCATGCGCAGCGCGGTGCGCGACGCGGTCGGGCTGCCGTTCCCCGGGAAGTCGGCGATCAGGTCCGTCGTCCTCGCCGACGTCAGGCTGGCCGAGCAGCCCGAGGGACTGCTCACGGTCGACGCGGTGGGTGACGCGTTCGCGTTCCTCGCGCCGTTCGGGGACGGGTACCACCGGGTGATCGGCTGGCACCGCGGCCGCGATGTGCCGGACACCGAGCCGCTGGACCTGGCCGAGATCAAGGAGATCACCCGGCGCGCGCTCGGCCGTGACTACGGGATGCACGACGCCCGCTGGATGTCCCGCTTCCACAGCGACGAACGGCAGGCGCCGGCGTACCGGGCCGGGCGGGTGTTCCTCGCCGGGGACGCCGCGCACGTGCACACCCCGGCCGGCGGGCAGGGCATGAACACCGGCCTCCAGGACGCGGCCAACCTCGGCTGGAAGCTGGCCTCCGTCCTCGCCGGGCACGCGGACGCCGACCTGCTCGACACCTACCAGGCCGAACGGCACCCCGTCGGCAGGTCGGTCCTGCGCAGCAGCGGCGGGATCGTACGGCTGGCGACGGTCAGGCACCCCTGGAGCCGGGCCGCCCGCGCCGCGCTCACCGGGCTCCTGAACACCCTCGGCCCCGCCCGCCGCAAGGTCACCGCCCAGATCACCGGCATCGGCTACCGCTATCCCGCGCCCCGTGGCGCCCACCCGCTCACCGGCACCCGCGTGCCCGACGTCCGCCTCGCCGGCGGCACCCGCCTCCACGAGGCACTGCGCGAGGGCCGGTTCGTCCTGATCACCCCGGACCACGAGCCCCCGCCGGCCCCGGCCCGCCCCGACCGCCTGACCACGGCCCACTGGGCGAGCCCCCGCCGCACCACCCTCCTGGTCCGCCCCGACGGCTACGCGGCCTGGGCCTCGGACGCGATCCCCGCCCCGGGAGCGCTGCGCTCCGTCCTGACCACCTACCTGGGCCCGGCCCCCGCCCGCCGGCTCGGCTAAGAGAGACACGGGCCGGAGTCACCGCCCGGTCACCCGGCTGTCGGTCATCGCCGACGGGTCCCCGCTCCGTGTCGAGGTGCGCGACAGTGGCTGCGGCATCCCCGCGTCCTGATCGGAGGCCGGTGGGAGCGATGCCGTACGCCCGGCCGGTCAGCCCCGCCGTACCTCGTACAGGAAGCATCCGTACTCCACCGCCCGCACATGGACCGACGCCACCTCCGGATCGCTGAACGCCCTTGCGAGGGCCGCCGGGAAGTCCTCGCCCACCAGCTCCCCGCCGAGGATGCGCCCCTGCGCCGAGTACCGGCGCAGGACCCGGTGGGCGTCGGTGAGGGGCAGTCGCGGGCCGGACCAGCCGGGGCAGCCGGCCGCGTGGACGAAGACCGGCCCCCGCTCGTCGTACGCGCCGGGGCGGGCGCCGGTTTCCGCCGCCCAGCGGCGCAGAGGCGCGTACGAGACCAGGGCGATGCGCTCCCCGGGCGCGCTGCGGCGCAGGCAGCAGCGCAGTGGGGCACCGCCCTCCGCGTCGGTGCACGGGACCGCGGGCGCCCCCGCGTCGTCCTCGGTGAGCAGGGCGGCGAGGGTGCCGGAAGGAACGGGACACACGGTGTACGTCGTCATGAGTCCACCTTCCGGCGGCGCGGCCCGCGTCACCGGCGGCATACGGACATCGCTTTCCCGCCGGACGGCATGGAAGGATGGCGCAACCCACACATAACGAGGAGATGACCGCGTGCCTGGCACAAACCTGACTCGCGAAGAGGCGCGGCAGCGGGCTGAGCTGCTCAACGTTGACTCGTACGAGATCGATCTCGACCTCTCCGGCGCGCAGGAGGGCGGTACCTACAGGTCCGTGACCACGGTGCGCTTCGACGTCGCCCGTACCGGGGCGGAGTCCTTCATCGATCTGGTGGCCCCGGCCGTCCACGAGATCGTGCTCAACGGCGACCGGCTGGAGCCGGCCGAGGTGTTCGCGGACTCGCGGATCACGCTGCCCGGCCTGCTGGAGGGCCGCAACGTCCTGCGGGTCGTGGCCGACTGCGCGTACACCAACACCGGTGAGGGTCTGCACCGGTTCGTCGACCCGGTCGACGAGCAGGCGTACCTGTACACCCAGTTCGAGGTCCCGGACGCGCGCCGCGTCTTCGCCTCCTTCGAGCAGCCGGACCTGAAGGCCACCTTCCAGTTCACCGTGACGGCGCCCGAGGGCTGGACGGTGGTGTCGAACTCGCCGACCCCCGAGCCGCGGGACAACGTCTGGACGTTCGCCCCGACGCCGCGCATCTCGTCGTACATCACCGCGCTGATCGTCGGCCCGTACCACTCCGTGCACAGCGCCTACGAGAAGGACGGCCAGAGCGTGCCGCTCGGCATCTACTGCCGGCCCTCGCTCGCCGAGTTCCTCGACTCGGACGCGATCTTCGAGGTCACCCGCCAGGGCTTCGACTGGTTCCAGGAGAAGTTCGACTGCGCGTACCCCTTCGAGAAGTACGACCAGCTGTTCGTGCCCGAGTTCAACGCGGGCGCCATGGAGAACGCCGGCGCGGTCACCATCCGTGACCAGTACGTCTTCCGGTCCAAGGTGACCGACGCGGCGTACGAGCTGCGCGCGGAGACGCTGCTGCACGAGCTGGCCCACATGTGGTTCGGCGACCTGGTCACCATGGAGTGGTGGAACGACCTGTGGCTGAACGAGTCGTTCGCCACCTACACCTCCATCGCCTGCCAGGCCGCCGCCCCCGGCTCGCGCTGGCCGCACTCGTGGACCACGTTCGCCAACTCCATGAAGACCTGGGCGTACCGGCAGGACCAGCTGCCCTCCACGCACCCGATCATGGCGGACATCCGCGACCTGGACGACGTCCTCGTCAACTTCGACGGCATCACCTACGCCAAGGGCGCCTCCGTCCTCAAGCAGCTGGTGGCGTACGTCGGCGAGGACGAGTTCTTCAAGGGCGTGCAGGCGTACTTCAAGCGGCACGCGTTCGGCAACACCCGCCTGTCCGACCTGCTCGGCGCCCTGGAGGAGACCTCCGGCCGCGACCTGAAGACCTGGTCGAAGAAGTGGCTGGAGACCGCCGGGATCAACGTCCTGCGGCCCGAGGTCACCACGGACGCGGCCGGGGCCATCACCTCCTTCGCCGTGCGCCAGGAGGCCCCCGCGCTGCCCGCCGGCGCCCAGGGCGAGCCGACCCTGCGCCCGCACCGCATCGCGATCGGCCTGTACGACCTCGACGCGGCCGGCAAGCTGGTCCGCACCGAGCGCGTCGAGCTGGACGTCGACGGCGAGCTGACCGCCGTACCGCAGCTGACCGGCAGGACGCGCCCGGCCGTGATCCTGCTCAACGACGACGACCTGTCGTACGCCAAGGTCCGCCTGGACGAGCAGTCCCTCGCGTTCGTCACCGAGCACCTCGGCGACTTCGAGGCGTCCCTGCCGCGCGCCCTGTGCTGGGCCTCCGCCTGGGACATGACGCGGGACGCCGAGCTGGCCACCCGCGACTACCTCTCGCTGGTGCTGTCCGGCATCGGCAAGGAGTCCGACATCGGCGTCGTGCAGTCGCTGCACCGCCAGGTGAAGCTGGCCGTCGACCTGTACGCCGACCCGGCCGCCCGTGAGCCCCTGCTCACCCGCTGGACCGACGCCACGCTCGCGCACCTGCGCGCGGCCGAGGCGGGCAGCGACCACCAGCTGGCCTGGGCGCGGGCCTTCGCGGCGACCGCCCGCACCCCCGAGCAGCTCGACCTCCTGGAGGCCCTGCTGGACGGCTCCCAGACCATCGAGGGCCTGGCCGTGGACACGGAGCTGCGCTGGGCGTTCGTGGAGCGCCTCGCGGCCGTCGGCCGGTACGACGAGGCGGAGATCGCCGGCGAGTACGAGCGGGACAAGACCGCCGCCGGTGAGCGGCACGCGGCCACCGCCCGCGCGGCCCGGCCGACCGAGGAGGCGAAGGCGGAGGCATGGTCCTCGGTGGTCGACTCCGACAAGCTGCCCAACGCGGTGCAGGAGGCCGTGATCGGCGGCTTCGTGCAGACGGACCAGCGCGAGCTGCTGGCGCCGTACGCCGAGCGGTACTTCGAGATCGTCAAGGACGCCTGGGACTCGCGTTCGCACGAGATCGCCCAGCAGATCGCCGTCGGCCTCTACCCGTCCCTCCAGATCTCCGGCGAGATCCTGGACCGCACGGACGCCTGGCTGGCCTCGGCCGAGCCGGGCGCGGCCCTGCGCCGCCTGGTCTCCGAGTCCCGCGCGGGCATCGAGCGCGCGCTGAAGGCCCAGGCCGCGGACAGCGCCGCGAAGTAGCACCGGCACGAGACGAGGGAAGGGGTGCCCGGCGACTCGCCGGGCACCCCTTCCGCGTCGAGGGTTACTTGGCGGACAGCTCCGCGGCCACCAGCTCCGCGAGCTGCACCGCGTTCAGCGCGGCGCCCTTGCGGAGGTTGTCGTTGGAGACGAACAGCGCGAGCCCGTTGTCCACCGTCTCGTCGCCGCGGATGCGGCCGACGTACGACGGGTCCTGGCCGGCCGCCTGGAGCGGGGTCGGGATGTCGGAGAGGGCGACGCCCGGGGCCTTCGCGAGCAGCTCGGTGGCGCGCTCCGGGGAGATCGGGCGGGCGAAGCGGGCGTTGATCTGGAGGGAGTGACCGGAGAAGACCGGTACGCGCACACAGGTGCCGGAGACCTTCAGCCCGGGGATCTCCAGGATCTTGCGGGACTCGTTGCGCAGCTTCTGCTCCTCGTCGGTCTCGTTCAGACCGTCGTCCACGACGGAGCCGGCCAGCGGGAGCACGTTGAAGGCGATGGGGCGCTTGTACACGGCCGGCTCGGGGAAGTCGACCGCCGCGCCGTCGTGGGTCAGCTTGTCGGCGTCGGCGGCGACCTTCTGCACCTGGCCGTGCAGCTCCGCCACGCCCGCGAGCCCGGATCCGGACACCGCCTGGTACGTCGCGACGATCAGCGCCTGCAGGCCCGCCTCCTCGTGCAGCGGCTTGAGGACGGGCATCGCGGCCATGGTGGTGCAGTTCGGGTTGGCGATGATGCCCTTGGGGCGGTCGGCGATCGCGTGCGGGTTCACCTCGGCGACGACCAGCGGCACCTCGGGGTCCCGGCGCCACGCCGAGGAGTTGTCGATCACCACGGCGCCCTGCGAGGCGACCTTTTCGGCCAGCGCCTTGGAGGTCGCGCCGCCCGCGGAGAAGAGCACGATGTCGAGGCCCGAGTAGTCGGCGGTCGCCGCGTCCTCCACCGTCACGCCGTCCAGCACCGTCCCGGCCGAGCGGGCCGAGGCGAACAGGCGCAGCTGCGTGACCGGGAAGTTCCGCTCCACGAGGATCCTGCGCATGACCGTGCCGACCTGACCGGTGGCTCCGACGATTCCGACCCTCACGGCGACTCCCTTTGTCCGATTCCTGCCTGGCCCCAGGATGACCGGGGCGTTTCCATCATGCGGCCGACCCCGGTCCACGTGTCCAATTCTTTGCGACATGTGCCCGAGGGGTGGGACACCATCGGCCGCGGGGACGGTTCCGGGTTCCACGGCGTCCCCTCGCCCCGCCCCTGCCCATACGGATCGCGCTCATACGACGATGTGACGTACGCCTCTGCCGCCCGCCCACCCACTCCGCACGTCCGGGCGGACGGCGCGCCCCTGGGCCGGGAAGGCACCCGTACCCGAATAGTTGAACGGAGGGCGACCAGTCCCCTGCGGGGCGCGGACGAGTCCGTGGCCGGGCGAGGGGCCGCAGATCCACGTACGGTGATCGGCGCCGCTTGTTGCCGTGACGTTCGTGTGGACGCCATCCCCGTTGCCAAGGGTCCATAGCAAGCGGGACGTTCGCGTCCGTGACGGCCCGCGGCCACTGCCGACGCGTTCGCACTCGGGGAGATCGCATCATGTCGCGCCTACGCTCTGCCGCCACCTCCACCGCGGGGGTCGACCGCCGTACCGCCCTCACCGCCGCCGCGGCCGTCTCGCTCGCCGCGGGCGTCGGATTCGCCCTGCGCCCCACCGACAGCGAGGCCGCCACCGCCGCCACCGGGCGGACTCCGGTCGTCCGGTCCCGGCCGGCCGCCGCCGCACCGCTCGCCCCCGTCCCCACGGGCACCACCCTCGCGACCGTCTCCACCCCGCACGGCTCCGGCTACCGGCGCCTGGCCGACGGCCCCGGCTGGCACCGCGTGGTGAGAACCGAGCTGGCCAAGCCCAAGGTCGGCCGCGACAAGCGCCGGCACGCCCTCGCCGCGTTCGTGCAGTTCACCGACCTGCACCTCCAGGACGTGCAGCACCCGCTGCGCCTGGAGTACCTGCGCGCCTCCCGCAAGGACGTCTGGCGGCCACAGGAGGCGCTCACCGTGCCCGGCGCCGTCTCGCTGGTGGAGCGGGTCAACGCGCTGCGTGGCGCCCCGGCCACCGGCGCCCCGCTCCAGTTCGTGATGGCCACCGGCGACAACACCGACAACAACGCCCGCTGCGAACTGGACTGGTTCATGAAGGTGATGAGCGGCGGCCGCATCACCCCCGACACCGGCGACCCGGGACGCTACGAGGGCGTGCAGAACAGCGGACTGTCCCTGTACTGGCAGCCCGAGTCCACCGCCGGGGACGGTGACAAGGCGCTCGGCTTCCCGCACCTGGACGGCTTCCTCGCCGCCGCGACCCGCGAGGTGCGCAGCCCCGGTCTGAACCTGCCCTGGTACTCCACCGTCGGCAACCACGACGCCCTCCCGCTCGGCATCTACGGCGCCCACGGCGACCCCTACCTCGCCGAGGCCGCGGTCGGCGGCAAGAAGCTGTTCAGCGTGAGCGCCGCCGACGCCAAGAAGCTCCAGGACTCCATCTGGGGCGGCCGGGACCCCAAGGGCGCCGGCTACCGGGACTTCCTCAAGTCCCACGCGCGCGGCATGCGTTCGGTCACGGCGGACGAGTCGCGCGCCATGTACACCCCGGCCGAGTACCTCAGGGCCCACCTGGACCTCGCCCACCGGGGCCACGGTCCGGTGGGCCACGGCTACTCCCTCGCGAACCTCCACGCGGGCACCCAGTACTACGCCTTCCGGATCGCCGGGGACGTCATCGGCATCAGCCTGGACACCACCGACGCGGGCGGCCACTACCAGGGGTCCGTCGGGACCGCCCAGCTGAAGTGGCTGGAGAGGACGCTCCAGGGCAACAAGGGCTCCTACGTGATCGTCTTCAGCCACCACACCAGCGACTCGATGACCAACACCCGCCCCGACCCGGGCCGCCCCGGCGAGACGCGGCACACCGGCGCCGAGCTGGTCACGCTGCTGTGCCGGCACGCCAACGTGCTGGCCTGGGTCAACGGGCACAAGCACGAGAACGAGATCACCCCGCACCGCAACAGCGCGGGCGGCTCGTTCTGGGAGATCTCCACCGCGTCGCACATCGACCATCCGCACCTCGCCCGCATCATCGAGCTGGTCGACAACAAGGACGGCACGATCTCCCTGTTCACCACCCTGATCGAGTCCGCCGCCCCGGCCCGCACCGACTTCACCGACTTCTCCCAGACCGGACTGGCCTCCCTCTACCGCGAGTTGGCCTTCAACGCCCCCGGCGCGAAGACGAACCTGGCGGGCACCTCGGCCGACCGCAACGCGGAACTGGTGCTCAAGAAGGGCTGACGCGACCGCCGGGCCGACACGGGGCAGGCCGAACGGGCCTCTTCCCCCGACCGCACACCACAGGCGGGGCCGGACGGGGGACACGACCGCGGTGCTGGGCGCCGAGTACCGCGGCGATCAGCCCTGCGACTCCACCCCCCGCTCCCACTCCGCCTTCGCGCCGTAGGCATGCTGGTCGCCCTGCTGCACGGCGAACACGGTCCCGGAGCCATGTGCCGTGTTCGTCTGCCGCAGCACCCGCCCCCGCGTCCCGCCCCCGGGCGCGTCCTCGACGGCCGCCGCGAGCCGTTCCAGCGCGGCGCGGACAGCCGGGTCGCGCCGGAGCAGCGCGGTCAGCTCCAGGGTCCAGTAGGAGAAGAGCGCCTGCCGGGCCGCGTCGGGGTCCGAGGCCTGCCGGACGAGCGTCGCGTTGCCGTCGAGCTGGCTCTCCAGGGCGGCCCGTCGGCGGCGGTCCGGGCGGAAGAGGGCGACGACGGCGCCGCGGGTCTCCTGCCACAGATCGGTGGCCATCGCGGTGACCACGGCGGCGGCCCCGGCCTCGGCGAGCACGGTCAGTTCGTCGTTCATACGGCCTTCCTCAGTGCTTTCTCTCGATCCGGATGTGCTGGGTGCCGTGCTGGGTGGCGTAGACGACGCCGTGACCGGAGGCCTTGTTGACCATCTTCGAACCGGCCGTCTTCGAACCGGCCGTCTCCGAACCGGCGGGCTCCTGCTGGGTGTCGGCCGGTTCGGGAGCGGCCTCCGCGGGCGGCTGTCGGCCCGGCAACTGGAGCCAGGCGTCGGCGGTGTGCTCCTTCACCGTGAAGCCGACCTTGCGGAAGTCCTCGGGGAAAAGGCCGAGATGGCCGTGCCGCACCGTCTCGTCGTAGAAGTGCCCGGACAGCAGCAGCGACGCGGGCACCGTCTGCGGCGCCCCGGCCAGCGCGGCCCGCGCGGGCGGCGCGTCGAGCAGCCTGGCCAGGACCTCCAGCGGGCTGCCGGCGACCGCCCCGTCCGGGGACACATGGACATCGCCCGCGTGCAGCGCGATCCGCACCCGGATCCGGGTCAGCGGCGAGGCCCCCCGGTTGTACGTGCGCAGCCGCAGGGCGAGTTCGGGCACCAGCGGATGGACGAGCGCCGCCTTGCGGGTGCCCGCCGGTGCCGTCACCCGCAGCCCGTCGCCCAGATCGTGGCGCAGACACGCGGACCAGTCGACACCGCTCGCCTCGAACGCCTTCCGGAGCATCTCCGTGAGCCGCGCCCGGATCTCCAGGAGCGCCCGGTCCCCGCGCCCGGCGGACCGCTCGATGTCCACGGCCAGCAAGGCCCGGTACTCCAACTCGTCGTTCATGGCACCCGCTTCGGCTCGGCGGCGGAGGTGACGTACTCCAGTCTTCCCGCGCCGGTGTGCGCACAACTCGTAGGAATACGGGGTCGGGCGGGGATACTGGGGCCATGGTGGACGGCACACGGTCCCTCGCGCGTTCCGGACGGCGGCCGCGCGAGGAGTGGGACTGGCCGGCGCCCAGCCTGCTCGGCGGCCTCGGCGCGGACGCGCGCGCCCGCTTGCTGGGCCTCGGGACACGGGTGCGCTACGACGCGGACCGGATCCTGATCCGGGAGGCCGACCGCACCGACTTCGTGCTGATCCTGCTGGACGGCGTGGTGAAGGCCACCGGCCGCACCCAGGACGGCCGGGACGCCCTGCTCGCCGTGCGGATGGGCGGCGATCTGGTGGGCGAACTCGCCGCCGTGGACGGCAAACCGCGCTCGGCCACCGTCACCACCTGCGGTCCGCTCGTCGCCCGGATGGTGACCCGCGCGGCCTTCCTGGACTGCCTGCGCCGGGACGCGCGGATCGCGGACGCCGTGAACCGCGCCATCGTGGCCAAACTGCGCCTGGCCAACGCCCATCGCATCAACTTCACCGGCTGTGACGTCGGCACCCGCCTCGCCCGGGTGCTGCACCATCTCGCGATGACCTACGGGGAGCGCGCGGGCGCCGGTGCGGTGATCCACTGGCCGATCACCCAGCCCGAACTGGCCACTCTGGCGGGCGCGGCCGAGCCCAGCGTGCACAAGGCGCTGCGCGCGCTGCGCCGTTCGGGCGCCGTCGCCACCGGCTACCGCAGCGTCCGTATCGAGGACCTCGCCCTCCTGTACCGCATCGCCTACCCGGAATCCTGAACTCCCTTGTGCAGAAGTGGTGTCGAGAGCCCCGGAGCCGCTCGAAAACGGTCCGGGAAAACCGTACTTTGACGACAGCCCGGTGCCCGCCCGTGGCTAGCGTGGCGGCAGGGCGTCGGCGCGACAGGGCTCCGGGGCCGCCTGCGCAACGGGGGTTGTCATGACGGACAGAGACACGAGCGGGCCCGCTCCGGCCGACGAGGACGGGCCCGAGCGGAGGCCCGAGGGCGGGCCCGAGCGGCGGATCGACATCGCGGGCGACGCGGGCGGCCCGGTCGTCGCCGGTGATCACAATGTCGTCATCGACGCCCAGCACGGCTCGACCGTCACCCTCCTCATGGAGGGCCGCAGGCCCCGCCCGGTGCGCCGCGACCGGGTGGCGCTGCTGCCCCGGCGGCAGAACGCGCCGCTCGGCCGGGACACCGACCTGGCCCGGCTCGCGACCGCCGTCCGCGACGGCGGCCCGGTCCAGCTGTGGGGCGCCCCCGGCGTCGGCAAGAGCACCCTGCTGCGGCACGCGGCCCGCACCCTCACCCCGGAACGCGACGGCGTGCTCTTCCTCGACGCGGCCCGGCGCGAACCCGAGGACCTCGCCCAGGACATGTTCGAGGCCTGCTACGAGACCCGGGGGTACGCCCCCTCCAGCCCCGAACTGCGCCGCCTGATGACCGGCGTGCGCGTCACCGTCTACGTCGACAACGCCGACTTCTCCCCGGAGGGCCTGCGCACCCTCATGGACGCGGCGCCCGACGCCACGTTCGTCGTCGCGGGCCGGGACAGATCACTGCTCGGCGACGGCACCGCCCTGCGCCTGGACGGCATCGGCCGCGCCCCCGCCCTCGACCTGCTCGCACGCGAACTGGGCCGGCCCGTGGGCGCGGGCGCGGAGGGCTCCACGGCGGGCGACCTGTGGGAGACGTCGTCCGGGCGCCCCCTGCTGCTGCTGCGCGCCGCCGCCCTCACCCGTCTGGAACCGGCCGGCACCGGCGCCCTGCCCCGCCCCGCCGAGGTCGGCGATCTGCTGCCCCTGCTGCTCGGCCGGCTGGACGACGAACCGCTGCGCGTCCTGCGGCTGTTGACCACCCTCGACGACGCCGATCTCGACATCGGCCACATCGAGGCCCTCGGCGGCGCCACCGACACCGAGGTGCTCTGCGGCCGCCTGGTGGACCTGGGCCTCGCGGAGCAGACCCAGCGCGGCTACCGCGCCGTGGCCGATGTCGTACCGGCGCTGCGCGAGCGCGACCCCGAGCCATTCTCCGTCGAGGTGCTGTGCGAGCACTTCGCCACCTGGATCGGCCGCCCCGCCACCACCGCCGCACAGGTCGAGCAGCACGGCCGCGCCCTGGAGGTGGTGGCCGAACTCGCCGAGCGTGACGGCCGCCCCGAGCTGGCGGTGCGTATCGTACGGGCCGCGTCCCCGGCACTGGCCCGCTCCCTGCGGTTCGGTGTGTGGGGCAGGCTGCTGGACCTCGGGCTGCCCGCGGCCCAGCTGGCCGGCGACCGGCGGGCCGTCGCGTACTTCACCCATGAGCAGGGCATCCGCAGCCTGCTCACCGGGCGCCGGGTGATGGCGGCCGTACTGCTCACCGAGGCGGCCGTCCTGTGGCGCCGACTGGGCGATGTGCACGGCGCCAACGCGGCCGCCGGGGCCCACCAGTACGTCCCCTCGCACGCCGCGAACGCCCAGGGCACCCTGCTCCAGCCGGACGGCGGCGCCTCCCGCCTCGCCTCCTCGGGACCCACCGCCCCCGACCCGTCCACCGCCCACGCGGCGGGCGCACACGGCACGGCAGCCCACCCGTCCGGCACCACGACGGACCCCGGCACGACGGCCCACACGACGGCGGCCCAGCACACGACGGCCACCGCGCACACCACAGCCACCACACACACCACGGCCACGGCGCACACGGCCGCCGCCCCGCACGCGGCGAACGCCGGTGCGGCGAAGGCGGGAGCCGCGAAGACCGGTGCGGCGAAAGCGGGTGCGGCCAAGGCGGGCGCGGCCAAGGCCGGTGCCGCCAAAGCAGGCGCCGCCGCGCACTCCGCCGGTGCCGCGCACGCCGGAGCCTCGGCGGCGACCGGTGCCGCGGGGACGGGCGCGGCGGGCGCCGGTGCCGCGGGTGCGGGCGCGGCCGGTGCCGGGGCCTCCATGGCGGGGGCCTCCGTGGTGCTCAAGGTCGTCGCGGTGATCGTCGCCGTCGTCGTGGGCCGGGTCGTCATCAGCCAGGCGGTGCACTCGTTCGCGGAGAGCCGCTCCGGTTCGTCCAGCTCGTCCAGCTCCTCGGACACCGGTCTCGCGGGGCGCTGGACGGGCAGCGACGGCGCGACGTACGAGTTCGACGCCTCGGGCGGCGGATACGTCTCCCGGGGACGCGACGCCTGCGGCCAGGAGTCGAACACCGAGTACACCGGTATCGGCGACACCTACAGCGCCGAGCGGCCCATCTACGACACCACCAGCGGCTCCTGCACCGACCTCCTCGGCGAGGCCACCACCACGATCACCCTGACCGGCGGCGACTCCGCCAAGGTCACCACCACCATGACCAAGACCTACCAGCAGGGCGTGCAGTGCTTCAGCTGCGGAACGTTCTACCTCACCCGCGAGCGGTGACCCCGCTCCCCAGGAAGGGCCCCATGTCCCGTACACCCGGTAACAGCATCCGCATCGGCGGCGACGCGTCCGGCCCGGTCGTCGCCGGGAACGACAACCGCGTCGAGGTCCGCCAGGCCGCCCCCGAGGCCGACCGGGAGGCCGCCGGTCCCGTCCAGAACAACACCGCCAAGGACCACGGCACCGTATACACCGTGATGAACGGCGATCTGCACGTCCACCACGAGACCCCGGAAGAGGCCTGAACTACCGGGGCAGGACCACCACATAGGCGGCGGGCTCGCGGTCGTTCGCCGCCATCAGGGCCGTACGGACCACCGCGGCCTGCTGCTCCATCGCGTCCCCGAGCTTCCTCGGGGACAGGTGGACGACCGTGATGCCCAGCCGCTCCAGGTGCTCCCGCTTGCGGGCGTACCGCGACCACTCCGTCTCCTCGTCGGACGCGTCGGCACCGTCCCGCCGGTGCCCCCGGGTGTCCAGCTCGACCGCGACCGCCTGGTCCGGCCAGTACGCGTCCAGGGCGCCGAGACGGGGGCCGCCGGGCAGGCGCAGCTCGACGTTCCACAGCGGGTCCGGAAGGCCGTGCTCGCGGACCATCCGGTACAGCCGGCTCTCCGCGATCGCGCGGCCCGCCGCCACCAGCGAGTCCACCGCGTCCACCACATGCGGCAGCCCGAGCAGCTTCGCGCGGCTCAACTCGGCGACGACGGCGGCCGGTTCACAGTGCCCGCCGCGCACCGCCTCGGTCAGCAGCCGCCGCACCGTCTTCCCGTCCCGCAGCTGGGCCACCGCGTCCGCCAGCGCTCGCGGCACCGGCGCCACCGGCAGCCCGCCGACCGTGGCGGGGGCGGGCAGGTCCGCGGTGCGCAGGACGCGGACGTAGCCGGTGGAGCGCAGCCGGCGCTGCCGGGGCACCAGGACGTCGACGTGCTCCAGGTTTTCCGGCCGCGTCTGCGCGAAGCCGTAGACGGCGAGCGCCGTGAGGCCGGTGAGCACCGCGCCCGGGTAGGGCGTCCGGTGCGCGTGCCGCCCGGTCGGCTGGACCGGGACGCCGGGCGCGGGCCGGCGGGCCGCGTACCGCAGGGCGCCGTGCAGCCGCTCCTCACCCGTCGGCGGCCCGGGGCGCAACAAGTAGACGTGCGGCAGAAGCCGGGACCAGGGCCCGCCCGGACGGCAGCGTGCGGAGAGTTCGGCCGCGGTCACCCCGTGGGCGCGCAGCTGGGCCGTGGTCCGGACCCGCTGATGGGGCTCGGCGAGCGAGCCGAGGTGACCGAGGGTGCGGGAGGAGAGCGGTGCATTGTGCGTCATGCTCATCGGATGCCCACCCCTGGTCCCCCCTTTAACCGCTGTTACACGGCCGTCGAGGAATGCGGACAAGGTAGTACTAAAGGTCAGGTGTTCGGGTGCCGAAAGAGCGCCGGAAACCCCTGGTCCGCCCGGGTGCGGACCAGGGGTTACGGCCTTGCGGGTACGGGTCCCGTAACGGTCACCGACCGCCGAGGCTCAGGCCAAAGATCAGCCGGCCCGCACGTCGCACTCCTGCGCGCGCAGGGCACGCGCCAGATCGTCCCGCGCCTCCAGCACCAGCCGCCGCAGCGCCGGCGCCGCGTCCTCGTGCGCCGCGAGCCACGCGTCCGCCGCCGCCAGGGTCTCGGGCCGGTCCTGGAGGGCCGGGAACAGCCCGCTGACGATGTCCATGCCGATCTGGATCGAACGCTCCTGCCAGAGCCGGCCGATGGCCGCGAAGTACTTCTCGGCGTAGGGCGCGGTCAGCTCCCGCTGGGAGGACTGGTCGAAGCCCGCGATCGTGGCTTCCACCAGTGCGTTCGACAGCGTGTCGGACTCCACCACCTGCGCCCACGCCTGCGCCTTGACCGCCGCCGAGGGGCGGGCCGCCAGGCAGCGCACCTGCTGGCGCTTGCCGGACGCGGTGTCGTCCCGGGCCAGCTCGGCCGCGATCACCGACTCGTCCGCGGCGCCGTGCGCGGCCAGCGGCCCCAGGAACGCCCAGCGCAGCTCCTGGTCCACCTCCAGGCCCTCGATCGACGTCGTGCCGTCCAGCAGGTCCCTCAGCAGCGCGAGGTCCGGTTCGGCCGCGGCCGTCGAGGCGAAGAAGCGCGCCCAGGCCAGCTGGTGCTCGCCGCCCGCGCCGGCCGCCCGCAGCTCCCGCAGCGCGCCCTCGGCGAGCAGCGCGCCACCCGTCCGCCGCCACTCGGGGGCGGCGTAGTGGTCCAGCGCGGTGCGGGTCCACGTGTGCAGCATCTGCAGCACACCGATGTCGGACTCGCGGCCCGCGAACCGCAGCACCAGGGCGATGAAGTCCCGGGCCGGCAGCAGCGCGTCCCGGGTCATGTTCCACAGCGCCGACCAGCACAGCGCGCGTGCCAGCGGGTCGGTCAGGTCGCCCAGGTGCTCCCGGAGGGTGTCCAGCGAGGCCGCGTCGAAGCGGATCTTGCAGTAGGTGAGGTCGTCGTCGTTGACCAGCACCAGGTCCGGCGCCTCGGCGCCGGCGAGGTCCGCCACGACCGTACGCGGGCCCTCCACGTCCGTCTCCACCCGCGCGTACCGTTCGAGCGCGCCGCCCCCGGTCAGCCGGTACAGGCCCACCGCCACCCGGTGCGGTCGCAGCTCCGGGTGGGACTCGTGGGCCTCCTGGACCACCGCGAGTTCGGCGACGCGGGAGTCCTCCACGGTGACCCGCGGGGTCAGCGCGTTCACCCCGGCCGTCTGGAGCCAGGACCGCGACCAGGCCGTCATGTCCCGGCCACTGGTCTCGCCGAGCACCGACAGCAGGTCGCCGAGGCGCGTGTTGCCGTACGCGTGCCGCTTGAAGTAGCGGCGGGCGCCCTCCAGGAACGCGTCCTGGCCCACGTACGCCACCAGTTGCTTGAGGACGGAGGCGCCCTTGGCATAGGTGATGCCGTCGAAGTTCAGCTTGGCGTCCTGGAGATCGCGGATGTCCGCGGTGATCGGGTGCGTGGACGGCAGCTGGTCCGCGCGGTACGCCCACGCCTTGCGGCGGTTGGCGAAGGTGATCCAGGCGTCCTTGAAGCGGGTCGCGCCGACGTTGCCGAACGTGCCCATGAAGTCCGCGAAGGACTCCTTCAGCCACAGGTCGTCCCACCAGGCCATGGTGACCAGGTCGCCGAACCACATGTGCGCCATCTCGTGCAGGATCACATTGGCGCGGGCCTCGTACGACGCCTGCGTCACCTTCCCGCGGAAGATGTACTCCTCGCGGAAGGTCACCAGCCCGGGGTTCTCCATCGCGCCCAGGTTGTACTCCGGCACGAACGCCTGGTCGTACTTCCCGAACGGGTACGGGTAGTCGAAGTTCTCGTGGAAGAAGTCCAGGCCCTGCTTGGTGACCAGGAAGACGTCGTCGGCGTCGAAGTGCGGCGCGAGCCCCTTGCGGCACATCGCGCCCAGCGGGATCTCCAGCGTCGTACCGTCCGCGAACGTACGGGAGTAGGAGTCCGTCACATAGTGGTACGGCCCCGCCACCACGCAGGTGATGTACGTCGAGATCGGCTTCGTCTCCGCGAACTTCCAGACGCCGTCGACGAGTTCACCGGCGCCGTTGCTCCATGCGGTCCAGCCCTCGGGCGCGCGCACCTCGAAGCGGAAGGGCGCCTTGAGGTCCGGCTGCTCGAAGTTCGCGAACACCCGTCGGGAGTCGGCCGGTTCGTACTGCGTGTAGAGGTAGACCTCGCCGTCCTCGGGGTCCACGAAGCGGTGCATGCCCTCACCGGTGCGGGAGTAGGCGCACTGCGCGTCGACCACCAGCTCGTTCTCCGCGGCCAGGTCCTCAAGGGCGATCCGGGCGCCGTCGAAGGCCTCGCCCGGGTCCAGGTCCTTGCCGTTGAGCGACACCGCGGTCACGCTCGGCGCGATGAGGTCGGCGAAGCTGGACGCGCCCGGCTCGTTGCAGCGGAAGCGGATCGTGGTGACCGAGCGGAAGGTGCGCGGCTCGCCGTCCGCGTCGCCGACGGCCGACCTGAGGTCCAGGGACACCTCGTATCCCTCGACGGACAGCAGGGCGGCCCGCTCCCGGGCCTCGTCGCGGGAAAGATTCTCACCGGGCACGGCGGCACTCCCTTGTGATCGCGTGATTGACGGCTGAACAGCACCGATCCTGCCATGTGCCCCTGTCGGGGAGCACCGGGGAATGCCCTCCGGGACGGCGTCGTTGATCCCTCGAGCAGTCCGTTTCGCTGAGGAGAGCCATGTCCGAGACCGTGTCCCCGTCCGGCAAGACCCCCGTCGACTTCTGGTTCGACCCGCTGTGCCCGTGGGCCTGGATGACCTCCCGCTGGGTCCTGGAGGTGGAGAAGCTCCGCGACATCGAGGTCCGCTGGCACGTCATGAGCCTCGCCGTCCTCAACGAGGACAAGCTGGACACGTTGCCCGAGGAGTACCGGGAGATGCTGGCCGTCCGCGCCTGGCAGGGGGTCCGGGTCGTCACCGCCGCCTGGCAGAAGCACGGCCAGGAGGTCGTCGGCCCGCTGTACACCGCGCTCGGCACCCGCATCCACAACAACGGCGAGGGCGTCACCCTGGAGTCCATCGCCGGGGCCCTCGCCGACGTCGGCCTGCCCGCCGAGCTGATCGACTACGCCGAGCAGCAGGACTTCGAGTTCGACGCCGAACTGCGCGCCTCCCACAAGGAGGGCATCGACAAGGTCGGCCAGGAGGTCGGTACCCCCGTCATCGCCGTCCCCGGCGACGACGGCGAGCAGATCGCCTTCTTCGGACCCGTCGTCACCCCCGCCCCCAAGGGAGAACAGGCCGCCCGCCTCTGGGACGGCACCCTGGCGGTCGCCTCGGTCCCGGGCTTCTACGAGATCAAGCGCACCCGGACGCAGGGGCCCGACTTCAGCAACCTGTAGACCGGCCGGCCGCGGGCCCGGCGAGGTGCCGGGCCCGCGGTTTTGCCGCAGCCGTCGCGAGCGCCGTTCCCCGGGGCGCCGGGAGCCGCGCGACCGGCCACGACCGACGGACCCGCGCCCCGCCAGGAACCGAGCCCGGTCAGGAACCACGTCCGGCCAGGACCCGCGTCCGCCGTGGCGGGCACCCGTCGCGGCGAGCGTGTGCCGTGGCGGGCACCTGCCGCGGCGAGCCCCTGCCGTGGCGAGCGCTGCCGCGAGGAGCGTCCGCCACGCGCGCCGCAGGTCACGTCAGGCAGTGCGCCAGCGATTCCCCCCGCACCCACCGCCCGACCTCCGCCGCCGCGAGCCGCGCCCCCTTCTCCGCCACCGCCCGGCTCGCCCCGCCGACATGCGGCGTCAGCACCACCCGCCCCCCGACCGTCCGCAGCCGCGAGTCCGCCGGCAGCGGCTCGTCGGCGTACGTGTCCAGCGCCGCCACCGCGAGCCGCCCGTCCTCCAGCGCGTCGCACAGCGCCCCCTCGTCCAGCAGCGCCCCCCGCGCCGCGTTCACCACCACCGCCCCCGGCGGCAGCAGCGCCAGCTCCCGCGCCCCGATCAGCCCCCGCGTCTCCTCGGTGACCCGGGCATGCAGGCTGATCACCCGCGAGCGCCGCAGCAACTCGTCAAGCGACGCCATCCGCAGCCCGTGGATCTCCCCGCGCGCGTACGGGTCGTACACCATCACCCGCGCGCCGAGCGCCCCCAGCGCCCGCGCCACCCGGCTGCCGACCGCGCCGTACCCGATGAGTCCGACGGGCAGGTCCTCCACCTCCAGGCCGCTGTGCTCGTACGTGTAGTACCTCGGCCCGGCCCAACTCCCCTGCGCGGCGAGGCGGTCGTGGGCCTGAGGGATGCGCCGCAGGGCGGCGAGCAGCAGCCCGACGGTGAACTCGGCCGTCGCCGCGGCCTTGCGGCCGGGCGCGCAGCACACCCGGACCCCGTGGGCGCGGGCCGCGTCGAGGTTGACGTTCACCGGGCGGCCCCGGCAGACCGCGACCAGCCGTAACTCGGGGCGGGCGGCGAGCACCCGTTCGGTGACCGGTGCCATCTGGGTGACGAGGACGTCCGCGCCGGCGAGGGCCGCGATCAGCTCGTCCTCCGCGTCGCTCGCCTCTTCCACCTCGGCGACGGTGCCGAACGGTTTCTGCGGCCAGCCGAGTGTCAACTCCCTGACATCGCAGTGGGCTTGCCTGGCCAGCGCGGCCGTGATCAGCGAGGGGAGCACGAAGCGGTCGCCGGCGGCCAGTACCCGCACACTGGAGGTCATCACAGGAACACAGGTTGTAATGATCGCCCGAGGGGCGTCAATCCCCAGCGTGTGGGGAAAGCGGGGAAAACTCCGCACACGCCTCGCGCGTACGGCGGAAGGCCCTCCGCGAGTCACGTCCTCGCGGAGGGCCCCCTCATCCGCCTGCCGCCGTGAAGGGTGAGAAGACGATCACGAGGCAGGACGCTCCACCGGCCCGTCGGGTACTTATTGCGAAGTTGTTGCAACTACAGACTACCAACAACAGTGGCTGAGTGGCAGGAAGAATCTCCGGCGGCCGGGTGCGCCTGGCCGCGCGCGCCCGTGCGGTGACGGCCGAGGCCCCCATGTGTCGCACATGGGGGCCTCGGCCGTCGGTCTCCTGCTGCCTGCGGGTCAGCGCCGCGCGCGCACCCTCTGCCAGGCGTACCCGGCCGCCGCGAGCACGACCGTCATCGCGCCCGAGGAGTAGAGCTGGACCCGGGTGTCGGGCTGCCGTGCCATCAGGACGAAGACCGTGGCCATGCCCGCGAGCGCCACCCAGGTGAGGTACGGGAACGCCCACATCCGCACCACCAGCTTCTCCGGGGCCTCGCGTTCGATGCGGCGGCGCAGCAGCAGCTGGGAGACGGCGATGAAGATCCAGACGATCAGGATCACCGCGCCGATCATGTTCAGCAGCCACGGGAAAATGTCGTCGGGCCGCCAGTAGCTCAGCAGCACGCAGAAGAAGCCGACCACGCAGGAGGTGAGCACGCCGATCCGGGGCACCCCGCCGGACACCTTCGCCAGCACCTTCGGGCCCTGGCCGCGCTCGACCAGGGAGTAGGCGATGCGCGAGGAGCCGTAGATGTTGGCGTTCATCGCGGACAGCAGGGCCACGAAGATCACGACGTCCATCAGCCGGCCCGCGCCCGGGATGCCGAGGTGGTCCAGGGTCGCCACGTAGGGGCCGCGTGCCACGACCTCCGGGGAGTTCCAGGGCACCAGGGTGACGACGACGGCCATGGAGCCGATGTAGAAGACGGCGATCCGCCACATCGCCGTCTTCACCGCGCGCGCCACGCCCCGCACCGGGTCCTCGGACTCCGCCGCCGCGATGGTGACCGTCTCCAGGCCGCCGTAGGCGAAGACCGAGGCGAGCAGGCCGATGACGAGGCCCTGGCCGCCGTGCGGCAGGAAGGGGCCGAGGTGGGCGGTGCCGGGGGAGTCCGTGCCGGGCAGCACGCCGGTGATGGCGAGCACGCCGAGCACCAGGAACAGCGAGATCGCGCCGACCTTGAGCGCGGCGAACCAGAACTCGAACTCGCCGAAGTTCTTCACGGCGGCGAGGTTCGTGCCGAGGAAGACCACCATGAACAGGGCGACCCACATCCACTGCGGGCTGCCGGGCACCCAGCCCTGCGCGATCTTCGCCGCGCCGATGCCCTCCAGGCCGACCGCGGTGCACAGCAGCACCCAGAACGCCCAGCCGGCCGCGAACCCGGCCCAGGGCCCCATCGCCCGCTCGGCGTGGGCGGAGAAGGAGCCCGAGGACGGGTAGGCGGCGGACATCTCGCCGAGCATCCGCATGACCAGCATGACCAGCAGCCCGGACAGGGCGTAGGCGATCACGATGGACGGTCCGGCGGCGGCGATGCCCGCGCCCGACCCGACGAAGAGGCCCGCGCCGATCACACCGCCGAGGGCGATCATCGACAGGTGGCGCTGCTTGAGTCCATGGGAGAGGGCGGGGTTCTCCGCCAGGCGTGGTGTATCCGAGCGGGTGGTGCTGGGCATGGGCGCGGCTCTCCCGATGCAATAGGCGGGTAAAAACCCACCCAGTCTCGGCGACCCGTCCGGTCAGGCGAAGAGGATGCCCACTATCCGGACACCCACCATTCGGAGAGTGAGATTCCGGTTACTTCGGCGCGCGCGGGTCCGGCGCCCGGCCCGGGGTTCCGGTCGCCGGGTCATGGCCCGCCCCACCCCTCTTTGGCAGGTTCCTACATCCGCGCCATCACCCCCCGGGGTCGCCCAGAGCACCTCACCTCAGTGACCACCGTCACGCCCCACCCGGTGTGAGTCGCACTTTTGTACGGAGCCCACCAAGCTGTCGATCAACCCTTTGTCGATCGCTGACGGTGATCGGGTTCGGGGCGCCGGTATAGCGTCGCGATGTCCCACCCGTCCCCCTGTCCCTTTCACCCCGCGGAGTCCCCATGAGCACCGCCACCGTCAGCGCCCGTCCGGGTGCCGTCCTCGCCGATCTGCTGCCCGCGTCCCGCGTCCGTGACGCCGCCCTCGTGCTCGGCGGTGCCGCGCTCACCGGGCTCGCCGCCCAGCTGTCGGTGCCCGTGCCCGGCTCCCCGGTGCCGGTGACCGGCCAGACCTTCGCCGCGCTGCTGGTCGGCACCGCGCTCGGCGCCCGCCGCGGCTTCCTCTCCCTCGCCCTGTACACGGTGGCCGGCGTGATCGGCGTCCCGTGGTTCGCGGAGGGCGACTCCGGCGCGGGCGCGGTCTCCTTCGGCTACGTCCTCGGCATGCTGCTCGCCTCCGCCGTCGTGGGCGCCCTCGCGCGCCGCGGCGCCGACCGCTCCCCGCTGCGCACGGCGGGCACGATGATCCTCGGCTCGGCCGTCATCTACGCCGTCGGTGTCCCGTACCTCGCCCTGGCCGCCCACCTCTCCCTCGGCCAGGCGGTCGCCGTCGGCCTCGTCCCCTTCCTGATCGGCGACGCCCTGAAGGCCGCCCTCGCGATGGGTCTGCTGCCGGCCGCGTGGAAGTTCACGGGCAAGCAGCGCTGAGGCCGCGGCTCCCGTACGTACGAGGAGGGGCCCGTCGGGTC
>NZ_LBDA02000104.1 GCF_000980885.2 Streptomyces malaysiense | reverse complement strand
TACAGGACAGGATGAAAAAGGTTCAAGCCGCCGCCATCGATCTTGGTCCGACCGTGAACCTTGTGTACGTGGCCCCTGGTGGGGCGGGTGTTCGAGGGGTGGCCGCTCGGACGCGGGCCTCCGCGTACAAGCGCCTGGACATCGAGATGCCGGGCGGCCTCGAGAGCGATTGGCGACGACGCAGGGGCGTACGCCAAGGCCGGCGAAGGCGGCGGCGCGTACGTCGTTCTGCCGGCTTGCCGCTGCGGTTTGAGGGGGTGCGTCGGTCGCTCAGGATCAGCACCAGAGGGCCTTTGACTACGGAGACGTGTCCGCTCGTTCACGGTTTGATCAAGATGTGGACCAGTTGTTGTGAATTTACTGTGCCTTGGGTGCTTCTTGTGATCGCTGAGGGGGTTGCTTGCCTGTTTCTGGTGATCACGTTGGTTAATCTGCGATCTGTTTCGGCCACGCGGCATATGTCGCCGCGCGCCGTTCCGGGGGCCAGAACATTTCCAGCGGACGCACACGCCCGACCACCGTCGTGCGTCGCTTTTGTGCGCAACATGAAGTGGGGTAGGGGTGGCCGAGCACCGGCAGTCCAAGAAGCGCAGGTACATCACATGGGCGACCGCGGGCGCCGCCGTCGTGGCGGGCGCCGGGATCGCCGCGCAGACCTCGATGGCAGCCACCACGTGGCCCGCCCAGAAGACGTTCACCGGCCATGCCTTCGACACCTGCAGCGCGCCTTCGCTGTCCGCGATGAAGGCTTGGCACACCGGGTTCTACGGTGCTGCCGCGGTCTACGTCGGCGGCAAGAACCGTGGCTGCCGACAGCCCAATCTCACCGCCTCCTGGGTGAAGTCGGTCAGCTCGGTCGGCTACAAACTCATCCCGATCTACGTCGGTGCACAGCCGCCCTGCCAGACCAGCTCCAACCCCGAGAAGCTCACCGCGTCCACCGCCGCGTCCCTCGGCGCGAGCGACGCGGCGGACGCGGTGGCCAAGGAGGCGGCGCTCGGTATGAAGGCCGGCAGCCCGGTCTATCTCGACATGGAGCCGTACAGCATTACCAACAAGTCATGCAATGACACCGTGTTGACGTACGTCCGCGCCTTCGACAAGACCCTCCGCGCCAAGACGTACCGTGCCGGCTTCTACGGCTTCTCCAGCTCCAGCGCCAAGGCCATCGCCACCGCGAGCAACAAGACGGACCTGCCGGGCAACCTCTGGTACGCCCTGTGGGACAAGAAGTACACCACCACCACGGATTGGCCGTGGGGCTCGACCCATTTCACCGACCACAGCCGCGGCCACCAGTACATGGTCAACAGCAAAGAGACGCGGCACGGCTACACGATCACCGTGGACCGGGACGCGTGGGACGGGCCGGTCGCCATCACCGGCTGACGCGACGTAGGCATCAGGTCTTCTCGAGAAGGGGCGGGACATGAGAGTGGTCGACACGTCGGCACTCTGGCAGTACGCGGCGCGGGCGGCCTTCGCCGCGCTGCCGGTCGTGAGCATGGGACTGCTGTGTCCCGTTCCCTCCCTCGTGCTCGCGGTACGGCGAGGCGGCCGTGCGCACTGGCTGGCCTTCGGGGCGTTCAGCGTGGTCCTGGCGGCCTGGATCACCGATCTGCAGCTGACTCCGAGCGCCGGCCACGGCCTGTCACTCGCGATCGACCTGCCGCTGATCATGCTGTCGATGGTGGCCCCCTCCGTGCACGCGTGGACGGCTTGGCCGCAGCGGGTCGCCAAGTAGGAAAAGAGGAGCGACGTCAGGTGGCCAAGCAGGTCAGGCAGGTGTCACAGGCGCGTTCGGCCAAGGCGGCACCCGAAGGGAGCTTGTTCGCGATCGTGGGGCGCGCCCTCGTCTCCTGGCTGCGCGCGCTGCGCAGTCGCACCCTCGCACTCGCGGCGGTCGCCTCGGCGGTCGCCGCGGCGGTGGCGGTGACAGCGGTGCTGCTGAACCGGCACGACGACCGTCCGCCGATCCCTGACACCCGGGCCCGCCACTACACGGAGACCGACGCCTGCCTGCTCGCCGGCGACAAGGGCATCACTCCCGGGACCACCGCCGCCGAGGTCTGGCAGGGCATGCAGGACGCCTCGCTGAAGACCCACGCGCGCGTGAGCTACGCGTCGGTGACCGGGGAACAGAGCGTCGGCAACGCACGGCCGTTCCTCAACGGGCTGCTCCAGCGGTCCTGCGACGTCGTACTGGCCGTGGGACATCCCGAGGTGTCGGCGGCGGAGGAGACGGCGCCGCGATACCGGAAGGTGGACTTCGTTCTCGTCGGCGGTGACCACACCGGTGGGAACGTGACCACGGTCCGCGCGGGCGACGAGCTGCGGTCCCAGGTCGCCGGCGCCGTCGAGCGGGCTGTGAACGGCGGGGGCTGAACAGCGGTAACCCCGAACCTGAGGCAGCGCCGTCGCCGCCGCGGTCTTCGCGTAGCCGCGGCCGGTACGCCGAACCCGTGGAGCGCGGCCGGTAGCCCACCGCAGGCCCAAGTCCCGGGGAAGTCCCAGAGATGCCGCCGCACCCCTGCCTGGCTCGCTGAACACCAGGCCGGAAAGGATGCGGCGGCACCGTCGTGTCAGATGTCCCGGAAGATCTCGATCTGCGCGCCGATCGAGTTCAGCCGCTCCGCGAGGTCCTCGTAACCCCGGTTGATGACGTACACGTTGCGCAGCACCGACGTGCCCTCGGCCGCCATCATCGCCAGCAGGACGACCACCGCGGGGCGCAGGGCCGGGGGGCACATCATCTCGGCGGCGCGCCAGCGGGTGGGGCCCTCGACGAGGACGCGGTGCGGGTCGAGGAGCTGGAGGCGGCCGCCGAGGCGGTTGAGGTCGGTGAGATAGATCGCGCGGTTGTCGTACACCCAGTCGTGGATCAGCGTCTGGCCCGAGGCGACGGCCGCGATCGCGGCGAAGAAGGGGACGTTGTCGATGTTCAGGCCCGGGAAGGGCATGGGGTGGATCTTGTCGATCGGCGCCTCCAGCTTGGAGGGGCGGACCGTGAGGTCGACCAGGCGGGTACGGCCGTTGTCCGCGAAGTACTCCGGCGAACGGTCGTGGTCCAGCCCCATCTCCTCCAGGACCGCCAGCTCGATCTCCAGGAACTCGATCGGCACCCGGCGCACGGTGAGTTCGGACTCGGTGACCACCGCCGCGGCCACCAGGCTCATCGCCTCGACCGGGTCCTCGGAGGGCGAGTAGTCCACGTCGACGTCGATGTTGGGCACGCCGTGCACGGTCAGCGTGGTGGTGCCGATGCCCTCCACCCGCACGCCCAGTGCCTCCAGGAAGAAGCACAGGTCCTGGACCATGTAGTTGGAGGACGCGTTGCGGATGACGGTCGTGCCGTCGTGCCGCGCCGCGGCCAGCAGCGCGTTCTCGGTCACCGTGTCGCCGCGCTCGGTCAGCACGATCGGTCGGTCGGGGCTGACCGTGCGGTCCACCTGCGCGTGGTACTGGTTCTCGGTCGCCGCGATCTGGAGCCCGAACCGGCGCAGCGCGATCATGTGCGGCTCGATGGTCCGGGTGCCGAGGTCGCAGCCGCCGGCGTACGGCAGCTTGAACTGGTCCATGCGGTGCAGCAGCGGGCCGAGGAACATGATGATGGAGCGGGTGCGCACGGCCGCCTCGGCGTCGATCGCCGACATCTCCAGCTCGGCCGGCGGGACCAGCTCCAGGTCGACCCCGTCGTTGATCCAGCGGGTCCGCACGCCGATGGAGTTGAGCACCTCCAGCAGGCGGTACACCTCCTCGATGCGCGCGACCCGGCGCAGCACGGTGCGCCCCTTGTTCAGCAGGGACGCGCACAGGAGGGCCACGCAGGCGTTCTTGCTCGTCTTGACGTCGATGGCGCCCGACAGCCGGCGGCCGCCGACGACCCGCAGATGCATCGGGCCCGCGTAGCCCAGCGACACGATCTCACTGTCCAGCGCCTCACCGATGCGGGCGATCATCTCAAGGCTGATGTTCTGGTTGCCGCGCTCGATGCGGTTCACCGCGCTCTGGCTGGTGCCGAGCGCCTCCGCGAGCTGCGTCTGCGTCCAGCCCCGGTGTTGCCGCGCGTCACGGATGAGCTTGCCGATGCGTACGAGGTAGTCGTCTGCCATGAGGTTGAGGTTATCTCAGATATGAGATGGTGCTCGCCGGGGGGTCCATTCGAGTGATGGCGCGTCAGTGACCTGCGGGTTCAGGGGGGATGCCCCGGCGGTGGGTGATTCGTTCCCAATGCCTTCCATTACGGATTTACTCGTTTACGCGGTCATTGTCAGGTGCTCGCGAAGCGCTCAGGGGGCACCGGCGGGGCGTTCGCTCACGGAGCGCCGGGGGAGCGGGGACGAGTAGACGACGCTGGTCGTCACGGACCCCAGACCGCCGATCCGGCCCGAAACCTCCTCCAGATGGCGCATGGAGCGCGCCGCCACCTTGATGACGAAGCAGTCGTCACCCGTCACGTGATGCGCCTCCAGGATCTCCGGCATGGCCTCGACCAGGTCGTGGAACGGCTTGTAGTTGCCGTTCGGGTAGCGCAGCCGGACGAAGGCCATGATCGTCAGGCCGACCTTGTCCGGGTCCACGACCGCCGCGTAGCCGCTGATGACCCCGGCCTCCTCCAGCCTGCGCACGCGCTCGGTGACGGCGCTGGGCGACATGGAGACGGCCCGCGCGAGGTCGGTGAAGCTGGTCCGGCCGTCCCGCTGGAGGACGTCGAGAATGCGCCAGTCGATGGCGTCCAGGGATATCGCGGTCATGGTCGAGGAATAGCACGGATTCCCCGGCCGTTCGGGTGACATCGCCGTGGATCAAGCCTTCAGGGCGCCGGCCGCGGTCCGTAGATTCATGGCCGGACGGCGGCCGAGCCGTCCGCCCCGCACCCGGAGAGGCCCGCCCCATGACCACGACCGCCCCCGCCACCCCCACCGAGGCCGCCGCCCACTTCCGCGCCTCACTCCGCTTCCACACCGACGTCGCCGACGTGGCCGCCGCTCTCGCCGCCCCCGGCGGCCCCGGGTTCGTCCTCCTCGACTCCCGCTCCGCCCACGCCTGGGACCAGGGGCACATCCCCGGCGCCGTGCACCTCCCCACCGCGCTCATCCCCGAGCGGGCCCCCGGCCTGCTCGACAGGTCCGTCCCCGTCGTCACCTACTGCTGGGGCCCCGGCTGCGACGGCGCCACCCGTGCCGCCCTCGCCCTCGCCGAACTCGGCCACCAGGTCAAGGAGATGCTCGGCGGATTCGAGTACTGGGCGCGCGAGGGGTTCGCCTACGACACCTGGCAGGGCCCGGAGCGCCGTGACCCCGATCCCCTCGTGGCCCCGGTCGCGGGTGCCTGCGGCTGCTGACGCCGGCCGGGAGCGGGGCGGGTCCTACGACGCCTCGCGCGCCCAGGCCCGGACGGCCAGCTTGCCGGTCGTGCCGAGGTCGAGGTGGGGTGTGACGGTCACCGGGGCGGCGCCCTCCTTCGCCCGCACCCTGACGTACGGGACGTCGACCGCCGTACCGAACCCGGTGGTGTTGCGCCACATGAGGCCCGAGACCGCGCTCTCGCCGGGCTTCAGGACCAGCGGGCGGGCCGGGTCGTCGAATCGGGTGCCGGTGCTGATGCCGCCGCTGCCGTGGAGGACGCGGACGCCGTGGACGGGTGCCAGGTCGTCGTCCAGCAGCTCCAGTCGCGGGTAGCCGTCGAGGGCGTAGTCGTCCTTGCCGCAGTTCTCCAGGCGCAGCCCCACCACGCGCAGCCCCATCGCGGCGTCGCCCTCGTCGTTGGTCACACGGATGCCGGAGGGCGGGCACACGCCGGGCTCGGGCGGCGCCTCGCCGGCGGGCACCTTGGTCACCCGGGTGACCTTGACCCGGCTGACCGGCGACGATCCGGGGGCCGGTGCCCCCATCCGTACCGTGCCGCGCTTCGTCGCGCCGGGGGCGACCGAGCGTACGGTCTCGAAGCGGTTGTCCATCACCGCGCCGCTGCCCGTGGTGAAGTCGAACAGGACCGTGTACGTCAGCGCCCGGGAGCCGCTGTTGGTGACCTCGTACGTGGCCGAGACCCCGGAGCCGGCGGCCGGGAGCGGATCGGCGTGCACCAGGTGGCCGGTGGGGGTGGCGCTCGGCGTGGCGGTGGGGATCGTCACCGAGGTGATCCGGACACCGTCCACGGGCGGGTCGGAGACGGGAACCGCGGAGCCGGACCCGGGCGTCGGTCCGGCCGCGCCGGGAGCGCCCGCGTGTTCGGATCCGCACGCCGTGAGCAGCAGCAGCGCGGCGACGGCCGGGAGGAGTGAGGTGGCATTGCGCATCCCCGCATCCCATCAGCGCCGCAGGCTCCTGGCCATGGTGGAAGCCACAGTTCCGGCCACCGGCGGGAGCCGGGCCCCGGCGCGGCCGCACGCGCCCGCCCTACGCGCCGCCTCCCGCGTCCCGGCCCAGCGCTGTGACGAGGCTGGAGGAGACATGGGCCAGCGCGGGATCGGCGGGAACGAAGAACGTCTCGACTCCGGCCAGTTCACGGTTCATGCGGGCCATCGGCATCTCGTAGTCCAGGTCCTTGGCGTCGCGGACGCCGCGGACGACGACATCGATCCCGGCCCGGCGGCAGTAGTCGACCAGCAGGCCGCCCGTGTGGGAGTCGACCGTCACGTTGCCCAGACCGGTCGCCGCCGCGCGGAGCCGGTCCAGCCGCTCGGCGACGGGGAAGCGACCGGTCTTGTTCGCGTTGAACATCACGCAGGCGACGACCTCGTCGAACAGGAGAGAGGCGCGGCGGAGGACGTCCTGGTGCCCCTGCGTGACCGGGTCGAAGGATCCTGGGAAGAGGGCTCGCATGACTGGACAGTAACAACGGGCCCGCCCCCCGGGTGGCGAAATGCCGGAACGGCCGAATCGGGACCAGCCGGTCCCGCCGCGGCCGAGACGTACCGGCCCGGCATGACCATCCGGCACCCATGTACTAGAGTTATCTCGACATCGAGATATCTGCCGAGGCGCACCGTAGCCGCCACCCCGGTAAGGCGAGGCTAACTTAGCCTGACCTTACCGGACCGGCCAAACCGGCGTGGCGGCAGGATTGACGGTGGTACGCGCACATCAATGAAGGAGACTGTCGTGTCGGCGAACAGCTTCGACGCCCGCAGCACGCTGCAGGTGGGCGACGAGTCGTACGAGATCTTCCGGCTGGACAAGGTGGAGGGCTCGGCCCGCCTGCCGTACAGCCTCAAGGTCCTGCTGGAGAACCTGCTCCGCACGGAGGACGGCGCGAACATCACCGCCGACCACATCCGTGCTCTCGGCGGCTGGGACTCGCAGGCCCAGCCCAGCCAGGAGATCCAGTTCACGCCGGCCCGCGTGATCATGCAGGACTTCACCGGCGTGCCCTGCGTCGTGGACCTCGCCACCATGCGTGAGGCCGTCGCGGCGCTCGGCGGCGACCCGGCGAAGATCAACCCGCTCTCCCCGGCCGAGATGGTCATCGACCACTCCGTCATCGCCGACAAGTTCGGCACCAGCGACGCGTTCAAGCAGAACGTCGACCTGGAGTACGGCCGCAACCGCGAGCGCTACCAGTTCCTGCGCTGGGGCCAGACCGCGTTCGACGACTTCAAGGTCGTCCCGCCGGGCACCGGCATCGTGCACCAGGTGAACATCGAGCACCTCGCCCGCGTCGTCATGGTCCGCGACGGCAAGGCCTACCCCGACACCCTGGTCGGCACCGACTCGCACACCACCATGGTCAACGGCCTCGGCGTCCTCGGCTGGGGCGTCGGCGGCATCGAGGCCGAGGCCGCCATGCTCGGCCAGCCGGTCTCCATGCTGATCCCGCGCGTCGTCGGCTTCAAGCTCACCGGTGAGCTCCAGCCCGGCACCACCGCCACCGACCTCGTGCTCACGATCACCGAGATGCTGCGCAAGCACGGCGTCGTCGGCAAGTTCGTGGAGTTCTACGGCGAGGGCGTGGCCGCCACCTCCCTGGCCAACCGCGCCACCATCGGCAACATGTCGCCGGAGTTCGGTTCCACCGCCGCGATCTTCCCGATCGACGACGAGACCCTCAACTACCTGCGCCTGACCGGTCGTTCGGACCAGCAGGTCGCGCTGGTCGAGGCGTACGCCAAGACCCAGGGCCTGTGGCTGGACCCGAAGGCCGAGCCGGACTTCTCCGAGAAGCTGGAGCTGGACCTCTCCACGGTCGTCCCCTCCATCGCCGGCCCGAAGCGCCCGCAGGACCGCATCGTCCTGGCGAACGCCGCCGAGCAGTTCAAGCAGGACGTCCGCAACTACGTCGACGTCGTCGACGAGGCGGGCCAGGAGTCCTTCCCGGCCTCCGACGCCCCGGCCGTCCACCCGAACGGCGGCCCGTCCAACCCGGTCCAGGTCACCGCCCCCGACGGGTCGACCTACACGATCGACCACGGCGCGGTCACCGTCGCGGCCATCACCTCCTGCACCAACACGTCCAACCCGTACGTCATGATCGGCGCCGCCCTGGTCGCCAAGAAGGCGGTCGAGAAGGGCCTGTCCCGCAAGCCGTGGGTCAAGTCCACCCTCGCCCCGGGCTCGAAGGTCGTCACCGACTACTTCGACAAGGCCGGCCTCACGCCGTACCTGGACAAGCTGGGCTTCAACCTCGTCGGCTACGGCTGCACCACCTGCATCGGCAACTCCGGCCCGCTGCCGGAGGAGGTCTCCAAGGCGGTCAACGAGCACGACCTCGCCGTCGTCTCGGTCCTGTCCGGCAACCGGAACTTCGAGGGCCGGATCAACCCCGACGTCAAGATGAACTACCTGGCGTCCCCGCCGCTGGTCGTCGCGTACTCCATCGCGGGCTCCATGAAGGTGGACATCACCCGTGACGCCCTGGGCACCGACCAGGACGGCAACCCGGTCTACCTGAAGGACATCTGGCCCTCCGAGGCCGAGGTGAACGAGGTCGTCGCCAGCGCCATCGGCGAGGACATGTTCAACAAGTCCTACCAGGACGTGTTCGCCGGCGACGCCCAGTGGCAGTCGCTCCCGGTCCCGACCGGCAACACCTTCGAGTGGGACGCCGAGTCCACCTACGTGCGCAAGCCCCCTTACTTCGAGGGCATGGGCATGGAGCCGGCCCCGGTCGAGGACATCTCCGGCGCCCGTGTGCTGGCCAAGCTGGGCGACTCGGTCACCACCGACCACATCTCCCCGGCCGGCGCCATCAAGGCCGACACCCCGGCCGGCAAGTACCTCACCGAGCACGGTGTGGAGCGCCGCGACTTCAACAGCTACGGCTCGCGCCGCGGCAACCACGAGGTCATGATCCGCGGTACGTTCGCCAACATCCGCCTGCGCAACCAGATCGCGCCGGGCACCGAGGGCGGCTACACCCGCGACTTCACCCAGGCCGACGGCCCGGTGTCCTTCATCTACGACGCCTCGCAGAACTACCAGGCCGCCGGCATCCCGCTGGTCGTCCTGGCGGGCAAGGAGTACGGCTCCGGTTCGTCCCGTGACTGGGCGGCCAAGGGCACCGCGCTCCTCGGCGTCAAGGCCGTCATCGCCGAGTCGTACGAGCGCATCCACCGCTCGAACCTCATCGGCATGGGCGTCCTGCCGCTCCAGTTCCCGGAGGGCGCCTCGGCCGAGTCCCTCGGTCTGACGGGCGAGGAGACCTTCTCCTTCGCCGGTGTCACCGAGCTGAACAACGGCACCACGCCGCGCACGGTCAAGGTCACCACCGACACGGGTGTCGAGTTCGACGCGGTCGTCCGCATCGACACCCCCGGTGAGGCCGACTACTACCGCAACGGCGGCATCATGCAGTACGTGCTGCGCGAACTTGTCGGTTCTTGACCTGATGTGAACGAGTGCCCTGCCCCTGCATCTCGCGCGCGGGGGAGGGGGCGGGGTACTCGCGCTCCACGCTGCGGAAGACATCGCCTGCGACCGTGATCGCAGGCGGTCTGTTCCCGGAGCGGAGCCGCGCATCCTACGACGACGAAGAGCCCCGTACCTGGTACCAGGTACGGGGCTCTTCTGTCCTTGCGAGCGTTCGGCGAACGAGCGCCGCCAGCCGACTGGCTCGGCTGGACAAGCCGCTCGGCGTCGGCGTCGGCTTCGGCACCACGGCGATCCTCGCGGCGCTCACTCCCGCCGCTCTGCCCTGATCCCGGCTCAGTGCGCGGCGCGGTAACGGTGCTCGGGGCGTCCGGTGGCTCCGTAGCGCAGTTCGAGCCGGACCATGCCCTCCTTGGCGAGGTAGGAGAGATAGCGCTGGGCCGTGGCCCGGGAGACCCCGGTGCGTTCGGCGGCCTCGGCGGCCGACAGGGCGTCGTGCGTGGTGCGCAGGGTCTGGTGCAGCAGGGCGACGGTCGGCGCGGAGTGGCCCTTGGCGGGGACGCGGGGTACCGCGGGCGGGCGGGCGGCGCTGAACAGGGCGTCCACGTCGGCCTGGTCGGTCTCCGGGACGGTACCGAGGGCGTCCACGCGGTGCTGAAGCTCGCTGTAGGCGGTGAGCCGCTCGGCGAGGTCGGGCGCGCCGAAGGGTTTGACCAGGTAGCCGACGGCGCCGAGTTTCATCGCTGTCCGAACGGAGGTGATGTCCCGGTCGGCGGTGATCATGATGGCGTCGGGCCGGTCGCCGCCCGAGTCCCCGTTCAGGCGGCGCAACACGTCGAGTCCGCTGCCGTCCGGCAGGAATATGTCGAGCAGCAACAGGTCCGGGTGGAGGGTGCGCACCGCGTCGAGCGCCGCGTCCACGGTCGCCGCCTGGCCGACCACCTCGAAGCCCTTGACGCGGGATGCGTAGTCGCAGTGGATGCGGCTGACGCGGAAGTCGTCGTCCACCACCAGGGTCCGGATCACCAGCGGTCACCTCCGGCGGTGCCGGTCGACGCGCCGGCCGGCACCGCCGGAGCCGTCGTGAACAGAGCGCCCTGCGGAGCCGGCGCGGTGTCGGGCACCGGCAACGTCAGGCTGAAGACCGCCCCCGGTCCCTCGCTGACCGTGATCGTGCCGCCGTGCCGCTGCACCAGCCGGTGGACGAGGGCGAGTCCGAGGCCGCGCCGGGCCGTGCCCCGGTCCGGACGGGTCGACCAGCCGTCCTCGAAGATCGACTCGCTGGTGCCCGGCGGGATGCCCGGCCCGGTGTCGGCCACCTCCACCCGCACCACGTCGACGGTTTCGATGATCGACAGCCGCACTTCGCAGCCGCCCGGCCGTGCCGGTCCGGTCGCGGCCGCGTCGATCGCGTTGTCCAGCAGGTTGCCGACGATGGCCAGCAGCCGGCGCAGATGCGGCGGGTCCTCGCCCAGCGCGGAGTCCTCGCTGAGGACGATCCGTATCCCGCGTTCCGCCGCCACCGTGGTCTTGGCGACGATCAGTCCCACGAGCAGCGGGTTGCCGATCCGTTCCCGTACGGACTCGGTCAGCGCCTGCTCGGCGCCGGCCGTCTCGACGGCGAACTCGTAGGCGGCGTCGTGGTCGCCGATGTCCAGCAGGCCGGCCACCGTGTGCATCCGGTTGGTGAACTCGTGCTGCTGGGCGCGCAGCGCGTCGGTGAGCCCGCGCACCGAGTCCAGTTCGCGCAGCAGCCCGATGAGCTCGGTGCGGTCGCGCACGGTGACCACGGCGCCCAGTTCGCGGCCGTGCAGGGTCACCGGCATCCGGTTGACGACCAAGCAGTGGTCGTCGGTGAGCACGCTGATGTCGTTGCCGGTCAGGGTGCCGTCCAGGGCGCGGCGCAGCCGCCCGTCCGGCAGGACCTCCGCCAGCGTGCTGCCGAGCGCGGTGCCGATGCCGAGCAGTTCGCGGGCCTCGTCGTTGACGACCGTGATCCTGCCGTCCGGATCGAAGGCGACGACTCCCTCACGGATGCCGTGCAGCATCGCCTCGCGGTCCTGCAGCAAACCGGCGATCTCCTCCAGTTCCAGTCCGAACGTCGTCCGCTTGAGCCGCCCGGCCAGCAGGAACGCGGCCGCCGAGCCGAGCGCGACGGCGATGGCGCTGTACAGGCCGAAGGTCGGCAGCTCGCGCCACAGCTCGCCCAGCACATAGTGCTCGGGAATGCCCGCGGACACCTCGCCGACCAGCTTGCCGGTGGGCCCGTACAGCGGAGCCTTGCCGTTGGCGGACCGCCCGGTCGCGCCCTGGTCGGTGCCGACGTGGGGCCTGCCGTCCAGCACCACGATCGGATCGCCCGTCGGTTCGCCGACCAGCGTCGGGTCGGGGTGGGAGTGGCGGACGCCGCGCAGGTCGAGCACGACCACGTACGACGCCCCCGACGCCTTGCGGATCTGTTCGGTCACGGTCTGCACCACGTCGCCGCCGCCCCCGTACTCCATGGCCTGCCGGATCTGCGGTTCGGCGGCCGTCGTCTGCGCGATGTCCAGTGCCCGCTGCTCGTAGGCGCGGTCGATCTCGCCCCGCTGCGCGAAGGCGAACAGCACGAAACCGATCAGCCCGGTCAGCGCCAGGATGGCCAGCTGGTTGGCCAGAATCCGCGCGGAGAGCCGCCCCTTCCTGCCACGTCCGCCCGGGATACGGATGGGTTTCACCAGTGTTCCTCGCGTCTCTCGCCTGTCGTACGGCTGCCGGGCCCAGCCCCTGCAGCCGTACCCGTGGTGGCGTGATTGTGCCCCCGACCTCGGCCTGCTGCCCAGCCCCGGATCGCTGAGCAGAACGAGCAGAAGTCCCGCTAACACGGCTTACGCGAGATACGGATGAAACAGCGACGTAACACCCGGCGGCATCTAGCGTCTGCCTTCCTCGATCCCCGAGGTTCGACCCCCGAGGTCAGGAAGGAGACAGCCTCTGATGGCTTCGCGAAACGATGCGGCGGTGAGTCCGGTCGCCGAGAGGACCGGCCAGGACAGCGCACGAGTCGAGATCTCCGGGCTCACCAAACGTTTTCTGACTCCCGCCGGTGAGGTGTTCACGGCCCTGCAGGACGTTTCGTTCACCGTGGAGCCCGGCCAGTTCTGCGCGGTGGTGGGCCCGACCGGCTGCGGCAAGTCCACGACCCTGGGCATGGTGTCCGGTCTCGACCGGCCCAGTGAGGGGTCGGTCAAGGTCGGCGGCCGTGAGGTGGACGGCGTCACCGACGGCGTCAGCTTCATGTTCCAGGCCGACGCCCTGCTGCCCTGGAAGACCGTCCTCGGCAATGTGCTGATGGGCCCGGTCTTCCGCGGGGTACCCAAGCAGCAGGCTCAGGCCTCGGCGCGCGACTGGCTGCGCCGGGTGGGCCTCGCGGGGTTCGAGGACCGCTTCCCGCACCAGCTCTCCGGCGGTATGCGCAAGCGCGTGGCGATGGCCGCGGCGCTGATCAACGAACCCCGGATCCTGATCATGGACGAGCCCTTCGGCGCCCTGGACGTGCAGACCAAGGCGATCATGTCCACCGAACTGCTCGGCCTGTGGGAGCAGATACGGCCGTCGGTCATCTTCATCACCCACGACCTCGACGAGGCCGTGGCGCTCGCAGACCGGGTCGTCGTCATGACGTCCAGCCCCGGGTCGGTCAAGGCGGTCTTCGAGATCGACCTGCCGCGCCCGCGCGGCTCGGTTCAGGAGATCCGCTTCCAGCCCCGCTTCATCGAACTTCAGCACCAGATCTGGGACTCGCTGCGCGAGGAGGTGGAGCGCGCCTACGCACGCACCGCAGGAGGTACGGCATGAGCACGACGTCCGCTGTTTCCCCCGATTCCGTCAGGGGCCGCGCACACCTCTCGGCCGGGGCGGCCGCCAAACGCGCCCGCCGGCGCCGCGTCGCCCTGGTCTGGGCGGGCCGCGTCGGCCTCGCGGTCCTCGTCATCGGCGGCTGGCAGGCGTTCACCACCTGGGGGATCGTCGACCCGTTCTTCTTCGGGCAACCGTCCGGCATCGCCAGGCGGCTGGCCGACCTCTTCCAGCACGGCACCGAGTTCGGGTCCTTCTACGCGAACATCTGGACGACGATCCAGGAGGCGCTCGTCGGCTTCGCCGTCGGAGCCGTCGCAGGCGTGGTGTTCGGCGTCGCGTTGGGCCAGAGCCGCTTCCTCGCCGACGTCCTCGGCCCCTACATCAAGATGGTCAACGCGATCCCGCGGATCGTCCTCGGCTCGATCTTCATCGTCGCGTTCGGCATCGGCGTGCTGCCGAAGATCCTGCTCGCCGCGGTGCTGGTGTTCTTCATCGTCTTCTTCAACGCCTTCCAGGGCGTGCGCGAGGTCGACCGCAACATCCTCGCCAACGCCACGGTGCTCGGCGCCTCCCAGCTGCAGATCATCCGGCACGTCACCGTGCCCTCCGCGCTCACCTGGATCATCGCCAGCCTGCACAGCGCCTTCGGCTTCGCGATCGTCGGCGCGCTGGTCGGCGAGGTGCTCGGCGCGCAGAGCGGTCTGGGCCTGGTCATCAAGACCGCGCAGAACAACTTCGACCCCAACGGCGTGTTCGCGACGATGCTCGTCATCTCCGTCATCGTGCTCGGCGCCGAGTGGGTGATCGGCAAGCTCGAACGCCGGCTGCTGTCCTGGCGTCCGCCGGCTCCGTCCGAGGCGTCGAGCGCCCTCTGACCCGCCCTCCCCTCTCCCTCCCCTCTCCCTCCCCCGCTCTTCCCTGTTCGACCTCAGAAAAGGAATGTGGCCAGCCATGTCCAGACGACCCGTCACCGTCGCCGCGTCCGTCCTCACCGTTCTCGCCCTCGGCGCGGTCAGCGCCTGTTCCGGCAACTCCGGCAGCACCACCGCGAGCAGAGGCTCCGGCGGCACACCGACGGTCAAGCTCATGGTCGGCGGTATAGACAAGCAGATCTACCTGCCCTACCAGCTCGCTCAGAACCTCGGCTTCTACAAGAAGTACGGCGTCGACGTCCAGCTCAGCACCGAGCAGGACGGCGGTGTCGGCGCCGAGGAGGCCATGGCCTCCGGGCAGGTGGACATGGCGGGTGCCTGGTACAGCCACACGATCGAGTTCCAGGCCAAGGGCAAGGCGGTCGAGGACGTCGTCCAGCTGTCCGGCGCGCCGGGCGAGCGGGAGATGTGCGCCAAGAAGTCGGGCGTCACGTCGGGCGCCGATTTCAAGGGCAAGACCCTGGGCGTCACCGACCTGGGCTCGGGCACCGACACGCTCACCCAGTTCCTGGCCGCCAAGAAGGGCGTCAAGACCAGCCAGTTCCACCGGATCGGGGTCGGCGCGGGCTCCACGGCCATCGCCGCCCTGCAGAACGGCAAGGTCGACTGTGTGATGACGACGCAGCCGACGGTCGCCGCGATCCAGAAGAAGGGCGTCGGTACCTCCGCGATCGACCTGGCCACCACGCGGGGCGCCACGGCGGCGATGGGCGGTGCCTACCCCGCGGCCAGTGTGCTCGCCCGCACCGACTGGGTGAACGCGCACAAGGACACGGTGCAGAAGGTCGTCGACGCGCTCGTCGCCACCATGCACTGGATCAACACGCACAGCGCGGCCGACATCGCGGACAAGCTGCCGGCGTCGTTCGTGTCGAACCAGCTGGTGACCAAGGCCGACTACATCAGTGCCCTGACCGAGGACAAGGGCCAGTTCCTCCCGGACGGCATCATGCCGGCCGGCGGTCCGAAGACTTCCCTGGCGACGGAGCAGCTGGTCGGCAGCGTGAAGGGCTCGGTGGACCTCAGCAAGACGTTCACCAACGAGTTCGCCCTCCAGGCCAACAGGACGGAGGGCTTCAAGACCACCACGACCCCGGCAGGACCGACCGGTTGATCACCACCGGACACGCATGTCACCGCGGCACCAGTCTCCTGCCGCGCCACTCCGAGGGCGGTCGAGGGCCGCACCCCCGTCACCGGGGGTGCGGCCCTCGGCCGTGCCCGGTGGCCGCGTCACCCCGACCCGCGCCACCCGCCACCCTCACAGCTCGTCGAACGAGTCCAGCGAGAACTCGGGCAGAGCCGGCGCGGCACTGCGCAGCGCCATCTCCGCCCAGATCACCTTCCCCTGCGGCGAATACCTCGTCCCCCACCGCTCGGTCATCTGCTGGACCAGGAACAGTCCCCGTCCGCCCTCGTCCGTCGTCGCCGCGTACCGCAGGTGCGGCGACGTGTTGCTCCCGTCGGCCACCTCGCAGATCAGCGTCCGGTCCCGGATCAGCCGCAGCCGGATCGGCCCGGAGCCGTACCGGATCGCGTTGGTCACCAGCTCGCTGAGCACCAGCTCCATGCCGAAGGCCTGCTCATCGAGTCCCCATTCCCCGAGCCGCTCGGTCACGGCCCGGCGCAGCCCCGCGACGGCGGACGGATCGGCGGGTACGTCCCATTCCGCCACCTGCTCCGACGTGAGGGCCCGGGTGCGCGCCACCAGCAGCGCGACGTCGTCCTTGGGGCCCTGGGGCAGCAGCTCCTCCAGCACCGCCCCGCAGCTCGCGTCCGGGGAGCGGTCGGGGTGGCCGGCCAGCGCCCGGCGCAGCAGCTCCAGCCCCTCGTCCAGATCGCGGGTACGGTCCTCGATCAGTCCGTCGGTGTACAGCACCAGCTGCGTCCCCTCGGCCAGCTCCAGCTCGGCCGTCTGGAACGGCATGCCCCCGAGGCCGAGCGGCGGACCGCCCGGCAGCTCGGGGTAGGTGACGCTGCCGTCGGGATGCACCAGGGCGGGCGCCAGGTGCCCGGCACGGGCCATGGCGCACCGGCGCGTGATGGGGTCGTAGATCGCGTACAGGCATGTGGCGCCCACGATCGCGTCCGAGTCCTCCCCGTCCCCCTCGTCCTGGTCGATGCGCCCGACCAGGTCGTCCAGATGGCCGAGCAGCTCGTCGGGGGGCAGGTCGAGGGTCGAGAAGTTGTGCACGGCGGTCCGCAGCCGGCCCATCGTGGCGGCGGCGTGCAGCCCGTGCCCGACGACGTCGCCGACGACCAGTGCCACCCGGCTGCCCGGCAGCGGGATCACGTCGAACCAGTCCCCGCTCACCCCCGACTGGGCCGGCAGATACCGGTAGGCGACGTCCAGGGCGCTCTGCTCGGGCAGTGCGCGCGGCAGCAGGCTGCGCTGGAGGGTGACCGCGAGGGTGTGCTCACGGGCGTAGCGGCGGGCGTTGTCGACGCTGACGGCGGCGCGGGCCACCAGCTCGTCCGCGAGCGTGAGGTCCTCCTCGTCGAAGGGGTCCCGTTTGGCCCGGTAGAAGTTGGCGATGCCCAGCACCACCCCGCGGGCCCGGATCGGGGCCGAGATGAGGGACTGGATGCCGTACTCCAGGATGTTCTCGGTGCGCTGCGGGTCCTGGGCCCGCCAGTCCGTCGCGGCGGCGAGGTCGGCCACCAGCTCGGAGTGGCCGGAGCCGTAGCCGCGGGCCTGGGGCGTGAACGGCTTGAAGTCGATCAGCCGGCCCCGTTCGTACAGGGGGTGGTCGCTCCGGATGCCGTGCACGGCGATACGGCGCAGGGTGGCCGCCGTGGGTGCGGGCTCCTCGCCGTGCAGGACGCCGTCGTCCAGGTCGACGCTGACGTAGTCCGCGAAGCGGGGTACGGCGATCCGCGCCAGCTCCTCCGCGGTCCGCCGCACGTCCAGGCTGGTGCCGACGCCGAGCCCGGCGTCGTAGAGGAGCTTCAGCCGCTCCCTGGCGACCTCGGCGCGCCCGGAGAGTGCCTGGAGCTCGGTGGTGTCCCGCAGGGTCACCACGGTGCCGCCAGGGGCTCCGCCGCGGTCGGTGGGCCGTTGGTTGACCGCGAGCAGCCGTTCCCCGGCGAAGAGCACCTCGTCCGTCGCCTCGCGCCCGGAGGTCAGCAGCTCGACGGTCTCGGGGTCGAGCCCCGGCAGCTCGGACAGATGGCTGCCCTCGGCGTCGGCCGGCAGCCGCAGCAGGCGCCGGCCCTCGTCGTTGGCGAGCAGCAGCACGCCGTCGTCACTGATGATGAGGACACCCTCGCGCACCGAGTGCAGCACCGTGTCGTGGTGCTCGTACATCCGGGTCATCTCGTCGGGGGCGAGACTGTGCGTCTGCCGCCGCAGCCGCCGCCCGACCAGCGCGGTGCCGCCGGTGGACACGACGAGCGCGCCCGCCCCGGCGGTCAGGATGATCGGGATCTGCCGGTCCACCTCGTTGGTGACGTTCTTGACCTTGAGCCCGGCCGAGACGAGGGCGGTCACCTTGCCGTGCGTGTCCCTGATCGGCAGGGTGGCCTGCATCTCGTGGCCCAGTGGACCGTGCACGCTCTCCGTGTAGGTCCGTCCGGCGAGCGGCGCGGCTATGTTGCCCACGAACCGCTCGCCGATCTTGCTGGGCAGCGGGTGCGTGTAGCGGATGCCATGGGTGTCCATGACGACGATGAAGTCGACCCCCGCCGCCTTGCGCCCCGCCTCGGTGAGCGGCTGGAGCACCTTGGAGGGGTTCGGGGCCGCCAGGGCCTGGAGGACGCCGGGGGAGTGGGCGAAGGTCTCCGCCACGGCGATGGAACGACGGGTGGCCTCGGACTGGGTGTCCCGCTCGGACTGGAGGAACAGGGCGAGGACGCCACTGACCACCAGCACCACGACCAGGGCCACCTGGAGCAGGAAGACCTGCTTGGCGACGCTCCACTGCCTCCTGCCGACCACAGAGCGCCACAGCAGGCGTCTGAATCGAGCGACGGTGTCCGACATGCCGCATTTGTAGCACCGGAGTCCGCTGTGTGGCCATGGTCCGTCCACGAGCTGGACATGTGTTCTAGGGGGTGGAACCGCCGGTGATCCAGCCGCGCCCTCCGGCCTGCACGCTCGGTCGACCCGCAGGTCACCGAAAGTGACCAACCCGGCCCCGTCCGCGCCGCACCGGGAAGCCAATGGCCGCTACCGCAGGGGCAGTTCGGGCAGTTCCGCCGAGGGCTGGAAACCGGAGCGCCGGTACAGCGGGTCGCTGTGCTCCGACGGCCACACGACCAGCGTCTCCAGGCCCGCTTCCCGCGCGAACCGATTTCCTACAGCGAGTCCAGGCCCCGTTCGTGGTTCTTGATCGCCTCGCGTACGGCGCCCACGAAGCCGTTCCAGAAATGGTCGGCGTAGGGGCCGGCCGTGCTCGGCACGCCCGCGGTCGTCCGGCGTTTGGCCGCGCCGGAGAAGTCACCGAACATCGCCTTGCGCAGCGCCGTGGAGATCTCCAGCTGGGCGCCGCCGCCGGAACGGGTGCGGTTGACGATGTTGGCCGGGTCGTCGCCGTCGATGGAGGACGAGGAGTCCGCGAGGACCACGGTGACGTCCCAGTCGGTGTTCGTCGCCGGAGAGGTCAGCCCGTACTTCGTGAACGCCGCGAGCAGGTTGCGCTTGAGCCGCGCGTCCCGGCCACCGATGATCACCTTCTTCACGGACGTGTCGTCGAACCCGTGCAGCGAGACGGCGTACAGGTTGCCCGTGCAGACGGCCAGCGCGGCCGGGTCGTCGCAGTGCGTGGACGTCACGTGCTGCGCGGCCGAGTCGGCCAGCGCCTCGAACATCCAGTAGTCCCGCTGCGGCTCTCCCGCCACGGCCGCGTTCGCCGGGTCGGTGTCCGCCTCGAACGGCGTGTACCCGGCGATCGCCATGCACAGCTCACTCGTACCGGCCTCGATGCCGCCCCCGTGCGGCGCGATCACCGCGGTGCTGCCGAGCAGGCCGCTCGTGGCCCGGTCGTTGTCCGTCACCTGCGCGGGAGCCCCGATCCGGAACCGGCGCACCCAGTCGATGCCCTCCCTGTCCGCGGTACGGGTGTACAGCTCCGTGTTGGACCCGTACTGGTCCGCCGCGGACGCCGGGGTGGCGCCGCCGCCGCTGACGACGGCGTTGACGGTGGGCAGCCCGGCGGCGAGGGCGGCGACGGAGGCGAGGACGGCGCGTCTGCTGTTCATCGGACCGAGGCGGTGAAGGCGGCCCAGGTGAGGGGGGTGACGCGGAGGGTGGGGGCTTGGGAGGGGTCCTGCTTCGAGTCGCGGATGTGGATGGAATGGGCACAGGAGGCGACTTCGACGCACTGGCCGCCCTCGCTGCCGCTGTAGCTCGACTTGCGCCAGGAGACAGCAACTTCGAGACAGGCATCGCCTTCGTCGCTGCTGTACGTCGACTTGAACCACTGAAGTGCTTCCGCGCTCATCGCTCTCCTAGCAGGCGGTCGAGCAAGCCCTTGGAGTACTGGATGTTCAGGGCCTGTGTCCGCAGCATTGCATACTTGCGTGCCAGGCGAGACACCCTTTCTGGGTCGGAGACCAACTGGCTCCCGCGCTGCGATTCGGTGTAGGCAAGTGTTTGGTGGTCCGGGGTTTCCAGGATGGCGAAGGGGCCCGCGACCCCCGCGTGCAGGGGGCTGTCCAGCGGTAGCACTTGGAGCGAGACGAAAGGCAGTTCGGCTACCTCGCGCAGATACCGCATCTGCTCCCTACGGATCTCCTCGGTGCCGATATGCAGCAGCAGTGCTGGCTCCCACACCACGAAGCTCAGCGTCGGCGGACACTTGCGCTTAAGGATCTCTTGGCGATCGAGCCGCAGTCGCAGCATCGTCTCCAGTTCCTCCGCCTCGTACGCGGGAACGCGATTTTGCAGAACCGTGCGCGCGTAAGCCTCAGTCTGAAGCAGGCCAGGCACGACCATCGCGTCGTACCACGACAGCGTGACGGCAACTTTCTCTTGATCCATGTACTCCTCGACCCAGAGCGGAAACTGGTCGATCTCCGGAAGGTTCGTTACCCCCGCCGCCAACGTCCCCTTGGTGTCAAGAAGTTCATCGCATCGCTCGGCGATGTCCAGCTTCAGTCGGCGTCGGCCCTGTTCGATCGACGCGATGGTCTCGTCGTTGACATTCAGCGCCGCGGCCAGCGCGGGTTGGCTCAGACCTGCCGCCCGGCGCGCGGCGCCCAGTTGACGGCCGAGCATCTTCATGGCCGACTGGTTCTTCCTCCGTGTTGGCGTCATGCCTGTTGAACTCCCCGTGCCGTCCGTACGCCACCCCGCGCGAACCCGTACAAAGAATCTGTACGGGATCACCTACTGACGCAGGGTAGTCACGCTGCGCGACATTCGCCCCGTGAACGAGCAGATTGAACTCCTGCGTCAGCGCGACCAGTTCTACGCGCGGGCGCGCCGCTCCGTCCCCGCTGCCAGACGGTTCACGGAGTGGTCGCTGTCGTACTGGGGGCTGACCGAATGGGAGCGGAGCGCGGACGTGTCGCTCTGCGTGAGCGAGTTGGCCACGAACGCGGTCGTGCACGGCGCCCCGCCGGGCCGGGGCTTCCTGCTCCGGCTGCGCCACGGCGCCGCCCTCGTCCGGGTGGAGGTCCACGACAGCGGAACGGGCGTCCCGGCCCTCGCGCACCCCACCCTGGACGAGGGCGGCCGCGGACTGCTGCTGGTGTCGGCCCTGTCCGACAAGTGGGGCGTCGGTGAAAGGAACCCCGGCAAGATCGTGTGGTGCGAGTTCGCCCTGACGTGAAGGGCTGTCACATGAAGGGCAGCGGGGTGGCCAGAAGCCGGTCGGCCGAGGCCGCTCCACTGCCGCACGCCGTCGCCCGGCCCGCCCACGCCTTCCCGGAGAGGACCCGCGCCGCCTGCGCGGCCTCGGAGCCGAGGACCACTTTGGAGATCAGCGCCAGGGGCACCTCGCCCCATTCGGCCTCGGGCCGGCCGATGACCAGCCACCCCACCACGCCCGCGCCCAGCGCCGTGACCATGTGGGACCAGGGGGCGCCGTCGGCTGCGCCCGCAGCGCGAGGCCCCGGGCGCCGCACTCGCACCCGGGGCCCCTGCGCTGCCGGACACCTCACCCCAGCAGCTCCACCTCCGCCAACGTCGCCGAACCACCCAGCACCAACCGGTACTTGGCGTACGATCCCGGCGCCGCGATCGTGAACGCCCGGGTCTGGCGGTTCCACGGGAAGGTCTCGCCGGAGCGGTGGTCCAGCGTCCGCCAGGTCGTGCCGTCGGCCGAGCCCTGGAGGGTCCAGCCGGTGGGGGCCCTGGTGTGGTCCGCCGCCGAGGTCAGCGTGTACTGCGCCGGCTTCCCGGACCGGCTCACCGGCAGATCGACGGAGGTGAACGTCTCGTCCGTCGCCGACGTGTCGTCGAACAGCGCCCCCGCGCCACGCAGCATGTCCGTACGGGGTGCGGGCACCTTGTCGTCCCGGGTGATCGACACCGGCCCGGCGTTCTTCCCGGAGCCCCACGCCGAAGGCCGGGGCCCCATGGAGAAGGTCAGCTCCCCGCCCTTGGCGAGCAACGACTGCGGCAGCGAAGTGGACGTCCAGGGGCGGCCGTCGAAGGTGACGCTCTGGACGTACACGTTCTTCGCGCTGTTGCCCGGCGCGTTCACCACCAGGTCGTGCCCGTTCTCCAGATGCACCGTGACCTTCTTGAACAGGGGGGAGCCGATGGAGTAGTCGCCGCTGCCCATGACCAGCGGGTAGAAGCCGAGCGCGGAGAAGAGGAACCAGCCCGACTGCTCGCCGTTGTCCTCGTCACCGTGGTAACCCTGCCCGATCTCGCTGCCCAGGTAGAGCCGGGAAAGGATCTGCCGCACCGCCGCCTGCGTTTTCCAGGGCTGCCCTGCCGCGTCGTACATGTACGAGACGTGGTGCGCGACCTGGTTGGACTGCCCGAGCATGCCCATGCGCACGTCCCGCGCCTCGGTCATCTCGTGGATGACCCCGCCGTAGGAGCCGACGAACTCGGGGGAGGCGGTCTCCGGCGTGGCGAAGAACCGGTCCAGCTTGCCGGCGAGCCCCTTGCGCCCGCCGTACAGGTTGGCGAGGCCCCGGGTGTCCTGCGGGGCGGTGAAGGCATAGCCCCAGCCGTTGGTCTCCGTGTAGTCGTAACCCCACACCCGGGGGTCGTATTTCGCCGAATCCACCCGCCAGTCACCCTTGGCGTCCCTGCCCTGGAAGAAACCGGCCTTCGGGTCGAAGAGGTTCACGTAGTCGCGGGCGCGGTTGAGGAAGTAGTCGGACTCCTCCGCGTAGTGCTTCTCGCCCGTCTTCTTGTACAGCGCCGCGCCCATCCTCGCGATGCCGTAGTCGTTGACGTACCCCTCCATCGCCCAGGACAGCCCCTCGGCGGTGCCGGTGCTGGTGTAGCCGAGGAACGGCGAGGTGCTCATGCCCTTGCGGCCCACCCCGGACGACGGCGGCACGACGGTCGCGTTCTTCAGCGCCGCCTCGTACGCCGCCTTCGCGTCGAACTTCACACCCTTGACGTAGGCGTCGGCGAACGCCACGTCCGACGAGGTGCCGGTCATCAGATCCGCGTAGCCGGGGGAGGACCAGCGCGAGGTCCAGCCGCCGTCCTTGTACTGCTGCACGAACCCGTCGACCAGCCGGCCTGCCTGGGAGGGCGTCAGGAACGAGTACGCCGGCCATGTCGTCCGATAGGTGTCCCAGAAGCCGTTGTTGACGTACACCTCGCCGTCCACGATCTTCGCGCCGGTGTGCGTCGGGGTGTCCTGGCCCCGCATCGGGGAGAACGGCGAGGCGTACCGGTTCTTCCCGCCGACCTTCTCGTAGCCGGAGTTGGGGTACAGGTACAACCGGTACATGCTGGAGTACAGCGTGGTCAGCTGGTCCGGCGTCGCTCCCCGCACCTCGACCTTGCCCAGCAGCCTGTCCCAGGTGCGCTGGGCCCGCCGCTTGACGGTGTCGAACGAGGTGCCGCCCGGGATCTCCCGGCGGAGATTGTCCTTCGCCTGGTCGACGCCGATCAGTGAGGTCGCCAGGCGCAGGGTGACCGTGTGGCCGGCGCCGGCCGCGAAGCGCAGGTAGCCCTTCACCCCGCTCGCCGAACCGCCCGTGACCGGCTTGTCGAACACGCCGTACACGAACAGCCGGGTCGCGCCGGTCGACAGGCCCGACTTGACGTCCGAGTAGCCGGTGACGACGCCGTGCACCTTGTCCAGCGTCAGCCCCGCCTGCTCGGTGACGTTGTCGAACAGCACGCTCGCGTCGGAGCCGGGATAGGTGAAGCGCAGCGCCGCCGCGTGGTCGGTCGGCGCCATCTCCGCCTTGAGCCCGTTCTCGAACCGCACGCCGTAGTAGTACGGCCGCGCCGTCTCGTTCTCGTGCCGGAACGCGAGCGCCCGCGCCTCCCGGCCGGTGTCCGGGGTACCCGGCGAGGCCGACGGCATCACCTGGAAGGTCTGCCGGTCGCCCATCCACGGGCTCGGCTCGTGGCTCGCGCTGAAGGCCTGGATCGTCGGCAGGTTGGCGTCGTTGTTCGCGTGTGCGTACTCGTAGAGCCAGCTCAGCGAGGACGCGTTGGTCACCGGCGTCCAGAAGTTGAAACCGTGCGGCAGGGCCGTCGCCGGGAAGTCGTTGCCGCGCGAGAAGCTGCCGCTGGAGTTGGTGCCGCGCGTGGTCAGCGCGTAGTCGGACAGATGCGCCTTCGGCTTCTCGGGCGCGACCGGCTTCAGCGACACGTCGTCGATCCAGCCGCGGAACTTCGCCGGCCCGGCGGGGGAGTCGTACCCGACGAGGATGCGGTCGACGGTCTTCCCCGCCGCCACCGAGCCGATCCGCGAGACGACGTTGTTCCACTGGTTGACGTACAAGGACTTCGAGTCGCCCTGCCCGCGCGGCGACAGCCCGAACCCGTGCTCGTCCCGCGCGCCGAGGTCGCTGAGGTAGGTGCCGTCGGTGAAGGCGAGGTCCAGGGAGACGTAGGTCGCGTCGTAGTCCCGGTCGCCGTCGGCCATCGAGGGGAAGATCCGGTACGACAACCGCGTGTCGTCGCCGACCCTCACGTCGACGTCGAACACCTTGTTGTAGGAGTAGGCGCGCCCGCTCGCCGTGTGCCGCCCGGCGTACCGCAGCGCCCGCGTGCCGGTGAAGCCGACCCGGGCCTTGGCCGTCGGCGAGGCGGTCGGGCCCTTGTCGACCAGCGTCAGCATGTCCTGCGGCACCGGGCCGCCACCGCCGCCCGTGGAGAACTGCACGTCCGCGAGCTGGAGGATGTCCGGCGCCCCGTTGTTCCTCGTCACCTCGAGGCGGAAGTGCTGGTACTCGGCCGGCTGCTGAAGGTCGTACGACCTGGTCTGGAACCGCTCCGCGAAGGTCTCGCCCGTCCGAGTGTCGAGGGTCTTCCAGTCCTTGCCGTCGGTGGAACCGAGCAGCGTCCAGTCCCGCGGGTCGCGTTCGGCGTAGTCGTTGGCCGAGGTCAGCGCGTACGTCCGCACCGCGACCGGCTTGTCCAGGTCGAACTCCACCCAGCCGGTGGGCTGGAAGGTCAGCCACTTGGTGCCGGACTCGCCGTCGGCCAGGTTCTCCTTCACCTCGCCCGCGCCGGCGTTCTCGCCGCTCGCCCGGACCTCGGTGACATGGTCGTTCACATTGCCCGGTATGCCGGTGCTGTAGCCGCCGTCCACCCCCGAGGCGCGCGGGGTGCCGTCCGGGCCGGTGTCGACCGTGTCCACCCAGTCGGGGGCGGGATCACCCGCCTCGAACGAGGACGCGAACTCCCGGTGGGCCACCGGGGCCTTGGCGGGCAGCGCGACCGCGGCGCCCTGCGCGCCCGCGGCCATCACGAAGGCGGCCGTGAGTACGACCGCCGGGCCCCATCTGTGCCGAGTTCTCCGCTGCATGTACGGATTTCCTCCCCGCGCCGTTGTGGACAACGTTGTCAGAAGCGGAACACAGGAACCAAGTAGGTGGTCAAGTGGTGGATGATGTCAAGGGCGTTGGGCGTGTCATTCCGGGGCTGATGTCGCGTCGATTTCGCAGGGGCTTCGCGCGGCCCGCTCCCATGTCGGCGAGGTCTCAACTCGGAAAAGACCCGTCGCCAACCCTGTATTCGATCTTGCTCCGCCGACGGAAAGTGGACTATACCTGTCGGCGCCCGGTACAAGAGCAATCCCGGCACTGCATGCACGAAGCACTTCCGCACCACCCAGCTTGACCCGACCGCGGTGCCGGGCAGGATCCGGTTCACCGCCTGAGTCCTGGAGAAGGCGAGGACTTGAGCATGGGATCCACTGCGCATCACGACCGTGAGGGTGTCGGCCGCCGCGAACTGATCAGGCGGTCCGCCGCGCTCGGCCTGGTCGCCGTTCCCGGCATGAGCCTGCTGTCCGCCTGCGCGAGCAGCGGCGGCGACGGCCAGAGCAAGGCGAAGGCCGGAAAGAAGACCGCGAAGAATCCCCTCGGCGTCAACGACACCGCCAAGATGGAGTTCGTCCTCTTCGACGGCGGTTTCGGCAAGGAGTACGCGCAGGACGCGGTCAAGATCTACCAGAAGGACTTCCCCAAGGCGCAGGTGAAGTTCTCCGCCACCCAGAAGATCCAGTCCACGCTCCAGCCCCGCTTCAACCAGGGCAACCCGCCGGACCTCATCGACAACTCCGGCGCCGAGCAGATGGACATGGGCGTCCTGGTCGGCAAGAACCAGCTGGCCGACCTCACCCCGCTGCTCGACGCGCCGTCGTACGACGACCCGGGCAAGAAGGTCCGCGACACCCTGCGCCCCGGCATCGTGGAGATGGGCCAGTTCGACGGCAAACCGGTGTGGATCATGTACTACGCGTACACGGTCTACGGCGTCTGGTACTCGCAGAAGGCGCTCGACTCACTGGACGCCGAGTACCCGAAGACCTGGGACGAGATGCTCCAGGTGTGCGCGAAGGCCAAGAAGAAGGGCATGGCGGGCTGGACGTACGCGGGCAAGTACCCGTACTACATCCCCTTCTCGCTCTACCCGATGATCGGCAAGGTCGGCGGCGTCGAGGTCCTGAACGCCATCGACAACCTGGAGCCGAACGCCTGGAAGCACCCGGCGGTCAAGGCGTGTTTCGAGGCGTACTACGAGCTGTTCAAGAAGGGCTACATCCTCAAGGGCACGCCCGGCCTGGACCACATCCAGTCGCAGACCGCGTGGGCCAAGGGCGAGGCCCTGTTCATCCCGAACGGCTCCTGGGTGGAGAACGAGTCGGCGAACGTCATCCCCAAGGACTTCGACCTCGCGGTCTCGGCGCCCTCCGGCATCGACGACAACGACAAGATGCCCTTCGGCACCATCTGGGCCTCCGGCGGTGAGCCGTTCATCGTGCCCTCCAAGGCCGCGAACCCCGAGGGCGGCATGGAGCAGCTGCGCATCATGCTCTCCGAGGCGTCCTCGAAGAACTTCACCTCCAAGGTGAAGTCGCTGTCCGCGTACAACGGCGGCACCGACGGCATCGAGCTGACCCCGGGCCTGAAGTCCGGCGTGGCCGCGCTCAAGCTGGCCGGCTCCAACGTGGTGAACCCGCGTCTGCAGGACTGGTACGTCCAGTTGGAGAAGGAGAAGATCGGCGTGGGCGCCCTCGGCGAGATGATGGCGGGCCGGCTCACCCCGGCGGAGGCCATAAAGAAGATCCAGGGCTATGCCGACGAGGCGGCCAAGGACACCACCATCAAGCACTACAAGCACCAGTAACCAGCACCCCCGAGCGCACCGGAGTAACGATGCAGCACGGCAAGTACCGGTTCATCGTGGGGTTCCTGGCCGTACCCCTGGGACTGTACGCGCTGTTCGTGGTGTGGCCGTTCATCCAGTCCATCTACTACTCGTTCACGGACTGGACCGGCCTGAGCCCCGAATTCAAGATGGTCGGCTTCGACAATTACAAGAGGATGCTGCACGACGACATCTTCTGGAAGTCGTTGCAGCACAGCCTGCTCTTCGCTCTGGTGCTGCCGATCGTGACGATCAGCCTGGCGCTCTTCTTCGCCTTCATGATCAATGTGGGCGGACGGCGCAGAAGGGGCGGCCCCGCGATCACCGGGGTCCGGGGCTCCTCCTTCTACAAGATCGTTTATTTCTTTCCGCAGGTCCTGTCCATCGCGATCGTCGCGCTGCTCTTCCAGTTCGCCTACAACCCGGACAGCGGAGCGATCAATTCCTTCCTGCGCGGAATCGGACTCGGCCATGTGCAGCCCCTGTGGCTGGGCGATCCGAGCCTCGCCCTGTGGTGTGTGATGGCGGTGCTCGTCTGGTCCACGACCGGCTTCTTCGTGGTCCTGTTCTCCGCCGGCATGGCCTCGATCCCGGGCGAGCTGTACGAGGCCGCGCTGATCGACGGCGCGAGCCGCGCCACCACCTTCTTCCGCATCACCCTGCCCCTGCTGTGGGACACCGTGCAGTCCGGCTGGGTCTACATGGGCATCCTCGCGCTCGGCGCCGAGTCGTTCGCGGTCGTACAGATCATGACGACCGGTCCGGGCGGGCCCGACTACTCGACCACCGTGCTGGTCCTGTACGTGTACCAGAAGGCGTTCCGGGACGGTCAGGCCGCCTACGCCACCACCATCGGCGTCGCCCTGCTGGTCGTCACGCTCGCCTTCGCGGCGATCGTGATGCGGCTGGGCCGTCGCGAGCGGCTGGAGTTCTGAACCGATGAAGACGACCGAGACCCCCGCCCCGCCGCCGGCCGAGCCCGGTGCGAGCGTCTCCGAGGTGGCCGCGCCGGTCGCGGGACCGCCTCGCCGCAAGAAGGAGGGCGCCGTCCTCAACGTCTTCTCCCACGGCGTGCTGGTCATCTGGGCGATCATGGTGGTCACGCCGCTGCTGTGGGCGGTGATGACGTCCTTCAAGGACGACAGCTCCATCTTCGGCTCGCCCTGGGCGCTGCCGGACCGGCTGCACTTCGGGAACTGGGCACGGGCCTGGACCGAGGCCAACATGAGCGGCTACTTCCTCAACACCGTCCTGGTGGTGGGCGGTTCGCTCATCGGCACCCTGGTGCTGGGCTCGATGGCCGCCTATGTGCTCGCCCGGTTCGACTTCCCGGGCAACCGCTTCATCTACTACCTGTTCATCGGTGGCATGAGCTTCCCGATCATGCTGGCACTGGTCCCGCTGTTCTACGTCGTGAACAACATGGGCCTGCTGAACACCATCCACGGGCTGATCCTGGTCTACATCGCGTACTCGCTGCCGTTCACCGTCTTCTTCCTCACCGCGTTCTTCCGCACCCTGCCGACCTCGGTGGCGGAAGCGGCGTTCGTGGACGGGGCTTCGCACACGCGTACGTTCTTCCAGATCATGCTGCCCATGGCCAAGCCCGGCCTGATCAGCGTGGGCATCTTCAACTTCCTGGGCCAGTGGAACCAGTACATGCTGCCCACGGTCCTCAACACCGACCCCGACAAGAAGGTGCTCACCCAGGGCCTGGTCCAGCTCGCGGTCAGCCAGGGCTACAAGGGCGACTGGTCGGGACTCTTCGCGGGCCTGGTGATGGCCATGCTGCCGGTGCTCGGGGCGTACATCATCTTCCAGCGCCAGGTGGTGCAGGGGCTCACCGCGGGGGCGCTGAAGTAACACTCCGGGAGCGATATCGCGCTCCGTGATCGTACATGCGCACGCCGTTCCGGTCCCCGGGGCGGCGTGCGCCGCTGTGGCGTACCCCGGATCCGGCTCAACCTCTTGACGTGAGTCACCCCGAACGGCTCAGCTTAGAGTTCACTAGTTGGACATACACGGGGCCTCGCCGAAGCGGCCCCGTGCTCAGGAGGTCGTCGTGGAGACTCCAGGGTCGCAGTCGTCGCTGCACCGAGCCAACCTGGAGCGGGTGGTACGGGCCGTCCGGCTTGCCGGTTCGCTCACGCAGGCGGAGATCGCGCGGACGACCGGCCTGTCCGCCGCCACGGTCTCCAACATCGTGCGGGAGCTGAAGGACGGCGGGACCGTCGAGGTCACGCCCACCTCGGCGGGCGGGCGCCGGGCCCGCAGCGTCAGCCTCAGCGGGGACGCGGGCATCGTGATCGGCGTCGACTTCGGGCACCAGCACCTGCGGGTCGCCGTCGGCAACCTCGCCCACCAGGTGCTGGCCGAGGAGGCCGAGCCGCTGGATGTGGACGCCTCCGCCGCCCAGGGCTTCGACCGGGCCGAGGAGCTGGTCAGCAGGCTGATCGTGGCCACCGGCGTGGACCGGTCCAAGGTCGCGGGCGTGGGCCTCGGCGTGCCCGGCCCCATCGACCTGGAGTCCGGGACCCTCGGGCACAGCGCCATCCTGCCCGGCTGGGGCGGCACCAAGCCCGCCGAGGAACTGGAACAGCGCCTCGGCGTGCCCGTGCACGTGGACAACGACGCGAACCTCGGCGCCCTCGGTGAGCTGGTCTGGGGCAGCGGCAAGGGCGTGCGCGACCTCGCGTACATCAAGGTCGCCAGCGGCGTCGGCGCCGGCCTGGTCATCGACGGCAAGATCTACCGCGGGCCGGGCGGCACCGCGGGCGAGATCGGCCACATCACGCTGGACGAGTCGGGCCCGGTCTGCCGGTGCGGCAACCGCGGCTGCCTGGAGACCTTCGCGGCGGCCCGCTACGTCCTCCCGCTGCTCCAGCCGAGCCACGGGTCCGATCTGACCATGGAGGGCGTCGTACGGCTCGCCAGGGAGGGTGACCCCGGCTGCCGCCGGGTGGTCGCCGACGTCGGCCGCCACATCGGCAGCGGCGTGGCAAATCTCTGCAATCTCCTCAACCCCAGCCGGGTGCTCCTCGGCGGCGATCTCGCGGAGGCGGGCGAGCTGGTCCTCGGGCCCATCAGGGAGTCCGTCGGCCGCTACGCGATCCCCAGCGCCGCCCGTCAACTCACCGTGCTTCCCGGGGCACTTGGGGGTCGCGCCGAGGTGCTCGGCGCGCTCGCCCTCGCCCTGAGCGAGATGGGCGATTCGGCCCTTCTGGACGGATCCGTCACCGGCGCTCCGGCCATGTCCGCCCCTGCCTTCACTTAGAGAAGGAATGGCACCGTTGCCATCTCGTTAAGGATTTACTTCTTGACGTCGCACGTGTGGCCGAGTTGACTTCCAGCCACCTCGGCCGCAACGACGCGGCCTCGTCAGGGAGGTTTGAGAAGTGAACACGCGTATGCGTCGCGCGGCCTTCGCCGTTGCCGCTGGTGCCATGGCCGTCTCGCTCGCCGCCTGTGGCAGTGCCAAGGAGTCGAAGGGCGACAGCTCTTCCTCCTCGTCGTCCGCCAAGAAGGGCGACAACATCAAGGTCGGTCTCCTGCTTCCGGAGAACAAGACCGCTCGTTACGAGAAGTTCGACCGCCCGCTGATCGAGAAGAAGATCAAGGAGCTGACGAACGGCAAGGCGACGATCGACTACAACAACGCCCGTCAGGACGCGAACCTGCAGGCTCAGCAGGTCGATACCATGATCACCAACAAGGTGGACGTCCTGATCGTGGATGCGGTCGACGCCAAGGCCATCCAGAACTCCGTTCAGAAGGCCGTCGACGCCGGCATCAAGGTCGTCGCCTACGACCGCCTCGCCGAGGGCCCGATCAGCGCGTACACCTCGTTCGACAACGAGAAGGTCGGCGAGACGCAGGGCCAGGCCCTGCTGACGGCGCTGGGCAGCAAGGCCACCAAGTCCTCCAAGATCGTCATGATCAACGGCTCGGTCACCGACCCGAACGCCGCCCAGTTCAAGGCGGGCGCCCACAAGGTCCTCGACGGCAAGGTCACGATCGCCAAGGAGTACGACACCAAGGAGTGGTCGCCGGACAACGCCAACTCCGAGATGGAGGCGGCGATCTCCGCGGTCGGCAAGGACAAGATCGCGGGCGTGTATTCCGCCAACGACGGCATGGCCGGCGGTATCATCACCGCCCTCAGCGCGGCCGGCCTCAAGGTTCCGGTCACCGGCCAGGACGCCGAGCTGGCCGGTGTGCAGCGCATCGTCGCCGGGACGCAGTACATGAGCGTCTACAAGCCGTACGCTCCCGAGGCCGACGCCGCCGCCGAGATGGCTGTCTACCTCGCCCAGGGCAAGTCGCTGGACTCCGTCGCCAAGGACAAGGTCTCCAGCACCTCCCAGAAGAACGTCCCGTCGGTCCTCGTCCCGGTCACCGCGCTGACCAAGGACAACGTCAAGGACACCGTCATCAAGGACGGCGTCTACACGGTCGCCGACATCTGCACTTCGCAGTACAAGTCCGCCTGCGACAAGCTCGGCCTGAAGTAAGCCGCCGCAACACCCCCTCTTCCCCGGGGAGTTCACCCCCGTACCCCCCGGGAAGCCTCCTCGGTGAGGGGAGAGGGCGCCCCACTGTCCTCCGGCGCTCCGCGACACATACAGCCCCGCAAGCTCGGCGCGGGGCGCCGGACGGAACCCCCCCAAACTCTCTGCACAACCTCCCGCCGGGTCAGGCGGCGAAGGAGATGGTTCACGTGTCCGCTACGCCCGTGCTGGCGTTGCGCGGGGTCTCCAAGCGGTTCGGTGCCGTCCAGGCGCTCACCGACGTAGAGCTTGAGGTCCACGCCGGTGAGGTGGTCGCCCTGGTGGGCGACAACGGTGCCGGAAAGTCCACGCTGGTCAAGACGATCGCCGGTGTGCACCCGATCGACGAGGGTGCCATCGAGTGGGACGGCAAGCCCGTCACCATCAGCCGGCCCCAAGACGCCCAGGCACTGGGCATCGCGACGGTCTACCAGGACCTCGCGCTGTGCGACAACATCGACGTCGTCGGCAACCTGTTCCTCGGCCGTGAGCTGAGGAAGTGGGGTGTGTTGGACGAGGTCGAGATGGAGCGCCGCTCCCGCGAGCTGCTCACGACGCTGTCGATCCGCATCCCCAGCGTCCGTATCCCGATCGCCGCGCTCTCGGGCGGTCAGCGCCAGGTGGTGGCCATCGCCCGCTCCATGCTCGGCGAGCCCAAGCTGGTCATCCTCGACGAGCCCACCGCAGCGCTCGGCGTCGAGCAGACCGCACAGGTGCTCGACCTGGTGGAGCGGCTGCGCGAGCGCGGCCATGCCGTCGTCCTCATCAGCCACAACATGGCGGACGTGAAGGCGGTGGCCGACAAGGTCGCCGTTCTGCGCCTCGGCCGCAACAACGGCGTCTTCGAGGTCAGCACGACCTCGCAGGAGGAGATCATCTCCGCCATCACCGGCGCCACCGACAACGCTGTGACCCGCCGTGCGGCACGCACGTCCAGCACGAACGGGGAGGTTTCCAAGTGAGCGTCGACAACACCTCCGCGAACCTCGACAAGACGCCCGAGCAGGACGGGCAGCCTGTCGAGAAGCCCGAGGCGGCCTCCGCGGTCACCGCGGTCGACCCCCGCCTCCTCGTTCGCGAACAGGGCCTGCTGGGCTACTGGAGCGAGTTCAAGCGCAAGATGAAGGCCGGCGAACTGGGCTCCATGCCCGTCGTCGTGGGCCTCGCGATCATCTGTGTGATCTTCCAGGTCCTGAACTCCAACTTCCTGTCCGCGCAGAACATCAACGACATCACGATCACCATGGTCGGCACGGGCATGATCTCGGTCGGCATCGTCTTCGTGCTGCTGCTCGGCGAGATCGACCTGTCCGTCGGCTCGGTCAGCGGCGCGGCCAGTGCCCTGGCGGCCGTACTCGCGGTCAACCAGGGCTGGCCGGAGTGGGCGGCCGTGCTGCTCGCCATCGCCGCGGGCGCCGCCATCGGCGCGCTGCACGGCTTCTTCTTCGCGGTGCTCGGCGCGCCCGCCTTCGCTGTCACCCTGGCCGGTCTGCTGTTCTGGCTCGGCTTCATGCTGAAGGTGCTGGGCGCGGACGGCACGATCAACCTCGACTCCAACGGTCTGGTCGGCAAGCTCACCACGTACTACTTCTCGGACGTGGCCGCCGCGTACGGGCTCGCCGTGGTCGTGGTCGCCGTGTTCTTCCTCACCTCGTTCCTCGCCAACCGGCGCCGGGAGGCCGCGGGCGTCCCGTCCCGGCCGCTCAGCGACACGGTCCTGCGGACCGTCCTGCTGGCCGTGATCTCGTTCGCCGCGGCGTACATGTACAACCAGTACAAGGGCCTGCCGCTGGCCACCGTGATCTTCCTGGTGTTCCTGATCGGCTCGGACTTCGTGCTGCGGCGCACCCCGTACGGCCGCAAGATCTTCGCGCTCGGCGGCAGTGTCGAGGCGTCCAGGCGCGCGGGTATCAATGTGACGGCGGTGCGCATCTCCGTCTTCGCGATCTCCGGTGGCTTCGCGGCGATCGGCGGTCTGTTCCTGGCGTCGAAGATCGCCTCGGCGAACCAGAGCGCAGGCACCGGTGACCTGCTCATGAACGCGATCGCGGCCGCCGTCATCGGTGGCACGTCGCTGTTCGGCGGCCGGGGCCGAACCTGGAACGCCCTGCTCGGTGTGCTGGTGATCGTCTCGATCCAGTACGGGCTCCAGCTGGAGTCCATCGCGGAGCCGGTGAAGTACATGATCACCGCGGCGGTTCTGCTCACGACCGTCGTGATCGACTCGATCACCCGCAAGACGCAGAAGACGGCCGGACGCGCCTGACGGAAGCGACGAGCAGCCCCCGTGTCCCGAGGCCACGGGGGCTGCCTGTTTGCTGTCTAAAAACCTAATTGACACCCTATCGGACCATTAGGGATACTTCCCGAGCTTCATGATCATCTGTGGGTGTCTCCCAGCCCACACATCACGGGAGGGAAGACATGAAGAAAGTGCTGGCTGCCATGGTGTCGGCAGCCTTCTTCGCGACCACGTTCCTGACGACGCCCGCGCTGGCGGCCCCTGCGGTCGGCCGTCCCGCCGGGGCCACCCGTCAGGCGGCCCCGCGAGCGCAGACCTCGCTGCGATCCACTGACCGTGTCCTGTACGACGTCGACTTCTTCGTCGGCGAGCGCGTAGGTGCGAAGGATGTGCGGAAGCTGAAGCTCAAGCCCAAGAAGGCGTGGGACGAGCTGCATCGCTGCTTCAACTGCAGCTTCCCGGTGGACGGCGCGCCGAAGAAGTTCCCCTCGGAGAATCAGTACATAAAGCTCAAGGCGTGTGGCATCGGGCACTTCGGTTGCAAGAACGCCCCGGTCCGCTACCACAAGAGCAACAGCTATCCCTACACCTGGTTCTTCCTCGCGCAGAAGGGGCACTTCGACGGCAAGGACTCGATGGTCCGGTTCCGTTTCTACGACGACAAGCAGGGGTTCCTGCATCTGAAGGTGTATGCGACCGTCACTCACCCCACCATCCCGGACGGGGTCAACAAGGAGTTCGCCACCATGAAGTGGCGGGCTTTTGCCCACATCCTGGGCATGCACCTGGAGTAGGGGAACCGCCGTGGAGCCGGATCTCACCGGTTCCGCGGCCGGCCGCGTGAACCGCGGCCACCATGCGCCTGTCCACGATGCATGAGGTCGGTCACACGGCTGACCGGGCATCTGCCGACACTGCCCGATCGGGTGGTGACGCTCGGCGACCTGGAGCACCGCGCGCCCTGCCGGAAAGTTAGACTCTGGCGAGCCCGGCAAGCTCGATCAGCTCTATTGCAAGGAGGCACGGGTGCCGCTGCTGACCCGCATCACGGGACCGCGCGATCTGGACCGGCTCAGCCCGGAGGAGCTGGACCAGCTGGCAGGGGAGATCAGGACCTTCCTCGTGGAGGAGGTCTCCAAGACCGGCGGACACCTCGGCCCCAACCTCGGCGTGGTCGAGCTCACCATCGCCCTGCACCGGGTGTTCGAGTCCCCCAAGGACAAGGTGCTCTTCGACACCGGTCACCAGTCCTACGTGCACAAGCTCCTCACCGGCCGGCAGGACTTCTCCCGGCTGAAGATGAAGGGCGGCCTCTCCGGCTACCCGTCGCAGGCCGAGTCCGAGCACGACGTCATCGAGAACAGCCACGCCTCCACGGTGCTCGGCTGGGCCGACGGCATCGCCAAGGCCAACCAGCTCATGAAGCGGGACGGCCACGTCGCCGCCGTCATCGGTGACGGCGCGCTGACCGGCGGCATGGCCTGGGAGGCGCTCAACAACATCGCCGCCGCCAAGGACCGCCCCCTCGTCATCGTCGTCAACGACAACGAGCGGTCGTACGCCCCCACCATCGGCGGCCTCGCCAACCACCTGGCCACGCTGCGCACCACCGACGGCTACGAGCGCTTCCTCGCCCGCACCCGCGAGGTGCTGGAGAAGACCCCCGTGGTCGGCCGTCAGCTGTACGAGACCCTGCACGGCGCCAAGAAGGGCCTGAAGGACTTCATCGCCCCGCAGGGCATGTTCGAGGACCTGGGCCTGAAGTACGTCGGCCCGATCGACGGCCACGACATCGAGGCGCTGGAGTCGGCGCTGGCCCGCGCGAAGCGGTTCGGCGGGCCGGTCATCGTGCACTGCCTCACCGAGAAGGGCCGCGGCTACCAGCCCGCCCTCCAGGACGAGGCCGACCGCTTCCACGCCGTCGGCAAGATCCACCCGGACACCGGCCTGCCGATCGCCGCGTCCGGCGCCGACTGGACCTCCGTGTTCGGCGAGGAGATGGTCAAGCTCGGCGAGGAGCGCGAGGACCTCGTCGCCATCACCGCGGCCATGCTCCAGCCGGTGGGCCTCGACAAGTTCGCCAAGCGCTTCCCCGAACGGGTGTACGACGTCGGGATCGCGGAGCAGCACGGCGCCGTCTCCGCCGCGGGCCTCGCCCACGCGGGCGTCCACCCCGTCTTCGCGGTCTACGCCACCTTCCTCAACCGCGCCTTCGACCAGGTCCTGATGGACGTGGCGCTGCACAGGTGCGGCGTCACCTTCGTGCTCGACCGGGCCGGCGTCACGGGCACCGACGGCGCCTCCCACAACGGCATGTGGGACATGTCGATCCTGCAGGTCGTGCCGGGCCTCAGGATGGCCGCGCCGCGCGACGCCGACCAGGTGCGGGCCCAGCTGCGGGAGGCCGTCGCCGTCGAGGACGCGCCGACCGTGGTGCGCTTCTCCAAGGGCGCGGTCGGCCCCGCCGTCCCCGCCGTCGGCCGGGTCGGCGGCATGGACGTGCTGCGCGAGGCGGGCACCGACCGGCCCGATGTGCTCCTGGTCTCCGTCGGCGCCCTCGCCCCGATGTGCCTGGAGATCGCCGGCCTGCTCGACAAGCAGGGCATCTCCACCACCGTGGTCGACCCGCGCTGGGTCAAGCCCGTGGACGAGGCGATGGCCCCGCTCGCCGAGCGGCACCGGGTCGTCGTCACCGTCGAGGACAACAGCCGCGTCGGCGGCGTCGGCTCCGCCGTCGCGCAGGCGCTGCGCGACGCGGGCGTCGACGTGCCGCTGCGCGACTTCGGCATCCCGCCGCGCTTCCTCGACCACGCCTCGCGCGCCGAGGTGCTCACCGAGATCGGGCTCACCGCGCCCGACATCGCCCGCCAGGTGACCGGCCTGGTCGCCAAGCTGGACGGCCGGTTCGACCGTACGGCGGACCCGGTGGACTCGGTGGAATCAGCGCGCGACTAGGACCGGCGATCCCAACCGGGCCGGTTCCGCCCCTCCTTGCGGTGGCGGAACCGGCCCGTGTGCGTAAGCCTGCCTGTCACGGGGCACTCGCGTCCCGAACCTCTCGATCAAGTCGACCAGGTCGAGGACGACAAGCGTGGGAGGCAGCAACGTGAGCAGCTCACTCTTCCGGACGAAGAACGTCGAGCAGTCGATCCGGGACACCGAGGAACCGGAGCACGCGCTCAGGAAGTCGCTCTCCGCCCTCGATCTGACCGTCTTCGGCGTCGGTGTGATCATCGGTACCGGTATCTTCGTCCTGACCGGACAGGTCGCCAAGAACAACGCCGGCCCCGCGGTCGCCCTGGCCTTCGTCGCCGCCGGCGTGGTCTGCGCCCTCGCCGCCCTGTGCTACGCCGAGTTCGCGTCCACGGTCCCGGTGGCGGGCTCGGCGTACACCTTCAGCTACGCCTCCCTGGGCGAGCTGCCCGCCTGGATCATCGGCTGGGACCTGGTCCTGGAGTTCGCGCTCGGCACCGCGGTGGTCGCGGTCGGCTGGTCCGGCTACATCCGCTCACTGCTGGACAACGTGGGCTGGCACCTGCCGGAGTACCTCTCCGGACGGGACGGCGCCCACGGCTTCGGCTTCGACATCCTCGCCGCGCTGCTGGTGCTCGTCCTGACCGCGATCCTCGTCCTCGGCATGAAGCTCTCGGCGCGGATCACCTCGCTGGTCGTCGCGATCAAGGTGGCCGTCGTGCTCATCGTGATCATCGCCGGCGCCTTCTTCGTGAGCGCCCGCAACTACCACCCCTTCATCCCGCCGGCCCAGCCGGTGCCGGCGGGCGGGAGCCTCAAGGCGCCGCTGGTGCAGCTGATGTTCGGGTGGGCGCCCGCGAACTTCGGCGTGATGGGCATCTTCACCGCCGCCTCGGTGGTGTTCTTCGCCTTCATCGGCTTCGACATCGTGGCCACCGCCGCCGAGGAGACCCGCAACCCGCAGCGGGACGTGCCGCGCGGCATCCTCGGCTCGCTGCTCATCTGCACCGTGCTGTACGTGGCCGTCTCCGTCGTCGTCACGGGCATGCAGAACTACACCCAGCTGTCCGTGGCCGCCCCGCTCGCCGACGCCTTCAAGTCCGTCGGGCACCCCTGGTACGCGGGCGTGATCAGCTTCGGCGCCGCGATCGGCCTGACCACCGTGTGCCTGATCCTGCTGCTCGGCCAGACCCGGGTGTTCTTCGCGATGAGCCGCGACGGGCTGCTGCCGCGCTTCTTCTCCCGGGTGCACCCCCGGTTCCGGACCCCGCACCGGCCGACCATCCTGCTCGGTGTGGTCATCGCGATCGTCGCCGGTTTCACCAGCCTCAGCGAGCTTGCCGAACTGGTCAACATCGGCACGTTGTTCGCGTTCGTGGTCGTGGCGATCAGCGTGATCATCCTGCGCCGGACACGTCCCGACCTGCCCCGCGCCTTTCGCACCCCGTGGGTTCCGTTCGTTCCGGTCCTCTCCGTGTGCGCCACGTTCTGGCTGATGCTCAATCTGCCCGCCGAGACCTGGCTGCGGTTCGCCATCTGGATGGTGATCGGTTTCGCCGTCTACTTCCTCTACGGCCGCTCGCACAGCCGCCTCGCCCACTCCGAGCGGCCGGCCGAACCGGAACCCGCGCCGCCGACGTCGTGACCCGCGCCCCGTCGTCGTGTCCCGCCGGGCGGCGCGGCCGGCTCAGCCGAGCACCGCGCGGGGCCCGGTCACCCGCGCCCCCAGCGCCGTCACCCGGCGCCGCAGTTCACGGTCCGCGGTGACGACCAGACAGGTGCGGCCCGCCGCCTCCGCCACCAGCTCCACGATCCGGTCGTCCCCGCTGCCGGACGCCTCCGCCACCCGCACCCCCGGCACGGACCCCACCCCGCGGGCGGCGCCCTCGACCACCAGCACCAGTTCGAGCGGCCCTGACAGCTCGGCCGTGCCGGAGGCGGCGTACGCCACCAGGCGGTCGCGCAGCCGTTCGGCGGCCCCGCGCCGGTCGCGCCACCAGCCGTCGGGCACGGAGCCGACCACGTTGGCGCCGTCGACGACGAGCAGGGGCAGGATGTTCGTCATGCCTGCCATGGTGCCCGCTCGCCGGGCGTCCGGGGCCCCGGCTTAAAGTGACCGGGTGAACGGAGACTGGCTCCTGCGTGGCCGAGACGGCCGGCTCAGTGTCTACCAGTCGTCGGGCGACGCCGTCCTGTGCCGGGCGGAGAGCGCCCCCGGCGGCCCCTGGACCGGCCCGCGCAAGGTCGGCGGCGAACAGAGACTGCATCCCGTCCCGGCCCTCGGCCAGGGCGCGGACGGCTATGCCCACCTGGTGTCCTGGCGGCCCACCGGCGAGGGCGGGTCGGGCCTCGTGCACTCCACCCACTTCCGCGCCCACCTCGCCGCCCTGGACTGGAGCCCGGTCGGTCACCCCGACAAGAAGGGCGACCGCACCGGCCGGCCCGCCGTCGCCGTCGACGCCCAGGGCCGCGCCCATGTCTTCGTGCGCAACAAGGGCGGCGGCGTCAGCATGCTCGCGCAGAAGGAGAAGGGCGGCTGGGAGCCCTGGCGGGACCTCGGCGGCAAGGACGTCCAGGACGGACTCGCCGCGGTGACGGGGGAGTCCGGCGGGGTCGAGCTGTACGCGCCGGGCCCCGAGGGCGTCCTGCACTGGCGTCAGGAGGCCTCCGGCGCCGAGCCGGTGCTCCAGGAGCCCCTGAAGGCCCCGGTCCGCCCAGGGAGCCTGTACGCCCTCGCCACGTCCGCCGACAGCACGACGCTCTACTACACCGGCACCGACGGCGAGCTGTGCGCCTGGCGGCCGGGCGGCGAGCCGGTCACCCTGCTGACGGCCGCCGGCCACGGCCCGGTGAGCGCCGTCCGCTGCGACCTCGACGGCCACGACTGCACCCTGCTGGCCCAGCGCTCCGCCGCCGGCCGCGTCGCCTTCGCCGCCTACCCGACCGAACTGGAGTCCGCCGGGGCCTGGTGGACCGAGTCGGGCCCCCGGCTCACGGTGGACGCCCGGGTGTCCCTCACGACGGACCGGGACGGCCGGGTGGTCGCGGCGACCCTGTCCCCGTCGACCGGCCAACTCCTGCTGACCCGCCGCAAGGACGAGCCCGGCCTCGCGCTGGAGGCGTGGCGAGCGGTCTGAGCGGCGGTCCGGGCGGCGGTCCGGGCGACCGACTGCCCGAGTGACGGTCCGGGCGGACCGGGCGTTCCGGGCGGACCGAGAGCGGTGCGGCCCGACCGTGCCGTGCGCGAACGAAAGGGCCCCCGCCGAGGCGGGGGCCCTGCACGTCGCTGCCGGGGTTACGCCGGGACGCTCGCCACGCCCGGGGCCAGGAACGGCTTGCCGTTCACCCGCTCCGAGACGCCCTCGCGGTCCAGGTACGGCGTGATGCCGCCCAGGTGGAAGGGCCAGCCGGCGCCGGTGATCAGGCACAGGTCGATGTCCTGGGCCTCGGCGACGACGCCCTCGTCCAGCATGAGCCCGATCTCCTGCGCCACCGCGTCCAGGACCCGGTCGCGCACCTGCTCCTCGGTCAGGACGACATCGCCCTGCTTGAGGAGAGCGGCGACCTCGGGGTCCAGCTCCGGCTTGCCGCTGTCGTAGACGTAGAAGCCGCGCTTGCCGGCCTCGACCACGGCCTTGAGGTTCGGGGAGACCGTGAAGCGGTCCGGGAAGGCCCGGTTGAGGGTCTCCGAGACGTGCAGGCCGATCGCCGGGCCGACCAGTTCGAGCAGGACCAGCGGGGACATCGGCAGGCCCAGCGGCTCGACGGCCTTCTCGGCGGTCTCGACCGGGGTGCCCTCGTCGATGACGTTCTGGATCTCGCCCATGAAACGGGTCAGGATGCGGTTCACGACGAACGCCGGGGCGTCCTTGACCAGCACCGCGGTCTTCTTGAGCTTCTTGGCGACCGCGAAGGCGGTGGCCAGGGAGGCGTCGTCGGTGCGCTCACCGCGGACGATCTCCAGCAGCGGCAGGATCGCGACCGGGTTGAAGAAGTGGAAGCCCACGACCCGCTCGGGGTGCTGGAGCTTGGAGGCCATCTCCGACACCGACAGCGAGGAGGTGTTGGTCGCGAGGACCGCGTGCGCCGGGGCGACCGCCTCGACCTCGGCGAACACCTTCTGCTTGACGCTCATCTCCTCGAACACGGCTTCGATGATGAAGTCCGCGTCCGCGAAGCCCTCGGCCTTGTCCAGGACACCGGTGACCAGCGCCTTGAGGCGGTTGGCCTTGTCCTGGTGGATGCGGCCCTTGCCGAGCAGCTTGTCGATCTCGGCGTGGACGTAGCCCACACCCTTGTCGACGCGCTCCTGGTCGATGTCGGTCAGCACGACCGGCACCTCCAGGCGGCGCAGGAAGAGCAGCGCGAGCTGGCTGGCCATCAGTCCGGCGCCGACGACGCCGACCTTGGTGACCGGGCGGGCCAGGCTCTTGTCCGGGGCGCCGACGGGGCGCTTGCCGCGCTTCTGCACCAGGTTGAACGAGTAGATGCCGGCACGCAGTTCGCCGCCCATGATCAGGTCGGCGAGCGCCTGGTCCTCGGCGTCGTAACCCTGCTGGAGGTCACCGTTCCTGGCGGCCTCGATGATGTCCAGGGCGCGGTAGGCGGCCGGGGCGGCGCCGTGCACCTTGGAGTCGGCGACGAAGCGGCCCTTGGCGACGGCCTGGTCCCAGGCCTCGCCGCGGTCGATCTCCGGGCGCTCGACCGTGACGTCGCCCTTGAGGACACCGGCCGTCCACAGCAGCGACTGCTCCAGGAAGTCGGCACCCTCGAAGATGGCGTCGGCGATGCCGAGTTCGAAGACCTGCTTGCCCTTGAGCTGCTTGTTCTGGTTCAGCGAGTTCTCGATGATGACCGAGACGGCCTTGTCGGCGCCGATCAGGTTCGGCAGCAGGGTGCAGCCGCCCCAGCCGGGGACCAGACCGAGGAAGACCTCGGGCAGCGAGAACGCCGGGATCGCCTGGGAGACGGTCCGGTAGGTGCAGTGCAGGCCGACCTCGACACCGCCGCCCATGGCAGCGCCGTTGTAGTAGGCGAAGGTCGGCACGGCGAGGCCCGCGAGGCGCTTGAAGACCTCGTGGCCGCCCTTGCCGATGGCGAGCGCGTGCTCGTGCTCCTTCAGCAGCTCGACGCCCTTGAGGTCGGCGCCGACGGCGAAGATGAACGGCTTGCCGGTGATGCCGATACCGGCGATCGCGCCGTCCGCGGCCTCCTGCTCGACCTGGTCGATCGCCGCGTTCAGGTTGGCGAGCGAGGCCGGGCCGAACGTGGTCGGCTTGGTGTGGTCCAGGCCGTTGTCCAGCGTGATCAGCGCGAAGCGGCCGGCGCCGAGGGGGAGGTCGAAGTGGCGCACGTGCGCCGTGGTGACGACCTCGTCGGGGAACAGGCCGGAAGCCTGCTCCAGAAGCTCGGTGGTGCTCACTTGTCCCCCTCGAAGTGCGGGTTCTCCCAGATGACCGTCGCGCCCATGCCGAAGCCGACGCACATGGTGGTCAGGCCGTAGCGGACGTGCGGCTGCTCCTCGAACTGGCGGGCCAGCTGCGTCATCAGCCGGATGCCGGAGGAGGCGAGCGGGTGGCCGAAGGCGATGGCGCCGCCGTACTGGTTGACGCGCGCGTCGTCGTCCGCGATGCCGTAGTGCTCCAGGAAGGCCAGGACCTGGACGGCGAAGGCCTCGTTGATCTCGAACAGGCCGATGTCGGAGATGGACAGGCCCGCCTTGGCGAGCGCCTTCTCGGTGGCCGGGATCGGGCCGTAGCCCATGACCTCGGGCTCCACGCCGGCGAAGGCGTAGGAGACCAGGCGCATCTTGACCGGGAGGCCGTTCTCGCGGGCGAAGTCCTCGCCGGCGACGATCGACGCGGTGGCACCGTCGTTCAGACCGGCCGAGTTGCCGGCGGTGACGCGGCCGTGGACGCGGAACGACGTCTTCAGGTTGGCGAGCCCCTCCAGGGTGGTCCCCGGGCGCATCGGCTCGTCGGCGGTGACCAGGCCCCAGCCGGTCTCGCCGCCCACGGGGGTGGTGCGGCGCACCGAGATCGGCACCAGGTCCTGCTGGATCTTGCCGTCGGCGTACGCCTTGGCGGCCTTCTCCTGCGAGAGCACCGCGTACTGGTCGGCACGCAGCTTGGTGAGGCTCGGGTAGCGGTCGTGCAGGTTCTCCGCGGTCATGCCCATGAACAGGGCCGACTCGTCCACCAGCTTCTCGCTGACGAAGCGCGGGTTGGGGTCGACGGCCTCGCCCATCGGGTGGCGGCCCATGTGCTCGACACCACCGGCGATGACGGCGTCGTAGGCGCCGAACGCGATGGAGCCGGCCACGGACGTCACGGAGGTCAGACCACCGGCGCACATGCGGTCGATGGAGTAACCGGGCACCGACTGCGGCAGGCCGGCCAGGATGCCGGCGGTGCGGCCGAGGGTCAGACCCTGGTCACCGATCTGCGTGGTCGCGGCGATGGCGACCTCGTCGATCTTCTTCGGGTCCAGGCCGGGGTTGCGGCGCAGCAGCTCCCGGATCGCCTTGACGACGAGGTCGTCGGCGCGAGTCTCGTGGTAGATGCCCTTCGGGCCCGCCTTGCCGAACGGGGTGCGGACGCCGTCGACGAAGACGACGTCCCTGACGGTACGAGGCACGATGGCTCTCCTCCATGGTGCGGGACGCTGAGCGCTTGCTTAAGCCCATGCTACTTGCGAGTAATGTAGTTGCACAGCGTCAGAGGTGCCAGCGGTGAAGGTCACACCGGCGGGAGGCAGGACCGATGTACAGGTTGGCGTGATCTGTACGGCGTCCTGGCGCCCCCCGAGGGGCGCGGGGAAGCGCGCGATCGGCTCGCGGCGACCCGCGGCCGCCGCGACGACGTGGTGGAAGGCGGCGGTCAGGCGCCCTTCGACGACAGCGCGGTGACCAGCACCGGCGTCACCAGCTCCACCTGCCACGGACGCGCGCCGTACCCCGAGAGCGCGGCGGCGACGGCCCCGGCGTCGGCCGCGGCCGGCGGCTGCCAGCAGAGCCGGCGGACGGTGTCCGGGGAGACCAGGTTCTCCTGCGGCATGGACAGCCGCTCGGCGAGCGCCGTCACCGCGGCCCGCGCCGCGGACAGCCGCGCCGCCGCCGACGGGTCCTTGTCGGCCCACGCCCGCGGCGGGGGCGGACCCGTCACCGGCTGTCCCGGCTGCGGCAGCTCGGATTCCGGCAGTGCCTTCGCCCGGTCCACCGCCGCCTGCCACTGCTCCAGCTGCCGGCGCCCGGTCCGGTGCCCGAACCCGTTCAGCGCGGCCAGCGCGTGCACATTGCCCGGCAGGGCCAGTGCCGCCTCGACGATCGCCACGTCCGCCAGCACCTTGCCCGGGGACACGTCGCGCCGCTGCGCGATGCGGTCCCGCGTCTCCCACAGCTCCCGTACGACGGCCAGCTGCCGGCGGCGCCGTACCTTGTGCATCCCGGACGTACGGCGCCACGGCTCCTTGCGGGGCTCGGCCGGCGGGGCGCTCGCGATCGCGTCGAACTCCTGGAGGGCCCACTCCAGCTTGCCCTGGCGGTCCAGCTCCTTCTCCAGGGCGTCGCGCAGGTCCACGAGGAGTTCGACGTCCAGCGCGGCGTAGCGCAGCCACGGCTCGGGCAGCGGGCGGGTGGACCAGTCGACGGCGGAGTGCCCCTTCTCCAGGACGAAGCCGAGGACGTTCTCCACCATCGCGCCGAGGCCCACCCTGGGGAACCCGGCGAGCCGTCCGGCCAGCTCGGTGTCGAACAGGCGGGTCGGCAGCATGCCTATCTCGCGCAGGCACGGCAGGTCCTGGGTGGCCGCGTGCAGCACCCACTCCACACCGGACAGCGCCTCGCCGAGCGCGGACAGGTCCGGGCAGGCGACGGGGTCGATCAGTGCGCTGCCGGCGCCCTCGCGGCGCAGCTGCACCAGGTAGGCACGTTGGCCGTAGCGGTACCCGGAGGCGCGCTCGGCGTCCACGGCGACCGGCCCGGAGCCGGCGGCGAAGGCGGCGACCACCTCGGCGAGCGCCGCCGCGTCGGCGACGACGGGCGGAATGCCCTCACGGGGTTCGAGAAGGGGTGTCGGCGCCTCCGTCACAGAAGATCCGGCGTCGTCGGGAGAGGTGTCCCCATTGCTGCGCCGGGTGCTGTCTGCTGCGGTGTCTTGGGCGTCGGTCACCTGTCAAGGGTATCCATGCGCGGACAGCGCCCGTCGCCGGAACGTTCCGGCGACG
>NZ_LBDA02000103.1 GCF_000980885.2 Streptomyces malaysiense | reverse complement strand
CACCCTTTCAATCTCAGCGTCACCCGAGTCCCACTTCGCCTGGAACTGCACCGCGACGTTGTCGCCGTCCGGGTCGGTGACGTTGTTCGCGGAGATCTTGCCCAGCGTGCGGACGCGCGGCGCGAAATCCCACTTCTTACACATGCCGCCGTACTCCATCGTCAGCTGCGATGTCCTGATCTGGGACGGCGGACGGTTGTACCGCACCCGCAGGTACGCGTCGTCGGAGAACCGCTTCCAACCGTAGGCGTCACTCTCACTGGCGGCCTGGAGGCCGAATGTCATCGTGGACCAGTTCTTGTCCGCGGCCTCCTGGACCGCCGACTTCACATCGAATTCGGCGTCCTTGGCCGCACACCCTTCGAAGTCGTACGCGAACGACTTCGAGGACAGCTGCTTGATCCAGAACCCAGATGCGTTCTGCGAGTTCCATGTCGTCGATGACGAGATGTCCTTGGTCCGCCACAGCTGCACGCTGCGCGCATCACAGGACGCCGACCAGGTGTTGCGCACCACGAACTCCGCCGACAGCACCGACCTGCCCGCGAACTGGGACACCGGGATCCGGTAGAAGAGACGCTTGATGTCGTACGGCTGACAGTACGACCAGCCGCAGTACCCCATACCCGCGTCCGCGTCTCCATTGAACTTCCACTGAGGAGACGACGCCCAGTACTTCGAGACCATCGTCCACGCCGACGCCTTCGGCGAGTACCACTGCGGGTCGATAAACACCGGGTACACCGTGTCCTGACCCTTCAGCACCTCCGCATCCGGTTTCAGCACCAGCTCGTCCTGCCCGGCAGGCACCTCGACACCGACCGGCGCCAGCTTTCCCGACTCGGCGGCTCCGGGCGCGACACCGGCAGGGCCTTCTGCCGCGGCCGCTGCACTCGACGAGCGCGCGGCAGTGGGCTTCGGAGCCGAGGAACCCTCACTCGAATCCCACATGAGCGGCTGCGGCGCCTCGAACACCGCACTACCGGCGCCCTTGTCGACGGCCTCCAGGCCACCCTCATCCGTCTCACGGAGGTCCACGCCTTCGCCGTCCAGTTTCAACCGCAGCGCCGCCAGCTCGCTACTGGCCGCGGCGTCCGCCGACTTCACCACCAGCAACTGCGTGAACCCGTCCTCCTGAGCCCTGAGCCGCAGATCCACACCAGGCAGGACATCGGAATACGTCGCGCCGGCCCCCTCGATCCGCGGAGCGGGAAGCGTTCCAGGCCATGACAACGCCAGCTCCCGCCCTGCTTTGGTCATCCGCACCATCGGCGCGCTACCGCCGCCCGAGAACTCCAGGCCGATGGTGGTGACCTTCGGTGCGACCATGCCACTGCCGGTCTTCACCAAGTCCGTGTCGATCGGCTTCCACTGGCCCCCCACCCTCGCCCGTACAGGCCGCAGATGCTCCCGCGCCTCCAGGTTTCCCTCGGGCGTGGCATAGACCTCGCTGCTCTCCCCTCGCAGCGAACCCACTTCCACCGGCTTGTCGGTGCGCTTGGCCTGAGCAAACGCCTCGGCCTCGGTGAGCGCGGCCTGGTCCGTGGGCGCTGCTTCCGACAGCACGGCAGCAGGTGCCCCGTCGCGAGCAAGCCCCGCCGCGCTGGTCACCGTGAGCCCGCTCAGCACCACCGCAACGGACAACACCACCCCAACTGCACGCAGTCGCGCACCCACAGGCATGACACATCCTCCCCACAGAATCTCCCCAGACTCTGACGTACCGTGAACGATCTTCCACAGACCGCACACGGGAGAGTAAAGCCAAGCTCATGAAAACTTCTAGATCACCACAAGTGGACATTGCTCCTCCGGCGAACTAAAAGCCGCGACCGATTGAGTGACATATGCCACACACGGGCACCCCGACGAGCTCAGGGCGTTGACTGCACTGCCACCCCACCGGGAGATGACCTCCCCATGGGCCGACGACCAGTCCCGGCGGACCTTCCTGGTCACGACCCTAAGACCGTGTCCTATGTGGTGATCGCTCGTTGAGCTGTTCATGGGGCGGGGTACGTGGAGTTGGATTGTTCCGGACGGGCTGTGGGAGATCGCCGAGCCGCTGATCCCACCGGCGAAGGTGCGACCAAAAGGCGGCGGCAGGCAGGACACGCCTGATGAGACGCTGTTCGCGGCGATCATCTACGTGCTGGTCAGCGGTTGTGCCTGGCGGGCTCTGCCGCCGTGCTTCGGGATATCGAAGTCGACCGCGCACCGCCGGTTCCTGATCTGGTCGCGGGCCGGTGTGTGGGGCCGGCTGCATGAGGCGGTGCTGCACCGACTCGATGACGCCGGCCTCATCGACGTCTCGCGCGTGGTCCTCGACTCCGCTCACGTGCGGGCTAAAAAAGGGGCGAACTCACAGGTCCGAGCCCCGTGGACCGGGGTAAGCCGGGCTCCAAGATGCACGTCCTGTCGGACGCGAACGGACTGCCCCTGGTCGTCGGCGTCTCGGCCGCCAACACCCACGACAGCGAAGCGCTGAAGCCCATGGTCGAGGGTCACCAAACGAGACACGACCCCCACCGCGGCCGCCACTTCACACCTCAACGCCTGCACGCCGACAAGGCGTACGACATTCCCCATCTGCGGCGATGGCTCCGCGGGAAGCGGATCGGCGTGCGCATCGCCCGCAAAGGCATCGAGCCCAGCGAACGATTAGGGCGCCGCCGCTGGGTCATCGAGCGCACCATGTCGTGGCTGTCCGGCTATCGCCGACTCAGCCCCCGCTACGAACGCGATCCCCGCAACTACCTGGCCTTTCTCGGCCTCGCCGCCGCCATCTGCTGCTACAAGCGACTCGTCCGCCTCACCACATAGGACACGGTCTAAAACGGAGTGGTCTTCCCCCACTCCTGCGTCGTGGGTGTACGGGCAGTGGCCCGCCTCGCCGGATCTAACCGGGGAGGCGGGCCACTGCTGGGGATGAGTAGACGGGGCTTGTTTCAGCAGCGCTTCCCCATGGTGCCGACGAACGAGGACCACGCAGCAGTCGATACAACAAGTGCAGGGCCGGTCTTGTCCTTGGAGTCGCGGACGCCTATAGCTCCCAGCTGGCTCGCGACCTCGACGCAGTTGCCGCCGCCCTGGTCGCTGTACGACGACTTGAACCACGAGCCTTCCGGAGCGAAGTGGGTAGCAGGTACGGGGTTCGCGTGATCAGTCATTTCCATAGTTTCTCTTCGAGTTCCATCAGGAATGCCGGGGTCTGAGCCCGGATCCACCGGCTGAGGTCTGTGGACAACTTCTCCGAGAACGAGGAAGAGCCTTGTGACCTGCGATGATGGGAGTTCTTGTCAGAGGACACGGCAGACTCCCCGCTGGCGGTCAGTTGGCCTCCCCGCTGGTCAGGGAGCCGCCGAAAAATAACTTCTCGATCTTGATGGGGCTTACTCGAGTCTGAGGTCGTGTCCGGCGATGGCAGCGAGTTGTCGGGCCGTGGTCACGGTGAGGGGGCCGGTGGGAAACGTTTGGCCGAGGGCGGCGAGAACGGGTGTGGTTTCCCGGAGGGTGGCACCGATCCTGTTCTTGGACAGCCCAGTCGCCTCGGCGAGGGGTGCCTGTGCCATGGACCAGCGGTTCTTCAGGAGGTGGACAACAAGTTGGTCGGCGGCGGACAGGCGCCGGCCGCCTGCGCCGGGACCGCCGTCGGGGCGTTTGCCGGGAAGCAGGATCGGGGGGTGTTCGGCGAGGTAGGCGCGGTAGCGGATGACGAGGTCGTCAAAGGCTGCGGGTTCCAGGCCGGTGAGACTGGGATGCCGGAGCCAGGCGGGCGTCTTGTCCCCGGGTGGGAAGCGTCCGAACGACGTATCGCGGGGCGGCGGCGGAACTGGTGGGGCGAGGGGTTCGGGACGCAGCGTGTAGTTCCAGGTGCCGTGCCAGTCGTGGGGGGTGAACGGGAGGCGTTCCATGACGTCGTCGGAGACGGTGACGCCGGTGGGGTATCGGCCGGGGTCGAGCTCGGCGTGGACGGTCAGGCCCGTGCTCGTGGTGACCGCGCCGATGGTGTTGACGACGACCTCATGGCTGGTCAGCGGGCGTCCGCGCCAGTTCGTGCTGATGCGTGAGAAGAGCCGGTGCTCTATTTTGTTCCACTTCGAAGTGTCGGGAGGGAAGTGGCAGACCGTCACAGCCAAGCCCGTCTCGAGGGCGAAGTCCGCGAGTTCCTTCTTCCATGCTTTCACCCGGTAGCCGTTCGAGCCACCGGCGTCGGCGGTGATCAGCAGACGGGTCGCATGCGGGTAGCGGTGCCGACCCTCACCGTCCCACCAGCGCCGGAGGGTGGCCACCGCGAACGCGGAGGTGTCGCCGTCACAGCCCACCGACACCCAGCCGGTGTCCGCGGACAGATCGTAGATCCCGTACGGGACAGCCTTCTGCGCGTTCTTCTCGGGGTAATCATGGGCCCTTGCCCTTACCGGTTCACCGCTGCGGTGCCACTCCCGCCCGATGACCGCGTAGTCGCCCAGCACTTCCTTCTTCTTGGCATCCACACTGATCACGGGTTCACCGGCTCCGGTGAACTCCCGGACCTGGCCGTTGATGTAGTGGAACTGAGCATCCCGGTCCGGATGACGGGCTCCCTCGGTGGTCCGGCTGGTGCCCTGCAGGGAGAAGCCCTCCTCCTTCAGCAGGGCCGCAACCGTGTCGGCCCCCACCCGGAATCCCTGGGCGGTCAACTCACCGGCCAGCTTCCGCGTCGACTTCGTCGTCCACAGCAGTGGCGACTCCGGATCACCCCGCTGGTCGGGCTCGACCAGCGCCAGCAAGGCCGGTACCAGGCCGGGATGCTTCTCACACAAACGTCTGCGACCCCCGCCCTCCCGCCTCACCCGGTCCGAGGGCCCAGGCGCGCCGGTCAGTTCCGCCACCCCGCGCGAGACCGTCTCCTCCGACACCCCGGCAGCACGAGCGACCAACCGGACACCGCCATACCCCAGAGCCCGCGCTTCCGCCCCCAGCACCAGCCTGCGCCGCCGCTCGTCCAGATGCGGCAGCAACCGTGCGAACTTCTCCGCCAGCACCGACCCGATCCCCTCCATCACAACGGCACCCTACGGCCCCAACTCACCTACAAGAAACCGAAGTTATTTTTCGGCGGCTCCCTGCTCTCAGGTCGCCTTGAACTCTCCTTCGAGGAGCCAGAGGACGATGTCGCTCTGGTCGAGTTCGGCCGGAAGTGGACGATTCCATCGATGGGTCTCCGCAGCTACGTGCGTGAGACCCGTGAGCTCCCATCGGTGATCCGCCAGCCAAGTGGCGGGAGAAGACGTGGGACCGGTGTCGAACTGTTCCATGGCCAGCGCCCAGGAGGCCTGTTCCTGTTCGTCCTTCGAACCACTTCTCATGTCCTCGACCCGCGGTTGCCGACTGTAATACTCCGTGACCAGGCGACTGCCCGGTGCCGACAGCGAGCCAACCGTTTTCGACAGCTGGGAGCAGTCGCTGTCGGAGAGGTACATCAACAATCCCTCCACTATCCACACGGTCGCTTTTTTCGGGTCGAAGCCCGCAGCGAGCAGCGGCCCGGTCCACTCCTCGCGCAGGTCGACGGCGATCGGGACGCGGCGGCAGGACGCCTGCGCCTGCTCCCGGTCGAGCACGCGTTGCTTGTAGTCCAGAACAGCGTCCTGGTCCAGTTCGAAAACCGTGGTGTCGTCGGGCAGATCAAGCCTGTAGGCGCGGCTGTCCAGTCCCGCCGCGAGAAGAACGACCTGCCTGCAGCCGGACGCGACAGCATGCGTGAGACGCTGGTCGTAGAACGGTGTCCGCATCGCGATGTAGGTGCAGTAGAAGTGCCACATCCCGGTTGTGTGGTCGCCGTTCGCCGGTCCGAGCCGGGGCCTTTCAGCGTCGGGTGTGCTCGTCTCAGTCGCTCCGGAAGCGAACACGGCCCCCAGCGGATCGCTGAAAAGGCGGTCCGGCCGTTCGGATTCGACCGACCTGCAATATGCGGTGAGCAGTGCGGTCCATCCGATTCCACTGGGCGGTTTGATGTCGGACACAGTTTCGTCCTCTCTGTGCGGTATTCGGCGATAGCGATGTCGTGGGCGCTGCGCGCCTTGAAAGAAGGGTGGAGAATCTGTGGACGGTGCTCAGGCTGTCCCGCAGGTCGGTCCGTCCTGAAGCCGCCCATACGCGCGGGTCCCTGCACGCGCCAAATCGGCTACGTCGGGAGCTGCAGAAGTTGCTGAAGGCTCAGCTGCAGGGAAATGGCGTGGTCGAAGAGGTAGAAGTGGTCTCCTGGGTACTCCGTGACGCCGACGAAGTTCGAGGTGCGATCGGCCCACACCCCCATCGCACGCGCGACGACGAGCGGGTCCGACCGGCCGGCGAACGCGACCACCGGACAGGAGACCTGCGCACCGTCGTCCAAGTACTCGGCCGCCGCCCCGAAATCGGCGCGCAGCGCCGGTAGCGCCGTTCTCAGGAGCTCTTCAGCCAGTACGGACCCCGTAGGCAACAGTCCCAACTCCTTTACTGCCGCTACGAGTTCGTCATCGGACATTTCCGGTACCGCCCGCTGCTTCGCCAGTATGTCTTCGCCGGGAACCCAGCCGGAGACGGCCAGCACGGAGGGCGCCGTCATGCCCTCCTTCTCGAACTGAACGGCAAGCCGATACGCCAGAAGCGCGCCGAAGCTGTGCCCGAACAACGCGTAGGGACGGCCGTCCAGTTCGGCTTCCAGCGCCTCACCTATGCGCGCCAGTAGCAGCGGGAGCCGGGTGAGGGGCGCCTCGTCCCCACGTCCCCACCGGCCCGGCAGATGGAGCACGCGCGGCTCGACGGTGGCAGGCACCGTCGCCGCCCACTCCCGGTACATCGCGCCAGTTCCACCGGCGTGCGGGAAGAGGAACAACTGGACGTCCGCGTCGTCGTCAGGGGCGCGGCCTGAGGGCGGGAACCATTCACCGGGTTGCGAGGGTGCGTGTGACATGTGGCCTCGGTCTGTGTCGTCGTGAGGAGGCGTTTGTTTGCGGAGTGCAGTTCCTCGATGCGCCGCCAAGCCTTCCCGTAGGCAGCGGACACGGCAGTGGGCAGGAACGGCGGCCGGCCGCCGTAGCCCGGGTGACGCGGCGCAGCACTGTGTGTGCCGCTGTCGCCGAGCCGAAGCGGAGGTCCGTCGGTTCGCCGCGGCCTGGGCAACCGGCCCGGCATCCGGGCGCTCACGTGCTTCCCGGCGAGCGCGGCGTCCGATGCGTTGCCGCGCCACGCCTGCCGCCGAAGGGCCGGGCGTCCGCCTCGGAACTGCTGGTTTGCGGGTCGGCGTACGAGGCATCAGCGGGCCTCAGCACAGAACGTTGTCCAGCCAGCGTTCGAGCAGGGCCCTCTCACCGGTCACGGCCACGGAGGACCCCGCCTCGGGGATCCGGCGCTTGAGCAGCAGAAGGAGATCCGAAGCCGTTCCGCGGGCAACCACGTCATCGCCGTCACCCGGCCGCCAGGCGGAGGTGGCCAGTCCTTGGGGAGTGCACACCGCCAGCCAGCCTTCGTGACCGTCCACGTCCGTGGGCTGGAAGCGCAGTCGCTCGCCGTTGCCCTTCATGTTCGCCAACCGGGGGTCGAGGAACGGCGCGGCGGCAGGTTCACGGACGTAAGCGAGCCACTGGTCGATGCTGTCGACCGCGAGATCGGTGTCGATGCGGAACTCCCGGGCGGCGAGCACTTCCGCGTCCGCCCGATGTAGCGATGTCTCGAGCAACGCCCAGCGGGCCCAGGTCCTCACGCGCGGAGGGCAGAACTCCCGCCAGACGGCCGTGTCCGGTCCGGCCTCAAGGAGCGCGGAGGTCAGCCTCCGGGCCCCGTCGGTGATCCACTGCGACAGACGCCTTCGATCCACCGGATCGCCGAAGCTGTCGAGCGCGCGAAGCGTCAGCTGGTGGATCTGCTCGCTCCAGTCGCCGGAGAGGTCGCCGCCACCGATCTCCAGCAGCGACACCCTCTGGGTGGCCCGGGTCTCGACAATGACCGCCGCCCACTCCTGGGCCTGGTGCACATGCACCAGGAGCTGACCGGCGGTCCATCCAGGGCAGGTCGGCACCGGTTGCTCCAGGGGCACACCGTCCAGGGCGGCGACGAAACTCTCGGTCTCCAAAAACACGCCCTCACACAGGCGTTTGAAGTCGATAGATGACACTGAGTGACCCCCCACTTACGCACCGCCGAGTCGCGACGCTGGCTTTTGATCGTGATGACGTCATGTCGGTCCCGCGCCACCGGTGCGGATACCGACTTGATGGCGAGACTCCCGGAATCGCGGGACCGGACGAGGGCTGCTGGTGCACAGCCGGACCGTAGGCCGGCGGAGCGGCCGGTGAACGGCTGGGACAGGCGCGCCCCGCGGTTCGTGCGCGGCGCGGGCGAACAGAACCCCGGTGGGCGTGCCCCGGACGGGCAGGGCGTGGGGACAAGCGTCGAAGAGATCCTCCGCGGGCCCGGCCGCCGCAGCTCGCCGTCGTGCTCGAAGCAGGGAGCCTCACCGTCCAGCCGCTCCACTGCGCCGCTCTCGCGGCCCCCGTGCTGTGCGGGCGCAGCCGCGCGGCTCGCGTCAGCCGCGAGCGCAGGGACGTCGCTGGGCGACGCTTCCCCCTCGATCACGCGGATGTCGGGCAGCCCGTCGTCCAGCCGTGAGTACAGCGGTACCCGGTACTGCCCGCACTCCGAGTTCGTCGGCACGGCCCGACCCTCACGGAGCACGACGCCGCCGACAGTCACCCGGCCCTTGCAGGGGGTGAATGAGGCGGCGTTCTCAGCACGGGCCTGCGCACAGCGAGCCGTGCCGGTCAGCGGTGGTGAGCGGACCTTGACCAGTGTCTCGGCGGTCACACCGGAGCCGCAGCCCGCAAGGACGTGGGCACCCGTCTCGCGTACGCAAGCGAGGCCGAGCCGTAAAAGAGGTGGCGCGTCGCCACCGGTACGGACGACTTCCGCCGAGGATGCCGCCCACGGACGCTCGCCCCGCGGTATCCCGCAGGCGGAGTCCCGCGTACCGGCTGGGACGATCGCCATGTCGGCGGCTGCGGGACCGTCGTGGGCGATCAATCCCGCCGTAACTTCTCGCACCGCACCGTCACCGCCCACCACCAGGACGAGGTCGAGGCGGCGGACCGAGATGGCCGGCCGAGGCCTGCCCAACCGCCTTTTCGGCGTCGCCTGGTTCCCGCCATCGAATTGGTGACCCCCAGGGCGCGCCTGGAAGTGGAGATTGCCTGTACTGCCATGAAAGCGAGCTCCATATCGGGACGATGGAGGGAACGGAACGCGCCCTGTTGCCCGGACCCGCGGAACCGCATCTCCGCGAGGACCCCGGAAGGAGGACCCGAGTCACCGTGACATGGCACTTGCTCGTGTGTGGCGCGAAATGCGGCGTGACGACCGTTCCGGACGGTTCGCGGCCAACCCTGCCAGGCAGCCCTGAGACGGCACTGACACGCAACTGACAGGGCACTGACGCCGATGAGGGGCGGCGCGCTTCACACCGCGGGAGATGTGGGAGCGGCGCTCACGACAAGGCGCCGGCATCGGGTCCGTGGCGGGCGGGGCCGGCAGGTGCCGGCCGCGCCGCCTGCCTTGCTCCCGGCGCCGCCGGCCCCGGGAGCCCGGCACGTGCTTCCGGCCATGACCGATCGGGCGTCGTTCACCCTCGACTGGAGGTTCAGGGTGTCCACTCGTTCGTCCGCGACCTCCGACCAGTACCCCGCCGCTCTGGCGAGCAGGCCGCGAGAGTGCCGCACAACGTGGCCACCTATGTCGCGGGCACGGGGCCTGGCTCCAGTCCCGCCTCACGTGGCGTCCCCGCCGTGCACGCCCGGCGGACTCCGGCTGGGGGTGTCAGGCGCGTGTCAGCGGCAGGTCAGGCACGTATCAGCGGCAGGTCAGTTTGGTGTGGTCCCATCTCGTGATGGCAGATCAACGCATCACGGAAATAAGTGATCTACTGGAGATTCCGCTCTACGACCGGCGCGAAGCTCTGCAAGAGCTGGTGACACACGAACTGAAGTCAGCCCTGCTGATGGAAGACGACGAATACCTTGCGCCCGACTCTGTTTTTTTCGAACTGGGTCTGACATCTCTGCAGTTGTCCGAGATCAAATACACTCTGGACAAGGCGCTCGGATGCGAACTCGAGGTCGCACAGCTTTTCAACAGGCCGACGGTCGAGCAGCTCGTCTCTTATCTGTCCGAGCATGTCATCGCCGAGGCTTTCGCCGATCCCGATGCGGACCTCCGCCGTTGAAGCGTCGCCGTCAGCCCACACGCGATCTCTGGGCGCCCTGACCGAAGAGCCCGACGGGGCGTGACCCAACCCGACACGGAGACGGGACGTTGTCAAAAAACTCTGAGCTTTCCGAAGCGACCCCGCGCGACCTGCTGCGGAAGATCGACGAGCAGGACGCCGTGATCCGTGAGCTGTTGCTGGAGAAACACGAACCGATCGCCATCGTGGGAGCCGGACTCAGGTTTCCCGGTGGCAACGAAAGCCTGCGGGATTTCGACGAGTTCCTCGCCAAGGGCCGGTCAGGCATCCGCCCCATGCCGGAGAGCCGACGGCACATGTTCACCGGCTCGGATCCCGAGGACGCACAGCCGGTCATCGGCGGCTTCCTGGACGAGATCGACCGTTTCGACGCTGCCTTCTTCAACATCTCTCCTCGTGAGGCGGCCTACCTCGACCCGCAACAGCGGATGGTCCTGGAGACCACGTGGCAGGCGCTGGAGAACGCCTGCATACCTCCGGGGGCGTGGCGGCACCGTGAAGGCGGTGTCTATATGGGCGTCAGCTCCTTCGACTACGCACTGGACACCGCGGGCGTGCGCGCAGAGGAGGTGGACAGCTACATAGGCACCGGTCTGTCGCACAGCAGCGTGCCGGGCCGGCTCAGCTACTCACTGGGCTGGCGGGGGCCGAGCATCAGTGTCGACACCGCGTGCTCCTCCTCACTGGTCGCGCTGCACCTGGCCGTGCAGGGACTGCGCAACAAGGAGTGCGGCATCGCCCTGTGCGGCGGCGTGAACCTGATACACAACGCGGTGAGCAACGGTGCGTTACGGGCGGCCAACATGTTGTCTCCCGACGGCCGGTGCAAAACCTTCGACGACTCGGCTGACGGGTACGCCCGCGGCGAGGGATGCGGCGTGCTCGTCCTGAAACGTCTGTCGGACGCCGAACGCGACGGGGACGCCGTTCTCGCGCTCGTGCGTGGCACCGCGGTGCGCCAGGACGGTGAGAGCGCGGGCCTGACCGTGCCCAACGGACAGGCCCAGCAGCAGGTGATGGGGGCCGCGCTGGCCGCGGCCGGTCTCGAACCGGGGCACATCCAGTACGTCGAGGCGCACGGCACCGGCACGCCCTTGGGCGACCCGATCGAGATGGGCTCGATCGCCGCACTCTTCGCGGCATCGCACGACAGAGCCGCACCGGTGACGGTCGGTTCTGTGAAGACCAACATCGGGCACCTGGAGGGTGCCGCGGGAATGGCCGGTCTGGTCAAGACCGTTCTGCAGTTGCAGGCCGGCAAGTTCTACCCGCACCTCAATTTCGAGCGCCCCTCGGGGCGCATACCGTGGGAAAGATACCCGGTCACGGTGCCCACGGGCGAGCTCACGTGGGACGGCACCCCCCGCCGAGCGCTGGTGAACGGTTTCGGCTTCGCCGGGACGATTGCCACGGCCGTACTCGAACAAGCTCCGGCTCGCTGTGCCGGACCCGCCCTGGACGGGCACGCCGAGGCGTCCGATCGTCATCCGGGGACCGACGGGGAGCGGGGCCATGTCTTCACCTTGTCGGCGAAGAACGACCGCTCCTTGCGCTCGCAGATCCGTCGGTACCAGCAGTTCCTCGCCGCCGGCGCACCGCCGTCCCTGGCCGACATCTGCTTCACTTCCAACACCGGGCGGGCTCACCACAAGGTGCGTCTGGCAGGAGCAGTCGCCAGCCGGGAAGAGCTGGCGCAGCTGCTGGATCGGCGCCTGCACTCCGCCGGAGCGTTGCCCGTCGGCGGCGCGCGTAAAGCGGCCTTCCTCTTCTCGGGGCAGGGTTCGCAGTTCTCGGGAATGGCGGCGGCGCTCTACCGGCGCTTTCCTGTCTTCAGGGAGCGCGTCGACGAATGCGACCGGACACTCCGCCCCCTGACAGGGCGTTCGATGCGAGACATGCTGGTCGGCGCCGACGACCACGGCGACGACATCCATCAGACCCGGTACAGCCAACCGGTCCTGTTCTGCCTGGAGTACGCCCTGGCGGAACTGTGGACGGACTGGGGGGTGCGGCCCAGCGTGCTGGTCGGGCACAGCATCGGTGAGCTTGTCGCGGCGACGGTGGCCGGCGTCTTCTCCCTGGAGGACGGTGCCCGGATCGCCGCGGAACGCGGCCGACTCATGCAGTCGGTCAGCACCCCGGGCGCCATGGCGGCCGTGGCGGTGGCGGCGGAGGAGATCAGCCCGCTGCTCGGCCCGTACGACGATCTTGCGCTGGCGGCGATCAACGCTCCCGACCAGTGTGTCGTCTCGGGCGGTTCGCGTTCGCTGGAATCCCTGCTGGAGGATGCGCGCCGACGGGACATTCGCGTCAAGCGGCTTCCCGTCTCGCACGCCTTCCACTCACCGCTGATGGCGGAGGTGGCCGACGAGTTCCGCGCCCTGTTCGAAGGCATCCACTGCCGTGCCCCGCGCTTGCCCGTGGTATCGGCACTGACCGGAAAAGTGGTCCGGGCCTCGGAATTCACCGATCCGGCCTTCTGGATGCGCCATCTGCTCGAACCCGTCGATTTCCTGGGCGCGGTACAAGCGGTCGAGCGCCGCGGTACGCACGCGTTCGTGGAGATCGGCCCCTCGGCCTCCCTGATCTCGCTCGCACGCCGGTGCGTCACCAGGAACGACCACTTGTGGGCCGCCAGCAGCCGTGCGGGCGACGAGGACGGTGCGACCATCGACCGGGCTGTCGCCAGCCTGTACATGGCCGGGCTGTCCGTCGACTGGGCCGCGTACCACCGGGGCACTACCCACCGGCGTGTGGACTTGCCGACGTACACGTTCGATCGAAAGCGGTACTGGCTGCCGTCCGGCACCGGTCCGGCACCGAGTGCCTCTCCCGGTCCGCTGCCCGAGGCGCCGCCCGCCGCAGCCCTCGAAGAGGAGAGCAAGGCTGTGGCGCCCAAGTCGGCCGGGTGGCCGGCGGACGCGAGCAACGGGGCGATCAACGAAGCGATACGCCGCGAGCTGGTGGCGATTCTCCGCTACCAGGACGTCGAGGACATCGAACCTGACGCGGATTTCGCCTCCTTGGGCCTTGATTCGCTCACGGCCGTCAGTCTGAAGAACCGGCTTGAGCAGGTGTTCGCCGTCGCGCTTCCGACGGCCGTGGCGTTCGAGCAATCACGTATCGATCTCCTGGCCGGCTCCATCCGCAGTCTGCTGATCCCGTCGTCGCGATGAAGGGCGCCATGATGGACGCGAAGAAGACCGACACGCTCCACGCGGCTCTGGCATACCAGGCGGCCCGTCAGCCGGATCACCCGGCCATCCTGAGCGAAGGCCGCAGTCTCACCTACCAGGCGCTCCACCAGGAGAGCAACCGGGTGGCACAGGCGTTGCTCGCCTCACAGGTCGGCCGCGACTCCCGGGTGGCGTACCTGGGCAAGGAGTCGGAACGCTACTGGGAGCTCGCGTTCGCCTGCGCGAAGACCGGCGCGGTGCTGGTGCCCGTCAACTGGCGGCTGACTCCGGACGAGGTCCATCACATCCTGGCGGACTCGGGCACGGAGCTGCTGGTGGTCGACGAAGGCGGTCGAGCCGCTGCGGAAGGTGTGCGCGACCGGCTCGACCGCCTGGAGACCGTTGTTCTCGCTGACGACTCCGAAGACGGGGGCGCGGGCTGGGTGGGCTGGACCGCATCGCACACGGACACCGACCCGGGATCTGGCGGCGACCGGGAGAGCGCGGTGGTGCAGATCTACACGAGCGGCACCAGCGGGCGGCCCAAGGGTGTCGTGCTGCCGCACCGCAGCTTCTTCAACGTGGCCGAGGCCATGGAGCAGCACAGTCTCGACTGGTTCGACTGGCTGCCGGGCGACCGCAGCCTGATCGGCCTGCCGGGCTTTCACATAGGCGGCTTCTCGTACGCGATGCAGGGCTTCAACGCCGGGGCGACGATCGTCTCCATGCCCATGTTCGTCAGCTCGTCAGCTCTCAGACTCATCAGAGAACTGCGGATCACCACCGCGATCGTGGCGCCCGCCATGCTGCAACTGCTCTTCAACGAGCCGGATGCCAACCCCGCGTGCTTCCAGTCGTTGCGCAAAGTCGTCTACGGTGGCTCCCCCATCTCGGCGCCACTGCTCGAGCAGTGCATGAAGATGATCGACTGCGACTTCCTGCAGATCTACGGGAGCAGCGAGACAGGTAACTTCGCGGCCTGTCTGCCACCCGAGGACCACAGGCAGGGCAACCCCCGGCTGCTGGCCGCCGGCCGGGCGTACCCGGGCATCACGCTGCGGATCACCGGCCGGGACGGCAAACCGGTGCCGCCTGGCACGGTCGGCGAGGTCTGCGTGCGCTCGCCCGCCCGGATGCTGGAGTACTGGCGTCGCCCCGACGCCACGGCCGAGACCCTGGTCGACGGATGGATCCGCATGGGCGACGCGGGCTATCTCGACGAGGACGGCTACCTGTTCGTCAGCGACCGCGTCAACGACATGATCATCGTGGCAGGAGAAAACGTATATCCCGCCGAGATCGAGGCCGCGCTGTGCGCCCACCCAGCGGTCCTCGAAGTCGCGGTCGTGGGCATTCCGCACCCCAGGTGGGGTGAATCGGTGCACGCCCGAGTGGTCCTTGAGCCGGGGCAGCGCGTCACCCCCCGCGAGCTGATGCTGTCTCTGCGCGGCCGCATCGCCGACTTCAAGGTGCCCACCAGTTACGACTTCGCCGCGGCCCTGCCGAGAAATCCGAGCGGCAAGGTCCTGCGCAGGACGGTGCGCGGCGAACTCGCGGAGAAGACGCCTCCGGTCGGCCGCTGAGTACCGCCGGTACATCCTCGTCGGCGCCCTTCATGGCGCGTGACCGGCACATTTCGGTGTCCACAAAGGTAAAAGCGTTCAATCCTTCACCGAGTTCCTGAAAGTGTGTATCCATGAGGGAAAACAAACCTGATTTCACGAGTCAGCTGAATTCCTCTCTCGACGTGATCGGCCTGTCGCTCGAGAACGCGGTCAGTGAGATTTCGGTGACCGGCGCCGATCCGTTGCTTGACTCCACCCTCAAACTCGGGACCGCCATAGGCGTTCCTCTCCTGTCGGCGGCCGCTGGAGCGGCGCAGATCTGGCACGAGGCGACCGGCCGCAGGCAGCGGCTCAGCCTTGACCTACCGCAGGCACTCCACTCTCTCACGCCCTATCTGGGCGCAGGGAACCGCCTCAACGGCTACGGATCCAACATGGGTTCGCTGCAGGGCCTCGATGGCGGTCTCGCGCCCGCGGTCTTCGACTTCTACCAGACGGCCGACGATCGCTGGGTCATCCCCATCGCCTGCTACCCGCGGCCGAGTGACGAGTTGCTGTCGCTCCTCGGCACCGCGCATACGCAGGAGCATATCCGGAGCGCCATCGCCTCCTGGACATCCTGGGACCTCGAAGAGGCCGCCGCTGAGCGAGGAATTCCGCTCGCGGTGGTGCGCAGCCGCGAGGAGTTCCTGGCCCATCCGCAGAGCCAGGCGATCCAAACAGAACCGCTGGTGTCGATCGAGAAGATCGGCGACGCGCCCATAAAACCGCTGCCCGCCGGCGATCAGCCACTGTCGGCGCTGCGTTGTCTGCAGTTCACCCACATCTTCGCCGGCACCGCGATGGGGCGTACGCTGGCCGAACATGGCGCTGATGTGCTCCACGTGTGCGAGCCGCACGCCTTCGAACACGATCTGTGCTGGAATGAAACAGCTGTGGGCATCCGCTCCACCCGGTTGGAACTGCGCGAGGACAGCGGCGGCCGCCGCATATTCGACCAGCTGCTCCGCGAAACCGATGTCTTCGTGCACAATCACCGGGCCTCGAAGCTGGCCCGGCTAGGGCTGACCCCAGCGGAGTGCGCGGAGATCTCCGAAGGGCTGATCTACTGCTCCATCCACTGCTACGGCCATTCGGGCCCATGGGGTGAACGTGGCGGCTTCGACCACCAGGCGCAGGCGTTGGTCGGCATCAACTGGAACGAGGGGGACGACGGGAGACCGCAAATGCCCCCGGGCCGAATGCTCAATGACTACCTCGCGGCCTATTTCGCGGCGGCCGGTGTGATGGCCGCAACCCTGAAACAGGCGCGGGAGGGCGGCAGTTACCTCGTCCGTGTCTCCCTCGCCGGCTGCGCCAACTGGGCGTGGGAGCTCGGCACTCTGGACAAGTCGGAAGTCGCCGCGCAGATCGGCACGACGGCCGCTCCACCCGAGCCCGAGTGGTTGGTCCATCAGACCCCGCTGGGCGAGTTCCAGCACGTCGCTCCTCCGGTCCGGCTGAGCGAGACCCCCGCTGACTGGCGCCACGGGCCCGTCCTCGTACCCCGAGGGTCCTCCGCCCCCGTCTGGCGCGCCGACGGAGCCGCGGCGGCCCACTCCGTCTCGTGAGCGTCGACGGACCGTCCGGGCGAGAGGAACTGCGGCCGCAAGCCCGTGCCGGCCCATGTGTCAACGGCCGCGCCACCAGTGAGCCGCTGTCCCTTCTCGTGGCGAGGGTGGAGGTGCCCCGGGACCAGACGGCCTCGAACGCCTCCGCGAGTGGTTTCGCGCGGGGAGGGATCATCGGGGATCTCATGCTGGGCTATGGCCGGCTGTCGCGGTACGGCGCCCCAAGTCCCTTTCCTGCATGGTCAGTTTGAGGAGCGGTTTGCAGCAGCAGGGGGCGGCTGCCAGTCCGAGAAAGGCCAGGTAGTCACGGGGCCCGTTCCTAACCTCGCCGTTTCACTTGAGTACGGCTGGCTTTGGGACGGAAACACGAAAGTGCCTTGGGTGTAGTTCCCTTGAAGGGAAAGGCTCGTGCTGGGCTGCGCCTGGTTGCTCGCCGCCTTCGGCACGTTCGTCGGCGTTCCCCCTGCCGACGCCACGGGCGTCACCGGGACGCCAAGGGTCAGTTGGCGTAGTAGGGGGTCAGCTCCCACGAGTTGCCGCCTTCATCCTCCATGCAGGCGAATCCCACGATCGTCCCATGGGCCTGCAGGGCGTTACCCCAGTTGGTGCATTCCTGGAGGGGGCCCTTGCCGGGAATGTCCGCGCCCTGCCGCGGCGTCGCCTGAGCCGCGCCGACGGCGAGGCCGGAGAACGCCAGGACGCTGGCACCGACGACTACGGCCTTCTTGACGGTGTTGCGCATTCTTCGCTCCATTTCTGTCTGTGGGCACATGCGCCGCAGGCGCATGGCCGCCGGGTGGAGGCGGGCGCGAGCTACCTGAGGTTCCCCCGGCGTGCG
>NZ_LBDA02000102.1 GCF_000980885.2 Streptomyces malaysiense | reverse complement strand
GGGTGGCGCGTTCGGGGTCGCGCTGGGCGAAGTAGGTGCCGCCCAGTTCGTGGTAGGCGACGTTGTCGGTGAGCATGTGCCAGATCGCGGTGACGATCGAGTGTTCGACGGCGACCAGGGCCCTGAGCGGGCCGCGGCGGGCGGTCAGCCGCTTGTAGCGGGCCTGCAGGTAGGTGTCCTTGGTTCTCACCGCGCCGAAAGCGGCGAGGCCGAGGGCGCCTTTGAGGTAGGGGTTGCCGGGGCGGACCTTGGCGCTCTTGGTGCGGCCGGCGGACTCGTGATGGCCGGGACAGACGCCGGACCAGGAGGCGAGGTGCTTGGCGGAGGCGAACCGGCTCATGTCGCCGCCGGTCTCCGCGATGATCACCTCGGCGACGGCCTGGTTGATTCCGGGGATGGTGTCCAGGAGGTCGAGGGCGGGACGAAAGGGGGCCATCGACTCTTCGATCCGCGTATCGAGCTGCCGGATCGCGTCGGTGAGCTGGTCGTAGTGGTCCAGGTGAAGCCGGGTGAGGAACGCGTGGTGTTCACGGAAGCGTCCGGTCAGCGCCTCGGTGAGTTCGGGGATCTTGTTGCGGAGCTTGCGCTTGGCCAGCTGGGCGAGGTGTTGCGGGTCGCGTTCCCCGGCGATGAGGTCTTCGAGCATGGCCCGGCCGGAGACGCCCATGATGTCGGATGCGACCGCGGCCAGTTTGATGCCGGTGTCCTCCAGCAGCTTCTCCAGGCGCTGGACGATCTGGCCACGTTCGCGGGTCATCTGGGTGCGGGAGCGGGTCAGGTCCCGCAGTTCGCGTACCGGTTGGTCGGGCACGAACGAGGCACGGACCAGGCCGTGGGCGCCGAGCTGGGCCAGCCAGGCCGCGTCCGAGACGTCCGTCTTGCGGCCGGGCAGGTTCTTGGCGTGCCGCGCGTTGACCAGGATCACGTTCAACTCGTCGGCCAGCAGGTAGTAGAAGGGCTTCCAGTAGTCCGATGTCGCCTCGATCACTACCAGGGTGACTTCGGCGGTGATCAGGTGTTCTCGTAGGGCGAGCACCGCGTTCGTCGTCGAGCCCCAGGTCGTGGTCTCGGTGGTGAACGCCCCCCGCCGCTTCGTGCTTGGGGTGCGGACACACGCCTTGGCGTCCTTCTTGCTGATGTCGACACCGGCGCAGCGTTCGTGCAGTACGTCCATGTCTCGCTCCCTCCCTCAACGGCCGAGCGGTACGCCGTTCCGGGAGGGCCAGGGTGAATCAGGGATTCTGACGCACGTGCTCACAGCAACACTCCACGGTTCCCGTGGACGGCCCTCGGCACCATGCTGACCTGCGAGCTCGCGGGCATCACAGAGACCTCGGTTTCGGCCGGAACGAACTCCTCCAGCGTCCCGGACCGGTATCAGCCCACGTCAGGGCAGACAGAAGCATCCTCGGCGCGCGCCACGGGATTTACCACGCCCCCGGCGCGCACCGAAGGTGCGCCGCGTTGCTGACC
>NZ_LBDA02000101.1 GCF_000980885.2 Streptomyces malaysiense | reverse complement strand
GAGCCTGGCCAACCTGCTGAAGGAAGAACGCAGGTTCGCGCCCCCCGCCGACCTGGCCGCACACGCCAACGTCACGGCGGAGGCGTACGAGCAGGCCAGGGCTGACCGGCTCGGCTTCTGGGCCGCGCAGGCCCGCCGGCTGACCTGGGCCGAGGAACCGACCGAGACGCTGGACTGGTCGAACCCCCCGTTCGCGAAGTGGTTCAAGGACGGGCGTCTCAACGTCGCCCACAACTGCGTGGACCGGCACGTCGAGGCCGGCCACGGCGACCGCGTCGCCATCCACTTCGAGGGCGAGCCCGGCGACAGCCGCGCCCTCACCTACGCCGAGCTCAAGGACGAGGTCTGCCGCGCCGCCAACGCCCTCCTCTCCCTCGGCGTCCGCGCCGGCGACCGGGTCGCCGTCTACATGCCGATGATCCCCGAGACCGCCATCGCCATGCTGGCCTGCGCCCGGATCGGCGCCGCCCACTCCGTCGTCTTCGGCGGCTTCTCCGCCGACGCCCTCGCCACCCGCATCAAGGACGCCGACGCCAAGGTCGTCATCACCGCCGACGGCGGCTACCGCCGCGGCAAGCCCTCCGCCCTCAAACCCGCCGTCGACGAAGCCGCCGACAAGACCGGCACCGTCGAACACGTCCTCGTCGTACGCCGCACCGGACAGGACGTCGCCTTCGACGACACCCGCGACGTGTGGTGGCACGACCTCGTCGCCGCCCAGCCCACCGAACACACCCCCGAGGCATTCGACGCCGAACACCCCCTCTTCATCCTCTACACGTCCGGCACCACCGGAAAACCCAAGGGCATCCTGCACACCTCCGGCGGCTACCTCACCCAGACCGCCTACACCCACTGGGCCGTCTTCGACCTCAAACCCGACACCGACGTCTACTGGTGCACCGCCGACGTCGGCTGGGTCACCGGCCACTCCTACATCGTCTACGGCCCCCTCGCCAACGGCGCCACCCAGATCATGTACGAAGGCACCCCCGACACCCCCCACCAGGGCCGCTTCTGGGAGATCGTCCAGAAATACAAGGTCTCCATCCTCTACACCGCCCCCACCGCCATCCGCACCTTCATGAAGTGGGGAGACGACATCCCCGCCAAGTACGACCTCACCAGCCTGCGCATCCTCGGCTCCGTCGGCGAACCCATCAACCCCGAAGCCTGGATCTGGTACCGCAAACACATCGGCGCCGACCGCACCCCCGTCGTCGACACCTGGTGGCAGACCGAGACCGGCGCCATGATGATCTCCCCCCTCCCCGGCGCCACCGACACCAAACCCGGCTCCGCCCAACGCCCCCTGCCCGGCATCAGCGCCACCGTCGTCGACGACGAAGCCCACGAAGTCCCCGACGGCGCGGGCGGCTACCTCGTCCTCACCGAACCCTGGCCGTCCATGCTGCGCACCATCTGGGGCGACGACCAACGCTTCAAGGACACCTACTGGTCCCGCTTCCCCGGCACCTACTTCGCCGGCGACGGCGCCAAGAAGGACCAGGACGGCGACATCTGGCTCCTCGGCCGCGTCGACGACGTCATGCTCGTCTCCGGCCACAACATCTCCACCACCGAGGTCGAATCCGCCCTCGTCTCCCACCCCGCCGTCGCCGAAGCCGCCGTCGTCGGCGCCGCCGACGAGACCACCGGCCAGGCCATCGTCGCCTTCGTCATCCTGCGCGGCACCGCCGACGCCGACGACGAAACCCTCATCACCACCCTCCGCGACCACGTCGGCACCACCCTCGGCCCCATCGCCAAACCCAAACGGATCCTCCCCGTCGCCGAACTCCCCAAGACCCGCTCCGGCAAGATCATGCGCCGCCTCCTGCGCGACGTCGCCGAGAACCGCC
>NZ_LBDA02000100.1 GCF_000980885.2 Streptomyces malaysiense | reverse complement strand
GACCGGCGTCCGTCCGGTCCGGACTCCGGTGTCAGGAGCGCTCCCAGAGGTAGAAGCGACGCGCCATCGCGTCCTTGGGGGACCTCCAGGTCTCCGGGTCGTACGCGCTGACGTATGCCGTCAGCCGTTCGCTGACGCCCCGGAACTCCGGGTGTTCGGTGACCTTGGCGATGGCCGGGCCCGGTTCGCGCTCGGACTCGATGAGGTGCATGTACACATCGCCGAACTGGAAGAGGCTGCGCCGGGTGACGCCCACGAGGCGGGGCAGCTCCCCCTGGTCGGACTCCTCGAAGATCTTCGCGATGTCGGGGGCCGAGCCCGGGGCCATCCGGGCGACGATCAGGGCCTGGTGCACGGTGCTTCCCTTCCGGTGCGGTGGCGCTCAGTCGGCGAGCGCCGGGGCGGGCCGGTGTCCGGCGGCGGCCTTCTCGATCTTGTCGCGGATCAGGGCCATCTGGACCTTGGAGTTCTTGTTGATGTTGTCGGTCATCCAGTCGTCGTCGACCGGCGCCTCCGGCTTCATCGCGAAGTCCTGGGTCCACACCATGCGAGTGCCGGCCGGGACCTCCTCGTAGGCCCAGTGGATGTCCATGTGGGCGAAGGGACCGGTCTCCACCCGGCGGGCCCGGACGGTGCGGGTGGCGCGGTCGGGCTCGCGCTCGGAGACCCAGCTCCAGACGGTGCCGTTCTCGTCCGGGTGCATGGTGAGCCGGAAGGTGGTCTTCTCGCCCTCCCGCTCGAGCACCTCGACGGACGCGTACTCGCTGAACAGCTGGGGCCAGCGCTCCAGGTCGTTGGTCATGTCCCAGACCAGGTCGAGCGGGGCCGCGACGGTGATCTCGTTCTGGGTGTGTCCTGCCATGTCAGGCTCCTGCCATCAGCGTGTTGTTGACGAGGTTGAGGAACTGCTGCGGGGTCTTGCAGCGCTCGGCGTCCACCGGCATCGGGGTGCCGTGCTCGTTCTCCAGCTCGCCCACGATGCCGAGCAGGCCGAGCGAGTCGACGCCGAGGACGTCGAAGCCGGTGTCCGGCTTGTCGTTGAGCTGCTGGGGGCTGACGGTTACCCCGGCCGCCTTCTTCATGAGGGCTGCGAGTTCTTCGACGGTGATCTTGGACATTGCTCTCCTCCTTTGCTGTTCACCGCGCGCTGGGGTGCCGCAGCACCAGCGCCGAGTTCGACCCCATGAGGCCGCGGCTGAGGACCAGCGCGGTGCGCGGTTCGCCGACCCGGGCGCGGCCGGTCACGAGGTCGAGGTCGTGGCAGACGTCGTGGACGTTCGGGGTCGGCGGGATCAGTCCGTGCTCCATCGCGAGCACGGCCGCCGCGGTGTCCAGCACCGGGGCCGCGCAGTAGCCGCGGCCGGTGCCGGTCTTGGGCGCGGTGACCGGCACCCGGGTGCCGTGGGCACCGAGGGCGTCGGCGATGGCCAGCGCCTCGGCCCGGTCGGCCGCCGGCACCCCGAGGGCGTCGGCGAAGACGACGTCGACCTCCTCGGGCGCGCACTCGGCCTCGGCCAGCGCCTGCCGGATCGCCTGGGCGAGACCCGCGCGGGACTCCGCCCAGCGGGAGGCGCCGGTGAAGGTGGCCGCGTGCCCGGCGACGTAGGCCCGGATGTCGGCGCCGCGCTCCCGGGCGGCGTCGGCGGCCTCCACCACCAGCATCGCGCCGCCCTCGGCGGGCACGAACCCGCACGCGTCCTTCGTGAACGGCCGGTAGGCACGCCCCGGTTCGCCCTCCCGGCTCAGCTCCTCGTAGCCGAGCTGGCAGACCACCGAGTACGGCGCGAGCGGCGCCTCGGTGGAGCCGGCCACGATCGCGTCGGTGCCGCGCCGCACCGCCCGTGCCGCGTGCGCGAGGGCGTCCAGACCGCCCGCCTCGTCGGAGGCGACGACCGAGCAGGGCCCCTTGAAGCCGCGGCGGATGGAGACCTGGCCGGTGCTCGCGGCGTAGAACCAGGCGATGGACTGGTACGGCCCCACGAACCGGCTGCCCTTGCCCCACAGCCGCTGGAGCTCGCGCTGGCCGAACTCGCCGCCGCCGGAGCCCGCTGCGGTGACCACGCCGATGGAGTACGGCGACTGGTCGGTGTCGGCCTGCCCGAGCCGGGCGTCGGTGAGCGCGAAGTCGGCCGCGGCCATGGCGTAGTGGGTGAAGCGGTCGGTCTGGACGAGGAACCGCTCCTCGATGGTGTCCGCCGCGTCGAAGGCGCGGACCTCGCCGGCCACCTTCAGCGGCAGGCGCTCACAGCCCTCGCGGGTCACCCGGTCCAGGACGCTGAGTCCCTCGTGGGTGGCCTTCCAGAAGGTGTCGGTGCTGATGCCGTTGGGCGCGACCACGCCGATGCCGGTGACGGCCGCACGCCGGTCCTGGGGTTCGCTCATCTCGTCCTCACTCCCTCGGCCGGGTCAGGATCACCGCGGACTGGAAGCCGCCGAACCCGCTGCCCACGGAGAGCACGCTGGTCAGCTTCCGCTCGCGGGCGGTACGCGGCACGTAGTCGAGGTCGCATTCGGGGTCGGGGGTCTCGTAGTTCGCGGTCGGCGGCACGGCCTGCTCGGCCAGGGCCAGCACGCAGGCGACCAGTTCGATGGCGCCGATCGCCCCGAGGGAGTGGCCCACCATGGACTTGATGGAGCTCATCGGGGTGTCGTAGGCGTGCTGTCCGAGCGCCCGCTTGACGGCCGCCGTCTCGTGGCGGTCGTTCTGCCGGGTGCCGGAGCCGTGCGCGTTGACGTAGTCGATCGCCGTGGGGTCGAGCCGGGCCTGGTCGAGGGCGGTCGAGATGGCCCGCGCCATCTCCAGGCCCTCCTTGGTCAGACCGGTCATGTGGTAGGCGTTGCCGAAGGTCGCGTAGCCGCCGAACTCGCAGTAGACGTGTGCGCCGCGGGCCCGCGCGTGCTCCAGCTCCTCCAGGACGAGCACCGCGCCGCCCTCGCCCATGACGAAGCCGTCACGGTTGTTGTCGAAGGGCTTGGAGGCGTGCGCGGGGTCGTCGTTGTTCGGTGACGTGGCCTTGATCGCGTCGAAGCACGCCATGGTGATGGGGGATATGGGCGAGTCCGACGCGCCGGCTATGCAGATGTCCGCCCGGCCCTCCTGGACGGTGTGGAAGGCGTATCCGACGGCGTCCAGACCCGAGGTGCAGCCCGTGGAGACGGTCTGCACCGGCCCCTGGGCGCCGAATCGTTCCGCCACGGCGGAGGCCGCGGTGCTCGGGGAGAACGCCCGGTGCAGCTGGGGCCGCGCCCGCTCGTGGTCCACGTCCCAGCGCTCGCCGCCATGGCTGACCAGCACGTAGTCGTTTTCCAGGCGGGTGGTGCCGCCGACCGCGGTGCCCACCGACACCGCGATCCGCCAGGGGTCCTCCCGCGCCAGGTCGAGCCCGGAGTCGCGGACCGCCTCGTCGCCCGCGACCAGGGCGAACTGGATGTAGCGGTCCGCCCGTTCCGCCTGCTCGGCGTCCAGGCCGTGCGCCGCCGGGTCGAAGTCGCACTCGGCGGCGATCCGCGAGCGCAGCTGGGAGGGGTCGAAGAAGGTGATGCCCCGCGTCGCGGTCCGGCCGTGCGCGAGCAGATCCCAGAAGGCGGGGGTGCCGATGCCGCCGGGGGCGACGATGCCTATGCCGGTGACCGCCACGCGCCGGGTCATGACCTGACCCCTCCGCCGTCGGCGCCCGCCCCGGCCGGCTCGGTCAGCACCGCGGCCGCGCCGATCACCGACGTCTCCTCGGTGTCGACGTGCCCGAGCTGCGGGCGCGGCGCCAGCGGTCCGAGGTGGAAGACCATCCGCGCCTCCACCTTGCCGACGTTGCGGAACCGGTGGCGCATGTCGATGGGGATCATCAGCCCCTGCTCCGGGCGCAGCACGTGCGGCTCGCCGTCCAGGTCGACCTCCAGCTCACCGCAGACGACGTAGACGAACTCCTCGGAGTAGGGGTGGTAGTGCTCACCGATGCGGTCGCCGGGCTGCACGATGGCCACACCCATGAAGCCGCTGGTGGAACCGACCGTGGCCGGGGTGAGCATGGCGCGCAGATCACCGCCGCGCCGCGTGTTGGGCTCGACCTCGCTGAGGTCCACGATTCTCGGACGGGGTTTGATCACGACGTTCCTCCGGTGGATGTGATCGTGCTTCGGTGGGTGTGACCGGGCTTCGCCGGGTGTGATCGGATCTCCGGGTGCGGCCCGCCGCGAGCGGACCGGCGCTCAGACCGCCGGCGAGCGGCGGTCGGTGACCAGCTGCATGCGGGCGGCCTCGCCGGCCAGCAGCTCGCGCAGCTCGGCGGCCCGCGCGGGGTCCCGGGGCAGCGGGTCCACGTCCGCGCCCTCGGCGGCGAGGTCCACCAGCCGCACCACGACGTCCTCGCGCTCGAAGACGGTGCTGCGCAGCACCTGGCTCGACGGGTCGTCGTGGGACGCCGAGTCCGCCTCGGCGAGCAGCTCCGCGAGCTTCATCCCGCGGCCCGTCTTCGCCGGGTAGTACAGGGCCCGCCGGGTGCCCTCGGGCCGGTCGTCCGCCATCACATGGTGCACGGCCGGCAGCGCCGCCCGGGTGAAGAACATCCGGGCCGACTCCTGGTCGTTCAGGTCCCGGTCCTGCTCCAGGTAGGGGTTGATGGCCTCCTCCACGGCCCGCACCTCGGGCGAGCGCGACACGTGGCGCAGGGCGGCCAGCAGGTCGCCCCGCACCTCGATGGCGCGCACCACCCGGTTGCCGTGCATGAACAGCGAGGTGCGCAGGAGCCGCGTGGAGTCGTCCACCCGCGGCTCGGGCGCCGTGTAGTCGGCGAGCAGCCTGGCGACCTTGTCCTCGGTGCCCGGCTTCACGGTGAAGGTCAGCGCGTGCCGGATCACTCCGTCGCCGATGCGCACCTCCGTCTGGAGCCGGCCCCGGGCGGGCGCGTCGGTCTCATAGGCGCGGCCCGTCTCGCGGACGATGTGGAAGCGCAGCGAGCGGGTGTTGCGCACGCAGGAGTGCAGCGGCTCCACCATCCGCACGTGCTCCTCGCTGTTCACCCAGGTGAGGAACGGCGGCGCGCTCTCCCACTCGCTGGTGATGAGCCATTGGGATGGATTCTCGATGGACTGGCAGAGTTGGTCGCTGACATGGCCGGGCACCGACGCAACCTGGTTGCAGAGCTGCTCGTACGCCTCCAGGAACTGCTGCTGCGCGCCGTCGAAGACATCGACCAGCAGGACGACCCGGAGCCGCGAGCCGTCGAACACGGACTGGGAGACACGCTTCGACGCGTCGCGCGCCGGTGCTTCTGACAGACGTTCAGAGGTGGTGGTCATGGTGCGGACATCTCCTTGGCGGGGGATCTCGGGTGCGCCGGTCACCGCCGTGACGCGACGTCAGCGCTTCTTGATCCTGTGCCTGCGGCCGTGAGCCCGCGACTCGTAGGAACCACGCGGGTGATCCCGTGCACAAATGGCCCCAACGACGGCGATACCGGGCATGAGACTCGCAGGCGCCTTGTACGCACCCCTGCCTCTGGAGGCTCGATGCATCACACAGCCGACCACCGGGTTCCCGTCCTCATCGTGGGCGGCTCTCTGGTGGGCCTGTCCACATCCCTGTTCCTCGGCCGCCTCGGCGTGCGCCACATGCTGGTGGAGCGGCACTCCGGGACCTCGCACCACCCGCGCGGACGCGGCAACAACGTCCGCACGATGGAACTCTTCCGGGTGGCCGGCATCGAGCCGGACATCAAGGCGGCGGCCTCACTGCTCGCCGACAACCACGGCATCCTGCAGACCCCGGCCCTGGCCGGCGAGGCCGGCGAGTGGCTGTTCAAGGAGATCGACCCCGGCGGCGGCCTGCGCAGGTTCAGCCCCACCACCTGGTGCCTGTGCAGCCAGAACGACCTCGAACCCGTCCTCGTGGACAGCACCCGCGAACTCGGCGGCGACCTGCGCTACCACCACGAGATGGAGTCCTTCGAGCAGGACACCGACGGGGTGACCGCGATCGTCCGCGACCGCTCCACCGACGAGCGCTACACCGTCCGGGCCGACTACCTCGTCGCCGCCGACGGCCCCCGCAGCCCTGTCCGCCGCGCCCTCGGCATCGGCCAGAGCGGCCCCGGCGAGCTGTTCGCCAACGTCAGCGTCACCTTCCGCTCCACCCGCCTGGCCGGCGTCGTCGGCGACCGCCGCTTCATCTGCTGCTACCTCACCCACCCCGACGCCGACGGCGCCCTGCTCCCCGTCGACAACAAGGAGCGCTGGGTCTTCCACGCCCCCTGGCACCCGGAACTCGGCGAGTCCCTTGAGGAGTTCACCGAGGAGCGCCTGCAGCGGCACATCGCCGCTGCGGTCGGCGTGCCGGACCTCGATGTGCGGATCACCGGAATGGCGTCATGGCGCGCCGCCGAACGGGTCGCCGACTCCTACGCGCGGGGCAGGGTCTTCCTCGCCGGCGACTCCGCCCACGAGATGTCCCCCACCGGCGCGTTCGGCTCCAACACCGGCATCCAGGACGCCCACAACCTCGCCTGGAAACTCGCCGCGGTCCTCGACGGCTGGGCCGGTCCCGCGCTCCTCGACAGCTACGGCGCCGAGCGCCGCCCGGTCGCCGTCGCCACCAGCGCCCGCGCCTCCGCCCGCTCGGTCGAGCACAGCCACCCCGGCTTCGCCCCCGCCCCCGGGGTCGGCGGCGCCAAGCGCGGCGGCATCCTCAACGTCGTCCTCGGCTACCACTACCCGGACGGCGCCGCCGTCGGCACCGACCCCGGGGCACCGGTCGTCCCCGACGCCCTCTCGCTCACCGGCCGCCCCGGCACCCGCGCCCCCCATCTGTGGCTGCGCCAGGCCGCCCGCCGGCTGTCCACCCTCGATCTGTACGAGCGCTCCATGGTGCTGCTCACCGACGCCCCGGACGACGCGGGCTGGTACGACGCCGCCCGGCGGGTCGCCGCCCTGGACGGGGTACGGCTCGACGCCTACCGGATCGGCCCCGGCGGCGACGCCGACCTGATGTACGACACCGAGGGCGACGACTGGGCCGAGCTGCACGGCGTCGGCACCGACGGCGCGGTGCTGGTCCGCCCCGACGGCTTCGTCGCCTGGCGCGCGCAGGGCGCCTCCCCCGACCCGCAGGCCGCCCTCAGGGATGCGCTGGGGGCCGTACTGCGCAAGGGGTGACCCGCGCGGGCGGCGGCTCGGCGCAGCCCGCGTCCCCGGCCGAGGAGAGTCGGCCGGGGACGCGGGACCGGTGTCACGCGGACGGGCGGATCACACGTAGTTGAAGCCGCCCGCCACGGTGGTGCTGCCACCGGGCGTCGTGACCACCACAGGCACGTTGCCCACGGTACCGGCCGGCGTGACACCGGTGACGATGGTGCCGCTCGGATCCACCACGACACCGGTCGCGGCCACACCATTGAAGGTCACCGAGGCACCCGCGAGGTTGCTGCCCGTGATGGTGAACAACGTACCCCCGGCGCTAGAGCCGCTGGTCGGCAGCAGCGAGACGGCCACCGGCGGAGCCGCGACATAGGTGAAGCCCCCCGCCACGGTGGCGCTGCCGGCGGGCGTCGTGACCACCACCGGCACATTGCCCGCGGTACCGGCCGGCGTGACACCGGTGACGATGGTGCCGCTCGGATCCACCACGACACCGGTCGCGGCCACACCGTTGAAGGTCACCGAGGCACCCGCGAGGTTGCTGCCCACGAGGACGAACGGGGTACCCCCGGTGGTCGGACCGGTGACCGGCACCAGCGAGACGGCGACCGGCGGGGGCGGCGCGACATAGGTGAAGCCGCCCGCGACGGTGGCGCTGCCGGCGGGCGTCGTGACCACCACAGGCACGTTGCCCGCGGTACCGGCCGGCGTGACACCGGTGACGATGGTGCCGGTCGGGTCCACCACGACACCGGTCGCGGCCACACCGTTGAAGGTCACCGAGGCACCCGCGAGGTTGCTGCCCACGATGGTGAACGGCGTACCCCCGGTGGTCGGGCCGCTGGTCGGGAGCAGGGAGAGCACGACCGGCCCGACGGGCGCCAGGTAGGTGTACATGGCCGGGGCACTCGTACCGCCCGCGTTGGTGACGACGACCGGCACGGTGCCGGCGGCGTGGGCCGGCGCCGTGACGATGATGAGCAGTCCGATCGGGTCCTGGAACAGGATGCTCGCGGGGGTCCCGCCGAACGTCACCGAGGAGGCGTTGGCCAGACCGGACCCCACGATGAGGACCAGGTTGCCGCCGCCGGCGGGGCCGGACATCGGGACGAGGGCCCCGATGGTCGGGGTGCTCGGCGGGAAGGGGAAGGGGAACCCGGGGGGAAAGCCGGGGATCTGCGAAACGGGCGTGGACATGGAGTTTCCTCCTCATCGAAGTGGCTGGAGCACACACGCAAACGGGACGCTCGCCCACGGCGGCGCCGTGTACCGGGCGGCCGGGAACGGGGGATCCGTGATGCCCGCACAGCGGCTCGAAGAGAGGCGGACGGCTCGCACGGCGGCTCCCGGGACGTGGTACGGGGCCGTCCGCCGACGGGTGCCGTCACATCGCGGCACCGACGGATCCGGTTCCTCCACGGGATGCCGTCCACGGGGAACGGCAGGCTGTGAGCGCCCTGCCGTCCGCGGTGTCGTCCGCAAAAGGTCATGCGGGAAACCGCAGGCCGCCAGCCCCGGGAAGGGATGGGCGGCCCACCGTTTGGGTGTATCCAGTACCGCATAAGGCTGTATCGCGCATCAACGGAGCTGACGCCGATTCACCCGTTCGCCGTAACGGGCCATGTGCCGGGGCACCGGGAGCCGGCAGCTCCTGACCATGGGAAAGGGCGCCTGAGCAGGGAGAAGTCCCCTGTGGCGCCCTTGCCCCCGACCGGAGTCGCACCGGACGGGGCATCAGTCACGGATCACTCAGGCCAGGTTGACGGTGGCCCACATCGTTCTGGTGCCGTCCGCGCCCCTGCGTGTGCCGAGCACGCCCGCGTAACTGGCGATGATCTCCAGACCCCGGCCGAATCCGGAGGTGTTGTGCCAGTGCTTGCCGGCGGACTGCGTGCCCTGGTCGCGCACCTGGATCCGGAGGTGGTCCTTGTTCCTGCGCAGGCTCATGGTGATCATCGCGCTGCCGGTGTGGACGATGGCGTTCGTGGCGAGTTCGGTGCTGATCAGCAGGACGGTGTCGAAGACGTCCTCGTCGGCGATGCGCTGCTGGGCGAGCCAGGAACGAGTCAGGCTCCGGCAGATCGGGACGGCCCGGTCCATGGCCGGGAGGCTGAAGGTCGCGGTGCGGGACCGGGGCCATAAGGTGGCCAGCGCCCGTGCGACCGGGGTGTCGGGCCATCGGTCGATCTCTTGCGGGGACAGCGTGACACGCGCGCAAACACGTGGGGTCGCGGACATGACTCTCCTGGTGCTCGTGAAGGGGCACCGCGGAGGGAAGGCGCTGGTGCCCCCGGCGCTGCGCGGCAACGCCGAGGACGCGGGTGAGTGAACTCCCCCCGCGCGGGGCCGGGAGGCAGAGCGCGGCGCTGTGGTCCGAAGCGCGGTACGGGACGACGGCGCACACGCAGCCGTCGTTCTCCGCTCCTCCCCGTACGTTCCTCACCTCCGGCGGCGGCCCTCTCTTGGGCGAGAGACGGCGAAGCCGCCGCACCTTCCCGGAGCGGCGGCCAGAAGTCAGGCGTCAGCCGACGCCGACACCGGCGCCGGCTGACGATCCAACTTCTCTCTGGGGGTGCCCATCGTGGCAGCCCCCTCCTTCGGGGGCCGCCATCAAGCCGACGGTCCCCTGGGGTTGAGCAGCCACTCCCCCGGAGAGGACGGGCAGCCCACCGTTGGATGTAACCGTTATCGCCGAGCTGTCATGTGGCGAGCAACAGCTGACTGCGGACTAGCACCCAAATGGCCTACTCCAGTGTGATTGGAAATTCGTTCCTGCGTATCGGGGGCAGGTCGCGAGCAGCGGGCCACGAGATGCCGGTCGGGCGCGGACGACAAAGGGAGTAAAGTCTTCAGGGAAGTAGCTTTCCGGATGCCCGGAGGAATCGAGCGATTCACCTCCCCCGCACCGGAACGGCCGAGCGGGCCCGGGGGCGAAGTCCCCATCGGGCGGGGCGAGTTCATGCACACATGAGCGGGATGAACGCGGCGAAGGCACAACTTCCAGCTCAGGACGCATATTTCGGGCCCGGACCAGCCGTACGGTCGATCTTTTGTCAGCACACATACATTACTGCGTTCGAGTGATACCGTGCGGCCACTCTTGAGATGCCGCGCACAGCCGTTGCTCCATTGTATTTACGAACCGGCGGGCCGCCCATCCCTTTCCGGGGACGTGACTGCTACCCGTTCCGGTCGTCACTCCAGACGCACAAGTTGCGCGGCGGCCAGGTGATTTTCATTTCCAAAGCAGGCCGTCCTTCGGAAAGACACGGGACCACTCCCGTCGACTTCGTCGCCAATGAGCGCACGTGTCATCTCTCCAAGGAGTGCCAGCATGTTCCGTCCTCGCATCACAGCCGCCGCCGTCAGCGTCGTCATGGCGGCCGGCGCCGCCGTGGGTATCGCTCCCGTGGTCCTGGCGACCCCCGCGGCCGCCGCCGCCTCGACCTGCGTCAACGACCTGACGAGCGCGCAGACGTCCAACAACGCCGCGATCACCGCCGACCAGGCCAGCGACACCCAGACCGCGCGCACCCACAACCTGTCCACCGCCGTCTCGCTCGTCGCGGCCCTGGGCGACTGCCTCACGCAGCCGCAGGTGGTGGAGGCCAACATCCTCACGGCATCCGCGACCAACGCCACCGCCGTCGTGTACAACCTGCTCGGAGCGTCCAGTTCCGCCCTCAGTTCCGAGCAGGCGACCGCTGCCGCGATCACCCAGGCGCTGGCCAACGCGTCCTGATCGCCTCCCGTACCGGGCGCCCGTGACAGGGCTCCCCCTCACCCCGGCGTGAGCCGGGCGAGCCGCCGCCGGACCGTCGCGTCTTCGGTCCGGCGGCGGCCGGGCCGACGGCAGGCCCCGGCGCCACCGCCCGGCGCGGCCCGCGACGGGCCGTCCACCCGATGCGCCGGAGCCCGCGCCGCCCGGCCGCCGTTCACGCCGCTTCGGCCGTGCCGCGGCCCGCGACCGCGGCACGGTACGCGCCCTCATCGGGCGACAAGCGGCGGACCCTTCGATCCCACGGCGAGGTCAGCATGCTGCACGCCGCATTTTTCCGTTCCCTGTGCCGGGTCGGCCGCATGGCCTCCCGCTTCCTGTTTCCCGTCCTTTCCCGCATGCCGCCCCTGAGCGGGATCGCGAACTCCCCGCGCAGACACTCGTGCAGGCGCATGTGCACATGCCGCGGTGAACCCAATGGGACGGAACGGGGGCGCTGATCGCGCCCCTTCATCAACACCACCACCGGAGGTGGACATGCCGAACACCACTCGGGTGATGCTTTCCGGAGGTCCCGACTGGATCGACATTCCCGCCGTATGGGAGGTCCGATCCCTGGAAATCGAGCCAAAAATCAAAATCCTCTGCGGTAACGCCTATGAACACTTCGAGTTCTCCGGCTCCTACTCCATGCACAACGGCCACCGATTGCCCGTGTACCGCTGGTGCCGCCGCACTTATGTGGCCGAATAACCAAGTCCCATGTCTCTGAAAGGAAAAGCGCGATGACCAAGGAACTGAAGTCGAGGGGTGGCTCGTGAGGCGGCGGACCGGTGGACGGGGCTGTGACGCCGTGGTCACCGGAATCGGACTGTGTCTGCCGGGAGCCGGATCTCCGGTGTTCACCGCGGACGACCTCTGGCAGGTCGCCTCCACCGGAACCTCGTGCCTCGTCAACAACGGTGTCTACTACGGCGGTGTGAACCTCCCCCGGCAGACATTCGAGGAACACGTCCCCGACATCCCGGAGTTCTTCTCCCGTCACTACACGGATGCCCACCGCTTCGGCCTGATGTCCCTGGCCCAGGCGTGCGCGGACGCCGGCCTCGACGTCCAGCGCGATCTCCAGGACGCGGCCATCCTGGTGGGCCGCGGCGGGGTGGACGCCAACATCGACAGCTATCTCGCCGTCATGCGGGCCGATCCCGCGACCTATCCGGTCGCCGAGGCGCTGGAGCTGTTCGTCGCGGCGGAGCAGTCCGTCACCCCCTCGGACGTCGCGCTGGTCCAGGGCGGGCTCACCCGGTCGAGGGGCGCCAACTTCACCGTGTCGTGCGGCTGCGCGTCCTCCGCGCTGCAGATCGGCAACGCCCAGCGCATGATCGCCTCGGGCGAGGCCGACATCGCCGTGGTGACCGGCGTCGACGTCTTCAGCGTCACGCTCATCCGCAACATCCAGCGGCTGCTCACCGGGGCCCAGCAGACCTACGAGGCCATGCGCTCCGAGGACATGCCCAGCCTGCTGCCCTCGTTCGACGCCCTGATGCGTCCGTACGACCGGCGGGCCGACTGCATCAACCACGGCGAGGGGTCCGCGACCGTCGTCATCGAGAGCCGCGAACACGCCTTCGCGCGCGGGGCTCGCCTGTACGGCCGGATCCTGTCGCAGACCACCACACGCGACGGGCTCTCCAACCCGCTGGCCTGCGAGGAATCCGGGAAGGCGCTCGTGTCGGCGGTGCGCCGGTGCCTCGGGGACACCTGGGACATCTCCGATGTGCCCTACGTCCACGGCGGCAGCGACGGCAATGTCGTGGTGACGACGTTCGAGGCGAACGCCGTCCGGGAGCTGTACGGCCCCGCCTCGCGCGATCTCCTCATGACCTCGCAGGAAGGTTGCTTCGGCCACAACGGCGCCCCGGCCGGCTGCCTGGGCGTGGCCCTCACCCTCCTGATGATGAACCACGGCCAGGTGTGCCCCACCGCCAACTGCGAGGAGCCGGCGGACTGCCTGACCTTCGACCCGGTTCCGGGGACGACACCCCGTGCCCTCGACTTCGACTACGCCCTCAGCTTCAACTACCAGGTCGGAGGCGTGAAGAGCGCGATCCTCCTCGGCGGCCCGGAAGTCTGAGCGCCGCCGCCCCATCCCGTTCCGGTGCGCCGGGCCCGCCCACCGGGCGGCGCTCACCGGGCGGCGCTCACCGGGCGGCGCTCACGCCGTACCGCCCGTTCCGCGCGGACGGCGCGCACCCTTCACCTCCCCCGTGATCGACAAGGAGACCCCCGTGGTCAACGACAAGCACGGGCCTCGGCCCGCGAACGCACCCATCGCCATCGTCGGCATCGGCTGCCGGCTCCCCGGGGACGCCGACTCCCCGGCCGCCTTCTGGCGCTTACTGGTGAAGGGCCGCGACGCGGTGGGGGAGCCGCCGCCCGGCCGTGAGACGACCATCCTCGGGGACGGAGCACCGGCCGGCACGCTCTCCCGGTTCACCCGGGGCGGCTATCTGAAGGACGTCTCCCGTTTCGACGCGGACTTCTTCGGGGTCTCGGGTCGCGAGGCCGATGTCCTCGACCCGCAGCACCGCCTGCTGCTGGAGGTCATCTGGGAGGCCCTGGAACACGCCGGGATGCCTCCCGACCGGCTCGCCGGCTCCCCGACGGGGGTCTTCACCGGACTCAGCTACAACGACTACATGGATCAGCTCGCGGGACAGCCGACCGAGTTGGAAGGATCGATCCTGACGAACGGCCACTGCGTCGCCGCGGGCCGCATCTCCTACCTCCTCGGCCTGCACGGCCCCAGCATCGCCCTCGACACCGCGTGCTCGTCCTCCCTGGTGGCCTTCCACCTGGCCTGCGAGGCGCTGCGCCGCGGGGAGTGCGACCTCGCCCTGGCCGCCGGCGTCACCCTCATGCTCGCCTCCCGCATCACCCGGTCCTTCGTCAGGATGGGCATGCTCTCCCCCACCGGGCACTGCCGCACCTTCGACGCCGGCGCGGACGGGTTCGTCCGCGGCGAGGGCTGCGGCGTCGTCGTCCTCAAGCGCCTCGCCGAGGCCCGCCGGGACGGCGACCGCATCCTCGCCGTGGTCCGCGGCTCGGGGGTGAACCAGGACGGCCGCTCGGACGGCCTCGCCGCGCCCTCCGCCGCCGCCCAGCAGGCCCTCTACCGCTCGGTGCTCTCCCGCGCCGATGTCGACCCGGCCCAGATCTCGCTGATCGAGGCCCACGGCACCGGCACCCCGGTGGGCGACCCCGTCGAGTTCGCCAGCCTGGCCGCCGTGTACGGCAACGGCCTCTCCCCGTGCGCCCTCGGGTCGGTGAAGACCAATCTCGGCCACCTGGAGCCCGCCGCGGGCATCACCGGACTCATCAAGACCGTCCTGTGCCTCCAGCACGGGACCATCCCCCGCAACCTGCACTTCACCCGCTGGAATCCGGCCATCGAGGCGGACGCCACCCGATTCTTCGTCCCGCTCACGGACACCCCGTGGCCGGGCAGACAACCGGTCAGGCTGGCCGCGGTCTCCTCGTTCGGCTTCTCCGGCACCAACGCCCACGTCATCCTCCAGGAGCCGCCGCCGGCCACGCGCCGTACCGGCCTTCCCGCCCCCCGGCGGCCCAGGACCGCGCCGCCGGAGGTGATCGTGGTCCCGGCGGGTTCCCACCGCGCCCTGCCGGCCGCCGCCCGACGGCTGGCCGACTGGCTGGAGACGGACGGGGAGAACGTCCCGCTGCGCGACGTCGCCCACACCCTGGCCCTGCGTCGCAGCCCCGGCCGCGGGCGCCTCGCGGTCGTCGCGCGTTCCCGCGGTGAGACCGTCGAGGCCCTGCGCACGGCCGGGAACGGCCTGCACCACGCCGCCCTCGTGTCCGGCACCGCCGACGTCACCGCCCCCCGGCGGCCCGTCTGGGTGTTCTCCGGCCAGGGCTCGCAGTGGGCGGGCATGGGCCGGGAACTGCTCGCCCACGACGCGGCGTTCGAGAAGGCGCTGACCGACGTCGACAAGCTCATCCGCGCCGAGGCCGGGTTCTCCGTCCTGGAGCTGGTCAAGGCCGGAGAACCCGTCACCGGGTGTCCGAGGGTGCAACCAACCCTGTTCGCACTGCAGATCGCGCTGGCCGCGGCCTGGCAGGCACACGGAGTGCTGCCGGCCGCCGTCATCGGCCACTCCATGGGAGAGGCCGCGGCCGCGGTCGTGGCCCAGGCCCTCACGCTCGCCGACGGGGTGCGCGTCATCTGCCGCCGGTCGGCGCTGCTGGAACGGATCGCCGGCACGGGGGCGATGGCCAGTGTCGGCCTGGACCGGGCCGGGGTGGACGCCGCCCTCGCCGACGCGGGGGCCGACGGGGTGTCCGTCGCCGTCCTGGCCGCGCCCGGCACCACGGTCGTCTCCGGCGACGCCGGCCAGATCGCCCGGCTGGTCGACCGCTGGGGACGGCAGGGGATCGCCGCCGTACCGATCGCGGTCGACGTCGCCTCCCACAGCTCCCACGTCGAACCGCTGCTGAGCGATCTGCGCGAGGCCCTGCTCGGCCTGTCCCCCCGCACGCCGCGGATCCCGTTCTACTCCACCGTGTCCGAGGACCCGCTGCGGCCACCGCTCCTCGACGCCGACTACTGGTGCGCCAACCTGCGCCGCCCGGTCCGTTTCCAGCCCGCCGTGGCCGCCGCCGCACAGGAGCGGCACAAGGTCTACATCGAGGTGTCACCGCACCCCGTGGTCACCCAGTCCCTCGCCGACAGCCTGGCCCCGCTGGTCCCCGACGCCGTGGTCCTGCCCACGCTGCGCCGCGCGGAGGACGAACCGGCCACCTTCCGCACCCAGCTCGCGGCCCTCCACTGCCACGGCGGCACGGTCGACTGGTCCGCTCTCTACAACGGCGGAAACCTGACCGACGCCCCCACCATCGCCTTCGACCGCGCCCACCACTGGGCCGCCGGCCGGGCGGCGCCCGCCGAGGCGAGCGGGCTGCCCGGCCGGCACACCGAGATCCCCGGTGACCAGGTCCGCCACTCCTGGCGCGCCACCGATCCGGCCGACCGGCTGCCCTGGCTCCGCGATCACCTCGTGCACGGCACCGCCGTCCTGCCCGGCGCGGGGTTCTGCGCCCTCCTGCACACCACGGCACAGACCGCACTGGCCGATGTCACCGAGCCCACCGACATCGACCTGATCGACATCGACTTCCACGATCTGCTGCCCCTCGACGGCGCCCCGGAGATCAGCACCACCCTCACCCTCACCACCGGTGACCAGGCCGCCTGCGAGGTCCATTCCCGCAATCCCGACGGCTCCTGGCAACTGCACGCCACGGCCATCGCCCGGCACGTCCTCGCGGCGGGCGACGCCCGTGCGGCGTCCCTCTCCGAACTCGCCCGCAAGCACCCCGTCCCCCTCGATCCCGCCGAGCTCTACGCCGGACTGCGCGCCTGCGGACTGGAACACGGACCCGCCTTCACCGGTATCACCGAGCTGAGCACGACGCGGCGCCGGGACAGCTTCTGGGCGCGGATCGAGGTGCCGGCCACGGCCCGTACCCCGGAACACGGCCTGAGCGTGCATCCCGTCCTCCTGGACCTGTGTCTGCAGTTGCTGGTCGCCGGCTCCGGCCGCGGCACCGCGCCCGGAGCGATCCTGCCGGTGCAGGTGCGCCGACTGCGCCTGCTCGGCGACCCCGGCCGGGCCGTGCACGCGCACGCACGGGTCACCGAGAACAGTGACCGGGCCCTGGCCGGAGACGTCCGCGTCCTGGACGACGGCGGCCGGCCGGTCCTGGCCCTCGACGGTGTGCGGTTCGTCCGGCGCGCGCCGGCCGAGGACGCCCCCGTCGACCAGTGGTTCATGGAACTGGGCTGGCACCGGGTCCCCCACCCCCGCGCCATGGCCTCCGCGCCCGGGGACTGGCTCGTGGTGGGCGAGGGCGACGGCGAGGCGGAACGTCTCGCCACGCTCCTGCGCACCGCCGGCGCCCGGGTCGAGGTGCGGGAGAGCCCGCTGGACTCCGAAGCGCTCGGCACCTGGGCCGAGACCTTCGGCGGGTACCTGACCGCGGGCGGTCGCGGCTGGCGAGCCGTCGTCCTGCTGTGCGGCACGCCGTCCGCCCACCCCGTCGACGGCGCGCAGCAACGGGCACGGCGGCTGCTGGCCCTCGCGCAGGCCGCCGACGAGCACGGCCGGGACGCGCGGGTGTACGTCGCCACCCGGCACGCGTACGCCGTCACCGCGGACGAGAAGGGGCACCCCGCGCACGGCACGGTGCGCGGGGTGACGCGCGTCATGGCCGTCGAACAGCCCCGGCTGCGCCCCACCCTCGTCGACACCGATCCCGGCGAGGAGGGCCTGCGCACGCTGGCCGCGGAACTCCTCGCCGACGCGCCGGAGGACGAGATCGCCCTGCGGGACGGCGTCCGGTACGCCGCCCGGATCGCGCCCGCCCCCGTCACGGCGGGCGAACACACCGCCTGCTCGTCCCGGAGGGTCCGGTACGGCGAGGACGGATTCCGGCTGCGCGTCGGACGGCTCGGCGACATCGGCAGCCTGGAACTGGCCGCGACCGGCCGCCGGCAGCCCGGCGCGGGCGAGGTCGAAGTGCGCGTCCAGGCCGCGGGGCTCAACTTCCGCGACGTCCTGACCTCGCTGGGCATGCTCGGCTCGGAGCCGGCCGCCGCCTACCGCATCGGCTTCGAGTGCGCCGGCACGGTGAGCGCCGTCGGCTCCGGCGTGCACCACGTACGCCCCGGTGACGCGGTGCTCGCCGTCCAGCTCCAGGGCGGCGCCTTCGCCTCCTTCGTCACCGTGCCGGCCTCCGCCGTGGTCCCCGCGCCGCGGCAGCCGGCACCCGCCACGGCGGCGGGTCTGCCCACCGCGTACCTGACCGCCTGGTACTCCCTGCACCACATCGCCCGGCTCGTTCCCGGTGAGCGGGTACTGATCCACTCGGCCACCGGAGGCACGGGGCTGGCCGCGATCGAGGTCGCCCGCATGCTGGGCGCGGACGTCCTGGCGACGGCCGGCTCCGAGGAGAAGCGGCGGCATCTGCACGGGATGGGTATCCGCTGCGTGATGGACTCCCGCACCCTGGACTTCGCCGAGGAGACCCGCCGGGCCACCGACGGCCAGGGAGTCGACGTCGTCCTCAACTCCCTGGCGGGCCCGGCCGTCCGCGCCGGTCTCCAGAGCCTGCGGCCGTTCGGCCGCTTCATCGAGCTGGGCGTGCGCGACATCATGGCCGACGCCGCCCTCAAGCTCGGCCCGATGCGGCACAACATCAGCTTCAGCGCCGTCGACCTCATCGAACTCCAGCAGCGGCGCCCGGACTTCTTCGCCGTCGTCCTGCGCGAGGTCATGGACCACGTCGCCGCCGGACGGCTCAAGCCCCTGCTGTGCACCGAGTATCCGCTGGACCGGGCGGCCGACGCCTTCCAGCTGATGGCCCGTGCCGGTCACCTCGGCAAGGTCGTGCTGACCGTACCGGACCGCGGAGAGACCGAGGCCGTCCTGCCGGACGGGCCGCCCGTCGTACGCCCCGACGGCGCCTACATCGTCACCGGGGGGCTGGGCGGTCTCGGACTGGCCACCGCGCGCTGGCTGGCCGAGCGGGGCGCGGGGCGCATCATCCTCAACGGCCGCCGCCCGCCGTCGCTGGAATGCGCGCGCACCATCAACGAACTGTCCGCGGACGTCTCGGTCGTGCTCGGCGACATCGCACGGCGCGGCACCGCCGAACGCCTGGTGGAGGTCGCCTCGAAGGGCGGCGTCCCCGTGCGCGGGATCGTGCACTGCGCCATGGTCCTGGACGACGCCGCGCTGGCCACCGCCCGCGAACACCAGCTGAAGCGGGTGTGGGCCCCGAAGGTCACCGGTGCCTGGAACCTGCACAAGGCCGCGGCGGACCAACGGCTGGACTGGTTCGTTCTCTACTCCTCGATGAGTTCCCTCCTGGGCAATGCCGGACAGGGCACCTACGCGGCCGCCAACGCCTGGCTGGACTCCTTCGCCACGTGGCGCACCCGCAACGGATGGCCCACCCTGGCCGTCGACTGGGGGCCATGGGGCGAGACGGGACAGGCGACCGACTTCGCCGATCGCGGATACGAGACGATCCCCACCCGTGAGGGCTTGGCGGCTCTGCACTCCCTGCTCACCCACCGGCGGGTGCAGACCGCGGTGATCCCCGGCCTCCCCCGCACCTGGATCCCCCGGGGGGCGGCGCGTTCCAGCCTGTTCGCCCTCCTCGCCGCGGAGGGCGCCGCTCCGGCTCCCCGGGAGTCCGCGCCCGAGGCCGGCGGCTCGGACATCCGCACCCGGCTCCGGGCCCTGCCCGCGGGCATCGCCCGGCAGACGGAGCTGGAGAACTACCTGACCGACCACATCCGGGCGATCCTGCGCACGGGCGGCACCACGCTGGACCCGCACACGCCGTTGCGGTCCCTCGGTTTCGACTCGCTGCTGGCCACCGAGCTGCGGATCCGGCTCGACACCGAACTGTCCGTCCGGCTGGCGAGCAACTTCGTCTGGCAGCACCCGACCGTCGCCTCGCTCGCCACGGCGCTGGCGGCCCGCATGGGCCTGGACCCGCAGGAGGACCCGTCGCCCTCGGACGCCTAGATGTTCTGTCCCGGGAGGTTGTGGACGGGTGAGCCAGGTCTCGGCTGAGGGATCTTGAACAGGTGAGGGCCTCCCGGGCCCGGTCGTG
>NZ_LBDA02000010.1 GCF_000980885.2 Streptomyces malaysiense | reverse complement strand
GGCCGGAGCCGGGTGGTCGTCTCGGAGGCGTCCTCCGCGGCAGGACCCGCCCGGCCGGGCAGCCGGCCCGGCGACGGCACGGAACGGGCGGAACCGCCGCCGTCGGGCCGCGGGGAACCGCCCTGACGGCCGCCGTCCGCCGACGCGGGGCCGGTGCCGGTGCCGTCGCCCCCCGTGCCCATGGTGGGCGGGGCGTCGGGGAAACGGGCGGAGGCGGGGGGCGGCGGAGGGCTCAGGGTGTCGGCGGCCTCGGGGACGGTACGGCTCCGCGCCGGCCCGCTCGCCGGTCCGCCGCCGGCCGGGCCGCGCGGGGTGAAGACCGACGGCCCGTCACCGGGGTCGTCCCCCAGGGGCGCGTCGGCGTCGACCCGGGTCCCGCCCGCGCGGGGGGTGGTGGAGGCGGGCCGGGGGCCCGGGGGAACGGAGGAGTGGCGTGCTTCCGTGGTCATGCGTTCCCCGTTTCCTCGCGACCCGGGCCGTCTCCTCGTACCCGTACGACCGGACCGGCATCCCGGGCGGGTCCGTCGTACGTGCGCGTCACTCTACGGGTTGTCGGGGGCCGGGGCGGAACCAGTGCGCCAGGCCGGGGCACTTGCCCGGAACGTCCCTCTACCCTGCGGTAATCCCTTCTGGCAGGCTTCCGGCATGACTGCGCGTGCCGCCGACCGGGCCCGGTACGACCGGGCCACCGCCCATCTCGAAGCGCCGCTGGCGCTCGTGGACCTGGAGGCCTTCGACGCCAACGCGGCCGATCTGGTCCGCCGCTCCGGTGGCAAGCCGGTACGGGTCGCGAGCAAGTCCGTGCGCTGCCGTGCCCTGCTGGAGCGGGTCCTGGCCAAGGACGGCTTCCAGGGCGTCATGTCGTTCACCCTCGCCGAGTCGCTGTGGCTGGCGCGCTCGGGCTTCGACGACATCCTGCTCGCCTATCCCTCCGCCGACCGCTCCGGGTTCGCCGAACTGACCGCCGATCCCAAGCTCGCCGCCGCCGTCACCGTGGTGGTGGACGATCCCGCCCAGCTCGACCTCATCGACGCCGCCCGCGCCGGTGGACGCGAAGTGGTCCGGATATGCCTGGAGTTGGACACCTCGCTGAAGCTGCTCGGCGGCCGGGTGCGGGTCGGCGCCCGCCGCTCCCCGCTGCACTCGCCCGCCCGACTCGCCCAGCTCGCCGGGGTGGTGGCCGAACGCCCCGGGTTCCGGCTGGTCGGGCTCATGGCGTACGAGGGTCATATCGCCGGAGTCGGTGACGCGGTCGCCGGGCGGCCGCTGCGGTCCTGGGCGATCCGGCTGATGCAGGCCGCCGCCCGCCGGGAGCTGGCCGAGCGGCGCGCCGCGGCCGTGCGCGCGGTGCGGGCCGTCGCACCGGACCTGGAGTTCGTCAACGGCGGCGGCACCGGCAGTGTGCAGCACACCGCCGCCGAGTCCGCCGTCACCGAGATCGCGGCCGGCTCCGGGCTGTACGTGCCGCGTCTGTTCGACAACTACACGTCCTTCAGCGGCCGTCCGGCGGCGCTGTTCGCGCTGCCGGTGGTACGGCGGCCGGGCGTGGGCGCCGTCACCGTGCTCGGCGGCGGCTACCCGGCCTCCGGCGCCGCGGGCCCCGACCGCTCGCCGGTGCCGTACCTGCCCGAGGGTCTGGCGTACGACCCGCAGGAGGGCGCCGGCGAGGTGCAGACGCCGCTGCTCGGCTCGCCCGCCGACGATCTGCTGATCGGCGACCGGGTGTGGTTCCGGCACGCCAAGGCGGGCGAGCTGTGCGAGCGGTTCGCGTCGCTGCACCTCGTCGAGGGCGACGAGGTGACGGCGACCGTGCCCACGTACCGGGGCGAGGGGCACACCTTCCTCTGAGCGGGAGGGCCTGGCTAGTGCCGCGGCAGGCAGCGTTCGCCCGTCAAGGAGCGGCGTCCGGTGCGTGCTCTCGGCGTGCCGGACGGAAGCCCTCGTACTGGACGTACTCGGGCTTTCGGCCGGTGCGGCGAGAGTGCGTGCAGGGCGTCGCGACGGAGCGGACGTCGCCTGTTGCGGCACTAGAGGGGCGTGACGTACGCGCCCGAGATCCCCCCGTCCACCAGGAAGTCGGTGGCGTTGACGAAGGAGGAGTCGTCGCTGGCCAGGAAGGCGACCGCGGCGGCGATCTCCTCGGCCTCGGCGAACCGGCCCACCGGGATGTGCACGAGCCGGCGGGCGGCCCGCTCCGGGTCCTTGGCGAACAGCTCCTGGAGCAGCGGGGTGTTGACGGGCCCGGGGCACAGCGCGTTGACCCGGATGCCCTCGCGCGCGAACTGCACGCCCAGTTCACGGGACATGGCGAGGACGCCGCCCTTGGAGGCCGTGTACGAGATCTGGGAGGTGGCCGCGCCCATCCGGGCCACGAAGGACGCGGTGTTGATGATGGAGCCCTTCCCCTGGCGGCGCATGTAGGGGATCGCCGCCTTGCAGCACAGGTAGACGGAGGTGAGGTTGACCTCCTGGACGCGCTTCCACGCCTCCAGTCCGGTCTCCAGGATGGAGTCGTCGTCGGGCGGGGAGATGCCGGCGTTGTTGAAGGCCACGTCCACGCTGCCGTAGGTGTCGTACGCCGTCTCGAACAGCGCCTCGACCTGCTCGGCGTCGGTGACGTCGACCTTGGCGAAGAGGCCGCCCACCTCGTCGGCGGCGGCCTTGCCGCGGACCTCGTCCACGTCCGCGCAGACGACGTGGGCGCCCTCGGCGGCGAGGCGGCGGGCGGTGGCGAGGCCGATGCCGCTGCCGGCTCCGGTCACGACGGCGGTACGGCCGGCCAGGCGGCGGCAAACACTGTTGTCGGTCACTGTGCGGGGCCCTCCGTGCTGATGAAGACGTTCTTGGTCTCGGTGAAGGCGGTCAGGGCGTCGGGGCCGAGTTCCCGGCCGAGGCCGGACTGCTTGTAGCCGCCGAATGGGGTCCAGTAGCGGACGCTGGAGTGGGAGTTGACGGACAGGTTGCCCGCGCGCACGCCCTCGCAGACGCGCAGGGCGCGGCCGAGGTCGCGGGTCCAGACGGAGCCGGACAGTCCGTAGGGGGTGTCGTCGGCGAGGCGGATCGCGTCCCGTTCGTCGGTGAAGGGGAGCAGGACGGCGACGGGCCCGAAGATCTCCTCGCGGGCGGCCGGGCTGTCGTGCCGCTCCCCCACCAGGACGGTCGGTGGGAACCAGAAACCGGGTCCGCCGGGGGCGCTGCCGCGCAGGGCGGAGGCGCCGTCGGGGACGTACGACCGTACGCGCTCCCGCTGTGCCGCGGAGATCAGCGGGCCCATCTGGGTCTTCTCGTCGGCAGGGTCGCCCACGACGACGGCGGCGAGTGCGTCGGCGAGGATGTCGCGGGCCTCGTCGAGGGCCGTCTCCTGGACGAGGATCCGGGTGCGGGCGCAGCAGTCCTGCCCGGAGTTGTCCAGGAAGGAGAACGGGTCGAGGGCGGACTTCAGGTCGGCGTCGGCGAAGACGACGTTGGGGCTCTTGCCGCCGAGTTCCAGGGTGACCGGTTTGACCAGCCGGGCGCAGCGCTCCATGATCTCGCGGCCGGTGCGGGTGGACCCGGTGAACACGATCTTGGCCACGTCCGGGTGGTCCACCAGGGCGCGTCCGGCGGTGTGGCCGTGGCCCGGCAGCACCTGGAAGAGGTGCTCGGGCAGGCCCGCCGCCAGGGCGAGTTCGGCCAGCCGCAGGGCGGTGAGCGGGGTGGTCTCGGCGGGCTTGAGGACGACGGCGTTGCCCGCGGCGAGCGCCGGGAAGGAGCCCCAGGCGGCGATCGGCATGGGGAAGTTCCAGGGGGCGATCACGCCGACCACCCCCAGGGGTTCCCGGAAGGTGACGTTCCAGCCACCGGGCACCGGGATCTGCCTGCCCAGCAGGCGTTCGACGCCGCCGGCCGCGTACTCCAGCAGATCGCGGGCGTTGCCGGCCTCCCAGCGCGCGTTGCCGAGGGTGTGCCCGGCCTCGCGGACCTCCAGGCGGGCGAGTTCCTCCAGGTGCGCGTCGACGGTGTCGGCGAAGCGGCGCAGCAGCCGGGCCCGGTCGGCGGGGGCGAGCGCGGCCCAGCGGCTCTGGGCGCGCACGGCCCGTACGACGGCGGCGTCGACGTCCTCGGCGGTGGCGGCGGGGACGGTGGCGAGGACCTCTTCCGTGGCGGGGTTGAGGACCTTCAACTCGTCGGAGTCGGACACGGATCGACCTTTCACGGGCGGGCGGACCGGCGGGTGAGCGGACTTGGGGCGGGCCCGCTCACAGGCGCTCGAAGGAGCGGCGCAGCTCCCAGTCGGTGACGGCGGCGTCGAAGGCCTCCAGCTCGACGCGGGCCATGTTGCGGTAGTGGTCCACGACCTCGTCGCCGAAGGCGGCCTTGGCGATCGGGCTGTTCTCCCACAGCCCGGCGGCCTCGCGCAGGCTCGTGGGGACGTGTTCGAAGCCCGCGGTGTAGGCGTTGCCGGGGCAGGGCTCGGGGAGTTCGAGTCCCTGCTCGATGCCGTACAGGCCCGCGGCGACCAGTCCGGCGACGGCGAGGTAGGGGTTGACGTCGCCGCCCGGGAGGCGGTTCTCGAAGCGCGTGGAGCGGCCGTGGCCGACCACGCGCAGGGCGCAGGTGCGGTTGTCGTGGCCCCAGGCGACGGCGGTGGGGGCGAAGGAGCCGGGCTGGAACCGCTTGTAGGAGTTGATGTTGGGGGCGTAGAGCAGGGAGAAGTCGCGCAGGGCGGCGAGCTGTCCGGCGAGGAAGTGCCGCATCACCTCGGACATCCCGTCGGGACCCGCCATCGCGTTGGTGCCGTCGGCGTCGGTGAGCGAGAGGTGGATGTGGCAGGAGTTGCCCTCGCGCTCGTTGTACTTGGCCATGAAGGTGATCGAGACACCCTCCTGGGCGGCGATCTCCTTGGCGCCGGTCTTGTACAGGGCGTGCTGGTCGCAGGTGGTGAGCGCCTCGTCGTAGCGGAAGACGATCTCGTGCTGGCCGGGATTGCACTCGCCCTTGGCGGACTCGACCGTGAGCCCGGCGCCCGCCATGTCGTTGCGCAGCCGGCGCAGCAGGGGCTCGATGCGGCCGGTGCCGAGGATGGAGTAGTCGATGTTGTACTGGTTGGCCGGGGTCAGGCCCCGGTATCCCGCGTCCCACGCCTGCTCGTAGCTGTCCTTGAAGACGATGAACTCCAGCTCGGTGCCCACCTGGGCGGTGTAGCCGAGTTCGGCGAGCCGGTCGAGCTGGCGGCGCAGGATCTGCCGCGGGGCGGCGACGACCGGGGCGCCGTCGTTCCGGGCGAGGTCGGCGACGAGCAGCGCGGTGCCGGGGTGCCAGGGGATGCGGCGCAGGGTGACGGGGTCGGGGCGCATGGCGAAGTCGCCGTAACCGCGCTCCCAGGAGGACATCGCGTAGCCGTCGACCGTGTTCATCTCGGTGTCGACGGCGAGCAGGTAGTCGCAGCCCTCGGTGCCGTGCTCCAGCACCTCGTCGAGGAAGAAGCGGGCGGCGAACCGCTTGCCCTGGAGGCGCCCTTGCATATCGGGGAACGCCAGGACGACAGTGTCGATCTCACCGCTTTCCACGAGGACACGGAGTTCCTCGACGGGGAGCGGGGCTGTGCGGTCTGCCACGGAAAAGCCTCCTCGGGCGCTCTCGCGCTTCTTCGGCCGGGCCGGGAGCCATAAGGTATTGCTCAGAACCATTGCTTGGGAAGGGGGTGCGGCGGATGTCGTCTCACACGGAGTGGCACGGGGTGGGCGACCGGCTCGCCCCGGTGCTGCGGCCGGTGCGGGCGGGCAACGGCTTCGAGGAGGCCCTGGAGCAGATCCTCCAGGTGGTGCGGCTCGGCCTGGTGCCGGGCGGCGAACGGCTGCCGGCGGAGCGGGAGCTGGCGGAGCGGCTGGGGATCAGCCGGGTGACACTGCGCGAGGTGCTGAAGGTGCTCCAGGACCAGGGCCTGGTGGAGGCGCGGCGCGGGCGGTACGGCGGAACGTTCGTGCTGCCCCGCGCGGACGCCGCCGGCGAGGACGAGCTGCGGCGGCGGATCGCGGCGGTCGACGTCGAGGACGTGCTGCGCTTCCGCGAGGTGCTGGAGGTGGGCGCGGCCGGGCTGTGCGCGGCGCACGGGCTGACCGACGAGCAGGCCGAGCGGCTGCGGGAGGCGCTGGCCGAGACGCACGAGGCGCCGCTGGCCGACTACCGGCGCCTGGACACGCTCCTGCACCTGACCCTGGCCGAGCTGTGCGGCTCCCCCTCGCTGACCGCCCAGTACGCGGCGGTGCGGGCGCAGGTCAACGAGCTGCTGGACTGCATCCCGCTGCTGGTGCGCAACCTGGAGCACTCCCAGCGGCAGCACACCGCGCTGGTGGAGGCGGTGCTCGACGGGGACGCCGACGGCGCGCGGGAGATGATGCGGGAGCACTGCGCCGGCACGGCGGCGCTGCTGCGGGGCTTCCTGACGTAAGCGGATTCTGCAAAGGTATTGAAGTATACCTTTTGGAGGCTGGCGTGGGCGGACGACCGCTGATCGGTGTGAGCACGTATCTGGAGACCGGGACGCGCTGGGGGGTCTGGGAGCTGGAGGCCGCACTGCTGCCGGCCGCGTATCCGCGGCTGGTCCAGCGGGCCGGGGGCCTCGCCTGCATGCTGCCGCCGGACGACCCCGGACTGGCCGCGGCGGCGGTCGCCCGGCTGGACGGTCTGGTCGTCGCGGGCGGCCCGGACGTGGACCCGGGCCGCTACGGCGCCGGCCGCGATCCCCGCACCGGCCCGCCGGCCCCGGCCCGCGACGCCTGGGAACTCGCCCTGATCCACGCCGCGCTGGCCTCCGGCACGCCGCTGCTGGGCATCTGCCGGGGCATGCAGCTGCTGAACGTGGCGCTGGGCGGGACGCTGGTCCAGCACCTGGAGGGGCACACGGAGGCGGTGGGCGTCTTCGGCGCGCATCCGGTGAAGCCCGTACCGGGCACCCTGTACGCCTCCCTCGTCCCCGAGGGGGTGTCGGTCCCCACCTACCACCACCAGTCGGTGGCCCGCCTCGGCCGCGGTCTCCTGCCGTCGGCGCACGCGGAGGACGGGACGGTGGAGGCGGTGGAACTACCGGCGCACCGGGGGTGGGTGATCGGCGTCCAGTGGCACCCGGAGATGGGACAGGATCCGCGGGTGATGCGGGGGCTGGTCTCGGCGGCGGGCTGAACGGTCCCGGGTGCGGCGCCACCGCGGCGGGCCACACGGTGCTCCGAGCCCCTCACGGGGCCGTCGGTGCCGCCGGCGCGACGCTGGCGGGCGGGACTCCTCCGGCCGGCACCGGCTCACGCCCGCGTCAACGACAGCAGGTCCCGGGCCGGCCCCGTCGGCCGGTGCCCCTTCGGCCACACCGCCCGCAGGTCGCGCCGGAGCGGAACCCCCTCCACCGGCACCGCGACCAACCGCCGCGAGGCGAGCTCCTCCCGCACCGCCAGCTCGCTGAGCACCGACGGCCCCGCCCCGCTCACCGCCGACGCCTTCACCGCCGTGGTGGAGGACAACTCGATCAACGGCCGGGCCAGCCCCCCGAGCGCCGCGTCCAGCACCTGCCGCGTTCCCGACCCCCGCTCCCGCAGGATCAGCGGCGTCCGTCCCAGTTCCTCCGGCGAGAGCGGCCGGCGGCGCCGGGCCCAGGGATGCCCCGGCGCCGCCACCACGATCAGCCGGTCGCGCCCTATCACCACCGCGTCGAGCCCCGCGGGCACCGAGAGCCCCTCCACGAACCCCAGGTCCGCCTCCCCGGACAGCAGCAGCTCCGCCACCTTCGCCGAGTTCCCGGCCAGCAGCGACACCGCCGTGTCCGGCCGCTCGGCGTGCAGCGCCAGCAGCCAGCCCGGCAGCAGGTACTCGGCGATGGTCATGCTCGCCGCCACCCGCAGCCGGGAGTCCCGCCGGTCCCGCAGCGCCCGCGCCCCCGCGTCGAACGCGGCCGCCGCCTCCACCACCCGCCGCGCCCAGTCCGTCACCAGCACACCCGCGTCGGTGAGCCGGGACCCCCGCGGGGAACGGTCCACCAGGGCGACCCCCAGCTGCCGTTCCATCGACCGGACCCGGCTGCTCGCCGCCGGCTGCGTGATCCCGACCTCCCGCGCCGCCGCGCCGAGGCTCCCCAGCCGTGCCACCGCGAGCAGCAGTTCCAGCGCCGCCAGATCCGGCACCCGGTGCGCCAACGACCCCGTACCCTCGCGCCGCCCTCCGGGCCTCTCCGCCTCGCTCATAAACCCAGCTTATGCCCTCATAGAAGGGAACTCCCTGGTCAGCGACGATTGCCCCGGGCACGGTGGATGCCATGGTCACCGTCGCCCCGCCCCTCACCGCCGGCCGCGCGCCCCGCGCCGCCGGGGTCCGCCACCTCGGCCCGAACTGGTACGCCTCCGTCATGGGCACCGCCGCCGTCGGCACGGCGGGCACCGCGCTGCCGGTGGCCCTGCCGGACGGTCCGCACACCCTCCTCGCCGCGGTCTGGCTGCTGTCGCTGCTGATGCTGGTGACCCTGCTGGCGGCCCGCACCCTGCACTGGATCCACCATCGCGACCAGGCGCGCGCCCACCTCCTCGATCCGGCGATGGCCCCGTTCTACGGCTGCCTCTCCATGGCCCTGCTGGCCGTGGGCGGCGGCGCGCTGACCGCGGGGCACGACTGGCTGGGCACCCGAGCTGCCGTCGCCCTGGACACCGTGCTGTACACGGCGGGTACGGCGACCGGGCTGTGGGCGGCCGTGGCCGTGCCCTACCTGATGTCCGTACGGCACCGCATCGAGCCCTCCCAGGCGTCCCCGGTGTGGCTGCTGCCGCTGGTGGCGCCGATGGTGTCGGCCGCGCTCGGCCCGCTGCTCGTGCCGCACCTGCCGCCGGGCCAGCCCCGCGAGACCCTGCTGCTGGCCTGTCTCGCGATGTTCGGGCTCAGCCTGTTCGCCACCCTGCTGATGCTGCCGCTGGTCCTCGGCCGGCTGATCACCTCGGGCCCGCTGCCGCTCGCGCTCACCCCGACCCTGTTCCTGGTCCTCGGCCCGCTCGGGCAGTCCACCACCGCCGTCGGCTCGATCGCGAACGCGGCGCCCGGCGTCGTACCGGCCTCCTACGCGCACGGCCTCGCCGTGTTCTCCGTGCTCTACGGGGTGCCCGTGATGGGCTTCGCGCTGATGTGGCTGGCGCTGTCCGTCGCCCATCTGGTGCGGGCCCGTCGCCGGGGCATGGGGTTCGCGATGACCTGGTGGGGCGCCACCTTCCCGGTGGGCACCTGCGTGACCGGCGCGGCCGCCCTCACCCGGCACACCTCCCTCACCGCGTTCCAGGCACTGTCCGTCGCGCTGTACGCCCTGCTCGTCGCGGCGTGGCTCGCGGCGGCGTCCGGCACGGTGCGCGGGCTGCTCAGCGGTGAGCTGCTCGCAGGGCCTCGCCCAGCACCCGCGGCGCCCACGCCAGGGACGGGCCGTACCACGTCAGATCACGCCCGCTGACCAGCGCGCAGGCGAGGCCGGGGAAGGCCTCCGGGCCGTCCTCCGCGGTGAAGCGGTAGGGCTCGTCCGGCAGCACGACCAGGTCCGGGGCCGCCGCCCGCAACTCGTCCAGGGGGATGCGGGGGTAGCGCTCCGGATGGTCCGCGTACAGGTGGTCGACGCCGAGACGGGCCAGCACGTCGCCGGCGAAGGTGTCCCGCCCGACGACCATCCAGGGCCTGCGCCAGATCGGCACGACCGCCGTCCGGCGGTCGGCGGGCTCCGGCAGCGCGCTCCACGCCGCCTCCGCCTCCCGCAGCCAGCCCGGCCGCTCGGGCGCCCCGCACGCCGCCAGCACCCGCGCCAGCTCCACGAAGGCCCCCGGCACCGTCCGCACCTCGGTGACCAGGACCTCCAGCCCCGCCGCGCGCAGCGCGTCGAGGTCCGGGACGCGGTTCTCCTCCTCGTTGGCGATCACCACGTCGGGCGCCAGCTCGACGATGCGCTCCACCTTCGGGTTCTTGGTCCCGCCGATGCGGACGACGTCCAGGTCCTCCGGATGACCGCACCAGTCCGTGGCCCCGACGAGCGCCCCGGGCAGCGTCTCGGCCACGGCCTCGGTGAGCGAGGGGACCAGGGAGACGACGCGCCTCACCGGGACCGGTCCCGCACGGCCTCGATGTGCTCGGCCACCGCCACCACGACGATCCGGGTGTCCGGCACGGTCGCCCGCCAGCGGTGTCTGACCCCGCCGGTGAGGTACAGCGTGTCGCCGCGGCCGAGGCGGTACGCGCGGCCCTCGGCCTCGATCTCGACGGCGCCGTCGGCGACGTACATCAACTCGTCGTTGCGGTGCTGGAACTCGCGGCCCGCGTCGTGGTCGCCGGTGAACTCGGAGGCGTGCAGCTGATGGTGGCCGCGGACCAGGTTGCGGGTGCGGGGGGCGAAGTCGTCCTCGGCGAGGGGTTCGGCGCGCACCAGGTCGACGGTGGCCGCCGGGTCCGCCGCGGCGAGGAGTTCCACGGCCGTGGTGCGCAGCGCGTCGGCCAGCTTCTCCAGGGAGGTGCTGCTGGGCCGCGCCCGGTCGTTCTCCACCTGGCTGAGGAAGGGCACGGACAGGCCGGTGCGCTCGGCGACGACCGCCAGGGTCAATTCCAGGGCACGCCGGCGCCGCCGGACCGCCGCGCCCACCCGTACGGGCTGCTGCTCTTTGTGGTCGCCCATCGCTCCGGCTCCCTCCCCCGCTCGTGGTGCGTTCCTCACATGGCTTCACTGCACCCTACGCATGTTCGGCAAACGGTTTCATGCGCGTGTCATATCCCCGACTCACCGAATACCCCCTACCCTCACGTTCTCGCCAGGCCCCGGCGGTCCTGACCGGTCCCCCGCGGCTTCCCCCCTGGGGATGAACATGCCCACCAGCCAGAGTCATCACGCTGGGTGATTGGCCGGATTCTTCCCGTAGGGGAACACCACGAGGGGCGGACGGCTCCGTACTCCATCGTCGTACGGTGCCGTCCGCCCCTCGTGGTGGCGGTCCGGGACGGTCAGGTCATCCGGCCGCCCGGTCGGATGTCACCCGGCCGCCTGGCTCTGGGCGTGCTCGCCGGAGACCGGCGCCCACTTGTCGACCAGGCCGGGGTTCTCGCGCAGCCAGGAGCGGACCGCTTCCTGCTCCTTGCCCTTGCCGGCCTGCTGGATCTTCGCCTCCAGGCCGGTGAGCTGCTTCTCGGTCATGGAGAAGTCCTTCAGCCAGCCGGCGACCCGCGGGTTGTCCCCGGCGAATCCCTTGCGGGACAGGGTGTGCACGCCGTCGCCCTTGCCCCAGGCGCCCTTCGGGTCCTTGAGCTTCTTCAGGTCGTAGCTGCTGTAGGCCCAGTGCGGGGACCACAGGGTGACGACGACCGGCTGCTTGCGGGCGTAGGCGCGCTTGAGCTCGGCGAGCATGGCCGGGGTCGAGCCGTCGATCACCCGGTAGCTGCCGTTCAGGCCGTACTCCTTGAGGACCTTCGTCTTGAGCAGGCTCATCTCGCCGGCGCTGGGCTCGATACCGACGATCTTCCCGCCGAACTCGGAGGCGTGCGCCTTGAGGTCCGCCAGGGAGTCGACGCCCTTCACGTAGGAGGGGACGGACAGCTCCAGGGAGGTGGGGCCGAACCACTTGCCGATGTCGTCGAGCTGCTTGCCGTACTTCTTCCAGTACTCGGCGTGCGTGGTGGGCAGCCAGGAGTCGGTCTCGAAGTCGATCTGCCCGGTGGCGAGGCCGGTGTAGAGGGGACCGGCCGCGTACTGGGTGGTGGTGACCTTGAAGCCGCGTTCCTGGAGGATCTCCTTCCACAGGAAGGTGGAGGCGACGCCCTCGTCCCAGGGGATGTAGCCGATCTTGATCTCCTTGCCCTTGCCGACATCGGTGCCGGAGGCCTCGGAGGAGGTGCCGTTGGGGCCGAAGACGCCGATCCCGCCCGCGGCGAGCGCGAGGACGACGATCCCGACGACCGCGACGACCGGGCGCGGCCGGTACGACCACACGCGCTGGGGCGCCCTGGCGGCGGCCCGGCGGCCGGACGTGGACAGCTGGGTGCCCAGCGCGCCGGTGATGCGGTCCAGGTAGATGGCGAGGACCACGATGCCGACGCCGGCCTCGAAGCCGTAGCCGATGTCGAGCTGTCCGATGGCCTCGTTCACGGCGCCGCCGAGGCCGCCGGTGCCGACCATGCCGGCGATGACGACCATGGACAGGCCCAGCATGATCACCTGGTTGACGCCGGCCATGATGGTCGGCAGGGCGAGCGGCAGCTGGACGCGCCACAGGATGTTCCGCGGGGTGGTGCCGAACGCCTCGGCGGCCTCGACCAGTTCCGCGTCGACCTGGCGGATGCCCAGTTCGGTCATGCGGACGCCCGGGGCGAGGGCGAAGATCAGGGTGGCCACGACGCCGGCCGCGGTGCCGAGCCCGAAGAAGAGCATGGCCGGGATCAGCAGGACCATGGAGGGCATCGTCTGGAGCAGGTCCAGGACGGGCCGTACGGCGGCGCTGACCGCCTTGGAGCGGGCCGCCCAGATGCCCAGCGGGATCGAGATCACCAGGGCGATCACGGTGGCCACGAGGACCAGGGCGAGCGTGGACATCGCCTTGTCCCACAGCTGGAGCGAGTCGACCAGGGCGAATCCGGCGAAGGCGAGGACACCGGCGAGCAGGCCGCGCAGCCACCAGGCGAGGACGGCGAGGATGCCGGCCATCAGCAGCGGCGTGGGCGCGCCGAGAACGGCGTCGATGCCGTTGTACATGCCCTCCATGACGGCCCTGATGGCGTCGAAGAGCCAGGAGAGGTGGTCGACGAGCCAGTTCACACCGGAGTCGACCCAGTCGCCGAGGGGCAGCCTAGGCACGGTCGGTCACCTTCTTCCCGTCCTTGCCCGAGCCGTCGCAGGCGGCGGGCTCGCCCTGTTCGTCGCCGAGGAAGCCCACCAGGCGCTGCCGTGGCACCACACCGACGAGGGTGCGGTCGGCGTCGAGGACGGCGACCGGGTGGGAGAGCCGGGCGCTGATCGCGCACAGCTCGGTGAACGGCGTGTCGGGCGTCGCGGTCTCGCAGGCGCAGTCGGCCTCGTCGCCGCGCGGCCGCGTGTCCATGACGGCGCCCGCGGTCAGCACCCGGGAGCGGTCGACGTCCTGGATGAAGGACGCCACGTAGTCGTTCTCGGGACGCAGCAGGATGTCCTCGGCGGTGCCGGTCTGCACGATGCGGCCGTCGCGCATGACGGCGATGCGGTCGCCCAGGCGCATGGCCTCGTTGAGGTCGTGGGTGATGAAGACGATGGTCTTCTTCAGCGTCTTCTGCAGCTCCAGGAGCTGGTCCTGCATGTCGCGGCGGATCAGCGGGTCCAGGGCGCTGAAGGACTCGTCCATGAGCAGCAGGTCGGCGTCGGTGGCCAGGGCGCGGGCGAGGCCGACGCGCTGCTGCATGCCGCCGGACAGCTCGTCGGGCCAGGACTCCTCCCAGCCGGCCAGGCCGCACAGGGCGAGCGCCTCGTCGGCGCGGCGTTCGCGCTCGGCGCGGGGCACGCCCTGCACTTCCAGGCCGTAGGCGGCGTTCTCGCGGACGCTGCGGTGCGGGAACAGCGCGAAGTGCTGGAAGACCATGCTGATCTTCCGGGAGCGCAGTTCGCGCAGACCGCGGTCGCCCAGCGCGGTCAGCTCGTCGCCGTCGAAGCGCACACTGCCCGCGGTCGGCTCCAGCAGGCCGTTGAGCATCCGCAGCAGGGTGGACTTGCCGGATCCCGACAACCCCATCACGACGAAGATCTCACCGGCCTCGACGCGGAAGGAGGCGTCGATCACGGCGGCCGTGGTGCCGTCGGCGCGCAGTTCCTCCCGGTCGGCGCCCTGTCTCAGGCGCTCCACTGCGTCGTCCGGTCGTCTGCCGAACACCTTGAACAGGTGCTCCGCCTCAAGCCTGGCTTGCACGCGAACCTCTTGTCTCGGGAACTGGGAAGCAGGAGGCGAGGGCCCGTCCGGCAGTCAGAAAGCCGGGACCCCAGGGGGTCCCGACAGTTGAAAGGCGCACCAGTTCGCTCCTGACGGCGCGCCTCCCCAGGTCAAACAAAGGCAAACCCATACGTGGCCGGGCTCACCGCGATGCGCATCACGCAACACGTTCCAGGACGAAAGGCGTACGAGGGTGACGCCGAGGTGACTGTCGGTGGCGTACGGCATGATGCGAGACGTGACCGGACGACTGATGCTCCTCGACACCGCCTCGCTGTACTTCCGCGCCTACTTCGGCGTCCCCGACTCCGTGAAGGCGCCGGACGGCACCCCGGTGAACGCCGTGCGCGGACTGCTGGACTTCGTCGACCGCCTGGTCCGGGACCACCGGCCGACCCACCTGGTGGCCTGCATGGACGCCGACTGGCGGCCGAAGTGGCGGGTCGAGCTGATCCCCACGTACAAGGCGCACCGGGTCGCCGAGCAGCACACCGGCGCACCGGACGCGGAGGAGGTACCGGACACCCTCGCCCCGCAGGTGCCCGTCATCGAGTCCGTGCTGGACGCGATCGGCATCGCCCGCGTCGGGGTCGCCGGCTACGAGGCGGACGACGTGATCGGCACCTTCACCGCGCGCGCCACCGGCCCGGTCGACATCGTCACCGGCGACCGCGATCTGTACCAGCTGGTGGACGACGGCCGCGGCGTGCGGGTGCTGTACCCGATCAAGGGCGTGGGCACCCTCCAGGTGACCGACGAGGCGGTGCTGCGCGAGAAGTACGGCGTCGGCGGGCGGGGGTACGCGGACCTGGCGCTGCTGCGCGGCGACCCGAGCGACGGACTGCCGGGCGTGCCCGGGATCGGCGAGAAGACGGCCGCCAAGCTGCTCGCGGAGTTCGGCGACCTGCCCGGGATCATGGCGGCCGTGGACGATCCGCGGGCGAGGCTCACGCCCTCGCAGCGCCGGCGGCTCACCGAGGCGCGACCGTATGTCGCCGTGGCGCCGGAGGTGGTGCGAGTGGCCGGTGACGTACCGCTGCCGGACGTGGACACCGCACTGCCCGGCGCCCCGCGCGATCCCGCGGCCCTGGAGGAGCTGGCGGCCCGGTGGGGCCTGGGCGGCTCGCTCCAGCGGCTGCTGACCACGCTGGGCGCGTAGTTCCGGGCCCTCGGTCGGCAATATTCGAGCAAAGGGCGGCCGTTGGAACACAAAGGAAGATCGGACCGGAAGGAGAGATGTTAGCTTAGGTATACCTAACCAGTCCGCAGGAGGCCGTGATGGCAGAGCGTCCGGAACGAAAGCCGCGCAAGGTCCACACCGCCCGGGTGGTGCGCACCGAGCGGCTGACCCCGCACATGCAACGCGTGGTGCTCGGCGGCGACGGACTCGCCGGCTTCGCGGCGGACAGCTTCACCGACCACTACGTGAAGCTCCTCTTCGGCCCGCCGGACGTGACCTACCCGGAGCCCTTCGACCTGGAGCGGATCCGCGCCGAGTTCCCGCGCGAGCAGTGGCCGGTGACCCGGACCTACACGGTGCGCGGCTGGGACGCCGGGCACCGCGAGCTGACCCTGGACTTCGTGATCCACGGCGACGAGGGCCTGGCCGGCCCCTGGGCCCTGCGGGTGCGGCCCGGCGAGACCCTGCGCTTCATGGGCCCCGGCGGCGCCTACGCCCCCGACCCGGACGCCGACTGGCATCTGCTCGTCGGTGACGAGAGCGCGCTGCCCGCCATCGCCCGCGCCCTGGAGACGCTGCCCGCCGACGCGCCGGTCCACGCCTTCGTGGAGGTCTCCGGTCCCGAGGAGGAGCAGAAGATCGACTCCGCGGCGGAGGTCGTCTGGCTGCACCGCGGGGACCGCCCGGTCGGCGCCGCCCTGCTGGAGGCCGTGCGCGACCTGGAGTTCCCCGAGGGCCGGCCGCACGCCTTCGTGCACGGCGAGGCGGGCTTCGTGAAGGAACTGCGCCGGATGCTGCGGGTCGACCTGCGCATCCCGCGCGAGGACCTCTCGATCTCCGGTTACTGGCGCCTCGGTCACGACGAGGACGGCTGGCAGGCCTCCAAGCGCGAGTGGAACGCCCGCATCGAGGCGGAGCAGGAGAGCGGCGGCGCGCGGGCCGCCTGAGCCCCGCGGCGCGCCCCCGCCATCCGGCTCCCGGCTCCCGGCCCTCAGCGTGCGTTGATCTCGCCGAACGGCACATGCACGCTCGGGGTCGTCCGCGCCGTGCTCTCCAGATGCGTCACCTGGTCGTCGAAGAAGATGTGCGGGTCCAGCACCCTCATCACGGCGCCCTTGTCTATGCCGCCGAGGAAGAACGCGTCGTCGACCCGCACGCCCCACTGCTTGAGGCTGTTCACGGCCCGCTCGTGCGCCGGGGCGTTGCGCGCGGTCACGATGGAGACATGGACCCGCACCTCGTAGTCCGGGTCCGTCCTACGCCGTTCCTCCTCCCGGTTCTGGATCCGGTTCACCCCGGCGAGGAAGTCCCGCAGCGGCCCCGCGTCGTGCGGAGTCGCCGCGTTGCGCATCTCGTACGCCCGGAACTCCTCCAGCCCCTCGGACTGGTAGACCTGTTCGGCCGCGTCGGTGGCGAGCACTCCGTCGAAGTCGAACGCGATCCGCAGCTCCCGGTCCGCCGCGTCGTCCGGGTACGCCGCCCCCAGCACATGCCCCGCGGGCAGCCCCGCCGCGACGGCCTCCCGCACGTCGTCGCCGTTCGCCGACAGGAACAGCGACATGTTCAGCGCCGGCATGAACTTGTACGGAGACCGGCCCTGCCTGAACACGGCCCGGCTGATGGCCAGTCCATGGGTCTGTATCGAACGCATCACCCGCAGCCCGGTGTCGGGGTCGTTGCGGGACAGGATGATGACCTCGACCAGCGGATCGCCCGGCTCCCCGAGGTCGTTGAGCGACAGGAGCCTGCGGATGAACGCGAACGCCACCCCCGGACGCAGCGTGTCGTCCCGGTGCTCCTCCTGGTAGGCCCGGTAGGCCTCCTCACCCTGCTCCCTGAACACCGCGTCGGAATCGCGCAGATCGAACAGGGCACTGGAGGCGACACCGACGACGAGCCGGTTCGCGAGGTCATAGGCAGGCATGCGCCCCATCTTCACACCGGCCGCGCCTGCGGCGCCCCGGGCCCGCCCCCTCGGGTTCGGTCCCCGCGCACCCGGGCGTGCAGATGCATGTCGTGCCAGCCGTCGGGGTGCAGATACGCCTTGCGCCGGGTGCCCTCGGGGGCGAAGCCCGCCTTGGCGGCGACCCGGCAGGACGCCTCGTTGGCGGTGGAGTGCATCAACTCCAGCCGGTGGAAGCCGATCTCCTCGAACGCCCAGTGCGTCAGCGCGGCGGCCGAACGGGTCGCGACATCACGGCCGCGGGCCCGCGCCACGGTCCAGTAGGCGAGTTCGGCCATGCCGTCCGCCAGCTCGATCTGCCGGAGCGCGACCCTGCCCACCAGATGCCCGCCGGCCTCCTCCACGACCGCCCACTGCGGCTCCCGCTCCCCGGCCCACGCCTGCCGCCACCGCGTGATCCACCCGGCCGCCTCCGCCTCGGACTCGCAGGACCTGCCGTGGAAGCGGTGCATCAGCGGATCCTGGAACGCCGCGTACACGGCGGGCGCGTCCCCCTCCTGCCAGGGGCGCAACACCAGGCCGTCACCGGTGGGGATGACGGGCTGCTCGGTACGCGCGAGGACGCCGGCGGTCAGCACCGGACTGGTGAGAATGGGCATGATCCACATACTGCCGCCCCAGGGCCCCGTCCCCCACCCGTTTCATGGCGTCCGCCCCGCGCACCCCTGATCGTCACCCCACCCGCCCCGGCCCCGCCCCTCGTACCCTTGACCGGGTGAGACGCCGTACGCCGCCCCCGCCCGCCCCGCTCCCCCAGCGTGACGGGGTCGACCCCGTACGGGTGCGGCTGCCCGCGGGCGGCGAGTGGGCCACCGTGGGCGAGCACCTGGTGGCGCGGCTCAGCGGTGCCGGGCCCGGGGTGATCGAGGCGATGTTCGCGGCCGGACGGATCGTGGGCGCGGACGGACGGGCGGTGCCGGCCGACGCGCCGTACCGGCCGGGGATGTTCGTGTGGTTCCACCGGGAGCTGCCCCCCGAGGTGCCCGTGCCGTTCCCCCTTCCGGTGGTGTACCGGGACGAGCACATCGTCGTCGCCGACAAGCCGCACTTCCTCGCCACCACCCCGCGCGGCAGCCATGTCACCCAGACCGCGCTCGCCCGGCTCCGCCACGACCTGGGCATCCCCACCCTCTCGGCCGCCCACCGGCTGGACCGGCTCACCGCCGGACTGGTGCTGTTCACGGTGCGGCCCGAGGAACGCGGCGCGTACCAGACGCTGTTCGGCGAACGCCGGGTGAGCAAGGAGTACGAGGCCGTCGCGCCCTACGACGCCGCGCTCGCCCTGCCCCGGACCGTGCGCAGCCGGATCCTGAAGGAGCGCGGGGTGCAGGCCGCCCGGGAGGTCGAGGGCGAGCCCAACGCCGAGACCCGGGTGGAGCTGGCGGAGCGGCAGGGCGGACTCGGCCGCTACCGGCTGCTCCCGCGCACCGGGCAGACCCACCAGCTGCGGGTGCATCTGAACTCGCTGGGCGTGCCCATCCTCGGAGACCCGCTCTATCCGGAGGTGCTCCCCCCGGTGCCGGCCGGTGACTTCCGCCGCCCCCTGCAACTACTGGCACGCGGGCTTGAGTTCACCGATCCGGTCACCGGTGCCGAGCACTCCTTCACCAGCGGGCGCACCCTCCTCGCCTGGTCCTGCCACCCGCGGTGGGCGGCGGACTGACCGGGCCCCGTCACTCGCCGCGCCACCAGCGCAGCAGCCGCTGCCAGGGCCCGCGCGCCGGGGCGCCGGCCGGGACCGGCGGCAGCGGCGCGGGCCGGGGCGGCGGTACGGCCGCGGGGAGCGCCGCGCCCTGCGGCTCCCGGCGCCGGGCGGGCGGCCGCAGGTCGGCGGGCAGGCCGGGGGCCGCGTAGGCGCGCGGCGGCAGATCGGTGTCCTGCTGCGGCTTGGGTTCGAACCGCACCGGCAGCGCCACCAGGTGCCGGGAGGCGATGGCGGAGCGCCAGCGCAGATCGTCCTCGGCGCACGCCAGTTGGACGTCCGGCAGCCGGGTCAGCAGGGCGTCGACGCCGACGTCGGCGATGGCGCGTCCGATGTCCTGCCCCGGGCACTCGTGCGGTCCGCCGCCGAAGGCGAGGTGGGAGCGGTTGCCCTGCATGTTCGCGGCCAGGTCGGGCCGTACCCTCGGGTCGAGGTTGCCCGGCGCGGGCGCGAACAGCAGCCCGTCGCCCTTGGCGATGCGCTGCCCGCCCAGCTCGGTGTCCTGCTTGGCGTAGTAGCCGAGGACGGTGCTGAAGGGCGGCTCGTCCCACAGGGACTGCTCGATCGCCTCCGGCACGGTCATCTGCCCGCCGTTGAGCCGGGCGCGGAACCCGGGTTCGGTCAGGACCATGCGCAGCGCGTTGGCGAGCAGGTTGGCGGTGGCCTCGTAGGCGGCGAACAGGACGAGCCGCAGGTGTTCGCGGACCTCGTCGTCGCTGAGCCGGGCCTCGTGCATGACGAGGTGGCTGGTGAAGTCGTCCTCGGGCCGGGCGCGGCGGCGCAGGGTGAGCCGGTTCAGCGCGTCCATGACGTAGGCGTGGCTCTGGATGGCGGTCTCGGTGCCCTTGAGGGCGTCCCTGGCGGCCTGCACCATCCGGTCGTCGTACTCCTCGGGCATGCCGAGGATCTCGCACAGCACCGCCATCGGCAGATGCTCGGCGAACTGGGCGACGAGGTCGGCGCGGCCGCGCTCGCAGAAGCCGTTGACCAGGTGCTGGGTGTGGCCGCCGATGTGCCGGCGGACGCTGCGGTGGTCGATGGTGGCCATGGCGGAGGTGACCGCGTTGCGCAGCCTCAGGTGTTCGTCGCCCTCGGCGTGGGAGCAGATGGGCTGCCAGGCGATGTGCGGCATCAGCGGGTGGTCCGGCTTGACCCGGCCGTCCAGGAGCGGGGCCCAGATCCGGCTGTCGCGGGTGTACTGCGAGGGGCTGCGCACCACCTGGAGGTTCTCGGCATGCCCGAGCACCACCCACATCGGTACGTCGTCGTGCAGCAGTACGGGGGCGACCGGGCCGTACCGCTCGCGCAGCCGCTCGTAGAGGTCGTCCAGGTCCTCCGCGCCCGCGCCGTAGAGCCGGTGCGGTCCCCCGGGGCCGAGGCCGTGCGCGGGGCAGCCGGGCGGCGGCCCGAACAGGGGGTCGTTCGTGCCGGTGGCCGGGGTGCCGGTCGGAGGCCGGTGTTCAGGCGTCACAGTGATCGCTCCGGAACGGAAGGGATGCGGGTGGGTCAGGTGAGGGCGCCGGAGAGGGCGAGCGAGTGCAGGAACCGCATCAGGGTGAGCAGTACGTCCTTGCTGGAGGCGCGGCGGCGCACATCGCATTCGATGATCGGGATCTCGGGGGTCAGGTCGAGCGCGGCGCGCAGTTCCTCGACGGGATAGCGGGGCGCGTCCGGGAAGGAGTTGACGGCGACCACGAAGGGCACGCCGCGTTCCTCCAGGCGGCCCATGACGTCGAAGCTGACCTCCAGGCGCCGGGTGTCGACGAGTACGACCGCGCCGAGCGCGCCCTCGAACAGGCCGTTCCACAGGAACCAGAAGCGCTCCTGGCCGGGGGTCCCGAACAGGTAGAGCACCAGTTTGTCGGTGATGCTGATCCGGCCGAAGTCCATGGCGACGGTGGTGGCGGTCTTGGACTCGGAGCCGTAGTCGTCGTCGATCCCGATGCCGGCCTGGGTCATGGTCTCCTCGGTGGTCAGCGGTTTGATCTCGCTGACGGAGCCGACCATGGTGGTCTTGCCGACGCCGAAGCCGCCCACGATCACGATCTTCACCGCTGCCTGGGCCGTGTGCGGCAGCTGGTCCTCGGTGCGCGGTCCGGGGATCGTGTCAGAGCTTTTGAAGTCCATGCATCACCGCTTCGAGGAGGGAACGATCGGGGGCCGTGCGGCGGGTGACCGGGGCGCGCGCCTGCACCAGTTCGGCCGTGATCATCTCCGTGATCAGTACGGTCATCGCGCTGAACGGCAGGGTGAGGTAGGCCGACAGCTCGGCCAGGGACAGCGGGGCGGTGCACAGGCCGAGCACCGCCGTGTGCTCCGGCGAGGCGCCGGGCGGCGGGGTCCGGCAGGCCACGATCAGGGTCACGAGGTCGAGTTCGGCGCGGCCGCCGTCGGCGGTCCCGGTGACGGCGTAGAGCCGCTCGGGGTTGCGGGGCGGGGGCTGTCCGTCCGGGGTGCCGTGCGCCTGCGGTCCGTCCGGTGCGCCCCGCGAAGAGCGGCCGTCGGCGGCATCGGCGTGCGGGAACGGCCGTAACTCCGGCGGGGACGGGGGCGGGGTCGGCGGGGTCGGCCCGCGCCGTTGTCGTCGTGGAGGGGTCATACGGTCTGCCCGTCCCGCCGGGGCGGACTGGTGAGATGGGCGCCGATCCGCACGACGAGGTCGCGCATCATGCCGCTCATCCGGCCCGGTTCGCAGGTGACGTCGGCGAGCACGGCGAGGTAGGCGTTGGCGCCCGCGTTCATCAGATAGAAGTAGCCGCCCTCGATCTCCACGACGACGACCTTCATCTCGCCGGCGCCCGGGATCTCCTGGATGATGGCGCCGGCCAGGCTCTGCAGGCCCGCGCAGGCCGCGGCGACCCGGTCGGCGGCGTCGGGATCCCCGCCGTAGCGGGCGATGCGCAGGCCGTCGGAGGAGAGCACCACGATCATCTCGATGCCCGGCACCCCGTCGTTGAGCTGCTTGAGCATCCAGTCGAAGTTGCCTCGCTGCTGGATCACTGGACGGTCCCCTCGTCGTCGGCCTCGGTGGGGGCGGCCGAGTCATCGATCAGGTGCAGGTACTTGGTGGGGTTGAGCGTGAAGTCGGTCAGCTCGGGGGCGGTGGCGTCCTCGGGCATGCCCTTGCGCAGCCCGTCGAAGAAGTCGTCGATCCACATGCCCGGCGGGCGTTCCATGAGCTTCTTGCGCTCGGGGTCCGGCTCCGGCGCGGGCTCGGGTTCCTGGCGGGTCTGGGACCAGACGGTGGGGCGGCCCTCGGCTTCGGCCCGCTCGATGGCGGCCTCCTCGGCCCAGCGCCGGCTCAGCGGGACCTTCACCCTGCTGCGGCGCTGCGGCAGCCCGCCCGCCGTCCACTCGGTGACCTCGGGGACGTCGTCCTCCATGGAGATCCCGGCGGGAATCTTGGGGCTGGTGGGGCGGCGCTTCTTGGGCCGGCGCCGGGGGCCCTCGACGGCGCCGAGTTCGGGCATCGGGATGCCGGTCGCGCCGATGCCGTGGGCGACGCCGACGCCGGGCTCGGTGGTGGTCATCACGCGCGGCACGATGAGGATCGCGCGCAGCCCGCCGTAGGCGGAGGTGCGCAGCGAGACCTCCATGTCGAACTGCTTGCACAGCCGCCCGACGACGGCGAGGCCGAGGCGCGGGTTGTCGCCGAGGTTGTGCGCGTCGTCGCCGTTCTTGGCGTCCTCGATCATCTTCTCGATGCGGACGCGGGACTCCTCGTTGAGGCTGACCCCGGCGTCCTCGATCTCGATGACGATGCCGGTCTGCACCTCCACGGCGGTGACGTGCACCTTGGTGGTGGGCGGCGAGTAGCGGGTGGCGTTGTCGAAGAGTTCGGCTGCGGCGTGGATGACCGGCTCGACCGCGGTGCCCTTGATGTTGATGTTGCAGATCGACGCCAGGTGGATGCGGTGGTAGTCCAGGATCCGGGACATGGCGCCGCGCAGGGTGCTGTAGAGGGACACCGGCAGGGGCCACTGGCGGCCGGGGCGGCCGCCGCCGAGGACGCCGATGGTGTCGGCGAGCCGGCCGATCAGCGAGCTGCCGTGGTCCAGGCGCAGCAGGTCGTCGAAGACCTCCGGGTTGCGGCCGTGGTCCTCCTCCATCTCCCTCAGTTCCACGGCCTGTTGGTGCACGATGGCCTGGACGCGGCGGGCGATGCTGACGAAGGAGCGTTCGGTGGCGATCCGCATGGTGATCTCGTGGTCGGCGCCGCGCAGCGCGACCCGGGTCATCTCGCGGTAGACGTCGGGCAGGACGCGCAGGTCGGGGTCGGCGTCGTAGACGTTCGCGAGGACGTCGCGGAGCATCTCGCCGCGCGAGAGCCGGGCGAAGCCCCACGGCAGGATGTCGTCGGCGAAGCGGCGGACCAGCGCCTGGTGGTCGGCGAGCCGCTCCTCCAGACGGGCGGTGTCGCGGGCGTGCGCGGCCTGCTCCTCGCGGAGCAGGCGGCCGCGCCGGGCGGCCTCGGCTCCGGTGGCCAGGACGAGGAGCACGGCGAGGGCCCCGCACAGGCCGACGGCGACCCGCGCCGGTTCCGGCACCAGGGCGACGGCGGCCGCGCTCGCCAGGGCCATCACCACGGCGGGCGGCAGCATGACGCGGGCGTAGGGACGTTCCCGGCGACCGGGCGGCTTCGGAACACTCACCATGGATGCCTTCTGGGACGGATCGGCTGGGTGTCGGGAGAGTTTTCGGGGGGAAGATTCATGGCACAGACCGGATCTTCGGCATGTTTGGGAACAGGCGCGCGAATTACCTCAACTTGGTGCGCCGCGGGCGAGCTTAGTCCGACCGGATCATCGCCGTGTCATATTCAGCGACCGCCTGAAATCCCCCCGGCACCAGGAGTACCCTCGACTCCATTTGCACGCTGAGCGCTCATTCGAACACTTTCGGTCATGACCCACGGGCATACGAAAACCGGCTCACCCCGCTGGGTGAGCCGGTCATCGCCGAGGTGCCGGTCAGCCCACCGACGAGTAGGCCACCACGCCCCGCAGCACCTGGTCGACGGCCTTGCGCGCGGCCTTGGCCACGGTCGAGCCCTCGCGGGGCGCCGCCGCGGAGATCTGCCCCAGCACGTCGATCACCTGCTTGCACCAGCGCACGAAGTCGCCCGCGGTCATCTCCGCCTCGCGCAGCACCTCGTCCAGGCCCTTGCCCGACGCCCACATGTAGGCGGCCCAGGCGAAACCGAGGTCGGGCTCGCGCTGGCCCACACCCTCGGTCTGGCTGATCCGGAAGTCCTCCTCCAGACCGTCGAGCCGGCCCCAGATCCGCACCATCTCCCCCAGCGCGGCCTTCGCCTTGCCGGAGGGCACCTTGGGCGCCATCGCGTCGTCGCTGAGCCGCGCCTCGTACACCAGCGCCGAGACGCACGCGGCGAGTTCGGCGGGCGCGAGGCCCTCCCAGACGCCCTCGCGCAGGCATTCGCTGGCCAGCAGGTCCAGCTCGCCGTAGAGCCGGGCGAGCCGCCGGCCGTGCTCGGTGACCTCGTCGCCCCGCAGGTAGTCCAGTTCGGTCAGCAGGGCGACGATCCGGTCGAAGGTCCGCGCGATGGTGTTCGTACGGCCCTCGATCCGGCGCTCCAGCTGCGAGGTGTCGCGCAGCAGCCGGTGGTAGCGCTCGGCCCAGCGGGCGTGGTCCTCGCGGTCGTCGCAGCCATGGCAGGGGTGCGCGCGCAGGGCGGTCCGCAGCCGGGCGATCTCCCGGTCGTCGGCGGCCTGTGAGCGCTTCTTGCGGGCCCGCTCCGGCGGGATGTGCCCGGCCTTGGAGCGCAGCGCGGACGCCAGGTCCCGGCGCGACTGCGGAGAGCGCGGGTTGAACGTCTTCGGGATGCGCATCCGGTCCAGCGGCTCCACCGGCACCGGGAAGTCCATCGACGCCAGCCGCTTGACCTGCCGCTCGGCGGTCAGCACCAGCGGACGCGGCCCGTCCTGGTGATCGAAGCCGCGATGCCCGTTGGAACGGCCGGCCGGCAGCCCCGGGTCGAGCACCAGGGCGAGCCCCGCGTACTTGCCCGTGGGCACATGGATGACGTCGCCCGGCCGGAGCTTCTCCAGCGCCGTGGCGGCCTCGGCCCGCCGCTGGTGGGCGCCCTGCCGGGCCAGCTCCGTCTCCCGGTCCTTCAGCTCGCGCCGCAGCCGCGCGTACTCCTCGAAGTCGCCGAGGTGGCAGGTCATGGAGGCCTGGTAGCCGGCGAGCCCCTCCTCGTTGCGCTGCACCTGCCGGGAGATCCCGACCACCGAGCGGTCCGCCTGGAACTGCGCGAACGACGTCTCCAGGAGCTCGCGCGAGCGGTGCCGCCCGAACTGCTCGACCAGATTGACCGCCATGTTGTACGACGGCCGGAAGCTGGAGCGCAGCGGATACGTACGGGTGCCCGCGAGACCGGCCAGGTGCTCGGGGCTCATGCCGCGCTGCCAGAGCACCACCGCGTGCCCCTCGACATCGATGCCCCGCCGGCCCGCACGACCCGTCAGCTGGGTGTACTCGCCCGGCGTGATGTCGGCGTGCTGCTCGCCGTTCCACTTGACGAGCTTCTCCAGCACCACGGAGCGGGCGGGCATGTTGATGCCGAGCGCGAGGGTCTCGGTCGCGAACACGGCCTTGACCAGGCCGCGCACGAACAGCTCCTCCACGACCTCCTTGAAGGTCGGCAGCATGCCCGCGTGGTGGGCGGCGATGCCCCGCTCCAGGCCCTCCAGCCACTCGTAGTACCCGAGGACGTGCAGATCCTCCGAGGCGATGTGGGCGGTGCGCTCCTCCACCAGGGCCCGGACCCGCTCCCGCGCCTCCTCGTCGTTCAGCCTCAGCCCCGCGTACAGGCACTGCTGTACGGCGGACTCGCAGCCGGCGCGGCTGAAGATGAAGGTGATGGCCGGCAGCAGACCCTCGGCGTCCAGGCGCTCGATGACCTCGGGCCGGCCCGGCGTCCACACCCGCGAACGCTGCCGGCGCTCCCGCTCCCGGTCTGCCTCCCGCATCGACCGCCCCCGGCGCCGGTCCTGGTAGGACGGCCGGGTCGCCTCCATGCGCGCGAGGCGCGCCAGGTCGGGGTTGACGGCCTTCTTGTGGCCCTCGCCCTCCTCGAACAGGTCGTACATCCGCCGCCCGGCCAGCACGTGCTGGAACAGCGGCACCGGACGGTGCTCGGAGACGATCACCTCGGTGTCGCCGCGGACGGTGTCCAGCCAGTCGCCGAACTCCTCCGCGTTCGACACGGTCGCCGACAGCGAGACCAGGGTCACGGAGGCGGGCAGATGGATGATCACCTCCTCCCAGACGGCGCCGCGAAAGCGGTCGGAGAGGTAGTGCACCTCGTCCATGACCACATGGCCGAGGCCCAGCAGGGTCTGGGAGCCCGCGTACAGCATGTTCCTGAGCACCTCGGTGGTCATCACGACCACCGGCGCCTCGGAGTTCACGCTGTTGTCGCCGGTGAGCAGGCCGACCTTGTCCGCGCCGTAGCGGCGGCACAGGTCGGCGTACTTCTGGTTCGACAGCGCCTTGATGGGTGTCGTGTAGAAGCACTTCTTGCCCTGGAGCAGGGCGAGGTGGACGGCGAACTCGCCCACGATCGTCTTGCCCGAGCCGGTGGGGGCGGCGACCAGCACGCCCTTCCCGGCTTCGAGTGCCTGGCAGGCCTCGATCTGGAAGGGGTCGAGGCCGAAGTCGTACATCTCGCGGAAGGACGCGAGTGCGGTGGCCTGCTCGACTGCCCGTTTACGGGCCGCCGCGTACCGCTCGGCCGGTGAGAGGTCCTCTGTCATCGTGCTTTCGAGCGTACCGGGCCCCACCGACAACAGGACGATCATTATCCCGAACGTGCGCTGAGCACAGAAATGCCCCCGGCCCGGGAGAACCCCGGGCCGGGGGCGGCACGCCTCGTCCGTCGTGCGGGTCAGGTCACGTCGTCGTAGCCGTTGACGTGGTCCTTGCCCGGCAGCTCGGGGGCGGAACTCGCTCGCACGGGCTCCACCTCGCCGACCGCCTCGGGCGTGAGGTCCAGCTCCGAGGCCTCGTCGTCCGACAGTCCGTCGTCCGCGCGGCGGGCCCGGCGCCGGTCGTTGAGCAGCGAGAAGGCGACCGCGATGAAGAACAGCGCCCAGATCGGAGCCGCCAGCGCCAGCATCGACATCGGGTCCGCACCCGGCGTGGCCACCGCCGCGAAGGCGGCGATACCGACGACCATGGCACGCCACCAGCCGAGCATGCGCTTCCCGGACAGGATGCCCGTCAGGTTGAGCATGACCAGCAGCAGCGGCATCTCGAAGGCGAGGCCGAAGACCACCACCATGCGCGTGACCAGGTCGAGCAGCTTGTCCAGCGACAGCAGGTTCTCCACCCCGGGCGGGGTGAGGTCGATCATCACCTTCGCCGTGATGGGCAGCACGTGGTACGCGAGGAAGCCGCCGCCGAGGAACAGCGGCACGCCGAAGCCGACGAACGCGTACGCGTACTTCTTCTCGTTGCGGTGCAGGCCGGGTGCGACGAACGCCCACAGCTGGTAGAGCCAGACCGGGGAGGCCAGCACTATACCCGCGGTCAGCGACGCCTTCAGCGCCAGCGTGAACGGGCCCAGCAGGTCACCGATCGTGATGTGCGCGCAGTGGGTGCCCTTGGCGGCCTTCGACAGTTCGCCGAAGGACTGGTTGCAACCCACCGAGTGCAGCAGCGGCGCGGTGATGAAGTCGATGATGTCCTTGTAGAAGAAGGCGGAGACGATCGTGACGACGACGATCGCCAGGACACCCTTGGTGAGCCGGTTGCGCAGCTCACGCAAGTGATCCCCGAGCGGCATGCGTCCCTCGGGGTCCCTCTCCGTGCGGGCGGACTTGGGCAACCCACATCCTCATCTCGTGCAGCGGACCGGGGCCCCGGTCCTCGCGTCAGCGCTGGGTGGAGTCGGTCGGCTCGTTGACCGGGCGGGAGCTGGTCACATCGCCGGGCGCGGCCTGGATCGTGCGCTGCGCGGGAGCCGGCTCCTCGGCGGACGGGGCGGAGGTGGTGTTCTGCTTGCCGCCGTCGTCCTTCATCGCCTTGGCCTCGCTCTTCAGGATGCGAGCGGACTTGCCGAGGGAACGAGCCATGTCCGGAAGCTTCTTGGAACCGAACACGAGGACGATGACCAGCACCAGAAGCACCAGGTGCCACGGCTCAAGTGCGTTGCGGAACATAAAGTCTTCACCTTCTCACTGAGGCGGGGCGACGGCTTGTCCGACCGATCGGACAGGTGTCCGACCATCGTGCCGGCAGCGATCGTATCGCCCGGGGGTGAACGTGGGACACACCCCGCGCGTACTCCAGCTCTGCGGACCGCGCCTCGATCTCCGGGCCGCGACCAGCAGCGTACCTGGCCGAAGCGGCAAGGTGACAGGTCGAAGTGACCCAAAGCGCATCACAAGACGACATCACAGGGCGTCCACCGCCCGAGCCGCGCTCACCGCCGAGCGCTCCAGGTCCTCGGCGGCCCGGTTGATGCGCTGCGCGGAGTCCGCGACCTGCCGCCCGAGGCGCCGCGCCTCCACGAACACCCGGACGGCGAGGACGCCCAGGACGGCGAGGCCCAGGAACCCCATGGCTACCGCGAACATCGGCCAGAACATGACGCCGAGCCTAGACCGTCCGCCGCCCCGCCCCGCACCCGGCCGCACCGCGGGCCCCGCCGGGGCGGCCGGTTCCTACACCGTCGAGTGGAGCCGAAGGGTCCGCACCCCGCCGTCCGTGAGCAGCTCCACGATGCGCTCCCCGGCGGGCTTGCGCACCGAGGCACCGCAGTCGGGGCAGGTGAAGGAGTAGAACGTGGTGCGGTCGCTGGCGCCGATGGCCAGGCGCAGCGCGCTCGCGGACAGCTCGAAGCGGCCCCGGCACTCCGGGCAGCCGGCCCTGAACACCACGGGGGCCACGCCCCGCATCCCCGCGAACGCGGTCGCCACCGTCATCCCCCTCGCCTCGGACACCGCGGATTCGTTCACAGCCGTCACTCCCCTTTTGCCGGTCGGACCACCGGCCGACCCATCAGCCGGCCGGCGGGCCGGTCCGCCGCCCGCCCGCCTTCCCGCCAAGGTCGCGCGCGGCGGGCACGCCCTAAGCAGCCGGCGGGCCCCGCCGCCCGGCGGCTCATCCGCGTGCCCCGGCGGCTTCCGGCGCCGGGCCGGGCGGGACGTCGTACGCCGCCAGCGCCTCACCGGCCGCGCGACGGGCGCTGTCGGCCAGCTCGGGCGGGGAGACGATCCGGCCGTCCCGGCCCAGGCGCAGCGCCAGCCGGCGCAGGGAGGCCGGGTCGGGGGTGCGCAGGGTGATGCGCAGCCCGCCGTCGGACAGCTCCTCGGCGCTGTCGTGCGGGTAGTACTCGGCGACCCAGCGGCCGCCGGGCCCGACCTCGACGACCACCTCGGGGTCCTCCGCGGCGGGCTGCACCAGCGCCTCGGACAGGTCGCGCAGCTCCACCTCGGGCGGCGCGGACGGCTCGTCCAGGATGCGGATCTCGGCGACCCGGTCGAGCCGGAAGGTGCGCCGGGCCTCGGAGCGGCGGCACCACGCCTCGACATAGGTGTGGCCGACGCTGACCAGGCGGATCGGGTCGATCTCGCGTTCGGTGACCTCGTCTCGGGCCGGGGAGTAGTAGCGGATCCAGAGCCGGCGGCGCTCGGAGATGGCGCGGTCCACGTCCGCGAAGACGCCGCCCTCCGACTCGAAGGTCACCGACAGCCGGGAGCTGGCGCCGGCGGCCTCGCCCGCCGCGGCCTCCACCTTCGCGGTGGCCCGCAGCAGCGCCTGCCGGTCGCCCTCCCGCAGACCCGGCAGGGTGGCCACGGCACGGGCGGCCACCAGCAGGGCGGTGGCCTCGTCGGCGGCCAGCCGCAGCGGCTCGGCGGCCTCCTCGCCGAGCGCGGCCGGGTTGTGCCACCAGATGCGCTCGCCGTCGGTGTCGATGTCCAGCAGATCACCGCCGCGGAAACTGGTCCCGCACATCGGCAGCAGATCGAGGTCGGCGACCAGCTCGTCCTCGGTGATGCCGAAGGCGCGGGCCACGTCCGCGATCCGGGCGCCGGGGCGCTCGCGCAGATACGTCACCAGCGAGAGCATCCGCCGGGTCTGGTCGATGGCGTTGACGGCCCTGGCCGGTTTGCCTGCCACAGTCCCGCTCCCCCTCAGCCCTTGGCCACGGCGCGCAGCCGGTCCACCACGTCGGCCCGCAGCTCGGCCGGCTCGACGACCACCACATCGGGCCCGAACTCCACCAGCCAGGCGTCCAGACCGTGGCCGTACGGAATCTCCAACTCGTCCCAGCCGTCCCCGAGTTCCCGGACCTTCGCGGCCTTCGCCCGCAGCGGGTACCCGGAGCCGGACCGCAGCCGGATCAGCGCCGAGCGGTCGGCCGTCTCACCCGCCCAGCCCGCGACGGTCTCGCGCACGGTCACCACGTCGGGCACGGGCGCGGTGAAGCCCGTACCGCGCGAGCGGACCTTGCCGGTGATCCGGGACAGCCGGAAGACCCGCTCGGCGCCCCGCCCCCGGTCGAAGCCGGCCAGGTACCAGTGGCCGCGCCAGCACTCCAGCGCCCACGGCTCGACGTGCCGGGGCTCCGGGTGGGCGGCGGACGCCTTGCGGTAGTCGAACAGGACCGGGCGGCGGTCGCGGCAGGCCAGCATCAGCGGCTCGAAGGCGGCCTCGTGCACCGGGATGCGCGGCTCCAGCGCGGCATGCCCCTCGTAGGGGTCGACGTCCTCGGGCAGCCCGGCGGCGCGCAGCTTCTGCAGGGCCCCGCTGGCGGCACCGGCGAGCCGGGCCTGCTGCCAGACCTTGGCCGCGAGGCCCAGCGCGGCGGCCTCCTCGGCGTCCAGGGTGATCGGCGGCAGCCGGTTGCTGTCGCGGCGGGCGAGATAGCCGATCTCGCCGTCGAGGTTCTCGACGGTCTCGATGACCAGACCCAGCTCGCGCAGATCGTCCTTGTCGCGTTCGAACATCCGGTTGAAGGAGTCGTCGCTGCCGGTCCCGCCCCGCTCGGGCCGCACTGATTCGACGTACGCCTCGACGGAGTCGCGCAGCTCGCGCTTGCTGAGCGGCCGCCGCGCGCCGAGCAGGCACAGCGCGAGGTTCATCAGCCGCTCGGCCTTGGCAATGGCCATCGACGCCCTTCGCCTTCTGTTTGTGCTTCCGACCGTCGACCGTACCGCTCCCGGGCGCGGGGACAAAAGCCGAGGGCCCATGCCCGGACAGGCATGGGCCCCGGACGGTCGGATCCGGTCGGAAACGGCCGCCGGCTCGGGTACGGCTCAGACCGCGAGCAGGTCCACCACGAAGATCAGCGTCTCGCCCGGCTTGATCGCCGGGGTCGGGCTCTGGTCGCCGTAGGCGAGGTGGGCCGGAATGGTCAGCCGGCGGCGGCCACCGACCTTCATGCCCTGCACACCGCGGTCCCAGCCCGCGATGACACGGCCGCCACCCAGCGGGAAGCGGAACGGGGTGCCCCGGTTCCAGCTGGCGTCGAACTCCTCACCGGTGCTGAAGGCGACACCGACGTAGTGCACGGTCACGTTCTGACCCGCCTGCGCGACCGGCCCCTCGCCCTCCCAGATGTCCTTGATCTCAAGGTCCTTCGGGGCGTCGCCCTCGGGGAAGTCGATCTCGGGCTTCTCGATGTTCACGTCAAAAGCTCCTGCGTAGGTACGACACGAAACACGGACAGTCTTTCATCCCCGCACCCCCACCGCCCGACACGGACACCACCTACATCGCCGCCAGGACGTCCACCGTGAACACCAGCGTCGCCCCCTTGCCGACCGGGCTGCCGCTCGGCGGGTTGTCGCCGTACGCCAACTGCGGCGGCACCACCACCAGCACCCGGCTGCCCACCTTCTTGCCGACCAGCCCCTGCGCGAGGCCCTTGACCGTGTCCTGCATCTGCGACAGCGAGAACTGGCTCAACCGCCCCGAACCGTACGTCCGCTGGAACGTCTTGCCGCTCTCCCACACGAGCCCCTGGAACTGGCACAGCACCGCCTGATCCGCCTTCAGCCGCGGACCGGCGCCCTCCAGCACATACGTGGAGACCAGCTTGTCCGGCGCGCTCGTGTGCGGCACCTTGACCACCGGAACCGAGCCGTCGGTGACCGTGGAGACCTTCGGCAGCGCCGGATCGTCCTGCGGAACGGCCTTGCCGTGCGCCGAACTCTTCGAGTTGAACGAATCGATCACATCGACGACGAACACCAGCGTGTCCGTCCCCTTGATCCCCGCCTGCGGATTACCCGCCTTGCCGTAACCCCAGGTCGGCGGCACCGCGAGCTCCACCCGGCTGCCCGTCTTCTTCCCGACCAGCCCATACCGCCAGCCGTCGATCAGACTGCCCTGCGCCAACTGCATCACCAGCGGCGCATGCCGGTCGTACGAATTGTCGAACACCTTGCCGGTGTCCCAGATCTGGCCCAGATAGTTCGCCTGGATGAAGTCGTTCTCCGCGACCGCGCGACCCGTGCCCGGGATCGCCGTCCGCACCGCCAGATTCTTCGACGGCGCACCCGTGCCCTTCGCCACGGTCGGCTTCTCACCGAACCGCGTACCCGCCGTGATCGCCGGCAGCGGACCGTCCACGATCTTGGGTGGCGGCACACTCGGCGCCGAGGGCGAAGGAGACGTACCGGCCTGACCCGAACCGGACTTGCCACCACACCCGGCGAGCGTGACCAGTCCAGCGGGAACACTGGCGAGAAGAAGCGAACGTCGGCGCACGGAAGAGCCTCGTAATCGGTCGGTCTTGCGGATGACGTGCGCGCAACTCTACGACCGACACCGACACCGACACCGACGCCGCACGCGAAACGCACGACGCGCGTGTGGCGCCGCGGCACACCGGCACCGCGACGCCACACCCACCAGAACCAGCCGGACGGCTACATTCCGGCGATCAGCTTCTCCACCCGGTCGTCCACCGAACGGAACGGGTCCTTGCACAACACGGTGCGCTGCGCCTGGTCGTTCAGCTTCAGATGCACCCAGTCCACCGTGAAATCCCGGCGCTGCTCCTGCGCCCGCCGGATGAAGTCACCGCGCAACCGCGCCCGAGTCGTCTGCGGCGGAACCGACTTGCCCTCGAAGATCCGCACGTCATTGCAGATCCGCGCCGCCTGACCCTTCTTCTCCAGCAGGTAGTACAACCCGCGCCGGCGGTGGATGTCGTGATACGCGAGGTCTATCTGCGCGACCCGGGGATGCGACATCGTCATGTTGTGCTTGGCCCGGTACCGCTCGATGAGCTTGTACTTCATCACCCAGTCGATCTCGGTCTCGATCCGGTCCAGCTCCTCCGACTCGATCGCGTCCAGGGTGCGGCCCCACAGCTCCAGGACCCGCTCGACCGTCCCCGTACGGATCCCGCGGCGGTCGCAGAAGTCCACCGCCTTGTCGAAGTACTCGCGCTGCACCTCCAGCGCCGACGCCTCCCGGCCACTGGCCAGACGCACCTTGCGCCGCCCCGTGACGTCATGACTGACCTCACGGATCGCCCGGATCGGGTTCTCCAGGGTCAGGTCCCGCATCACCGTGCCCGCCTCGATCATCCGCAGCACCAGGTCGGTCGCCCCGACCTTCAGCAGCATCGTCGTCTCCGACATGTTCGAGTCGCCCACGATGACGTGCAGCCGGCGGTAGCGCTCCGCGTCCGCGTGCGGCTCGTCACGGGTGTTGATGATCGGCCGGGAACGCGTCGTCGCCGACGACACGCCCTCCCAGATGTGCTCGGCACGCTGGCTCACGCAGTACACGGCACCCCGCGGAGTCTGCAGCACCTTGCCCGCGCCGCACAGCAACTGCCGCGTGACCAGGAACGGGATCAGAATGTCCGCGAGCCGGGAGAACTCGCCGTGCCGCGCCACCAGATAGTTCTCATGGCAGCCGTACGAGTTACCCGCCGAATCGGTGTTGTTCTTGAAGAGGTAGACGTCGCCCGCGATTCCCTCCTCGTGCAGGCGTCGTTCCGCGTCCACCAGGAGTCCCTCGAGAATGCGCTCGCCGGCCTTGTCGTGGGTGACCAGTTCGATCACATTGTCACACTCGGGTGTCGCGTATTCCGGATGTGAGCCCACGTCGAGATACAGCCGGGCGCCGTTGCGCAGAAAGACATTGCTGCTGCGGCCCCATGACACGACACGGCGGAAGAGGTACCGCGCCACCTCGTCAGGCGACAGGCGGCGCTGTCCCCTGAACGTGCACGTGACGCCGTACTCGTTCTCCAGCCCGAAAATGCGGCGGTCCATGAGGGAACATTACGCCCGATCCGTTGAGCTGAAACGGGGTTCGACAGCACGATTTGGATCATTTTCCGATGAAGCCGCAACCACCGCGCCCCGCACAGGAGCTGCGAGGACCCGTCCGGTCGCCAGCAACACCAGCAACGACACCGCCCCCGCCGCGCCCGGCACCGCGAAACCCCACACCGTGCCACCGGCCTGCACCACCGGCCCCGCCAGCCCCGTACCCACCGACGCACCCACCGTGAACGTCGTCACCAGCCACGAGAACGCCTCCGTGACCGTACCCCTCGGCGCATGCCGGTCCACCAGGATGAACGCGCACGCGATACACGGCGCCAGGAACACCCCCGACACCACCGACAGCAACACCATCCCCACGGCACCCGGCATCAGCATCAACGGCAGATAACACACCGCCAGAAGCGCCACCAGCACCCGCAGTCGCCCCTCCGGCGCCCCCGCCCACTGCCGCGCCCCGTACACCGAACCACCCACCAGCGCACCCAGCCCCAGCCCCGCCATCAACCAGCCGTACACCGCGTCCCCGCCATGACCGTCCGCGTACGACACCGACGCCACCGTGATCGAACCCAGCGCGATCCCCACGAACAGGAACGCCGCCAGCAGCACCAGCAGCCCCCGCGAACGCAACGCACCCAGCCAGTGCGCCTCCCGCGGCGCCGACCGCCACGCCCGCGACGGCGCCGACACCACCACCGACAGCGCGCCCAGCACCCCCAGCGCGTTCAGCACCAGCAGCGCCGCCCGCGCGTCCCACACCGCCGCGCACACCGTCACCAGCAGCGGCCCCACCGTGAACATGACCTCCTGCGCCACCGCGTCCATCGCGTAGGCCGAGTGCACCTGCTCCTCGCCCCGCAGCACCGACGGCCACAACGCCCGCAGCCCGCCCTCCAGCGGCGGCGCGCACAGCCCCGAGGCCGCCACCGCCGCGTACGCCAGCGGCAGCGGACCGATGCCCGCGAACGCGAACACCGTCATCGACAGCGCCGCCAGCACCGCCGCGGGCAGCTGCACCCGCGGCTGCCCGTACAAATCCACCAGCCGGCCCAGCACCGGCTGCCCCACCGCGTTCGCGACGCCGTACACCGCCGCCAGAGCGCCCGCCAGGCTGTACGTACCGCCCGAGGCCCGCACGAACAGCACCAGCGCGATCGCCGCCGTCGCGTTCGGCAACCGGCCCACCAGCGTGCCCGTCAGCAGCCGCAGCGCATGCCGCGCCCGGAGTATCTCCAGATAACCCGTGGCCATGTCGCGGCGCCTCCCGTGGCTCGCACCGGGCGCCCCGCGCCCCGAGTGTTACGTATAACTTCCGCTCTCATACGTACCATGTGCGCTGTTCAGGCGTCCAGGCGAAGGAGCAGGCCCACCCGTGGCACGCAGCAGCACCCGACCCACCAGCCGCGACGTGGCCCACGCCGCCGGCGTCTCCCAGGCCGCCGTCTCCCTCGTCCTCGGCGACAAATGGCGCGGCCGGGTCTCCGAAGCCACCGCCGAACGCGTCCGCCAGGCCGCCCGCGCCCTCGACTACCGCCCCAACCTCGCCGCCCGCAACCTCCGCCTCGGCCGCACCCGCACCGTCCTCCTCGTCGTCCCCGCCCTCACCACCGAGTTCTTCGCCGGCGTCTACACCGGCGCCGCCCGCGTCGCCGCCCAGCACGGCTTCGGCGTCGTCCTCTACCCCTCCCCCGAAGGCATCGGCCCCGCCCGCGACCCCTTCGCCTCCGCCCAGGCCGCCCTCGACGGCGTCCTCGCCTCCTCCATGGCCGCCGACGCCCTCACCGCCATCCGCGGCGACCGCCTCCCCCTCGTCATGCTCGACAGCGACCCCACCGCCAGCCCCGGCGCCGCCACCGTCAACCTCGACATCGCCGACGGCATCCGCCAGGTCGCCGACCACCTCCTCGGCCTCGGCCACCGACGCATCCTGCACCTGGCCGCCGACGTACCCTCCTGGACCTTCGAGGCCCGCGCCCGCGAACTCACCACCCGCCTCGCCGCCACACCCGGCACCGAACTGAGCACCGCCCGCGCGCCCATCTCCATCGACGGCGCCCGCACCGCCGCCGAAGCCGCCCTCACCACCCCCGGCCCCTGCCCCACCGCCATCGTCTGCGACGACGACAAACTCGCCGCCGGCGCCTACAAGGCCGCCCGCCGCCTCGGCCTGCGCGTCCCCGACGACATCTCCGTCACCGGCCTCGACGACCTCGCCCTCGCCACCGCCCTCGACCCCGAACTCACCACCGTCCACCTCGACGCCGAACTCTTCGGCGAACGCGGCATGCACGCCCTCCTCGCCGTCCTGGAAGGCAACGAGCCCACGAGCGGAGACATCCCCGTCCAGCTCGTCCTACGGGGCTCCACCGCGCCCCCGAGGACCCACCAGGGCTGAACGCGAAATGCCCCGGCCGAAAGGGCCGGGGCACCCGAGGACCGGGAAGCGGCGGACTACTCCGCGCCGTCGGACTCCTCCGAGCCGTCCGACGCCGCGGCCGCCCCGTCCGCCTCCAGCAGGCGCGCCAGCTGACGGCCCACGATCCGCTTGAACTTCCGCTTCTGCGGACGCGTACGGTCCAGCACCGCGACCTCCAGCCGCTCCGCCGGAATCTCCCGCTCACCGCCGTTCGTGTCCCGCGACAGCGCCTGCACCGCCAGCTTCAGCGCCTCGGCCAGACTCATCCCGTCGCGGTGCCGCTGGTCCAGGAAGTTGCTGATCTGCTCCGCGTTGCCACCCACCGCGACCGAACCGTGCTCGTCCACGATGGAACCGTCGTGCGGCAGCCGGTAGATCTGGTCACCCTCCGGGGTCTCCCCCACCTCCGCCACGACCAGCTCCACCTCGTACGGCTTCTCGGCCGCCGAGGAGAAGATGGTGCCCAGCGTCTGGGCGTACACGTTGGCCAGACCGCGGGCCGTCACATCGTCCCGGTCATAGGTGTAGCCACGCAGATCGGCGTACCGGACACCACCGATGCGCAGATTCTCGTACTCGTTGTACTTACCGGCGGCCGCGAAGCCGATCCGGTCGTAGATCTCGCTGAACTTGTGCAGCGCGCGGGACGGGTTCTCGCCGACGAACACGATGCCGTCGGCGTACTGCATGACCACCAGGCTGCGGCCACGCGCGATGCCCTTGCGGGCGTACTCCGCCCGGTCGGCCATCGCCTGCTGAGGTGAGACATAGAACGGCGTCGACACCGGTTATCCGTCCCTTTCTGTCATGGTCACTGTGATCACCTTGTCAAGAACCGGGCCGCGCTCAGAGCAGGGCGGCCTTGGGGCCGTCCGGCTCCTCCAGGCGCCGCTGGAGCACCGACCGGGAGATCTCGGAGGCCTCTTCCCCGGTGAGCCGGCGGAAACCGTCCTCGGTGATCACGGTGATGATCGGGTAGATCCGGCGGGCGACATCGGGACCACCGGTCGCCGAGTCGTCGTCAGCCGCGTCATAGAGGGCCTGGACCACCAGCGTGGTGGCCTGCTCCTCCGTCAGGTCGTCACGGAACAGCTTCTTCATCGCGCCCCGGGCGAAGACCGAGCCCGAACCCGTCGCCGCGAAGTTGTGCTCCTCGGAACGGCCGCCCGTCACGTCGTACGAGAAGATACGGCCCTTGTCCCGGTCCACGTCGTAGCCCGCGAACAGGGGCACCACGGCCAGGCCCTGCATGGCCATGCCGAGGTTGGAACGGATCATCGTCGACAGCCGGTTGGCCTTGCCCTCCAGGGACAGCTGCGCACCCTCGACCTTCTCGAAGTGCTCCAGCTCCAGCTGGAAGAGCTTCACCATCTCCACGGCGAGGCCGGCGGTGCCCGCGATGCCGACCGCGGAGTACTCGTCGGCCGGGAACACCTTCTCGATGTCCCGCTGCGCGATCACATTGCCCATCGTCGCCCGGCGGTCACCGGCGAGCACCACGCCGCCGGGGAAGGTCACCGCCACGATGGTGGTGCCGTGCGGGGCCTCGATCACCCCCTGCGTCGGCGGCAGCTGCCGGTTCCCGGGGAGCATCTCCGGCTGGTGCCCGGCGAGGAAGTCCATGAAGGAGGAGGATCCTGGCGTCAGGAAGGCAGCTGGTAGACGCCCGGTGCCACGAGTATTGGCTTCCACGAGTTTCCTTCCAGATAGGCGGCGGCCCGGCGTACGGCGTCGGGATCGTCTCCCAACTTGCCGATGGCCGAATTGCAGTTGAAGCACAGTACGCCACGGACCTTACCCGTCTTGTGACAGTGATCCACATGCGCGGCCGGAGCCTTCAGGCAGATCACGCACAACCCCCGCTGCGAGGCGACCATCGCGTCGCGCTCGGCTTCGGTGAGACCGTACTTGCGCTTGAGGTAGCTGGTTCGGTTCCGCCCGGCGCGACAGGTGCGGCAGTAGCTCGCCCAACCGTCGGACGAGGACCTGTTCCGCTCCCACTCCGCATGGGGCTTCACCTCCTGGCACTGCGGGCAGCGTTTGTGCCCGGACGGGACCGCCGCTTTTTGCCGGACGGTCTTGCCCATGGCCTCCCGGCGGCGCCGGTAGTGCGCGGCGCCGTACTCCGCCACGCACTCCCGGCAGTACGGCTGAAGACCGTCACGCCGGTTCCTGTCCCGCGCGAAGGCCGCGCGAGGCAGGATCCCGCCCGCACCTCCCGCGTTCCTTGGCGTCCGGCTCCTCACCCACCCGCTCCCCCTGGCATTTTCACTTCGAAGGCGAAGTAGCCGATAAGCCTTTATTCTCCACCTTTTTGCACGAAGGACCTCACAAAGTCCTCGGCGTTCTCCTCCAGTACGTCATCGATTTCGTCCAGGACGGAGTCCACGTCGTCCGACAGCTTCTCCTGTCGCTCCTTGAGGTCCTCGGAGGACTGGGCGTCCTGCGCCTGCTCCTCGACCTCTTCGGTGGACCGTGTGGCCTTCTGCTGGCCGCCGCCGGTGTCCTTGGTCGCCATAACCCTCACCCCGCTCAGTTAGCCTGCCGATCGGTGATGATCAGACCCTACAAGCCGGGTCCGACATCGGCCCCGCAGTTCGTGCAACGTACGGGGGCCATCTCGATGATTCCCGGGCGGCGGGATTCCCACCCGCCGCCACGGACCGCACCGAGTACCCCCCTGCCCCGCTCACCCGCCCGACAGCACCCTGACCAGGTCTTCCGCGGTGCGGCAGCGGTCCAGCAGCTCCTTGACGTGATTTCGCGTTCCGCGTAGCGGTTCCAGGGTTGGGACGCGCTGGAGGGAGTCCCTGCCGGGGAGGTCGAAGATGACCGAGTCCCAGCTGGCCGCGGCGACGTCGTCGGCGTACTGCTCCAGGCAGCGGCCGCGGAAGTACGCCCGGGTGTCCTCCGGAGGCTTGCTGCGCGCCCTGTCGACCTCGGACTCGTCCAGCAGCCGCTTCATGCGGCCGCGGGCCGCCAGGCGGTTGTACAGGCCCTTCTCGGGCCGTACGTCGGCGTACTGGAGGTCGACCAGGTGGAGCCGGGCGGCGTCCCAGTCGAGGCCGTCGCGGCGGCGGTAGCCCTCCATGAGTTCGCGCTTGGCGACCCAGTCCAGTTCGCCGGCGAGGCTCATGGGGTCGTTCTCGAGCCGGGTGAGGGTGTCCTCCCAGCGGCTCAGGACGTCCCTGGTCTGGTCGTCGGCGTCGGCTCCGTGGCGTTCCTCGACGTATTTGCGGGCCAGCTCGTAGTACTCCATCTGGAGCTGTACGGCGGTGAGTGTGCGGCCGCTGCGGAGGGTGACCAGGTGCTTGAGGCCGGGGTCGTGGGAGACCTGGTGGAGGGTGCGGACCGGCTGGTCCACGGCCAGGTCGACCGCGATGAAGCCGTCCTCGATCATGGCGAGGACCAGGGAGGTGGTGCCGAGCTTGAGGTAGGTGGAGATCTCCGAGAGGTTGGCGTCGCCGATGATCACGTGCAGGCGGCGGTACTTCTCGGCGTCCGCGTGGGGCTCGTCGCGGGTGTTGATGATGGGGCGCTTGAGGGTGGTCTCCAGGCCGACCTCGACCTCGAAGTAGTCGGCGCGCTGGCTGAGCTGGAAGCCGTGTTCGTGGCCGTCCTGGCCGATGCCGACACGGCCGGCGCCGGCGAACACCTGGCGGGAGACGAAGAAGGGCGTCAGGTGGCGCACGATGTCCGAGAACGGGGTCTCGCGCCGCATCAGGTAGTTCTCGTGGGTGCCGTAGGAGGCGCCCTTGTTGTCGGTGTTGTTCTTGTAGAGGTGGATGGGCTGGGCACCGGGGAGCTGGGCGGCTCGTTCGGCGGCCTCGGCCATGATGCGTTCGCCGGCCTTGTCCCACAGGACGGCGTCGCGGGGGTTGGTGACCTCGGGGGCGCTGTATTCGGGGTGGGCGTGGTCGACGTAGAGTCGCGCGCCGTTGGTGAGGATCACGTTGGCGAGGCCGATGTCCTCGTCGGTGAGCTGGCTGGCGTCGGCGGCCTCCCGGGCGAGGTCGAAGCCTCGCGCGTCGCGTAGCGGGTTCTCCTCCTCGAAGTCCCAGCGGGCCCGGCGGGCCCGGTGCATCGCCGCCGCGTAGGCGTTGACGATCTGGGACGAGGTGAGCATGGCATTGGCGTTGGGGTGGCCGGGGACGGAGATGCCGTACTCCGTCTCGATGCCCATTACTCGCCGTACGGTCATGCGGCCCTCCTTGCCCGGCGGCGCCCTCGGTGATGGGTGCCGCTCACGTACCGCTGGCGCTCCGGTGCGTGTGCGGTGCCCGTGCCCGCACTGCGCGACTCGGCGGTAGGAAAGAGCCTAGAACGCCTCTGCGCTGGTGGGGAGATCATTTGCGTCATTGCCTGCTCCGGTCGTGGCCGGAATAGCAGTCGGCTGCGGGTACCCGTCGTGGGCACCCGCAGCCGCCCCGCTTTTACAGGTACTGACCGGTGTTTGCCACCGTGTCGATGGAGCGTCCGGTGTCCGCGCCCTGCTTTCCGGTGATGAGGGTGCGGATGTAGACGATCCGTTCGCCCTTCTTTCCGGAGATGCGGGCCCAGTCGTCGGGGTTGGTGGTGTTGGGCAGGTCTTCGTTCTCCTTGAACTCGTCCACGCATGCCTGGAGGAGGTGGGAGACGCGGAGGCCCTTCTGGCTCTTGTCGAGGAAGTCCTTGATCGCCATTTTCTTGGCGCGGCCGACGATGTTCTCGATCATGGCGCCGGAGTTGAAGTCCTTGAAGTAGAGGACTTCCTTGTCTCCGTTGGCGTAGGTGACTTCCAGGAAGCGGTTTTCCTCGGATTCGGCGTACATCTGCTCGACCGCGGTCTGGATCATGGCCTGGACCGTGGCGTTCTTGTCGCCGCTGTGTTCGCCGAGGTCGTCCGTGTGGAGGGGGAGCCGCTCGGTGAGGTACTTGCCGAAGATGTCCTTGGCGGCCTCGGCGTCGGGACGCTCGATCTTGATCTTCACGTCGAGGCGGCCGGGGCGCAGGATGGCGGGGTCGATCATGTCCTCGCGGTTGGACGCGCCGATGACGACCACGTTCTGGAGGCCTTCGACGCCGTCGATCTCGGCGAGGAGCTGGGGGACGATGGTGTTCTCGACGTCGGAGCTGACGCCGGAGCCGCGGGTACGGAAGAGGGATTCCATCTCGTCGAAGAAGACGATGACGGGGGTTCCCTCGCTGGCCTTCTCGCGGGCTCGCTGGAAGACGAGGCGGATCTGGCGTTCGGTTTCGCCGACGTACTTGTTGAGGAGTTCGGGGCCCTTGATGTTGAGGAAGAAGCTCTTGCCGGCGGCCTGGCCGGTGACTTCGGCGACCTTCTTGGCGAGGGAGTTGGCGACGGCCTTGGCGATGAGTGTCTTGCCGCAGCCGGGGGGGCCGTAGAGCAGGACGCCCTTGGGCGGGCGCAGCTCGTGCTCCTTGAAGAGGTCGGGGTAGAGGTAGGGAAGTTCGACGGCGTCGCGGATGGCTTCGATCTGGTTGCCGAGGCCGCCGATGGCTTCGTACCCGATGTCGGGGACTTCTTCGAGGACGAGTTCTTCGACCTCGCTCTTGGGGACGACCTCGTAGACGTATCCGGAGCGGGGCTCGAGCAGGAGGGCGTCGCCGGGCCGGATGGTGACGTCGAGGAGGGGTTCGGCGAGGCGGACCACTCGTTCTTCGTCGGTGTGTCCGAGGACGAGGGCGCGTTCGCCGTCCTCGAGGATCTCCTTGAGGGTGACGATGTCGCCGACGCGCTCGAATTCCATGGCCTCGACCACGTTGAGCGCTTCGTTGAGCATGACTTCCTGGCCGCGCCGCATGTCGTCGAGGTCGACGCTGGGGCTGACGTTCACGCGGAGCTTGCGGCCGCCGGTGAAGATGTCGGCGGTGCCGTCCTCGTTGGCTTGCAGGAAGACTCCGAAGCCGGCCGGTGGCTGGGCGAGCCGGTCGACTTCTTCCTTGAGGGCCACGATCTGGTCGCGGGCCTCGCGGAGGGTGTTGGCCAGTCGTTCGTTCTGGGCGGACACGCCGGCCAGGTTCGTCTGCAGCTCGACGATCCGCTCTTCGAGAATCCTCGTGTGTCGCGGAGAGTCGGCGAGCTTGCGTCGCAGGACGGCGATCTCCTGCTCAAGGTAGGCGATCTGCCCGGCCGGGTCGTCGGACCCGCGTCCCGGGCGGATGCCGCGGTTCATGTCGTCGTCGTGGGCTGCCACGGTCCTCACCTCCTCCAAGGGGAGCTGGACGCTTCCAGACCCTACCTGGGTGGGTGTCGATTGAAACCCCTAGATCACAATGACTGTCAAGGTGTGTCGTCGGTCACCCGGTGCGCACTCCCTCGCACGGAGGGGATACCCACTCAACGTGATGGGGAAGCGGCTTGTTCCTTGGTTGGCGTGGTCGAAACCCTTCGGGGGTGGCCGGAGTTGTCGGCTCCGGGCCGGTTGGGCGGGTTCTCGGGCAGGCCGCAGGGCGCTCGTACGGTCATCACGTAGAGCGACGGTGTGAGCGGGCGGTGTCAGTGTGGGTGTGGCTGGAAGTGTGTGTCCGGGGTCTGATGCGTCCTGTCTCTGGTCGAGCGCTCGTACCCGAGCCGATGTGGAGGGAAACCCGTGGGCGGCCGGAGGCGGGGGGGTTCGGGGGCGGGGGTAGGGTCGGGCGTGTTCGACTGCCGCTGGTGTGGTCCCGGCCGGCGTGTGCCGTGCCGGGGGTGCGGCGTACCGATGTCAGGAGAGGTGACCGTGCAGCAGGAGGCCCCGGCCGGTGAGGCGCTGGAGGTGTGGATCGACCAGGACCTGTGTACCGGCGACGGGATCTGTGTCCAGTACGCCCCGGAGGTGTTCGAGCTGGACATCGACGGTCTGGCCTATGTGAAGGGCGCGGACGACGAGCTGCTCCAGGAGGCGGGGGCGGTGACGCCGGTGCCGTTGCCGTTGCTCACGGATGTGGTGGATTCGGCCAGGGAGTGTCCTGGTGAGTGCATCCATGTGCGCAGGGTTTTGGACAGGGTGGAGGTTTATGGTCCGGACGCGGAGTGAGCCGCGTTTTCCGGACGTCGCGTCGTTCAGACGCTGTGGGCCCCGGCCGGGGTGGTGCGCAGGAAGGTTTTGCCGTTCCAGTGCCATGCGGCCGGGGTTTTCGTGTCCGGGCAGCAGCGGGGTACGGCGTCGGAGGAGTAGCCGAGCAGGGTGGCGCCGACGGTGCCGGTGTGTATCGCGAGGTCGGTGACGGTGAGCCGGTCCTTGGGGTCGACGAGGGTGGCGACGACGCGGGGGGTGTGGCCGTCGGCGGCGCGGGTGAGGATGTAGACGCCGTCGGGTGGGGTGCCCATGGCGCTGTCGCAGTGGACGACGGCGGCGGTTTCGGGCCGGCCGTCGCCGTCGAGGTCGCCGGTGGCCTTTTTGACGACGATGGCCTTCTCGGGTCCGCAGTCGAGCGGGAAGGTGACGCCGGTGGTGCCGGGGGGTGCGACGGGTGTGGCGGGGGCGGGGGCCGCTTTGGTGCCGGTGATGGGCTGGGCGGCGGTGGCCGATCCGGGGTGGACGAGGGAGGAGAGGGCCACTACGCCGGCGACGGCCGTGGCGGTGGCGAGCCAGTGGATGGGGCGGGTGTGGGTGTGGGCGAGCTCCGGAACGGCGGATTGCAGCACGAGGAGTGTCTCCTGTGAGGGCTGTGCCGGGGGGTGTGGCCTGCATGGTGCCACACGTCACAGGGCGTGGGAACGGCGGGGTCGGGATTCCCGGTGGTGGCGGGCCCGCGGAGGGGGCGGTCCGCCGTTGTTCCGGGAGCGTGGTGACCTGTCAACGAGTGGGCGCCGCGGCCGAGTTCCCGGGTCGGTCGGGGAACTGGGCCGCGGCGCCCTGATGTTGTGCCGGGTGCGGGTGCTTCAGCGGGCGCTGCCGCCGTCGGCGTTGGGTCCCGCGTAGTCCTCGCCGTAGGCGCCCTTGGCGGGGCGGCGGCGGCGCATGGGGGGCTCGACGCCGTCGGCGAGACGGCGGGCGGTGAGCAGGAAGCCGGTGTGGCCGATCATGCGGTGGTCGGGGCGGACGGCGAGGCCCTCGATGTGCCAGTTGCGGATCATGGTCTCCCAGGCGGTCGGCTCGTTGAAGCAGCCGATCTCGCGGATGGATTCCACGGTGCGTGCGAGCTGGGTGGTGGTGGCCACGTAGCAGCACAGGATGCCGCCGGGAACGAGTGCCTTGGAGACGGCTTCCAGGCACTCCCAGGGGGCGAGCATGTCGAGGATGACGCGGTCGACGTCGGTGTCGGACAGGTTGTCCTGGAGGTCGCCGACGGTGAGCTGCCAGGCGGGGTGGGGGCCGCCGAAGTAGCGTTCGACGTTCTGCCGGGCGATGTCGGCGAAGTCGTCGCGGCGCTCGTAGGAGTGCAGCATGCCCTGGTCGCCGATGGCTCGCAGCAGGAAGCTGCTGAGGGAGCCGGAGCCGACGCCGGCCTCCACGACGCGGGCGCCGGGGAAGATGTCGGCGAAGGCGAGGATCTGCCCCGCGTCCTTCGGGTAGACGACGGCTGCCCCGCGGGGCATGGACAGGACGTAGTCGGGGAGCAGGGGGCGCAGCGCGAGGTAGGCCACGTTGCCGGTGGTGCGGACAACGCTGCCCTCGGGAGCACCGATCAGTTCGTCGTGCGGGAAGGAACCCTTGTGGGTGTGGAAGTTCTTTCCGGCTTCGAGCGTGAACGTGTAGTGGCGGCCCTTGGGGTCGGTCAGCTGTACCTGGTCCCCGACCTTGAAGGGCCCGCGCCTGCGGGCGGCACCGGTCGGTTCGGACATGTGACCAGACTACCGGGTTCCCGCGGGGTGCTTGACCGGTGGAGGGGGCCGGGAGCGGGGTGGGCCGCCGGTCACCGGCCGGGGCGGGCCATGGCCTTGACGAAGGCGCGTTCCACGTCGGCGGCGGAGAGGACGCCGTAGATCTCGCCGGTGGTCTCGATCACGAGGTATTCGGTGGCGGGGGTGGCGCGCAGGGCGTCGAGGAGTTCCTCGCCGGACAGCTCGGCGGAGACGCGCATGCCGTCGGTGAGGTCCTGGGCGAGGCTGCTGACGGGGACCCAGGGGCGGCGGTGCTCGGGTACGCCGACGATGGCGGACTCGCGGACCAGGGAGAGGGGGTGGCCGTCGGCGTCGACGACGACGAGGGCGCGGGCGCCGGCGGTGTTGGCGCGGCGCAGGGCCTCGGAGAGAGGGGTGCCGGTCTCGACGGGGACGGCGCGGCGGGTGAGGGTGCGGGCGCGTAGTTCGGGGAGGTGTTCGCGGAGCCTGGCCATGCGGAGGCTGTTGCCGGCGCCGGTCCAGATGATCGCGGCGAGGATGGCGGCGAGGAGGGCGTCGGTGACGGTGTTCATGCCGCCGGTGTCCTCGGTGCCGCCGCGGAGGCTGCCGGAGGAGTTGAGCAGGGGCAGTCCGACGAGGACGGCGACGGCGAGGGCGCGGCCGACCCAGGCGGCGGCGACGGTGCCGCTCATGGGTTTGCCGGTGATCTTCCAGACGACGGCGCGGAGCATCCGGCCGCCGTCGAGGGGGAGGCCGGGGAGGAGGTTGAAGGCGGCCACGATGAGGTTGGAGACCATCAGGCCGGCGAGGAGGACGCCGGGGACGGTGCCGGGCTGCACGGGCTTCATGGCGAGGTAGAAGAGTCCGGCGAGGACGAGGGAGAGGAGCGGGCCGACGAAGGCCAGGACGAATTCCCGGCCGGGTGTCTCGGCTTCCTTCTCGATCTCGGAGACGCCGCCGAAGAACTGGAGCTGGATGCGGCGGACGGGGAGTCGGAAGCGGATCGCGGCGACGGTGTGGGCGAGTTCGTGGACGAGTACGGAGGCGTAGAAGGCGACCGCGAAGAACAGCGAGACGAGGTACCGGGCGGCGCCCAGTTCGGGCAGTACGCGGTCGAGCTGTCCGCCGAACACCCAGGTGATCAGGGCGGCGACGAGGAACCAGCTCGGTGCGACGTACACGGGCACCCCGAAGGGCCGTCCCATGAGGATGCCGCCGCCGGGTTCCTTGGGGGGCCTCGGGGGTTCGCCCTTGGCCATGCGGGGGCCGGTGGGGGGTTCGGTGTGGGCGAGGGTGCGGTGGGTCCCGTGGGTGGGGGTGGGG
>NZ_LBDA02000001.1 GCF_000980885.2 Streptomyces malaysiense | reverse complement strand
CGACGGCGGAGGCGGGGGCGGCCATGGGGAGAACCGGGGACGCCTTGGGGGCCGCAGGGGCCGGTACGGGGGTGCGGGTGGGAAGCAGGGAGCGGCCGAGGGCGCGCAGCCGCGCCCGGCGGCCGTGCAGGAGGCCGAGGACGACGGCCGAGCCCACCGCGATCAGGTGCTCGCGGCCGGCGAGGTTGGGTACGGCGATCGACTCCCACACCATGGAGCCGCCGGTGAGGGTGAAGACCACCGGCGCGCGTCTGATGACCGAGAGATAGGTGAACAGGCCGACGACCGCCGCCGAGGGCCCGGTGTCCAGGACGTGCCCGCAGGCGGCCGGCAGGCCGAAGCCCGACCAGCCGGGCCCGACCGCGACCATCAGCCGGGCGACGAGCGTGCCGGCCAGCGTGGTGGTGTAGGCGATCGCGAGGGTACGGGAGCGGCCGAGGGTGAGTTCGGCGAGCGCGAAGGCCAGGAACAGCTGGGTGATGCCGGCCCAGACCGGCAGGTCGAGCGCCGGGACGTACAGCGACACCGGGGTGCGCAGCAGGGACAGCCACAGCGGCAGGTCGGCCTTGACGCCGCCGAGCCGGGTGACCCAGACCGCGCCGGTGGGGTGCTGGGCGATGTCGTGGAAGAAGATGACGCCGAACGCCGCGACGAAGGCCAGCAACAGCCCCGGCAGTCCGCGCCGGGCGAGCTGCCGTACCGGGTCGACGACGATGGCCTGCCACTCGCCGCGCAGGGTGCGCCCGGCGAACCGGGCGAGGCGGGCCGCCGCCGGGCGGAGCCGGTCGGGAAGTCTCTCCGCGGTCATGAGACGGGACAGCCCGTCACCTTCGCCTTCGACGCACCTGTCATGCACATCGCCCCCCTTCGGCCCACGTCCGGTGATCGACCGTACGAGGCTTTTCCCAATACCCGCTCGTTTCAGGCATCACCATCGGAATGCCGGCGGATTTCCCCCGGGTCGTGTGGTCGCACGGCCCGGGGGACAGTTCAGCGATCCGCGCGACGGCCGTCAAGATCTTTAAGGGGTGGGAAGCCCCACAGGCGGACGGAAGGGAAAACTGGGGAGAGAAGGCAACCTCTCCCCCTCCGGCCACGTCTTCCGACTCGGATGGTCCCGGCGCGGCGGCCCGCACGACCGACAGGGCTACCGGGCGGGGCGGCCCCCGCCGCTCCAGCTCATCGAGTGCGCCGGTCCACCGCAACGCGTTTTCGGCCCGTACGAACGCCGGCCCCGCCGCGTGCGGGGAGGCTTCCGGACCTCGTGAACGCGGCGGGGCGGGCGGTACGGCAGCAGACTGCCCCCGGAATCCGGGATTCAGTAGTGTGCGTTTGGCATATTCACGCCCCGCTTAGGGCCAAAGCCGCGCAAAGGGAGCTCGGCGTGGCGGCGCGGCGACGGGCGGACCGGGCGAAGTGGCCGCCCATCCCGCCCGGTAGCACGCTGGTAGGCATGGGATCTCGGGCCGGGTCGGCCGGTGAGCGGCGATTCTGGCAGTCGTCGCACGCGTTGCTGCTGCTGCCGATCACCCTCATCGCGGTGATCACGGTGGTGGACGTACAGGCGCCGGAGAGCATCCACCTCGGCCCGGCCCTGGTGATCGCGCCCGCGCTGACCCCGTCCTTCGCCGGCCCCCGGACGACCGCGGCCGTCGGCGCGCTGGCCACGCTCGCGCAGATCGTCATCGCCCTCGCCCACGGCGGCATCGGCACCTCCAACCACATCGTGCAGATCATCACCCTTGCGTTGCTCTCGGTCACGGTGGTCCTCTACAGCGCCCTGCGCGAGCGGCGGCAGGCCCAGCTGGCCCAGGTCCGCACCGTCGCCGAGGCCGCGCAGCACGTGCTGATGTGGCCGCTGCCCGAGCAGATCGGCCCGCTGCGGATCGCCTCGCTGTACCTGGCCGCGGAGGACGAGGCCCAGATCGGCGGCGACCTCTACGCGGCGACCGTGTGCGACAACGCCGTACGGGTGCTGATCGGGGACGTCCGCGGAAAGGGGCTGCCCGCCATCGGGGAGGCCGCGCTGCTGCTCAGCGCGTTCCGGGAGAGCGCCCACCGGCACGGCACACTGGAGAACCTGGTCGACACGCTGGAGCAGAGCGTCACCCGGTACACGGCCGACCTGGAGCCGGAGGACGAGGCGGGCGAGCGGTTCGCCACCGCGCTGCTGGTGGAGATCCCGGACCGGGACCAGATCACCCGGATGACCAGCTGCGGACATCCGCCGCCGCTGCTGCTGAGTCCGGGGCACGTGGTGACGGTGCCGAGCCTGCACCCCTCGCCGCCGCTCGGCGTGCAGGGGCTGCCGGCGAGCGTGGAGCACACGCTGGACGTCTTCTCCTTCGAGCCCGGCGACACCCTGCTGCTCTACACCGACGGCGTCATCGAGGCACGGGACGCCCGGGGCCGGTTCTATCCGCTGGCGGAGCGGGTGGCGCGGTGGAGCGAGGAACCTCCCGAGGCACTGCTGCACCACATCCGCCGCGATCTGCTCGCCCACGCCGGGGGCAGTCTCGGTGACGACGCCGCGCTGATCGCGCTGCACCGCACCCCCGTCGAGCGGCACCGTCACCACGGCCACGGGCGTGGCCACGGCCGGGCGGCCGTACGGCAGGACGCTGCGGGCACCGAGCTGTCGTAGACCCGTCCGGTTCGCAGCGGGACGCCGCCGGGAGACGTGCCGTGCGGTCAGCCGGCCGGCTTGAGGTCGGTGATCTTCAGGGTCCGCAGGTCGGACTGGACGTCGATCCGGGTGAGCTCGGCGTGCGGGCCGTCGCTCCAGGTCAGCGTCACCCGGCTGGTGGCGTGGCCGGCGCCCGAACCGGTGTAGGCCACCTGCCAGCGCACCGGCGCGTTCTGGGCGAAGAGGATGCCGTCGGCGTGCTCCTCGCTCTCGTAGGCGGCGACCTTCTGCCGGGCGGCCGGTGAGAGGTAGAAGGCGCACAGGGCCTTGGCCTCGGCACCCGCGGACTTGTCTCCGGTGGCCCACACGGCGTCGATGTAGGCGCCGTAGAAGTCGGCGACGTGCTGGGTGACGTTGTGCGCGTCCCCCTGGGCGACGGCGGTGGCGCGCGCGGTGGAGGGCCGCGCGAGGGCGGGCGTCACCGCGGCCAGGCTGAGGCCGGCGGCGAGGGCGAGGGCGGTGAACAGGGTCGTACGGCTACGGACGGACATGTGTCTCGTTCCCCCGATTTCGTGACGGACGGGCTGTTCCCGTCTGCTGACGGCTGGTAATACCGCGTTTCGGCTTGGGTGGTTCCGGCGGTTTTTTGATGATTCCGGGCATGCGGCGAGGCGGGGAAGGTTGCGTCGGTTCCTGGCCTCGGAGCGTGCCGGTCCGGTCATGTATCCGGTTCTACCGCTCCTCGGGCGGCCGGGCGATCCGGCCGAGGGCCATGCGGGTGCCCCGCCGTCACCCCCGACGAGGGCGCCGGCGCCCCGCGCGGACGGCGGCTCGGCGGACGTGCGGGGAAAGTGCGCGGCCCTCGGGCCGACGGCCCTTGCGGCCCCTGCGGCCGCCACGGGCTCACGGGCTCACGGGCTCACGGGCCTACAGCTCCTTGCGGATCGCGCCCAGCAGGGATTCGGTCCGCGTCACGGGCGCCGCCTGGACGGCGAGGCGGTCCAGGGCCTCGCGGTACGGCTCGACGTGCTCGGGCTTGTCGAGGTGGACGGCCCCGAGCAGGCCGTCGACGTGGACGATGTCGGACAGTTCACGGGCCCGGAACCGGAAGAGGTGGTAGGCGGCCGCGGACATCGCGGGGTGCGGGCCGTGCGCGAACGGCATGAGCTGCACGGTCACATGGGGCAGCCGGCCGATCTCGACGAGGTGGTCGATCTGCGCGCGCATCGCCCCGGACCCGCCGACGGTCCGGCGCAGCGCGGTCTCGTCCAGCACCACCCACACCCGCGGGGGTTCGGCCCCGGCCAGGAGCCACTGCCGCCGCATCCGCAGGGCGACCCGGCGTTCGGTGACCTCCGCGGACGCGCCCGGGTGGGTCGCGCGAAGCAGGGCGCGGGCGTAGTCCTCGGTCTGCAACAGGCCGGGCACACACTGGTTCTCGTAGCCGCGGATGCGTTCGGCGGCCTGCTCCAGACTGAGGTGGGCGGCGCCCCAGTCGGGCAGGACATCGCGGTAACCGTGCCACCAGCCACGCTTGTTGGCCTCGCGCACCGAGCGCAGGAAGGTGTCGATCTCGTGAGGGTCGGTCATGCCGTAGACCTGGAGCAGCTTCTCGGCGTCCGTGAGGCGCAGCCGGGCCACCTTGGCGGCCTCCATCCGGCGGATCGTGGAGTGGCTGACCCCGATGGCGGCCCCCGCCTCGGCGTATCCGAGTCCGGCGCGGACCCGCAGCCGCTCGAGCCGCCGGCCGAGGATCATGCGCAGCACGGAAGGCGCGCCGCCCCAGTCGGTCTCCGTGGTCATCCGCACCCCCGGGAGCAGGCAGCAGGGTCGCCCGCGTACACGTTCACCGCGGGCCCGCCACGCTTGGGTGTGCCCGTTGCGGGCAACATGTACACGGCCGACTGCCATTTTCAACTCGTAGGTTGCGGCCTGTTGTTGACAGGTGGGAAAGTGGAGCGACTGCTCCGGCCGACCGAGGAGCAGGCGGCGTGGCCGGTCGGGGGACCGGGCCGCGGCACGGCCTCGTACGGGGCGGTGCGCCGCCTGCTGCGCGCGGCCGCCCGACCGACCCCCCACCACGCACGGCCGGACGCTCCCCACGCCAGGCCGGACGAAAGGCGTACGGCGATGGCTCCGCCCTTCCTCCCCCGACCGCTCCACCGCCCGCCCCCGGACGCGAGAGAGGACCGGTCGTCCGCCGCGGGCGGGCCGGGCCCGGGGCGGGGCGCACGGTCCGAGAGGGCCGGCCGGCCGGTCACCGGGGTCGGACTCCCGGCGTCGGACGCCTCCTTCGACCTGCCGGCCCGTCCCTCGTCCGTCGGCGCCGCCCGCCGGGCCGCGGGGGATCTGCTCACTGTGTGGGGTGTGCCGGAGGGCGTACGGGACGATGTGGTCCTGGTGGTCTCCGAGCTGGTCACCAACGCGCTGGTGCACGCGGGCGGCACCCGGATCGGCTGCCGGCTGCGCCGCACGGCCGAGCGGATACGGGTGGAGGTGGCGGACGAGACCACCGGGGACGCGGGCTCAGTGCTCCTGGTGAGCCGCCGCCCCGGAGCCGAGGACCAGCACGGGCGCGGGCTGCTCCTGGTCGAGTCGCTGAGCCTCGGCTGGGGCGTCACCCTCCCGGCCGACCGGCCCGCCCGTGTCGTCTGGGCGGAACTGCGGTCCGTCTGAACCACCTCGTCCCGCCCGGCTCTTCCGGGCAGCGCCGCCGCTCCTCGAACCGCCGCCACGGACCAACCCCCACCAGTCCGAAGGATCCCCATGCACCGCATCGTCCCCCTCCCCCAGCCCCTCCCGGTCGTCGACCCCTCCTGGACCCGCGCCCGCCCGAAGCCCGGCTCCGAGGAACAGCCCGACTGAGCCCCGCCACCACGACTCCCCCACACACACCTCCGTATCCCTGCGCCCCCTCCTGCGCCCCCTCCTACGACCCCGACATCGCGCCCCGCGTCGGCCGGTCCGCGCGCGCGTGGGCGAGCAGCGCCTCGGCGGCGGTGCGCAGCCGGACCGCCGCCGCGGCGCAGGCGGCCGCCTGCCGGTCCAGGGCCGGGCGGCTCCACTCGGGCGCCATCGGACAGCCGCCGAGCGCGGCCGCGGTGGCGCGCAGGCGCCGGGCGTAGCCGTCCATCAGATCGGCGTCGGCCCGCAACCGGCCGATGTGGGCGAGGAGTTCATCGGCCTGCGCCGCTTGCGGCCGGGCGGACTCGGTCACCATGGGGACTCCCAACTAGGCTGCGTGCGTGCGGGACTTCAGCGCGCCAGCTCCGCGCCGCCGCCGCGGTGTGCCATGAACTGCGGGCAGGCCAGCACGAACAGGGGCCGGGCCGCGTCGATGCCGAGTCGGCGCAGCTGCCCGGCGAGGGGCTCGGCGGCCGCGTTGTCGAGCCGTACCCGGACGCCCGCGCCCGGGTGCAGCCGCAGCCTGCCCTGGGCCCGGACCAGGGTGCGGACCGTGCCGGTGCCCCGGCGGCCGTACAGGGCCCGGTCGGCGTCGGGGCAGCGCAGGCCCGGCCCGAGCCGGCCCTCGACCACGAGCCCGAGGTCCTCGGAGCGGGCCCGGATCTCCCGGCCCGTCAGGTCGGCCTCGGCACGCATCCTGAGCACCGGCTGCCCCCAGACCTCCCGCGCGACCACGCGGGCCGCCTCGGTGGTGACGGCGAGCGACAGGACGTAGCGGCCGGTACGGCGCAGGTCGACACGGCGCAGCAGATCGATGACGGCGTCGTACGGACGCGGCCGCCACAGGTCGTCGACCAGGACGGACAGAGCGATCTCGGTGTACGGGCCGATGGTGGTGCACCGGTGCTCGTGCACGGAGAGCACGGCCAGGGCCCGGGGGCCCAGCCGGCTCGGTGCCAGCCAGTCCGCGTCGGGCAGCAGGCTCCGGGCCGCCGCCGGGTCGACGGGGAAGCAGAGGTGCGCGGCGGCGGAGTCGTAGTACCGCACCGGGACCTCGACCGGGCCCACGGTGGTGCGCACGGGGGCGGTGGCCAGGGTGAGGAAGGGGTGGCCGGCGGGCGGGTGGGCGTGGTTCTTGAGCCGGTAGGCCTGGGTGCGTACGACGGGCCCGCGGTAGGGGGCCAGTGCCTCGTCCAGATCCGCTCGGGCCACGGGGAGCAGGGTCCGCAGGTGCTCGATGTATTCGCGCAGGCGGTGGCAGAGCGGGAACTCGCGGGTGGGACCGGCGTATTCGACGTGGTAGCGGGTGGTGTCGTCCGGGTCCGCGCGGGGCGCCGGTTCGGTGCGGTGCCCGTCCGGGGCGGCCACCAGGTCGTACTGGTTGGTGACGGTGGCGATCCAGGTACGGGGGTCGGCGGGCTTGCGGTCGCCGGACGGGGCGCCCACGGCGATGGCGTGGGTGACGCGGTAGGTGCGGCAGAAGTCCTCGTCCTGGGCGAGGTTGAGGACCGCGTTGCCGCCCTCGCTGTGGCCGATCAGGGCGAGTTCGGCGCCGCGCGGGATGCCGTGCACGGCCAGGGCGTGCACCAGGGAGCGGGTGTACGGGGAGTCCGTGGCGCACAGGTCGCGCCAGGCGCCCACCAGGTCCTGCGGGGCGTCGTCGCGGGGACGGCCGGGGGCCGCGCCGGGGGCCTGGACGACGTAGCGGACGACGCCGTCGGGGCCGCGCACGTTCTGGACGAGGATCCGTCCGTCGGTGGACAGCGCCTCGATGTTCCGCAGGAAGCCGAGGAGGGAGCCCTCGGTGGCGATGATCCGGCGGCGCTGGTCGCCGAGGTCGACGGCCTCGGCGCCGCCCTCGGGGACGCCGCCGCGCTCGGACGGCCCGTCCAGCAGGGCGCGGACGGAGAGGAGTTCGGATATCAGCGGCGCGAGCCCGGACAGGGCGCGCTGGGCCGTGCGGTCCCGGAGCAGGGTGCGCAGGGCCCGTACGGCGTCCTCGTCGCGCTCGGCGGTGACGGCCCGGGTCAGCAGGCGCATGCCCGGGGTGCGGGCCAGTTCGGGGTGGTCGGCGAGTACGGCGGTGACGCGCAGGCGCAGGGAGGTGAGGGCCACCAGCGCGGCCAGGTTCTCCGCGCCGCGTGCCCGGCCCGCGCGGGCGAGGGCGCGGGCCATGCCGTCGCGGGGCCCGGGGTCCGCGGGACCGCCGAGGCCCGGTCGTGCGGTGAGGGCCCGCAGCAGGGCCCAGCAGCCGGCGAGGCCGGTGCGGGGGTGGCGGCGGGTCGCGGCGGTCAGGTCCGGGGCGGACAGGGTGGTGGCGGTGCGTCCGGACACCGCGCGGATGCCCTCGGCGATCTCCAGCACGTCCCGCGCGCAGCCGCGCAGCACGTCTGCTGGGTCCGGGCCGCCCGGCGCGGGCCGCCCGGGTGCGGTGCCGTCCGCTCGCATCCGGCGCTCCCTCGGTTAGACGACGTACGACGGCTGCGGCCGCGTCGGCGGGACGCGACCCGCGTCCATCGTGTGCCAGCCCCACCGGCCCCGCACCTTCGTCCGGGGGCGTGACGGGGCGGTGGGGTGCCGGGCGCGGGGGTCCGGTGGGAAGGACAGGCGGGTGGGGGCCGTTGGGACCGGTCGCACTTTCCCGGCGGGCGCGCGTCACCCGGGTGGCCCAGCGAGGCCCGGGGGTGAAGCTGCGGGGGCCCGGGGGACGGCGGCCGGGCGCGGAGAGACAGGGCGGTCGGCCGGGGCCCCGGCGTTCACCGGCTTCGCATCGCCGTCCTCGGCGCCTGCGACGCGACGGCCGGCGCTCCCTCCCGCACGCGGCGTCCGGCGCTCGGGCTCCCGGCCCCGGCCGTCACCGCGCACTCGGCCGCGCCAGCCCGAGGTCGTAGGCGAAGATCACCGCCTGGACCCGGTCGCGGGCGCCCGTCTTGGCCAGGACGCGGCCGACATGGGTCTTGACCGTGGACTCGGACAGGACGAGGCGGGCGGCGATCTCGCCGTTGGTCCAGCCCTTGCCGATGGCGACGAGGATCTCGCGTTCCCGCTCGGTGAGACGGTCGACACGGGGGTCGTCGGCGGGGGCGCGGCCGTAGCGGGCGAACTCGTCCAGGAGGCGGCGGGTGAGGGCGGGGGCGATCACCGCGTCGCCGCCGGCCACCGCGCGGATGCCCGCCAGCAGTTCGTCGGGGCGGGCGTCCTTCAGCAGGAAGCCGCTGGCCCCGGCGCGCAGGGCCGCGTGCACGTACTCGTCCAGGTCGAAGGTGGTCAGCACGAGGACGCGTGAGCGTGCGCCGGTGGCGACGATGCGCCGGGTGGCCTCGATGCCGTCCATACCCGGCATGCGGATGTCCATCAGGACGACGTCGGGGCGCAGTAGGGCGGCCCGGCGGACGGCCTCCGCGCCATGGGCGGCCTCGCCGACCACCTCGGTCCCGGGCACGGAGTCCAGCAGCATCCGGAAGCCGTACCGTTGCAGCGGCTGGTCGTCCACGATGAGCACGGTGGTCACGCCGCGCCCTCCCGCGGGCCGAGGTCGAGGGTGGCCGCGACGATCCAGCCGCCGCCCGGGGCGGGGCCCGCGCTGAGCCGTCCGCCGTACAGCGCGACGCGCTCCCGCATGCCCGGCAGGCCCTGGCCGTCGCCTCGTCGCCCCGCCCGGACGTACCTGCCCGTGTCGCGGACCTGGATGCCGAGCCGGCCCTCCCCGACATCGATCGCGAGGTCCACCCGGGTACCGGCTCCCGCGTGCTTCAGGGTGTTCGTCATGGCTTCCTGCACGATCCGGTAGACGGTCAACTGCACTCCTTCGTCCAGGGCTTCGACCTTCCCGGCGGTCCGGTACACGACGTCGAGCCCGGCGGCGCGCACGCCGTGGCACAGGGCGTCGAGGTCGGCGAGTCCGGGCTGCGGGCTGAGTTCGGGGCAGGCGGGCGAGGCGTCGGTGTCGCGCAGCACGCCGAGGACCCGCCGGAGTTCGCCGAGGGCCTGACGGCCGGTGTCGCCGATGAGCGCGAGGGCCTCGGCGCCGCGTCCGGCATCGGCGGCGGTGGCGCACACGCCCGCGTCGGCGAGGGTGATCACGACGGACAGGTGGTGGCCGACGATGTCGTGCATCTCCCGTGCCACCCGGGCGCGTTCGGAGGCCGCGGCCAGTCTGCTGCGCTGGTCGCGCTCCGTCTCCAGGCGGGCCGCCCGGTCCCGCAGCGCGGCGAGCTGGGCGCGGCGGATCCGGATCGCCAGGCCCAGCGCGAGGGCCGCGGTCGCCGTGCTGAGCAGGAAGAACAGCGCGTCCGCGACCGACACGACGGCCGACACCCGTACCGCGACCAGCGCGAGGGCGGCCGCCATCACCGCGCAGGCCCAGGGAATCCGGCGCGGCCGCCCGTGCAGGGCGAGGCTGTACAGGGCGAGGAAGAGGGCGACGTCCGCGTGCAGGGCGGCGCCGATGGCCCACTGGAGGACGAACACCGCGGCGACAACGACGAAGGCCGTCGCGGGACGACGTCTGCGCCACAGCAGCGGCAGTACCAGGCCCGCCTGCGCGGCGAGCACGGCCGCGAGCGGCAGCCGGGTGAACGCGAGCCGGAAGCGGCGCGGTCCGTCCGCGTCGACGACGCCGCCGTGCAGCAGATCCGGCAGGCAGAACATCAGGAAGACGGCGGCCACCACGGCGGTGTCCAGCGCCCAGGGCCGGTCCCGGTCGGCACCCCGCAGCCGCCGGCCGGCCCGGCCGAGCCGGGCGACCAGCGGCCCCATGGCGCCGAGTTCCTCCGTGACCGCGGGGGCCGCGGGGGCGGAAGGCAGGGTGGTCATGGCGGGGACCTCGGTCAGACGTCCCCCCGCCGCAGGCGGTAGGCCGCTCCCGCCAGCGCCAGCACGGTCCAGCCGAGGAAGACCAGCAGCCCGGCGCCCGGGGACAGCGTGGTGGCGTCGTGGGTGAGGGCGTACATCGCCTGGCCCGCGTTGCTCGGCAGGTAGGGGCCGATGTCGTCCTGCCAGGAGCTGGGCAGCAGGGAGGCGAGGCCGGGTACGAGCATGAAGGTGGCGACCAGGACGGAGATGCCGCCGGCCACCGAGCGCAGCAGCGCGCCCAGGGCCGCACCGATGACGCCGACGAGGCCGAGGTAGAGCCCGGCGCCGAACAGGCCGCGGACGACACCCGGGTGACCGATCGTCAGGGCGGCGGACGTGTCGGAGACGATCCGGCTGCCGGCGAGGAAGGCGGCGAACGCGCCGGCCGTGCCGACGACGAGGGCGACCAGTCCGTACACCGCGGCCTTGGACCACAGGACGGGCAGCCGGCGCGGCACCGCCGCCATGGTGGAGCGGATCATGCCGGTGGAGTACTCCCCCGCCGTGACCAGCACGCCCAGGACCCCGAGGGCGAGTTGGGCGAAGTTGACGCCGAAGAGGGAGAGGCTGAGGGCCGTGGAGCGGGCGAAGTCCTTGTCCATGCGGGGCGAGCCGATCATGGACTGGTAGCGGTAGGCGGCGATGACGCCGAAGACGACGAGGAACAGCAGTCCCAGGCCGAGGGTGATCCAGGTGGAGCGCAGGGACCAGAGTTTGGCCCATTCGGAGGCCAGGACGCGGCGCCCGGTCACCCGGTAGGCGGGGCGGCCGGGCGCGGCCTCGGTGTTCCCCGCGGCTGAGGTGGTCTCGGTCACGGTGCTCATGCGGCGCTCCCGGTGCGGTCGGTGCCGGCGCCGGTGCCGTCGGCTCGGGTCCGGTCGGTGCCGGTGGTGGTGCCGTGGTACTCGACGGCGTCCCTGGTCAGGTCCATGAAGGCCGCCTCCAGCGACACGGCCCTGGTGCTCAGTTCGAACAGCGGGATGCCGTGCTCGGCGGCCTTGAGCCCGACCTCCCGGGCACTCACCCCGCTGACCTGGAGTTCCTCCGCACCGACCCGGCCGGTGATCTCCACGCCCGGTCCGGCGAGCACCTCGCGCAGTCGTCCCGGGTCCCCGGTGGCGACCCGGACGGTGTCTCCGCCCGCGTCGCGCACCAGGTCCCGTACGGTCGTGTCGGCGAGCAGCCGCCCCCGGCCCACCACGATCAGATGGTCCGCGACCTGCGCGACCTCGCTCATCAGGTGGGAGGACACGAAGACCGTGCGGCCCTCCGCCGCCAGCGAGGTGAGCAGGTTGCGGATCCACAGGACGCCCTCGGGGTCGAGGCCGTTGACCGGCTCGTCCAGCATCACCGTGCGGGGGTCGCCGAGCAGGGCCGCGGCGATGCCGAGCCGCTGGCCCATGCCGAGCGAGAAGGAGCCGGCCCGCTTGCCGGCGACGCCGCCGAGCCCGGCGAGCCCGATGACCTCGTCGACGCGGCGGCGCGGGATGCCGTGGGTCAGCGCGAGCGCCCGCAGGTGCTGGTGGGCCGAGCGGCCGGGATGCACGGACCTGGCCTCCAGCAGGGCGCCGACCTCCTGGAGCGGGGCCCGGTGGCCGGCGTAGCGGCGGCCGTTGACGGTGACGGAGCCGCTCGTCGGGGCGTCGAGGCCGACGATCATGCGCATGGTGGTGGACTTCCCGGCGCCGTTCGGGCCCAGGAATCCGGTGACGGTGCCGGGTCTGACGACGAAGTCCAGTGCGTCGACCGCCGTCTTCTCGCCGTATCTCTTGGTCAGTCCTCGTGCCTCGATCATGCGGGCTCCCTCTGTCGCGGACCGCGGCGTCCGTCGTGCCCTCCCGGGCGGCGGCGTCCGTCACGTCTGACGTCTCATCCGCAACGCTAGGCGCCATAACCCACCGAACCCGTGGTACTGGGGGCTGAACGGGGCAGAAGCGCTGGTACCGGGGTACTACGCCCGGCCGGGTGTGCGATCACGACCCTGTGGTCACGCGCCCGCACCGGTGCCGAACGCGGTCCGGGGCGGGGCGCCGCGGGAGCGGGGCCGGGCGGGCGAGCGGGGGTGCGCGGGCGGGTCAGGCGGACAGGCCCGCGGCGAGGGTGGCGCCGAGTTCCCAGCAGGCCTCCGTGTCGGCCCGCCCGGGTTCACCCGTGACGGTGACCGGTTCGGCCGCACGGCGCCAGCCGAGGCCGGTGGTGATGGTGTCGAGGGCGCGCACCGCGCCGGTGACGTCGTTGCCCCCGTGGACGTAGTAACCGAAGGGGCGGCCCCGGGTCTCGTCCAGGCAGGGGTAGTAGATCTGGTCGAAGAAGTGCTTGAGGGCGCCGGAGACGTAGCCGAGGTTCGCGGGGGTGCCGAGGAGATACCCGTCGGCTTCGAGGACGTCGGCGGCGGTGGCCGCGAGGGCCGCGCGGCGCACCACCCGGACGCCCTCGATCCCGGGTGCCGTGGCACCGGAGACGACGGCCTCGAACAGGGCCTGGCAGTTGGGTGACGGGGTGTGGTGGACGATCAGCAAGGTGGGCACAAGCGCACCCTGCCGCCTGCGGCGCGCGGTACGCAAACGCGCCGTCGTGCCACGCCGTTGTGGACGCGGCGCGCGGGGTGCGAGGATGCCCGGCGCCGGTGCCGCACGGGCGCCGGGCGGGCGGTGTGCGGGCCGGTGCCGCGGGGGCCGGTGCCGCGCGACGGGAGGAGCCGTGGTGACCGAGGACGAGCGCCGGGTACCGGCGGCCGTGGTGTTCGACGCGCTGGGTCTCGACTACGAGCGGGCGTTCGCCTCCTCCGAGGCGCACCGGGCGTCCCTGCGCTGGCTGCTGGAGCGGCTCGCGCCGGGCAGCCGGGTGCTGGACGCGGGCTGCGGCACGGGGCGGCCGACCGCGCGGACCCTGACGGACGCGGGGCACCGGGTGCTCGGCGTCGACGTGTCCCCGGTGATGGTGGAGTTGGCGTCGCGGCAGGTCCCGGGGGCCGAGTTCCGCCGGGCGGACATCCGTGACCTCCCGCTGGAGGAGGGGGAGTTCGACGCGGCCTGCGCCTACTTCTCACTGCTCCAGATGGACCGGACCGAGCAGGAGGCCGTGGTGGCGCGGCTCGCGCGGGCGGTACGGCCCGGAGGGTTCGTGGTGCTGGCGACCGTGCCCGTCGACGTCGAGTGCGCCGAGGGACTCTTCATGGGGCAGCCGGTGCGGGTGACGAGCTTCGGCGCGGACGCGTTCGAGGACGTGGCGGCGCGGGCCGGACTCGCCGTACTGGCGCAGCAGCACGCGGAGTTCGCGCCGGCGCACCCCGAGGCCGTACCGGAACCGCACCTGTTCCTGCACTGCGCACGGCCCGCGCGGTAGCCTCCGGGCTCCCCCCGGCCTCCCCCAGCCTCTGGTCTTCCTCAAGCCGCTTGTCGTTCCGCGCCCTTGACGGCGAGGATGATCAACATGATGGAACTCGCGGGTCTGCACAGGAAGCACAACCACCTGGTGGTCATCCGGGACGCGGATGTGGTGGCCCCGGCGCTGCGCGAGGCGCTGGCGCAGGCGTCACCCGAGGAGCGCCCAGGGCTGGAACGCGCCGTCGCGCTGGTCGAGTCGACCGCACAGGCCACCGAGGCCAAGCTGCGCGCCGACTGGACCCGCGCCCGGCTGGCCGCCGTCGGCTTCACGGGTGACCTCTCCTCGGTCGCGGCGACGAAGGCCCTGCGCCAGGCGGAGCCGAAGCTGAGCCTGCTGGCGGCGGTTCAGCTCCAGAGGGAGGCACTGACCCAACCGGAGTGAGGCCGGGGAAGACCGGGGCCCGGGGGACCGGCGCCGGCGGTCCGTCCCGCCGGCTGCCCGTGTCCGGACTCGTCGGGGCGTCCCTCGGGAAGCCCGGAGCGGCGCCATAAGACACCCCTAGAGAAGTCATAAGATGTACTTATGAGGTCATAGACGGGACCCGCGTACCTACTTAGGTCTGCCTTAGCTTAGGCTTCCCGATCGAGTCGACTTTTTCACTCGAAGGGAACCTGATCATGCCGCGCCCCCTGCGGGTAGCCATCGTCGGAGCCGGCCCCGCCGGGATCTACGCCGCCGACGCCCTGCTCAAGTCCGAGGTGGCCGCCGACCCCGGCGTGTCCATCGACCTCTTCGAGCGCATGCCCGCCCCCTTCGGTCTGATCCGCTACGGCGTCGCGCCGGACCACCCGCGGATCAAGGGCATCGTCACCGCTCTGCACCAGGTGCTGGACAAGCCGCAGATCCGGCTGTTCGGCAACGTCGACTACCCGACGGACATCAGCCTGGACGACCTGCGCGCCTTCTACGACGCGGTGATCTTCTCCACCGGCGCCATGGCCGACCGCGCGCTGTCCATACCCGGCATCGACCTGGACGGCTCCTACGGCGCCGCCGACTTCGTCTCCTGGTACGACGGCCACCCGGACGTGCCGCGCACCTGGCCGCTCACGGCCGAGAAGGTCGCGGTGCTCGGTGTCGGCAACGTGGCCCTGGACGTGGCCCGCGTCCTCGCCAAGACCGCGGACGAACTGCTGCCGACCGAGATCCCGCAGAACGTGTACGACGGTCTGAAGGCCAACAAGGCCCTGGAGATCCACGTCTTCGGCCGCCGGGGCCCGGCCCAGGCGAAGTTCAGCCCGATGGAGCTGCGCGAGCTGGACCACTCCCCCAACATCGAGGTCATCGTCGACCCCGAGGACATCGACTACGACGCCGGCTCGATCGAGACCCGGCGCGGCAACAAGCAGGCCGACATGGTCGCCAAGACCCTGGAGAACTGGGCGATCCGGGATGTCGGCGACCGCCCGCACAAGTTGTTCCTGCACTTCTTCGAGTCCCCCGCGGAGATCCTCGGCGAGGACGGCAGGGTCGTCGGCCTGCGCACCGAGCGCACCGCCCTCGACGGCACCGGCAACGTCAAGGGCACCGGCGAGTTCAAGGACTGGGACGTCACCGCCGTCTACCGCGCGGTCGGCTACCTCTCCGAGAAGCTGCCCAAGCTGCCCTGGGACCTCGGCTCGGGCACCGTCCCGGACGAGGGCGGCCGGGTCGTCGAGGAGGGCGGCACGCACCTGCGGTCCACCTATGTCACCGGCTGGATCCGGCGCGGCCCCGTCGGCCTCATCGGCCACACCAAGGGGGACGCCAACGAGACGGTGGCCAACCTGCTCGCCGACCACGCGGAGGGCCGCCTGCACACCCCCTCCTCGCCCGAGCCGGAGGCCGTGGACGCCTTCCTCGCCGAGCGCGAGGTCCGCCACACCACGTGGGAGGGCTGGCACCGGCTGGACGCCGCCGAACGCGCCCTGGGCGAACCACAGGGCCGCGAGCGCGTGAAGATCGTCGAGCGCGAGGACATGCTGCGCGAGAGCGGCGCGTGAGCGCTCCCGCGCACCACCTCGGCCAGGACTGAGCCTCCTGTGCCGCGACCGGACCGCGCCCCGCACACCCCGAGTGTGCGGGGCGCGGGCGCACTCCGGCGCGCGGGACCCTGCGAGAGCGACCCGCGGAGCCCGGTCGGCGGCGATCCGCGCTTCTCCCGCGCGGGACACGCGCCGCACGCGGGCACGGGGCCGTCTACGTTTCCCCGGGGCGAACGGTGATACTTGGAGACGCACCCGCCCTCATCAGCAGATTGGCCTATGTCGAACTCCGCCACCGACCGCGCCCCCGTCCCGCAGTCCGTCTGGGCGGCGCGCGGCCGTCACACCGGTCCCGCACCCGAGGACGTCGTCCGCCGCACCCTGCGCCGGCACAGGGAGAGCGGGGACATCGACGACTTCGCCGAGCCTCCCGCGCCCGAGGACGCCGTGAGCGACACGCCCCCCACGGTGTTCGAGGCGCGCTGGCGGGTCGGCGGCACCGTGACCGTGCGGGCCCGGCTGACCCTCGTACCCCGGCGGAGCAGGCCGCAGGGACACGAGTGGCGGCTCGTCGCGGAGGCCGAGCGGCCGTGGGACGAGGGCTGGCCCTCGCCCGCGACGTTGTTCTGGCCCGAGGGCGGCTCCGGCGACGACGGCTCCTGGGACCACCACCCCACGGTCGCGGGCGTGCGCTTCCGGCAGGTCAACGCGCTGCCCTCGGACGACAAGGAGATGCGCCGCCGGCTGCGGGACGCCGCTCGTGAGGCCTGGTGCGTCAACCTGGTCGTGCACGAGGCCATGACCCCCGACGAGCAGGGCAAGCTGCCGCTCGCCCGGCTGCTGCCACCCGCCCTGCGGCACCGGGTCGTGGAGCACCGCGCCGCGCCGCACCAACTGCGCGGCGTCAACTGGGCGCTGAAGGACCTCGGCGTCGAGGTGCCGCGCGGCGGCGCCGTGATCCTGCCGCCGGACCCGGCCCCGCAGGACTACGACGGCGGCCCGCACCGGGTGCGCAGCGTCTTCCTGGACGGCTCCGAGCCCCCGGAACTGCTCGCCGCGCTGCGGCACTTCGTCGCCCTGTCCCGGCCGGCGCCGCAGGACGCGACCGAGGCGCTGGCGGACCTCAGGGACAACTGGACCCTGATGACCCACCAGGAGGAACTGGACCGGGAGCGGCGCCTGGTCACCATGTACGCCGAGGCGCTGGAGGCCATGACGAAGTCCCGGGACCTGTACAAGGAGGCCGCCGAGCAGGCCCTGGAGGCGCTGGCCGCCTACCGTGACGTACCGGCGCCCGCCCTGCCGCAGCAGCGGCCCGCCGCCAAGGCGCCCGCACCGCTCCAGCAGCTCACCCGGACGTTCGAACGGCTGCGCATCCCCGGTCTTCCCGGCCGGGCGAAGGCGGCCCCTGAGGACACCGCCGACGGCGCGGTTCCGCCGTCCCCCGACCTGCCGTCGTAAGGCCCACGTGCCGTACAAGGAGCTCCGGTGGACACCACCACCCTGCTGCTGATCATCGCCGCCGCCGTCGCCGCGGGCCTGGCCGCCTGCGCCGTCGCCCTGCTCATACGCCTGGTGCGCGCCCGGCGTACGCTGCTGCGGGCCGGACTTCCCGCTGGGCCGCGCTGGGTGTTCTGGGGCGCGGTGGCGTATCTGCTGCTCCCCACCGACCTGCTGCCCGATCCCATCTACCTGGACGACATCGGCGTCCTGCTCCTCGCGCTGCGCAGCCTGCGCGCCGCGCGGCCGGAGACGGCGCAGACGCCGAAGACGCCCCGGCTGCCCTGAACGCCCGCGCGTGCCCGATCATGGTGCGATGCGGACCGTGTTCACCGGGATCCCCGACGCCCCTGCCGCGCCGGAGGTCGCCGTCGTCGTCGATGTGATGCGCGCGTTCACCGTGGCCGCCTCGGCGCTGCGGCGCGGTGCCGAGCGGATCGTGTTCGCCGGGACACGGCGGGAGGCGCTGGCGCTCAAGGCCCGCAACCCCGGCTGGCTGGCCTTCCAGGACGGGGCGCCGGTGCCGGGCTTCGACCTCGCCAACTCGCCCGCGCGGCTGCGCTCGCTCGATGTGCGCGGCCGCACGATCGTGCAGAAGACCACCGCCGGTACCGCCGGGGCGCTGGCCGTGGCGGACGCGGGGCTCCTGCTGTGCGCGAGTTTTCCGGTGGCCGGGGCGACCGCCGAGGTGCTGCGCCGGGCCGGGGCGCGGACGGTGACCTTCGTCGTCACCGGGGACGACGGGCGGGCCGAGGAGGATCTGGCCTGCGCCGAGTACATCGCCGCCCTGGTGCGCGCCGCCGACACCGCTCCCGGGCCCTACCTGGAACGGGCCCGCCGCTCCGCAGCCGCGGCAGAGCTGGCCGAGGCGGTGCGGCGGGGGTGGACAGGGGTGCATCCGCAGGACGTGGAACTGTGTCTGGAGGCGGACGGCGTGCCGTTCGCGATGGTGGCCGGCCGGGCGGACGGCCACCTGGAGCTGCGTGCGTTCGATCAGCCGGTTCCCCGGCTCAACTCTCCTTACGACCGGTGGTGCTGACCCCGAGCAGGACGGCCAGCACCACCGCGAGCGCGGCGAGCGCGGCCATCGCCGCGGCCGTACCGGCGAGCCAGGGCGGGGCGAGTGTGGCCGCCCACAGCCGTGCCGGGTCCGGCAGCCCGAACCGCCCGCCGAGCACCTGTCCCGCGCCGAGCCCCGCCGTGACCGCGAGGGCGGCCGCCGCCGCGCCGAGCCGGGCGTGCGCCGCCCGCGCGGGCAGGGCGAGGCCCAGGAGCATGCACAGCGCGGAGGCGACGAGCGTGGCGCCCAGCAGCCCGTGGGACAGCCCCGCCCAGTAGCGGGGCGCGTGCGCGGCTCCGCAGAGGAACACCAGCAGGGCGGCGACGCGGACGCCGGTCCCGGCCGGACGGTCGTGCCGGGCGGCCTCCTTCAGCGGGGGCGCGAGGGGCTCGTGGCCGGCGGGTTCGAGCCGGAGGAGCCTGAGCCGTGCCCGTGGCGCCCGGCCCGGCGCGGTCCCGGGCGGCAGCGGGCGTTCGGGCGAGGGGCGGCCGGGCAGGGCCCCCGGCCGGCCGGCGACCGGTGCGTCCTCGTCCGCGGCGGCGGACGGGAGTTCACGCACCGGCTGCCGCTCCGTGTCCGCGGCCAGCCTGCCGATCAGCGCGGTCAGTTCCCCGACGGTCCGCCCGGTGGCCGCGGCCTGTACGGCGGTCCGCCGGCAGCGCGGCTCCAGGGGGGTGCGGTGCAGCAGGCGCAGCAGCAGGCTCACCTCGTCCACGGGGCGCTGCCCGGCGGCGGCGCAAAGTACGGCGTCGGCGCCGGCGGGGCCTCTCGGGGGCCGGGTGAGCAGGGCCGCCAGTCGGGTGACGTCCGCGACCGAGCGATCGAGTCCGGCCGAGCGCACCGCCTCGGCCAGGGTCCGCGTGTGCGCGGGGGAGCGCTCCAGCAGGGCGATGAGGCGGACGACGTCCTCCAGGGGGCGGGTGGTGACGGCCGTACGGACCAGGCCGAACAGCGGATCGTCGTACCGGCCGTCCTCTCCGGACGCGGACCCTGCCCCGGACCCTGGCACCGGCCCGGGCACAGCCTCGGGCGCACCCTCGGACGTGGCCCCGGCAGGCCGCCCCGTCCGGGGCTCGGACGGCGGCGCGGACCGCGCCAGGATCCGGACCGGCCGCACCCGGACACCGGCCGTGACCGGAGCGGGGCATATGAGGGAGTCGTCGGAACAGGTGGACGAAGAGCGGGTGGTCATCTCGGCTCCAGTGCAGGAGTGCGGCCGCACCTGACGCCCCCGACCGCGGCACGCGCAGTACGCAGTCCATTACTAGGAGCCGCTCCCGCGTGCCGCCACCCGGGTGGGGCACCGGTGTGATCCCCCGCCGTCCCGCCCGCACGCCGCCCGGGGTGCGCCCTCCGCTCCTCCTGGCCCATTCTTGCTGTGTGATCCATCCGGAGACGCACAGGACGAGGTAGGGCCGATGGCGGACGATCATGATGGCCGCGGGGCGCGCTGTCCGGTGACCGAGCCGGTCCTCGCACCGGACGCCGTCCGCACGCTGTCCGGGGTCACCGGCCGCCTCACCGCCGCCGCCCGGCACGCAGCGTCCCGCCCCGACGACGTGGCCCCGCCCCTCGCCCCGAGGCTCAGAGGGCTCAGAGGGCTCCGCCATGGGTAGCCGGCCGGTCCCTTCCCGGTGGCCGACCGCGGCCGGGCGAAAGTGGCGCGCCGCCTGCCGGCGGGCCGGCCGCGGCCGGCCGCGCCGTTCCCCGCACGCCCTCGGTGTGCTCCCTGCCCCGGCGCGCCTCGTCCGACGCCTCCGGGACCCGCACCCCGGGGTGACGCCCTCGCCTGATGGGGCCGGGCAGTGTAGACATGGGCACATGGTGCGACTGCCCGGCCGGCCAGTGTCCCGGCCGCCCCGACCTTTCGGGCACCCGCGCGCACCACTGGCCCCGCCGCCGGACGGCCCCGGCGCGAACGGCGACCGGCCGGGAATGCTGTGGGCGGCGGTGACCGGACGCAGCGTCGCCGGCCAGGTCTTCGTGCTCCAGGTCGTGATCGTGCTGCTGCTGGTGGTCTCGGCCGTGGTGGCCCAGGTGCTCCAGGTGCGCCACGACAGCGACACCGAGGCCCGCAACCGCTCCCTCGCGGTGGCACAGACGTTCGCCAACGCGCCCGGCACGGCCGCCGCGCTGCGCTCACCGGACCCGACGGCGATCCTCCAGCCGAAGGCCGAGGCCGCCCGCAAGGCGACCGGCGTGGACTTCATCGTCGTGATGAACACGCAGGGCATCCGCTACACGCACCCCCGTCCCGACCGCATAGGCAAGAAGTTCGTCGGCACCATCGGCCCGGCCGTGGCCGGCGGCACGGTCGTGGAGAAGATCAACGGCACGATCGGCCCACTGGTGCAGAGCGTGGTCCCGGTCAAGGACGCGAAGGGCACCGTGGTGGGGCTGGTGTCGGCCGGCATCACCACCGCGCACGTGGGCGGGGCCGCCGACCAGCAGCTGCCCCTGCTGCTCGCCGCGGCCGCCGCGGCGCTCACGCTGGCCACCGCGGGCACCGCGCTGGTCAGCAGACGACTGCTGCGCCAGACGCACGGCCTCGGGCCGTACGAGATGACCCGGATGTACGAGCACCACGACGCGGTGCTGCACGCGGTCCGGGAGGGAGTGCTGATCGTCGGCCACGACGGCCGGCTGCTGCTCGCCAACGACGAGGCGCAGCGGCTGCTCGACCTGCCCAGGAACGCCGAGCGCCGGCATGTCCTGGAGCTGGGTCTGGACGACGACACGGCACGGCTGCTGGCGTCGGGGCGGATGGCCACGGACGAGGTGCACCTGGTCAAGGACCGCCTGCTGGCGATCAACCAGCGGCCCACCGAGCTGCGCGGCGGCCCGGCCGGCAGCGTCACCACGCTGCGCGACTCCACCGAGCTGCGGGCGGTGTCCGGACGGGCCGAGGTGGCCCGGGAGCGGCTGAACATGCTGTACGACGCCGGGGTGGGCATCGGCACCAGCCTGGACGTGACCCGCACCGCCGGGGAACTCGCGGAGCTCGCGGTGCCCCGGTTCGCGGACTTCGCCACGGTGGACCTGTTCGAGCCGGTGCTGCACGGCGAGGAGCCGCGGCCGGGGAGCGACATGCGCCGGGTGGCCAGCGTGGGCATCCGCAAGGACTCCCCGCTGTATCCGGTGGACCACCGGATACGGTTCGTGTCCACCTCCCCGCAGGCCCACAGCCTGACGACCGGGCAGTCGGTGGTGGAGCCGCGGCTGCGGGACGCGCCGGGCTGGCGGGCGCAGGAGCCGGAGCGCACGGACAAGGTGGTGGAGTACGGCATCCACTCGCTGATCACCGTGCCGTTGCGGGCGGGCAGCCTGGTGCTGGGGGTGGCGAACTTCTGGCGTTCGGAGAAACCGCAGCCGTTCGACAACGAGGAGCTGGCGCTCGCCGAGGAGCTGGTGGCGCGGGCGGCGGTGTCCATCGACAACGCCCGCCGGTACACGCGCGAGCACAGCATGGCGGTGACGCTCCAGCGCAGCCTGCTGCCGCGGACGCTGCCCGAGCAGGGCGCGCTGGAGATCGCGTACCGGTATCTGCCGGCGCAGTCCGGGGTGGGCGGCGACTGGTTCGACGTGCTGCCGCTGTCCGGGGCCCGGGTGGCGCTGGTGGTGGGCGACGTGGTGGGGCACGGGCTGCACGCGGCGGCGACCATGGGGCGGCTGCGCACGGCCGTGCACAACTTCTCCGCGCTGGACCTGCCCCCCGATGAACTGCTCGGCCTGCTGGACGAACTGGTGGGCCGGATCGACCAGGACGAGAACCCGGACGAGGGTGCCGCGGTGACCGGCGCGACCTGCCTGTACACGGTGTACGACCCGGTGTCGCGGCGGTGCACCATGGCCCGTGCGGGGCATCCGCCGCCCGCGCTGGTGCATCCCGACGGGCGGGTGGAGTTCGCGGAGATGCCGGCCGGGCCGCCGCTGGGCCTGGGCGGGCTGCCGTTCGAGACGGTCGAGCTGGAGCTGGCCGAGGGCAGCAGGCTGGTGCTGTACACGGACGGGCTGGTCGAGGACCGGGAGCGGGACATCGACGTCGGCCTCGAACTGCTGGGCGACGCCCTGCGCCGGGCGCCGGACAGCTCCCCGGAGACGACCTGCCGTACCGTGCTGGAGCGGATGCCGGCCCGGCCGAGCGACGACGTGGCGCTGATCGTGGCCCGGACCCGGGTGCTGGGTCCGGCCCAGGTGGCCGAGTGGGAGGTGCCCGCCGATCCGGCGGCCGTCTCCGAGATGCGCACCGCGGTCACCGGGGCGCTGGACGGATGGGGCCTCCAGGACCTGGTGTTCACGACCGAGCTGATCCTCAGCGAGCTGGTCACCAACGCCATCCGCTACGGGCGGCCGCCGATCGGGGTACGGCTGCTGCGCGACCGCACCCTGATCTGCGAGGTCTCCGACCGCAGCACGACCTCCCCGCATCTGCGGTACGCGGCGAGCACCGACGAGGGCGGCCGGGGCCTGTTCCTGGTGGCCCAGCTCGCCGACCGCTGGGGCACCCGCTACACGCCGAACGGCAAGATCATCTGGGCGGAGCAGCCGCTGCCGTAGGGGCCGTGCCGCATCGGCGGCCAGGATCTCGCCGTGCGCCGGACGAAGTCCATGGTGTCCTCGCGGGAGGTGGGGGCGGGTCAGAAGGGCTTGGTCGGCAGGTACTTGCCGTCCAGGGTGATGACGGCACGCTCGCCGCCCTCGGGGTCGGCCACCTTCTTGACGTCGAGCCTGAAGTTGATCGCGGAGATGATGCCGTCGCCGAACTCCTCGTGGACCAGGGCCTTGAGAGTGGTGCCGTAGACCTGGAGCATCTCGTGGAAGCGGTAGATCGTCGGGTCGGTGGGGACGGCACCGGGGATCGAGCCGCGGGTGGGTACGGTGGTCAGCAGCAGCGCGGCGTCGTCGTCGAGGCCGAGCAGCTCGACGACGGCCTCGGCGGCGTCCTCGGGCAGGGCGTGCTGGCCGAGGACGGCGGCCGTGGTGAAGGCGACCGACAGGCCGCTGGCGTCGGCGATCTGCCGCCAGGAGAGGTCCCGACGCGTCTTGGCCTCGACGGCGGCGGCGGCCAGGAGCCGGCGGGCGGTGGGGTCGAACTGGGCGTGGATCACGGGGGTCGTTCCTCACTGTGTGGTCGGTGCGGGTGGCGGACCGCCCCGGCGGGGCCGGTCCGGGGGGCGGTGGTCAGGCGGCGAGCGGGGCGGGGACCGTGAGTTCCTCGACGCGGCCGGTGGCGATGTCGAAGACCCAGCCGCGCACCGTGATCCGGCGCCGCGCCAGGGCGCGGGCGACACAGGGGTGGGTGGCCAGGTTCGCCAGCTGGGCCAGCACGTTCTGCCGTACCAGGGCGGGCACGTCCGCGGCGTCATGGGTGCGGGCCACGGAGGTGTCGGCGAGCCGCAGCCAGTCGGCGACCGCGGGGGCGCCGCCGAGGTCGTGGCCGTGGGCGAGGGCGGTCATCGCGCCGCACGCGGAGTGCCCGCAGACGACGATGTCCCGCACGCCGAGCGTGCCGACGGCGTACTCGATGCTCGCCGCGACCCCGTCGGCGCCCGGGGTGCGGGCGGGGACCAGGTTGCCCGCGGTGCGGATGACGAACAGCTCGCCCGGCTCGCAGTCGGTGATCAGCTCGGGCACGACGCGCGCGTCGGAGCAGCCGATGAACAGCGTGTGCGGCGTGTGGCGCGCGGCCAGCCGGCCGAACAGCTCCCGTCTGGCGGGGTAGACGTCCTGCTGGAAGCGCGCGACGCCCTGGGCGAGGTGATGCATGGGGTCACTCCCTTTCGTGGTGGCCGGATCCGTGGGGCCCGGCGAGATCCACCATGCATGAGCTGGAGCTATAGCGTCCAAGACGCGCTGGACATCAAAGCCATTGATGCCATCTATAGTCACATCTATAGTCATGGTCATGGCCCTGGAACTGCGTCACCTGCGCTATCTGCTCGCCGTGGCCGAGCACGGCAACTTCACGCGCGCCGCGGAGGATCTGCATATCTCCCAGCCCACGCTCTCCCAGCAGATCAAGCAGCTCGAACGGACCCTGGGCACCCAGTTGCTCGACCGCACCGGACGCACCGTGCGCCTCACCGACGCGGGCGAGGCGTACGCCCATCACGCCCGGGGCGCGCTGCATCAGCTGGCCGCCGCCGAGCGCGCCGTCCACGATGTGCGGGACCTGACGCGCGGGCGGCTGCGGCTGGCGGTCACCCCCACGTTCACGGCCTATCTCGTCGGCCCGCTCACCGCCGAGCTGCACGGCCGGCATCCCGGCATCAGCCTGACCGTGCGGGAGACCACCCAGGACCGGATCGAAACGGGACTGCTGGCCGACGAGTTCGACCTCGGCATCGCCTTCCGCGGCACCCATCTGCCGGGCCTCACCGGGACCGCCCTGTTCACCGAGACACTCACCCTGGTCACCGGCAACCACCGCGCTACCGGGGGCCGTTCGGCCGCGCTGCCGGTACGGGATCTCGCCGACCGCCAACTCGCTCTGCTCAGCCCCGACTTCGCCACCCGCGGCCATATCGACGGGTACCTGGAGCGGCACGGCGTCAGCCCGCGCATCGCCGTCGAGGCCAACTCCATCCAGGCCCTGACCGAGGTCGTGCAGCGCACCTCCCTCGCCACCGTCCTGCCGGACGCGATCACCCACGACCACCCCCGGCTGACCCCCGTGCCGCTGGACCCCGCACTGCCGACCCGCACGGTGGCGCTCCTCGGCCGCGCCGACGCCTACCGCAGCGCGGCGGCCCTCGCCTTCACCCGGATCGTCCACGAACTGGTCCGCGCCCGGGGGTACGCCGACGCGCCCTGAGGCCCGCGCGGGAGCCGGCTGCCACGGACACGCGGTCAGCCGAGGGCGCGGTCGAGGTTGAAGGCGGCGCTGATCAGCGAGAGATGAGTGAACGCCTGCGGGAAGTTGCCCTGTTGCTCCCCGGTGCGGCCGATCTCCTCGGCGTAGAGGCCGAGATGGTTGGCGTAGGTGAGCATCTTCTCGAAGGCCAGCCGGGCCTCGTCCACCCGGCCGGCCCGCACCAGCGCCTCGACGTACCAGAACGAGCAGATGGAGAAGGTGCCTTCGTCGCCGCGCAGGCCGTCGGGGCTGACCAACGGGTCGTAGCGGTAGACCAGCGAGTCGGAGACGAGTTCCTCGGTGAGGGCGTCGAGGGTGGACAGCCACTTGGGGTCCGTGGGAGCGATGAACTTGGCGAGCGGCATCATCAGCACGGAGGCGTCCAGCACGTCACCGCCCTCGTGCTGCACGAAGGCCTGCCGCCGCTCCGACCAGCCGCGGTCCATGATCCGCCGGTAGATGGCGTCCCGGGTCCGCCGCCAGCGCAGCAGTTCGGCGGGCAGCCCGCGCCGGTTGGCGAGCCGGATGGCGCGTTCCACCGCGACCCAGCACATCAGCCGCGAGTACAGGAAGTTCTTGCGCCCGCCCCGGGTCTCCCACACGCCCTCGTCGGGCTGGTCCCAGTGCTCGCAGACCCACTCGACCAGGTGGGTCACGTCGTCCCACTGCCCGCTGGAGATGGGCTGGGCCCATTTGTCGAAGAGGTAGACGGAGTCGATCAGGGCACCGTAGATGTCGAGCTGGAGCTGGCCGGCGGCCGCGTTGCCGACGCGGACCGGTGCCGAGCCCTGATGGCCCTCCAGATGGGGCAGCTCGCGTTCGGACAGGTCGGTGCGGCCGTCGATGCCGTACATGATCTGGAGCGGGCCGGAGGCGGCGCCGTCGCCGGGGCTGATGTGCGTGGTCAGGAAGCGCATGAACGCCTCGGCCTCGCTGCTGAAGCCGAGCCGCAGCAGCGCGTACACGGCGAAGGCCGCGTCGCGCACCCACACGTACCGGTAGTCCCAGTTGCGCTCACCGCCGAGCTGCTCGGGCAGGCTGGTGGTGGGGGCGGCGACGATGGCGCCGCTGGGGGCGTAGGTGAGCAGTTTCAGGGTGAGCGCGGAGCGGTGCACCATCTCGCGCCAGCGGCCCCGGTAGCGGGACTGGTGGAGCCAGCGCCGCCAGTAGGCCACGGTCGCGTTGAACTCGTGCTCCGCCTCGGCGTGGGCGCAGCCGCGTGGGGCGATGGCGGTGTTGGCCTGGTCGAGGGCGAACACCGCCGTCTCGCCCTCGGCGAGCTTGAACTCGGCGCACGCGTCGCGGCCGTCGCACTCCACGGCCACGGTCGCGGTGAGCGCGAGCGACAGGTCGGGCGACTCGAACAGCAGCGTGCCGTCCATGTCGCGGACGGTGTGCGGGGCGGATCCGTAGTCGAAGCGAGGGGCGACCAGGGCGCGGAAGGGCACATGGCCGCGCACGCACACCACCCGCCGGATCAGCCGGTGCCGCACCGTCTCGCAGGGCTGTCCGGAATCGGCGGTGACCGGCATGAAGTCCTGCACCTCGCCGACGCCCTCCTCGGTGAAGAAGCGGGTGATCAGCACGTTGGTGTCGGGGAAGTAGAACTGCTTGGTGCGGGCCGGTACGGCGGCGGCCAGCTCGAAGCAGCCACCGCGCTCGGCGTCCAGGACGGCCGCGAAGACGCTGGGCGAGTCGAAGGACGGCGAGCAGTACCAGTCGATGGTGCCGTTGCTGCCGACCAGGGCGACACTGCGCAGGTCGCCGATCAGGCCGTGCTCGGCGATGGGCAGGTAGCGGGGGCTCGCGGAGGTGTCCGCGGCGAACGGCGTCTGGCTCATCAGCGGCCTCCCGGTGCGGGTGCGCGAACTCGTCCCGCGATGTCTCCAGCTTAGGAGCGAGTGCGGCGCGGTGGAGTGGGCAGGCGCTTCTCACCCGTTACCGGCGTACCCTCCGGATGCAGGGTGCGTCGCGGCGGGCAATGGTGAGAGTGTGCCCCGTTCGGCGGCACCGGCACGGATGCGGTCATCCGGACCGAGGAGGAGGCAACACATGTCGACATCCGCAACTGGAGGGTCCCGGTCGCCCGACGACCACTGCACCCCGGACTCCCTGCTCCACTCGGCTCCCCAGCAGGACGTCACCCCGGAGGACCTGGTGATGGCGGCCGGCAGGGACGTGACCCCGAAGACGCTCGACTGGGCGCGCCGCAAGCTGGAGACGGAGGGTCCGTCGGCGATCGAGAAGCTTCTGCCCTGACGGGGGCGACGGGGAGCCGGGGCGGGCGGCGCGGATGGGCGCCACCCGCCCCGGCTCGGTCCGCGGCCGGATCGGCCGGGTGCCGGCCGGGTCGTCCGCGTCACTCCGGCGGGGCCGGCTCGTCCGGTACGACGTGCACCGCGGCTTCCTCCGCGCCCGCCGCGCCCCCGTCGATGCCCACGTCCTCGGCGAGGATGCCCGCTCCCGGGTCCCGGGCCGACAGGCGGCCCGCCCGCGAGTCGCCCGCCTCGGGGTCGAGGGGTTCGCCCTCGCCGCCGGGCAGGTCGCCGATGCCGTCGCCGGCCGGCCCGTCGTCCGGGTCCGGGACCTCCTGGCGGAGCCGCTGCTGCAGGGACTCCCCCGCGCGCTGCTCGGCGGCGGTGGTGCCGTACCTGGTGACGCCGAGGGGCCGCTCGGGCGGCGAGTAGCCCTCGTCCAGCATCTCGTCGTAGGAGCGTTCACCGACCGCGTCCTCGGGATCCACGGGCGCGGCGTCCGCCTGCTCCTCGTTCGTCCCGGTGGGCTGGTGGGCGTCGTCCCCGAGGGGAGTCTGCGCGTCGCTCATCGTCGCCTCCTTCGGTGCTCGCGCGGCGGTCCCGGCCCGCGTTTCCCGAAGCCGGGACGTCAATCCCGCGAATTCCGGATCCGGCCGCCGAGGCGCCCGGCCGGTCACCGGCGCCGGAGCCGGCCCGCCCCGGCCCGTGGGCCGCCCGGCCTCATTCGGCGGACTGCTCCGCCAGGCCCGAGGTCCACTTCTCCTCGATGCGGCCGGCCTTCCACACCAGCAGCGCGAGCGCCCAGGTGGCGAAGAACAGGCCGACGATGACGAAGCCGACCGTGTTGAGGTCGAGCCCGGCGACCCAGTCCCAGAAGAAGCCGTGCAGGTCCAGCCTGTCGGCGAGGAGGCCGAGGAGTTCGACGGAGCCGATGATCAGGGCGACGGCGACGGACAGGCCGGTGATGGTGAGGTTGTAGTAGACCTTGCGGACCGGCTTGGAGAACGCCCAGCCGTAGGCGAAGTTCATGAACGAGCCGTCGATGGTGTCCAGCAGCGACATGCCGGCCGCGAACAGGACCGGCAGGGTCAGGATCGCGTACCAGGGCAGTCCGGAGGCGGCGCCGGAGCCGGCCAGGACCAGCAGGGCGATCTCGGTCGCCGTGTCGAAGCCGAGGCCGAAGAGGATGCCCAGGGGGTACATCTGCCAGGGCTTGGTGATCGAGTTGGTGACCCGGCCGAGCAGGCGGTTCATGAAGCCCCGGTTGTCGAGCTGCGCCTCCAGGGCGGCCTCGTCGTAGTGGCCGGTGCGCATCTTGCGGAAGACCTTCCAGATGCCGGCCAGGATGACGAGGTTGATCGCGGCGATCAGGTAGAGGAAGGCGCCGGAGACGGTCGTACCGATGAGGCCGGTGACCTCGTGCAGGTGCGAGTTGTCGTTCTCGACCGGTCCGGCCAGGCTCTTCATGCCCAGGGACAGCAGCAGGGCGAGGCCGAAGACGATGGTGGAGTGGCCGAGGGAGAACCAGAAGCCGACGGACAGCGGGCGCTGCCCCGAGCCCATGAGCTTGCGGGTGGTGTTGTCGATGGCCGCGATGTGGTCGGCGTCGAAGGCGTGCCGCATGCCCAGGGTGTAGGCGGTCACGCCGATGCCGATGCCGAAGGACTCGGTGCCGACGCTGAAGTGCTGCGGCGCGATGACGCCGACCAGGGTTCCCCAGCCGATGATGTGCAGGGCCAGCACGAAGGCGGCCATCGAGCCGACCCTGATCCACTCCTGGCGCGTCATGGAGCGGCGGACGCGTTGCCAGGCCGACGGCTTGGCGCCGGTCTGTGCGGGGAGGGACGGAGCGGAATCAGGGGCGGCCGTCATCGGGAGGGTCATTCCTAACGTCGTACGGGTAGGGCTGCGGGCAGCAGCCTGCGCCATCATCCCGTACTTGCAACTCATGTGCAGTAAAGGCGGCGGCAGGCCTTTCCCATGGTCAGGAAAAGACCATGAACAGGAAAAGACCGCTCCCCCGGCGGGGGGAGCGGTAAAGAAGCCGGGTCCGGTCGGGCGCTCAGGCCCTGGGGATCAGGCGGAGAACATGCCCCGGCCCAGCCAGTCCTTGGTGTCCCGGACGCCCGGCAGGGCGAAGAAGTAGCCGCCGCCGGTCGGGGAGATGTAGTCCACCAGGGGCTCGTCGATCAGCCGGGTCTGCACGGCCTCGAACTGGCGCTTGACGTCCTGCTGGTAGCAGCAGAAGACGAGGCCCATGTCGAGGTTTCCGACGTTGTCCGCGCCCCGGTCGTAGTTGTAGCCGCGGCGCAGGATGCGGGAGCTGTCCGACGCGGCGGTGCGAGGGTTGGCGAGGCGGATGTGGGCGTCCATCGGGATCGCGTTGCCGTGCGGGTCCTTGGCGTAGTTGGGGGCGTCGGTCTCCCTGGCGCCGTCCAGCGGTGCGCCGGTGTCCTTGCGGCGGCCGAACATCTTCTCCTGCTCGGTGAGCGAGACCCGGTCCCAGAACTCGACCAGCATCCGGATGATCCGGATGACCTGGTAGCTGCCGCCGGTGGCCCAGGCGGGCTCGCCCTGGCCGTCGCCGACCCAGATCAGCTTGTCGGTCTCACGGGCGGAGTGGACGTCCGGATTGGCGATGCCGTCCTTGAAGCCCAGCAGATTGCGCGCGGCGCCGGTGGGCCGGGGCGCGTTCTGGAAGCCGTCGATGCGCCACTTGACCTGCATCGCGCCGCGGGTGTGCCGGGCGATGTCGCGCAGGGCGTGCAGCACGGTGTCCCTGCTCTGCGCGCAGATCTGGAGCGAGAGGTCGCCGTGGCACTCGGCCGGGTCCAGGTTGTCGTTCGGGAAGGTCCGCATCGGGACGAGCCGGGCGGGCCTGGCCTTGGCGAGGCCGTAGCGGTCGTCGAAGAGGGAGGTGCCGACGCCGACCGTGAGGGTGAGGCCGTCCGAGGGGACCTCGGGGCCGAGGATGCCGTTGTCGGCGGGCGGCGCGCCGACGCCGAGGTCGGCGGGTGCGCCGCCGGAGGTGAGGAAGCGGGCCCGCTCGGTGATGGTCCTCAGCAGGTCGGCGAGGCCCCCGCGGTCGTCGGCTATCACGTCGAAGGAGACGAACGCGGCGGCGGCCGGCGGCGAGGTGACGATCCCGGCCTGGTGGGCGCCGTGGAAGGGCACCTTCGCGCGTCCGTCCGGACCGCTCGGCGCGGCCTGGGCCGTGCCACCGCTCTCGGCGAGCGCGAAGCCGCCGCCGGCCAGCACCGCTCCGGCGGCACCGGCGCCCAGCGCGCCGCGCACGAAGGAGCGGCGGGCGGGACCGACGGGGCAGGACGGCGTGTCGGCGGTGGACATGGGCGGGTTCCCTTCGGGGTGCGGGTGCGCGGTGGTCATCAGGCGGACTTCCGGATCTCCAGCAGATCCGGGATCGGGGCGAGGTCCTCCAGGAGCTGCCCGGTGGCCCCGTCGAGGCGCCGGCGGTCGGTGGCGGAGAGCTTCTCCACGGGGGTCCAGTGGCCGCCGTCGTGGTCCCCGTCCAGCAGCTTCTGCACCCGGTCGAGGTCGCTGTCGACGGCCGGCAGCAGCTTGGGGGCGCGGCCGGTGAGCAGCGGCTTGAGGACCGTGAGCAGTTCGCGGGTGCCGGCGAGGTTGGCGTCGGCGGTGGCGAGGTTGGTGCCGCTGCCCTCGTCGGTGTCGCCGGTCAGCTCGAACTGGAGGGTGTTCTCCAGGATCTCGTGGGCGCGCAGCGGCAGGTCACCGGGGTCGAAGTCCTGGTGCGGGAAGGCCTTGCGCAGCCCGGCGGCGTCCGCGCTGAGCTGCCGGGCGGGCCCGGTCAGCTCCTTGGCCGACTGGTCGTGCCACAGGCCGTACTCCAGGCGCAGGAAGCCGCTGAAGTCCTTGTCCCGCTCGCCGCCCGGCAGACCGTCGGCGCGGCCGTCGATCTTCTTGTCGAAGTCCTCGAAGGTGCCGTAGGCGGCGCCGAGGGAGGCGTAGGTGCGGTGGGCGGTGAGCCAGTCGGTGCGGGCCTTGCCGAGGTGGCCGCCCTCGATGTCGTGCTGGAGGGTGCGGGTCTGCCCGACGAGGGTGTCCAGGCCCTTGCCGACGTACGCCTTGTACGACTTCAGGGGCGCGGCGAGGTCCTGCTCGGAGACGGGGGCGACCGGCTCGGCCGCGCCACCGCCGCCGCGGACGGTGACCGCCGCGGAGGTGACGGCCTTGCCGCTCGCGGGGACGCAGCGCCAGGCGTAGGTGCCGCCTGCGACGGTGGCGACGAGGTCGCGGGTGGTGCCCGGGGCGAGCCCCTCGATCTCGCCGTAGACCGCGTTGGTGGACGGGTCGATCAGGTAGACCTCGGAGGCCTGGCGGCCGGTGTTGTGCATCCGGAAGGTCTGCCGGCCGGGCTTGGGCGCGGTGAACCCCTTGCCGCAGTCGGTCTCGGAGACGGCGACGGTCTCGTCCCCGGCGGGCTTGGGGCGGCCGAGGGCGACGAGGAGTCCGGCGACGACCGCGGGTACGGCCACCACCGCGGCCGGGAGCACCCAGACGGGGCGGCGCCGGGCCGCGGGCTTCGGCGCGGCGGCCGTCGCACCGGGAGCCGCGGCGGCCGACCCGGGCTCGGGCCGCGGCGCGGCCTTGGGCGCGGTGACGCGCACGCCGCGCACGAACAGGGTCATCACCACGACGAGGTAGCCGGCGTAGGCGACCACCTGGAGCCACGTCATGGTGGGCATCAGGTTGAAGACGCCCTGGACCAGGGTGCTGTACCAGGAGCCGGCGTCGATGCTGCCGGCGAGGTCGAAGGCGTAGGCCGTCCCGCCGGGCAGCACGCCGCCCTCCTGGAGGTCGCGCAGGCCGTAGCCGAGGACCCCGGCGGCGATGACGATCAGGACGACGCCGGTGGCGGTGAAGAACTTCGTCAGATTGATCTTCAGGACCTTGCGGTACAGGCCCCAGCACAGGCCGGCCGCGAGGACCAGGCCGATCGCGGCGCCGGTCAGCGGGCCCGCGGACTCACCGGCCGCCTGGGCGGTGGTCCACAGGAACAGGGCGGTCTCCAGCCCCTCGCGGCCGACGGCCAGGAAGGAGGTGAGGATCAGCATGCCGGAGCCCAGGGCGAGGGCCCCGGTGACCTTCTGCTTCAGCTCGCCCGCGAGGTTGCGGGCCGAGCGGCGCATCCAGAACACCATGGCGGTGACGAACGCGACGGCGATCACGCTGAGGAAGCCGCCGAAGGCCTCCTGGGCCGTCTCCGGCATGGACGCGGCGGTGAAGGTGAGGACCGCTCCGAAGCTCATCGCGACGGCGATCGCGGCCAGCACACCCGTCCACACCTGCGGCAGCCGCGAGCGCGCCTCCGCGCGCACCAGGGTGGCGACCAGGATGGAGACGATGAGTCCGGCTTCGAGTCCCTCCCTCAGTCCGATCAGGAAACTCGGAAACGCGTCGTCCCACATGCCCTGCGACCCTCCCGGAAAACTAAGCGAAGGCATGCCTTACCTTCGCGACCATGATGACCACACCTTCGTAGGCAACCGGTCACGAACCGGTAATCGCAGGGCAAAGTCCGGGAAGGATCCCCTGTCCGAGTCCGTCGGACGCCCCGCGAACGTCTACAAATGTGTAGTCACATGTTGTCGAGGCAAGTCGAAGGAAAAGGTGCCGGCCGTGGCCACTCCCCCACATCTGGCGTCGCAGCTCGCGGTCAACGTGCTCGACGCCCACTCGCTGCTGGCCGCCTTCGGCGTGTTCGGCGTCGCCGTGGTGCTCTTCGCGGAGACGGGCCTGCTGATCGGGTTCTTCCTGCCCGGGGACTCGCTGCTGTTCACGGCGGGTCTGCTGTGCACGGGCGCCGCCGACCGCGGGCTGCACCTCGCTCTCGGACCGCTCCTGGTCGCGGCGGCGTTCGGCGCGCTGGCGGGCTCCCAGTGCGGGTTCCTGATCGGCCGCAAGGCGGGCGGCGCGCTGCTGGCCCGCACCCGGTCGGCGAAACTGCGCGAGGGCGCGCACCGCGCGGAGGAGCTGCTGGACCGGTACGGCCACGCGAAGGCGATCGTGCTGGCCCGCTTCGTGCCGGTGGTGCGTACGGTGCTGAACCCGATGGCGGGCGCGCTCGGCGTGCCGGCCCGCACCTTCACCCTGTGGCAGGTGATCGGCGGCCTGCTCTGGAGCGTCGGTCTCACAATGGGCGGGTACGCGCTGGGGTCCTCGATCCCGAACGTCGACAGGTACCTGCTGCCGGTGATCGCGCTCATCGTGCTGGTCTCGCTGATCCCGCTCGCCACGGAAGTACTGCGCTCGCGCAGGGCGGCGAAGGAGAGCCCGTGACGGGCCCGGCGGCATCCGGGCGGGCGCTCGGGGCGGCGGGGGCGCGCTCGGCGCGGCCTCTGCCGGCGCCGTGAGCCGCCGCGGGACCGCGGCGGTCGCCGGCCTCGGCGCCTGCGCCTGGGCCGCGTTCGCGGCGCTGACCCTGATCGTGGTCACCCGGCACGGCACCCCGCTCGCCCCGGACCGCGCGCTGCTCGCCTGGTCCCTCGGGCACCGGCCGCCGGTGGCGGTCGCGGCGGCGCGCGGACTCACCGACACGGGTACGGGCGCGGTGCCGTACGCCCTGGTGATCACGGCCGGACTGATCGCGGGCCGTACGGCCAGGCAGCGCCGGGCCGCCACCCTGCTGAGCCTGCTCTGCCTCGTCCTCGGGCAGGCGGTGCGGTACGGCGTGATGGACCTGATCGGCCGGGCCCGGCCTCCGTACCGGGACTGGGAGGTGCTCGCCTCCGGCTGGTCGTACCCCTCCGGGCACACCACCACCTCGGCGCTGACGGCCGGACTGCTGATCACGGCGCTGTGGTCGCGCTCCCCGCGCGGCCGGGGCCCGCTGATGCTCCTGGCCGCCTGCTGGGGCGCGGGCGTCGGGCTGACCCGGATCTTCCTCGGGGTGCACTGGTTCACCGATGTGCTGGGCGGCTGGCTGTTCGCGGCGGGCTGGCTCGCCCTGCTGCTCACGGCGGCGGCCCGGTGGCTGCCCGCCGGCCTCAGGCCCGGCGCACCGGGCTCCGGCTCCGGCCGGCGCTCCTCGTCGACGTCACCGGACGCGCACCGGGTCGCACGGCGGCCGGACGGTCCCGGAACGCCGCGGAACCCGGGGGCGGGGCCGGGCGGGCGTCGGACCGCACCGGGCCGGTGGACGAGGCCGGCGTCCGGCCGGGCGGCCCGCTGATCACCGGGCGGCGGCGCGGCGCATGCCACGGCACCGGACTCGACACCCCGCCGCGGGACCCGGGCGTCACCCGGATCGGGCTCACCGGCGCCGCGACCGGTCCGGGCGTGGAGTCGGCGGCCCGCTCGGCACCGCGCCGGCCCTCGCCCGCGGCCGCCCGACCGGCGCGCACCAGCACCGACCCGGGCAGCCCTCGGTCAGGCGTCCAGGTCATGGCGCCCGTGTCATGGCGCCTGCGCTCCAGGGCGGGACGGATGAGGCACCGGCCGGGCCCGTGCCGTCGTCGGGACGAAGCGGCGAAGAGCCGTTCCCCCCGCCCCCGGCCGCGTTCACTGCCGTACGGATGACACCCCGTCGGGTTCAGGGCGCGACATACGGGCCGTCCGGGCGCTCCTCACGGCGCCGCACCATCTCACGGCTCAGCTCCTCGGCCTCGGCCTGAGGCAACCGCTCGTAACCCTCCTCGGTGATGAACGAGAGAACCGGGAAAATACGGCGGTTGAGATCGGGCCCGCCCGTGGCCGAGTCGTCATCGGCCGCGTCGTACAGAGCGTGCAACGCGGCGAGGGCGGCCTCCCGGCGGCTCAGGCCGGGCCGGTAGAGCTTCTTGAGCGCGCCGCGGGCGTACGGCGAGCCGGAGCCCTCGGCGTGGAACTCCCGCTTCTCGTACAGGCCACCGGCGGCGTCGTAGGCGAAGATGCGGCCGCCGTCACCCGTGGGCGCGCAGAGGTCGTACCCGGCGAGCAAGGGGACGACGGCGAGGCCCTGCATGGCCTGGGCGAGGTTCTGCCGGATCATGGTGGCCAGGCGCGTCGCCTTCGCGCCCAGCGTCATCGGGGTGCCCTCGATCTTCTCGAAGTGGGCCAGTTCGACCTGGTAGAGCCGCACCATGTCGAGGGCGAGTCCGACGGTGCCGGCGAAGGCGACGGCCGTGTGGTCGTCGGCGGGGTGGACCTTCTCCAGGTCCCGCTGGGCGATCAGGTTGCCCATGGTGGCCCGGCGGTCCCCGGCGAGCAGCACGCCGTCGCCGTAGGTGAGCGCGAGCACCGTGGTGCCGTGCGGGAAACGGCCCGGGGTCGCGCTCGTGCCGGGCGGCAGCGGGGACGTGGTGGGCAGCAGCCGGGGCCGGTGGGCGGCCAGGAACTCGGCGAAGGACGAGCTGCCCGGCGTGAAGAACGCCTCGTCCATGAGCCCGGCGGTGTCGTTCCCCGTCATCTGCTTCCCCTCCATGGACACGCGGTACCACCCGTCACCCGTCTCCTACCTGACGCGGCCGCACCGGAAACCCCTCCCCACGCCCCGGTGTGTAGTACAGCCGCCCGGTTCCGGCCGCGACCCACGGCCAGCCGCGGGCGTATCCGGGCGGATCCGCCCCCGCCGGCACGAGGGTGGCCGTCGGAACGCGCCGGGCCGTGCGCGCAATGGCGTCCGCTGTCGTGTCGGCGTTGGGGCCGGAGGTCGCGGCGGAGGAGCAGCCGGCGTAGAAGGCGACGGGCAGGGCGTCCTCACCGGTGACCAGGCAGGGGGCGCGCACGCCGAGGCGGTGCAGGGTCGCGGCGGTGCGCGACCAGGAACGGTGACCGGCGGTCGCGACGTCCGTCGTGCGTACCAGGACGGTCAGTTGGACCCCGAGGTGGACGGCGGCCACCAGCAGGAGCGCGCCGCGGGCCACCGGGCGCCGGCGCGGGGGCGGGGCGCTCGCCAGGCGGAGCAGGGCGGCGGCGACGGGGAAGGCGAGCAGGGCGTAGGCGGGCAGCAGGAAGCGGGGTGCCGCGTAGCCGATCAGGAACAGGTACGGGAAGGCGGCCGACGCCGCGCACGCCAGCGGCAGCGCGGTGACCGCCGTGCGTCCGGCGCGCACCGCGAACAGCAGGGCGAGCGCGGCCAGGAGGGGCAGCGCGCACCACCAGAAGGTGACGAGCGGGCCGGGCAGCGCGCCGGCGCAGGGCCGGCACAGGGTGCGCCCGCCGAGGCTGCGCAACTGGTCGACGACGGCGAGGTGCCAGCCGAGGCCGCCCTGGATCGCCGAGCCCTCGGACAGCCGGTGCAGCAGGCCGCCGTAGCGTACGTACGCCTCGACCACCCACTCGGCGACCCCGGCCGCGAGCCCCGCGAGCAGTACGGACAGCCGGTGCCAGTGCCGGTGCCGAAGACCGGTGGCGAGCAGCGGCAGTACGACCCACACCGCGTCCATGGGCCGCGTCCAGCCCATCAGCACGGCCCCCGCGGCCAGGCCCCCGAACGCGGCCCGGCCGGAACGGGGCGCGCCCGCGCGCAGGTAGGAGCCGACGGTCACCGACGCCCCGACCGCCACCCAGTAGTTGGGCATGGCCTGGAGGCCGTAGAAGAGGGTCACCCACAGGGAGGCGAAGAGAGCGGCGCCCAGGACGATGACGCGGGGCGGGAAGAGGCCGCGCCAGGCCCGCGACGCCACGTACAGGGCGAGGCCGGAGAGGACGGCGAGGTAGCAGCGCAGCAGGACCGTCGAGGACGACCACGCGGCGACCGGCGCGACCAGCAGGGAGATGCCGCGGGCCCTGGGCGCGCTGAAATAGGCGGCGGGAGCGCGGACACCGACCTGACTGACGTACACCGCCTCGTCCCAGCCGAGGCCCATGCCGGGCCGGACCAGGAGCAGTTGGGCGAGGGTGAAGGCGGCGGCGACGGCCGCGAGCGGGAGGGCGGCCCGGAGGGGGCGGGCGCCGCCGGACAAAGGCCGCGATCGGGCGTCCCGCGGCCCGGTGAGCACGGCGTCGGTGTTGCCGGTCATCATCCTCCCCCTCGCCCCGAACCGGGCGGAACCTGAAAGGACCACCTCATCACAGGACGGCCGAAGATCCCGGGCGAACCCGCCGCCCACCCGGGAGCCCGGGAAGGCGGTACGGTCCCCTCGGGCCCCGCCACTACGCGCTGTAAGGTTGGCGCATGGCTGGCACAGGGTCCCGGGGCAGGGCGGAACGGCGCAGCGCCGGGGAGCTGGAGAGCGAGGTGCTGGCCGCCCTCTGGGCCACCGACCGGCCGCTCACCCCGGCGGAGATCCAGGCCGAGATCGGCGGCGGTCTGGCGTACAACACTGTGCACACCATCCTCAAACGCCTGTACGACAAGGGGCTGGTGCTGCGCGACGCGGACGGGCGGCGCGGCGCGTACCGTCCGGCGAAGAACGCGGCCGAGGTGACCGCCGAGGCCATGCACCAGGCTCTGGACCGGGGCCCGGACCCGATCGCCGCGCTCCAGCAGTTCGTGACCGGCCTGAGCAGCGAGGAGGAGCGGGCGCTGCGCGAACTGCTCGCCGAGGGCGACGCGTGAGCGGACGGGTTCCGCGCGCGAGGACCGCCCACAGAGCCGCTTACCGGGCCGGGTACGAGGGCTCCGCACGAGGTTCGGCACACGAGGTTCCGCGCACGACGTCCACGACATGAGGTCTCGCGCATGAGATTCGACGTGTACAGCCCGCTGGCTCTGTCGCTGCTGCTCGCCGCGGCGGGCCCGCTGACCGGCCGGTACGTCGCGCCCGCGGTGGCCGCGCGGGTGCTGGCCGCGGCCGCCGTGGTGACCGCCGGGGCCACCACCTGGACGCTGGTGCTGCTCGGTGCCGCGCTGCTCGGGGACGTGCCGCCGCTGGTGCGCGGGGCCGGGGAGGGCGGGGCGGCGGCCGATCCGGTGCCCGCGGTGATCGGGCTGGCCGCGTGTCTGACGCTGGTGGTCATCGGCGTGCGGCTGCGCCGTGCCGTGCGGGCCGAGCGGCGCACCCGCCGGGCGCTGCGGCAGTTGTGCGCCGGGCAGCCGGTGGACACCGAGCTGGTCGTGGCCGCCTCGGCGGTGCCGCGGGCGTGCGCGATTCCCGGGCGGCCGGGCCGGATCCTGGTCACCTCGGCGATGCTGGGCGCGCTCGGACCCGCCGAGCGGCGGGTGCTCCTCGCGCACGAGCGGGCCCATCTCGCCCACCGGCACGACGTCCTGGTGACGGCGGCCGCCCTGGCGGCGGCGGCCGATCCGCTGCTGTGCCCGGTGCGTTCGACCGTCGCCTACCTGGTGGAGCGGTGGGCCGACGAGCGGGCGGCGGCCGCGGTGGGCGACCGCCGTACCACCGCCCACGCACTGGCGCGCGCCGCGCTCACGGCGCAACGCGGCGGCGCGGTGTGCGCGCTGCACTTCGCCGACCACGCCGTCACCCGTCGTATCGCCGCCCTCCAGGCCGCCCCGCAGCCCAGCCTGGGCTCCGCCGCGCTGGCGGTCCTCGCCCTGAGCACGCTGCCGCCGCTGCTGGCCGCCGACGCGACGCGCGACCTCTTCCGGCTGTTGACGGGCGCGCCGCTCTGACCGGTCCGGGCCCGCCCCGGCGGACCCGGACCTCAGGAGGTCTGGTTCGGGACCCGGTGCCGCGGCTGCCGCGGCACCGGCCGGCGGGCGGACGGCGGTACGGCGCGGACGGCCGGCTCGCTCGTGGTCACGGTGACGGCGTCACCGTGGTGCCGCAGGTCCAGCGGCGGCCCGTCGAGCAGCTCGTACGTCGTCTTGTCCGCGTCGATCTCCACCCGCAGCCGGCGGCCCCGGAACTGCACATGGAAGGCGAGCCGGGAGAGCCGTTCGGGCAACCGGGGGGCGAAACGCAGCCGTTCGCCGTCGCGGCGCATTCCGCCGAAGCCCGCGACCAGCGCCATCCAGGTGCCGGCGAGCGAGGCGATGTGCAGTCCGTCCCGGGTGTTGTGCTCCAGGTCGCGCAGGTCCATCAGGGCCGCCTCGGCCGTGTAGTCGTAGGCGAGGTCGAGATGGCCGGTGCGGGCGGCGACGACGGCCTGGCAGCAGGCGGACAGGGAGGAGTCGCGCACGGTCAGCGGCTCGTAGTAGGCGAAGTTCCGGGCGATCTGCTCCTCGTCGTACCGCTCGGCGAACCAGCCGTCGCAGGTGTACAGCGCCAGCACCAGGTCGGCCTGTTTGATGACCTGTTTGCGGTAGAGGTCGAAGTACGGGAAGTTCAGCAGCAGCGGGTACTGGTCGGAGCGGGTGCCCTCGAAGTCCCAGCGCTGGTAGCGGGTGAACCCGGAGTGCTGCTCGTGCACGCCGAGTTCGGCGTTGTACGGCACGTGCATCGCCGCGGCCGCGTCCCGCCAGGCCGCGCTCTCCTCCTCGTCCACCCCGAGCCGGGCGGCCTCGTCCGGATGGCGCTCGACGGCATCGGCGGCGGACAAAAGGTTCTGACGCGCCATCAGATTCGTGTAGGTGTTGTCGTCGGCGACCGCGCTGTACTCGTCGGGTCCGGTGACACCGTCGAGGTGGTAGACGCCGTGGGCGTCGTGGTGACCGAGGGAGCGCCACAACCGGGCTGTCTCCACCAGGAGTTCGACCCCGGCCTCGCGTTCGAAGCCGGTGTCGCCGGTGGCCTCGACGTAGCGGACGACGGCGTCGGCGATGCCGGCGTTCACATGGAAGGCCGCGGTGCCGGCCGGCCAGTACGCCGAGCCCTCCGGTCCCGCGATGGTCCGCCAGGGGAACGCGGCCCCGGCGAGCCCCAGTTGGGCCGCGCGCTCGCGGGCCTCGTCCAGGGTGCTGTACCGCCAGCGCAGCGCCTCGGCGACGGCCGCGGGCGCGGTGTGGGTGAGCAGCGGCAGCACGAACATCTCGGTGTCCCAGAAGGCGTGCCCGTCGTAGCCGGAGCCGGTCAGGCCCTTCGCGGGTATCGCGCGCCGCTCCGCGCGGGCCCCGGCCTGCAGGACGTGGAACAGGGCGAACCGTACGGCCTGCTGGATCTCCTCGTCGCCGCCGACCTCGACGTCGGCGCGCGCCCAGAAGTCGTCCAGGCCGGCCCGCTGGTCGGCGAGCAGTCCGCGCCAGCCGTCATGGGCGGCGGCCGCGAGCGCGGCGTCGACCTGGTCGGCCATCGCGGGCAGCGAGCGGGTCGCGGACCAGCCGTGGGCGACCAGCTTCTCCACCCGCAGGCTCTGGCCGGGCTCCAGGACCGAGGTGACGGTCAGCCGGGCCAGGTCGGTGCCGCTCTCGCTGGTCGTGGTGGTCTGCCCGGGGCCGCTGACGGCATGGTCGGCGGCGACCGCGACCCGCAGCCCGCTGCGCCGGGTCCGGTGCACCAGGCGCAGCCGGTTGCCCGTGGCGAAATGGTCCTCCTGCTCCAGGGGCGAGTGGAGCGCCATCGCGGCGCGCGGATCGCCGTCCGAGCCGGGCAGGCTCTCGTTGGCGACCAGTTCGGACTGGATCACCACCCGGCTGCGGGCGTCGACGGCCTCCACCTCGTACGCCACGGCGGCCACCGCGCGCTGGGTGAGCGAGACCAGCCGGGTCGAGCGCACCCGGACCGTGGAACCGGCCGGGGAGGTCCACTCGCAGGTCCGCTCCAGCACCCCCCGGCGCAGGTCCAGCACCCGCTCGTGGGCGGTGAGACGGCCGTAGCGCAGGTCGAACGGCTCGTCGTCCACGAGCAGCCGCAGGACCTTGCCGTTGGTGACGTTGATGACGGTCTGGCCGGACTCCGGATAGCCGTAGCCGGCCTCCGCGTACGGCAGCGGGTGCACCTCGTGCACGCCGTTGAGGTAGCTGCCGGGCAGTCCGTGGGGTTCGCCCTCGTCGAGGTTGCCGCGCCAGCCGACGTGGCCGTTGGACAGCGCGAACACGGACTCGCTCTGGGCGAGCACGTCGAGGTCGAGGGTGGTCTCGCGCACCGCCCACGGCTCGACCGCGTAAGACCCGTGGTTGATCACCGCTTGCCCCCCAGTTCGGCGAGGTCCTCGACGACGACACTCGCGCCGTGCGCGTACAGCGCGTCGCGCTGGCCCACCCGGTCGAGGCCGACGACGAACCCGAAGCCACCCGCGCGGCCCGCGTCCATGCCGGCCTGCGCGTCCTCGAAGACGGCCGCCCGGGACGGTTCGACGCGGAGGTCGTGGGCGGCGGCGAGGAAGGTGTCGGGGTGCGGCTTGCCCGGCAGCTCGCGCTCGGCGGCCACCACGCCGTCGATCCGTACGTCGAAGAAGTGCTCGGCGTCCACGGCCCGCAGCACGTCACGGCAGTTGGCGCTGGAGGAGACGATCGCGGTGCGCAGCCCCTCGGCGCGGACCGCCTCCAGGTAGCGCAGGGTGCCCTCGTACGCCTCGACGCCGCCGGTGCGGATCCGCTCCAGGAGCAGTTCGTTCTTCCGGTTGCCGAGGCCGTTCACCGTCAGGGCGTCCGGCGGATCATCCGGTGAGCCCTCCGGCAGACGGATGCCCCGCGAGTCCAGAAAGGCGCGCACCCCGTCGGCGCGGGGGCGGCCGTCGACGTACTCGTCGTAGTCGGCGACCGCGTCGAACAGCCGTTCCTGTGCGCCCTCGTGGGAACGCAGGAAGGCGTCGAACGTCTCCTTCCAGGCGGCCGCGTGCAGCACGGCGGTCTTGGTGACGACCCCGTCGAGGTCGAAGAGGCAGGCCTGGATGCCGTCGGGCAGACCGAGCTGAGTCATACCGAGGACTGTTCCCCATGAGCGGCGCTCCAGCGAGTGTCCCGCGCCACATTTTTCCCGGTTTCGGGGTGGCACACTCGTGGGTGTGCCGTTGCCCCCCGACCGCGTGTCCCCCGCCTTCGACGATCTCCTGGCGCGCGCCCGCGCGCTCCCCCGGGACGGGCGGCGCGCCCTGCTCGGCATCGCGGGCGGCCCCGGCGCGGGCAAGTCCACGCTGGCCGCGTGTCTGGTGCGCGCCCTGAACGCCGGCGGACCCGGGTGGGCCGCCCATGTCCCCATGGACGGCTTCCACCTGGCCGACGCCGAACTCGACCGGCTGGGACGGCGGGACCGCAAGGGCGCACCGGACACCTTCGACGCGGCCGGGTACGCGGCGCTGCTGCGGCGGCTGCGCGAGGAGACGGCGGAGGTGGTGTACGCGCCCGGGTTCGAGCGGGTCCTGGAGCAGCCGCTCGCCGGTGCGATCCCGGTGGGGCCGGCCGCCCGGCTCGTGGTGACCGAGGGCAACTACCTCCTCCTCCGGGAGGGTTCGTGGGCACGGGTGCGGCCGTGCCTGGACGAGGTCTGGTACTGCGAGCTCCCGGAGGACGAGCGGATCCGCCGACTGGTGGCCCGGCACGAGGAGTTCGGCAAGGAGCCCGCGGCGGCGCGCGCCTGGGCGCTGGGCACGGACCAGCGCAATGCCGAACTGGTGGCGACGACACGGGGGCGGGCGGATCTGCTGGTCCCGGCGGGGGCGCTGCCCTCACCTTCGTGACCTCGGCCGGCCACACCGGCCTGCCGCACCGGCCTGCCTCTGACCGGCAGGACCGGGCGCCTCCAGGCCGGCGGGACCGGGCAGCCCCAGGTCAGCAGGACCGGACGGCCTCAGGTCAGCAGGACCCGACGGCCCCGGCGGCAGGGTCGGGCGGCCCACGGTCCGCGGGGCCGATTCCCCTGGTCGCGCCGAGTGCTGGTCCGGTTCGCTCGATTGCTGGTCAACCCGCTGGTCACGGCCCTGGGTGAGCTATGTTGAGTGCTCGTGGGAGACAAAGGAGACGGACCGGTGCCCTCGCCGCAGCAGGCCCGCGCACATGCATCAGCGATCACTTCGGGCAAGACCGTGCCGGAGGCCGAGGCCGCCCCGACATCCCAGCTCAGGGAGCTGTTCGACGGCCCTCGCCTGTCACCGGGGCAGCGGCGGATCGCGCAGTACCTGATCGAACACATCACCGAGGCCGCGTTCCTGTCGATCACCGAACTCGCCGACCGGGTCGGGGTCAGCCAGCCTTCCGTCACCCGCTTCGCCGGTGCTGTCGGCTTCAGCGGCTACCCCGCCCTGCGCGAGCGGCTCCAGTCCATCGCGCTGAAGGCCCTGGCCGGCGGCCCCGCCGAGCCGAACCGCGCCAATGAGCTCCAGGCGGCCGTGGACGCCGAGATCGCGAACCTGGAGTACCTGCGCCGCGACTTCGCCGATCCGGACCGGGTGATCCACATCGGCCGCGAGCTGTCCCGTTCCACCCCGCTGACCGTGCTCGGCCTGCGCATCGCGGAGTCGCTGGCGGAGTACTTCGGGTACGCGGCCCGCCGTATCCACCCCGACGTCCGGCTGGTCACCCGGGGCGGCAGCGTGGCCTACGACGCGCTGCTGCAGTCCCGCGAGGCAGGCGGCAGCTGGGTGCTGGCGTTCGCCATGCCCCGGCACTCGCACGAGACGCTCCAGGCGGTCCGGGTCGCCCACCGCGCCGGCCTCAAGGTCGCCCTGATCACCGACCTCGCGCTCGGGCCGCTGGCCGACGAGGCCGACGTCACCTTCGCCACCGGCACCGGCTCCCGGCTGGTCTTCGACTCCTACGCCGCGCCCAACGTGATGGCCGCGGCACTGCTCCAGGCGATGACCGACGCCGACCCGGAGCGGACGCAGGCCCGGCTGGAGAAGTACGAGCAGGTGTCCGACCAGCACCAGTTCTTCGTGCGGGACTGAACGCCCCCCTCACGAGAGCCGCCCCCCCTCACGGGCAGCTGTCCCCTCCGCCGACGAGAGCGGTCACCCTTCGCCCACGACAGCCGTCCCCTCCGCGTGACCGCGCCCCGCCGGTCCTGCGGTGCGGCCCACACACCCGTGAAGATCTTGCGGTCGTCGAACGCCCGTAGACGGATCTTTCGGCGCATATCACGCATGAATGTTTTCATACGTCTTGCAAACTGCTCGGTATATATAAATACTCTGCTGGCGGATCGCCCGCGCGGACATCCAGGACCGCCGCCACCTACCCAGACGGCGCCCGGGATGTCCGGTGGTGCGGCGCCCCTGTGCCGCATCAGGGGCGGCCCCGGTCATCCCCTAGGCCGGGGCCGCCCGCATCTCGTCGGACCACCCTCACGACGCCGCAGACCGGAAGTGACCATGCCCGTGACCATGCCCGTGACCATGCCCCTGACCAGCATGCGCATCAGCCCCGACTGGCCCTGCCAGGTCAAGACACCGGGCTCGTACGACTGGGAGCGCTCGGCCGCCAAATGGCTGCGCGAGCTGATCCCGGCGCGCTACGCCAGCTATCCGGCCCTGATCCGGCACCCCGTACTGCTCGCCCGGCACGCGCAGATCCAGGTCGAGCAGGAGATCCGGGTGGCCCGCACCGCGCTCCAGACGGCGCGGGCCGAGCTGCCGACGCTCGGACTGCCCGAGGCGGTCATCGAGCACACGATCAAGATGTACGCCGCCGAGGTGCTGCAGCTCCAGCACATCGCCCGCAGCGTCCGCGCGGTCAGCACGGCCCTGTCTCGCCGCTGAGCCCCGCCCCGGCCCCGCACCCGCGTGCCGCCCGGACCGCCCCGGTCCACGTCGCACCGGCCGGACCCCGAGAGGGGCGGGCGGAGAGCCGTGGCACTTCCCCCCTGCGGACAAGCGATCGAACGCGCCCGAATGTGCGATGCTCATCGCGTGACCAGCGAGTCCGCGCCCTCGATGGACGACCCCGGGACCGGCGCCGAGAGCGCCGCGCCGGCAGAGGTCGAGGCCCGGCAGCGTGCCGGGCTGGAGCGGCCGGCCGATCTCGCCGTGCCGCCGGCGGTCCTCGAACGGGCCAAGGGCGCCCTGATGGCGGTCACCGGATGCACCCCGGACGCCGCCGACCAGGAACTGCGCAGGCGCGCCGAGGACAGCGGACGCACCCTTCTCGAACAGTGCCGGTTCACCCTGGACTCCCTGCGGCCGCGCCGTGATCCACCGGCGCCCGAGCGGCCCCGGTCCGCACCCGCGCCCCGCGCGACGCCCGCGCCCGGTGCCGCCGACGCCTCGGGGACGGTGGAGGTGCTCGGCGGGATGGGGCGCGACCTGCTCCGCGTGCGGTCCGCCCACGAACTGGCCGACCGCCTTCTGCACCACCTGGCGCCGCAGGTACGGGCCGATGCGGTACTCCTCTACGAGTGGCAGGACGAGGGCGGTCTCGAACTGGCCGGGCATGCCGGGATCGACGAGCCGTTCGCCGCCCGGTGGCGGCATGTTCCCCCGTTGACCGGACTGCCCGCGATCGAGGCGCTGACGGCGGGCGAGCCGCTGTGGCTGCAGGACCTGCCCGCCGACCGGGCCCGCCACACGCTGGTCGGGGGCCCGCCGGAACGGTGGCCGAGCCGGGTGTGGCTGCCGGTACCCGCCGGTGGAACCGCCCGGTTCGTTCTCGGGGTACTGCGCCGGTGCGGCGGGCCGTTCGAGCCGCACGAGCGCCAGCTGCTCCTCGCCGCAGCCCGGTTGTGCGCGGGGCGGCTGCGCGTCTTCGACGCCGCGCGGCAGGCGCCCGGGGATCCGCGCGTCGCGGAGATCGTGCAGGCGGTGTTCGACGCGCTGCCCGGTGCCGCGGTCCTGCTGACGCCGCTGCGCACCGCCGCCGGCGAGGTGGCGGACTACCGCATCGACGCCGCCACCCCGCAGGCGGTCGACGTGTCCGGCCGCACGGGCCCGGACCTGGTCGGCCGGCTCATCCTGGAGAGCTACCCGTCCGTGGCGGGCGAGCCGCTGTGGCGGGGCTATCTGGAGACCCTGGAGTCCGGGGTGCCGTTCGAGAGCGAGCCGTTCGCCTACCGGGAGACGGCCGACGGGGTGACCCTGACCGGCACTTTCTCGGTGCGGGCCGCTCCACTGGGCGCGGGGCTGCTGGTGTCCTGGCTGCGGCACGACCCCCTCGCCCGGCAGGAGCAGCGGCTGGCCGACGTGCAGCGGCTCGGCAACCTCGGCTGGGCGAACTGGAATCTGCTCACCCGGGAGATCTCCTGGTCCGGGCAGGCGTACGCGGTCCTGGGGTGCGACCCCGACCAGGGGCCGCTGGAACTGGAGAAGCTCCCGCGGCTGGCAGTGCCGCGGGACGCGGACGCGCTGACCGCCGCGATCGCCGGACTGATCCACCGGGGGCGGCCGTACGACATGCCGTTCCGGGTCGAGACACCCGAGGGCGTACGCCATCTGCGGATGGTCGCCGAGGCCGTCAGCGAGCCGGACGGCACCCCGGCCGAGGTGCACGGCTTCGTGCAGGACCTCACCGCGCAGCGCAGCGCGGAACTCGCCCTGGTCAGGAGCGAGCGCACCATGTCGCTGCAACGCGGCGTCCTGCAGGCCGAACGCGCCCTCGCCGCCCGGCTGCAGCACGCCCTGCTGCCCCTGCCCAGCAAGCCGGTGCGGCTGGCCGGGCTGCGCGTCGAGGTCGCCTATCTGCCGGCGCAGGCCGGTATCCACGTCGGTGGTGACTGGTTCAGCGCCATCGAACTTCCGGACTACGACGCGCTGTTCGTGGTCGGCGACGTGGCCGGACACGGCATCGACGCGGTGGCCACCATGGCCCAGCTCCGCTTCACCGCCAAGGGGATGGTCAGCACCGGCACCTCGCTCACCGTCGCCCTGGCACGGCTGAACCATCTGCTGCTGCACTCCCGGGACAGCCGTATGACGGCCACCATGGTCATGGCCCGCTACGACCCGCAGCGCCGGCTCCTCGCCTGGGCCCAGGCCGGGCATCCGCCACCCCTGCTGGTGCGCGGCCGGGATGTGCGCTATCTCGACCGCCCCGGCGGCCTGTTGCTCGGTGCCGCGGCCGACCCGCACTACGAATCCGCGGAGTTGCGCCTGGAACCCGGCGACCGGCTGCTGCTCTACACCGACGGCCTGGTCGAACGGCCCGGCGAGAGCCTGGACGCGGGCCTCGACCGCCTCGCGCGAGCGGTACGCGCCCATGGGGACGGGGAATCCGGCTCCCTGTCAGCACTGCTCACGGCCATGCTGGTGGACGAATGGCGGGACGACGTGTGCGTGGTGGACATCCGGGTGCCGGTGACGGCCGTCACCGGGCCACGCTCGGCATCGCCCGACTCCACGACCTGACCCTGCCCCTGACCGGTTGGCTCACACCGCCGTACGGAACTACCTTGAGGCGCCGCGCGACAAGCGGCTCGCGGCCTGGTCCCATGGCTGCGGTTCGGCCACGTCGTCCCTGTCGCAGGCGTCCTCGTCGAACCAGCCGGTTCCCGCGAGCCAGGTCTCCAGCCATGCCGCGATGCCGGCGGAGTCGAGAAACCAGCACCGGGCCCACGACCCGCCGCTGTACGGGTTCGGTTCGAAGAGCAGGACCTGGCCGTCCTCGCCGCGGCAGTCGACACCGGCGTACATGGCGCAGCCCCAGGTCAGGATCGGTACGACGCCTTCGGGCCACTGCGGGTGATCCGCCGAGACGGACTCCTCGCGCCGGGCGAGGTATTCGCCGACGACGCTGGAGCCCGGACCGAGCAGCGGCAGCAGACGGTAGTCGGGGCCGAAGCCGCCGTCAGCGACCTCGCGGTACAGGCGCGCGAGCAGGGGATGCAGCGCGAAGCCCAGCCGCGCCTCGGCCTCCGCGATCCGCGCGGCCCCGACCGGTGCGGGAAGGTCCTCGTTGTCCGCAGCGGCCCGGACGGCGACGCGTTGCACGAGGTCATCGACATCGATCATGACCGCGATGCTGTCAGAACCCGCCGGCAAGTCGGTCCACTGGGTGCCCGGCCTCGATGCCGGCCGTGTCGGACAGTCGCAACAGGGGGCCCGCCGCTCCCCCGCCCCACTCCAGGGGGTCGAGTACGAAGCCGACGTGATCGCCGCCGTCGACGCGGTGCAGGATGCCGCCGACGAACCAGGCCGCCGCGTCCGCGAGGACGACCGCGCCGTCAGGTCCTGGCACCCAGTCGAGGCCGACGAACTTGTCGGTGTCGTCCCCGGTCTCGCCGCCGAAGCGTTCCGCGAGGGCGCGCTGGTCGCGGGTGAGCAGGTGGACGACGAGGCAGTGCGCGGCGCGGGCGACTCGATAGGTGTGGTTGACCTTGGACAGCCACACGGCGAACCGGGGTGGCCGGATGGAGCACTGCGAGGCGAAGCCGACCAGACAGCCCGCCCGCTCACCGCGGGCCGCGGCCGTGACCACGCACATGTCGGGGTCGAGCCGCCCCAGGAAACCGTCCTCCGCCCGCGCCATACCGCTCCGCTCCGTCCGCCGCCGCACCCGTCGCCCGCGAGTGCCGTGCCCGCGTGCCGATCGTTTCGCGCACTCGTCGTCCCGTGGTCCGGCGTTCCCCGCGCGCCGCCACCGAATCGCCCCAATGGCTCAACTCGCCCTCGCCATTGGACCGAACACCCGGATGCCCAAGTGATGTCCGAAAACACACCTATTGAGCGTCTGAGCGGGCGCGTGCTAGAAAGCGCCGTCATGACGACTCCTCGGTCACGTCGTGGTTTCCTGGCCGTCTGCTCCGGCACCGCCGCCGCCCTGGGACTGGGCACCCCCTCCCCCGCCTCCGCCGTGCCGGACGAGTTCACCGCCCTGCGGTCCAAGTGGCGCACCCTGATCCTCGGCGAGGGCTTCGACCCCGCCGCCGAGCCCTTCGCCTCCCGCCTGGCCGGCCTGGGCGGAACGGCGCGACGGTACCTCGCCTCGATGTCGCCGACGGCCGGGGCCCTGTGGCCGGACCTCCCGTACGCCGAACCGGATCCGGGCACGGACCCGGGATCGTACGTCTGCTCGGGCAACATGAGCACCAGTTACACCCGGCTGAGCACTCTCGCGCAGGCGTACGGCCAGCCGGGCACCGGTCTCACCGGTGACGCGAACCTGCGCGACGCCGTCGTCACCGGCCTCGGCCACCTCCACGACGACGTGTACCACGCCGGCCGGGCCCGTTACGGCAACTGGTGGAGCTGGCAGATCGGCGCCCCGCAGGCACTCCTGGACACGTGCGTGCTGCTCCACGACGCGTTGCCGGCCGACCGACTCGCCGGGTACCTGGCGGCGGTGGACCAGTTCGTTCCCGACTCGGCGGTGTCGGACTACAGCGGTACGAGCACCGGCGCCAACCGGGTCGATCTGTGCCGGGTGCTGGCGCTGCGCGGGGTGGTCGGGGCGGACGCGGCGAAGGTGGCACTGGCCCGGGACGCCCTGTCCCCCGTCTTCCCCTACGTCTCCTCGGGTGACGGCCTGTACGCCGACGGCTCGTTCGTCCAGCACACCTGGGTGCCGTACACGGGCTCGTACGGTTCGGTGTTCCTGGGCGGTCTCGGCATGCTGTTCGCGCTGCTGGCCGGGTCGAACTGGGAGGTGACGGACGAGAACCGGACGGCCGTGTTCGACTCGGTCGAGAGGGCCTGGGCGCCGTTCCTGTACAACGGCCTGGTCATGGACGGCGTCGCGGGCCGCGCGGTCAGCCGGGGCCTGTCCGCCGATGACCCGGCGGGCGTACAGCAGGACGACCACCTGCGCGGGCACCCCGTCCTCGCCGCCATCGTGCTGCTCGGCCAGGGCGCGGGCGCGGCGCGGAACGCGCGCTGGCGCGCTCTGGTGAAGGGCTGGATGCGGCGCGACCGGTACCGTCCGCCGCTCGCGGACCCGGTGCTCAGCCTGCCGAACCTGGCCCGGCTCCAGGAGGTCGAGGACGATACGACGGTGCGGGCGGTCCCGGAGCCGACCGGGCACCGGCTGTTCCCGGCCATGGCACGGGCCACGCACCGCCGGCCCGGCTGGGCGGCCTCGCTGAGCATGGCGAGCGAGCGGATCGCTTACTACGAGTGCGGCAACGGCGAGAACCCGCGCGGCTGGCACACCGGTTCCGGGATGCTGTACTGGTGGGGCGGCACCTTCGCCGACGACCAGTACAGCGACGCCTTCTGGCCCACCGTCGACCCCTGCCGGCTCCCCGGTACGACCGTCTCGCGCAAGGCCCTGGCCGACGGTGCGGGCGGCGACTGGGGCGCGGCCAGACCGGACGTGAACTGGGTGGGCGGCGCGACGGACGGCCGCCGGGCCGCGGTCGGGCAGTACCTCAAGGGCCTCCGGTCGACACTGGTCGCGAGGAAGTCGTGGTTCTTCCTGGACGACACGGTGGTCTGCCTCGGCGCCGGCATCTCCTGCACCGACGGCACGACCGTGGAGACGACGATCGAGAACCGCAACCTCGGCGCGGCCGGCGGCGCGACGTTCACGGTGGACGGCGGCGCGGAACCGGCGGGGTACCCCTGGTCGCAGACGCTCGAAGGCACCGGCTGGGCGCACATCGGCGGGCACGGCGGCTATGTCTTTCCCGGGGGCGCGACGGTACGGGCGCTGCGCGAGGCGCGCGAGGGCAGTTGGAGCTCGATCAACACGGCCGGCTCGACCGCCGTGTTGACCAGGAAGTACCTGACGATGTACGTCGATCACGGCACCGATCCGGTGGACGCCTCGTACTCCTATCTGCTCATGCCGGGCGCGAGCGCCGCGCGAACGCGCGCACGGTCGGCGGACCGGCACTGGCTGACCGTATCGGCCAACGCGGACGGTCAGCAGGGCGTTTCGGTCCGTTCGCTCGGCTTCACCGGGGTGAACTTCTGGTCCGGCGGAACGGTCGGATCGCTCACGGCGAGCGATCCGTGTTCCGTGATGATCAGCGAGCGGGGGGACGGTACCGCGGTGATCGCCGTGAGCGATCCGACACTGACGCGCACGGGTCTGACCCTGACCTGGCGGCGTCCGGTCACCTCGGTCGTCTCGGCCCCGGCCACGCTCGCTTCGGCCGAGACCGGCGAGTCCCTCACCCTGACCTTCGGCGACCTCGCCGGCACGGCCGGAGTCAGCCAGCTGATCGGCGTCACATCGCGCTGACCGCCCCCCGCACGAACCGGCTCAGGGACGCCGTGAACGCGCCCACGAAGGCGTCCCTGTCCCGCTCCGGCAGGGCCTCCAGCGACAGGTAGGGGTTGAGGTCCTCCAGTTCGACCAGCAGGAGGCCGTCGTCGGGGGCCCGGCAGGCGTCGACCCGCTGGATGCCGTGGCCGAGTTCGTTCCAGTCGATGAAGCGCCGGGCGAACTCCAGGTCGGCGGCGGTCGCCGCGTACGGCTTCAGCTCCCAGCGGCGGCGCGGGTCGGGGGCGTAGAGGGCGTACTGGAAGTCGTCGTCCACGAAGTAGAAGGAGACCTCGTAGGCGAAGTCGATGTGCGGCTGGATGAGGACGTCGTCCCCCGCGTGGGTGTCGAGGCGGGTGGCGGGGACGATGCGCAGGCCGAGGGAGTCCGCGCCGAGCCTGGGCTTGACCACGTAGCGGTGCGCGGGCGGCAGCCGGTGCAGGTCGGCAAGGCGGTCGACGGTCGGGATGACCGGGTACCCGGCGGCGGTCAGGTCGAGGAGGTACTGCTTGCCGGCCATGTCGGCCTTGCCGGTGAGCGGGTTGTACACACGGCTGCCGTGTTCCAGCGCCCGCGCGCGGAAGGCGTCGTAGGCCCGCTGGTAGCCGAGGACGGGGCCGCTGTTGCGGACGACGACGGCGTCGTGGCCGTCCATGAGTGCCGCCGTGTCCAGCGGATGGCACAGGGCGAGGTCGAAATGGGCGCGCAGCCGGGAGGTGAGGAAGATGTCCTCGTCGCAGTAGCGGCGCCCGCGGGCCTGGTACGCCAGGTCGGTGACGTAGAGGACACGGGGGCGAGCGGCGGGCATGCGGTTCTCCTTGGGCGGCGCTGGGGTCGACGGGCGGGGCGGATCGGGCGCAGAAAGGTTACGCCTGGCAGTTGACGCGCTTTCGATCACCCGGGGTTCCACCTCGCCGCGCTCCGGTACCCCGACCCCCGGTGCACGGCGGGGGGGGGGGCGCGGCGCCGTCGGTGTGACCCGGGCGGAGGGGGCGAGGGCAGCGTGGGGAGCGAGGGCGGTATGGGGAGCGAGGGCAGCAGGGGGACGAGGGCCGGCCCGAAGGCCCCGCGCCATCGACAGACCGGCGCACCCCGACCCCCGGGAGCAGGCCATTTCGTCCAGTGCGCCGAAGGGCCGGCCACCCCCACAATGGCCGCCTCGGCCGGGCCGGAGTGGTCCGGCGGCCCCGGACCACCGGGAATCCGCACGGCTCGGGAGGTAGGACGTGACGGGTGGAGCCGATGTGCCGCTGCCGCTGAGCGGTGTTCTCGTCGCCGACTTCGGGCGGGTGCTCGCGGCGCCGTACGCGACGATGCTCCTCGCCGACCTGGGCGCCGATGTGATCAAGGTCGAGCATCCGGCGGGCGGTGACGACACCCGTGCGTGGGGGCCGCCGCACGCGCACGGCGAGGCCACCTATTTCCTGTCCGTCAACCGCAACAAGCGCTCGGTCGCTCTCGATCTGCGTGCGGAGGCCGACCGGCGCCGTGCCGTCGAACTGGCGCGCCGCGCGGATGTGCTGTTCGAGAACTTCCGGCCGGGGACGCTGCGGAAGTACGGGCTCGGCTACGACGAGGTGTGCGCCGGCAACCCGGGCATCGTGTACTGCTCGATCACCGGTTTCGGGTCCGGACCGGGGGCCGCGCTGCCCGGGTACGACCTGCTGATCCAGGCCGTGGGCGGGCTGATGAGTGTCACCGGGTCCGCGCCCGGGGAGCCGGTGAAGACCGGGGTGGCGGTGGTGGACGTGCTGACCGGGCTGCACGCCGCGGTCGGGGTGCTGGCCGCGCTGCGGCACCGGGAGGCGACCGGCGAGGGGCAGCTCATCGAGGTCGATCTGCTGACGACCCTGCTGTCGGGCCTGGTCAACCAGTCCGCCGGATACACCCTGGCCGGCCGGGTGCCGGGCATCATGGGCAACCGGCATCCGTCGATCGCCCCGTACGAGGTGTACCGGGCCAAGGACCGGCCGCTGGTGATCGCCGTCGGCAACGACCGCCAGTTCGCGGCTCTGTGCCAGGGCGTCGGCGCCCCGGAGCTGGCCGACGACGCGCGTTTCGCCGGCAACGCCGAGCGGGTGGCCCATGTCGACGAACTGGCCGCAAAACTGTCGGAGTTGCTGGCGGCTCGGACCGCCGCCGAGTGGTTCGAGCACCTCACACCGCTCGGCGTCCCGTGCGGTCCGGTCAACGACATCGGCGGGGCCTTCGCCCTCGCCGAACGGCTGGGCCTCGCCCCCCGCGCCTCCGTGGACGGGGACGACGGGGCGACCCTGGACCTGGTCGCCAACCCGATCTCGCTGTCCCGTACCCCGCCCCGCTACGACCACCGGCCGCCCCGCCTCGGCGAGCACACCGACGAGATCGCCGACTGGCTCGACTCCTGACCGGGCGGCGCGTTCGGCGATGCGGCGCAGCGGGATGCCGGCGTCTCGACGGCGCGGCACGAGGTGACGGCGGGGACGCCGGGTCCGTCCGCCGGTTCGGCGACGCGGAGGCTCGCACGGGGCTCCCTCCTGGACGGTGGTCCGAGCCTGATTTCGGGTCACTCGCTCCACGCCCACGGCTGTGGCGACCGTTTCCCGTCAATATGATCACTCCGATGTCCGAGCGCACCTTTCGCACAGCACTCAGTTCCCTCGGATCTCCACAGTTGCTGCACTGAGTGTCACATTGTCGATCCGGGTGCTACGTTCCCGTCCATGAGCTCCAGCAGCGCGGCGCCGGCCGCCAAACCGCCGATGCGGGACGCCCTGGTCGCGGCGGCCTTCCGGCTCTTCTCGGAACACGGCTACGAGCAGACCACGGTGGACGACATCGTGGCCCTGGCCGGAGTCGGCCGGCGTTCCTTCTTCCGTTACTTCCCCGCCAAGGAGGACGTGGTCTTCCCGGACCACGAGCGCTGTCTCGCCGACATGACGGCCTTCCTCGCGGCGGGCGGCGAGGAGTGCGAGCCGGTGCGGCGGGTGTGCGACTCGGCCCGGATGGTGCTGCACATGTACGCGGAGAGCCCGGCGTTCTCCGTGCAGCGCTATCGCCTCACCCGGAAGGTGCCGGGCCTGCGGGCGTCGGAACTCTCGGTGGTGTGGCGCTACGAGCGCGCGATGGCCGGATATCTGCGCGGCCGGTTCGCCGGGCACCCCGACGGCACGCTGCGGGCCGATGTGATCGCGGCCGCGGTGGTCGCCGCGCACAACAACGCGCTGCGCTCCTGGCTGCGTTCGGACGGGACCGGCGACGCGGTCGCCGCGCTGGACCGCGCGCTGGGCTATGTGCAGAGGGAGTTCGGGCGTCCGCAGGAGACGGCGTCCGCGCCGGACGGCCGTACCCCCGTGCGGCCCGGGTCCGCGCCGGACGCCGAGGACTCCCCGCGCCCCGACGACGTACTGGTCCTCGTCACGCGCCGGGACGCCCCGCTGTGGCGGGTGGTGCAGCAGCTGGAGACGGCGCCGCGTCACGTCTGAGCGGCCGGCGCCGCGGTCGCGCGGGTAACCCCGGAATTCACTTAAGGGTACCGAGTGCCTTTACGAGTGACACTGAGTGCCATACGCTGTCGGTCAGGCGCGGTGGCCAGGCCGCCGGGCGCACGCGTGCACGGGACGCGCACGCGGGATTCCGGCCGAGTGCAGGGAGTTGACCAGGATGTACCAACACTCAGTGAGCGCCCCGCATCCGGTGGCCGGCTCCGCGACGGGTGTGCTCGATCCCGCCGCCACGGACTCCAGGGACGCCATCCACTTCCAGCGCTGCACCTGGTGCGGTACCGCGATGTACCACCGGCTGCTGTGCCCGGTGTGCCAGGGCAGTGAACTGTGCACCGAGCGCAGCGAGGGGACCGGCACCGTCCGCCATTCCACGGTGGTGCACCGCAACACCCCGGCGGCGCGCAATGTCTCGCTGATCGAGATGGCCGAGGGCTTCGTCGTACGGGGCCGGGTCATGGGGCCGCCGGTCGGCATCCACAGCGGCGACCGGGTGCGGCTGTCGACGACCAAGGACCCGGTGCGCGGCGAGCCGGTCTTCCAGCTGGTGGACGAGCCGTACCGGGCCTGGACCTGACCCTCCCGACCGCCGCACCCTCGAACACCCCACTTCGGTTAGCCCGGTTGCGGCACATGTGATCCACCGCTTCCCTTTCACAGGCAACCCACAGACTCCGCGTTCCGTCCTCCGGGAGCGAGGGGCCCCGGGACGGCCGGGGCGCCCGAGGTCGGGGGTCGAGGAGGAACAGTGGTCCGTGCCCGGCGCATATGGGTCACCGCCGCCGCGTTATGCGCGGTGGCGGGGGTGTCTCCAGGAACGGCGGTCGCCCAGGGACGGCCAACGTCAGCGACAGCGACAGCGATACCGGCGTCACCGGACGGCCGCGGCGCGTTGCCACCGGGCTGGCGGCTGGCCGGCGAGAACGCGGCGCCCCGGCTGGAGTGGCGCTCCGACCGGCCGGTACCGATGGGGGACGCGCGGGTCGAGTTCCGCTCGGACGGGCGCCTGCTGGGGGTGCCGAAGCCGGACGCCGACGGCCGCACGTTCCGTCTCCCGCTCGACGGATCGCAGGCGAGCGGACCGCGCGGACTCGTCGGACTCGGCCGGCCCGAGGCGCTGCAGGTCTGGTCCGGTGGCCACCGGCTGGACGGCCGCCCGAGCGGCGCGACAGCGGCACCGCCCGCCTCGCCCGTGGCCCCCGCACCACCCGCCGAACAGGCTCCTCCGCCCCGGCTCCCCGCGAACGGCGTCGATCCGGGCAAGCCGGGCGCCTATCGCACCCGGACCGGCGAATACGCCCTCACGTCGGTACGGCTGCCGGGTTTCGCGAAGCCGGTGGAGATGCGCGCGGTGGTCGTCGCCCCCGTCGGCGCCCTGGGCAAGCGGCCGCTCGCGCTCTTCCTGCACGGCCGTCACTACACCTGCTACCGGGGCGGCGAGATCAGCATCGACTGGCCCTGCAAGTCCGGCTACCTTCCGGTGCCGAGCTACCGCGGCTATCTGCGCGACCAGCGACTCCTCGCCTCGCAGGGCTACTTGACGGTGTCGGTCTCGGCGAACGGCGTCAACGGCCAGGACGACGAGTCGGCCGAGGACGGCGGCGCCCAGGCCCGCTCCTCCCTGATCCGGCTCCACCTGGGCCACTGGGCCGACTGGGCGCGAAACCCCGGGTCCGCGCCGGCGATCGTCCGTTCCGCGCCCCGCGCCGATCTGAACCGGGTGCTGCTCGTCGGGCATTCCCGGGGCGGCGAGGGTGTCGACCGGGCGGCCCTGGACAGCCTCTACCCGCCGCCCGCCGACCAGGACGGCTATCACGGCGCGGTGCGCTGGAACGTGCGTGGCATGGTGCTGATCGGCCCCACCCTGTTCGGCCAGAACCCGGTGCCCGACGTGCCGTCGGTGTCGGTCCTGCCGGGCTGCGACGGTGACGTCTCCGATCTGGAAGGCGAGTTGTACGTCGACGGGACGCGCACGGTCAGCACGGGCCGCGCCCTGCACAGTGCCGTGTACGTCGTCGGCGCCGATCACAACTTCTTCAACTCCGAGTGGACACCAGGAACTTCGGCGGCGCCCGCCGAGGACGACTTCTACGACGACCCGGACCGTCCGGACCCGGTGTGCGGCAACCACGCCGCGACCCGGCTCTCCGCCGACCGGCAGCACCGGGCCGGTTCGGTGTACGTCGCGGCGGCCGCGCGGCTGTTCGTGGCCGGCGACGACCGGGTGCGGCCGCTGCTGGACGGCTCCGGGAAGCGGGCGCCGTCGGCGGATCCGGCGCGGGTCCTCAGCCATGCGGTGGGGGCGCGCCGCGGCGGCGGCTTCCTGCCGGACGGCGGGGTCTCGGTGAGCGGCGGCAGGCTGTGTGCCGTCGTGGATCCCAGCCCGGCGAAGCGCTGTCTCGGCGACGACGCGAGCGGCTACTCGCCGCACTTCGCGCAGTGGCAGACCGACCGGGAGTCCGGCCGGCACGCGATCGCGCTGCGCTGGACGCACACCGGCGCCCGGACCCGGGTGACCGCGCGGCGGCCGCTGTCCCTGTCCGGAGCCGAGGATCTGGCGCTCCGGCTGTTCGTGCCGCCCGACTCCCGCGGCACACAGTTCGACGTGACCCTCACCGACACCGGCGGCCACCGTGCGACGCTGGGCCGGATCCATGCCGACGGACTGCCCGGCAGCCAGCGGACCGCCGCCTACTGGGCCCGCGAGTTCCGGGTCCCACTGACGGCCGCCGGCCGCGCCCGCGTGGACCTGGCTTCCGTCAAGTCCATGGAACTGAAGGCGCATTCGGCGTCCGGACGGGCCTGGCTCGTCGACGCGTGGGGCTGGCGTCCGGGCACGCCCGCGGTGCGCCCGGCGGCGCTGCCGCGCGTGGACCTCGGCCGGCTGACGGTGGCCGAGGGCGACTCTGGCGCGCGCACCTACCGCGTCCCGGCCCGCGTGTCCGGCCACGGCAGCGGCCAGGTCCGCGTCTACGTGCTGGACCCGGCCACCGGCCGTGCCACCGACCGGCTGGTCACGGTGCACCCGGGCGGCCAGGACATCGACGTGCCGATCGAGGTCAGGGGCAACACCCGCTACGGCCCGGACATCACGTACGACGTGCTGGTCAAGGCGGTACACGGCGCCGTCGTCGGCTCCTACGGGGGCGGCGTGACCGTGCACGACGACGATCCGGCGCCCGCCATGACCGTCACCCCGCTCGCGAACCGCGTCACGGAGGGCCAGTCCCTCACGTGGCGCGTGACGCTGTCGGAACCGGTCGACATGGACATGAGCGCCCTGTTCGGCGTCGCCCCGCCCGCCGGCGGTGCGGAGCTGTCCACCAAGGACGTCCCGGCCGCGTGGCTGCGCGACATCTGCGGTGCGTCCCCGGACCCGGAGCGCCCGCTGTCCAAGGTGAACGGCCTCTACCTCTGGGTCGACGTCCCCGCGCACCGGACGAGTGCGGACATCACGGTGCCCACGGTCGAGGACAGGACCGCCGAGCCCACGGAGTCGGTCCGGTTCCAGCAGCTCGACGACATGACGGGCGAACCCCGCCGGAACGGGCTGGTGCTGGCGGGTTCGGTGCTGAACGCGCCCTGATCCAGGAGCGGTTCCGCTCCGGGTGGCTCCCGGCCGTCAGCCGTCGAGGGTCACCCGGATGCCGACCGCGCCGCCCGAGCCACGCCGCAGTCGGCTGCCCAGGAGGATGAGGCGGCCGAGGATGCCGTACTTGCGGGCGATCAGGTCGCGGTAGCGGGCGGTGGTGGCCGGGTCGGTGATCTCGGCGGTGGCGGGGAGCTGGTCGCCGGTGGGGTTGCCGCGCAGGTCGCAGGGGCCGGCGAGGATGTCGGCGCGGTTGCGGATGCGTTTGACCTTGAAGCTGTCGGCGGCCGTCCAGACACCGAGGCGCGGGCCGTCCTGGACCACCCACACCGGGGTGGCCACGGGCGTTCCGTTCCTGCGGTAGCTGGTCACCAGCAGGTACTTTCCGGCGGCGAGCCGGGCCTGACGCGAGTCTTCGTCCATGACGGTGAGTCTAGGCGTCCGCTCACCTCAGGGCGGCGGCCATGCGGTGTACGGCCTCGGTGAGGATCTCCGGCGAGGTCGCGAGGTTGAGGCGCGCGTGGCCCGCGCCTCCGGTGCCGAACGGGAGACCCGCGGAGAGGGCGACCCGGCCGCGGTCCAGGAAGACCCCGGCGGGGTCGTCGCCGAGGCCGAGGGCGCGGCAGTCGAGCCAGGCGAGGTAGGTCGCCTCGCCGGGGTGGAGGCGGACCGCGGGCAGGTGCTCGGCGAGCAGGCCGGCCAGCAGGCGCCGGTTGGACTGGATCCCGGTGCGCAGGGCGTCGAGCCAGCCGGTGGCCTCACGCAGGGCGGCGGTGTGCGCGATGACCGCGACGTGGCCGGCGCCGTGGCCGACCTCCTCGGGCATCCGGGCGAGATCGGCGGCGGCCCCGGGGCCGGCCAGGGCGAGGGCGGCCTTGAGGCCCGGGAGGTTCCAGCCCTTGGAGGCCGACATGAGGGAGAGGCCCCGAGCGGCGGCGGGCAGACTGAGGTACGGCACGAAGGAGGTGCCGGGGGCGGTGAGCGGGGCGTGGATCTCGTCCGCGACGACCCGCACGCCATGGCGCTCGGCCAGCTCGGCGACGGCCGTCAGCTCGGCGGCGGTGTGCACGGTGCCGGTGGGGTTGTGCGGGCTGCACAGCAGGTAGGCCGCGCGCCCGCCGCCCGCGGTGGCCCGTCGGAAGGCGTCCTCCAGCGCCCCCAGGTCGAGGCGCAGGTCCGCGCCGAGCGGGGCTTCCACCACCCGGCGGTCCATATGGGTGATGAACATGAAGAACGGCGGGTAGACCGGCGGGTTGACGATCACCGGATCGCCCGCTCCGGTCACCAGTCTGATCATTTCGACCGCTCCGAGCATGACGTCCGGAACGATCGCCGTACGGTCCGCCGCGATCCCGTCCCACCGCCAGCTCCGGGCCGCGAAGGCGGCGAGGGCCTCGGCGTAGGCGGTGCCGGCCGGGTACCCGGTGTCGCCCAGGGCGAGGGCGTCGGTGACGGCGCGGACCACGGGCGGGGCGAGGGGCACGTCCATCTCGGCCACCCACAGCGGGAGGACGTCCTCGGGGTAGGTGCGCCACTTCATGCTCGTACGACGGCGCAGCCGCTCCAGGCCGAGGGCGCGCAGCGGATCCGGTTCGGCGGCGGTGTCGTGCGGGAGGCTGGTCATGAGGCACAAGATAGGGGGCTGTGCCGTGAGCCGGAACGGGGCGGACGGGGCGGTGGCGCGCGGCCGGGAGGCCGCCTGTGACGGGCCCGGCCCCGGCAGGGAGTTCCCGGCCGGCGGCGAGGCGTACTCCGCGGTGGAGCGGACCGTCGGTCCGCCGCCGGCGGCACGGCCGGGTCCGGTCCGCCGCGCCGGTCCGGCACCTTCGGCGCGCCGGGCCGGCGGGGGCCCGCGCGCGGCGGACCGCCCGCCGCGCGTCCGTGCCGACGGCGGCCCACTCCGGCGCGGACCGCCACCGGGGGCGCGTCCGGCCGCCCCCCACTCCCCGCTCCCCGCTCCCGCTGCCGCTGCCGCCGGCGGGACCGGTCAGGCGCCCGCACCTCGGCGACCGGGTGCCCCGCGGCTCCGGCGGCGGAATCGGCGGGACCGGCGGCGCGGGGCAACTCGGGGGATTAGATTGCGCCTTGAAGGCTGAACCACTCCTCCAGGCCCCCAGGAGCTGACGCACGTGACCGACAACCCCGCAGCCACCAACGACGTGGCGGTGTCGCTGCGCGCCCGTATCAACACCAGCCAGCCGCACACCGCGCGGATCTGGAACTATTGGCTCGGCGGCAAGGACAACTACGAGGTCGACCGGACGGCCGGCGATCAGATCCGCCAACTACACCCGGGCATCGGGGAGTACGCCCGCGCGGACCGGCTGTTCCTGGGCCGGGCCGTGCGGCACCTGGTCGAGAAGGCGGGCATCCGCCAGTTCCTGGACGTCGGCACCGGGCTGCCCACCGCCGACAACACGCACGAGGTCGCCCAGCGCATCGCGCCCGCGTCGCGGATCGTGTACGTCGACAACGACCCGCTGGTGCTGGCACACGCGCGGGCCCTGCTGACGAGCACGCCGGAGGGCCGTACCGACTACCTGGACGAGGATCTGCGCAATGTGGACGCGATCCTCGAACACGCGGCGAAGACGCTGGACTTCAGCGAGCCGGTCGCGCTGATACTGCTCGGTGTGGTCATCTTCATCGGTGAGGACGACGAGGCGTACGGACTTGTGCGCAGGTTCATGGACCGGCTTCCGGCGGGCAGCCATCTGGTGCTGTCGCACACGGTCACGCATCCCTCGATGCCGGACGTGGACGAGGCGGTGAAGTTCTGGAACGAGCACGGCACCCCGAAGCTGACCCAGCGCACGCCTGCGGACGTGGCCCGGTTCTTCGACGGTCTTCGGCTGCTGGAGCCGGGTGTGGTCTCCTGCTCGCGCTGGCGCCCGGAGCACGACAACGGGGCCGAGCCGGAGGAGGTCGCCATGTTCGGCGGGGTGGCCCGCAAGGGCTGAGGAGGGTCTGGGGACCCGCGACTCCCGATCGGGGTCGCGGGTTCGCGTCGCGGGGTCAGACGGCCCGGTACGGCCGTGGAGCCGCGGCGGCCCACTCCATCACGAGGCGCTGGTACTCCTTGCGCTGCTCGGTGGTAAGCGTCCCGCCCGATCGGCGCCACAGGGCCCGGATCTCCTCGTTGACCTCCGCGGCCGATCGCTCGGAGGCGGCTTCAAGAGTGGTGGACATGCTGTGAAGCATATGCCGATCGGGGTGAAGACGCTGTGAGTAAGTAGCCCCGACATGGACATTTCGGACCGTGTTGCTCATCACGTCGATGTGTCAAGCGGTGTAAGGGAGTTCACACCCGACCCTCACCCGGCGGCGGCTCCGGGACCGCCGGACGAGGGTGGGCGACGGCACGGTTTCCCGGCCGGAGCGACCGGCGGAACCGGGCGAACGGGCGCTCAGGTGCCGGGCTTGCGGCCGTACACGAAGACGTCGTCGCCCGTCCGCAGCAGCGACCAGTACTTCTTGGCGTCCTTCGGGGTCATGTTGACGCAGCCGTGCGACCCCGGCGGGTTCCACATGCTCAGGCCGACCGAGTGGAACGCCTCGCCGCCGTTGAAGAACTGGCTGTACGGCATCGGCACGTCGTAGAGCGTCGAGACGTGGTGGAGGTCACGCCAGTAGACCTTCGTCAGGCCGGTGCGGGTGACGAAGCCCTTGCGGCCGGTGCGCACCGGCACCGGACCGTAGACGAGCTTCTTGCCGTCCTGGATCCAGCTGAGCTGGTGCGTGAGGTCCACACAGGCGATCCGGCCCTTGTTCACCGGGCACTTGCCGCTCTTGTTCGGATTCCTCCCCACGGCCTTCTGCTTGTCGATGAGGTCCATCACACCCCAGGTGACCGGCCCCGCGTAGCCGATGGTGGGCGTGATGCCGTTCTTCGCCTGGAAGGAGCGGATCGCCTTGCAGTCGGCGGCGGACTGGCGGCCGTCCACCGGGCGGCCGAGGAACTTCTCGGCCTGCTTCTGGTACGGGCCCGTCGATGTGGTGCAGTAACTCGCGGCCTGGGCCGGTGCCGCGGTGAGGGCGAGTGTGAGCGGCGCCACGAGTCCCGTGATTCCGGCCGCCACAACACCTCGTCTGCGTATGTCCCCCATGAGGGCTTTTCTCCTTCTTCTCACCTTTTTTCCCAGGGCCTCCCCCGGGTGCTCGCGTCCGCGATTCCCACGATCTCGGACAAGTAGACCCGATCGGACACGCCGGGGTTGCCTTTCTGGTCACCTCGTGACGAAACGGTGAGCTTCCTCACCCCGGAGCCGGCCGTCGGGGAGCGCCCGGCCGTAGGCGACGAGCAGCAGGTCCTGGGCACTGCCGCGCAGGGGTGCGCCGGCACCGAAGGACCAGTCGAGATCGTCGGCGCACAGCCGCACCCCGGTGAGGTCGGTGCCGAAGAGGCGGAAGGCGCGCGGATCGACGGCGTCGAGGAGGACCCGCAGCCGGTCCTCGGGGACCCGGCGGTCCAGGCCCAGCGCCACGGTGACGTCCAGGCCGTGGACGACGTCATGGCCGAGGGCCGCGGCGAGGCCGCCGACCGGCGGCTTCCAGGGGTGGCGGGCATGAGTGCGCAGAAAGCCGGCGAGGGCGCGGTCCGGGTGGGCGGCCGCGTCCCGGCGGGCGAGCCGGTCGGTCATCCGGTGCAGGCTCCCGCGCGCCTTGGCCAGCTCCAGCAGCACCTTCGCGGTCGGGTACCGGAACCCCATCGACATGTGCGCCACGACCTCTCGGACCCGCCAGCCCGCGCAGAGGCTGGGAGCGTCCCACTGCGCCGGCGACAGCTCCTCGAAAAGTTTGGCCGATTCGCGGCGTTCGGCGGCGATGAGTGCGGCGATGTCCGGTGCTTTCTCCATGCCCCCAGCATGGGGAGCGCCGCGGCGACGCGTCCAAGACCGGGTCCGTATCGCAACTAGCATGATCCGTTATGGAGTTGAGGCAGCTGCGCTACTTCGTGACGGTGGTGGAAGAGGCCGGTTTCACCCGGGCCGCCGCACGGCTGCATCTGGCACAGCCGGGGCTGAGCGCGCAGATACGGCAACTGGAGCGGGAGTTGGGACAGCCGCTGCTGGACCGCTCGGGGCGCACGGTGCGGCCGACCGAGGTCGGCGAGGCCGTACTGCCGTACGCGCGGGCGGCACTGGCGGCGGCCGACGGGGCGCGGCGGACGGCGCAGGAGTACACGGGTCTGCTGCGCGGGCGGGTCGCGATCGGACTCGTGCCCGGTGCCCTGGGCCATCCGTCCGACCTCGCCGGGCTGCTGGCCCGCTTCCACCGGACGCATCCCGGGGTGGAGGTCACCCTCACCGAGGACCTCTCGGACGGGATGCTCTCCGCGCTGCGCGCCGGCACGCTCGACCTCGCGGTGGCCGGGGTGGCGGACCGGACCCCGCCGGCGGGCCTCGCCTGGGAGGTGTTCGTCGATGTGCCGCTGGTGGTGGCGGCCGTACCGGAGCATCCGCTGGTGGGCGGCTACCGGGAGGGGGAGGCCGTCCCGGTGGGCGCCCTGGACGGGCACCGGCTGATCGGAACGCCGCGCGGAACCGGGACGCGGACGGTGCTGGAGCGGCTGTGTGCCGAGGCCGGGTTCGCGCCGCACGTCGTGTTCGAGGCGGCGGCTCCGGACGCGCTCGCCCGCCTCGCCGCGCGCGGCCTCGGCGTCGCGGTCCTGCCCGGTCCAAACCCCCGGCCCGGCCTGCGCGTCCTCCCCCTCGACAGCCCGCGCGCCCGCGGCCGCGTGGCCCTGGTCTGGCGGGCCCGGGGTCCGCTGGGCCCGGCGGCGCGGGAGCTGCTGGGGCGGCTGCGACGGGAGTTGCGCGCGGAGGGCTGACGAGGACCGCGTCCAAGCTGGTCCGGGGTCAGTCGTGCCGATCGTGCAGGGCGGCGTGGAAGCCGGTGTGCACCGAGGTGAGGCCGCCGTCGACCACGAGGGTGGTGCCGGTGATCCAGGCGGCGTCGCGGGAGGCGAGGAAGGCCACCGCGGCGGCGACGTCCTCGGGTTCGCCGATCCTGCCCAGCGGGTACAGGGCGCGGACGGCGTCGAGTTCGTCGTCGCGGCCCTGCCACGCCGAGGTGCGCACCGTGCCCGGCGCCACGAGGTTGACCCGGACGCCCCGGGCCGCCGCGTGCCCGGCGAGGGTGCGGGTCAGGGAACCGAGACCGGCCTTGGCGGCGCTGTAGGCGTGGTTGCCGAAGTCCTGGAGGCCGTTGACGGAGCCGATGCTCACGATCGCGCCGCGTCCGGAGGCGGCCAGGTGGGGCAGGGCGGCGCGGCAGCAGCGGTGGACGCCGGTCAGGGTGATGTCGAGGTCGCGCGCCCACGTCTCGTCCGCGCCGTCCTCGAAGCGCGGGGTGTCCGGGGTGCAGTGGGCGGCACAGTTGACCAGGACGTCCAGGGAGCCGTAGGCGTCGACGGCACGGCCCACGGCCGCCTCCACGCCGGCGCGGTCGGCCACGTCGCAGGCGAACGCCTCGGCGATCAGCCCCTGTTGGCGCAGCCCGGCGGCGGTCCGCTCGGCCTCGGCCGGGTCCCGGTCGGCCAGCAGGACCCGGCCACCCTCCTCGGCGAGCCGCCGGGCGACGGCGGCGCCGATGCCGCGGGCCGCTCCGGTGACGAGGACTCCGTGTCCCGCGAAACGGGTGTGATCGCTCATGGGGCGACGGTACGTCCGTACCCTGTGGTCCTTCACCGTCCCGTGCCGGCGCGTTTCCCGACCGTCCCGCGCCGGCGTGTTCCCCCGACCCCCCGTCGGGGCCGCCCGGTTGTGGCCGCGTGCCGCCCCGTGTCCTGGACCCGCGTCAGACGGCGCCGGCGAGCCGCCCGGCGAGGGCGTCGGCGTCCGGCAGGAACCAGAGCTGGTCGCCCTGGTTGGACTCGTGCACGAAGTCGCGCAGGGCGCCGCTCGCCCCGGTGTGAACCGAGATGTCGCCGACGACGGCGAGCCGCACCCGGTAGTTCACGAACTTCTGGACGATGGCGCCCGCGACGCCCGACCGCAGCCGGAAGAACTCCTGGGCGATTCGCGCCACGGGCACCTCGACCAGCTGGGCGTCCTGCCCGAAGGCGTCGCCGATCAGGTCCAGTGCCGCCCGCTCGCCGTCCAGGGGCGGGCCGTCGGGGGCGCAGCGCAGGACGCGGACGTCGTGCAGGGTCACGAGCGTGTTCGTGGTCATGATCGCGACCCTATGCGCACGACGCGGTTCAGTGCCCGCGTTTGATCCACTCGTCCAGGTGGGAGGCCTCGGCGCCGATGGTGGTGGAGTCGCCGTGGCCGGTGAGGACCCTGGTCTCGGGCGGGAGGGTGAGCAGTTTGCCGCGGATGGAGTCGATGATCGTCGGGAAGTGGGAGAAGGAACGGCCGGTGGCGCCGGGACCGCCCTGGAAGAGGGTGTCGCCGGTGAAGACGGCGCCCAGTGCGGGGTCGTAGAGGCAGACCGCGCCGGGTGCGTGCCCCGGGGTGTGCAGCACGGTCAGGTCGGCGCCGGCGGCCTCGATGACCTGGTCGTCCACGAGGAGCCGGTCGGGGTCGCGGTCGGGGTGGGTCATCCGCCACAACGGCAGGTCGTCGGGGTGCAGCCAGATGACGGCGCCGGTGCGGTCGGCCAGCGCGGGAGCGGCGTCGATGTGGTCGTTGTGGGCGTGGGTGCACACGATGGCGGTGAGCCGCCGGTCGCCCACGGCGCGGGCGATGGCGTCGGCGTCATGGGCGGCGTCGATGACGATCGCCTCGTGGTCGTCGCCGACGATCCAGACGTTGTTGTCGACGTCCCAGGTGCCGCCGTCGAGGGTGAACTGCCCCGAGGTGACGAGCCGTTCGATGCGTGCGGTCATCAGAGGACCACCACCGAGCGCAGTACGTCGCCCTGGTGCATCCGCTCGAACGCCTTCTCGACCTCGTCCAGTCGGATGGTCTCGGTGACGAAGGCGTCGAGCGGCAGCCTGCCTTGCAGGTGCAGGTCGATGAGCATCGGGAAGTCGCGGGAGGGCAGGCAGTCGCCGTACCAGCTGGACTTGAGGGCGCCGCCGCGGCCGAACACGTCCAGCAGGGGAAGTTCGAGCTTCATCTCCGGCGTGGGGACGCCGACGAGGACGACGGTGCCGGCGAGGTCGCGGGCGTAGAAGGCCTGCTTGTACGTCTCCGGGCGGCCGACCGCCTCGATGACGACGTCGGCCCCGAAGCCGCCGGTCAGCTCGCGGACGGCTTCGACCGGGTCGTCGCGCTTGGAGTTGACGGTGTGGGTGGCGCCGAGGGCGCGGGCCTTCTCCAGCTTGCGGTCGTCGATGTCCACGGCGATGATCTTCGCCGCGCCGGCCAGGCCGGCCCCGGCGATGGCCGCGTCGCCGACACCGCCGCAGCCGATGACGGCGACCGAGTCGCCCCGGCCGACTCCACCCGTGTTGATGGCGGCGCCGATGCCGGCCATCACGCCGCAGCCGAGGAGGCCCGCGACCGCCGGGGAGACGGCCGGGTCGACCTTGGTGCACTGGCCGGCGGCGACGAGGGTCTTCTCGGCGAACGCGCCGATGCCGAGGGCCGGGGAGAGCTCCTGGCCGGTGGCGGCGAGGGTCATCTTCTGCCTCGCGTTGTGGGTGTTGAAGCAGTACCAGGGGCGGCCACGCAGACAGGCACGGCAATTGCCGCACACCGCACGCCAGTTGAGGACGACGAAGTCACCGGGCGCCACCTCGGTGACCCCCTCGCCGACCGACTCCACCACGCCGGCGGCCTCATGACCGAGGAGGAAGGGGAAGTCGTCGGAGATGCCGCCCTGCTTGTAGTGCAGGTCGGTGTGGCAGACACCGCAGGCCTGGACGCGTACGACGGCCTCGCCCGGCCCGGGATCCGGCACCACGATCGTCTCGACTCGTACGGGCTCGTCCCGGCCCGGTGCGATCACGCCGCGTACTTCCTGCGCCATGGTCTGGTTCCTTCCATCGAGTGCTTACGGTGCAGACCCTACGCGCGTCCGGTGGGCGGCGGGACGGGCCACGGCGGTGACCGTGGATCTTTCCCCCGGGGGCGCCGGTTCACCGGGCACGCGTCCCTCCCGGCCCGAGGAACGCTTATGAATCGCACAAGAATCGGACCGAATGACGACGTCCGCTGATGGCGATTCCTTTGCGCGGCGGGGGCACGCGACCGGTCCCGTGCTTACCCGGCCGTGGCTTCATGGAGGCATGCTCGCTGATGGCCGTAAGGGACGTACCGCATTCCTGTTCTCGGCCGGGGCCTTGCCGCGCCCGGGGACGGAACGTGAACTCGCGGCGGCTTTCCCGCTGTTCGCGAAGACGCTGGACGAGCTCTGCGCGCGTCTGGACCCGTATCTCGAACTGCCTCTGAAAAGCGTGATGTTCGCGGATCCCGGTACCCGGACGGCGGCCCTGCTGGGCCGGGCGTCTTACGCGGGCCCGGCACTCTTCGCGGTCCAGGTGGCGCAGTACCGGCTGCTGCGGAGCTGGGGCGCCCGCCCCGATGTGCTGTTCGGGCACGGGGCCGGGCGGATGGCCGCCGCGTACGCCGCCGGGGTCTTCTCGCCGGCGGGCGGCTGCCACGCGGTCGGCACGCTGGCCCGGCTGCTGGACGGCGCCCCGGGCGCGGCCGCCCCGCAGGCTCTGCGCACCGCCTACGGCCGTACGCTCGCCACCCTCCACCCCCGCCCGCCGCGGCTCCCGCTCGTCTCCGACCTCACCGCCCGCCCGGTCGGCGCCGAGACCGCCGAGCCGGGGTTCTGGCTGCCGGGCCCGGGGAGCCGGCGGTTCGCGGACGTGGCGGCTCTGCTGCACCGGGACGGGGTGCGGAACTGGCTGGAGCTGGGCCCGGCGGACACCCTGACCCGCGCGCTGGCCGAGGCCCTGCCGTCGGACGCCGCCCCGGCCCCCGGCTCTGCGTACGCCGTGGCCCGGGACTGGGCGGTGCTGAGAGCGGGCTTCGGCTCGGGGCTGCGCGGCGCCCCGGTGTGAGGCGCCGGGTCAGGCGACGGCGGGCACCAGGCCGGTCACCGGCGCCACGATGTCGGTGACCTGGTGGAGCTCGCTGAGCCGGTTCAGCTCGCCGACCTGGTTCAGGGCCTTGAGCTGCTCGGAGGTCGTGGGCAGCTGCGCCCGCTGCGCGGCGGGGATGTCACCGGCGGTCAGGGAGTCGAGAGCGGTCATCGGGTTGATCCGCCCGCTGTGCGAGGCGCTCGCGTCGGCCGCGTTGGCGAGGGGGGCGGCCAGGCCCGTGACCCCGGCGGCGAGACCGAGGACGGCGACGATACGGCGTGTTGAGATCATGCCCTCAGCAACGGCCCGGACCCCCGGCCGGACACGGGCGGCGGCCCGCGCTCACTCGTGAGGCGGAGCGCGCCCCGTGCGCTTGCCGAGGCCGCCGGGCCGGGGGACGCTCGAAGACGGGGCCCGTACGGTCCGCCGCGTGCCGGGCCGGGAGCGCCCGAAGGAGGTCACCATGGGCACCGTGACAGGCTCCGGCTTCGACGTCGAGACACTGCGCCGGGGCATCGAGGGGAACACCGGGAACACCCTGCTGTCCCTGTACGCGGACGACGCGGAGATCCGCATCATCGACCGCGACACCCAGCCCAGCCACCCCAGGATCCTGCACGGCAGGGGCGAGATCGCCGAGTTGCTCGACGACGTCTACCGCCGCGACATGATCCACAAGCTGGACCGGTGTGTGGTGCAGGGCGACCACGTCGCGTTCACCGAGTCCTGCCAGTACGGGGACGGCACCCGCGTCCTCGCCGAGTCGATGATCACCCTGCGGGACGGGAAGATCGCCGAGCAGATTCTGATCCAGGCATGGGACGACTAGGCGGAAGGTGCGCGCGGATCCGGATCAGCTCCCGGCTGACCTGGACCTTCTCGGCCCGCGCGGTGATGGGCCGGGTGCGGCCCCGCCGCCGCGGGCTGGTCCGCGCGGCGGGTGTGCCGGTGACGAGGGCGGCCGTGCGGTCGGCCCTGAAGGCGGTACGCGGACGTCCCCCGGCGGCGGTGCCGCGCGGGTCCCGGGTGCCGCGGGTCCGGCGTGGGCCGATACGGAGGCGGTGAGCCTGCCCGGCAGCGGGCTTCCCGGGCCGGCCGGTCCGGGGGACCCGGGCAGGTGCGCGCGGATCGCGGCGGCGGAGCCACGTGGGTGAGGGCGCCCGCGGCTCAGCCGCGTACCCGCCTCGGATACGCTGTGTCCGGGCCGTGACTGGCGCTGAGGTGGAGTACCACCGGGGAGCGGTCCGTGTGGTTGCCGCGCGCCTGGGCGAGAGACTTCGATCCAGCTCAGGAGTGTGCCGCATGACCCAGGCCCGTCTCATGGACGGAACCGCCCTCGCCCGTCGCATCGTCGAGGACACCGCGCGCAGGGCGGCGCAGCTCACCGCCCGCACCGGTGTGGTGCCCGCTCTCGCGACCGTGCTGGTCGGCGAGGACCCGGCGTCCGTGACCTACGTCCGGATGAAGCGGAACCGCTGCCGCGAGGCCGGCATCACCTCCCGGCACGTGGCCCTGCCCGCGAGCACGAGTACCGCGGAACTGGTGGGCACGCTGCGGGAGTTGTCGGCCGATCCGGCCGTGCACGGGATCCTGCTCCAGCATCCGGTGGGAGACCACATCGACGAGCGGGCCGCGTTCGAGGCGATCGCGCCCGGGAAGGACGTGGACGGGGTCACCTTCGCCTCCTTCGCCACGATGAGCTTCGGCCTGCCGGGCTTCGTGTCCTGCACGCCGGGCGGCATCATGCGGCTGCTGGACGAGTACGCCGTCGACCCGGCCGGGAAGCGGGCCGTGGTGGTGGGCCGCAGCGCGATCCTCGGCAAGCCGGTGGGCATGCTGCTCCTGGCCAGGGACGCGACGGTGACGTACTGCCACTCGCGCACCCGGGATCTGTCGGCGGCGGTCCGCGAGGCGGACATCGTCGTCGCCGCGGTCGGCCGGCCGCGGCTGCTGCGGGGCCAGGACATCAAGCCCGGCGCGGTCGTGATCGACGCCGGATACAACGCGGGAAACGTCGGCGACGTCGACTTCGACTCGGCCGTCGAACGGGCCTCCCTGATCACCCCGGTGCCGGGCGGCGTCGGTCCGATGACGATCGCCACGCTGCTGGAGCAGACGGTGACGGCGGCGGAGGCCGCCGCGGGAGGGCTCCAGGCCGCCTGACGGAAGGGGGCGGGGCGGGCGCGCTCGGCCGTGCCGGCCGTACCAAGGTCGTCCCCCGCGGGAGCCGGTGGGAGCCGTCCGCCCCGCCGGGTGCCGTCCGCCCCGCCGGGTGCCCCGCCCCCGCCGCCCGGCTCACCCGTCCGTCAGCACCATCCTGAACCGCGCGCCGCCCGACATCATCTTCCGGTACGCCGCGTCCGCCTCCGCCAGGGGGACCTTCTCCGTCATCGGACGGATGCCGTGCAGGACGCTGAAGGCCATGGTGTCCTCGACGTCCCGGGAGGTCCCGGAGGGGTGGCCCCGGACCACGCGGCCGGCCATGAGGAGCTGGTTGGGGCTGATGCCGAGGGGGGCGGTGTCCGCGCCGATGACGACCAGTTCGCCGCGGTGGGTCAGGCCGTCCACGGTGGCGGAGATGGCCTCGGAGTTGCCGGCCGTGCCGAGGACGACCTTGGCGCCGCCCAGGGACTGGAGCGCCTCGGCGACCGGGGTGGCGGCGGTGCTGTCGACGTAGTGGTGGGCGCCGAGCTGCTTCGCGAAGTCCGCCTTCTGCGGGCCCCGCGCGATCGCGACCGTCTCGAAGCCCATCGCGGCCGCGTACTGCACCCCGAGGTGGCCGAGACCGCCGAGGCCGAGCACCGCGACCAGGTCGCCGGGACGCCCCGCGCTGCGCCGCAGCCCGTTGAACGTGGTCACACCCGCGCACGCGAGCGGCCCCGCGTCGCTCGCGGCGAGCGCGTCGGGGATCCGGGCCAGGGCGTCGACGGGTGCGACCACCTGCTCGCCGAAACCGCCGTCGTAGGTCCAGCCCGGCACCTTGAGACTCTCGCACACGATGAAGTCGCCCTCGCGGCAGGCCCGGCAGTGGCCGCAGCTGCCGCCGAACCAGCCCACGGCCACCCGGTCGCCGACCTGCCACCCCCGGTCGCCCGCCCCCTCGCCCAGCTCCGCGATCCGCCCGGCGATCTCGTGACCGGGTACCTCGGGGAAGGTGATGCCCGGCATGGCCGCGCTGACGAACAGCGCGTCGCTGTGGCAGACGCCGCACGCCTCGACGGCGATCCGCGCATGGCCGGGCCCCGGCCGCGGCACCTCGCGCTCGACCATCTCGAACGTGCCGTTCGGGGCGGTCACCTGGGCCACTCGATAGCTGCTCATGGATCTCTCCGCGGAAGGTGTACGAGTGATGGGGGCGACCGGGCGGACGCTCCGGCCGCCGCTCTCCCGGACGGGCCGGTGCGACGGTCCGCCCCTCCCCAGCAGACCAGTTCCGGCGCGATCGCGCGCGCCGAACGGCTCCCGCCGGACCGGACCGCTCAGGCCCCCACCCTGCGCGTCACGTTGAGCAGGTACTCCTTCCGGTCCAGCGGGTCGCGGTCGGTGCGCGGACGCCGGGGGACCGGGCCGTGGGCGAAGGAGTCGCGTAGTGGGAGAAGGCGGTCTCCGGTCCGCCCTCGCCGCGGGCCAGCCCCGGCAGCCGTCGCTCCGGCTCTAAACCCGGGCGGCGGGCAGTACGCCCGCCAGGACGGCCGCGGGGCCGCCGGTGCCGGTGTTCCCGGGGATCGCGCCGAGCCGGGCGAGCACCGGCGGCAGGACGCCGAGGGTGCCGGCCGGTGCCGCCGGACGGACGCGGTGCGCGAAGCAGACGACGGCGGACTTGACGGTGATCCACCTGGACGTGATCGACGGGTGATCGACAGACACCCCGCGTCATGGCGAAAGGACCTCGGATGCGCACCGCGTGCGTGTCCGCCCGGGAAGGAATCCACCCCCATGCCGAAGGACGTCACGCTCAGTGCACCTGCCCGACCTCGGAATCCTCGCCCGTGTCGACGCCGGTAGGACCGGCCTGACCGAACGGCGCAGCGCTCGCCGGGTTCACACCCGAGCCATAGAGTGACCTACATCACGCCGGACCGGCTGATACCGACTCCTGCCCGCACGGTCTGGAGGGCGCATGACGCACATCAAGGTGAACGTGGACGGCACGAGCTACGAGGACGACGTGGAGCCGCGGCTGCTCCTCGTCCACTATCTGCGTGACCGCCTCGGCCTGACCGGCACCCCGATCGGCTGCGACACCTCCAACTGCGGGGCGTGCACGGTCGACCTGGACGGCGCGACCGTCAAGAGCTGCTCGGTACTGGCCGTCCAGGCGGACGGATCGGCGGTGACGACCGTGCAGGGTCTGGCGAAGGACGGCGAGTGGACGGGGCTCCAGCGCGCGTTCCACGAGCAGCACGGACTCCAGTGCGGCTACTGCACCCCCGGCATGATCATGGCGGCGCGCGATCTCCTGCGGGAGAACCCGCAGCCCACCGCCGAGGAGGTGCGCGGCGCCCTGGAGGGCAACCTCTGCCGCTGCACCGGCTACCAGAACATCGTCCGCGCGGTCCTCGCCGCCGCCGGCCGGCAGGACGGCCCGGCGGACGCCTCCCGTACGGCGGGCGCCGGCGGGGCGCAGGTCACCGAGGAGGTCGGGGCATGACCGACAGGGCCGTGGCGAGCGGCACCGGCCGGGAGGTCGGCCGGTCCCGGCTGCGCAAGGAGGACGCCCGGCTGGTCACCGGCCAGACCACCTGGACCGACAACATCCAGGTCGCCGGGCTGCTGCACCTGGCCGTGCTGCGCAGCCCGATGGCGCACGCCCGCGTCACCCGCGTCGACGTGGCCCCCGCGCTCGAACGCCCCGGCGTCCTCGCGGCGTTCAGCGGCGCGGACCTCGCCGAAGGACTCGGCTCGCTGCCCTGCGCGTGGCCGGTGACCGAGGACATCGTGCTGCCCGACCATCCGCCGATCGCGGTCGAGGAGGTCCGCTACGCGGGCGACCCGGTGGCGGTCGTCGTGGCCCGCGACCGGTACGCGGCGGCCGACGCGCTGGAGGCGATCGACGTCGACTACGAGCCGTTGCCACCGGTCCTGGACCTGGAGGAGGCGCTCGCCGAGGGCGCCCCGCTGGTCCACTCCGACAAGGGCACCAACCGCTGCTACACCTGGCCGCTGGCCACCGGCGAGAGCTTCGCGGCGGTGCGCGAGCGCGCCGAGGTAACGGTCCGGCGGCGCTACCACCAGCAGCGGCTCATCCCCAACGCCATGGAGCCGCGCGCGGTCGTGGTCACCCCGCTGGCCGCCTCCGGCGAGTACACCGTGTACTCGGCCACCCAGATCCCGCACATCCTGCGGATCATGCTCGCGACGGTCACCGGCATCCCGGAGCACAAGCTGCGGGTGGTCGCCCCGGACGTCGGCGGCGGCTTCGGCTCCAAGCTCCAGGTGTACGGCGAGGAGGTCCTCGCCCTCGCGGTCGCCCGCAGGCTGGGGCGGCCGGTGAAGTGGACCGAGTCCCGCTCCGAGGGCTGTCTCGCCACCCACCACGGGCGCGGCATGATCCAGGACATCGAGGTCGCGGCCACCCGGGAGGGCCGGCTGCTCGGCCTGAAGGTGGATCTGCTGGCGGACATGGGCGCCTATCTGATGCTGGTCACACCGGGCATCCCGATCCTGGGCGCGTTCATGTACCCGGCGATCTACAAGATGGATTCCTACGAGTTCAACTGCACCGGCGTCTTCACCACCCGCACCCCCACCGACGCCTACCGGGGCGCCGGCCGCCCGGAGGCCACGTTCGCCATCGAGCGGATCATGGACGAGCTGGCCGCCGAACTGGACCTGGACCCGGTGGAGTTGCGGCGCCGCAACTGGATCCGGCACGAGGAGTTCCCGTACACCACGATCGCCGGACTGACCTACGACAGCGGCGACTACGAGGCGGCCACCGCGAAGGCGCTCGCCCTGTTCGACTACGACGGGCTCCGCGCCGAGCAGCGCGAGCGCGCCGGGCGCGGCGACCCGGTGCGCCTCGGCATCGGCGTGTCGACGTTCACGGAGATGTGCGGGCTGGCGCCGAGCCGGGTGCTGCGCGACCTCAGGTACGGCGCGGGCGGCTGGGAGGCGGCGAGCATCCGGATGCTGCCCACCGGCAAGGTCGAGGTGGTCACCGGGACCAGCCCGCACGGGCAGGGCCACGAGACCTGCTGGAGCCAGATCGCGGCGGACGTCCTCGGCGTGCCGTTCGAGGACGTCGAGGTGCTGCACGGCGACACCAGGTCCTCCCCGCAGGGCATGGACACCTACGGTTCGCGCTCGCTCGCCGTCGGCGGCGAGGCCGTGCACCGGGCGGCGACCACCGTGGTCGACAAGGCCCGCAAGGTGGCCGCGCATCTGCTGGAGGCGAGCGAGCAGGACCTGGAGTTCCGGGAGGGCGTCTTCTCCGTGAAGGGCTCACCGGAGGCGCGCAGGTCCATCCAGGAGATCGCCTTCGAGGCGTTCACCAACCATGATCTGCCCGACGGGGTGGAGCCGTCCATCAACGCCGAGCACGTGGTCGACCCGGAGAACTTCTCCTTCCCGCACGGCACCCATCTGTGCGCGGTCGAGGTCGACACGGAGACCGGCCTGACACGGATCAGGTCGTACGTGTGCGTGGACGACGTCGGCCATGTGGTCAACCCGATGATCGTCGAGGGGCAGGTGCACGGCGGGCTCGCGCAGGGCATCGCCCAGGCGCTGTACGAGGAGGCCGTCTACGACGACGAGGGCAACCTCGTCTCCGGCAGCATGGCCGAGTACCTCGTGCCCTCGGCCGCCGACCTGCCGGAGTTCGTGACCGACCGGACCGAGACCCCCGCCTCGTCCAACGCGCTCGGGGTGAAGGGGGTCGGCGAGGCCGGGACGATCGCCTCGACGCCCGCCGTGGTCAACGCCGTCGTGGACGCCCTGCGGCCGCTGGGCGTGCACGACGTACGGATGCCCTGCACCCCGGAACGGGTGTGGCGCGCGGTGAGGGAGGCGACGGCATGATTCCCCCGGCGTTCGAGTACGCCCGCCCGGAGACCGTCGAGGAGGCCGTACGGCTGCTCGGCGAGGCGGGCGAGGAGGCGAAGGTACTGGCCGGCGGGCAGAGCCTGCTGCCGCTGCTGCGGTTGCGGCTCGCCTTCCCCGAACTCGTGGTGGACGTGGGCCGGATCCCCGGTCTGCGCGGGGTCCGCGAGGACGGCGGCACACTGGTGATCGGCGCGCTCACCACCCACCACGACGTGATCCACGACCCGCTGGTGCGCCGCCACGCAGGTCTGCTGGCGGAGGCGACGGCGACCGTCGCCGATCCCGCGGTACGGCACCGGGGCACGCTCGGCGGCTCGTTGGCGCACGCCGACCCGGCCGGCGACCTGGCCGCGATCGTACTGGCGCTGGACGGCGAGCTGGTCGCCGCGGGCCCCGGCGGCCGACGCACGGTCCCGGCCCGGGAGTTCTTCGTCGACTACCTCCAGACCTCGCTCTCCCCCGACGAGTTGCTGGTGGAGGTGCGGCTGCCGAAGGCGGACGGCTGGGGCTTCGCCTACGAGAAGTTCCACCGGGTCGCGCAGTCCTGGGCGATCGTCGGGGTCGCCGCCCTGGTGCGGCGGGAGGACGGGCACATCGCCGAGGCGCGGGTGGGCCTGACCAACATGGGCGCGACCCCGCTGCGCGCGGCCGCGGCGGAGGCGGCGCTGGCCGGAGCCGACGGGCCGGACGCGGTGGCACGTGCCGCGCGGTCGGCGGCCGAGGGCACGCGGCCGGGGCGGGACGCGTCGGCCGCGCCCGACTACCGGACGCATCTGGCCCGGGTGCTGACCGAGCGGGCGGTGCTGACCGCCGCCGGGATGGGGTGAGCGCCGATCACCCGGATGGATGACCCGGAGCAGGTGCGGGCCCGCCTGGAGGAGACGGGATATCTCGTCGACGAGGGGCTGGCCGTCACCTGCTACCTGGCGCTGAGACTGCACCGGCCGCTGTTCTGCGAGGGCGACGCGGGCGTCGGCAAGACCGCGCTCGCCTCCGCCCTCGCCGAGGCACTCGACGCGCCGCTGATCCGGTTGCAGTGCCATGAGGGCATCGACGCCTCGCAGGCCCTGTACGACTGGGACTTCCCCCGTCAGCTGCTGCACCTGCGCGCGGCGGAGGCGGCCGGCGTCAAGGACGCGGACCGGCTGGAGAGCGAGCTGTACGACCGGCGGTTCCTCGTCGCGCGGCCACTGCTCCAGGCCCTGCAGACACAGCCCTCGGTACTGCTGGTGGACGAGATCGACCGCGCCGACGACGAGTTCGAGGCGTTCCTGCTGGAGCTGCTGTCCGAGTACGCGGTGACGATCCCGGAGCTGGGCACGCTGCGCGCCGAGGTGCCGCCGGTGGTCGTGCTGACCTCCAACCGGACCCGGGAGGTGCACGACGCGCTGAAGCGGCGGTGCCTCTACCACTGGTTCGACCATCCGGGCTTCGCCCGTGAACTGGCCATCGTGCGCCGCCGGCTGCCGGGGGTCTCGGCGCGTCTCGCCGAACAGGTCACGGCTCTCGTCCAGGCGTTGCGCGGTGCCGACCTGGTGAAACCCCCGGGTGTCGCGGAGACCATCGACTGGGCCGAGGCGCTGGACGCCCTGGGCGCCACGGAGGTCGACGCGGAACTCGCCGTCTCCACACTGGGTTCGGTCCTGAAGTACCGGGAGGACACGGACCGGGCCCGGGGGCTCGACCTGGCCGCGGTGCTGGCGGCGCGGGGGGTGTGAGCGGGATGGCGGCCGGCGGGCGGAAGGAGTCGCGGGAGGCCGGGCCGCCGGCTCCGGGGCCGGCCGGGGCCGACGCCGTACTGCTCGGCTTCGTACGGGCGTTGCGCGCGGCCGGGGTCGACGCGAGCGCCGAGCGGATGTACGCCTTCCTGCGCGCGGTGTCCCTGCTGCGGCCCGGGGTGCGGGCGGACGTGTACGCGGCGGGCCGGGCGACGCTGTGCGGCGGACCGGACGACCTGGAGCGGTACGAGCGGGTGTTCACCGCCTACTTCGGTCGCACCGGGGGCTCCGCCGCCCTGCCGGCGGTCCGCACCCCTCCCCCGCCGCGGCCACGGCTGGGCGCGCGGGACTCCGTGAGCGGCGGCCGCGACCCCGGCGAACGCGATCCACTGGGCCCGCCCACCGCGGCGCTCGCCAGCTCCACCGAGGTGCTGCGGCACCGCGACGTCGCGGCGCTGGACGCCGCCGAGCGCGCCCAGCTCCACCGGCTGCTGGCCGCGTTCGCGCTGCGGGGCGAGGCCCGGCGCGCCGCGCGGCGGCGGCCGGCGCGGCGCGGGGAGGTGGATCCTCGTCGTACCGTGCGCGAACTGCTGCGGCGTGGCGGCGAACCGGCCCGGCTGCGCCGGCACGCGCGTGTCGAGCGGCCGCGCCGGGTGGTGCTGCTGGTGGACGTGAGCGGTTCGATGGCGCCGTACGCGGACGCGCTGCTGCGCTTCGCCCACGCGGCGGCGCGGGGCGGCCGTACCGAGGTGTTCACGATCGGCACGCGCCTGACCCGGGTGACGCGTGAACTGTCCCGTCGTGACCCGGACCTGGCGATGGCGGCGGTCGCGGCGGCGGTGCCCGACTGGCGGGGCGGCACCCGGCTGGGCGAGCTGCTGCGCGAGTTCCTGAACCGCTGGGGTCAGCGGGGCATGGCACGCGGCGCGGTCGTCGTGCTGCTCTCCGACGGGTGGGAGCGCGGCGATCCCGCGCTGCTCGGCGCCCAGATGCGCCGGCTGCACACGCTGGCGCACCGGGTGATCTGGTCCAACCCCCGTAAGGCACAGCCGGGTTACGCGCCGACGGCCGCGGGGATGGCGGCGGCGCTGCCGAGCGTGGACGAGTTCGTGGCGGGGCACAGCCTGGAGGCGCTGGAACGGCTCGCGGCGGTGGTGCGCGGGGCACGGACCGGTGCGGTGCCGGGGGCGGGGGCCGAGCGTTGATTCCCGATCCGTTACCCCGAAGGAGCCCGCGATGGAGTTGCACCACGAGTTCACCGTTCCGGTCCCGGTCGACCGGGCCTGGCCCGCGCTGCTCGACATCGAGCGGGTCGCGCCGTGTCTGCCGGGCGCGGTGGTGGAGGAGTACGACGGAAAGACCGTGACCGGCTCGGTGAAGGTGAAGGTCGGCCCGGTCACGGTGACCTATCGCGGTACGGCGGTGTTCGAGGAACAGGACGCGGTGGCCCACCGGATGGTGCTGGTCGCGAACGGCCGGGAAACCCGGGGCCAGGGCACGGCGCGGGCGACGGTCACCGCCGCGCTGGACGAACGGGAGGACGGCGGTACGGCGGTCTCGGTCCGCACCGACCTCACGGTGACGGGACGTCCCGCGCAGTTCGGGCGGGGGGTTCTGGCGGAGGTGGGCGACCGGCTGGTGGGCCGGTTCGCGGACTGTCTGGCCTCACGGCTGGCCGGAGGGGCCGAGGAGGAGAGGGCGACCGGGGCAACGGGCACGGCGGAAGGGGTGACCGCCCCGGCCGCCCCCGCCGCGGCCGGGGGCACCGAGTCGGAACCGCCCGCGCTCGACCTTCTCCGCACCGCCGGCGTCCCCCTGGCCAAACGCGTGGCACCGGTGGCGGCGGCCCTCGCCGTGCTGGTCGTGGTGGTGGTACGGCTACGGCGTCGCGGGCGGGGGCGGCGCAGGTGACCATGTGCCGGACCAGGTCGGCTCCGGGCGCGACGGTACCCGGCCCGCGACCCGGACCAGACCCGAAGGAGAGGTCCTAGCCCGTCCTAGCCCTGTTCCGGGTCGCCCGCCACCCGTGCGTGCAGGTGCTGGTCGTGCCATCCGTCGGCGTGCAGGAGGGCGTCGCGCATCGTGCCCTCGAAGGTGAAGCCGGCCTTCTCGGCGACCCGGCAGGAGGCGGGGTTGGCGGTGGAGTGGCACAGGCGCAGGCGGTGCAGGCCCAGGTCGTCGAGGGACCAGTGGGTGAGGCGCCGGGTCGCGGTGACGGCGAGGCCGGCGCCGCGGGCCTCGGGCAGCAGCCAGTAGACGAGTTCGGCGGTGCCGCCGGCGAGGTCGATGCCGTTCAGTCCGATCAGTCCGGTCGCCGCGCCACCGGTCCCGGCGACGGCCCAGACGGCACCGGTCTCGCTCCGCCACCGTTCGTGCATCCGCTCGATCCGGCGCCGGGCGTCGGCGCGGTCGGCCACGGTGAACAGGTTCCAGCGCCGGATCGCCGGATCCCGCGCGGCGGTCAGGAGCGCGTCGGCGTCGTCCGGCCTCCAGGGCCGAAGCTCCACACCCGCCACGAGGCCGAGAACGGGCTGCGCGCCGGCCGCCATGCGGCCCGCGGGTACGACGTCGGGTATGTCCGCACCGGAGATCATCCGGTGATCATCGCACGCCGTCCTCCCGCCGGGGCAGCCGGTGCAGGGTCACCCCGGCGAGCGTCCCGCCCTCGATCTCGGCCGTGAGATAGGTGGGGTACGGCCGGCGGCGGCGGTCGGTCGGCGAGCCGGGGTTGAGCAGCCGCAGCCCGCCGGGTGCCGTGCTGTCCCAGGGGATGTGGCTGTGCCCGAACACGAGCACGTCGAGGCCGGGAAAGCGGGCGGCACAGCGGGCCTCGCGCCCCCGCGCGGATCCGGTCTCGTGCACCACCCCGAAGCGCAGGCCGTCGAGTTCGGCGTACGCCACCTCGGGCAGCCGGGCCCGCAGTCCGGGCCCGTCGTTGTTGCCGTACACCCCGATCAGCCGGCGGCTGCGGCTCTCCAGCAGATCGAGCGTGGCGGCGTCCACCCAGTCACCGGCGTGGAACACGACGTCCGCGCGCGGGAGTTCGTCCAGCAACGCGTCCGGGAGCCGCTTGGCGCGCCGGGGCAGATGCGTGTCGGACATGAGCAGGAGTCGCACGGCTTCAGCCTAGGGGGTGCGCAGGAAGCGCTCCCGCTCGGACGGGCGCCCGGCATTTCCTTCAGGTGGAACTGAACAGCTTCGACTGGACAGTTCATCCTGACGGATCTAGGCTGACGGACGTGGAAGACATCTCCGAAGCCGCGGTCCGGGCGGCACGCGATCTGCGGGTGGCGTTCAGCCGGCTGCGGCGCCGTATCCGCGAGGTCGCCCGGGACGCGGACCTGAGTCCCTCGCAGGAGTCGGCGCTGAGCCTGGTCGGCAAGCACGGCGCGGCCACCGCGAGCGCGCTGGCCGCCGCCGAGGGAGTGCGCCCGCAGTCCATGGCCACCACGCTGGCCGGGCTGGAGGGTCACGGTCTGATCCGCCGCGCCCCCGACCCGGACGACGGCCGCCGCCAGCTGGTCACCCTGACCGACGCCGGCCGCGCCCGTGTCGAGGGCAACAAGCAGGTGCGCGAGGAGTGGCTGGCACGCGCCTTCCAGGACCGGTACAGCGACCAGGAACGGCAGACGATCCTGGCGGCCCTGGAGCTGATGCAGCGGCTGTCGCGGCCGTAGCCACCGGAAGAACACGCACCACCCCGCACGACTGTGAACGGCCCCTGAAACAACCCCTCGAAAGGCCTGACCGACTCATGTCGCTCACCACGCTCGACCCCCGCACCGCCCTCGTCGTGATCGACCTCCAGCACGGCATCGTGGGCTCCCCCACCCAGCCGCACCCTGCCGCCGACGTGCTGTCCCGCTCGGTGGAACTGGCCGAGGCGTTCCGCGCCCGGAACCTGCCCGTCGTCCTGGTCCGGGTGTCCTTCGCCGCCGACTTCTCCGACGTCATGCCCGGCCGCACCGAGCAGCAGGGCGGCGGCGCGGCGTTCCCGGAGGGCTGGGACGTCATCGTCGGCGAACTCACCGGCCACGCGGGCGACATCCAGGTCACCAAGCACAACTGGAGCGCCCTGTTCGGTACCGACCTGGACGTGCAGCTGCGCCGCCGGGGCGTCACCCAGATCGTGCTGACGGGCATCGCCACCAGCATCGGGGTCGAGTCCACCGCGCGGGACGCCTACGCCATGGGCTACCACGTCACCCTGGCCACCGACGCGATGGCCGACCGCGACGCCGCCACGCACGCACACAGCGTCGAGAAGATCTTCCCGAGGCTGGGCGAGACCGGCACGACGGCGGAGGTCCTGGAGCTGCTGGCGAAGACGCACGGCTGAGCCCGACAACCGGCGGCGTCCCGCGGAAGAACCCCGCCGACCACCGCACCGGCCCGGTTCCCTCGTCCGCGCGAGGGGCCGGGCCGGTGCGGTGTCCGAGGCCGCCGGGCGGGCGCCGTGCGCTCAGTCCTCGCCGCGCACGATGGTGTCCGCGGGGCCGTTTCCCGGCCACCAGGTTCCGGTGCGGTCCAGGACGGCGGGCACGCAGGTGCGCACCCCCAGGTCCGGCCGGTCCCGCCGGCTGTGCGCCTGCGCCCACCCCGTCTCGGCCCGCGGTATGTCCGGCTGCTCGGTCGGCTGCGCGATCACGTCGTGTCATCCACCCTCTGCGTTGCGCGGCCCGCGGGACCGGCGCGACGGCCCCGCAGACCTGGTCTGGACTGTCCGTCGCGGGTAACCGCCCGGCGCGCCCCGCAAACACCGGCCACGCGCCGGAGGCGCTCGGGCACGGCCGCCGCCACCGCCGCCGGAAGGGATGTCGCCGAGCTTGATGGACGCCGGGTACCCGGGGCGGGCGGACGGATTCCGGCTCCGGCGCGGCCCCCCGGCCGTCAGCCCGCGGGCGGTCTCTCCCCCTGCGCGGCGGCGGCGCGCTCCACCTCGGCCTCGATGTCGGCGCGCGGCCGGCCCGTGTCCCTCGCGTACTCGCTCAACGCGGTCTGCACATCGCGGGCGAGGTCGCGCCAGGCGCGCAGGGCGGTCTCGTAGGTGCCCGACTGCGCGCCGGTCATGCCCTGTCCGGCCGGCGGGCCGTACGTCTCCCGCAGTTCCTCGACCGTGGTGTGGGCCGCGACGGCCGCCCGCTGCTTCTGCACCAGTTCCTCGAAGGTGTGTGCCACCCCATCGAATCTAGGCGCGGTCCGGTCGGCGCGCCTGTCCAAGCCGCAACCAAGCCCGTCGCCGCACCCGGCCCGCGCCCGGCGGCCGGCGCCGCGGTCCGCCGCCGCACACGACGGCGCGTCGCGGCGTCACGTCGCCCGGGGCGCTCGCCGTGCGCCGGGCGCCGCCAGGCGGGAGTCTTGTCCGGGACGCGACACGCGGCCGTAGGAGGAACCCGGGAGTGCCCTCGTACCCGGACCGCGTGTGCCCCGGCCCGAGCCCTGGAGGGTCACCCACGCGAACAGACACACTCAGCGATCGATCCGTGACGGTCGGTTCCGGTCGCATACCGGAATCCCTGCTTCAGGGAATCTACACATTGAATACTCAACCAAGTCACCGCGGTCAGCGCTTCTGCACATCCTGGCGCCCCCGGCCCGCCCTGGGCGGCCCCCGCGCCGGACGCACCGCCCGAGGCAACCCCGCGACCGCGACGATGCCGTGGCACATGTGAAAAAGTCGCCGACAAGCCGTGCCCACGCCTGCACGGTTGCACCCCGTCATGGATCAAATTCCCTGGTGAGGGCCCTGATTGATTGGAAGCGCGGCCAGCCTGCGTGCTTTGATCCTTCGCATCGCGGGGGGCCGACGGGCACCGGCGACGGAGCCCGCCACCCCGCGGCCGCGGCCCTCCTCCTGTTGATCGGAGGGACCGTTTCCCCCTTGTGAATATCCATATGAAGGGAAGTTCCATCATGAACTCCACCCCCCAGGTCGAGACCGTTGAGATCGCCGACGCCGAGCTGGACGCCGTCTCCGGTGGTCTCCAGGTGAACGCCCTCAACACCGTGACCGGCGCCGTCAACGGCATCGCCCCGGTTTCCGGCCTGGCCGACACGGCCATCGGCACGGTCGAGGGTGTCACCGGCCTGAACGTGGCCCCGGTCACCAGCCTGGTCGCCGGTCTCTGACCGAGCCCCCTCGCAACCCGTCGGTCCCGGAGCCGTCCCCCGGCTCCGGGGCTCTCGGGCGTCCCGACACACCAGCGACTCCCCCACAGGTGAGGGAAGTTCCGTGCAGTTCCGCCAACAGGCCCTCGCCAAGAACCAGTCGCCCCAGGAGCTGGACCTCCCGGTGCGGCTCGCCCGCCCGCAGGGCTGGCTCGCGCTCGGTGTCGCCGTCGCCGTCATGGCCGCGGCCTCCGTCTGGGCGGTGACCGGCTCGGTCGCCTCCACGGTGAGCGCCGGCGCCATCCTCACCCACGGGCAGGGCAGTTATGTCCTCCAGAGCCCGGTGGCTGGGCAGGTGACGGCCGTCCTCGCCCGGCAGGGCGAACAGCTGCCGGCCAACGCCCCCGTGGTCAAGGTCCGTACCCCGCAAGGGGATTCGGTCGTCCGCACGATCGCCGCGGGCCGGATCACCACGCTCGCCGCCACCATCGGCCAGATCGTGCGGACCGGCACCGACGTGGCCGCCGTCGAGAAGGTCGCCCACCCGGACGACCCGCTGTGGGCGACCGTGTACGTGCCCGCCGAGAACGCCGCCGCCATCCCCGCGCACGCCTCCGTGGACCTCACCGTCTCCTCCGTGCCGGCACAGCGCTACGGCGTGCTGCGCGGTCAGGTGCGCTCGGTGGACCGGGCCGCGCAGTCCGCGCAGTCGATCGCCGCCTTCCTCGGCGACGGCCAGCTCGGCCGGCAGTTCACCCAGGGCGGCCGCCCGGTCGCGGTGACGGTCCGGCTGGACGCCTCCAGGGCGACCAGGAGCGGTTACCGGTGGTCGACCGCCGGCGGACCGCCGTTCCGGCTGGACTCCATGACCCTCGCCTCCGCCTCCATCCGGCTGGCCGACCAGCACCCCGTCGATTGGCTGCTCCCGTGACGCCCGCTCCCCAGGAGACCCGCGGCCGCAGACGCGCCGCTCCCACCCGGCGCGGGGCCCCGGGGCCCCGTACCGGCACGGTCCGTACGCCCACCGTGCTCCAGATGGAGGCCGTCGAGTGCGGCGCCGCCTCCCTGGCCATGGTCCTCGGCCACTACGGCCGGCACGTCCCGCTGGAGGAACTGCGCATCGCCTGCGGCGTCTCCCGGGACGGCTCGCGCGCCAGCAACCTCCTGAAGGCGGCGCGCAGTTACGGCCTGACCGCCAAGGGCATGCAGATGGACCTTGCCGCCCTCACCGAGGTGCGCGCCCCGGCCATCCTGTTCTGGGAATTCAACCACTACGTCGTCTACGACGGGACGGGCCGCCGCCTCGGCAGGCGCGGCATCCACATCAACGACCCCGCCAAGGGCCGGCGTTTCGTGCCCCTGGAGGAGTTCGACGGCAGCTTCACCGGCGTGGTCCTGGTACTGGAGCCCGGGGAGGACTTCACCCGGGGCGGGCGCAAGCCGGGCGTGCTGGGCGCGATGCCGGCCCGGCTGCGCGGCACCGCGGGCACCCTGCCCGCAGCGGTGCTGGCCAGCCTGCTGCTGGTCGCGGTCGGCGCGGCCGTGCCGGCGCTGAGCCGCACCTATATCGACATGTTCCTGATCGGCGGGCAGACCTCGCTGCTGGGCGTGCTGTTCACCTCGATGGCCGCCTGTGTGCTGCTCACCCTGGTGCTGACCTGGCTCCAGCAGGCCAATCTGCTGCACGGCCGGATCATCTCCTCCACGCTGACCAGCGCCCGCTTCCTGCGCCATCTGCTGCGGCTGCCGGTGACGTTCTTCGCCCAGCGCTCCCCCGCCGATCTCGTGCAGCGCCTCCAGTCCAACGACCAGGTGGCGGAGACGCTGGCCCGCGACCTCGCGGCGGCCGGCGTGGACGCGATCGTGGTCGTGCTGTACGCGGTGCTGCTCTACACCTACGACCCCCAGCTGACGTTCCTCGGCATCGGTGTGGCCCTGCTGAACATCGTGGCCATGCGGCTGGTCGTACGGCTGCGCGCGACCCGTACGGCCAAGCTGCGCGCGGACACCGCCCGGCTGACCAACACGGCCTACACCGGGCTCCAGTTGATCGAGACGATGAAGGCGACCGGTGGTGAGGACGGCTACTTCCGCAAGTGGGCCGGGCAGCACGCCGCCACGCTGGAGGAGCAGCAGCGGCTCGGGGTGCCGAGCGCCTGGCTCGGGGTGGTCGCCCCGACGCTGGCCACGTTCAACAGCGCGCTGATCCTGTGGATCGGTGGCCTGCGCGCCGTCGAGGGCCACATCTCGGTGGGTCTGCTGGTGGCCTTCCAGGCACTGGTCACCCGCTTCACCGCACCGCTGACCCGGCTCAACGGGGTGGCGGGCCGCATCCAGGACTTCGCGGCCGACGTGGCCCGGCTGAAGGACGTGGAGAACTTCCAGGCCGATCCGCTCTACGCGCGGGGCGGCCCCGGCGACGAGACGCGCCGGCTGCACGGCCATGTCCGGCTGGAGAACGTCACGTTCGGCTACAGCCCGCTGGACAAGCCGCTGCTGACCGGGTTCGACCTGACCGTGGGGCCGGGACAGCAGGTGGCTCTGGTGGGCGGCTCGGGCAGCGGCAAGTCCACGGTGTCCAGGCTCATTTCGGGCCTGTATGCGCCGTGGGACGGGGTGATCCGCATCGACGGCCGGCGCCTGGAGGACATCCCGCGCGGCGCCCTCGCCGCCTCGGTCTCCTTCGTGGACCAGGAGGTGTTCCTCTTCGAGGGCTCGGTCCGCGACAACATCGCCCTGTGGGACCCCTCGATCCCGGACGAGGCGGTGGTCGAGGCGCTGAAGGACGCGGCCCTGTACGAGGTGGTGGCGCGCCGGCCCGGCGGCATCCACGGCAGGGTCGACCAGGACGGCCGCAACTTCTCCGGCGGGCAGCGTCAGCGCCTGGAGATCGCACGGGCGCTGGTGCGCAGGCCGAGCATCCTGGTGCTGGACGAGGTGACCAGCGCGCTGGACGCGCAGACCGAGCTGCTGGTGATGGACAACCTGCGCCGGCGCGGCTGCGCCTGCGTGGTGATCGCGCACCGGCTGAGCACCGTCCGCGACAGCGACGAGATCGTCGTGCTCCGGCACGGCACGGTGGTCGAACGCGGGCGGCACGAGGAGCTGGTGGCGCGCGGCGGCACGTACGCGGCGCTGGTCAGGGAGCGTTGATGACGGTTCAGGAGGGCTACGGGGAGGACGTGGTGCTCGGGGCGCTGGGCGCGCTCGGCACCCGCGTCGACGGCGCCGGACTCACCCGCCTCGACCTGGCGGGCCCCCAGGTGCTCTGGCTGGTGGCGGCGGGCGCCCTGGACCTGTTCGCGGTCGATGCCGGCGGGCAGGGCCAGTGGCACCATCTGGGCCGCCTCGAAGCGGGCGCGCTGCTGCTCGGCCCGGTCTCCGGTCCCCGGCACACCCTGGTGGCCCGCCCGGTGCGGGACTGCGCGCTGCACCGGGTGAACCTGCGCGAGCTGTACCAGCGGACGGACACCCAGACCTGGTCGTACGACGAGTACGGGCGGCCGCAGTACGTGCCGCCCGTGTCCAGCCCGCTGGAGTACGCCCTCGCGCTCGGCGTCGGCCGCGGCCTGTCCGTGCTCTTCCAGGCCCCGCTGGCCGAGGAGCGGCCCGAAGTCCCCACCGACGACGACGTGTTCTGGATGCAGGTGCCGCCCGGCAGCGTCCAGTACGGCTCCCTGTACGGCGCGGAGGCCGCCGCCGACCTGCTGATGGACGCGGCGCTGTGGCAGTCGCTGGTCGACCAGCAGTACCGGCTGCTGACCGCGCTGGACCGCTGGATCGAGCAGCTGGAGCGCAGCCACGAGACCCGGACTGCCGCCGGGATCAAGGCGGGTGAGGCGGCGGGCGCCCAGGCGGACCGCACCCTGCTCGCCTCGATCGGCCGCCGCTCGGGGCGTCGTACGACGGCGGCCGACGCCGATGCCACGTACGCGGCCTGCGAGTTGGTCGCCGCGGCCGCCGGGATCAGGCTCGCCGAACCCGCGCGCGGCGGCACCGAGAGCGAGCGCCTCGATCCGGTCGAGCGCGTGGCGCTGGCCTCCCGGGTACGCACCCGCGCGGTACGGCTCGACGGCCGCTGGTGGCGGGAGAACGTGGGGCCGCTGGTGGGGCAGCGGGCGCTGTCCGGAGCGCCGGTCGCCCTGCTGTGGCGGCGCGGCGGCTACGCGGCCGTCCACCCCGGCAGCGGCCGGGAGACGCCCGTCGACAAGGTGAACGCGCAGGATTTCGAGCCGCGCGCGGTGATGTTCTACCGGCCGCTGCCCGACAAGCCGCTCTCGCCGCTCGGCCTGCTCCGGTTCACCCTGCGCGGCGCCCGCGGTGATCTGCTCGGGCTGCTGCTCGCGGGTCTGGTGACGGTGGCGATCGGCGCGCTGGTGCCCGTCGCCACCGGCAAGGTGCTCGGCGAGTACGTGCCGAGGGCCCAGGAGGGCCTGATCGTCCAGGTGTGCCTGGCGGTGATGGTGAGCGGGGTGGTGTCGGCGGCGTTCACCCTGCTGGAGAACCTGTCGATCCTGCGTCTGGAAGGGCGGGTCGAGTCGGCGCTGCAACCGGCCGTCTGGGACCGGCTGCTGCGGCTGCCCACCCGGTTCTTCACCAGGCGTTCCACCGGCGAACTGGCCAGCGCGGCCATGGGGATCAGCGCGATGCGCCGGATGCTGGCGGGCGTCGGCCCGGTGGTCGCCCAGTCGGTGACCGTCGGCGCCATGAACCTCGGTCTGCTGCTGTGGTACAGCGTACCGATGGCGCTCGCGGCGATCGGCATGCTGGTGGTCATCGCGGCCGTGTTCCTCGGGCTCGGGCTGTGGCAGGTGCGCTGGCAGCGGCGTCTGGTGGTGCTCGGCAACCGGCTGAACAACCAGGCGTTCCAGACCCTGCGCGGGCTGCCCAAGCTGCGGGTCGCGGCCGCCGAGAACTACGCGTACGCCGCGTGGGCACGGGAGTTCGCGCGCGGCCGGGAGCTCCAGCAGAAGGCCGGGCGGATCAAGAACCTCAGCACCGTGCTCGGCGCGGTCTATCTGCCGGTGTGCTCGCTGCTGATGTTCATGCTGCTGGCGGGCCCGGCGAAGGGCACGCTGTCGGCGGCGGACTTCCTCACCTTCAACACCTCGGTGACGATGGTGCTCACCTCCGTCACCCAGCTGACCGGCTCCCTGGTGTCGGCGGTGGCCGCGCTGCCGCTGTTCGAGGAGATCCGCCCGGTCCTGGAGGCCGCGCCCGAGGTCCGCGCCGCGAGCACCCGGCCCGGACCCCTCAGCGGCGCGCTGGAGGCCCGCAAGCTGTCCTTCCGGTACACCGAGGACGGCCCGCTCGTCCTGGACAATGTCGACTTCACCGTCGAGGCGGGCGAGTTCGTCGCGGTCGTCGGCCCGAGCGGCTGCGGCAAGTCCACCCTGCTGCGGCTGCTGATCGGCTTCGACCGGCCGCTCTCCGGCAGCGTCCTGTACGACGGCCAGGATCTCGCCGCCCTCGACCAGTCGGCGGTGCGCCGCCAGTGCGGGGTGGTGCTCCAGCACGCCCAGCCGTTCACCGGCTCACTCCTGGACGTCATCTGCGGCACCGAGCCGTGCACCCCCGAGGAGGCGATGGCAGCGGCCGAGATGGCGGGGCTCGCGGAGGACATCAAGCGCATGCCGATGGGCCTGCACACCATCGTCTCCGGCAGCGGCTCGGTCTCCGGCGGGCAGCGCCAGCGGCTGATGATCGCCCAGGCGCTGATCCGCCGGCCCCGCATCCTCTTCTTCGACGAGGCGACCAGCGCGCTCGACAACGACACCCAGCGCATCGTCATCGACAGCACCCGCAAACTCAACGCCACCCGCGTCGTCATCGCCCACCGCCTGTCCACGGTCCTGGACGCGGACCGGGTGATCGTCATGGAGAACGGCCGCGTGGTCCAGCAGGGCAGGCCGGCCGAACTGCTGGCGGACACGACGGGCCGGCTGCACGAACTGGTGCGGCGGCAACTGGCCGAAACGCTTTGATCAATTTCTCTCCTTCTTGCCGGAACCCGGTCCTGCGGGTATTCAGGTTGGCGACCTGCCGGCACTGATTGAGGAGAATGCGATGGCCGAGGAAATCTCGATCGAGGAACTCCAGGAGATCGCGGACGTCGAGGCGCGCGCCGCCGAGGCGTCGCAGGAGCTGCGGGCCGCGGTCGTCGAGTAAACGTTCCCGCGCGTGCCGGTGCCGCCCCTCATCAGGGCAGCACCGGCACGTCAGGACGAGTGCAGGCAGCTGACATTCGGCGTGGGAGAGAGAATTGACGAAGCTCCGCAGGACGGTTCCCTACCTTTCCCGTTCCAGTGACGACGAGAAAACGGAACCGGTAATTCTCGTGGATTCCGTGGAGCTTCCGCTCACCGCGGCCGGAAATTCCTCGCTGCTGACCACCCTGCTGCGCCCGCTCGGGCTCGGTCCCGGCGACCGGTGCTTCCCGGCGGCCGAGGCCGGACAACTGGTCGAGGCGCAGTACCGGGCGAGCCTGGAGTTCGTCTACGGCCACCCGGTGTGGCGGCGCATCCGCGCGGCGCGCGGCACCGACGGCGCCGCGCCCGTCCTCGCCTACCTCCTGGAGTCGCGTCACTATCTGGCCGCGGCGCCGTTCCGGATGGCCGGCGGCATCACCGACGCGCTGCGACCCGGTGCCCTGATCCGCCTCCAGGCGCACCACGTGGTCGAAGAGGCCGACCACGACACGTACTTCGAGAACGGGCTGGCCGCGCTGGGCCTGCCCCGCGACCTGGTGCGCGAGGCCCGGCCCGCGCCGGTGACGGTCGAGTGGATCCACCTCATGCGCACGGTCGCCGCCTACGGCCCGCTGGCCGCGGCGCTCTGCTCCGGGCTGCTGGAGTACACCGCCGGGGACCGCGAGTCGGTCGCCGGGTGGCACACCATGCTGGTCGACCAGGGGGTGCTCTCCCGCGAGGCGGTCGACGCGATCTTCGAACACGTGCAGACCGACCTCGGCCTCGGCCACGGTTCCAACTGGCGGCACGCCCTGGAGGCCGCCGGCGTCGTGCCCGCGGCGGAACTCGCCGACTGGCTCAACGCGGTGAGCCTGGTCGCCGAGATGATCGTCCGCTGGCTGGAGACGTGCACCGAGGGCCTGTCGGCCACCGTGGTCGAGGCGGCCCCGGGGCTGGCCCTCGACGGTCCCGTGCGCACCCTCGGTGGCGAGGCCGACGGACTGCCGGTGTGGCCCGCCGAGATCTACGACTCCGTCACGCACGGCCCGCGCAGCCCGCGCCCCGGCGTCCGCCGGACCCTCGCGCTCGCCTACGCCTTCTCCGGGCGTGCCACCGGCCGGGAGCCGGCCGCGGAGGGTGCCGGTCCCACTCCCGCCACCGCCGCGCGCGACCTGACCACGCGTACCGCGCGCGACTGGGACGGCGGCACCAGCGCGGCCGACCTGGAGAAACTGGTCGAGGGCTGGATGACGGCCATCGACGGACACCGGCTGTGGCGCCGGCTCACCGAGGACCCCACCCTTCCGCTGGTGCACGGCTGGATGGTCGAGAACTACCACTACGTCGCCGGGATCTGGCAGCACGCCGGCGCCGCGGTCGCCGCCTGCCCGGACCCGGTGATCCGGGCCGAACTCGTCAAGCATCTGACCGAGGAGTTCAATCACGGCAAGATGTTCCTGCGCGGCATCGAACGAGCACGCGGGAACCGCTACCCGGGGCTGCCCACCGACCGGATGCGGCCGCTGCCGACCACGGTCGCCTTCGTCGGCACCCTGCGCGAGCTGGGCGGGCGCGACTGGAAGGCGTACGTGATCGCCCTGGCCTACCTCCAGTTGTCGCTCACCGCCGCGGACGGCGGGGTGCACGCCCGCCACGACGGCTTCTACCGCACGGTGTTCGACCGGTGCCCCGGCGCGGAGGCGATGGTGGCGGCGATGCGGCGCCACGACGACGAGGACACCCGGCTCGGCCACGGCGACGACACCCGGGTCCTGCTCGACCTGCTCACCACCCGGCACCGCGTCGACCGCGAGTCCGTCGCCGCGGCCGCCCTCGTCCCCCAGCTCACCTGGAGCTTCCTGGACGGGATCCTCCAGCACTACCGGCACGGCGAGGCGGCGATCGTGCAGCGGGCCGGCTGGCACACCGATGCCTGAGACGACTCGCGAGGGAGCGGACGGGGCGGGTCGCTTCGGCGTGGGCGCCGTGCTGCCCCTGGAGCGACGGCCGCTGCGCAACTCCTTCGCCGCGCTGCGCGACCTGCTGGCCGTGGGCGTGCCCGGCGACGACACCGCGGCCCTGCGCGACCCCCGGCTCCCGCCCGCGGTGTGGCCGGGGGTGCTCGCCCGGGAGGTGGCCGCCACCGCGCGCTGGTCGGCCCGGCGGACGCTCGCCCTCGCCGGCCGGGAACCCGCCGCGAGGGCCGGCTGGCACGGGCGCGGGCGGGTGCTCGCCCTGCTGCCCGCCCACGGGCACATGGTCCATCTGCTGCGGCGGGCCGCGCCGTTCGCGGTGTGCGGCGTCCCGGTACGGGTCGCGGGCCACGACCGGCAGCGCGCCGCGATCGCCTCGGCGGTGTCCCGGACGGCCCGGCTGCTGCGCCTGCCGGACGACGCGCTGCGCCCGGCTGCCGCGCCCGCCGCCGAGGCGGTCGCGGCGCTGACCGCCGACGACCTGGTGGTGGTCACCGGCCATCCGGCCACCGCCGAGAAGGTGCGGGCGGCCACCCGCGCGACGGTGCTGGGCGCGACCGGCGGCTGCGTCGTGCTCGCCGGCCCCGACGGCGAGCGGCTGGCCGCCGCGGCGGCCGCGCTCGGCTCCCACCGGCACCCCGGCAGCTGCACCCGGCTCGGCGGTGTGTGGGGCACCGGCCCGGCGGGCGCCGCGCCCTGGCGGCGCGACGGCACCGGAGTCGCGCCCGGGGAGGTCGTCACCCAGGCCCACCCCTCGGCAGTCCTGCGGCTCACCGGCTCCCTCGACGAACCACCCGGGGAGATCGCCGGATACACCGCCCTGCCGTGCGACGCCGACGGTGCGCTCGGCACCCTGGTGGGCTTCGGACGCGACCCGTGGCAGGGGTGGCCCGGCGACTTCCTCGTATGACGCGCGGGACGCGGATGTCCGGCGGCACCCCCAGGACGCGTGGGACCGGCGAGGGCCGACGGGCCCGCGGCCGGCGAGCAGACGAGCAGGCGAGCAGGCGAAGGAAGTAAGACGTGGCGTTGAGCACCGGTACGGTCCGCGGCAGCACGTTCAGGCTGCTGTGGAGCGGCCAGACGATCTCCGTCATCGGGGACGGCGCGGCGGCGCTCGCCGTCCCCCTGCTGGTGATCCACGCCACCGGCAGCCCGGTCCTTGGCGCCCTCGCGGCGACCCCCCGTACGGTGGCGTACCTGCTCGTGGGCTTCCTCGCCGGGCCCGTCGTGGACCGCGTGCGCGACCCCCGGCGCGTGATGCTGGTCTGCGACCTGCTGCGCTTCGCGGTCTTCGGCGTGCTGCCCGCCGCCGTGCAGGCCCCCTTCGGCCCGGCGCTCGTCCTGCTGCTGGCCTTCGCCGCGTCCTCGGCCGGCGTGTTCTTCGAGACCGCCCTTGCCGTCGCCGTCCAGACCAGCCTGCGCCCACAGGACCTGGTGACCGGCAACGCCCGCCTGGAGATGAGCAATCAGCTCGGTCTGCTGCTGGGACCCGCCGTCATCGGGACCGGCGTGGCCGCGTTCGGTGTGCCCTCCGCGATGTGGTTCAACGCCGTCACCTTCCTGCTCTCCGCCCTCACCCTCGTCCCGATGCGTTTCGACGCGGGTACCCCGGCCGGGCCCGGGGCGCGTGCCTCGGTCCGCCGGGACATGGCCGAGGGGCTGCGCTACATCCGCGGCCACGCGCTGGTCATGCGGCTGGTCTCGCTCCAGGTGGTCGTCAACCTGGTCATCGCCGCCGAGACCCTCGTCGTCTTCTACGCCACCCACGATCTGCACGCCTCGCCCACGTGGATCGGCGTCGTCCTCGCCGCGGCCGGACTCGGCGGTGTCGGGGCCACCTCCGTCGCCGACGCCGCGGCCCGGCGCTTCGACGCCGGACCGCTGATCGCCGTGTCCGTCATCGGCCTCGGCGGCACCCTGCTGGCCATGGGAGCGGCCCGCGACCCGCTGTTCCTGGCCGCCGCGAACTTCCTGCACGGGGGCCTCTCGGTGTTCGCCTCCGTGCACATCCGCGCCGTGCGCCAGCGCGTCGTGCCGGCCCGGCTGCTCGGCCGGGTGACCGCGAACGCCCGTACGTTCGCGTTCGCCGCCAACCCCCTGGGCGCCGTGCTGTTCGGGGCGATCGCCGCCGGCGCCGGCGGCGACGCCCGCTGGAGCTTCCTGACCGCCGCCGCCCTCAGCGTGGCCAGCGCGGCGACCGCCTACCGCGGGCTCGCCGCGCACCGCACCCGGCCGGCCCCGGACGGCGCTCCGGGTCCCGCGGGACCCGAGGCCGTGCCCGAGCCGCGCGCGACCTCCGAGTAGGCTCACGCCCCTGGAACCGTCGGAGGAGGGGACGTTGTTCGTTCAGCCATGGGACGCCGGGACGGCCGAGGAGGGTCTCGAACTGGCCCGGACGCACCGGTTCGGGCAGTTGGTCGCGGCCGGGCGGGGGCGGGACGTGCCGGTGGTCGTGCCGACGCAGTTCGTCGTGACCCAGGACGCGGACGGGGCCGAGGTCCTGCTGCACCTCGCCCGCGCCAACCCCGTCTGGGCCGCGGTCGAGGAGAACCCGGTCGTCATGATGTCCGTCGCCGGCGACTGGGCGTACATCCCGGGCGCGTGGAAGACCCTCGGTGACGAGGACCCCGCGCGGGGCGTCCCGACCACGTACTACGCGGCCGCCCAGCTCGTCGGCACGGCGCGCGTCGTCGCCGACCCCGAGGGCAAGGCGGAGATCCTGCGCCGCCAGATCGCCCGCGAGGAGAGCGACGGCGGTGCCTCGCTGGTCGACCCCGCCGAGCACGGCCGCCGCCTCGCCGGTATCCAGGGGCTGCGGGTCCGGGTGGAGAAGGTGACCGCCAAGTTCAAGTACGGCGGCAACGCGGACGCCCCGCACCGCGCCCACGTGGCCGGCCTGCTCGCCCGCCGCGCCGGTCCCGGGGACGAGATCGCCCGGCGGCGGCTCGTGGAACGCGGCGGCGACGGGGCCTGAGGAGAGCCGGGACGATCCCCTGGCTAGAGGGGCTCGTCCTGCTCCGGTTCCCCGGCCTCCCCGCTGTCCCCGTCCTCGTGTCCGCGCAGGTGGGCCGGCATCCAGTGGTGATCGCAGAACCAGCGGCCGAACAGGGCGCCGCCGTAGATGACGAAGCCGACGCCGATCAGCCAGGACTCCAGGACGAGGACGGTGCCGACCGCGCCGTAGCTCAGGGCGTTGGTGACGATGAGGGGCGTGAAGACGAGGTAGGAGAAGGCGCGCAGGCCCGCGAGGCCGATCATGGTGGCCAGCGCGCCGGGCAGCAGTTTCCGCCAGCGGACCTGGTCGCCGAGCAGGAAGTGCTGCCCCCACCAGAAGAACAGCACACCGCTGAGCCCGGACAGCACGATCCGCTGGGAGCCGTGCAGCGCGGCCTTGGTCGCCACCTCCTGGTAGAGGTAGGCCGTCAGCACGATCAGCCAGGTGGCCTGGCGCCAGACCCGGTGCCAGGGCCCGGCGGAGAGGCCCCAGATGCGTTCGTAGGCGTTCTGCACGCTGCCCCCGAAGGACACGCCGAACACCGCGAGCAGCACGGCGCTCCAGGCACTGGTGGCGCCGATGACGTTGTGCGGGGGGCTGATGACGTCCGTGACCACGCGCGCCGACGGGCCGGACAGCCCCATCCCGTCGGTCAGCCAGGAGGCGAACCCGCCCTGCACCAGCGGGTCGGCGGCGGCGACCACGATCAGCAGCGGGGCCAGCGTCACCAGCGCCAGGGTGGCGAAACCCATGGCCCGGTGCATCAGCTCCAGCTCCCGGCCGTGCGTGAACAGGGCCTGGATGCGGATCCACCGCCAAGCGCGGTGCAGGCCGCGCCGCAACCGACTCACGGCACCTCCCGTGCTCACCGCCGCGCGCGTGCGGGTCCGGCGTGAACGCGCGCCTGGCTTCACTCTGGCACGGTCCGGGCGTCCCGCCACGGAGAAGTCGGCCAGTCGGGTCCGAGGACGCGGTGCGACACGGCCCCGGGTTGTCCGGTTCGACCGCCCCGGCCCCGGAGAATCGGACCCCGTGTGTGCATCTGCCGAGGGGCCCCGGCGGCGCCGGACGTTGATCGTGAGCGCGAGCATGGGGGCCGGTCATGACACGGTCGCCGCCGAACTGGCGCGGCGGGCCGGGGGGTACGGCCATGAGCCGTACGTCGTCGACGTGCTGACGCTGCTGCCCCGCGGGCTCGGGGCGGGGCTGCGCGGCTGGTACCAGGCGGTGGTCCGGCACGCGCCCTGGGTGTACGCCGGGGTCTACGAGGCGTTCCTGCGCGGCGGTCCCGGCGGCACCCGGCCGAGCGGGGTGCCGCTGGCGCGGCTCGCCGGGGAGCGGCTGCTCTCGCTCGTGGACCGGGTGGACGCCGATGTGGTGGTGCCCGTCTTCCATCTGGCCGCCCAGCTGACCGGGGATCTGCGGGCACGGGGGCGGCTGCGGGTGCCGAGCGCGGTCTATCTGGTCGACTTCGCCGTGCACCGGCAGTGGCTGCACCCGGGCAACGACCGCTATCTGTGTCTGACGCGGGCGGCGGCCCTGGAGGTGCGCCGGAACCTCGGGGTGGAGGCCGTGCCGACCGGCCCCGCCGTGGCACCGGCGTTCTCGGCGCCGGCCGCGGGCGCGGCGCGCTGGCGGGAGCGGTTCGCCCGGCGCGCGCCCGGCCGGCCGCCGGTGCTGCTCTCCGCGGGCGCCTGGGGAGCGGCGTCCCGGCCGGACGCCACCGCCGGGCTGCTGGCCGGTGCCGGGTATCTGCCGGTGGTGCTGTGCGGCCGTAACCGACGGCTGTACGACCGGGTCGGCCGGGTTCCGGGGGTGCTCGCCCTCGGCTGGGTCGGGGACATGCCGGGGCTGCTCGGCGCGTCCCACGCCCTCCTGGACAACGCCGCCGGCCAGACCGCCGTCCAGGCCCTCGCGGCCGGGCTGCCGGTCATCGGCTACCGCCCCCTGCCGGGCCACGGTCTGGCGGGCGTCCGCCGGATGGCCGAGCTGGGTCTGTCGGACCTCGCCCCGGACCCGCCCGCCCTGCTCAAGGCCCTGGCCGGCCTTCCGTCGGCCGCCCCGGCGAGGGCGGCACAGGTCCGGGCCCTGTTCCGGGCGGACCCGATGGCGGCGGTGGCGGAACTCGCCGAACACGCGCACCACGCCGGTCCGCCGGCCCCCTGACCGACGGCTCCCTGACCGACGGCTCCCCCGCGCGAGTCCGCCGGTCAGCCGATCCCGTGCTCCCCCAGTGTCCCCACCGCGAGCCCCGCCTCACGGCAGTCCCCGACGATGCCCGGCAGAGCGTCGAGAGCCGATCGCCAGCAGCCGGGCGCGGACTGCCGGTCCGAGTCGTGGAGCAGGATCGTGCCGCCGCCCCGCAGTTGCGCGGTGACCAGGGCGTGTACCGACTCCGGGGTGGCGTCCGCGCGCCAGTCCTCGCCCCACGCGGACCACAGGACGGGCCGCAGCCCGGCACGGTGGGCGGCCAGCCAGCGGGGAGAGGTGAGGATGCCGTAGGGCGGGCGGTACCAGCGGGGGCGGCCGCCGGTCAGGTCGTGCACGGCGCGGGCGGTGCGGGCGACGCCCTCCCGTTCGCGGACGAGTGCGGGACGCCAGGGCCGGTCGTGGCTCCAGCCGTGCACCGCGATCTCGTGCCCGCGCCGCGCGGTGTCCGCGACCAGCCCGGGATGCCGCACCGCGTGTTCGCCGAGCACGAAGAAGGTGGCGCGCACGCCGAGCCCGTCCAGGACGTCCAGGAAGCGTGGCGTGGCGACCGGGTCGGGGCCGTCGTCGAAGGTCAGGGCGACATGGTGGCCCGCTCCGGTACCCGCGAGCCGGGGGAACAGCGGCAGCCGTACGGCCGGCAGCCATGTGGCGGCCGGGCCGATATGGGCGCCCGCGAGCCCGAGCGGCAGCAGGGCGGCGGCCGTGCGCAGGGCGCGCGCGGGCGGGGAGGTGGCCCGCCGGGTCGGATGTTCACTCACGGCGCGTCCCGACCTGGCCGCCGCCCGCCTCGGCGGGTGTGTCCCAGCCCCGGTTCACCGAGGGCGCGTTGGCCAGCCCGACACTGCCCGCGCCGATCAGCGCGATGCCGATGACCTCCGGGATGATCCGCAGTCCCAGCTGCACGGACTCCGCGAACAGGGCCCAGCCGAGCGCCACGCTGGTGAGGGCGTCGCCCAGGGTGAGGGCGGGCTGGGAGGCGGCCAGCGATCCGGCGCCGAGCGCGCTCTGGAGCAGCAGGAAGGCGACGAGCCCGACGGCGGCGGTGGCGTACGGCGACCAGTGGGAGAACATCACCCCGGGCCCCAGGCGCAGCCGTCCCACGGTCTCCTTGAGCAGCGCGGCGGTGGTCGCGAAGGACACGGCGGACGCGAGGCCCAGCAGCGCCGCGCGGGCGGGCCCCCGTACCGCTCGGGCGGAGAGCACCAGCAGCAGGACGACGCAGCAGGCCACCCCGCCCGCCATGAGCCACGCCCGGGAGGTGGCGTCGTCGCGGCCCGGACGCGGCGCGGCCGACAGCAGGAAGACGGCGAGCCCCACGGCGAGCGCGACGAACGCCAGCCAGGTGTGGCGGTCCGGACGGCGCCGGAAGACGAGGCCGCCCACGATCAGCGTGAACAGCAGCTCGGTGGCGAGCAGCGGCTGCACCAGCGACAGGCTGCCCACGGCCAGCGCCCAGCCCTGCGTGACGGCGGACAGCATCAGCAGGGCGACGCCGGCCAGCCAGTCCGGGCGGCGCAGCAGTCGCCGCAGCCCCCGCAGCAGCGCGCCGGCCCCGCCGGGTTCCGCCGGGGTGTCCACCGCGGCGGCCCGGCGTTGCAGCACCGAGGAGGCGGCGTTCGCGAGGGCCGAGCACAGCGCCAGCGCGACCGTGAGGGCGAGCACCCGCGCTCACCCGAGGTGGGCGGCGAGCCGCCGGTAGAGCCCCGGCGCGGCGCCGCGCACCCGGGCGGGCAGCCGCAGCCAGCCGGGCACGTACACCTCGTCGGTGCCGCGCCGTACGGCGGTGAGCACGGCGTCCGCGACCCGCTCGGGCGGCACCGGGCGGGGCCAGGAGCGCCGGTAGGGGGCGCCGCGCCGGTCGAAGAAGGGGGTGTCGACCACGCCGGGGACCACATGGGTGACGCCGACGCCGGTGCCGCGCAGTTCGTAGCGCAGCGCGTCGGCGAACGCGGCCACGGCGGCCTTGGCCGCGGAGTACACGGCCTCGCCGCGCACGCCCACGCTGCCCGCGACGGAGCCGAGCAGCACGATCCGCCCGGAGCCGGCCGCGACCATGTGGGGCAGCAGTCCGCGCACGAGGTGCAGGGTGGCCAGCAGGTCGGTACCGACCAGTTCGTCGATGCGGGCGCGGGGCATGCCGGTGAAGTCGCCGGCCCAGCCGACGCCGGCGCCGGCCACGACCAGGTCCACGTGGCCCAGGTGGCCGAGGGCGGCCTCGGTCACCCGGCGGTCGGCGCCGGGCCAGGTGAGGTCGGCGGCGACGGTGGCCGCCGACATCCCGGCGGCCACCTGCTCCAGACGGGTGAGGTCACGGCCGTTGAGCACCAGCCGCCAGCCCCCGTCGGCGGCCAGCCGGCGGGCGACGGCCGCGCCGATACCGGAGGAGGCGCCGGTCACCAGGGCCGTGGAAAGGGGTTCCCGCTGATCGGCGGGCGGGGTGCCGGGACCCGCCGCCGGGCCCGACTCCGCCGCCGGCCGAGCGCGGTTCGACGGTCCTGCGGGGGACGGGGCGTGCGACATGGTGGCGACCTCACTGCGACGGCGTGCGGGGGTCGCGAGCTCCTGGGCCGGATCCTCGCGGTGTATCCAGGGCGCCACACCCGGAAACTCCGCGCATGTGGAAGCGGCGCGGACGGGGGCCCAGGTGCTCGGGGAGCGGGGTGGCCGGGTGGGTGGTCGAGGGGGGCGGGCACACCGTCCGGTCGGCGCCGGCGCGGGCGGCGGACGAGGGGCCTGGCGGGCGGTAAAGCGAAACGTTGCCGTTTCGCTCAAGCTGGTCTAGCCTCGACGCGTACGAAACCGTTTCGTTTATGTACGCCGCACGACTCGCGCGTGAACGACTTCCCCGGAGTAGTTCCCCATGTCCCAGAAGACCCTGACCGACGACCCCCGAACGGGGCCCCGGGCGGCGGCGCCGCACGACGCCTCGCCCCGGCGGTGGTGGATCCTCGCGGTGATCGCCGTCGCCCAGCTGATGGTGGTCCTCGACGCCACGATCGTGAACATCGCCCTGCCCTCCGCCCAGCGCGACCTCGGCTTCTCCGACGGCAACCGGCAGTGGGTCGTCACCGCCTACGCCCTGGCCTTCGCCTCGCTGCTGCTGCTCGGCGGCCGCATCGCCGACCTGTTCGGCCGCAAGCCGGCCTTCCTCGTCGGCGTCGTGGGCTTCGCCGGGGCCTCCGCGCTTGGCGGCGCCGCGAACGGCTTCGCCATGCTGGTCACCGCCCGCGCCCTCCAGGGCGCCTTCGGCGCGCTGCTCGCGCCGGCCGCGCTGTCCCTGCTCAACACCACCTTCACCGACGCCCGCGAGCGGGCCCGCGCGTTCAGCGTCTACGGCGCGATCGCCGGCGCCGGCGGCGCGGTCGGCCTGCTGCTCGGCGGGCTGCTCACCGACGCCCTGGACTGGCGCTGGACGCTGTACGTGAACGTGGCCATCGCGGTCGTCGCCTTCGCCGGCGGCTGGATCCTGCTGGGCAACCACCGCGACGCGGGACACGCCAAGCTGGACGTGCCGGGCACGGTCCTGGTCGCCGCCGGGCTCTTCTCCCTGGTCTACGGCTTCTCCAACGCCGAGAGCCACCACTGGCACTCCCCCATGACCTGGGGCTTCCTGCTCGCGGGCGCCGTACTGCTGGCCGCGTTCACCTGGTGGCAGACCCGCGCCGCGCACCCGCTGCTGCCGCTGCGGATCCTGCTGGACCGCGACCGGTCGGCGTCCTTCCTCGCGGTGCTGATCACCGGTGCCGGCATGTTCGGCGTGTTCCTCTTCCTCACCTACTACCTCCAGCTGAACCTCGGCTTCAGCCCCACCAGGACCGGTGTGGCGTTCCTGCCGATGGTCGGCGCGCTGATGGTGGCGGCGCAGCTGGGCACCACACTCCTGGTGCCGCGCCTCGGCCCGAAGACCGTCATCCCGCTGGGCTTCGCCATCGCCATGGCCGGCATGGCCTGGCTGACCGGCATCGGCCTCGGCTCGCACTACGGCAGCGCCGTGCTGCCGCAGCTGATCGTCACGGGCTTCGGCCTCGGCCTGGTGATGCCGCCCGCGATGCAGCTGGCCACCGGCGGGGTCGCCGCCGAGGACGCGGGCGTGGCCTCCGCGAGCGTCAACGCCATGCAGCAGGTGGGCGGCTCGGTCGGTACGGCCCTGCTCAACACCCTCGCGACCAGCGCCGCCACCCACTATGTGGCCGGCCGCGACGCCACGAGCAAGCTGGTCCAGACGCAGGCCACGATCGAGAGCTACACCACCGCCTTCGGGTGGTCGGCGGGCTTCTTCGCCGCGGGCACGGTGCTCGCCTTCCTGCTCTACCGACGCGGGGTGCCGCGGCAGGACCCGGACGCGGTGGCGGTCGTCCACATGTGAGGTCACCCGGCCCGGCCGAGCCGCCGAGGGGTCACCCGGTCCGAGGGGCCGCCGTCCGCAGGGGGACGGCGGCCCCTCGCCCGCGCTCGGGGGCACCCGTCCGGGTCCGGGCCTGGCCCCGGCAGGTCCGGGTACCGGGAGCGGGCCAGGACGACCACCTGGGGGAGGAAGACGCCATGGCCGGCGGGAACGAACGCGTCGAGCGGCCGGGGACGGCGCTGGAGGAAGTGCTGTACGAGGCGGAGCGGACCGAGCGGCGCGGCGCCCGGACGACGCAACTGAGCTGCCCGGATCCGGGTACCCGGCCGCCATGAACGCACGAGGACCCGAGCTGCCGCCCGCGCGGGGCCCGCTGTCCGCCGCGCTCATCGGATACCTGCGCGGCACCGGACCGCTCCCCGGCCCGGCCGGCTCCGGGGACCCTTGCGGGGACGACCCGCAGCTCACCCTGTACCTCTGCTACGAGCTGCACTACCGCGGCTTCGCGGGCGTGCCCGCCGAGGCCGAGTGGGACCCGGACCTGCTGCGGCTGCGGGCCGCGCTGGAGCACCGCTTCCTGGCCGCGCTGCGCGCCAGCGTCCCGGGGCACGAGAGCCTGGACGAGGCGCTCGGCGCGCTCCTGGTGGAACCGGCCGAGGGCACCGGCGTCACCCATTTCCTCTGCGCCGAGGGCGAGTTGTGGCAGCTGCGCGAGTACGCGGCGCAGCGCTCCCTGTACCACCTCAAGGAGGCCGACCCGCACGCCTGGGTGCTGCCCCGGCTGTGGGGGCGGGCGAAGGCGGCGATGGCGGCGGTGGAGTACGACGAGTTCGGCGGCGGCCGGGCCGAACGGGTGCACGCCCGCCTGTTCGCCGACCTGATGCGGGACCTGGGCCTGGACGCCGAGTACGGCCGTTATCTGGACGCGGCGCCCGCCGAGATGCTCGCCGTCGTCAACCTGATGTCCCTGCTCGGCCTGCACCGCGCGCTGCGCGGCGCGCTGGTCGGCCACTTCGCGGACGTGGAGATCACCTCCTCCCCCGGGTCCCGGCGGCTCGCCGAGGCGCTGCGCCGCACCGGCGCGGGAGCGGCCGCGCAGTTCTTCTACGACGAGCACGTGGAGGCGGACGCGGTGCACGAGCAGGTGGTCCGGCACGAGGTGATCGGCGGACTACTTGCGCAGGAGCCGGAGTTGGCCGCGGACATGGCCTTCGGTATCGGCGCGACCGAGTACCTGGAGGACCGGCTCGCCCGGCGGCTGCTCGCCGACTGGCGTGCGGGCCGGTCCTCGCTGCGCGTCCCCCTCACGCGGCCGGACGCGCCGGGGCAGCCGCGCACGGCGCGACCCATATTTCCGTGATGTCCGGGTACTCGCGTCACGTGATCGCTTTGCCGCTCCCGGGCGTCTACGCCCCTCAGGACGACACCGCGCTGCTGGCCGGGGCCCTGCGCGAGGAGGCGCTGCCGGCCGGGGCGCGGGTGCTCGACGTGGGCACCGGGAGCGGCGCGCTGGCACTCGCGGCCGCCCGGCGGGGCGCCGAGGTGACCGCGGTGGACGTGTCCCGGCGGGCGGTGTGGACGGCCCGGCTGAACGCGCTGCTGTTCCGGCTGCCGGTACGCATCCGGCGCGGCGACCTCTTCGCCCCGGCGCGCGGGCACCGCTACGATCTGATCCTCGCGAATCCGCCGTACGTCCCCGCGCCGCACGGCGGGCGCGGGCCGCGCGGCCGGTCCCGGGCCTGGGACGCGGGCCACGACGGGCGGCTGCTGCTGGACCGGATCTGCCGGGAAGCGCCCGGACTGCTGGCGCCCCGGGGCGTGGTGCTGATCGTGCAGTCGGCGCTGAGCGATCCCGGGCGCACCCTGGAACTGCTGCGCGGCGCGGGTCTGAAGGCCGCGGTGGTGCGGCGGCGCTGGATCGCGCTGGGGCCCGTGCTGCGCTCCCGGGAGCAGTGGCTGCGCCGGCGCGGACTGCTCGCGCCGCACGAGAGAACGGAAGAGCTGGTGGTGATCCGTGCCGAACGAACCCACTGACCGCGCCCGCCGGATCACCGTACGGCGGCCGGGGCCGCTGCTGGTGGAGGGGCCGGTCGAGGTGGAACTGGAAGACGGTACGACAGTGTTCTCGGACCGCTGGCGTGTCGCTCTGTGTACCTGCCACCGATCTCGCCGCTACCCGTGGTGCGACACGAGCCATCGGCGCAAGGCCTGAGCACCGTTCGTTTTTCGCCGCTCCCCGGCAGGCCCCCCACGGGCCTGTCCGGGGAGCGGCTCAGTGTGCCGGCAAGCCGGCGGGCGACCCCACTTCGCCCGGCGGTCCGGCGCGAGATCACGGGTTCCCCGTTCCGAGAGGTCCGCACTCCCCAGTCACGGTCCTGATCCGGTGTACACGGAGATCCTGCGATCCCGGTCCTTGCGCAGCCCTCGCTAGAACGCGAAGAGGCTGCCGCCGACGGCGTCCCGCTCACAGGAGTTGCCGAACGTGCGCTCGTAGCTGACCCGCTGGCCCTGCCACACACCCTGGGCGGTGACGACCACCGGGTCGTAGAGCTTGTTGCACCAGACGTCGTCACGCGCCTTGAGGGCGGTGAAGTCGCCGCCGACCGCGCGCAGTTCGGCGCAGGCCGCGGGGGCGGCCGGGTGGGTGCCGGAGGCGGTCGGGGCGCAGCTGAGTGTGACGGCGCGTTCGGGGGTCGCGGTGGCCGCTTCACCGCCGTGGCCGACGGTCAGCACCAGCGCCGAGGGGGCGTAGAGCGAGGCCGGGGCGGCGTCCGGGGCGGCGACGGCGGCCCCGGTCAGGGGTCCGCAGACGGCGACGGCCGTGAGGCCGAGGGCCGCTGCCCAGCGCGCGGTGTTCCGCATGGTGTGCATCCTTCCGCTCGAACTAGACGGGTGCCTGCTCCGTTTCCGGTGGGACGTCGGAGCGGCGAGCGCCACTCTGCCGAGTCCCCGCCGGAAACACACATCGACCCCGCAGGTTTCGGTAACATTTCGTGTTGAAGCAGTGGCGTGAAGTCACGGAATTCGAACGACGCGACCCGGCAACTGGGCGGTGGCGGCCCTTGGGAAGTCGTCAATTGGCTGAAAATCAGCGGTTATTTAATCGTCCGGAAACATTCCGACACGGCCGTCCGGGACCCCCTCCATGACTCCCTGTGTTCACCTGACGATCACCGCTCCGCGCGGCGGACGGGGGCGCGCAGGCGAAAGACGGCGACCGGCGGCGGGAGCGGCGGCGCGCACGGGGGGTCGCGGGAAGTCCGGGGAAGCCGGGGGACGGTCCGCCCCCCGGTCCCGCGCGGTCAGATCTGCCAGGAGCGGAGCCGGTCGGCGGCCCCGTACACGTCCGTCTTGCCGGAGATCAGGTCGCGGGCGAGGTCCACCAGGGCGCCGTAGGGCGGGTCGATGCCGGCGCCGCTGACGAACATGTAGGCGACGGCGGTGGCGCAGGCGAAGCGGGCGTTGGCCGCGGGCAGCGGCTTGAGCAGGGCGAGGGTGTGCAGCAGGGCGGCGGCCCGCCATGCGGGGTCGGAGTCCACGCCGAGCCGGGGCGGGTCGACCCGGTGCCGGGCGACGGCGGCGACCAGCGCGGAGAAGTCGTCGACCGCGGGCTGCTCGGGCAGGACCTCTTCGTGCCGCTGGAGCAGCCACGGGACGTCGATGTGGATGACGGGCGGCATCACTCAGGCGGCCTCGCCCCGTGCGGGCGGTTCGTCCTCGGGGAACGCGGCGGCGAACTCGTCGGCGTGCGCGGTGAAGAAACTGCGGAACGCCGCGGCGCCCTCCTTCAGCGCCCGGTGCCGGGCGATGTCGGCGGCGGCGGCCTCGCGGACGAGGGCCTTCATCGACGTACCGCGCTCCTTGGCGATCTGCCGCAGGTCCTCTAGTTCCCGATCACTGAACTCCACGTTGAGAGCTGGCATGGACCAAACCGTACCGCTCGGGTACTCACCCGTAAATTTCCCCAGGCCACGTCGTATCCGGTGCGGTACCGGCCGGCCCCCGGAACGGCCGGCGCGATGCGGCACGGGGTGAGCGCCGCAGGGATCCGGACGGCGGCGCCCGCCGGGGCCGGTGTGCCACGACGCGAGCCGGTCACCGCACCCCGCGGCCGCCCGCGCTCCCACCCCGTCCCGGGGCCCGGCGTTCACCGCTCTGCGGGAAGCACTAGGCTGGGGTCGCGAGAGGTGCCACCTTTTCACTGTGAGTGTGCGCTTGGGAGCGGCGACGATGAGCCGGGTCAATCCGTTCGACGAGGCGGCGACGGCCCGAGCTGTCATCGATGACGACGGAACGCTGGTGGAGTGGAACGAGGGCGCGCGGCGTCTGCTCGGCCACCCCGCCGACGCGGTCCTGGGCCGCCCCGCCGCGGATCTGCTCACCGGCCCCGCCCCCGTCCTGCCCCGGGGTTCCCGCTGGCACGGCACGCTCTGCGTGCGCCACCGCGACGGCCGCGGCGTCGACGTATGGCTGCTCGCCCGGTACCGCCCGGCGACGGACGGATCGGGGGGCCGGTGGATCCTGGTCACCCCGGTGCCCCGTGCGGAACCGCCCGCCGCGGACGATCCGCTTGGCGATGCGGGCCTGATCCAGTCGCCGTGCGCGATCGCGGTGTACGACGAGGAGCTGCGGCTGCGCCGGATGAACGAGGCCATGTCCCTGGTGTCCGGGCTGCCGGAGGAGCACGCGCGGGGCCTGCGCTTCACGGAACTGGTCGACGACCCGCGGAGCGAGGAACTGGCGCGGGGCATGCGCGAGGTGCTGGCCACCGACCGCCCGCTGGACGTGCAGACCTTCATGCGGGCGGGCGGCGAGAGCCGGGCGCACGCCTGGCTCGCCCGGATGGCCCCGGTGCACGACCGCGCGGGCCGGGTGCGGGGGGTCTGCCTGGCCGCGCACGACGTCAGCGACAGCCACCGGGCCCGGCAGCGGCTCCAGCTGGTCAACGAGGCGAGCGTGCGCATCGGCACCACCCTCGACGTCACCCGCACGGCGCAGGAACTGGCCGACATGTGCGTGCCGGCGCTCGCCGACTTCGTCACCGTCGACCTGCTGGACCCCGAGGAGTACGGCGGAGAGCCCCCGGCCCGCATCGCCACCCCGGTGACCCTGCGCCGGGCCGCCCACCGCTCGATCCTGGACGGGGTGCCGGAGGCGGTGATGGAGCCGGGGCAGACCGAGCGCTATCCGGGCGGCTCCGCGCAGGCCGACTCGCTGACCGCGGGTCGCACCATCATCGCCTCCAGGACCGTGGGCGGCACGCACCCCTGGATGAACTGGAACAGCGCCCGCACCCGGCAGGTGCGGGCCTTCGGCATCCACTCCACGATGTCGGTCCCGGTGCGGGCCCGCGGGCTCACCCTGGGGGTCGCGGTCTTCGTACGGCACCGGCGCCCGGACGGCTTCGACTCCGACGACCGGTTGCTGGCGGAGGAGATCACCACCCGGGCCGCCGTCTGCATCGACAACGCCCGGCGGTACTCGCGGGAACGGGAGACCGCCCTCGCCCTGCAGCGCAGCCTGCTGCCCCGCACGCTGCCGCGCACGGCGGCGCTGCAGGCGTCCTCCCGCTATCTGCCGGCGGCGCGGGCCGGGGTGGGCGGCGACTGGTTCGACGTGATCCCGCTGTCGGGGCTGCGGGTCGCGATGGTCGTCGGGGACGTGGTCGGGCACGGCGTGCAGGCCTCGGCCGCCATGGGCCGGATGCGCACCGCCGTACGCACCCTCGCGGACATCGACCTCGCCCCGGACGAACTGCTCACGCACCTGGACGACCTGGTGATGCGGCTCGCCGAGGAGACCGGCCGGGACGGCAGCACCGGCGAGGTCGGCGCGAGCTGTCTGTACGCCGTCTACGACCCGGTGTCGCGGCGCTGCACGCTGGCCCGCGCCGGGCACCCACCGCCCGTCGTGCTGCCGCCGGACGGCCGCCCGCACCAGCTGGACCTGCCCGCGGGACCGCCGCTGGGCCTGGGCGGGCTGCCGTTCGAGTCCGCCGAGGTGGAGCTGGCGGAGGGCACCGTGCTCGCGCTGTACACGGACGGTCTGGTCAAGTCCCGGGACCGGGACGCCGGGCGCGCGATGCTCTTCGAGGCGCTGAGCGCGGGCGCCGGTTCGCTGGACCTCTCCTGCGACCGGATCCTGCGCACCCTGCTGCCGACCGGTGGCGCCGCCGACGACGTGGCGCTGCTGCTCGCCCGCACCCAGGGCCTGCCCGCCTCCCAGGTGGCGACCTGGGACATCCCGGCGGACCCGGCACTGGTCGCGCCGATCCGCAAGCAGGTGGTGGGGCAGCTGGACATGTGGGGGCTGAGCGAGGCGTCGTTCACGGCGGAGCTGGTGGTCAGCGAGCTGGTCACCAACGCCATCCGCTACGGCGCCCACCCGATCCGGCTCCGGCTGATCCATGACGCGGCCACACTGATCTGCGAGGTCTCCGACACCAGCCACACCGCCCCGCATCTGCGCCGGGCCAAGACCTTCGACGAGGGCGGCCGGGGGCTGCTGCTGGTCGCCCAGCTCACCCAGCGCTGGGGCAGCAGGCACACCGGCGACGGCAAGACGATCTGGGCGGAGCTGCCGCTGTTCGAGGAGGACGGGCAGCCGCCGGTCACAGGCTCGTGAGCCAGGGCCTCACCTGTCTGCGGGCCTCGTGCAGACGGGACTTGAAGGTGCCGAGCGGAATACCGGCGCGTTCGGCGGCCTCGGCGTAGTCGAGCTGGCAGATGTCCCGGTAGACCAGCGGCGCGACCAGGTTCGGATGCTCCCGCTCCAGCCGTTCCAGGGCCTCCAGCAGGTCCACCCGGGAGCCGGCGATGACGCTGGTGGTGCGCGGGTCGACGGCGTGCGCCGGCTCGATGGCGACGGGCTGTTCGGCGGCCCGCCGCTTCAGCTCGCGGTACTTCTGCCTGCAGCAGTTGGCCACCACGGTGTACAGCCAGGTGCCGAAGCGGCTGCGGCCCTCGAAGGCGCCGATGTGCCGGGCCACTTGGAGCAGCACGTCCTGGGCGGCCTCCTCGGCGTCCTCGCGGCAGGGCAGGAAGCGTCCGCAGCGGCGTACGACGTCGGGCCGCAGCTCGGCCAGCAGCCGGTCCAGTGCCGTCTGGTCCCCGGCGGCGGCATGCCGGGCGAGTTCCTCCACCGGCCCCTCGTCCCGCACGTCGTGGCCCTCCTTCGAGTCGATCTCAGGGCAGGCATGATAGTCGTATGCACTCCCTGGAGCGGATCGGCCGCCACCGTCTCGAACGGCCGCTGGGCACCGGCGCCTTCGCCACCGTGTGGCTCGCCCACGACCCGGAGCTCGAGGCCCCGGTGGCGGTGAAGGTGCTCGCCGAGAACTGGTCGCACCGGCTGGACGTCCGGGACCGCTTCCTGTCGGAGGCCCGGCTGCTGCGGCGGGCCGGTTCCAGCCGGGTGGTGCAGGTCTACGACATCGGTGAACTCCCCGACGGACGGCCGTACTTCGTGATGGAGTACGCCGACGGCGGCACCCTCGCCGGTCTGTTGCGGGACGGCCCGTTGCCGGTGCCGGAGGCGCTGGCGCTGACGGCGGAGGCGGCGCGGGCCGCCGCCGCGCTGCACGAGGCGGGGATCGTGCACCGCGACATCAAGCCGACCAATGTGCTGCTGCACACGGCCCCGGACGGTACCCGGCGGGTGCTGCTGGCCGATCTGGGGCTCGCCAAGAGCCTGGCGCAGGGCTCGGTGCTGACCCTGGCGGCGGGCTCGGCGGGCTACCGGCCGCCGGAGCAGGCGGAGCCCGGCGCGGGCATCGACGAGCGGGCCGACGTCTACAGCCTGGGCGCGGTGGGCTATGAACTGGTCACCGGGAACGTGCCGGGGCCGCCCGGCAAGGTGGTGCCGCCCGCACGGCTGCGGCCGGATCTCGGCGACGACGTGGCGCGGGCGCTGCTGCAGGCCCTGGAGCCGGACCGGGCGCGGCGCTGGCCCGGCGCTCGGGAGTTCGCGGCCGAGCTGGACCGGCTCGCGGGGCGGCCGGCCGGGGCCGCGGTCGGGGCCGAGCGGCCGGGACCGGGCCGGGACCGCGGTGGGGTCCGGGGCCGGCTGAACGCCGTGACCATGTCCGTGGCCGCGCTGGTCGCGGCCGCGGTGGCGGCGGTCACGGTGACCGTGGTGCTCCACCGCGGCGGGGCCCCGGAGCAGCCGCGGGTGGCGGACGCGGACGGCCGGGTGAGCGTCCGGGTGCCCGCGAGCTGGGACCGCGAGCTGCGCGACGCCGGCTGGGACCCGCGTGTGCTCGGACTCGGCTCCGGACACGAACCGGGCCTGGTGGTGGCCGACGACCTCGCCCGCTGGCCCGATCTGGCCGCCCCGGTCGACGGGGTGTTCGTCGGGGTCAGCGCGCACGGCGATGTCACCGAACGGGTGAAGGCCCTCACGCACACCGGCTGTCACCGCTCCGGCAGCCGGGACTTCCGCAGCGCCGACTGGCACGGCCTGGTGCGGTCCTGGACCGGCTGTCCGGACGGCGGTTCGATCACCGAGTCCGCGCTCGTCCCGGCGGGCGGTGCCACCGAACCGCAGGTGTACGTGCAGCTACGCCAGCAGGGTGACGGCGACGCCACCGATGGCGTACTCCGCTCCCTGCGGGTGAGCTGAGGGGTGAGCCGAGGGTCGGTCCGGGGCCGAAGCGGGAAAAAGTACCGTCGTGTTCCGAACTTTTCCCACCGTCCGTGCATCGGAGTGGGGTGACGGCGCACTCGGCACCGTAGGCACGCGTCCGGCGCGTGCCCCGACCAACCAGGAGTGTTGAGCGACATGGTGTACACCCCACGGTCCGCGCGGCGCGGAGTCCTTTTCGCGGGCTCGGTCGCCGTGCTGGGCCTGCTGACCGCCTGCGGCAACGGACAGACCGTGCACAGCGATCCCCCCATGAAGTCCTCGGGCACGGCGGCGCCCGCGACCGGCGACTCCACACCGGGGCCCTCCGACACCGCGACCACACCCTCCCCCGCGTCCTCCGCGTCCTCCGCGCCCACCGGCGCCCCCACGGCGGCGCCGACCCGGGCGACCGCCACCTCGGGCGGAGGCACCACGGCGGTGAGCACCCGCTGCCACACCTCCGAACTGCGCGCCTCCGTGGGCCGCAACGACCCGGGCGCCGGGCAGGAGAACTTCCCCCTGGTGCTCACCAACACCTCCGGGCGCACCTGCACCGTGCGCGGCTTCCCGGGCGCGGCATTCGTGAACGCCTCCGGCGACCAGCTCGGGCCCAATCCCGGACGGGAGTCGGGCGGCACCTCCAAGACGGTCACCCTCAAGCCCGGCCAGAGCGCCTGGGCCGGGCTGACCTTCTCCAACCCGGGGGTGAGCGGGGCGAGGACGGCCAAGCCGGCGGCTCTGCTGATCACCCCGCCGGATGAACGCGATCACCTGAAGGTGACGTGGACGGGTGGCGAGGTCCCGGTCTCCGGCAACTCCTCGTCCGTCTTCCTGACGGTGTTCAGCCCCGGCACCGCTCCCTGACGGGTCCCGCCCCGGCCGTCGCGGCACGGCCGGGGACTCCGTACTCCCGAGCGGGTGTTTTCATGGGCGGGACAGCGTGACCGAATCCGGAAGGACCCCGCACTGAACAGCGCGCTCGCCGAAGCACTCTCCGTCGTCCTGCTCCTCGGGGTGCTCGCCTTCGCCGTCGTACGGCCCTTCGGGTGGCCGGAGGCGGTCATGGCCGTGCCGGCCGCCGGGATCGTCATCGCCTCCGGCGCCATCTCCCTCGGCCATGCCCGCGCCGAGGCCGAGCGGCTGGGTCCGGTGGTCGGTTTCCTCGCGGCGGTTCTCGTGCTCGCCCACTTCTGTTCCGTGGAGGGCCTGTTCCGGGCGTGCGGGGCGTGGATGGCCCGCTGCGCCGCGGGACGTCCGGTACGGCTGCTGACGGCGGTCTTCGTGCTCGCGTCCGCCATCACCGCCGTACTCAGCCTGGACGCCACGATCGTGCTGCTCACCCCGGTGGTGTTCGCCACCGCCGCGCGCACCGGCGTACGACCCAAGCCGCATGTCTACGCCTGCACGCATCTGTCGAACACGGCGTCGCTGCTGCTGCCGGTGTCCAATCTGACGAACCTGCTGGCGTTCGCGGCGAGCGGGCTGAGCTTCACCCGGTTCGCCGGGCTGATGGCGCTGCCGTGGCTGGCGGCGATCTGCGTGGAGTACGCGGTGTTCCGGCGGTTCTTCGCCGGGGACCTCGCGGCGGCGGCCCCGGCGGGCCGCGACGCCGGCGAGCCGCCCGTCCTTCCCCGGTTCGCGGTGGTGACCGTCGCCTGCACGCTGGCCGGGTTCGTGGTGGCCTCGGCGTTCGGCGTCGAGCCCGCCTGGGTGGCGGCGGCCGGGGCGCTGGTGCTGGCCGGGCGGTCGCTGCTGCGCCGGGAGGCGACCCCGGTGGACGTGGTGAGGGCGGCGGCCCCGGCGTTCCTCGCGTTCGTCCTGGCGCTGGGCATCGTGGTGCGGGCGGTGGTGGACAACGGGCTCGCCGACGCGCTCGGCCACGTCGTGCCGGGCGGCACCGGTCTGCCCGCGCTGCTGGGGACGGCCGCGCTGGCCGCCGTCCTCGCGAACATCGTCAACAACCTGCCCGCGGTGCTGGTCCTGCTGCCGCTCGCGGCCCCGGCGGGTCCCGGCGCGGTGCTCGCGGTGCTGCTCGGCGTGAACATCGGCCCGAACCTGACCTACGCCGGGTCGCTGGCCACGCTGCTGTGGCGGCGGATCGTGCACCAGCACGAGCACGGCGTGAATCTCGGCGAGTTCACCCGGCTGGGTCTGCTCGCCGTGCCGTCCTCCCTCGCGGTCGCGGTGGTGGCACTGTGGGGGTCGCTGCACGTTCTCTGACGGGAGGCCGACCCGATGCGGGTGATCGTCTGGCTGGTCGAGGGCACCTGGCCCGCCTGCGTGGACGCCGTGCGCACCCACGCGCCGGAGTCCGCCGAAGTGGTGCTGCTGCACGTCAGCGGCCCCGATGTGCCCGGGGTCGCACACGGCGCGTTCGCGGGATTGCTGGGCCGCGGGCACCCGGAGCGCGATCCCGGTGTCCTGCTGGAGGAGCTGGGCGGGACGTCGGCCGCCGAACTCCTGGCAGCCGCGGCCGAGCGGCTGGGCCGGCCCGCCGTGTGCGAGGAGCGCGCGGGCCGGGTCGAGCGGGAGGTGGTGGCCGCCGCGGAGGGGGCCGATCTGCTGCTGCTGGCGCGGGACGGCGACCGGTCCCGGCTCGGGCCGCGCAGCCTCGGCCCGGCGGTCCGCTTCGCCGTCGACCACGCCCCCTGCCCGGTCCTGCTGGTCTGGCCCGAGCCGGCCCCCGGCCTCGGGACCATCCCGCCTCCGCCGCCGCACCACCCCTGAGCAGGTCCGCCCCCGTCACGTCGGTCGCCCGCGCGACGGGCACCGGCCACGGCTCCGCGGCGGGCGCGGAAGGCCCCTGTGAACCGACGGGGGCCGAGGGCGTCCGGAGCGCCGGGGGACTCAGTGACCGCTGATCGCGCGAGGTGTGTACGGCCGTTCCAGCTCCTCGATCTCCTGGTCGCCGAGGGTGAGTCCGACGGCGGCGACCGCGTCCTCGATGTGCCGGGGGCTGCCCGCGCCGACGATCGGGGCGGTCACGGTGCTCTGGTGCAGCAGCCAGGCGAGGGCCACCTGGGCGCGCGGCACACCCCGCTCCCCGGCGATCCGGCCGACCGCCTCCACGATCGCGCGGTCGCCCTCCTGGTACAGCCTGCTGCCGAAGTCGTCGCGCTCGCTGCGCCCGGTGACCGTGCCCCAGTCCCGGGTGAGCCGGCCCCGGGCGAGCGGGCTCCACGGCAGCACGCCGACGCCCTGGTCGGCGCAGAGCGGCAGCATCTCCCGCTCCTCCTCGCGGTAGAGCAGGTTGTAGTGGTCCTGCATGGAGACGAACTTCGTCCAGCCGTGCCGCTCCGCCGTGTACTGGGCCTTGGAGAACTCCCACGCGTACATCGAACTCGCCCCGATGTAGCGGGCCTTGCCCGCCTTGACCACGTCGTGCAGCGCCTCCATCGTCTCCTCGACGGGCGTGGCGTGGTCGTAGCGGTGGATCTGGTAGAGGTCGACGTGGTCGGTGCCGAGGCGGCGCAGGCTGTGGTCGATCTCGGTCATGATCGCCTTGCGGGACAGTCCGGCGCCGTTGGGGCCCGGCCGCATCCGCCCGTGGACCTTGGTGGCCAGCACGATCTCGTCGCGGCGCGCGAAGTCCCTGAGCGCCTTGCCGACGATCTCCTCGCTGGTGCCGTCGGAGTAGACGTTGGCGGTGTCGAAGAAGGTGATGCCCGCCTCCAGCGCCTGCCGGATCAGCGGACGGGCGGCCTCCTCGTCCAGGGTCCATTCGTGGCTGCCGCGCTCCGGCACCCCGTAGGTCATGCAGCCCAGACAGACGCGCGACACGTCCAGGCCCGTCGAACCGAGCTTCACATACTGCATCGTTGCTGCTCCTGCCTTCGGGACGGGTGATCAACGGCCGAGCCTACGGCGTGGCCGGACACCGGCTTGACCGGCGAAGCGTCCGAAGGCTTTGATCCTGACATGTTCCGCGCCGCGTCAATCGTCGTACTGGCCGTCACCGTCTCCGTCCTGACGGGCTGTGCCACCACCGGGAAGGACGACGGCGCGAAGCCGCCCGCGGTGCGACTGCCGCCCCGGCACGCCGGGTTCGACTACCAGATCGGCGGCGCCTATCCCCCGCCCTCCGGCGTCCGCGTCGTCAGCCGCGACCGGTCCGACTCCCCCGCGCCGGGCCTGTACAACATCTGCTACGTCAACGCCTTCCAGGCCCAGCCCGCCGAACGCGCCTCCTGGCCGCGGGACCTGCTGCTGCGAAACGCGCGCGGCGAGGTCGTCATGGACCGGGACTGGAACGAGGCACTGCTCGACATCGGCACCCCGGCCAAGCGGAAGCGGGTGGCGCGGCGGGTGGACGGCTGGATCGACGAGTGCGCGCGCAAGGGCTTCGACGCCGTGGAGCCGGACAACTACGACAGCTACACCCGCTCCGACGGGCTGCTCTCCGCCTCCGACGCGATCGCGTTCATCGCCCTGCTGTCCCGGCACGCGCACGACCGGCACCTGGCCGTCGCGCAGAAGAACACCTCCGAACTGGCCGGTCAGCGGCGCCGGGCCGGGCTGGACTTCGCGGTGGCGGAGGAGTGCGGGCAGTACGACGAGTGCGGGGTGTACGCGAAGGCGTTCGGGGACCGGGTGGTGGACATCGAGTACACGGCGGCCGGACTGCGCAAGGCCCTGGCCGGCTGGGGCAAGCGGCTGAGCATCGTCCGCCGTGACCGGGACGTGTCGACCCCGGGCGCCTCCGGGTACGTGCGCGCGGTGCGTTAGCGGCCGCCGGGACGGATGTGTTGCTGCCCCCAGGTGACCGTTCGGCGTGGGAACCGACGGGCGGTCGTACCGTCGGACGATCCTCGTGGGCAGGCGACCGGCACCCGGCCGGTCATGGCCGTCCGGGAGGAACGCGGTGCCGTCTCGTCCGACCACCCTGAGAGCACTGACCGGGGCGGCGCTGCTGCCCGTCGCCCTCGTCACCCCGGCCTGGGGCAGCACGGCCGCCGCCCCGGCCCCCAAGGCCGAGGATCCGGCCACGCTGTGCGCGGTCGCCGGGACACTGCGCGGCGATCACGGCCAGCACGCGCTGGTCAGCCTGTGCGCGGGCAGCGGCACCCCGCAGTTCGCGGTCTCCGCCCCGGCCTCCTGCGGCCGGGCCGGCACCCGGGTCCGCTACACCTGCCGGACCAACGGCACCTGGACCGCGAAGCGCTCCGGGAAGACCCTGGCCGGCGGCCCGCTGCCCGGTTCGGGCGACTACCCGGGGCCCGGCACGTACGACATCACGGCCACCGTGCGGGTAAGGTCCGCGCCCGCCGGGGTGGACCTCATGGGCCAGGTGCGGGCCACCCTGACGCTGACCGCGCCCAAGGCGCCGCCCAGCCACGCCATCACCGTCGACCGGACGAGGCTGCGGCGCAACAGCACGACCACGCTGACCTACACGGTGCGCCGGGACAGCGCGGAGGGCGACGGCAGTGCCCGGTTCGGGCTGATCGGCGAGGCGGGCAGCGGTGTCCGGATCACCACCTCGGACGCCCGCTGCGTCAACCCGCTGGTGGGCGAGTACCCGGCGAAGACCCGGCTGCCGTACTCCCTGGACTGCGCGCTGACCGAGCTCCAGCCCGGCCACCCGGAGCGGGTCAGGGTCCGTGTCACCGTCGGCGCGACCTGCTCCACGGTGGTCTCCAAGCTGGGCTACTGGATGCCCGACGGTCAGGCCCTGTACACCGGCGGCATGCTGAAGGGGCCCGAGCTGACCTGCTCCTAGGGTTCTCCCAGCAGGTCCAGCGCGGTCGTCCAGGGGAACTCGGGACGGCCGCCGTCAGGGCCCGGCTCGCCGGAGTACGCGTCCCCGAAGCGCACGCCCATCCCGCGCAGCCGTACCAGGCTGTCCCGGTAGGCGGGATGGGCGGCCAGCGCACCGGACACACAGGGCAGCACCGCGATCGGCACACCGAGGCCCGCCGCCTCGCACAGGGTGCTGACGGCAAGGGTGTCGGCGATGCCCGCCGCCCACTTGTTGACGGTGTTGAAGGTGGCGGGCGCGACCGCCACGGCGTCGGGCGCCGGGAACGGCCGCGGATCGGCCGGAGACCGCCACGCCGACCGTACGATCCTGCCGGTACGGGCCTGAACCGCCGCGAGGTCGAAGAAGCCGCCCGTCGCGACCGGCGTGGCGATGACCCCCACCTCCCAGCCCCGCCGCTGCGCGGCGACGATCAACTCCTCGACCCCCGCGGCGATTCCGGCCGCGCAGACGACGACGTACAGGAACGGCTTCCGGGATGCTCCGGCGTCTTCGGTCACCCGGGAAGGGTATCGACCGGGTGCCGTGCGTGAGCCGCCTGCCCAGGGGCCCGGTTCCGGGACGGGCGGCCGGTACCCGGCCGTCAGATCCGGGCGGACAGGCGGCGCAGCCGGCGGTCGAGGCTGTGCTGGAGGGCCGCGGTGTGCTCGAAGAGGTAGAAGTGGCCGCCGGGGAACTGGGTCGCGCCGAGGAAGTCGGTGCAGTGGTCCGCCCAGGCGGCCATGTCGCCGGGTGCCACGATCGGGTCGGTGGTGCCGCAGTAGGCGGCGACCGGACAGGGCGCCGGCTCGCCGTCCTCGCGCAGGCTGCCGGCGGCCAGGAAGTCGGCGCGCAGTGCGGGCATGATCGAGGCCAGGGTGGCCGGGTCGAGCGTCGCACCCTCCGGCATCAGACCCAACTGCCCTACTTTTTCGAGGAGTTCATCATCCGACATGGTGGCGACCCGGGCCAGCTCGGCGGCCGGTTCCAGGGCCGGGGCCCAGGCCGAGACGCCGAGGAGCGCGGGGGCCGGCAGGCCGTTCCACGCGGCGGCCACGGACAGCCGGTAGGCGAGCAGCGCGCCGAAGCTGTGGCCGAAGAGCAGATAGGGCCGGCCGTCGAGCTCGGCCTCGAAGACCTCCAGGAGCGCGTCCACCAGGGGGTCCACGTCGGTGAACGGCTTCTCGCCCGAGCGCTCCTGACGGCCCGGCAGCTGCAGGGTGCGCACGTCCATGGTGGAGGGCAGGGTGGCGGCCCACGTCTGGTAGGCCGGGGCGGTGCCGCCCGCGTGCGGGAAGAGGAACACCTGGTGGTCGGCGTGGGGATCGGCCCCGGCGGTGGTGAACCAGCGGGCACGTCGGGTGCGGCCGGCGGCGCTCATGTGTTCTCCTGATCTGTCTGGCGGGCCTTGGACACGAGTACGTCCGCGATCTCCCGCAGGTGTGTCTCCGGTCGCAGCGATCCGATGCGGAGCAGGATGTGCCGGGCGCCCGCCCGCACATAGTCGGCCAGGCGCTGCGCGCAGTGCTCGCTGGGCCCCCACGCGTAGGCGCGCACGGCCGACATCTGCTCCAGGGCGCGCCCGTAGCAGTGTTCGAGGTAGTCGTCCAGCTCGACCCTGGCCCCGCGCTCGTCCGGGCCGACCGTGACCGTCAGGTACAGGGCCGGGGTCACCGCTCCGGCCCGGCGTCCCGCGCGCCGGCAGAGGTCCTCCAGACGGCGCCGCGCACCGGCGTAGGACTCGGCCGAGGTACGGGACGACAGCCAGCCGTCGTAGAGGCGCGCGGCCCGTTCGAGCGCGCGGGCGCCGTCGGCGCCGGCGGCGAGCCACAGCGGCGGTCCGTCCAGCGCGGCCGGGCAGATCAGCCGGTCCAGGCCCTCCGCCTGCCAGTGCCGGCCCGTGAAGTGGTTGGGCGCGCCGGGCCGGGTGCTGCTCCAGGCGGTCCGCCACAGCGCGGTGACCTCGTCGAGGGTGCCTGCGCGAGTGGTGGACGAGGCGCCCACGGCGGCCAGTTCCTCGTCGGCCTCCGGCACCGGGAAGCCGGACCCCACCCCGAGGACGAGCCGGCCGGAGCTGACGTGGTCCAGGCTGCTGACCATGCTCGCGGCCATGAGCGGATGCCGCAGCGCCGGCGCCATGGCCGCGGTGCCCAGCAGCACCCGGCGGGTCACCGCGCCCACGGCGGACAGCACCACGAGGGGGTCGAGCCGGGGGCGCGCGGCGAGCGAGTCGCCCGTCCACAGCGAGTCGAAGCCGAGCTGTTCGGCGCGCCGCGCGAAGTCCAGCAGGGAGGAGGCACTGTGCTCGCCGAGGATCGCCTGCTCCCGGGTCGGCAACAGGACCCCCACCCGGAGCGGCTGACGGACGGCCCCCATCACACACCTCTTTCTCTGGTCGCGGTCGGCGGTACCCGCGATCCAAGCAAGCGCACCTGACAGGTTCCTGATCGTCCGATGAAAGAGGGCGCGGGAATTGGAAAACCGTTAATGCGGAGTCTTAACCAGCCGTGGCTGGGCTCCATAATCGGCAGGAAGCGGCGACGAACACCCAATTATCATGTCCGACATGCACCGTTCCGTCCCGACATCACCGGCAGAAATCAGCATTGTTGCAAGGGGCACGCACTGGCCTGGAAGCGACGGCTGACACCGTTCGATACTTGCGGCTGCGAAGGTTAATAGAGTCAATTAAAGGACCCGCGTACGGTACGGCAGGAGGAAAAAGTGATCACCTATTCGCAGTTCGAGGACGCCCATCCGAACAACGAACGCAGACTGCCTTCCGGGCCTTCGGCGCGGGACGCTTCCCCGACGCGTCCGGTCTGCGCGTTCCTGGGCCCCCTGGAGGTGCGCGCCGACGGTCGTACGCACACCGTCGGCGGCAACCGGCAACGCACCCTGCTGGCGGCGCTGCTGGTGAGCCCCGGCCGGCCGCTGGCCGCCGAGCAGCTGTACACCGAGCTGTGGGGGGAGAACCCCCCGCCCACCTTCGAGAACTCACTCCAGGCCCACGTGTACCGGTTACGGCGGACCCTGCAGCAACTGGCCGGGCCGGACGGCCGGGCGCCCGAACTGCTCACGCGCTCGTCGGGCTACGTCCTGGAGCTGGGAGACGAGGAGACCGACGCCGCGGCCTTCCGGCGGCTCGCCGGCCAGGCCCGCGCCTGCGCCCGGCACACCCCCGACCAGGCCCTTCGCCTGCTCGACGAGGCGCTCGCGCTGTGGCGCGGCGCACCCTTCCAGGACGTCGCCCAGGGGCCCATGTCGCAGAGCGTGGCGCTGGCCCTGGAGGAGGAGCAGCTGTGCGCGGTCGAGGACAAGCTCTGGCTGGGGATACAGCTGGCGGACCCGGTGCACAGCATCAGTGAGCTGAAGCGCATGCGCACCATCCACCCCTGGCGGGAGCGGCTGACCGAGATGCTGATGCTGGCCCTGTACCGGACCGGGCGGCAGGCCGAGGCGGTGGAGACGTACAACAGCACGCGGCACCGGCTGGCGAGCGAGCTGGGCATGGAGCCCTCGCTCAAGCTGCGCCAGCGGCTCCAGCAGATCCTCAACCAGGCGCCCTCGCTGGACGCCGCCGTGCCGGCCTAGCCGCGGAGCGGCCGACCGACAGCGACGACGAGGCTGCGGCAGTACGCCCGGAAACCGCCGGGGGCGTACCGCCGCAGCCTCGTTCCGCGTTTCCGCCCCGGGCCCCTCCCGACGGAGTCGGTGCCGCGTCAGCCCCGCGTCAGCGCGGCGCGCCAGACTATTCCTCGCGCATACCCCGCGAAGAAATCGACAGGAGAACGAAGAGAGCGCTGTCAAAGCAGTTTCGGGCGCTTTTCTCCCTGATGTCGACAAGGGTTTATTTCTCGCATCCTTTCCTGTTGCAATCAGCGACTGAAAATCCTTATACGGGTCTGTCGAGATATCTTCACCATGAGAGAACAACGGTTGTCCGCCATCACTCCATCAGTGGTTCTTCAGCGGTCGATCAGCAGCCCTGTCCAGGGTGGACCGCGAAGAGGTACTACGAAGGGGATGACTATGGACGAGGACTTCGAGATCGTCATCATCGGCGCCGGGATGTCGGGCCTCGGCATGGCCGCCCGCCTCAAGGAGGCCGGCCGGCACACGTTCACGGTGCTGGAGAAGGCCGCCTCGATCGGCGGGACCTGGCGCGACAACACGTACCCCGGAGCGGCCTGCGACGTGCAGTCCCACCTGTACTGGTACTCCTTCGGCGAGCAGCCCGACTGGAGCCGTACCTACGCCGGGCAGCCGGAGATCCTGCACAACCTCGAACGGTTCGCCGAGAGCCAGGGGCTGACGGAGCACATCCGCTGCGGCACCGAGGTCACCCAGGCCACCTGGTCGGACGAGGACGGCCGCTGGCTGCTGCGCACCGCGCGCGGCGAGCGGCTGCGGGCCCGGGTGCTGATCACCGCCTGGGGGCAGCTGAACCTGCCGGCCTGGGCGGACATCGAGGGCGCGGAGCGCTTCACGGGGACCCAGGTGCACACGGCGCGCTGGCCCGGGGACCTCGATCTGTCGGGCAAGCGGGTCGCCTGCATCGGCAGCGCGGCCAGCGCCGTCCAGCTGGTGCCCGCCATCGCCGAGGACACCGAGCGGCTGACGGTGTTCCAGCGGTCCGCCAACTACCTGCTGCCGCGCCAGGACCAGGCGCTGAGCGACGACGAGCGCGCCGGGCTGCTCGCCGAACCGCACCGCTACGACGAACTGCGCGAGGGTCTCTACCGTGAGCGCGACGGCTGGGCCGTCGGCCTGCGCGACGACGGCAACCCGGTGCGGGGCGAGTTCCTGCGGGTGGCCGAGGACCATCTGGCCGGACAGGTCGCCGACGAGGGACTGCGCGAACGGCTCACCCCCGACTACGCGTTCGGCTGCAAACGGGTGCTGATCAGCGACGACTACTACCCGGCGGTCTCCCGTGACGACGTCGAGCTGGTCTGCGAGCCCATCACGCGGATCGAGCCGGAGGGCGTCAGGACCGCGGACGGACGGCTGCACGACGTCGATGTGATCGTGCACGCCACCGGCTTCCAGCCGCTGGACCGCACCGGCGGGGCGGAGATCGTCGGCCGGAACCTGCTGACGCTGCGCGAGGCGTGGAAGAACGGCCCCGAGGCCTATCTCGGGGTGTCCGTCAGCGGCTTCCCCAACATGTTCATGCTCTACGGCCCGAACACCAACCTGGGCCATCACTCGGTCCTGTTCATGGTGGAGTGCCAGATCGACTACGTCCTCAAGGCGCTCGGCTCCCTCGACGGCGACCGGGACCGCACCCTGGACGTCGCCCCCGAGGTGCAGCGCCGGTACAACGAGGAGCTCCAGCGGGACCTCGCGGGCACGGCCTTCGCCGCCGGCTGCGCGAGCTGGTACAAGACGGGCGACGGCCGCGTGGTCAACAACTGGCCCGCCGGCATCGAGGCGTACCGGGAGCGCACCGCCGTCTTCGAGCCGCGGGACTACACCCGCTAGGCGGATCCCGACCCGTTCCCGGCCGGGCCGGTCAGGGCTCCGGGCGGCACCGCGGCAGCGTCCCGTTCGGTGTTCCCGAGCGGCGGCAACGCCCCGGTGCCGCACGGAAGTTCATGGTCACCGCGGCCCGGCCGGTCTCGCCGCCTCGGGCGACGCCCCCTCGCTCCGTACCCGGGAAGGAAAGAGACCATGGCCTACGACATCGATCCCGAGCTCGCGACCGCGCTGGCCGGCCTGCCCAAGGCCCCGAACGGCGCGCTGCTGGACCTTTCCGACATCCCGGCGTGCCGCGAGCGGGTGGCGGCCGCCGAGGAACTGCTCCCCGCGCCCGCCCCGGACCCGCGCGTCACGACCGAGACGCTGCGCCTTCCGCGCGCCGACGGGACCACGCTCGACGTGCTGCTGTTCCACCCCGGCGGCGCCGACCCCGCCCGGCCGGCCCTGGTCTGTTTCCACGCCGGCGGCCAGGTCCTCGGCAGCGCCCACGACCGCGCGGTTCGGGCGTACGGCGCGGACCTGGCCCTGCGGCTCGACGTCGTACTGGCCGCGGTGGACTACCGGCTGGCGCCGCGGACCCCGGCGCCGGGCGCGGCCGAGGACGGCCACCTGGCGTACACGTATCTCACCGGGCACGCGGCCGAGCACGGGCTCGACCCGGACCGGATCGGGCTCGCGGGCGCGAGCGGCGGCGGGGCGGTCGCCACGGCCGCCGCGCTCATGGTCCGCGACCGCGGTGAACGCCCTCCGCGGCTGCTGTCGCTGCACTACCCGATGCTCGACGACCGCAACGAGACCCGCTCCAGCCACGAGATCACCGACCTCGGCGTCTGGGACCGCCGGGAGAACCTGTACGCCTGGGCCGCGGTGCTGGGTGAGCGCGTGGGCGCGCCCGACGTGCACCCGTACTCCGCACCCGGCCGCGCCACCGATCTCGCCGGTCTGCCGGACACCTTCATCGCCGTCGGCCAGTTCGACCTCTTCCGCGACGAGGACATCGACTTCGCGCGGCGGTTGATCGCCGCCGGTGTCCCGGTCGACCTGCACGTCTACGCGCACGCGTACCACTCGTGGGACGTGTTCGCGCCGCGGTCGGCCCTCGCCAGGACCCTTGAGCGGACCTGGCACGAATACCTGCGCCGCCACCTGCACGGCTGACCCCCGCCGGACGACACCGCGCGGACGCCCCGCGGGCGGGGCGTCCGCTCACGCCGTCCACACCCGCACCGCGTCGCCGCCGGTCTCCACGAACTGCCCGGCGCCCGGATGGTGGTGCGCGGGGAGGAAGCCCGGCACCACTCCGACAAGCCGTCCGGTGGCGGGATCCCACGCGGACAGGCCCGCGGTACCGGCGTCACCGCCGCTGGACAGGTGGGTACCGTCACTGAAGAAGTGCCCCGCCGGGCCGTACGACCTCCTCGTCGTCGCCGAGCCCGGCGACGGCGACCCTGGTCGAGTCGATCCATGTCATGGGCCGGTCCCAGTAGTACTCCCGGCCGCACAGCCCGACCCCGCTCGGGCCTTCCTCCGACTCCCGCACCGCGCCCCGCAGCCATGCGGTCAGATCCCGTACGGTGGGGATCCCGACGGGATGCCACACCCAGCGCCTCCCCGTGCCGGCCGTAGTCGTCGACCACCGCGGCGAACGTCCCGTCGGCGGACGCGTGCGGGCGCCGACGGCACCGGCGACCGGCCCAGGATCCGGCTCCGTCGCGAGGGTGGTGGCCGCCACCGGCTCATGGACCGCGGCCGCCACGTCCCAGCGGCCGGTCGTCCCGTCCGCCCCCGGCACCAGCCACACGGGCCGCCCGGCATCGCTCACCGGCGCCAGACCGGCGGTCTCCCCCACACCCCCCGGCACCGCGATCTCCCGGCCCCCTCCGTCGCCGCCGATCACCGCTGTCCCTCCCCCGAGCCGGACGGGCAGCCTATCCGCGCCGGTCGGCCGGCCCGCGCCCCGGGCTCCGCGCCCACGGCGCCGGTCCGCCCCCCGGTCCCGGGGCGGGCCGGCGTCGTGGGCGATGCGCGGTCGATCAGCCCCGCGCGGCGGCGAGTTCGTCGCGTACCGCCCGGCGCAGGACCTTCCCGCTGGGGTTGCGGGGCAGGGCGTCGGTGAAGTCGTACGACGTGGGCATCTTGAAGTCCGCCAGCCGGCCGCGCAGGAAGAGGTGCAGATCCCTGGCCCCCGCCTGCCTGCCGGGCTCCAGGACCACCCGGGCGTGCACGGACTCGCCCCAGCGCTCGTGCGGCAGGCCCACCACGGCGGCGCCGGACACCGCGGGGTGCCGCCCGAGGGCGTCCTCGATCTCCTTCGGGTAGACGTTCTCGCCCGCCACGATGATCATGTCGTTGACCCGGTCGCGGACGTAGAGGTAGCCGTCCTCGTCGAGGTGGCCGGCGTCCCCCATGTGCACCCAGCCGTCCACCACGGTCCGCTCGGTGGCCTCGGGGAGCCGCCAGTAGCCGAGCATCCGGGCGGGGGTGCGCACACAGACCTCGCCGACCTCTCCGGCGGGCAGTGCCCGGCCCTCGGGGTCCTCGACGCGCACCTCGATCCCCGGGTAGGGGCGGCCCGCCGCGCGCAGCCGCGCACTGCCGGGGACGTGGTCGGCGGGCGGCAGGCAGACGGCGAAGTTGCCGGTCTCACTGCTGCCGTAGATCTGGAGGAAGTCGCAGTCCATGAGGTCGATCGCCCGGCTCAGCAGGTCCTCGCCGATCGGCGAGCCGCCGTAGACGATCTTGCGCAGCGAGCCGAGGGCACCCCGGGCGGCGGCCGGTTCGAGGAGCATCAGCTCCAGCATGGCGGGCGCCACGATGCCGGTGGTGACCTTCTCCTCCTCGATCACGCGCACCGCGTCGGAGCTGATGAAGGCGGGCAGCGACACCACCGTGACACCGGCGTTGAACGCCTGCATCGCGTAGGACAGACCGCCGATGTGGAAGCCGGGCAGGCCGATCAGGCTGCGGTCGCCGGGCCTCCAGTCGAGCCAGTCGAGGCCGTTGTCGTCCATCGCCTCGGCGACGTTGAAGAAGCTGCGGTGCGGCAGGACGACCCCCTTGGGCAGCCCGCTGGTGCCGCTGGTGTAGATCTGCACGACGGGGCTCTCCGCGTCGTCCGGCACGTCCCGGCCGCCGGACCTCCGCGGGCCGGCACCCGCGGCCACCGCGTCCTTGCGGGCGGCCAGGGACTCGGCGCCGGGCGTGTCGGCGTCCAGGCAGACCAGGGTCCGCAGCGTGGGCAGCCCCTCGCGCACCTCGGCGGCCACCGGCAGGTGCTCCTCGTCCACCAGCAGCACCTGGGTGGTGGAGTCCCGCAGGATGTGGTCCACCTCCTGCGGGGTCAGCCGCCAGTTGACGGGGACCAGGACCGCGCCGGTGCGGGCACAGGCGAAGGCAAGCTCCCAGTACTCGACGGCCTCCTTGCCGAGGTAGCCCACCCGGGCGCCGGGTACCACACCGGCCGCGCGCAGCACCTCGGCCGTGCGCGCGCTCTCCCGGTCCAGCTCCCGGTAGGTGAGCGCCCGTCCGGCGCAGACGACGGCCGGCTGCTCGGGCCGGAGCGCGGCCTGGCGGGAGATCACTTCCCCCAGGGTCCGCGATCGCGTGGATGTGGTCATCGGTGTGCTCCCGTTCCCGCCTCGTGCGCCGGTGCCTCGGCACCGGACAGCAGTTCTTCGATGTGTGCGCTGAGCAGGTCCACGCCGGGGCGGTCGAAGGTGACCGACGCGGGCAGCGTGATCCGGAAGGCCGCCTCCAGCGAGTTGCGGATCTCCACCGCGTTGAGCGAGTCCATGCCGAGGGCGGCCAGTTCGGCGTCGGGTTCGATGTCGTCGGCCGACTCGAAGCGCAGGACGTCCGCGAGCCGGGCCCGCACGATGGCGTTGATCCCGGCCGAACGCGCGGCCCCCGAGGTGTCGGCCAGGGCGTCGACGCCGGTGGGCGCCCCGTCCGCGGCGGCGCCGGAGACCAGTTCGGCGAAGAGCGCGCTCGGCGCCCTGCGGGCCACGAAGCGGTTCCAGTCGCAGCGGCCCATCAGGACCTGGGCGCGCCCGGCGTCCAGCAGCGCGGGCAGCGCGTCGGTGGCCTCGTCCTCCTCGAGGAGCGTGATGCCCTGTCCCTCCCAGCTGCGCACCAGTGAGGAGCTGAGCTGCCGGCCGGGCTCCCGGGGCGCCCACGGTCCCCAGTTGACGGCGGTGGCGGGCAGGCCGGCACCGGCGCGCTGGGCCATCAGATGGTCGAGGAAGGCGGCGCCCGCGCCGGCACCGGTCTGCGTGGCGGCGCCGAACAGGGCGCCGGCCGTGGAGCAGCCGAGGAAGAAGTCCAGTTCGGGCAGGTCGGCGGTGGCCTCGTGCAGCAGCCAGGCGCCGTAGACCTTCGCCTGGAACACGGCGTCCAGGCTCTCCCAGGTCTGCTGGGCGAGCGGCAGGTCCCGTGCGGCTTCCTGGGCGGCGTGGACGACTCCGCCCACCGGGGGTGCGCCGGCGGCGAGTTCGGTCAGGACACGGGTCACGTCCGGCGCGGAGCCGAGGTCGCAGGCGTGGACCCGCACCGTGACGCCGTCGCCGAGGGCCGGGGCGGGGCCGCCGGTGCGGCTCAGCAGGGCCAGGTGGCGGGCGCCGAGGGCGACGAGGCGGCGGGCGACGGCGCGTCCGACCATGCCCGTCGCGCCGGCCACCACATAGGTGCGGTCGGGGCGGACGGTGCGGGGGCGGGAGTCCTCGGGGACGGGGCAGGCCGCGCGCAGCCGTCGTACCCAGCGCCCGCCGTCGCGGTGGACGATCTCCAGTTCGCTCTCCCCGGCGGCCGACCACTCCCCCACCAGGCCGGCGGCGGCCCGGCCGCCGGGCGCCAGGTCCAGCAGGGTCACCCGGTAGCCGGGGAACTCCGCGCCCAGGGCACGGCCGAAGCCCCACAGGGTGGCCGCGGCCGCCGGTTCGGCGCTCTTGTCGCCGGGCAGGTGCTGTGCGCCCCCGGTGACCAGCCACAGCCGCTGTCCCCGGCCGAAGCCCGAGCGGGCCAGCGTGTCCAGCACGCCCAGCAGATCGCGGTAGTTGGCCTCGGACTCGGCGCGCAGTCGCGCCACTCCGTCCTCCTCGCCGGTGTGGGCGCGCCAGAGCCAGCACACATCGGTGGGCGGTTCGCCCTCCAGCGCCCCGGCGAGGGCCGCGTGACCGGGTACGACATCGAGGGTGACGCCCGCCGCGGCGGCCGCCGCGGCCAGCCCGCCCGGCAGCCGGTCCGTGTCCCCGGCGACGAGGACGCGGCGTCCCTCGCGGCGGGTGTCCGGCAGGGTCCGGGGCACCCAGTGCTGCTCGTAGAACAGGCCGCCGTTCGCGCCCCGCGGGTCCTCGCCGGTCCGCTCCGCCTGCCAGGCGGCCTCGGCGGCCCGGCGCTGCGCGGTGGGCAGCCAGTACCGCTTGCCGTCGAAGGGGTACGACGGCACGGGGACGCGGCGCAGCGGGGCGCCCTCGTGATATCCGGCCCAGGAGACGGGCACGCCCGCCTCGTAGGCCTTGGCCAGGGACCGGCGGATCATGTCCCCGTCGCGGTCGTCGCGGAAGGTGCTGCTCAACCAGACGTGGTCACCCTCGCCCGCCGTGGTCCTGGCCAGCGCGGTGAGCGCGCCGGAGGGGCCGAGCTCGACGAAGACGTGCCGGCCGCGCTGGTCCACCGCCTGGACCCCGGCCTCGAACTGCACCGGTTCGAGCAGGTGGCCGATCCAGTACTCGGGGTCCGCCATCTGCCGTCCGCGGGCCACGCGTCCGGTCACGTTGGACACCAGGGCCATGCCGGGGGTGCGGAACTCGACACCGGCGAGGACCTCGCGGAACGCGTCGGCGATCTCGGCCATCAGCGGTGAGTGGTAGGGCACGGCGCCCTTCAACGGGGTGAATTTCACGCCGCGTTCGGCCAGCCGCCGGCCCGCGTCGGTGAGCGCGTCGTGGCCGCCGGTGAGCAGGCACTGGCCGGGACCGTTGACGGCGCCGATCGTCAGGTCCGGGTAATCCTCGACGAGCGGGGCGATCTCGGCCGCGGGCGCGCCGACCGCGGCCATGCCGCCCTTGCTGCGCAGCGCCTCGCTCAGCCGGCCGCGGGCGGCCACCAGGCGGGCGCCGTCCTCCAGCGAGAACAGTCCGGCCACCGCGGCGGCGGCGAACTCGCCCAGGCTGTGGCCCATCAGTACCGAGGGGCGCACGCCCCAGGACAGCCAGAGCCGGGCCATCGCGTATTCGAGACTGAACAACGCGGGCTGGAGGTAACGGGGTTCGTGGATGCGCTCGGGTGCCTCGCACTCGCCGCGGATCAACTCGCCGAGGGGCAGGCCGAGCAGTGGGGTGAGGACGGCGTCGCACTCGTCCAGCGCGGCGCGGAAGACCGGGTACTGGTGGTAGAGCGCGGCGCCCATGCCGGGGTACTGGGTGCCGGTGCCGGAGAAGAGGAACGCGACCTTCGGGGCGCTCGCCGAGCCGCCGCCGCGGGCACCGCCCGCCGCCAGGGACTCGGCTCGCCGGCCGAGGGCCCGTACGGCGTCGGTCCGGTCGCCCACCACCTCGGCGATCCGGTGACGGAAGTGCGCGCGCCCGGTGTTGGAGGTGCGGCAGAGGTCCGCGAGCGGGGTGTCGGGGTGGCGGTCCAGGTGGTCGAGGTAGCGCTCGGCGAGGCGGCGCAGCGAGGCGCGGCTCTTGGCGGACAGGGTGAGGACGGCGCTCGGGCGCGCCGGGGCGTCCGCTTCCCCGGCGGGTGCGGCCGGTGCCTCTTCCAGGACGACGGAGGCGATCGTGCCGGTCACACCGAAGCCGTTGACCATCGCGCGTCCGGGGCCGGTGCCGGGCCAGGGGCGGCACTCGGCCGGCACGGTGACGGGGGCGTCGTCCCAGGCGATGCGCCGGGAGGGGGTGACGAGGTTCAGGTGCGGGAAGACCGTCCGCTCCCGCAGCTGGAGCACCGCCTTGATGAGCGAGCCGGCACCGGCCGCGCCTTCCATGTGCCCGATGTTGGTCTTCAACGAGCCCACCACCATGGGCCGTTCCTTGGTGTGCGACTCGGCGAACACATCGCTGATCGCGTCCATCTCGGTGGGGTCGCCGAGCGCGGTGCCCGTGCCGTGCGCCTCGACGTAGTGGATGTCGCCGGGGGCGAGCCGGCACCGGGCCAGTGCGGAGCGCATGACCTGTTCCTGGGCCGCGCCGTTGGGGGCCACCAGGCCGGCGCTCTCGCCGTCCTGGCCGACCGCGGAGCCCCGGATCACGGCGTGCACGGTGTCGCCGTCCCGCAGCGCGTCGGACAGCCGCTTGAGGACCAGCACCCCGCAGCCCTCGGCGCGGGCGTAGCCGTCGGCCCGCTCGTCGAAGGTCTTGCACTGCCCGTCGGCGGAGAGCACGCCGCCCAGCTTCAGGATGGTGTGGTTCTGCGCGTTGTGGATGACGTTGACGCCCCCGCTCAGCGCGATCCCGCACTCGCCGCCGCGCAGGGCCTGCACGGCGAGGTGGGTGGCCGTCAGCGACGAGGAGCAGGTGGTGTCGACGGTCATGCACGGACCGCGCAGCCCGAGGAAGAAGGACATCCGGCCCGAGACGGCGCTGTGGCTCAGTCCGGGGGCGAGGTAGCCGTCGAGGTCGGCGGGGGCGAGGTCGGTGGACTCGAAGATGTAGTCGAGGGTGGTGACGCCCATGAACACGCCGGTGTCGCCGTGCCGCAGCGAGGTGGGGTCGATGCCCGCGTGCTCCAGTGCCTCCCAGGCAGTCTGGAGGGCCAGCCGCTGCTGGGGGTCGATGTAGGGCGCCTCCTTGGGGGAGATCGAGAAGAAGGCGGCGTCGAAGCGGTCGACGTCACGCACGAAGCCGCCGCGCGGCCGGCCCTCCTGTTCCTCGCCCTCGTCCTCGCCCGGGGCCATCTGACGGCGCTCCCCGGCCGGCAGCGGCCCGATGCCCGAGCGGCCCTCGCGCAGGAACTCGGCGAATGTGTCGACGTCGTCGTTCCCGCCCGGAATACGCAGCCCCATGCCTACGATGGCGATGGGTTCATATTTCTCGCGCTCCAGGGCGGCGAGTGCTTCCGCGTTGGCGGCGAGCGCGTCCTCCTTGCGTCGCAGTTCCGCGCGTACGGCGGCCAGTTCGGCCGCCGCAGGACTCGATGTTTCCGACATTTATTCCCTCCGGTCAGGAAAAAGATCACGCACAAAGATGGTCGATCAACTGACCGGCGGTCGGATGGCCGAAAAGGGCGGCCGTCGAAATCTCGCGCCCCAGCTTCCGCTCCAGGGAAAGCTTCACCTCGCTCAGCCGCAGCGAGGTGAGCCCTAGGTCGAAGAAGCCCACGTCCAGGGCGAACTCCTCTCGGTCGGTCATGAAAAGGGCGCTCTTGAACTCCTCCACCACCAGGTCCTCGATGAGTTCCCGGCGCTCGTGCTCCGGCAGGTGATTGAGCTCCTCCACGGCGGGAAAATCATGCGACATCCACGTCACCGCCTCTCTACGAATCGACTGCTTCAGGACAACCGAACCAGCTGTTCCTGATAGTGAACTGATAGCCGACTGATGACGGTTCGACTTTCGTCATCACCGTCGCGCACCCCCTCCGAAAACGGCGTTTCCCCGGTTTACCGCCACCTCATCGGTGCTATGTTTCCGGGCATGGAAGAAAACGAATTCGATCTGATCGGTGAATTAGACAGGACACTGAAGACGCTCGGCCTGTCGCGTGACGACGCGGTCAGCGAACTCGTCGTGCGCGGACACGATCCGCTGGTGCCGTCGACCATCCGGCTGGGCTCGGCCATGGGCATAGCCCTGCTGTCCGCGGCCGTGGGCGCGGCACAGATCTGGCAGGGTGCGACGGGCCGCGCACAGCGCCTCGGGCTGGACCTCGGGCAGGCCATGCACCAGCTCACCCCCTATCTCGGCGGCGGCAACACGCTGAACGGCTACGGCTCCAACATGGGCAGCGTGCTCGGGCTCGACGGCGGGCTCGCTCCGGCGCTGTGGGACCTGTACCGGACCGCGGACGACCGCTGGGCCATTCCGATCGCCTGCTATCCGAGCACCCGCGACGCCTTCCTCGACATGCTCGGCGCGGCGCACACCCGGGAGCACATCGGTGCCGCCGTCGCCCGGCGGGTCTCCTGGGACCTGGAGGAGGAGGCGGCCGTCCGGGGCGTGCCCCTCGCCGTCGTCCGCAGCCGGGAGGAGTTCCTCGCACACCCGCAGGGCCGGGCCGTGCTGGACGAGCCCCTCGTGGCCGTCGAGCGGGTGGGCGACGCCCCGCCGCGTCCGCTGCCGGCCGGCGCCCAGCCGCTGTCCCGTCTGCGCTCCCTCCAGTTCACCCATGTCTTCGCCGGCACCGCGGCCGGCCGGGTCCTCGCCGAGCAGGGCGCCGACGTGCTGCACGTGTGCGAGCCGAACGCCTTCGACCACGATCTGTGCTGGAACGAGACCGGTGTCGGCCTGCGCTCGGCCCGGCTCGCCCTGGACTCCGGCGGCGAGGGCCGGCGCGTCTTCGAGGAACTGCTGCGCACCGCCGACGTGTTCGTGCACAACCACCGGGCCGGCAAGATGTCCCGGCTCGGGCTGAGCCCCGAGGAGTGCGCCGAGATCTCGCCCGGGGTCATCCACGTCTCCGTGCGCGCCTACGGCCACAGCGGCCCCTGGCAGGACCGGGGCGGCTTCGACCAGCACGCCCAGGCCCTGACCGGCGTCAACTGGAGCGAACGGCGGGACGGACGACCGCAGTTGCCGCCCGGCCGCATGCTCAACGACTACCTGGCCGCCTACCTCGTCGCCGCCGGCGTGATGAGCGCGGTCCTGCGCCGCGCCCACGAGGGCGGCAGCTACCGGGTCCGGGTCTCCCTCGCCGGTGTGTCCAACTGGGCCTGGCAGCTCGGCACGTTCACGCAGGAGCAGGCGGAACGACTGCTGCCCGCCTCTCCGTTGCCCCCGCCCGAGCGCCTCGTCCGAACCACCCCGCTCGGCGAACTCTCCCTGGTGGCACCGCCGGTGACCCTGAGCGCGACCCCGCCGGCCTGGCGCGGCCCGCTGCTGGTCCCGCGCGGCTCGTCACAGCCGCGCTGGCTCGACGACCAGGGTTCCTGACCCCACCCCACACGTTCCCCGGCCCCTCGCACCGACCCCTCCCGAGGAGAGACACCATGTCCCGCATCCCCTGCCTCGACACCGAGGCGCTGCCCGAAGCCCTGCGCTCGCTCAGCCAGGGGCGCATCATCAACGTGTACCGGACGCTCGGCCACGCGCCGCGGTCGGTCACGCAGATCGCCCGGCTGGGCGCCTCGCTCTTCGCCGACGCCAGCCTGGACGCGATCGACCGCGAGCTTCTCATCCTCACCTACGGCACCGTGTTCGAGGCCGAGTACGAGTGGGCGCAGCACGTGCCCATCTCCCGGGCCGTGGGTGTCACGGACGAGCAGCGCACCGCCCTGCGCGCCAAGCGATACGACGCCGACGTCTTCACCCCGGCCCAGCGGGCGCTCGTCACCTTCGCCGCCGCCGCGGCCGCCGCGCCCGTCGTGGACGACGCCCGTTACGCGGCCGTCAGCGCCCACTACACCGAGGAGCAGATCGTCGAGACCCTCGTCCTCGCGGGCTTCTACTACCTCCTGGCCCGCGTCTGCACCGTCCTGGACGTCGGGATAGACGCGGCGGATAGCGACGAGCTGGTACGGATGGCGCAGAGCATGCACGGCGACTGAACGTCCGGGCGCCCGCCCCGGCGCCTCGCGGCGACCGAGGCGGCGCCCGGTGACCGCCGCCTCGGTCCGGCCGGCGGTCCAGGGCGACCGAGCGGAGACGGGGGCGGTGTCGATCGCGATCACCGGTGTGGCGGGAACGCCCGGCTGCGGCCCCCGCCGCCCGCCCGGCCCCCGGCTCCGTCACTCCACCTGCGCCTCCGCCGCCGCGGAGTCCGTCACGGTGATCGCGCCCACCGGGCACGCCCTGGCCGCCTCGCGGACGTTCGGGTCGCCGCCGCCGTCCTCGCGGCCGGGGATCAGCATGCTGAACCCGTCGTCGTCCTGGGTGAACACACCCGGCGCGGTCAGCGCACACTGGCCCGCGCCGATGCAGACGTTCTTGTCGATCTCGATGTGCATGAGCTGAGCCTCTTACCAGGTCACGGGGAGTTCCAGCATCCCCTGGATCGTGTCGCCGGGTTTGAAGGGGATCTCCTCGGCGGGCGCGGCCAGCCGCAGTCCCGGCAGCCGGGTGAGCAGGGTGCCGAGGGCGATCTCCAGCTCCGCGCGGGCCAGGTTCTGGCCCAGGCACTGGTGGATGCCGAATCCGAACGCCACGTGGTGACGGGTGGGCCGGTGGAAGTCCAGGGCGTCGGGATCGTCGTACTGCCCCGGGTCCCGGTTGATCACCGACGTGGCGAAGAAGACACCCTCACCGGCCCGGATCGTGGTGCCGTCGATCTCGATGTCCTGGAGCGCCACCCGCGCCAGCCCGTCGGCGATGGACAGCATCCGCATCAGTTCCTCGACGGCCGCTGGCAGCAGCGCCGGGTCCGCGCGCAGCTCGGCCAGCCGGCCGGGGTTCTGGAGCAGGGTGAAGGTGCCGAGGGAGATCATGTTGGCGGTCGTCTCATGGCCCGCGACCAGCAGGATCACCGCGAGCGAGACGACGTCGGCGCGTTCCAGCGTGCCCTGGCTCAGCTGCTGGTGGACGAGTTCGTCGAGGACTCCGTCACCGGGCCCGGACTGCCGCGCCTTGGCGTCCACCAGGCCGCCGAGATACTCCTCCAGGCGGTCGCGGGCGCCCTGGCTGTCCGCGGCGGTCGGGCCGCGCAGCAGCCGGCGCGACTGCTCCTCGAAGAACTCGTGGTCGGCGTAGGGCACGCCGAGCACGTCGCAGATCACCATCGACGGCACGGGCAGCGCGAAGGCGGAGACCAGCTCGGCGGGCGGGCCCTGTTCGATCATCGTGTCCAGCAGGCCGTCCACGATCCGCTGGATGGCGGGCCGCAACCCGCCGGCGCGTTTGAGGGTGAACGACGGGATCATCATCCGCCGCTGCCGCTGGTGCTCGGGGTCGTCCTGGCCGAGCAGCGCCACCCGGCGGTCGCGGACGCCCTCGAAGCGGGGGGAGAGCAACGGGAACTCGCCGCGGCGGCGGTCGCTGGACAGCCGGGGGTCGGCGAGCAGTGCGCGGGCGATGGCGTGCCCGGTGACCATCCAGACCTCGCGGCCGTCGTAGAGGGTGACGCGGGCCAGGGGCCGGGCCTCGCGCAGCGGGGCGTAGCCGGTGGGCGGGTGGTAGGGGCAGGTGCGGTCCTGGGGGAAGGCGACGGGGTCGGCCGGGGTCGCCGGGCCGGTGATGTCCGTCAGTTCCGTCATGGAAAGACCTCGCAGACGAAGAGGTGCGTCGTGCCGATCTTCATTAGATGCCTCAGGCACCTATGGGTCGATGACAAGTTCGGCCACTTCAAGGATCCTCCCTATCCGTCCGGATCGCGAAGGTGTGAGAGATCAGTTCCGGCCAGACGGGGCAATGGCCGCTCACCCCGCCCCGGTCTCTCCCTCGTACGGGACGCGGGCCCCGAGGGCGGGGCGAACCGGGCGGCGGCCACCGGTGCCGGGGGCGGCGCGGGTGACGCGGGTGGCCGCGTGGGTAATGATCGCGGCGGTGCGGGGAAGCACCGTACGGATGGAGCACGCGGCCGCCGGCGCCGAAACCGGTGCGGGTGCGTGCGTCGGAGCGACGAAGGGACGGATCCATGCCTCTCGAGGGTGAGTACGAGCCGAGCCCGGAACAGTGGGTGCGCGATCAGGTGGAGTTGTACGAGAGCTCCGGCGGGACGAAGGGGAACACCCTGCTGGACACCGGGATGCCGGTCATCGTGCTGACGACCCGGGGCGCGAAGAGCGGGAAGATCCGCAAGACGCCGCTGATGCGGGTGGCGCACGAGGGCGCGTACGCGGTGGTCGCCTCGCAGGGCGGCGCGCCGAAGCACCCGGTGTGGTACTTCAACGTCAAGGCCGATCCGCGCGTCGAGCTGCAGGACGGCTCGGTCAAGCAGGACATGCGGGCCCGTGAGGTCACCGGTGCCGAGAAGGCCCGGTGGTGGGAGCGAGCGGTCGCCGCGTACCCGCCGTACGAGGAGTACCAGCGGAAGACGGACCGGGAGATCCCGGTGTTCGTGCTGGAGCCCGCCGAGGGGAGCTGACCGCTCGCCCCGGCCGTGCCCCCGGAGAAGTCCTCACCCGGCGGGTGTGAACCGTCTCCGGGACGGGCAGTCGTGCCGTCAGGCCCCGCCGCGTTCCCCCGTCGCGGCGGGGCTCTGCCGTGTCTCGCCGTCCGGGCTGTCGGTGACGTCGAGGAAGATCTGGTCGGCGGCCGGGAACGTCGCCGCGAGCGAGTGCTTGATGCGGTCGGCGACCTCCTCGACGCGTTCGCTGTCCAGGCCCGGCACGAGATCGATGCGCGCGGCCACCAGGGTGGAGTCGAGGCCCAGTTTCATGGTGAACAGCTCCGCCACGCTGTCGATCTCCGGCTGCGCCCGCAGCAGCGCGCGGATACGGCCGCTGAGTTCCGGATCGGCAGCCTGTCCGATGAGCTGGTCACGGGCCTCGCGTCCCAGCCGGTAGGCGACGTACACCAGCAGGACCCCGATGGCGAGCGAGGCGGAGGCCTCCCAGGCGACCTGCCCGGTGGCCATGTGCAGGGCCATTCCGGCGATCGCCAGGGTGACGCCGAGCACCGCCGTGCCGTCCTCGGCGACCACCGTGCGCAGCGCCGGGTCGCGCAGCGCCGCCCGTCCGCCCCGTTTGCGCACCTGGTGGAGGGCGCGCAGCAGCGAACCGCCCTCCGCGATCAGCGCCACGCCCAGCACGATCAGGCCCACCAGATAGCCGCGGGTCGTCTCATGCGTGCCCTGGCGCAGTGCCTCGAAGCCCTGGAAGAAGGAGAAGCAACCGCCCATCACGAAGATCCCGACGGCGGCGAGCAGCGACCAGAAGAAGCGCTCCTTGCCGTATCCGAAGGGGTGCCGCGCGTCGGCGGGGCGGCGGCTGCGGCGCAGGGCGGCCAGCAGGAACACCTCGTTGAAGGAGTCGGCGACCGAGTGCGCGGCCTCCGACAGCAGGGCCGGCGACCCCGAGATCACCCCGCCGACGGCCTTGGCCGCGGCGATCAGCAGATTGGCCGCGAGGGCGATGAGGACGGTGACCCGGGTACGGCGGTCGCTCGCCCGGCCGCGCCGCTCGCGGACCCGGGTACGGCGGTCGGTGGTCCGGGTGCGCCCGTCGTCGCGGGCGGCGCCCGCCGGGGCGGCCCGGTGCTCCTGTCGTTGCGATGGTGTTCCGCTCACGGGGGCCGACTGCCCGGGGGCCTGGGAATCACACCGTGCGGGCGCCCGGAAACGGGGAAGTCGGTGCTCTGACGGAGAAGTCGGTGCTCCGGGGACCCCGGCGGCGAGCGGGCCGGGCCCCGGCGGCAAGGAGGAGACATGGGCGGGGACGGCAACCGCGCCTACGGCCACAAGAGCTTCAGCCGGTCGCGCAGCCATTTCCGGGACCGGATCACGGCGGACGGCCGGGGCGGCCGGCCGGTGGCGGCGGGGCGCTACCGGCTGGTGGTGTCGCGGGCCTGTCCCTGGGCGAGCCGAGCGGTGATCTCCCGCCGGCTGCTGGGACTCGAGGACGCGCTGTCGATGGCGGTCGCGGACCCGGTCCAGGACGACCGCAGCTGGCGGTTCACCCTGGATCCGGGCGGCCGGGACCCGGTGCTCGGCATCCGCTATCTCAGCGAGGCGTACGACCGCCGGGAGACCGGGTATCCGGGCGGGGTGAGCGTGCCCGCCGTGGTGGACGTGGCGAGCGGGGAACTGGTCACCAACGACTACCAGCAGCTCACCCTGGACCTCGCCACCGAGTGGACGGCCCTGCACCGCGAAGGCGCCCCCGACCTGTATCCGGCGGCCCGGCGCGACGAGATCGACACGGTGATGGCCGAGGTGTACGAGGACGTCAACAACGGCGTGTACCGGGCCGGCTTCGCCACCGGCCAGAAGGAGTACGAGAAGGCGTGCGCGGGGGTCTTCCGGCGGCTGGAAACGATCGCCGGACGCCTGGCCGGACAGCGGTATCTGGTCGGGGACACCCTCACGGAAGCGGACATCCGGCTGTTCACCACGCTGGTCCGGTTCGACCCGGTCTACCACGGCCACTTCAAGTGCAACCGCTGGAAGCTGGCGGAGGAGCCGGTGCTGTGGGCGTACGCCCGGGACCTGTTCCAGACCCCCGGGTTCGGCGACACCGTCGACTTCGACCACATCAAGCGGCACTACTACCAGGTGCACACCGGTATCAACCCGACCGGCATCGTGCCGCTCGGCCCCGACCTCGCGTCCTGGCTGAGCCCGCACCATCGGGAGGAGCTGGGCGGCCGGCCGTTCGGCGACGGCACGCCCCCGGGCCCGGTGCCCGAGGGCGAACGGGTGGCCCCCGCGGGCCGCCCCGTATGAGAACCCCCTGACGAGGAAGGAGTCATCCATGTCCAAGTCGAAGAAGTCCAAGCTCCCCTTCGTCTACCAGCCGGTCGGTTTCGTGCTCGGCTGGGCGAGCGGCGCGCTCGCCGGCCTCGCCTTCAAGCAGGCGTGGAAGGCGATACGGCACGAGGACGAAGCGCCCACCGCCCTGGACGAGGACCGCCGGCTGCGCGAGATCCTGCTCGCCGCCGCCCTCCAGGGCGCGATCTTCGCGGTGGTGCGCAGCGCCGTGGACCGCACCGGTGCCAAGGCCATCGCACGCTCCACCGGGGTCTGGCCGGTGGCCGAGGGCAAGGGGAACGGCGCCGGGAGCAGGGACACCTAGGGCCTCTCGTTTGGATCATGCCGGGCTCGCGGGGTCTGGCCTGATCCAAGCGAAAGACCCTGGCGGGGCGAGGGCGGCGGGCGGGAGTGGCGCCGAGGCCCCGTCCGGCCTGCCTCAGCCGTCGAGCAGCCACCGCCCGCCGCGCATGAGGTCCCGTCCGGGCAGCTCGTTCGCCTCGCGCCAGGCCTGGATGCGCTCGGGGACGACCCGGAAGTACAGATAGCGGGTGGCCAGCCGCCGGGGGTCGAAACCGGTCTTGCCGGCGAAGACCTCCGCGTCCTCCTCGGGCAGGTCCTCCGGGCTCACCGACCGCACCTCGCCGTCCACGAGGACGACGTCCCTGGTCGACCCGATGCCGAGCCGCACCCGGCCGCTGTCGACCAGGTTGCGGCCGGTGGGGCTGTCGGCCGGGGTGGCGAAGAGCAGGAGGGCACCGTCCCAGACGAACGACAGCGGCACCAGGTAGGGCGTGCCGCCGTCCGGGCCGGCCGTGGCCACCCAGGCGTCCTCGTCGTGGTCCAGCCGGTGCAGGGTGTCCTTCTTGCGCTGCTCGGCGGTGCGGGCGGGCGGCGGGGTCATCGCGTGCGGCCTCCTGACGGGTTGCGGGTGCGCTCCAGTGTGGCCGCAGGGACCGGGCCCGCGCATGCGCTCCGTCCCCCGCGGCGCGTCCCCGCCCGAGCCGTGCGCGCCCGCGGCCTCTCCTGCCGGGGCGGAGCTCGAGCCCTCCTCGGGGTGGCGCCGGCCTCGGGCACGCTCCAGGCGCCGGGCCCGCCGCCGGCGGAGATCTCTTCCCGTCGCGCTCCGGCGCCCGCCGGACCGCCGTGGAGGCCGCCGCGAGCGGTGCACGTGGGGCGCGGCGGGGCGGGCTGGGGGACCATGAGCGGTGTGACCACCATGCGAGCCATCGGCCAGGACGTCCTCGGCGGCCCCGGGGTACTGAGGGAAGTGACGCTGGAGCGGCCGAAGCCACGGCCGAACGAGGTACTGGTCCGGGTGCGGGCCGCCGGCCTGAACCCCACCGACTGGAAACACCGGGCCACCGGCGGCTTCCTCGGCGATCCGCCGTTCGTGCTCGGCTGGGACGTCTCCGGGGAGGTCGCCGAGACCGGGATCGGCGTGGCCGAGTTCCGGCCCGGCGACGAGGTGTTCGGCATGCTGCCCTACCCCTTCGGGCACGGCTCGCACGCCGAGTACGTGATCGCCCCCGCCCGCGCCCTGTGGCACAAACCGGCCTCGGCCGACCACGTCCAGGCGGGCGCGCTGCCGCTGGTGTCGCTGACCGCCTGGCAGGCGCTGACCGAGCGGGCCGAGGTGGGGCCGGGCCGACGGGTGCTGATCCACGCGGCGGCCGGCGGGGTCGGGCATGTGGCCGCGCAGATCGCCAAGGCGCACGGCGCGTACGTGATCGGCACCGCGAGCGCGGCCAAACACGGCTTCCTGCGGGAGATCGGCGTGGACGAGCCGGTCGACTACCACGGCACCGATGTCACCGAGGCGGTACGGGACGTGGACGTCGTCCTGGACACCCTCGGCGGCGAGACGGCCCTGCGCTCCCTGCGGACGCTGCGGCCCGGCGGCATCCTGGTGTCGATCCTGCCGGTGGGCCCCCGCGAACTGTACGACGAGGCCGGGCGGCTCGGCGTACGGGCGGTACGGATGCTGGTGGACGCCGACCGGACCGGAATGCGGTCGGTCGCGGAGCTGGTCGAGGCGGGGAAGCTGAGGGCGACGATCGCCGGGACGTACCCGCTGGCCGACGCCGCGAAGGCGCACGAACAGGGGGAGACCGGGCGCACCACGGGGAAGCTGGTGCTGCTGACCGGCTGAACGGCTCGCGGACACGCGTGAAACCCGAAGACATATGTCAATCGAACATGCTCAAATTCCTTCTGACGAAGGTAACTTGACGGTCGGATATCCGACGTCCGGGCGCGGGTGGGAGGTGATGCCGAGGTGCGACGGGAACCCGTGTCCCTCACCCGGCATCTGCGCGTGTACGCATACCGTGCACATACCGTCCTGGAGTTCCGGGGCGAGATCGACATCGTCGCGGCGGCGGAGATCCTCCCGCTCCTGGACCGGATCACCGGCCGCCCCGGCGCCCGGGTCGTGCTCGATCTGCGGCCCGTGGAGTTCTTCGACTGCTCGGGGCTGCGGCTCCTCTACCGGGCGCGGACCCGGACCCTCGGGCACGGCGGGCAGTTGCACCTGGTGTGCACCCACCCGCTGACCCTGCGCGTCCTGCGGGTGACGGGCCTGTCCCGGCTGCTGCCACCGCACTCCACGCCGGACGCGGCCCTGGCGGGCGCCGGAGCGGCGTCCGGTTCGCGGTGAGCGGGCCGGCGTCCGGTTCGCGGTGAGCGGGCCGGGGGCGGCTCGCGCCTGCCGGGCGGAGCCGCCCCCCGGCTCACCCCTCCTCGAACAGCGCGCTGACCGATTCCCCGTCGTGGATCCGCCGTACCGCCTCGGCGAGGGCGGGGGCGACGGACAGGACGCGCAGTTTGTCGGTGTGCTCGTCGTCCGGGATCGGCACGGTGTTGGTGCAGACGATCTCCAGCACGTCCGGCTGCTCACCGAGCCGCTTCAGCGCACCGGCCGCGAACAGCCCGTGCGTGCACGCCACCCGGATCGAGCGCGGGCCCGACTCCCGCAGCCGGTCGAGGAGTTCGAGCACGGTGCTGCCCTTGGCGATCTCGTCGTCGAGCACGATGACGTCCCGCCCGGCGATCTCGCCGATGACGGAGCTGATGCTCACCCGGTCGTCCGCGTACCGCTGTTTGGCCCCGGCCGCCACCTGCGCGCCGATGCGCCGGGCGAAGGCGGCGGCCTCCTTGGCGTTGCCGAGGTCCGGGGAGACGACGGTGGTGCGCGACAGGTCGTACTGCCCGAAGTGCGCGGCCAGTTCGCGCAGCGCGTGCAGATGGTCGACCGGCACCGAGAAGAAGCCGTGCACCTGCGGGGAGTGCAGGGTCATGGCGAGGACGCGGCTCGCACCCGCCGAGACCATCAGGTCCGCGACGAGCCGGCCGCCGATGGAGATGCGGGGCGCGTCCTTCTTGTCGGAGCGGGCGTATGAGTAGTGCGGCATGACGACCGTGATCCGGGAGGCGGAGGCGCCCCGGGCCGCGTCGCACATCAGCAGCAGCTCCACCAGGTGCTCCTGCACCGGCTTGACCAGCGGCTGGATCAGGAAGACGTCCCGCTCCCGGCAGTTGGCCTGGAGCTGCACCTCCAGGCAGTCGTTGGCGAACCGGCTGACCCGGGTCGGACTCAGCGGCACCCCCAGGTGCGCGCAGACCTCCTCGGCCAGTTCGGGGTGGGCACTGCCGCTGAAGACGGCGATGTCTCGCACGATCTGCTCCTCGCATGATCATTCCGGGCTGCCGGCCCTCATGCTACTGGCCGGGACCGCAGCGGTAGAGCGTCCGGGCGGTCCGGGCGGGGGCCGGGGGCGCGGGGCGGGTGTCCGTGCCCCCGTAGGCCGAGGCGGGAACCTTCGCGCAGGTGGCCTCGACCCAGTCGGCGATCCGCGTCGCCGGGGTCGGCCCGGCGGCCGCGTTCCCGGTGCCGGCCGCCCGCGGACCGAGCCCGGCGGGGCCGCCCGTGAGCACGTACCGGACCTGCCCGGTGGCCACGAGGCGCTGGAAGCCGGCCCGCGTCGGGAAGGGCACCTTTCCGCTGAACCCGCCGAGCGGCAGGGCGTGGGCGCCGGCCGCCAGGATGTACGGCGAGGCCGTGTTCCAGTTGGTGGTGGCGAAGACATAGCGGGACCCGCCCCGGCGGGCGCGGGTGTAGTCGAGGACGCGGCGCTCCTCGGGGGTCAGGACACCGTCCGAGGCGATGCCGGCCAAGGCGGCGAAGCCGGCCCCGGCGGTCCCGCGGCCGCCGCCGGCCCGCGCCCCGGCGGCCCGCGCCGGGACCTCCGGTCCCGAACTCCCCCGGTTCTGTTCCCGGTCGGGGGTGGTCGGGCCCACCGAGCCCATGCCCGAGGCGCCGTACGCCGGGTCGAACACCTGTACCGCCCACGTGCTCGGGGCGACGAGCACGGCCGTGAGGGCGGTGGCGAGTCCGGCGAGCGCCAACCGACCTCCCTCGCCGGGCCGTTCGGGCCGGGCGAGGGCCAGCAGGACGACGCCGGCGAGACCGAGCGCGGCGACTGCGGGCGCCAGCCACGGCAGGAAGGAGACGGCGAACCGGTCGGCGAGACACGCGCTCCACACCGTGGTCGCCGCCACCGTGGCCGGCAGGGCCCAGGCGCGCCGCCCGCCGGCCCGGTGGGCGCGCCACATCCGCACCGTACCGGCACCGGTGAGCGCGGCGAGCGGAACCGCGATCACACCCATGTAGTACGTGTGCGGGCCGACGCTGCCGGCACTGAACACCAGGAAGTACGTGGCGAGCCAGGCGCCCCACAGCAGGAATCCGGCGCGCGAGGCGTCGGTGCGCGGCCGTCCACGCCGCCAGAGCAGCCCGCAGGCGACGGCCGCGGCGGCGAACGGGTAGAGCCAGCCGGTCTGGGCGGCGAGCGTGGTCCCGAACATCTTCGCCCACCCGTTCTCCCCGCCGCCGAAGCCGCGGGCGGCCAGCGGCGAGACGCCCGCGGCGGCCTCCGGGCTCTGCTGCCCGGAGGCTTGGTGGGCGGCCACGCGTACGGCCCCGGGTCCGGCCGCGCCCCTCGTCCGGCCGCCCCGGTGCCCGCCCCCCTGTGTCGCGCTGACGCTCCCGGTGGAGGACGCGCTGAGGCCGAGCGAGCCGAAACGGTTCAGGAAGTTGTAGCCGACGACCATGCTGAACGCGGAGTTGTCGGTGGTGCCGTCGACGTACGGACGGTCCTTGGCGGGTACGAGGGTCACCGCGAGCATCCAGGAGGCCGAGACGGCGACCGTCACCAGGGCGGCCAGGCCGAGGTGGGCGAGGCGGCGGCGCAGCGCGAGCGGTGCCGAGACCAGGTACACCAGGGCGAGGGCGGGCAGTACGGCCCACGCCTCCAGCATCTTCGCCTGGAAGGCGGCGCCGACCCAGACCCCGGCCAGCAGCAGCGGGCGCAGCCGGCCCGCGCGCGCGGCCCGCTGGGTGGCCTCGGCGGCGAGCAGCAGACACAGGGTGAACGCCGGGTCCTCCACCGAGGTGCGGAACAGGCCGACGGCGGCCGGGGTCACGAGGAACGCCGTCGCGGCCAGCAGCGCCGCGTGCGTCCCGGCCCAGCGGTGCACCATGCGGTGGAGCACCAGGAGACTCGCCACGCCTTCCAGGACCTGGGGCAGCGTCAGGGTCCACGGGTGGAAGCCGAGGAGGCGGGCGGACAGGGCCTGCGGCCACAGGAATCCCGGGGTCTTGTCGAGCGTGATGGAATTCGCGGGGTCGAAAGAACCGTAGAAGAACGCCTTCCAGCTCCCCGTCATGCTGCGGGCCGCGTCGGCGTAGAAGGTGTGGTACTGGCTGTGGGTGATGCCCCAGGAATAGGACACCGCGGCGAGCACGACGAGGACCAGCAGTGCCGGACGGGCGTACGGGGGCTCGCCCACCGGGGCTTTCCACGGTGCGCGGCGACCGCTGCCGGTGGTCGCGGTCACGTCGAGAACGTTCGTTGCCATGCCCGGCAGTTTTGGTCACACCACCGGCCCGTAACGGCGTGTCGCGCCCTCTTCAAGGAAACTCTCATCACGAACAGATCAATTCTTTGATCACACGATAAGGAATTTGCTCTGGTAAAGCCGAGTCATTACCCGAGGCGCGATGACGCTCCCGGCGACGCGGGAGGCCGCCCGAACGGGCCCGAGGGGGCGCGAACGATACCGGGGCAAGGCACCCCGGCCCGTCGACGGCCGGTCCGCGCCGACCTCTTGACGCCCACTTATCTCACTTCTTAAATCAAGAAGCATCGCTTCATCCGAGAGCCTCCCCCCACCGACCGGAGAGCCATGTCCTCCCCCCGCCGCATGCTCCGCAGATGCCTCTTCGCCGCCCTGTCCGCCGCGCTGGTCGGCGCGGCCGCCGTCGGCCCCGCGCAGGCCCGCCCCGCCGACCGGGCCGCCCCCGCCGCGACCGTGACCACCTTCTCCGACGATTTCGACGGGCCGGCGGGCTCGGCGGCCGACCCCTCGAAGTGGACCCAGGAGACGGGCGACAACGTCAGCAACCACGAGCGGGAGTACTACACCTCGGGCACCGGAAACGCGGCCCTGGACGGCCAGGGCCATCTGGTGATCACGGCAAGGAAGGAGAACCCGGCCGGATACCAGTGCTGGTACGGCAGTTGCCAGTACACCTCGGCGCGGCTGAACACGGCCGGGAAGTTCGAGGCCCGGTACGGACATGTCGAGGCACGGATGAAGGTTCCGCGGGGGCAGGGCATGTGGCCCGCCTTCTGGATGCTCGGCACACCGGTGAACTGGCCGGACTCGGGCGAGATCGACGTGATGGAGAACGTGGGCTTTGAACCGTCGACCGTGCACGGCACCATCCACGGGCCCGGCTACTCCGGCTCGGACGGTATCGGCGCCGCCTACAGCCTGCCGAACGGGCAGGCCTTCGCGGACGGCTTCCACACCTTCGCCGTGGACTGGGCGCCGAACTCGATCACCTGGTCGGTGGACGGGACCGTCTACGAGCAGCGCACGCCCGCCGACCTCGGCGGCAAGACCTGGGTGTACGACGACCGGCCGTTCTTCCTGATCCTGAACCTCGCGGTCGGCGGCTACTGGCCCGGCGACCCGGACGCCGGCACCCGGTTCCCGGCGCAGCTGGTGGTGGACTCGGTCTCCGTCACCACCAGTGACACGGCGGCGGGCCTCCCGATCCGGGGGCTGGCCGGAAAGTGCGTGGACGTGGCGGGAGCGAACTCCGCGAACGGCACCCCGGTCCAGCTCTACGGCTGCAACGGCACCGCCGCGCAGTCCTGGACGGTCGGTTCGGACGGCACGATGAGGGCGCTCGGCAAGTGCCTGGACGTGACCGACCGGGGAACGGCGGACGGCTCCACCGTCCAGCTGTGGGACTGCACCGGCGGCACCGACCAGAAATGGACCGTCACCGGCGCCCACGACATCGTCAACCCGCAGGCCGACAAGTGTCTGGACGTCACCGGGAACAACTCGGCCGACGGGACGCGGTTGCAGATCTGGTCCTGCACCGGCGGCGCCGACCAGAAGTGGACGGTGGGCTGAGCCGGCGGCTCAGCGCAGCGTCCAGTGGTACTTGCCGCCGCCGACCCAGCGGACCACGTCCGGATCGTCGAGGTCGTGGATGGTGATCCCGTAGGCGGCGGCGACCTCCAGCACATCGGTGACATTCCTGGCCTCGCCGATCACCTCCCCGTCGATCTCCATGATCCGGAAGGGCGGCTCACCCGGCTTCCCTGGGCACACGCCCAGCACCAGGATGCGCGGCTTGGAGATGTGGGGGGCTCCTTGTTCGGTCATGCAATTCAGGTTAGGACGGAACGCCCTCGATGGGGTTGTCCGGGGCATCTGCCCGGGGGCGGTCCGCCGTGCCGACGGGGGCGGGTGGTGCGAGCCTGGGTCCTGTGGAACCCGTTGCCGCACTGGAGCGGATCGCCTTCCTGCTGGAGCGGTCCCTGGCGCCCGGATACCGCGTACGCGCGTTCCGAACGGCCGCCCGGGTGGTGGACGGACTCCCGCCCGGGGAGGCGGCCGCACGGGCGGCGGACGGCTCGCTGGAGTCGCTGAAGGGGGTCGGGCCGAAGACGGCGCAGGTGGTGCGGGAGGCGCTGGACGGGCAGGTGCCGGGGTATCTGCGCAGGCTGGAGGAGGCCGGCGGGGACAGCGCGGGCGCCGAGGGGCCCGGGGCCGCCCTCCGGGCCCTGCTGCGAGGGGACTGCCACACCCACTCGGACTGGTCCGACGGGGGCAGTCCGATCGAGGAGATGGGACGGGCGGCGGCCGCGCTCGGCCATGAGTGGACCGCCCTCACCGATCATTCTCCGCGGCTGACCGTGGCCCGGGGCCTCTCCTCGCAGCGGCTGCGCGAACAGCTGGACGCGGTCGCGGAGCTGAACACGCGCTGGGCGCCGTTCCGGCTGCTCACCGGCATCGAGTGCGACATCCTGACCGACGGCTCCCTGGACCAGGAACCCGAGCTGCTGGAGCGGCTGGACGTGGTCGTGGTGTCCGTGCACTCCAAGCTGCGGATGGACGCCCGCGTGATGACCCGCCGCTTGACGGCCGCCGTACGCGATCCGCACGCCGACGTCCTCGGGCACTGCACCGGGCGCCTGGTCACCGGCCGGGGGCGCCCGGAGTCGGAGTTCGACGCGGACGAGGTGTTCGCCGCCTGCGCCGGGTCCGGCACGGCGGTGGAGATCAACAGCCGCCCAGAACGGCTGGATCCGCCCCGCCGGCTGCTGCGCCGGGCCGTGGCCGCGGGGACCCTGTTCGCCGTCGACACCGACGCGCACGCGCCGGGCCAGCTGGACTGGCAGATCCTGGGCTGCGCCCGCGCCGAGGAGTGCGGCGTCCCCGCCGAGCGGGTGGTCACCACGTGGTCGGCGGAGGAACTGCTGGGGTGGACGCGCGAGGGGCGGGTGCCCGCGCGCGTGGCGGGAGCCTGACGCGCCACCCGGGGCGGAACCGGAAGGGCTGGGCCGGGCGATCGGTGCGGACGAGGCGATCGAGGCCACCGCGAGCGGCGACGACGTACGGGGGCAAGCCCGCTCCGAAGCCGGCGGAGCACGCGCTGGAGCCGGCCGGGGTGCCGGCCGAGCGGGCGGTGCCCGTCGGGGACACGGCGCGGGACACGGCGCGGGACACGCGGGCGGGCGCCGAGGCCGGGGTGCGCCGCCTGGGCGTGCCGTGCGGTGGGGCCGGCCCGGCGGAGGCCGGCGCGGAGGCGGCCCGCGCGGGACCCCGCCGATCCGCTCCCCCGCCTCGACGAGGCCCGCCGACCTGGGCCTTCCGCCCTGTGGCGCAGGTCACCGACGGGAGTGGAACAGCTGGTGCCGGTCGCCCGTTGAACGGGGCGTGGGTACGGACGGGACAGTGTCCCCGGGCCTCACCTTTCGCCCACAGGGACGATCGTTCGGCCGAAGCCCTGTGGAGCCTTTCGCCGAGGGGCGACCGCCGTCCGCACCCGCACTCCGACCGCCCCGGCCGTGAATCCCCCCGTCACGGCCGGGGCTTCCTCGTCTCCGGCCCGGCCGCCCCCTCCGCCCGGCGGGCTATCCGCCGATCCCCGCCGCGGCCAGCATCCGGCAGATCCCGGTGGTGGCCGTCGTGGCACCCGGACCGCCGAGGTACGCCCGCAGGTCCGTGGTGAGGCGTTCCGCGTGGGTGAAGAACAGGCCGTGACCGCCGTTCTCGTACACCTTCAGGACGGCGTCCGGCAGCAGCCGGGCCAGCCGTTCACCCGTACGGGCCAAGGGTGCGGAGGTGTCGTGGGTGCCGTGCACGACGAGCACCGGTACGTCCACGGCGGACAGCTCGGCGGTGAGGTCGAGGCCGGTCACGACGGACCGCACGCCGGTGGCGGCACGGGGCGTGGCGACCAGGCAGCGGTCGACCAGATACCGGACGTAGGCGTCGGAGACCTCGTTCCCCGCGCTGGTGACGGCGAAGAAGGCGTCCGCGAATCGGGTGAACCAGGCGGGCCGGTCGCGTCGGAAGAACTCCTCGTCGGCCCGCGCGAGCGCCGGATCGACGCCGTCGGGCAGCCGCTCCGAGCGGATGATCCCCGGGCTGACCCCGCAGACCAGCGCGGCCCGGACCACCCGGGACGAGCCGTGCCGGGTCAGGCAGCGCACCACCTCGGCGGTGCCGACGGAATGCGCGATCAGGGTGACCTCGCGCAGGTCGAGGTGGTCGAGCAGCCCCTGGAGGTCGTCGGCGAGGGTGTCGAGGTCGTACCCGGACCACACGTCGTCCGAGCGCCCGTGACCGCGCCGGTCCAGGCCCACACAGCGGTAACCGGCCTCCGCGAGCGGCAGCATCTGGTGCTCCCACATCTCGTGGCCCAGATAGGCGCCGGCGACGAAGACGGCGACGGCACCGCGGGCGGGACCGTGGTCGACGTAGTGCAGCCGGGTGCCGTCGACGGGGCTCTCGTAGTACGGCATGGGGGGGTCCTCCTCGGGATACGGCGCGCGGGCACCGGCGGGCGCACGGGGGGCGGCGGTCCGCCGATGATCCCGATCCTTCCCGGAACGGACCGCGTGGTCGATTACCGGGCACGTCAAGCACGTGTGTCCGAGTGCCCGGATACCCGGCGGGACGTCGCGGACCCTTCGCCCGAGTACGGAAGGAGCCGGAGGTGAGCGGCACGGCGGGCAGCACGGTGGGGGTCACGGGAGCCACCGGCGATGTCGGTACGAGCGTGGTGCGCCCGCTCTCCCGTGATTCCGGGATCGCCGCGGTACGGGGCCTCGCGCGCCGGATGCCCGAGTGGCCGCCGGCGGGGACCGAGCGGTCCGCCGTCGACCTGGCGTCGGAGCGGGCGGCCGGTTCCTGCCGGGCCCGCCGGTCCGGCCCGAGCTGCTGCCGTTCCTGCCGGACGTCCCCGGCCCGCGCGTCCAGGCGCCGCACACCGACGACGCCGCCGAGGCCTACCGGCTCGCGGTGCGCTCGGCGACCGCCCGGGGCGCCTTCGACCTCGCCGCCGAACCGCCGCTGGACGCCGCCGTCCGCGGCGAACTGCTCGGCGCGCGTCCGGTACGGCTCCCGCGTGGCCACAAGGCGGGCCGAGAGGTGATGTCGCTCCGGCCGCGCGGCAGCGGCCGCGGACCGCGCGACCGTCCGTCCGGCGGACCGACCGGCGGCCGCGGACCAGGGCGGGTCACCTGCCCGAACGTCCTTTGTCCCCGACGGGGTTGATCTCCCTTGCGCGCGTCGGGCGAGGCGGGCGAGGATGATCGATCATGCCCACCAAGACTCTGCGCATTCCCACTCCGGACGGCGTCGCCGACGCCTACGCCGCCTTTCCCGACGACGACCGGCGCCATCCCGCCGTGCTGGTGTACCCCGACGCCTTCGGCCTGCGGCCCGTGCTGGAGGAGATGGCCCGGGAGCTGGCCGGACACGGGTACTACGCGCTCGTGCCCAACGTCTACTACCGGCAGGGCCCGGCGCCGCTGACCGATCTGCCCGAGCACATCGGCGAGGAGATCCGGCCCAAGGTCATCGCCCAGCTGATGCCGCTCGTCGAGGCGCACACCACCGAGCGCGTCCTGCGTGACGCCGACGCCTACCTCGCCTTCCTGGCCGACCAGCCCGAGGCGGCCGCCGGGCCGGTCGCCGCGATCGGCTACTGCATGGGCGCCGTGCTGGCCATGCGCACCTCGACGGCCCGTCCCGACCGGGTGGCCGCGGTCGCCGGGTTCCACCCCGGGTTCCTGGTCACCAAGAGCCCCGACAGCCCGCACCTGCTCATCCCGGAGCACCTCTCCGCCGAGGTGCACCTCGGCCTCGCCGAGCGGGACATGACGCCCGAGGGCATCGCCACGATCGAGGAGGCGTTCGCGGCGGCGGGGGTCGGCCACAGCACCGAGGTCTATCCCGGCACCGTCCACGGCTTCACCATGGCGGACACCGACGCCTTCGACCCCGCCGCGTTCCAGCGGCACTGGGACCGGCTGCTCCCCCTCCTCGGCCGCACCCTGACCGAGGGCTGAGGCCGCGGCCGCGGGACTCCGAGGGCCCCGTCACGCGCCCGGAGTCCGCTCCCGCAACGCCGTCCGCCAGGCGGGGAGCGGGCTCTGCGGGGCCGGGGCGGGGCGGTGGCCGCCGCTGGTGAAGAAGTCGGCCAGGGGGAGGATCGCGGCGCCGACGGTCACGGCGTCCGGGCCGAGCCGGCCGAGTTCGATGCCGACCTTGTCCGCGGGGTGGCGCAGGGCGTACGTCGTCGCGTGCCGGCGCACGGCGGGCAGGAACCGGGTGCCGAGCTGGAGCCCGGCCCAGCCGCCGACGATGATCCGCTCGGGCTGGAAGAGGTTGATCAGGTCGGACAGGCCGGCGCCGAGGTACTCGGCGGTCTCCTCCAGGACGGCCAGTGCCACCGGGTCCGCCGCGCCGCCGTCCGCCGGGTAGGCGGCCGCGAGCATGGCGGTGAGCGCGGTCTCCTCGTCGGCCCCGGCGGGCGGCCGGCCGCCCGCCTCCCGCCAGCGGGCGAGCAGCGACTCGGCGCCCGCGTACGCCTCCAGGCAGCCCGGAGCGCCGCAGCGGCAGCGGCGCCCGCGCACCCGTACCGTCAGATGTCCCCACTCGACGGCTCGCCCGTGTTCCACCTCGGGGGTGACCAGGCAGGCGCCGACGCCGGAGCCGAACAGCACGACGACGGCGTTGCGGGCGCCGCGTCCCGCGCCGAACCACATCTCGGCCTGACCCAGGGTCTTGGCGCCGTTGTCGATGAAGTACCGCACGTTCTCCGGCAGTTCGGAGGTGGTCCGGAGCAGCCGCTCCAGCGGGACCGCGTCCCAGCCGATGGTCTGCCCGTGCACGACGGCGCCCCGGTCGGCGGTGTGCTCGACGATGCCGGGGACCCCGACACCGATGCCCAGCAGTCGCTCGGGCACGGCGGCTCGCGCCGCCAGCACCTCGGCGACGCCCTCGCGGATGTGTCCGGCGATGACGTCGGCGTCGTAGCGCTGGGCGGTCAACGGACGCTCGGTGCGGGCGAGTTCGTTCAGCGCCAGGTCGAACAGCTCGACCCTTACCCGGGTTTCGCCGACGTCGACACCGATCATCTGTCCGCTGTCCGGGGCGACGCGCAGCAGGGTGCGGGGCCGGCCGCCGTCGGAGTCGACGCTGCCGGCCTCCTCGACCAGCCCGTCGGCGACCAGGTCGGCGACCACGTTGCTGACCGAACCCGAGCTGAGACCGGTGGCCGGACCCAGCTCGAACCGGCTCAACGGTCCGTCGAAGTACAGCCGCTGCAAGACGGCGGTACGGTTGCCCCGCCGAAGGTCACGCACCGTGCGCCCGTTCCGCCCCGCCATGCGGCTCCTTTCACGAACCATGCCCGACCTGCAACATACTCCTTCGGGCGACCGGAACGCGACTTTCCACCAACCCTTAGTTCATGCTGTGAGCTAAGCAGGGACTCCATGAGCCCGTCCCGTCGGGACGAAACCGCCGGCTCAGCCCGCCGCGGGCACGTCCGCGGCGGACGCCGTGCCCGCCCCCTGCGGCGCGCCGAAGCGGGCCAGCGTGTGCCAGACCATCTTCAGATGCTGGAGGTCGTACCGGCCGGTGCGGGCCGCGTCGCCGAGGTGGCGGGGGGTCAGGCGGCCGTCCCGGGCGATGCGGGTACCGAGGGCCGTGTACCGCGGGCCCCGGTAGCCGGCGTGCTCGCGCAGGCGGTCGACGGTGAGGACGTAACCGGGGTGCCACTCCAGGGGGAAGGGGAGGAGCCGGGCGGCCGACTCCACCGGGGTGCCGCGGTAGCTCGCGTCCAGGACCAGGGCCTCGATGTCGCGGGCGAGCAGCACTCCCCCGTGGACATGGCTCTCGATGTAGTCGTCGAGGGCGTCCCGCTCGTCCGCCTCGGCGCGGGCGATCAGCCCCATCACGGAGGCCACGCCGAAGTCCGTGGGCTCGGCTGCGCTGTCCGGGTAGCAGAAGGTCGCACGGGCCGTGGTCCGCGCGGTGAGCCGTAGGTGCGAGGAACCGAAGCGCGGCGCGGCGCCCACCACTTGGCGGCGGAAGTCCAGCGCGCCGTAGACCGGCCGCTCCGCGGGCCCGGCGTCGTCGTAGGCGCCCCCGAAGATCCGGCTCTCCCAGCGCCACCGGTCGCCACCCGGGTGCGCGGTGAGCCCGCCGTTGCTGGTGCCGGTGACGAACTGGGAGTGGTAGACGCCGTCCCGGGCGAGCGAGGCGAGGATCGGCAGCCCGCCCGAGAGCCGGTCGGGGTGGAAGTTCAGGGTGATGCGCGGGCCGGGGCCGAGCGGGGGCCCGGCGGCGTGGGCGGCCACGTGCCGCAGCGCGCGCAGGGCACGTGTCGAAAGCCCGTCCGGGAAATCCATTGGCCCGCCCTCCCCTGAGGTACCTAGGCTGATCAGGGGCCTCATTTTCCGGGTCCGGCGCACGTACGACGAAGGATTTTCCATGAAGCCGCTCACCGAGCAGGACATCCGCAGCTCTTTCGTGAACTGCTCGAAGGGCGAGGCCAAGCGGCTCGCCGTACCGCGGAACCTGGAGGAACGGCCCTGGGAGGACCTGGACTTCCTGGGCTGGCGGGACCCGGGCGCGCCCGACCGCAGCTATCTGGTCACCGAGCGGGAGGGCCGGCTCGCCGGTGTCGCCCTGCGCTTCCCCTCCTCCCAGCGCGGCTTCCTGCACCGCAGCATGTGCTCCCTGTGCCTGACCACCCACCACGGCGGCGGGGTGTCCCTGATGACCGCGCGCAAGGCGGGCACCGCGGGCCGCGAGGGCAACTCGGTCGGCCTGTACATGTGCACGGACCTCTCGTGCTCGCTGTACGTACGCGGCAGGAAGACCCCCGACTCCGGGATGCGGATCGAGGAGAGCCTGACCGTGGAGGAGCAGATCGCGCGGACGACCGCCAATCTGGCCGCGTTCCTCGACAAGCTGTACGTCTGAGTTCCCGGGCCCGCCACCGCCGTTTGGCCCAACTCCTCACCCCCCTCGAACAGCCACGTTCGGCGCGGCCGGGGAACGGGAACAGGCCAAGGGATGCACGAGGTACGCAAGGGGACCGAGGGACTGCTGCGCCTGGTGAAGCGTCGCCGGGAGCCGGTGGTCGTCCAGACGCTGCGGTCGGCCACGGCGGCGACGATCGCCTATGTCATCGCGCTCCGGCTCAGTCCCGAACCGGCCCCGCTGACCGCGCCCCTGACCGCGCTGCTGGTGGTCCAGGTGACGTTCTACGCCACCCTGACCAACGGCATCCGCCGGGTGAACGCGGTGGTGGCCGGCGTCCTGGTCGCCATCGCCTTCAGCGTGCTGGTGGGCCTGACCTGGTGGAGCCTCGCACTGCTGATCGTGGCCTCGCTGGCCGTCGGCCACCTGGTGCGGGTGGACGAGTACGTGGCCGAGGTGGCGATCAGCGCGATGCTGGTGCTCGGGGTGACCACCGTCGGGTTCACCGCGTGGGCGCGGATCGTGGAGACGCTGATCGGCGCGGTCGTCGGCACCGCCTGCAACCTGCTGCTGCCACCGCCCGTGTGGGTGGACAAGGCGGGCCGGTCGATCGAGGACCTGGCGCGCCGGGTGCGGCAGTTGATGCTGCGAATGGGTGAGGAGGCCGCGGACCGCATCCCCTGGGAGCGGGCGGCCGAGCGACTGCACGAGGCGCGCCGGCTGGACCAGTACATCGCCGAGGTCGACGCCTCGCTGCGGCAGGCCGAGGACAGCCTGCGGCTCAATCCGCGGGTCAAGGAGGGCCTGCTGCACCGGGTGGTGCTGCGCACCGGCCTGGACACACTGGAGATCTGTACGGTGGTGCTGCGGGTGCTGGCCCGTTCCTTCACCGATCTGGCGAAGGCCCGTGAGTCCGATCACCTGTTCCCGTCCCCGGCCGGGGCGACCGTGGAGGAGCTGCTGTCGGAGATCGGCGACGCGGTGGTGAGCTTCGGGGTGCTGGTGACGGCCCACCTGAGTGCGGACGCCGAGTCCGCGGAGTCCCGGCTGGCGGCCGAGCTGCACACCGCGGCCGGCACCCGTGACCGGCTCGCCGAGCAGTTGCGGGAGGAGGTCCGCGCGGACTGGGCGAACTGGCAGCTGCTGGGCGCCGTACTGACCGAGACCACCCGGATCATCGACGAGCTGGACACCGAGCACCGCACCCATCGCCTGCTGGAGGAGCTGGACCGGGTCTCCCGCGAGCAACGCGCCAAGCTGCCCCGCATGACCCGGCTGCGCGAGCGGCTCGGGGTGCAGGAGGAGCTGTGGCGCCGTTCGGGTTTCGGTGACCGTACGTGGTGAGCGGTCGGCATCCGGTGCCGGGTTTGCCCTCGGGCCAGGCTCGGGCGAGGCTGGCCGCCGACGACCGGGACGACCTGAGGTGGGTGTATGAGCACGCGGGCGGGAGCGGGCGGTGGCTGGAGCAGGCGCAGGTTCATCGGGATGGGCGCGGGCGCGGCCGCCGTCGTCGCCGTGCCCGCCCCGGCCGCGCCTCCCCCGGACCCCGCGCCGGCCGGAGCCCCGGGCCGCCGGTCCGCCGACCGCTCCGGCGGGCCCCGCCCGCTGTACCTGGGCACGTACACCTCCGTGCCGGGCGGGGGCACCGGCATCGGGCTCGCCTCGTACGACCCGGAGTCCGGCCTGATCACCGGGTCCGGGACGCTCACCGGGGTCCCCGACCCGTCGTACCTCGCCGTCCACCCGGACGGCCGGACGCTGTACGCCGTGGACGAGCGGCAGGACGGCGGGGTGACGGCCGTACGGCTCGGCGACCGGCGCGTCCTCGGCACCCGGAGCACCGGCGGCGCGGGTACCTGCCATCTGTCGGTGCACCCGTCCGGACGGTGGCTGCTCAGCGCCGCCTACGGCTCGGGGAGTGTCGCCGTGCACCCGATCGACGCCTCGGGTGCCCTGGGCGAACGCACCGACCTGGTCACGCACGGCTCACCGGCGCCCGGCCCCGGCCAGGAGGGGCCGCACGCGCACCAGTTCCGCACCGGCCCCGACGGCCGTCATCTGCTCGCGGTGGACCTCGGCACCGACACCGTCTACACCTACCGGCTCGACGCCGCGAAGGGCACGCTCGCCGAGGCGGGGCAGGCGCACACCCGGCCCGGCGCGGGGCCGCGCCATCTGACCTTCCATCCGGGCGGCCGGTACGCCTATCTGGCCAACGAGACGGACGACACGGTCGTCGTCTGCGCGTACGACCCCGCCACCGGCCGGCTGGCCATCGGCGAGCCGCAGTCCACGGGCGCCACCGGGGACGTCACCAACTACCCGGCGCAGCTGCTGGTCACGGCGAACGGCCGGTACGCCTTCCTCGCCAACCGCGGCCACAACAGCCTGGCCCGGTACGCCGTCGAGGCCGGCGGGGCCCGGCTGCGGCTGCTCGGCACGGTGCCGGTGGGCGGGGACTTCCCCCGGCAGATCGCCTTCTCGCCGGACGGCCGGCTGCTGTTCGCGGCGAACCAGCGCTCCGGCACGGTGACCGTCTTCCAGGTCGACGCCGACCGCGGTGAACTGCGCGCCGCGGGCGAGCCGTTCGCGTCACCCGTCGCCGTCTGCGCGCTGCCGCTGTAGCGCCCGGGGGCAGCCGGCGGCGCTCGCCTGCGCCAGCAGGGCGTGCACCCGCTCGGCGAGCCGGCCGAGGTCGTCGGCGGGGGTGTGGAACGGCAGGCGCACGTCGCCGTGGGCGCGGGTGCGTTCGACGCGCAGGGTCAGCCCGTGCCGGTCGACGGCGAGCGGCAGCACCCGGATCGCGGCGTGCAGGCTCTCGGGCCGCACCAGCCGGGTGAGCCGTTCCACGGCGTCCGGGTGGACCTCGGCGAGATGGGTGAGCAGTCCGGCCTCGGCGACGGCCAGCGGGTCGGGCCGGGCGGTGGCGTACTCGCCCGGGTCGACGAGCACGGTGCCGCAGGAGCGCCGCAGCACCACCCGGCCGGGGTGGAAGCACAGGGCTCCGTCGGCCGGGGTGAGCCGGCCGGCCAGCCAGAGGCGGGCGCGGATCCGGTCGCGCACGGGGACGGGGGCCACATCGGCGAACTCCAGTACCGCGCGGGATTCCTGGCGCGGGGCGCGGAGGGCCGCCAGGTGCGGGGCGCTGTCCTCCGGCAGCGTCAGCAGGACAGCTCCCTCGTCGGTCACGGTGTGCGCGCCGACGTACTCCTCGCGGGCGCCGCCCGCGGTCACCGCGCACGACCAGGCGGTGGCGAGCACCGAGCGCGCCCGTTCCGCCGCGCCGGGGGCGGCCGTCCATGCCTGCGTGTCACCCATCACGAGACCTCCCTAGGTAAGGCTTGCCTAACTTATCGGAGATCGGGGCGCACGCCAACCAGGCGCCCGGTCCGCGCCCGGCGAGCCCGTCCGCCGCGGCCACCCGCCGGCCGGATCCTCGCGCGGGCCTCAGGCGATGGCGCCGAGCAGCGCGCGGGCGCACAGGTCACGTACCTGTTCCCGGCTCGACTCGCCGTCGCGCAGCCATTCCAGGCAGACCGCGGTGGTGAAGGCGAGCCAGCCGCGCACCGCGAGCCGCAGGTGCGGGGCACCCCCGAGGGCCGGCCCGAACTCGGGGTCCGCGGCGAGGGCGGCGAGGATCTGCTTCTCCTGCGCGGCCAGGGCCCGCTGGTAGACCCGGCGCACGGCCTGGTCGCCGGCGGCGTCGGCGCGGTGGAAGGCGCGGAAGCCGTGGGCGTGGGCCTCGACGTAGCCGAGGTAGGTGTCGAGCCCCGCGGTCAGCTGCTCGCGCGCCGGCACGCCCGGCTCGGCCGCCGTCATGCGCAGCATCCGCTCGCTCTCGCGCTCCACGACCGCCGCGAAGAAGTCCCGCTTGGTCGGGAAGTAGTGGTAGAGCAGCCCCCGGGACACCCCGGCGAGATCGGCGACCTGCTCGATCCACACCTCGTCGTACGGGCTCTCCGAGAACAGTCGCGCGCCGACCGTCAGCAGTTGCTCACGCCGTTCGCCGGTGCTGAGACGGCGCCGTGCGCGCTCCCCCTGGTTCGCGGGCATGGCGTCACTTTACTTGACGTCGGTTCAGCAAGCGGATCAGACTGTGGCCGTTGTTGAATCCACGTACAACAGGCGTGCGCCGGGGGCTCGACGGCCCGCCGGGTCAAGGGAGATCGGCGTCATGGCGCAGACGACGCGGAGCGCGCGGACCACGGACGAGACCGGGGATCCGCGGCCGGCGAAGGGCTTTCGGAGTGCCGAGCTGGGGTGGCCCGAACTGCACCGCGTCCCGCATCCGCCGCGCCGGCTGCCGCTGCTCGGCGACGTGGTGGGGGTCGACCGGCGCAAGCCCGTCCAGGACTCGATGCGGTTCGCGCGCGAGCTGGGCCCCGTCTTCCGGCGCCGGATCTTCAACAAGGAGATCGTGCTGGTGTGGGGGGCGCGGCCGGCCGCCGATCTCGCCGACGAGTCCCGCTTCGCCAAGCACGTCGGGCTGGGCGTTGCCAACCTCCGCCCGGTCGCCGGGGACGGGCTGTTCACGGCCTACAACCACGAGCCCAACTGGCAGCTGGCGCACGACGTCCTGGTGCCCGGGTTCAGCCGGGACGCCATGGAGGGCTACCACGGGATGATGCTGGCGGTCGCCGGGCGGCTGACCGACCGCTGGGACCGGGAACTGGCCGCGGGGCGCCCGGTGGACGTGCCCGCGGACATGACCAAGCTGACCCTGGAGACGATCGCGCGGACCGGGTTCGGCCACGACTTCGGCTCCTTCGAGCGGGACCGGCCGCATCCCTTCGTCTCGGCGATGATCGGCACACTGACCTACGCGCAGCGGCTCAACGCCGTGCCCGGCCCGCTGGCCCCGCTGCTGCTGCGCGGCGCGTCCCGGCGCAACGCGGCCGACATGGCGTATCTGAACCGTACGGTCGACGCCCTGGTCGAGAAGCGGCGCCGGTCGGGCGGCGGTGACGGGGACCTGCTGGACCGGATGCTGGCCACGGAGCATCCGTCGACCGGGGAGAAGCTGTCCGCGCACAACGTCCGCCGGCAGGTCATCACCTTCCTGGTGGCCGGGCACGAGACCACCTCGGGCGCGCTCTCCTTCGCCCTGTACTACCTCGCCCGCCATCCGGACATCGCGGCGAAGGCACGCGCCGAGGTGGACCGCGTCTGGGGCGGCACCGGGCAGCCGGGCTACGAGCAGGTGGCCAAGCTGCGCCATGTGCGCCGGGTCCTCGACGAGTCGCTCCGCCTGTGGCCGACCGCGCCCGCCTTCGCCCGCGAGGCCCGCCGGGACACGGTGCTCGCCGGTGACCATCCGATGCTGCGCGGCGCGTGGGCCCTGGTCCTCACGCCCATGCTGCACCGGGACCCCGAGGTCTGGGGCGACAGGGCGGAGGAGTTCGACCCGGACCGCTTCACCCCGCAGGCGGTCCGCGGCCGTGCCCCGCACACCTTCAAGCCCTTCGGCACCGGGCTGCGCGCCTGCATCGGCCGCCAGTTCGCCCTCCACGAGGCCACCCTCGTCCTCGCACTCCTCCTGCGCCGCTACGACCTCCACGCGGACCCCGCCTACCGGCTGACGGTGACCGAACGGCTGACCCTGATGCCGGAGGACTTCCGGCTGCGGCTGTCGCGCCGCGCGACGCCGGGGAAGGTGTCGGGGCAGGGCGCGGCGACGGCACCGGAGGGCGGTGACGCTCCCCGGGGCCGTCCGGCGCGGGCGGCCGAGGGGGGCCGGGAGCCGAGGTGAGCGGCCCGGGGAAGCCGGCCGGCCCGGTGACCCGGCGCCCGGTCGGCCGCGCCGCTCACTCCCAGTGCGCCGGCCGGCTCAGCGTCCCCGGCAGCTTCGTCCCGGTGTTTCCCCGGGCGGCGTTCAGCTGCGGCTGGGTGAGGAAGAAGGCGCCGGTCAGGTCGGCGTCGGAGAGGTCGGCGTCGCGCAGGTCGGTGCCGATCATGTCGGCCTCGCGCAGGTCCGCGCCGGTCAGGTCGGCGGCGATGAGGTAGGCGCCGCGGAGGGTGGCCCCGCGGAGGTCGGCGCCCCGGAGCCGGGCGCCCATCAGATCCGCGCCCCGGCGGTCCTTGCCCCTGCCGCTCTTCCCGCCCTTGCCGCCCTTGCCGCCCGCCGCCCCGGCCCGAACCAGTTCGCTGGTGCGCAGCAGGAGCACGTTGATCTCCGAACGGTGCGCGGCGACGTCCAGCGCGGCCAGCTCCTCGGCGGGCAGCAGGGTGAGGCGTTCGGTCTCCTCCAGCGCCCGTCGAAGCCCGGCACGGAGGGGACGGGCTGCGGGCAGGGACAGCGCCTCGGTCAGGTACCAGAGCAGCTCGTGCAGCTGTCGTACGACGGGAAAGACCTCGAACATCCGGCGGGCCCGGTCCTTCGGCGCCGTACGCCAGTCCTGCCCGTCGAAGGTGTGCCGCGAGACCTTCTGGCCCGCGCCGAAGCAGTCGTAGACGGTGCAGCCGGTGAAACCGCTGTCCCGCAGCCGGGCGTGGATGCCGCAGCGGTGGTCGGTGGCGAGGTTGGGGCACGGGCGGCCCGCGGGCTTGTCGAGCGCGAAGTCGGCGGACGCGGCGAAGGGCAGGGCGACGCAGCACAGCCCGAAGCAGCTTCCGCAGTCCCCGCGCAGCTCCGGAAGTCCGGCTGTCTGATCTGGCATGAGCACAGTCTACCGGCGCCGACCAGCCGGAATCCGGGCCCGCCGGGCCGGGGTTGCGACCCCCGGCGCGGGGGAGTTACCTGGAAGTACCGGCGGTGATGCGCGCGCACGGGGGCTCCGGCACGTACCGAGGGCCCGGGTAGACGTAGCCTGCTCCCCCGGTTCCGGCTCGCCGCCGTCATCCAGCGTTCCACGCGGAGGTGACCAAGGTGAAAGCCGTCGTCTACGAAAAGCCGTTCAGCGTGACGGTGCGAGACGTCGATGATCCGCGCATCGAGCATCCCAACGATGTGCTGGTACGCGTCACGTCGACCGCGATCTGCGGTTCCGACCTGCATATGTACGAGGGCCGCACGGCGGCCGAGCCGGGCATCGTCTTCGGGCACGAGAACCTCGGAGTGATCGAGGAGATCGGCAACGGAGTGACCTCGTTGTCCGTGGGCGACCGCGTCGTGATGCCGTTCAACGTGGCCTGCGGATTCTGCAAGAACTGCCTCGCCGGCGAGACCGGGTTCTGTCTGACGGTGAACCCCGGCTTCGCCGGCGGCGCCTACGGTTACGTGGCCATGGGCCCCTACGAGGGCGGTCAGGCCGAGCATCTGCGGGTGCCGTTCGCCGACTTCAACTGTCTGAAGCTGCCGCCGGGCGAACAGTTCGAGACCGATTTCGTGCTGCTCGCCGACATCTTCCCGACCGGCTATCACGGCTGTGAGCTGGCCCAGGTGTCCCCCGGCGAGAGCGTGGCCGTCTACGGCGCCGGTCCGGTGGGCCTGATGGCCGCCTACTCGGCGCTGCTGCGCGGCGCGTCCAAGGTGTTCGTGGTGGACCGGGTGCCCGAGCGGCTGGCCAAGGCCGAGCAGATCGGGGCCATCCCCATCGACTTCACCAAGGGCGACCCCGCCGAACAGATCAGGGCGCAGACGAAGGGCGAGGGCACGGACAAGGGTGTGGACGCCGTCGGCTACCAGGCCCAGGCGCACGACGACACCAGCCATGAGGAACCGGCCGGCGTCCTGAACGCGCTGGTGGAGACGGTACGGGCGACCGGCAGGCTGGGCGTGCCGGGTCTGTACGTGCCGTCCGACCCGGGCGGGCCCGACGAGCACGCCAAGCACGGGCAGCTCCTGGTCTCGATCGGCAAGATGTTCGAGAAGGGCCAGAAGATGGGCACCGGTCAGTGCAACGTAAAGCGGTACAACCGCCAGCTGCGCGATCTGATCATCGCCGAGCGGGCCAAGCCCAGTTTCGTGGTCTCCCATGAACTGCCGCTGGACCAGGCGCCGCAGGCGTACGAGAAGTTCGACAAGCGGATCGAGGGCTACACCAAGGTCGTACTGCACCCGGGGCACACGCTCGCCGCGTGAGGTCCGGCCGGTCGGGGCCGGGGGTCCGGGCGCCCGCACGGGACGCCCGGACCCGCGGTGTCACACCTCGTCCCGGACCACCGCGAGGAGCCGGTCCAGCACCCGGGGCGCGCCGCTGCGCAGCCCATCGTGCTCGTACTCGTCGGTGACCCAGGTGCGCAGGCCGCGGATGGCGCGCGCGGTGCGCAGCGAGTGGCCGGCGTCGACGTACATGTCGTCGTGGTAGACGGCCGCGGCGACCGGGACCTCGTTGGCGGCGAGGCGGTTCCGGTCGTACAGCGGGGACCAGTCGGCGCGGGCGGCGAGCAGTTCGGCGGTCTCGCGCAGCGGGCGCAGGGCGGGATCGGTCTCGAACATCCAGGGATGGATGGTCTCGCCGGTGAAGAGCAGCGGCTCGTCGCCCGCGAGCGTCTTCGCGGCGTCGAAGCGGGGGAACTCGGCGCGGACGCGTTCGGCGGCCCAGGCGGTGGGGCGGGCGTCCTGGCCGTAGATCGACTCGTGGACGAGGGCGTACAAGGGGTGGCCCGCGAACGACAGCAGGTTCTGGACCTGCTCCTGGAAGGCGTCCGCCAGCTCGTGTCCCGCCGGGGTGCGGACGAAGGCGTCCGCCAGCAGGTGGTGCAGCCGGTGGCTGCCGTCGCCGCTGCCGAGCATGAGGCCGAGGGACTGGAAGGCCTCGACGGTGAGGCGGTAGCCGTTCGGCAGGACCACGTCATGGGTGAGCAGGTGGTCGGCGATGCGACGGGCCCGCTCGATGTCCTGCGGGTACCGGGCGTAGTGCGCGGCGACCTTGCGTTCGATGCGGGGGTAGGCGGCCCGGTAGACGTCATCGGCGTGGGCGTCGAGGGAGGGCAGTCCGCCGGTGATCAGAGCGGTGTCCAGGCCCTCGGGGGCGAGCGAGAGGTACGACACCGTGCAGAAGCCGCCGAAGCTCTGGCCGAGGACGGTCCAGGGGGCGCCGCCGGTGACCTCGGCGCGGACGGCCTCGCAGTCGCGCACGATGGAGTCGGCGCGGAAGTGGGCGAGGTAGTCGGCCTGCGCGGCCGGGCCGCCGCGCTGCGGCAGGGTCTGCCGGGTGGCGGGGGTGGAACTCCCCGTACCGCGCTGGTCGAGCAGCAGCACCCGGTACTCGTCGAGGGCCCGGTCGAGCCATGCCTGCCGTCCGACGAAACGGTTCGCCCCGAAGCCCGGACCGCCCTGGAGGTACAGCAGCCAGGGCAGTTCTCCGCCCGCCTTGTCCCCCGCGACCACCTCCCGCGCGTACAGCTCGATGCTCTCGCCGCCGGGATCGGCGTGGTCGAGGGGCACGGTGAACCGGCGATCGGTCAGAACGACGCCGGGCTGGCGGTAGCTGATGCTCAACGGGTCTCCCGGGAGGGGTGATGAGGACGGGTCAAGTTCAGCACACGAGGGGGTGAGCCGGGGCGGACGGGTGGCGGTCCGCCGGGGCGCGCGGCCGCGGGCCCGGCCCGGCCGGGCCCCACGGCCAGGCGTCGTCGGGCGAGGCGCGGTGCCTTCCGCGCATGCCGAGGCACGCGCCACGCCCCGGCTCGACGGTCTACAGCACCGCCCCCGCGGCGATTAGGCTGCATCGCGCCCCGTGATCTATGCCGAGGAGCCGCGATGCGAGTCGCCCTGTTCCTGACGTGCGTCAACGACGCGCTCTATCCGGAGACCGGGAAGGCCGTGGTCAAGCTGCTCACCAGGCTGGGGGTGGAGGTCGATTTCCCGATGGGGCAGACGTGCTGCGGGCAGGCGCACTACAACACCGGGTATCGGCACGAGGCGGAGCCCCTGGCGCGGCGGTTCGCGGAGGTTTTCGGGGAGTACGAGGCGGTCGTGACGCCCTCCGGGTCGTGCGGGGCGATGGTGCGGGAGCTGTATCCCCGGATGGGCGAGCGGGCCAGGGCCGAGGGCCGCGGGGACTCGCTCGCGCGGACCCTCGCGCCGGTGGTGCCGAGGACGTACGAGCTCACGGAGTTCCTCGTGGACGTGCTGGGCGTGACGGACGTCGGCGCCTGGTATCCGCACACGGTCACCTATCACCCCACCTGCCACGGCCTGCGCGGCCTGGGCCTCGGGGAGCGGCCGCACCGGCTGCTGGCGGCCGTGCGGGGGCTGGACCTGGTGGAGCTGCCCGGCGCGGAGGAGTGCTGCGGGTTCGGCGGCACCTTCGCCGTGAAGAACGCCGCGGTCTCGGCCGCGATGGGCGCGGACAAGGTACGCAACGCCGAGTCGACCGGCGCCGAGGTGCTGTGTGCCGCCGACAACTCCTGCCTGATGCACATCGGGGGCACCCTGTCCCGTCTCCGGGCGGGCGTCCGGCCCGTCCACATCGCGGAGATCCTGGCGAGCACCGAGGAGGACCCGGCGCTGTGAGCAGCACATTCGTCGGCATGCCGGCCTTTCCCGAGGCCGCGCGCGCCGCCGTCGACGACCCGACCCTGCGCGCGAACCTGCGGCACGCCACCCACACCATCCGCGCCAAACGCGCCCGCGCGGTCGCCGAGTTGGCCGACTGGGCCGGGCTGCGTGCGGCGGGGCGCCGGATCAAGGACCACACGCTGCGCCATCTCGACCGCTATCTGGAGCAGTTGGAGGCGTCGGTGACCGGGGCCGGCGGCACGGTCCACTGGGCCGCCGACGCCGACGAGGCCAACCGGATCGTGGCCGGGCTGGTCAAGGAGACCGGCGAGTCGGAGGTGGTCAAGGTCAAGTCGATGGCCACCCAGGAGATCGGGCTCAACGAGGCGCTGGAGGCCGAGGGCATCCGCGCCTACGAGACCGATCTCGCCGAGCTGATCGTGCAGTTGGGCAAGGACCGCCCCTCGCACATCCTCGTCCCGGCCATCCACCGCAACCGCGGCGAGATCCGCGACATCTTCGCGCACGAGATGGCCGCCTGGGGCCGGCCCGCCCCCGAGAATCTCACCGACACGCCCGCCGACCTCGCCGAGGCCGCCCGGCTGCATCTGCGGGAGAAGTTCCTGCGGGCCAAGGTGGGCATCTCCGGCGCCAACTTCATGGTCGCCGAGACCGGCACCCTGGTAGTGGTGGAGTCCGAGGGCAACGGGCGGATGTGCCTGACCCTGCCCGAGACGCTGATCTCGGTCGTCGGCATCGAGAAGATCGTGCCCACCTGGCGCGACCTGGAGGTCTTCCTCCAGACCCTGCCCCGCTCCGCCACCGCCGAACGGATGAACCCCTACACCAGTACCTGGACGGGGACCACCGACGAGGACGGCCCGCGCGCCTTCCATCTCGTGCTGCTGGACAACGGCCGCACCGACGCCCTCGCCGACCGGGTCGGCCGCCAGGCCCTGCGCTGCATCCGCTGCTCGGCCTGCCTCAACGTCTGTCCCGTGTACGAGCGGGCCGGCGGACACGCCTACGGCTCCGTCTACCCGGGCCCGATCGGCGCCATCCTCACCCCGCAGCTCCGGGGCACCGCCAGCGAGATCGACGCCTCCCTGCCGTACGCGTCGAGCCTGTGCGGTGCCTGTTACGAGGTGTGCCCGGTCGCCATCGACATCCCCGAGGTGCTGGTGCATCTGCGTGAACGGGTCGTCGAGGGCGGCCCGGCGGTGCGCCGCGGCAACAAGGTGGTGCTGCGCCCCGCCAGGGGGCACGCGGCCGAGCGCGCCGCGATGCGGGCGGCCGCCTGGGCGTTCGGCCACCCGAGCGCCCTGCGCACCGGCCAGCGGCTCGCCTCCCGCTCCCGCCGGCTGCACCCGCGCGCCCTGCCGGGCCCCGGCCGGGCGTGGTCCGGCACCCGGGATCTGCCGGCGGTGCCCGCGGAGCCCTTCCGCGACTGGTGGCTGCGCACGCGCGGCGGAAAGGACGCCAAGTGAACAGCAGGGAGCGGATCCTGGGCCGGGTGCGGCGCGCGCTCGCCGACGTGCCCCCGGACGAGCGGCCGTACGAGGAGGCCGTGCCCCGGGACTATCTGCGCGAGCACGGGAAGCGGACGGTGGAGGAGACGGTCGAGCTGCTGGCCGAGAACCTCGCGGACTACCGGGCGATCGTGCACCGCGCCGATGCGGAGGAGTTGCCGCTCCTCGTCATGCGCTTGCTGGCCGCGCACGGCTCTCAGGAAGCGGTGGTGCCCCCCGAACTGCCGCCCTGGTGGACGGCCGCGGCCGACCTGGTGCGTATCCACGACCGGGCCGCGGACACCCCGCAGCGGCTCGACCGGGTCGGCAGCGTCGTGACCGGCTGTGCCGTGGCGATCGCCGAGACCGGCACCGTCGTCCTCGACGGCTCCCCCGACCAGGGCCGGCGCCGTATCTCGCTCGTCCCCGACCACCACATCTGCGTGGTCCGCGTACCCGAGCAGGTCGTGGCGTCGGTTCCCCAGGCCCTCGAACGCCTCGATCCCACCCGCCCGTTGACCTGGATCTCCGGTCCCTCGGCCACCAGTGACATCGAGCTGGACCGGGTGGAGGGCGTCCATGGGCCGCGCACGCTGGAAGTGATCCTGCTGGACGGCTGAACCACGAAGACGGCGCCCGGCGCCGCCGCGCGTCCCACCCGTGGCGCCGCTAGCGTGGGGACATGATCCGGTTCGAGCACGTCACGAAGCGCTACCCGGACGGTACGACGGCCGTGGACGACCTGTCCTTCGAGGTGGCCGAGGGCGAGCTGGTGACGCTGGTCGGCCCGTCGGGCTGCGGCAAGACGACGACCATGATGATGGTGAACCGGCTGATCGAGCCGACCTCGGGGCGGATCAGCGTCGACGGCGAGGACATCGCGGCGGTCGACCCGGTGCGGCTGCGCCGCCGCATCGGGTACGTCATCCAGCAGGTGGGGCTCTTCCCGCACCGCACGGTGCTGGACAACACCGCGACCGTGCCCGCGCTGCTCGGCTGGAAGCGGGCGAAGGCGCGGACCAGGGCGGCCGAGCTGCTCGACCTGGTCGGCCTGGACCCGAAGACGTACGGACCGCGTTACCCCGAGCAGTTGTCCGGCGGGCAGCGCCAGCGGGTCGGGGTGGCACGGGCACTGGCGGCGGACCCGCCGGTGCTCTTGATGGACGAGCCGTTCGGCGCGGTCGACCCGGTGGTGCGCGAGCAGTTGCAGGACGAGTTCCTGCGGATGCAGGCCGCGGTGCGCAAGACGGTGCTGCTGGTCACCCATGACATCGAGGAAGCCGTCCGGCTCGGGGACCGGATCGCCGTGTACGGGCAGGGCCGCATCGAGCAGTTCGACACCCCGGGGGCGGTGCTGGGGGCGCCCGCCACGTCGTACGTCGCCTCGTTCGTGGGCGCGGACCGGGGGCTGAAGCGGCTCTCGGTGACCGCGATCGAGCCGGACGATCTCCAGCAGCCGCCGGTGGCCCGGCCCGACGAGCCCGCCGCACGGGCCCGGGAGCGGCTGAGCGAGCAGGGCGCGCGCTGGGCGGTGGTGCTGGACGAGCGGGGCGACCTCCACGGCTGGGTCGGGGCGGCGGACCTCGCGGCGGGCGGCACGGTCGGGGAGTTCGCCCATCGGATGACCGCGTGGGTACCGGTCGGGGCGCCGCTGAAGCAGGCGTTCGGGGTGATGCTCCAGCACGACGCCGGGTGGGTCGCGGTGCTGGACGGGGCGCGCTTCCTCGGGGTGCTGACCCCGGCGAAGCTGCACGAGGCGCTGCGCCGCTCGGTGGACGCGGACGCGCGGGGCGTGGCGCGCGGGCAGGTGCCCTTCGACTCGGTGTCCGACGCGTGAGACCCGGTGCGCGCGGATGCGGGAGGCCTACTTCAGCAGGCCCTTGTCCCTGAGGTAGGCGCGGGCCACGTCGGCGGGGAGCCTGCGCCAGCTGTCGACCTGTTCGTTCAGGTCGGCCAGGTCCGCGGTGGTGAGGACGTCGGCCAGCCGTCCGAGGGCCTTGGTGACTCCGGGGCCGCCCGCGCGGGCGCGGTTGACGACCGGGACCACGTAGTCGGCGTTCTGGAGCTGCCGGTCGTCGGTGAGCAGGACGAGCCCGAACTGGTCGAGGGTGGCGTCCGTGGTGGTCGTCAGCACCATCTGGTCCCGGCCCTGCCGCACCGCTCGCTTGGCCGGGGTGGTGCCGACGCCCTTGGGGTCGACGCCGGTGACGTCGATGCCGTACTCCCTCCTCAGGCCCGGTGCGCAGTACGGGCGCCGCACGCATTCGTCGCCCGCCGCGAGCCGTACCTTCAGACCTGACGCGCCGAGGTCGCTGAGCGTCCTGAGGTGGTGCAGGCGGGCGTAGTCGGCGCTCACCGCGAAGGCGTTCCGGTCGACGGCCCGGCCCGGGGGCAGCACGGTGAGGCCCCGGGGGGCGGCGAGCGCGCGCAAGGCGTCCATGGTGGTGTCGAGGTCGGGTGAGCCGACGGGTCGTGCGTCGCCGCCGTGGACCTTGGCGTTCAGCCAGTCCGCGAAGGTGGCCGCGAACTCGGGCACGACGTCGATCTGGCCGGACTCCAGGGCGGGTTCGTACAGCTCCCGGTTGGCGACGGTGAGGACCGAGGTCTTGTAGCCCGCCCGGTTCAGCAGCTGGGCGTACATCTGGGCGAGCAGGTCGCTCTCGGTGAAGCCGGCCGAGCCGATGGTGAGGTGGTGGCTGTCCCCGGGGGGCGCGGTGACCTGACCGCGGTTCTCCAGGGAGGGGCCGGTGGCGCAGCCGGCGAGGGCGAGCAGCGTGAGCAGCCACGGGACGCGTCTCATCGCCCGCCCCTCGCCCACGCGGGACCCAGCCGTTCGGCGATCTCGAAGCCGCCCTCCACGAGGAGCGCGAACACGGCGACCAGCAGGGCGCCCGCGACCACCTGGGGCGTGCTGGCGAGGTTGAACCCCGCGGTGATGATCCGGCCGAGCCCGCCACCGCCCGCGAGCGCCGCGATGGTGGCGGTGGCGACGAGTTGTACGGCCGCGATCCGCACCCCGTTCATCAGCAGAGGGAGCGAAAGGGGCAGTTCCACGTGAAACATCAGCTGCCGGCCGGTCATGCCCATGCCCCGGGCGGCCTGGACGACGCCCCGGTCCACCCCGCGCATCCCGACGTAGGCGTTGGTGAGCAGCGGCGGCACCGCGAACAGCACCAGGGCGACGACGGTGGGGCCCTCGCCCCAGTTGCCGACCGGGGTGAGGAGCAGCAGGACCAGCACGGCGAAGGTGGGCACCGCCCGGCCGGCGTTGGAGATGTTCACGGCGAGCGCCCCGCCCCGGCCGAGGTGACCGAGGACCAGGGCGACGGGCAGCGCGAGCAGACAGCTCAGCACGAGGCAGACGACGGTGAGGAGGAGGTGCTGGAGCAGCCGGTGCCACACGCCGTTGTCGCCGGACCAGTGCGCGGGGTCGGCGAGCCAGTCCCAGGTGGCCGTGAGCGTGCTCATGCGCGCGCCGCCCTCGTCCAGGGCGTGATCAGCCGCTGGACGCCCAGCAGCAGCAGGTCCGCGGCGATCGCGATCAGCACGCACAGCACGGACGCGGTGAGCACCTGTGCCTTGAAGTAGGTGTTCATGCCCGCGTAGACGAGGTTGCCGAGGCCCCCGTAGCCGACGATCGCGCCGACCGTGACCAGGGAGACGGCGGAGACGGTGGCGATGCGCAGCCCGGCCATCGCGGCGGGCAGGGCGAGGGGCAGCTCGACGGTGAGCAGCAGCCGGATCGGGCCGTAGCCGAGGCCGCGCGCGGCCTGCCGGGTCTCCTCCGGGACCGCGCGCAGGCCCGCGAGCAGGTTGCGGACCAGCAGGGTGAGCGAGTACAGCACCAGCCCGGCGACGACGAGGGTGGCGGAGAGGCCGTAGAGGGGCAGGAGCAGGGAGAACATCGCGAGGGACGGGATGGTGTAGAGGATCGTCGTGAGGGCGAGCACCGGTCCGGCGGCCCAGCCCCAGCGGCGGGCCAGCACCGCGAGCGGAACCGCGACGGCCAGGCCGATCAGGACCGCGAGGGAGGTCAGCTGGAGGTGCTGGACGACCGCGTCGAGCAGGATTCCCCGGCGGCTGCTCAGATAGGCGCCGCAGATCCACTCGTTGCGCGCGAGGCAGTCGTCGGGGGCCGCGGTCACGGGTCCATTGCACCGGGCGGGGCAGCCGGTGTGCGCGCGGTGGTGGGCCGTACGAGGGAGGGCGCGTACGACCGGGCCTGGAACGGGGCGTACGGCCGGGACGGGAATCCGTGCGTGACACGGGTGCTGAACAAGCGCTTAGATAGGAGGGCTCGGGTGGAATTCCGCACCCCGCTCCCCGACCCCGCCGGAGGACCCCGTTGTTCACGTCCGTCGACGATGTCTCCGCCCGCCTCGCCGAGACCGGCTACCTCGCCTCGCCCGCCGTCGCCACCACCGTGTTCCTCGCGGCCCGGCTGGGCAAGCCCCTACTGGTGGAGGGCCCCGCCGGGGTCGGCAAGACCGAGCTGGCCAAGGCCGTCGCCGCGGTGGCCGAAGCCCGCCTGGTGCGGCTCCAGTGCTACGAGGGCGTGGACGAGTCCCGTGCCCTGTACGAGTGGAACCACGCCAAGCAGTTGCTGCGCATCAGCGCGGGCCGGGACGAGAGCTGGGACGAGACCCGGACCGACATCTTCAGCGAGGAGTTCCTGCTCCCGCGCCCGCTGCTGACCGCGATCCGCGGCGACGAGCCGACGGTGCTGCTGATCGACGAGACCGACAAGGCCGATGTCGAGATGGAGGGCCTGCTCCTGGAGGTGCTCAGCGACTTCCAGATCACGGTGCCGGAGCTGGGCACGGTCACCGCGACCCGCCGGCCGTTCGTCGTGCTCACCTCCAACGCGGGCCGGGAGCTGTCCGAGGCGCTGCGCCGCCGCTGCCTGTTCCTGCACATCGGCTTCCCGGAGGAGGAGCTGGAGCGGCGGATCGTACGGCTGAAGGTGCCGGGCCTTCCCGAGGCGCTGGCGGAGTCCGTCGTCCGGGTGGTCGGGGCGCTGCGCGCGATGGACCTGCGCAAGGCGCCGTCCGTCGCCGAGACCGTCGACTGGGCCCGCACGCTGCTGGCGCTGGGCGCGGACACCCTGGACGAGAGTGTCGTACGGGACAGCCTCGGCGTGATCCTCAAGCACCAGGACGACATCCAGAAGGCCGCGGCCAAGCTCGACCTGGACGCGCTGTGACGGACCCCGCCGAGCGGATCACCGGCCTGGTCGGGGCGCTGCGGACGCACGGGGTGCGGATCGGCACCGGGGAGACGGTGGACGCGGCCCGCGCGGCCGAGGCGCTGGGGCTCGCGGACCGGGAGCTGCTGCGCGAGGGGCTGGCCGCGACCCTGTTGCACGGTCCGGCCCAACGCGCCGTGTTCGACCCGATCTTCGACCTGTACTTCCCGCGCGGGGTGGGCGCCCCGGACACCGGCCCCACCGACCGGGAGAGTCTGCGCGACCGGCTGGCCGAGGCGCTGGCGGCCGACGACCGCGCCCTGATGGCCCGGTTGGCGGCCCAGGCGGTCGACGGCTTCGGCGGATACGGGAGTTCACCCGGTTCGGACGGATGGTCGGCGTACCAGACTCTCGAACGGCTGCGTCCGCAGACCTTGCTGGCGCGGGTGCGGGCCGGTGTACGGGCCGGCGCGGGCGAGGGCGGCCAGTTCGCCGACCGGCTGCTGGACGACGAGATCCGGCGCCGTATCGAGGAGTTCCGGCGGCTGGTCGGAACGGAGGCGCGGCGCCGGGTCGCCGAGCGGCGCGGGCGGGACGAGATCGCGCGGCGCGGGGTGCGCCCGACGGCCGACCGGGTGGACTTCCTGTTCGCGAACAGGGACCAGCTGGCCGAGCTGCGCAGGGCCGTCCAGCCGCTGGCCCGCAAGCTGGCCACCCGGCTCGCCGCGCGCCGCCGCCGGGCCACGCGCGGCACCGTCGACCTGCGCCGCACCCTGCGCTCCTCGCTGTCGACGGGGGGCGTCCCGATGCGCCCGGTGCTGCGCCGGCGCCGCCCGGTCCGCCCCGAACTGGTCCTGCTCTGCGATGTGTCCGGCTCGGTGTCGGGCTTCTCCGACTTCACCATGCTGCTGGTGCAGGCGCTGCACGACCAGTTCAGCAAGGTCCGGGTGTTCGCCTTCGTCAACCGGCTGGACGAGGTGACCGGCCTGCTCGACCACGGCCGCGCCGACCCCGAGGGCCTCGGCGCCCGGATCCGCGAGGAGGCCACGCTCACCGGCTGGCACGGCAGCAGCGACTACGGCATGGCGCTGGGCGAGTTCACCGAACGGTACGGCGCCGCGGTCGGCCCGCGCGGCACGGTGTTCGTCCTCGGCGACGCCCGTACCAATCAGAGCGACCCGAACCTGTCCGCGGTCCGCGAGATCGCCCGGCGGGCCCGGCGCGTGTACTGGCTGAACCCGGAGCCGGCCGGCCAGTGGGGCACCGGGGACTCGGCGGCGCCGGCGTACGCGGAACTGGTGGAGATGCACGAGTGCCGCACGGCGCGGCAGCTCGGGGAGCTGGTGGGGCGGCTGCTGCCGGTGTGAGAGAGGGGCCGCGGTGTGACGCCGTGCCGTGCCGGAGTGACGTACGGGACCTGCGGAGTGACGTAGGGGACCTGTGGAATGACGTGGGGACCCCGCTGTGATCGACTGATCGTCGCACCGCCGTCACCGAACCGGGGCTCCGGCCCTCCGCCACCGCCGTACCGAGGGCCCCGCCCTCCTGCCCCGAGGATCCGCCCATGACGCCCCCGCCCGTGCCGCTCGGCACCTTTCCCACCCCGCTGGAACCGGCGCCCCGGCTGGCCGCCGCGCTGGGGCTCGGCCCGGAGGACCTCTGGATCAAGCGGGACGACCTGACCGGTCTGGGCGGGGGCGGCAACAAGATCCGCAAGCTGGAGTGGACGGTGGGCGCGGCGCTCGCCGAGGGTGCGGACACGCTGGTGACCACGGGCGCCGCGCAGAGCAACCACGCCCGGCTGACCGCCGCCGCGGCCGCCCGGCTGGGCCTCGGCGTCGTGCTGGTGCTGCGCGGTGCCCCAGGTGCCTCCCGCTCCGGGAACCTCGCGCTCGACGGGCTGTTCGGGGCCAGGGTCGCCTGGGCGGGCGAGGTGGACCAGGCCGGTCTGGACGCGGCCGCGGCCGGGGTGTGCGCCCGGCTGCGCGCGGACGGGAAACGTCCCGCGCTGATCCCGTTCGGCGGGTCCGGGACCCTGGGCGCCCGGGGCTACGCGCGCTGCGGCGAGGAACTGCGCGCCCAGCTGCCGGAGTTGCGCACGGCGGTGATCGCGCTCGGCTCGGGCGGCACCATGGCGGGCCTGGTCGCCGCTCTCGGCAGCGGTCGCGTCCTCGGCGTCGACGTCGGTGCGCTGGCCGACCCGGCCGCCGCGGTGGTGGCGTTCGCGACGCCGCTCACCTCGGAGGAGGTCGTGGCGGAGCGGCTGCGGGTACGACGGGACCAGGTGGGTGCGGGCTACGCGGCGCTGACGGAGCCGGTGGCCGGGGCGCTGCGGCTGGCCGCGCGTACCGAGGGGATCGTGCTGGATCCGACGTACACGGGCCGGGCCCTGGCCGGGCTGTCGGCGGCGGTGCGTGACGGCTCGGTGCGGCCCGGCGAGAAGACGGTGTTCGTGCACACCGGTGGGCTGCCGGGGCTGTTCGGTCACGCGGCGGCGGTGACGGCCGCGGAGGAGGGCACGGAGGTGTTCTGAGAGGCCGCGCGGCGGGGGTTCGCCGAGGGGACGGGGGGCGTCACGAGGTGCGGGGACCCCGTCGGCCGGGGCGGTGAGACGCGTACGGGAAATTCGTCGGCCGGGACCCGCAACCTCGACCGGGGTCGGACGTCTGTCCGGGTGGAGGCCTCCACTTCGACCAGTTGTCCGACCTCGACCCCGAAGGAACCCATGTCCGCACATCGTGTCCCCCGCCCGAACCGCGCGCGCAGGCTGCGCACCGCTCTGGGGGTCTCCGCGCTGGGCGCGGCACTCGCCGTGACCGGCACCGTGGCCGCGCAGGCCGCGCAGTCCGGCCACCACGCCGCGGGTCACCCCGGCACCGCGGCGACGCCGAAGCCGGTCCCGGCACGTACGGCCGCCCCGACCCCCGTGCCGTCGGTCCCGGGCGGTACGGCCACCCCGACCCCCGTGCCGTCCGTCCCCGGCGGTACGGCCACCCCGACCCCCGTGCCGTCCGTCCCCGGCGGTACGGCCACCCCGACCCCGGTGCCGGCGCACTCCGCGTCCCCGTCGCCGGTGCCGTCGACGCCCGCCACCCCGCACCACGGCCCGGCCGTTCCGGCGCCGGTTCCGGCACAGCACTGAGGCAGGGGCGGGTGCGGGGCGCCGTCGTACGGCGGTTCCCCGCACCCGGCCCCGGGAGATCCATGACGACAGCCACACCATCGGCGGCCCTGCCCTGGGCACGCGCCGGAACGGCCCAGGTCCCTTCACCGCGGCGGATGTTCACCCGGCTGCTGGCCCGTATCCACGTTGGCGGGGACACCGTGTCCGGGCCGCCGCGTCCGGCCGCGGGGACGACCACGCCCGAACCCCCGCCCGGGATCGAGGAGTTGTACCACCACCGCCGGCTGCCCCTGGTGCGCCTGGCGGTGCTGCTGGTGGACGATCTGCCCACGGCCGAGGACGTCGTGCAGGACGCGTTCACCGCGCTGTTCCGCCGGCACGGCCATCGGCTCGCCGCCCTGGACGACCCGGAGGCGTATCTGCGGACCACTGTGGTCAACACGGCCCGCTCGGTGCTGCGTCGGCGCAGGACCGTACGGGCGCATCCGCCGGCGCCGGAAGGACACGCGCCCGCGCCGGAGGAGGACGTGCTCATCCATGAGGACCACCGGGAGGTGCTGGCGGCACTTGGCACCCTGACCCGGCGCCAACGGGAGGTACTGGTGCTGCGTTACTGGTCGCATCTGACGGAGGCCGAGATCGCGGCGACCCTCGGTCTGTCGAGAGGGGCGGTGAAGTCCACGGCCAGCCGGGCCCTGGACGCCCTCGGCCGGCGTCTGGAGGGTCTGCGATGAACCACTCCCCCGTCGACGGAGCCGTCCGCGAACCCGTCGAGGAACGGCTGCGCGCCGCGCTGGCCGCCCGCGCGAACGCCGTCGGACCGGCCGATCTGCGCCCCCTGCGTCCGCCGTCCGGCGCGCTCAGGGCTCACCGTCTGTCGCTGCGCGGGACCGTGGTGGGGCTGCTGGCCCTCGCGGCGGTGGCGGCCCTCGTCCTCCTCACCCTCCGCGACAGCGGGACCCGGCCCTCGGAACCGGCCCGCCCCCCGCGCCCGACCTTCAGCACCCCCTCACCGGTGCCGGGCTCAGCCTCGCCCACGCCCGTGGCGAGCCCTTCCTCCCCGGAGTCGGACCCGCCGTGAGCGCGGTGGCGAATTGCACCCGCCCACGCCCGCCGGTTCGGCATCGGCACCGCTAAGTTGGGCCGCATGAGCAACCTTGACCGCGCGCCCGAGCCGACCGCCTGCGGTGGCCGTGGATTCGTCGTCGCCGAACCCGTCCGCGAACTGCTGAGCCCCCGCCAGGTCAAGCTGGGGGAATCGACCGAGGTGCGCAGGCTGCTGCCGAACCTCGGCCGCCGCATGATCGGCGCGTGGGCCTTCGTCGACCACTACGGTCCGGACGACATCGCCGACGAGCCCGGCATGCAGGTCCCGCCGCACCCCCACATCGGACTCCAGACGGTGAGCTGGCTGCACGAGGGCGAGGTGCTGCACCGCGACTCCACGGGCAGCCTCCAGACGATCCGGCCCCGGCAGCTGGGCCTGATGACCGCGGGGCGCGCGATCAGCCACTCCGAGGAGAGCCCCCGCCCGCACGCCCGCTTCCTGCACGGCGCCCAGCTGTGGGTGGCGCTGCCCGACGCGCACCGGCACACGGAACCGAAGTTCGAGTTCCACGCCGAGCTGCCCACGGTCACCGCGCCCGGCCTCACCGGCACGGTGCTCCTGGGCGCTCTCGACGGCGCCGTCTCCCCCGGCACGGCCTACACCCCGATCGTCGGCGCCGACCTCGCCCTCACCCGGGGTGCCGATGTCCGGCTGCCCCTGGACCCCGACTTCGAGTACGGCGTCCTCGCGATGTCCGGCGAGGTCCACGTGGACGGCGTACCGGTCCTGCCCGGCTCGATGCTCTACCTCGGCTGCGGCCGCTCCGAACTCCCCCTGCGCGCCGAGTCCGACGCCGGCGTCATGCTCCTGGGCGGCGAGCCCTTCGCCGAGGAGCTCATCATGTGGTGGAACTTCGTGGCCCGCACCCAGGAGGAGATCGAACAGGCCCGCGAGGACTGGATGAAGGGAGCCCGATTCGGCGAGGTGAAGGGGTACGACGGCGCCCCGCTGCACGCCCCGAAGCTGCCGGAGGTGCCGTTGAAACCACGCGGAAGGGCGCGCTGACCTGGGAAGGTCCGGTCTTCCGATCAGGTAGGCTCGAGACGATCCCGCCGCCCGCCCCGCACAGAGCATCTGTGGCGGCCAGGCCATTGGACGCTGCCCTCGGGAGCCGATCGACCCCGGGGCCGGGGTTCGGCTCGGGCATGACGTGCCGGCGCAGGCCGCGGGACTGGACCGAGGCCGGTGTGTGGCAGCGGCTCCACGAAGTGCTCCTGGCCGAGCTGAACGCGGCCGCGCGTCGACGCGCTCGGTCCGCAGCGCCGTCCGGTCGTGCACCCGGCCGGGGCGGTTCGCGCGCGGACGGCGGACCTGGACCTCGCTTGGGACAAGGCCGTGCGGCCCAGGTATTGCCTCACAACAACACCCGAGCCACACGGCCTACTTCACGCCTCGGCAGTGCCTCGGTCATTGTCACGCACCACGTCGTAAGGTACGACCTATGTCTGATAGATCGATGTCCACGGGCCGCCTATGGGCAGTCCTGCTCGGGGTCGACGCTGTGGTTACTGCGTCGACGATCGTGGTGTGGAGGCAGAGCGGAACACCGTGGACCAATACCTTGGTCAGTTCGGGTGTGGTTGCTCTTGCGGTCCTGATAGCCGGCCCATGGGCGATAAGGCGGACCAGGGCAAGGGTCGAGGAAGCACTGCGGCAACAGCGTTGATCCAGTTCGGCCGCCTCCGCGAGCGCGGTACGTGACGCTGAGGTTGAAAGGGTGGG